>NZ_JBHUYR010000012.1:0-248748 GCF_042668605.1 Streptomyces sp. NPDC057280
TGCTCCGCAGACACGACGCGCCGCCGCTACGCGGCGGTTCCCGCGCTGCGCGCGGAAGGGGCGGAACTCCGTTCCGCCTGCCGGGATCACTCCGTGATCCCGGGGTCCCGGCCTGCGGCCGGGACTGTTCCGTACCGGCCTGCTCCGCAGTCCCGTACGGAACCTGACATGCCCTCCGGGCCTGTCAGAAAAGCGGCATCTACAGGGGGAGGGTGCGCTTGTGGTGCAGCGTCAGCCACCCTTGCGGGGCACCAGCCTGACGCACCTTCAAACCCTCATTCCTGAACCGGAATCGGCCACCCCGACCACTTTCGGTCCTTCCCCGAGAGATCTGGTGTGTCAGTCTTATGACCGGCTTGAGTCTGGGATGATGACAGAGTACCTCATCGCGCAGGCTGCGTGATGGCTTTGTTTGACCTATAGGTAATCCACGGGAGACATGATGAACGCCGAGCTGGGCGAGCCGAAGCGCGAGTACGTCGGCCTTATTGAGATCGCTGGCCAGCCGGAAATTCAATTGCGGCTGATGGCTTCGTCGTTGAGTGAAGCCCGAGCAATCGTCATCGAGCAGTATGGTGAGGGGCACGTGATCTCGATATGGAACGAAGAAGACGCCAGTCGTCCCAGGTAGAGCCGCATCGACTTATAACCGCTCACGCGAGTGAGGTGTCATTTTGGAACTCGGATGGGATCTGGGCTGAGATGGGATTCCCTCTGAATAGACCCGGGAATGTGAGGCATTGTGGCTCAAATGGAATTGCGTCCGCATCAGGCTGAGGCCGTCGATAGCGTCGTTCGCATTCTCGGGACTCCGGCCGGTGGCCATATGCCGCCCGAGGGTCTGCGCACGCAGGTAATCGCCGCTACCGGTTCCGGAAAGAGCCTGATCGGTGCGGAGTCTGCGCGTCGTCTTTCTGCTCGTCGGGTGCTGGTGGTGGTGCCGACGCTGGACCTGCTGACGCAGATGGCCGGCGCCTGGCGGCGGGCGGGCCGGACGGGCGCGATGATCGGCGTCTGCTCACTGCGGGCCGAGGAGAGCCAGGGCCTGCCCTGCACGACTGATCCTGACGAGCTGGTGGCGTGGGTGGAGGGGCTGGAGACCGTGACGGTCTTCGCGACCTACGCATCGGTGGGCCTGCGCATCCTGCAACGCGCGCACACGGCCGGGCTGGGGGTGTGGAGCCTGATGGTGGTGGATGAGGCGCACCGGACCAGTGGTGACGGCATGAAGCCGTGGGCGGCCGTGCACGATCAGGCGCAGCTCCCTGCCGAGCGGCGCCTGTACATGACGGCGACGCCGCGGGTGTGGGAGGCGGAGGGTGAGCGGCCTCGCCTGGTGGCGTCGATGGAGGACGGGTCGCCGGTGTTCGGTCCGGTGGCGTACAAGCTCACCTTGTCGGAGGCGATCGGGCGGGGCATCGTCGCCCCGTACCAGGTGCTGTGCCTCGACATCCGCGACCCGGACCTGTACGCCGCGATGACCAGCGAGGAAACCGGATCAGACGCCGTACGCGGAGCGCGCCTGGCCGCCGTGCAGACCGGGCTGATGCGGGCCGCGGTCGAGGAACGCTTCCGGCGCGTGCTGTCCTTCCACAGCAGGGTGAACGAGGCGGAGGCGATGGCGGCCGCGGTACCGGTGACTGCGGGCCGGCTCACTGAGGACGACCCCGACACCTACCCGCCAGCAGACCAGGTCTGGGCAGACTGGCTGTACGGCGAGCACGCCCCCGGACACCGCCGTACGGTGCTGGATGAATTCGCCTCAGATTTCCTCGGAGGACCGGCCTTTGAGGGCCGGGATGTGCGGGCCGAATTGCGGGTGCTTTCATCCGTTCGCGTTTTGGGTGAAGGCGTCGATACAGCCGAGTGTGACGCAGTCCTATTTGCGGATGCGCGCGGCTCAATGGTCGACATCGTACAGATGGTTGGGCGTGCCCTGCGGCTGCATCCCGGGCGCGGAAAACTTGCCACGCTGATCGTTCCGGTATTCCTCGGACCGGACGAGGATGCGGATGAGCTGCTGACTTCGAATGCTTATGGCACCCTCAGTAAGGTCCTCGGAGCCCTGCGGGCGCACGATGCGGAGACGATCGAGGCACTTGCTGATCCCCGCCTGCGGAACGGGAGTTGGCGCTCCGAGGACGAGGACGTCGAGGGCTTGGCGCAGGACGCTGACGGGGAGGACGGCCAGGAGGCGGATCTCGTTCCGCCGGTGGGTGCCGCGGCGGCGGGAGTGCTGCGGTTCACCGAGGAACGAGACCCGGCCGCCCTCGCCCAGTTCGTGCGGCTGCGGGTCATCGACCCCGAAAAGGCGTACTGGCGACGCGGCATCCAGGCCGCCACCCGCTGGCTGCGCGAGACCGGCAACATCGAGCTGCGCGTGCCCTACACGTACGTCACCCCGGACGACTGGCCCGATGGTGTCGGCGGGCATCCGCTGGGGGTCTTTGTCGCTGATCAACGCCGGTACTACAGCGCGGGAACCCTGGAAGCGTCGCGCGTGACGGAGCTGGAGAACCTCGGCATGGTCTGGTCCGTGCACGCCTCCGCGTGGGAGGCCGGCCTCGCCGTCGCCCGCGACTACGCCGCCGTGCACCACCACCTGTTGCCTGGCAACTCCGTGGTGTGGGATGGCCATGCACTAGGCACCTGGCTCAAGAATCAGCGGGCCGGGGCCAAGAAGGCGCGTGAGAACGCCGCACGCCGCGCGAACGGGGAAACCGGCCTGTCGTACGCCGGGGAGCTGTCACAGGCCCGTATGGAGGCGCTGGAGGACATCGATCCCGGATGGTGCCCGGAGTGGGACATCAGCTGGGCACGCTGTCATCGGCTGCTGCTCCGGCACGTCCAGGCCGGGGGCCCGCTGCCCGGCAAGGCGGGTGAACTGGTGGTGCAGGGCGAGGACCTGGCCGTGTGGATCGCCGGACAGGCCGCCGGGTGGGACAAGTTGTCCCCGGCGCAGAAGTACCTCATGGAAAGCCTCGGGGTGGACCCTGACGCCGCAGGACCAGAGGTGCGGCCAGTGCGGCGGTCGCAGGATGAGCTGTGGGAGCGGAACATGACCGCCGCCCGCCAGTTCCACGCCCGCGAAGGACACCTGCGCGTACCGCGCCAACACCGCGAGAACGTCGACGGCGAACTGCTCGGACTCGGGTCGTTCATCTCCAACGCCCGAAGGCGGGCCGACAAGCTCAGCCCCGAACGACGCCAGGCACTGACCGACTTGGGCATGCGCTGGTAGACACCCGGGGAGGGGGAAGCATGCTGCTGCGGGAAGGAGACGGAGTCACTCCCCCGAAGCGCGTTCCTCCAGATCCTCGCCTTGCAGCCCATTGAGCCACTCCAGCACCTCAACAGACTTCAGAGTGTCGGGATGGTCCTCACCCAACACCCGACGCCGCCGGGCGTACGTCTCCTCCTCCAACACCACCGCATCCCCCACCCGACCCACATCCCCCAGACGGATCGCCAGGTTGGACGCCGTGCGCAGCGTCTCCGGATGCTCCGCCCCCAGCACCCGCCGCTGCACCGCCAACGTCTCCTCCCCCAACACCACCGCCTCCCCCACCCGACCCACATCCGCCAGATCAACGGCCAGGTTGTACGCCGTGCGCAGCGTCTCCGGATGCTCCGCACCCAGCACCCGCCGCTGCACCGCCAACGTCTCCTCCCCCAACACCACCGCCTCCCCCACCCGACCCACATCCGCCAGACGGTTGGCCAGGTTGGACGCCGTGCGCAGCGTGTCCGGATGCTCCGCACCCAGCACCCGCCGCTGCACCGCAAGCGTCTCCTCCCCCAACACCACCGCCTCCCCCACCCGACCCACATCCGCCAGACGGTTGGCCAGGTTGGACGCCGTGATCAGCGTCTCCGGATGCTCCGCCCCCAGCACCCGCCGCCGGGCCGCCAACGTCTCCTCCCCCAACACCACCGCCTCCCCCACCCGACCCACATCCACCAGACGGATGGCCAGGTTGGACGCCGTGATCAGCGTGGACGGATGCTCCACACCCAGCACCCGCCGCTGCACCGCCAACGTCTCCTCCCCCAACACCACCGCCTCCCCCACCCGACCCACACCCACCAGACGGATCGCCAGGTTGGACGCCGTGATCAGCGTGTCCGGATGCTCTGCTCCCAACACCCGACGCTGCACCGCAAGCGTCTCCTCCTCCAAGGCGAGGGCTTCCTCGTGCCGCCCCAGCGCCTGCAGCCGGATGGCAAGGGCGACGACACTGGCCAGAGTCTGCGGGTCCTCGTCTCCGTAGAGGCGTCGGCGGCGGTTAAGGGTGTCTTCGTTCAGCGCGCGGGCGCGCTCGTAGTCCCGGGTGTCGCTGTAGGCGCGGGCCAGATTATGGGCGGCCCGCAGCGTGTCGTCATGGTCAGGGCCCAACTGCTGCAAACAGGCGTCGTACAGCCGTTGCAGCCGCTCCCGGGCCGGGCGGGGCTGCCCCCGCTCCATCAGATACCAGCAGGCCCTGCCCACCACATACCGTCCCTGGCTGGTGGTGAGCTGGGCGGGGTCGAGGGCCAGGGCGTGCGGGAGCAGGACCTGCCAGGACGGCCACCACCGCGGATCCCCCGGATGACCGGGGTCGGCTGCGGTCAGGAGGGCATCGGCATCCGCCCACGCCTGATCGCGTTCAGGGCGGATCATCTGACCGGTGAGCAGGTCCTGGGTGAGACGGTGCAGCTGCACAGTGCCGTCCTGGATCCGGGCCACACCGTGCCGGGCGATCGCCTCCACCACGTCCACCGCCGCCAACCGCGAACCCACCGCCTCCCCAAGAAGCACGGAGGCCTGCTCGGGAAGCCGGCCTGCACAAAACGTCAGGGGGAAGGGTTCGGGGGCCAGCAGAGCCAGCGCATCCACCACCGCTCCCGCCCCGGCATGCTGCGCCTGGAGGCGGGAGCGGGTCAGGCGAACCTGCGCAGCCAGACCGGCCGGGTAGCCGGGCGGAGGGTTGCGCTTCATCACCTCCACCAGGTTCGCCGCCAGCTCCTCCTTCAGACCCGCCGCCGACAGGCCCCTGGCCAACAGTGCGGCCGCCTGCGCGAGCGCGAGCGGGAGGTCGCCCAAGGTGGAGGCAATGTCGTCGGCGTCGCCGTCGGTCAGGACCGCGCCCTGCGCGCGCAGCAGGGCCACCGACTCAGACCGGGAGAGCGTGTCGACGTCGACGGGAACCGCATAGGTGCTCCACAGCGGGCTGCGGGAGGTGATCAGCACATGTCCAGGACCACCAGGCAAGAACCGGGCGAGAGCATAGGGGTCTTCCGCGTTGTCGAACACCAGCAACCAGCGGGACATCCCACCCAGCTCAGCCAGCAACAGCTCCACCGCCTCGGCCGGTGCTGTACCCGCGGGCGCGATCCCGGTACGGGCGGCAAGCGCGGCGAGCTGGTCGGGGATCAGCGCGGGGTCCTCTGAGGTGATCCACCAGGCCAGCTCGTACTCGCCGGCGAACCGGTAGGCGTACTCCAGGGCAAGCTGGGTCTTACCGACCCCACCCCGGCCGTACAGGGCCTGCACGGCTACGCGCTGCCCGGACGCGAGCGCTTCCCGCAGCTGCACCAGGAGGCTATCGCGGCCGGTGAACGCCGCGTTGCGTGCCGGAAGGTTGCGCACCCGCGGCAAGGATCCCGGCAGCCGCGGCCCGGTACCACCGATCCTCGACAGCATCCCCGGCGGACGCGCTGGCGCCCGGACAGGACGGGACGGACCCTTCACCGCCCCCAGCAGGGCGTTACGGGCAGTCTGCTCATCCAGGCCAAACAGATCAGTGACGATGAACGGGCTCAGGATCGCGGGTATGGGGGTCTTCGCGATCCTGACCGGGGTGATCTGCTTCTGCCGGGCCAGCATCGCCGTCCACTCCGGCGTCGTAAACCGCTCCAGCTCGAAGTAGGCAGGAGAAAACAGGGCCACCATCCGCCCCTGCTCCAAGGCCTCGTTCATCTTCAGGACGAAGTTGTCACCCGTGCCCCAGTCCCAGCAGTCCAGCTCCACCTCGTGGCCGGCCTCGAGAAGCTGCCAGGCGACCCACTCCGCCCACGCACGATCCGCACCCGCATGACTGATAAACCACACCCTGTCCGACGTGCCGTCAGACGCCCCCATCGCCGTGCTCATCGCTGTCCCCCGACACCACGCTGCTCGTACTGGATAGACCAGCGTAGAGCGCATTCACCTACCCGGGCCCGGACTTCAAGGCGCTCCGTCCACGTGAGGCGAGCTTTCCCCACGGCACCGGATCCGAGACCAGCGTGGCTGGCCGTGGCGACGGATCCGGTGCCGCTGCGAGGATGGCCTGACAGCGGCTTCTACCTCACCTCGTGACGTGTGGTCAGCCGCGCTTGAGCTGGGTGATCTTCTGCTGGGCGGCGACCACGGACCGGGCCAACTCGCCGCGGGCACTCTCCTGCTTCATCGCCTTCACCAACTGCGTGCGGTGCTCCAGCACCGGGATCTTCGCCGTAGGGCCGGGCACGGGCTCGGGCAGCGCGGTGTCGACGTACTCCTCGATGCGCTCGAGAACCCGGGCCAGCTCAGAGGAGATCGCAGGCGCGTGGTCGGCGACTCCGCGGAGCATGGTGCCGATCTGGGTGACGTCCTCGAAGTCCTCGCTGCGGCAGGGCTTGTGGGCGAGGCGGCACTGCGCCTTGTAGAGGTCGGCGAGCCACTGGTCGACCTTGTCGAGCTCGGCGTTCGACTGGTCGGTGCGGCGGATGCTGCGCATCCAGGCGAAGACCTGCTGGTGGTGCAGCAGGCTGTAAGTGCCCAGGATGCCGGCGGTGAGCGCGGAGACGGTCGACACCGCGAGGGTGCCGGCGCCCGTGCCGATCGCCAGCATGGTGGTCATCATCTGTCGGGGGTCCGTTCCATGAATGGGGAGACGCCGATCCCGTGCAGGGGTGCACGGAGTGTGCGACGTCGGGGGAAGAGTGGTGGGTCCGGGCGGGCCGAGGCCGGTAGGGCGGGCCCTCGCGGGAAGAGCACTGTCGGGGGTGGTGTCAGGCCCCGACGAAGTGGCGCAGCGCGTCGACGTCGCGGACGACGAACTGCCGGTAGCGGGCCTCGATCACCCCGTGGTGGCGCAGCGTGCGCAGCGCGTTCTCGGTGGTGGAGACGGCCAGTTGGAGGGCCGCGGCGATGTCCTTCTGCCCGGGGCCGGTGATGACGATGTGCCCGGCGGTGTCGGGGTCGGGGATGCCGGCGGTGTCGGCCAGGTGCGCCAGCAGCCGGGAGACGCGTTCCAGGGGCGGGCGGATCGCCATCGCGTAGACGGCTTCGTCGCTGCGGTTTCGGTCCTCCAGGCTGCACAGCAGGGCGTGGCGGGCCTGGGGCAGGCGGCGCTCGATGAGAGCGGCGAAGTAGCGGGCGGCGCAGGGGATCGCGACGGTGCGGGTCAGGCAGCGCGTGGCCACGGTGTCGGCCTGGGAGAGGAGGGCGGCTTCGCCGACCAGCTGGCCCGGGCCGCGGAAGCGGGTGATGGAGGGAATGTTGTCCCCGCGGCCCAGCGGGTAGCGGTCCTGGCGGACCACGCCCTCCCACAGGATGTAGACGTACGGGGCCTGGGGTCCCATCGGCAGGACGTCGTCCCGCTCGAAGGTGCGGCTGTGCAGGCCGGTCTGGAGCAGACGGTGCCAGACCTCGGGCGGAAGACGCTCAACGAAGCTGCCCTTGGGCTTGTCCTCGTGGCCTTGGTAGAGGTCGGTGGTGCGGGCGATGTCGAGAGCGGGAGGCATGCTCACACCCCCTTCGACGCGCGGGCGGGGGCGTACAGCGCGGGGCGCGCGCCCCGCGGGGTGTCGTGGTGACGGTCTGTCACAGGGGCGGAGGCGCGGTGTCCGCACGTGCAACTCATCGACCTCCGGAAAGTCGACGCCTACAGGCTCGGCACCAACGGCTGGATCGTGGCTACAACCTCGGCGTCGCCAACCCGGAAGCGGGCATCAACGGGCTCCCCCACTCTCCGGACTTCGCCGCCGACGAGCACGCGATCGGGATCGGGGTCCGCGCGATGGCGGGGTTCCTGTCACACCGTCTCGATGCCCTCGCCTGAGCTGCATCCCCGTCGGCCGGGCAGCGCACCTCGCCCCGCGTGCCCTACTGGGCACGATGAGCCTTTTCCGTCCCTAGTCTGAGCTGGCCAGATGGAGGGTGAGGACGGCCTGGACGAGGCTCGTGACGCGGGTTGTCGAGCAGCGGAGCTTGCGCAGGAGACGCCAGGACTTGAGGGTAGCGATGGCCTGTTCGACCAGTGCCCGCACCTTCGCATGGGACCGATTGACAGCCTGCTGGCCGGTGGCAAGACGGTCCCACCGGCCGCGGTATGGGAGGCGGACCGTGCCGCCCGCGCCCTGGTAGCCCTTGTCTGCCCAGCAGGTGATGCCGGCCTGGGCGAGGGCGTCGATGATGCCGTGCTCGCGTGCGGCCCGAATGTCATGGACGGCGCCGGCCAGGGCTGGTGAAGCCCATAGGAGACGGCCCTTCGGGTCGGATATGACCTGCACGTTCATGCAGTGTTTCTTGTGTTTGGCCGAGTAGAAGGGCCGGTCGGCGGCGATCCGGTCGATCGGCAGCAGCGTTCCGTCAAGGATCAGGTATGCGTTCATGGATGCGGCCCGTACTGTCTCGGCGAGCGTGGGGGCAAGTGCGGCCAGGAGTTCGACGGCCTCGGTGACGTATCGGTAGGCGGTGGTGGTGCCGATCCCGAAACCGGCCGCGAGCTGGGCGTAGGGCTGGCCGTTGCGCAGGTGGGTGAGAGTGAGCAGGGCCTGTCGGCCCGTGCCCAGGCGCCGCCATCGAGTTCCGAGAGCATGACGGTGTTTCCTCAGGCGAGCCGCGAGGAAGCGCAGGGTAGAGCCGGACACGTCGACGCCGGACGGGTAGACAAGCATTCGAAGCCTCTGGTGGAGACGGTTCTCTTGGTCGAAAACCCATTTACCAGGGGCTTCATCCGTTTGTCAGGCCAACTGCCCAACCCACACAGGAGGTTGGAAAAGGCTCACTGCGCCAATTGGCAAGAGCGCAAGCCTCACAGCCGGCCTTGCCGCGCGAGACGACGGGCCCGGCCAAGAGCTATGCGCCGCTGCCGGCACACGATTCGGCACGACCTGCTCCGGCACCGGCGGGGGAGCGCAGCGCCGCAGCCGCGGACGATCCAGCGGGTGTTGCTCAGGTGGTGGGGGGACAGGGTTGCTGAGCAAGGTGGCGTTGAAGGTCCAGGTGGCGGAACTCGTAGACCGCCCCGGCCCGCCGCAGCACACCACGGTGCTCACGTGCATCCTGCAGGAAGGTCATCAAGTTCCACGGAACTTGGCGCCGCAGTGCCAGAAAGTTCTTGGCTATCACTCCGCCGCTCCATGCTGTCTCCCCAGTCAACATGATCCCGATCGCGAGCCAGATCGCGAACCCAGTCACGAGCCCGCCCACAAGCCCGACCACAAGCGGGATCAGGAGCCCGACCAGGAGCCGAACGAGCGGACGCCGCGGCTAGCGGGCGGAAGCGGATCCTGTTATTCGTCTATGGGGCACAGCCTCACGCACTCGTAGCCGTGTACATACTGGCAGCATCTGGTGTGGCGATAGAGGCGAACGATGTCGTCGTCGCGGTCGTGGAACTCGGTAATGATCCGGCCGTCCTCAACGCGTGAGACGCCAACTTGCCTTTCGAAGTCGATCTTCAGGACTACGGTCTCCAACCGCAGACAGCTCACCGCGTACCTACTGGCAGCCTCAGGGTACTTGGCGAACAGTTTATCGATCTCTTCAAAGAATTCGGGGTCGCGC
This sequence comes from Streptomyces sp. NPDC057280, assembly GCF_042668605.1. NCBI lineage: Bacteria > Bacillati > Actinomycetota > Actinomycetes > Kitasatosporales > Streptomycetaceae > Streptomyces > Streptomyces sp. NPDC057280. Next base: position 9,797 of record NZ_JBHUYR010000012.1, read on the forward strand.
TGCGGCCCACATGCGGGCTTGGTCTTCATGGCTCGTCTCCCAGCGATGAGTGTGATGAGCCCCAAAATCATGGTCCCGCAGCTCGGCAGCCGCTGCCACCGGGCTCCAGAACGTTCCCCGTTCAAATGAAACGGAGCCTACGGCTGCGACGGTCCAGTGCGGGACATCGCGAAAGACCGCGTCTGAGCCAGGCCAGCGATATCCCCGGACGTCGCTTTTCGTCGAGGACTGCGCTGCGAAAGGTCACGCCGGGCTGCGGCCAGAAGCCGCGCCGGTCACGGCGTGCTCAGTCCAGAATGCCGACCTTCGCAGCCGGCCTACAGTACGGGCACGAGTCGAGGCCATCGACGGCGAGCGCCCGCCGCGCCCCCAGCCGAGTGAGCCCCTTCCTGCGGAAGCCCTTGACCTGGTCAAGGCACTTGGCTCGGACTCCGGGATCTCCAACTCGGAGGTGTCGCGGATCTGCGGCGAACTCGACGAAGAACTCGTGGCGTTCAAGGAACGTCCGCTGGATCACACCGTCTTTCCCTACGTCTTCCTGGACGCCACCTACTACAAGGCCAGGGTGAATCACCGGATCGCCTCGCAGGCCGTGGTCATCGCGACCGGCATCTCGGCCACCGGGCACCGCGAGATCCTCGGGCATGGGGGTCCCCCGCTCGAGCGGAGCCGAGAGTGGGGGAGGTCGGTGACAGCGAATCGAAGCCGTTCTGGACGAAGTTCCTGCGCAGTCTGCGGGCCCGTGGCCTGGAGAATGTCCAGCTGGTCATCTCCGACAGCCACAGCGGCCTGGTGGCCGCGATTCGCACGGTCTTCCTCGGATCGGCCTGGCAACGCTGCCGGGTTCACTTCGTCCGGGACGTGTTCTCCGTGATCGAAAAGGGGTTCCGGGCAGATGGTGGCGGCCACCATCCGCACCATTTTCGCGCAGACCACCGCCGAACAGGTCCGCACCCAGTTGGACGTTGGCTTCGACATGCTCGGACGACAGTTCCCGCAGGTCAAGAAGATGCTGCTGGACGCCGCAGTCGACATCACAGCCTTCGCGGACTTCCCGTCGGCGCACTGGAAGAAGATCTGGTCGACCAACCCGCTGGAGCGGCTGAACCGGGAGATCAAACGGCGGGCCGACGTCGTCCAGGGCTTTCCCAACCCTGCTGCCCTGGACCGGCTCGCCGCGGCGGTGCTGGCCGAACTCCACGACGAATGGCAGGTCTTCGACCGCCGCTACCTCTCCGAAGCCTCCATGGCCAAGCTCTTCACCACCCAGCCGACCTCGCCCGAGCCAGAGATCACTCCGCAACCGGAAGCGAACCAGCTGCCGTGTGAGGGGTGACTGGGGGTGCGGGATGCCGATTCCTGGCGGCTTCGCTCCTTCGGCGGCCTTGGCGGCGGCGCGCCGATCTTCGCCGGTTGACGTATCGACACTCGGTGTCCCGCGTCAGGCGCGGCTCTCGGCCACGCTCAGGCTGGGGATGCCCGCGTTGCGCAGGCGGAGCACGGTGCCGTTCAGGCGCATCAGGGGCTGGACGAGGAGGTCGACCACGACGAGGAAGCAGACCGTGCCGATGCCGACCGGTCCGCCGAGCAGCCAGCCGCTCACCAGCAGGACGAGTTCGGTGCTGGACTTGGCGGCCCAGAACGGCAGGCGCCAGCGTTCGGTCATGCTGATGGCGATCAGGTCCATGGCCCGGATGCCGATGCCGCTGATGATGATCAGGGAGGATCCGTAGGCGCACAGCAGGCTGCCGATGAGCATCAGGACGGTGTTCGGCACGGGCAGTTCGGCGAGGTCGGCGGCGCGAGCGATGTCGATGAGGCTGCCGCAGAAGAAGAAGGTCACGAACGGCGATATCACCGGGCGGCGGCGATTCCACGTGGCCCAGATGGCTATGCACAGGGCCGCGAAGAGTGCTTGGGCGATGCCGATCGTCAGGGGCAGGTGTTCGAGCAGACCGAGCGCGAACACGTCGAGCGGGTCGGTGCCCAGGTCCGCGGCGATGAAGCACGAGGCTCCGTAGGAGAAGATCACGCAACCGGCCAGATATGCCGCGTACTGCGAGCGGTCGTAACCACGCAGGTGTGAGATCACTGACCTTGCCATGGACGCGTACCTCCACAGGGTCGGGCGAACGGCAGGTGGGCAGCACTGCAAGCCCTGCCGGGGCCTGGAAAGGGCTCCGGCCCCGGCAGGGTCTTGAACGGGAACGCGCGGTGGGCGACTGGTGCGGCGCGGGTCAGCTGTTGATGTCGCGCCTGGAGAAGGACCGCATTCCGAGGGCCAGTACGACCGCGGTCGCGGCGGGCAGGACGATCACGGCGCCGAGGGAGAGGCCCTCGCGCAGCGGGTGGGTGCTCTGCGCCCAGTAGAAGGGGGTGATGCGCTGGAGGAAGTGCAGGCCGTCGATCTGCGAGGCGATCGCGTTCAGCACGTACGTTCCGACGGCCACGGCGCTGGTCGCGCCGAGGGTGACGGGCCTGCTGCCGGTGACGCCTCCGACGCACAGGGCGAGTGCGCCGAAGAACAGGGCCAGCAGGCCGAGTTGGACCGCGCCGGCGATGACATTGCCGGCCGGGACGTTCATGTCCTGCGAGGACGCCAGGCCGGTCACCTCGACAGCGATGAGCAGGGTGAGGGCGACGAGCGCGGCGAGGAGCGCGCCGAAGCGTTCGAGGCCGAGGCGTCGACGGGTGACGGGGTAGGCGAGGTACAGGTCGAGCACCCCGGACTGCTCCGGGGCGGCGATGGCGCGGGTGCCGGTGGAGATGGCGAAGATGAGCAGGAGCAGCGGTCCGAGCAGGCCGAAGACCGTGCCTTCGAGGAAGCCGGCGCCGCTGGTGAGGTCGTCGAAGTTCATGGCGCCCGCCATGCCCGAGGGGATCGAGTCCAGGGCGTCGCCCTGGTCCTTCACCTGGGCGTAGGACGAGGTGTAGATGGCCATGACCACCGCGATGCCCAGGGCCCACAGCAGCAGTCCGCGCCGCTGGTCGCGGATCGCCTTGCCGAAAACGGGGAGTTCAGTGGACAACGGGGGCGCCTTCCTTGACGTACTCGTCCATGAAGATGGCTTCCAGGTCCGGCTTGTGGCAGAACAGCGCGTCCACGCGGTAGTGGGCCGCCTGCTTGATCAGGGCGTCGACACTGCCGTCGACAACGCAGTGCAGCGTGTTCCCCTCGACGCGGACACCGCCGACGTGGGCCAGTCCGGTGAACTCCTCGGTCCTGAAGGATTCACCGAAGCGGATCTCCACCTGGCTGACGGCCTGCCGCTGGAGCGACTCCACGGTGCCGACGGTCACCAGACGGCCGTCCTTGATGATGGCCACCCGGTCGGCGACCTCCTGGACCTCGCTGAGGATGTGCGAGGACATGAAGACCGTCTGCCCGGCGGCCTTGGCCTCGGTGACGAGGTTGAGGAAGACCTGCTGCATCAAGGGGTCGAGGCCGCTGGTGGGTTCGTCGAGCACGAGCAGTGCGGGTCGGTGCATGAAGGCCTGGACGATGCCGACCTTCTGCTTGTTGCCCTTGGACAGGTTCTTCACCTTGCGGGTGCGGTCCAGTTCCAGGCGTTCACTGAGCTCGCTCACCCAGGCGGGGTCCACGTGGCCCTGTAACCGGGCGAAGAACCCGAGCAGTTCGCCCACGTTCTCCGCGCCCTCCAGGACGAGTTCGCCGGGCAGGTAGCCGATCTGCGCACGCAGTTCCGCGCCCTGCGCCACGGGGTCGAGGCCCAGGACGCGGATCGTGCCGGAGGTGGGGCGGATCAGGTCCAGGATCATCTTCATGGTCGTCGTCTTCCCGGCCCCGTTGGGACCGAGGAAACCGAAGATCTCCCCGCGCCGGACGGCGAGATCGAGGTCTGCGACGCCGCGGCCCCCGGGATACCGCTTGGTGAGACCCGTCGTCTCGATCGCCGCTAAGGTCACTTCTCTCCTCCATCGTGAAGCCGCTGCTCGCGGTGGCGAGCGAGCAACGGCGGCAGTTCGCTCTGCATCCACCGGTACAGGTCGGCCACGTTCTCCAGGCGTGCCCGGCGCGCCGGGGACTCGTGCGCCAGGAGTTCGCTGCCCTTGTCCAGCACCTTGAGGATGTTGGTGACGGCGGCGAGGCGCTCGAAGACCGAGGCGACCCACCCCTCGTCGTTGATCCGGTAGTACGTACGCCGGTCTCCGGGGACGGACACCTTCTCCACCAGGCCCGCCTGCATCAGCTGCCGGGTCGATGTCGAGATCGATGCCTTGCTCGCGCCCAGGGTCTCCACCAGTTGCCCCGCCGTCTGCTCCGACGGTTCGCAGATCAGCAGCCACCCGATGACGCGGCCGGTGATCCTGGGTAGACCGGCGTCCTGCTCGAAGTACAGAGCCACGTCCTCGGCGAAGCGCAGGGCCTCGTCGTGTGTGATTGCCATGTCGTTCAGCGTATTCCGAACGTACTGAACTGACAAGACAAACGGAACCTCCGCCACCCGTACGAGTGAGCAGGTCAGGGCACCACGGTGCGCGCGAGATCCTGTGCCAGCAGACCCAGCAGGGCGGCCCGGTGCTCCTGGAGGAAGAAGTGCCCGCCTCGATAGGTGTGCTGGGTGAATCCGCCGGCGCCGTGGTGGCGCCAGCCGCGCATGTCCTCCTCGCGCGCCTCCTGGTCCTCGCTGCCCGACAGCGCGGTGATCGCGCATCGCAGCGGCCGCTCGGCGCGGTAGCGGTAGGTCTCCAGCATGGCGATGTCACCGCGCAGCACCGGCAGGTAGAGGGCCCGCATCTCCGGGTCCTGGCGGATCTGCGGCGGCACCGCGCGGAAGCGGCGGTCCAGCGCGTCGAGGAACTCCTCGTCCGAAAGCAGGTGGGACATCCGCTCCGACTGCGGGATCTCCGGGGTGCCGCGCGCCGACACGGTCAGGTGGGACACCTCCAGTCCGTGACGGCGGCGGAGTTCCCGGGCCACCTCGAAGCCGATGAGCGCGCCGAGGCTGTGTCCGAACACCGCGAACGGGCCGTCGAGACCGGGTGCCAGAGCGTCCGCGGCCTCGCGCGCCAGGCGGATCAGGTCGGTGCGGGGCTTCTCCCGCAGCCGCACCTCGCGGCCCGGCAGCCGTAGCAGCCACACGTCGATCCAGTCGGGCAGTCCGGCCGCCCAGCCATGGAAGACCGTGGTGCCGCCACCCGCGTACGGCACACACAGCAGGCGCACCGCGGCCCCGTCCCGGGGCTCCGGACGGAGCACCCACCTGGGATCGACCGCCGGGCGGGTGATCGGAGCCGGTGTCTGCATGGTGAACTCCCCCTTGTGTGCGTGCGCGAGCCGGACCGGCCGAGGGCCCGGTCAGGAAACGGCGGCTGACTTCTCGTAGCGGTGCCAGAGCGCCGGCATCTCCTGGGCGAGGTAACCGAAGAGCTTCTCCATGTTCCGCAGCCGGGCCAGCCGCTCCGCGGAAGCCCCCTCGGCCTCGAGGGCCTTGAGGCCTTCGGCCATGGTCTCGTGGAAGTTCGGCCAGCTGAGGAAGGTGTGCTGGATGACCCGCGGCCAGGTGGCGTCCTGAAGCGTCAGGTAGTAGTCACCGTCCTCGGCCTCCTCACGGATGAGGAACTCCGCCGGAACGAGCTGGTCGGACATCTTGTCGACCGCGTCGCGGGGGATGCCGAGCTTGGCGCTGATCTCGCTGGCCAGCTGCCGTGCCGGTTCGGAGATCAGCAGATACCCGATGACCTCGCCGCGGTCGGCGGCCATGCCGTCCTTCTCGTAGTAGGCGCCGATCCGGGTGACGATCTCACGCTCGGCGGCGGGGATGGCGTTCGCTGTGGTCACGAAAAAGCCCTTCGTGGGTGGTGGGTTGCGGGTGTGTCAGTTCTCGGGCGCCACGGCGCCGGCCGCGCGCAGGTGCGCCGCGTAGCGCGTCGGCGTCGAGTGGTCCAGGAAGGCGGCCAGGCCGGTGGCCGCGCCCCAGCCCTCGCGGATGCGGCCGACGATCTCCATGGCGGCCAGCGACTGTCCTCCGATCTCGCTGAACTCGTCGTGCGCGCCGATGCCCTGGCGGCCGAGCACGTCTTCCCAGACCCCGATGACCGCCGTCACCAGTGCGTCGTGCGCCGCGGGGGCTTCGGCGGCGGGTGCCGCGGGCTCTTCGGGGAAGGGCAGGGCCGAGCGGTCCGCCTTGCCGTTGGGCAGCAGCGGGATGCCGGAGAGGAAGAAGAACCGGCCGGGTATGGAGTGGGCGGGAACCGTCCGGGCCAGGTGCTCGCGGCACTGGGCTGCGGTGAGCAGCCGTCCGGGCTCCGGTACGACATAGCCGACCAGGAACCCCTCGCCGACGCGGTCGTGCCGGGCCACGACGGCCGCCTCACGGATGTCGGGGTGCTGTTCCAGGGCCGTCTCCAGCTCCCCCGTCTCCACCCGGACGCCGCGGATCTTCACCTGGCCGTCCAGCCGGCCGAAGAACTCGATGCCGCCGTCCGGCCGGACGGCCGCGAGGTCCCCGGTGCGGTACATGGTCGCGTCCGGCGCCTCGGCGAACGGGTCGGGCACGAAGCGCTCCTGGGTCAGCTCCGGGCGCCGCCAGTAGCCCTGGCCGACGCCCGCCCCGCCGATGTAGAGCTCGCCGCGCTCGCCCCGCGGGACCGGCCGGCCGTCCGTGCCGAGGACGTAGGCGGTGTGGCCCGGCAGGGTGTGGCCCCAGGGGATCGCGTCCCGTTCGGCGTCCTCCTTACGCACCGGGTAGACGGTGCTGCAACACGACACCTCGGTCATGCCGGCCACGTTGAACGCCCGCACCGACGGGCCCAGTTCACCCAGGGTGGCGGCCATGACCGGCGGGAAGCGGTCACCGGCCAGCACCACCGTGCGCAGCGCCTCGGGCAGTGACCCGCTGCGTCGCCTGGCGGTGTCGGTGAGGGGGCGCAGCAGGGCGGGCGCCGAGGACCACACGGTCACCGACTCCGCGCTCAGCAGATCAAGCAGCGCGCCGGGGTCGGTGCGCTCTGCCGCGAGGGGGACGACGACGGCGCCGCCGGCCGCGAAGGTCGCGAAGATCTCGATGACGGACAGGTCGAAGTTGAGCGACGACACCTGGAGCACCCGGTCGGTGTCCTCCAGGCCGATGGCGTCGGCGAGGCCCCGCATGGTCAGGGCGACTCCGGCATGCCGGTTCATGGCGCCCTTGGGGCGTCCGGTGGAGCCGGAGGTGTAGATGAGGTACGGCAGCCGGGAGGCGTCCACCTCGGGCAGCGGGGTCGGCTCACGCGGCTCGGCCGACCGGTCCGCGCGCAGTTCCTCCAGGTCCAGCAGGCCGGGCACCCAGGCGGACGCCTCGTCCACCAGGACCGTCCGGGCGCCGCTGTCGGCCAGGATGAACCGGATGCGTTCCTCGGGGTAGGCGGGGTCCACGGCCACGTAGGCCGCCCCGGCCCGCAGTACGGCGAGGACGGCGACCACCATGTGGTCGCTGGGTGCCATGGACACCCCGACCAGTTCGCCGGGGCCGAGACCGCGGTCGAGGAGCACGCGGGCCAGGGCCGCACTGCGGTCGTCGAGTTCCCGGTAGGTGGTGGCGCGCCCGGCGTGCCGGACGGCGACGGCGTCCGGCCGCTGTCGGGCCTGGGCCAGCGCCAGTCCGTGCAGTGTCGACGGGCCGCTCGGGTCCGCGTCGACGTCACCGCTGAGAGCGCGCATGAAGAAATTCCTCCTCCGGCCGCGAGAAAAGGGCCGCGCAGGGCTTCGTGAATCTCTGTCGCATCCCGACACTAGCCATGCCGTCGCCTCCGATCAATACCGCGGAATAAGTCTTGACGAAATTCCCGCACCCGCCCGCGCCGCGACGCCCGCAGTCCGAGACATTCTCGATTCTCTTGACCGACACCCACCAGAACTGCTCTATCATTTCGCTGCATGACTTCCCTTCGGCTGGACCCCGACCGCTGGTTTCTCCGCGCCGGGCGCAGAAGCAATCCCCGGCTGACCGTCCTCGCCGTGCCCTGGGCCGGCAGCGGCACCGCCGCCTACCACGGCCTCGCGGATCAACTGCCCGCCGACGTCGACCTGTGGATGCTGCGCCTGCCGGGCCGCGAAGTGCGCCGTCAGGAACCGCTCGCCACCACGATGAGCGAACTCGCCGGCCCCGCTGCCGCCGCCTGCGCCGAAGCTCTGACCGGCGACTTCGTCCTCTTCGGGCACAGTTCGGGCGCACTGATCGCCTTCGACGTCGCCCGTCGGCTGCGCCGCGAGCACGGCCGGCTGCCCGCCCTGCTCGCCGTCAGCGCGCAGCCCGCACCCCACCTGCCGTCGCGCTACGCGCCCATCCACGACCTGCCCGTGGAACGCTTCCTGAACGCGCTGGACGAGCGCTGCCACAGCGTTCCGCAGGCGCTGCGCACCGATGCGGAAATGCAGGAGGTGTACGTTCCGGCCATGCGTGCCGACGTGGCCGTCGAGGAAACCTACGAATACCTTCCGGAAACTCCACTGGAATGCCCAGTGTCGACCTTCGGCGGGGAATCCGACACGGAATGCAGAATTACCGACCTGGAGGCATGGCAGGTCCACACGTCGGGGAAATTCACCCTCAACGTGCTACCGGGCGACCATTTCTTCTTCCAGACCTCCCGCGAATCGGTGGTGAAACTTATGGTGGAACAGGCCGGCTGATTTCCGGACCCGGTGCCCCCGTCCTCCCGGGCGGGGGCACCGTGGTGTCCGGACGACGGATCACTGGTCGTAGTAGCCGCCCAGCCGACGCGCCGGTGACGCCGACTGGGTGCGCCCGGCGGTGGGCCCGCAGGCGCGCCGCAGGTCGTCCAGCCGCGGCAGGCCCGCCAGTACGTCGGCGAACGGCAGCCCGAAGTCGACCAGACAGGCGACCTCGTCCACCCCGATGCCGGCCAGCCGCTCGACCACCTCGGCGCACTTGCCCGGAGTACCCAGCAGGGAACGCCGGTCGTAGAAGTCCCGGGCCACCAGCGTGGCCAGCTGCTCCTGCTCCGCGTCCGACATGGCGGCGGCGCCGTCGTCGCTCCGCTTCTGGGTGAGGAAGGTGGACAGGTACCGGCGTACCGGATCCCTGACGACGTCCCACACCCGGTCCTCGTCGTCGCCGAGGTAGGTGTGCATGCCCACGGTGACGGTGCCGGCCGCCGGGTCGAGTCCGGCGGCGGCCCGCTCCTTGCGGTAGGCGGCGATGTTGTCCGCGAGCCGCTCCCAGCTGTCCAGCAGGGTCAGGACACCGAGGTCGCGGCGGCCGGCCTCCAGCCAGGTGGCGGGGTTGGACGTGTGCACCAACCACAGGGGAAGCTCCGGCTGGTGGGGCCGGGGGAAGGTGCGCACCGTCAGCGTGCCGTCCTCGGGCCCGGGGAAGGGCAGTTCCTCCCCTCGCCACAGCGCACGCAGGGTGTCGACGGTGTCGAGGGTGTACTCGCGCCGGTCGGCGAAGTGGCCGGGCTGGAACACGAAGTCCCCGCGGTGCCAGCCGGTCGCCAGACACAGCCCCACCCGACCGGCCGAGAGCTGGTCGACCAGCGACCACTCCTCGACGATCCGCACCGGGTGGTGATGCGGTACGACCACGCTGCCGGCCCGCAGCTCGACGCGCTCGGTGACGGCGGCGATGGCCGCGGCCAGCACCGAGGGGTTGGGGAAGCTGCCGCCGAACTCCTGGAAGTGCCGCTCGGGCACCCAGATCGCCCGGAAGCCACGAGTGTCGATGAAGCGGGCCACGTCGAGGATGAACCGGTAGCGGTCACGCGGGGACTGGCGGTCGTCCGCGGCGAAGAAGTAGACGCTGAACTCCATCGGTCACTCCCCGTCCAGTGAGGGCCGCAGCAGGCCCGCGATCTTCTGGAGGTTCTCCTCCAGCACGATGGTGAAGTGGTCGGCGTCCATGACATGGACGGTCAGATCACGCTCCGGGACCAGCCCGGCGAGCCCGTTGCTGGTGTCCCCGTCGGTGCGGGGGATCGCCGGCATGCCGAACGGGTTGCCCTCCGCGGAGAAGCCGCGCCGCGCGTGGAAGACGGTGACGTCCACCGGGGCGCGCAGCGGAACCGCCTGGTAGCCGTCGAGGAGCTTGCCGTTGAGCTGGAGCACGTCCCACTTGCTGCGCATCAGCTTCAGCACATGGTCGTGGGCCAGCGTGGCGGGCGAGCCCGCGACGACGTGCTCGGCCATCGTGGCGAACTGCTCGTCCAGCGTGAGGCCGTGCAGCTTCTCGACGCCGATCTGCTCGTCCACCCGCCACAACTGGCAGGCCGAGTTGCCGATCAGCATCAGCGCCAGGTTCTCCCCCTCGCTCTCCTCGATCCCGCTGGCGTCCACACCGTCCCACGCGCCGGTGCCCGGCATCAGCGGGTCCACCAGGTACAGGTGCGACACCTCCTCCCCCGCCGCCAGCAGTTGCTGGGTCATCTCGTAGGCGACCACACCGCCGAAGGAGCAGCCGCCGATCCGGTACGGGCCGTGCGGCCGGCGCTCCCGGAGCGCGGCCAGATAGGCGGAGCTCATCTGCTGGATGTCGTCGAAGGAACGGAAGGCGAGTTCGTAGTCGACCTGTTCCAGGGCGAAGACCGGGTAGTCGGGGCCCAGGTGGCGGGAGAGGTAGACGCAGTAGCTGACGTCGCCGAAGAGGTGGTGGGTCCAGAAGGTGGCCGGGCGCCGGCCGCCGCCGTTGACGGTGACCAGGTGGGCCCCCTCGTCCTCGTCGGCCGTGTCGAACTCGACGGCTTCGACGGACTCGTCCGTGGCGTCCGGCTCCACCTCGCTGTCCGCACCCGGTCCTGACCCGATCACCACGTCCCGGTCGGCGTCCCGGAGCTGGGTGACGACGGCGGGATCGCTCAACAGGCCTGTACCGGCGGGGAGTTCGAGCACGCGCGGCGGTGGCACCAGCAGGCGCTGCCAGTCGGCAGGCCCGGCATCGGCGGTGGTGACGACCAGTGTGCGGGCCACGTCGGTGACGGGCGCCGGCGCGTACGCGGCGGCGGCCCGGGCCAGCGCGGCGTGCCACGTGCCCGCGGCCGCCAGCCAGGCGGTCAGCTTCTCCTTCGGCAGGGGCGGTTCGGCCAGCTCCGCCAGGAGACCGGCGGCCTCGGCCGCGGTGCCGGCCGACGTGAGCCGCTGTCCCAAGGACTCCTGGGCCCCCCAGGCCTCGCCGAGAACCAGTGCGGTGGCCCGCAGGTGATCGGACGGCGATCCCGTCTCGTCCCGGCCCGGGGCGGCGGGGTCGACCAGGGTCAGCCGCTCGATCTCGTGCCCCTGCCCAGCCAGGGCACGGGCTGTCTCGATCGCCACGAGCGCTCCCGCGGCGTGCCCGGCCAGCCGGAACGGCCCGACCGGCCGGGTCTTGAGGATCGCCGCCGCGCACTCGCCGCCGAGCTCGTCGATCGACAGGCCGGCGGCGGGCGTCCGGGTCGCGAACCCGGGCGCCTGGACACCGAGGACGGCTCCCCCGTCGGCGAGGCCGTCGAGCAGACAGGTCAGCCAGCTCAGCTCGCCGGTGCCGCCGTGGACGGCGAAGAGCGGGGTGGCGTCCGGGGCGACCGGGTCGGCGAGTGTGAAGACCTTGCAGGTGGCCGGGGGCTCGGGAGCGGGCGACGGCAGCGGCGGACGGGCACCGTCCGTGCGCCCGCCAGGTATCTCGCCCGCGGCCGCGGCATCGGGCGCCCGCCCCGCCGCGAGGCCCTCCTCGGCCAGGTGTGCGGCGAGCTTGCTGACGGTGGCGTACTCGAAGATGGCGGCCATCGGGACGTCGTCGCCGAAGTGCGCCTGGACGCGCTGCATGATGCGCAGCGCCGCGATGGAGTCGATGCCGTACGAGGCGAAGTCCCGATCGATGTCGAGGCTCTCGGCGGGCATGCCGACCCCCTCGGCGATGATGGCCCGCAGGTCCTGCACGGCGTCGGCGGGCGGTCCGGTCACAGGTGCCCGAGGCGTCGGCACAGGCTCCACGGCGGAGGGCTCCGAGGGCGGCGTCGGCACGGGCTTCAGGGGCGGCGGTTCTACTGCCGGCGACAGGACCGACGGTTCTGCGGCCGGCGACGGGGCCGGCGGTTCTGCGGCCAGCGGTTCTGCGGCCGGCGTCGGCACGGGCCTCGAGGCCGGCGGCTCGGGCGTCGGCAGCGGCGCTGTCCGGGCGGGAGCTGCCGTGCGTTCCGGCGCGGCAACCGCGGGCAGCGGGACCGTGCCCGCAATCTGCGTGGCCGTCTCGGGCAGCCAGTGGCTCTGCCGGGCGAAGGGATAGGCCGGCAGGTGGAGCCGGACGGGCCGACGGCCGCCGTCGTGCAGCGCGGGCCAGTCGAAACGGGCGCCGCGGACCCACAGCGCCCCGATCCGCCGCAGGCCCTCTTCCCTGCCCTCGGCCAGCAGGCGCGCCGGGTCCGGGTCGGCGAGGGCCAGGTCGTCGGCCGAGACACCGGCATGGCCGCGGAACAGGTGCTCGCCTGGTGTGCCGTCGGCCACGGCCTCCAGGGCCGCGGCCAGTTCGGGCAGGGAGGACACCACCAGCGCCAGTCGGCTGGGCAGCTCGGAGCGTCCCGTCTGAAGAGTCCAGGCCAGGTCGGCCAGCGCGGCGTCCCCGTCGGTGCCCCGCATCAGGACGCGCCGGGTGTGGTCCAGCAGCCGGGCCGCGTACGCGCCGAGCCGGTCCTCGTCCAGAGCGCTCAGCACGATCAGCTGCGCTCCGCTCGCGGCCGGAGCGGACCGCCGGTCTGAGTACTCCTCCAGCACCACATGCGCGTTGGCGCCCCCGAAACCGAAGGAGCTGACCCCGGCACGGCGCGGCAGCTCGTGGTCCCCGGTGGAGTGCCGGTCCCAGGGCATGGCCGCGTCCACCAGGTGGAAGGGGGTGCGTTCCAGTTCCAGCAGCGGGTTGGGACGTTCCAGGTGCAGCAGCGGCGGGAGGATGCGGTGCCGCATCGCCAGCACGGTCTTGATCAGACCCGCGATGCCGGCCGCGGTCTCCAGGTGACCGACGCTGGTCTTCACCGTACCCAGGGCACAACGACGGCCCGTGCCGTCCCAGCCGTGGTCGCGGAACGCCCGGGTGAGGCCCTGCACTTCGATGGGATCGCCGAGCGGCGTGCCCGTCCCGTGCGCCTCGACGTACCCGATGGTGTCGGCTCCGACACCGGCCCGCCTGAGCGCGGCGCCGATCACGGCCGCCTGTGCCGCCGGGTTGGGCGCGGTCAGGGAGGTGGCCCGACCGCCGTGGTTGACCGCGCTGCCCAGGATCACGGCGTGGACACTGTCGCCGTCGGCCTCCGCCCGGCTGAGCGGTTTGAGGAACAGCACTCCGACGCCCTCGCCGCGCGCGTAGCCGTCGGCCCGATGGTCGAAGGTCTTGCAGCGTCCGTCACCGGCGAGCATGCCCGAACTGCCGAACGCCTCGTAGCCGTTGGCGTTGAGGATCAGGTTGACGCCGCCGACCAGGGCCGCCGAGCAGTCGCCGTCCTGAATGGCCCGCACCGCCCGGTGGACGGCCACCAGGCTGCTGGAGCAGGCCGTGTCCACGGGCTCGCTGGGGCCGTGCAGGTCCAGCAGAAAGGACAGGCGGCCCGCGAGCATGCTGTGCTCGTTGCCGGTCGCCATCTGCCCGTCCACCGGCACACCGCGCGAGAGCAGCAGCTGGGAGTATTCCGAGGACGCGACACCGACGAAGACTCCGGTGTCGCTGCCGGCGAGGCGGTGCGGGTCGTGCCCCGCGTCCTCGACGGCGTGCCAGGCCGCCTGGAGGAACAGGCGGTGCTGGGGATCCATCAACCGTGCTTCGCGCGGCGAGATACGGAAGAACTCGGCGTCGAAGTGATCGATGTCGCTGAGGAATCCACCGGTCCCGCCCGGCGCACTCGCCTCCGGCCGCCCGGCCGGGACGGTGCCGACGAGATCCCGGCCCGCGACGAGGTTGGCCCAGAAGGACTCCAGGTCGGGGCTGCCGGGGAACGCGCCGGCCATGCCGACGATCGCCACGGGCTCCGGTCCGGTGCGCGGCACTTCCGCTACCGCGCCGGCGCCGGAGCGAAGCCGGGCTACGGGCTCGTCGATCAGGGTCCGCGGCGCGGCCTGCGTTGCCACCGGCGCGGCCTGCGTGGCTGCCACCGGCGCATCCTGCGTGGCCACCGGCGAGGACGACGGCGGCACGGCGAGCAGCTCGACCAGCCCCGCGAGATCCGGTGCCGCGTACAAGGCCGTGGGGCTGACCGGGACGCCGAGATCGGCCTCCAGCCGAGCGGCCAGCGTCATCACGCTCACCGAGTCGAAGCCGTAGTCGCTGAGCCGGTCGGCGAAATCGAGGTCCTGGGCCCTGACCCCGAGCACCTCGCCGATCGCGGCCACGACAGCGGCTCGCACCCGCTCGGCGGACGCCGCGGCAGGGCGCGCCACGGACGCGGGGTCGAAGGCCGGGGCGGGGCCGGGCGGTACGACGGCGTGGGCGGGCCGGGTGTCGGGCGTGAGCTGGGGCACCGCGGTGTGCGAGGCCCGGGTGTCGGGCGCGGGATGCGGTACGGCGGCGGTGGCGATGATGTCCGAAGTCGGGTGCGGTGCCGGTATGTCGGGCATCCAGTGACGCTCCTCGGCGAAGGGATAGTGGGGCAGCGAGACGACCGCGCGTTCCTGGTCGCGGTCCTGCTCGGTCCAGTCGACGTCCTCGCCTGAGACCCAGGCGGCGGCGAGCGCCGCGACATCGTCGGTTCGGTGGAAGGGACGCGCGGTGCGACCCGCGCGGCCGGTGAGCACGCCGTGTTCCGTGCCGTGGCCGTCGAGATGGGCGGTCAGTGCCGCCACGGCCGCGGCGGTGTCGTCGGCGACGAACGCGAGTCGGTGGGGCAAGGCGGCGCGGCCCAGTTGGAGGGTGCGGGCCACGCCCGGCAGCGGCAGCGCGGGGCCGGCGGCGACCAGCCGGTCGCGCAGCCGTCGTACGGCGACGCGGAGCTGTTCCTCCCGGTTCGCCGAGACCACGATCACCTGGGGGCGTCCGGGGTCACCGACCGCGCGCGGGGGAACGGGGGGCGCCTCCTCGACGATGACGTGCGCGTTGGCGCCGCCGGCACCGAAGGCGCTGATCGCGGCCCGTCGCGGACCATCGGCCGGCCGGACCCACTCGGTCTCCTCCCGGACCAGGCGCAGCCCCGCCCCCTCGACCCCGTCACGCACCGGATCGCAGTCCAGGGTCGGCGCCAGGCGCCCGTGCCGCAGCTGGAGCAGCACCTTGGTCAACTGGGCCATGCCGGACGCGGCTTCGAGGTGGCCGATGGCGGGCTTGACGGAGCCCACCAGCAGGCAGCGCCCTGCGCCGCCGTACACATCGGTGAGGGCGGCCGCCTCGAGCGGGTCGGACAGCGGGGATCCGGACGCGGCCGCCTCCACGTACTGGATGTCGTGCGGCCCCAGTCCGGCCCGGTCGAGCACGGTGCGCAGCAGGCGCGACTGAGCGGCGCCGTCGGGGGACGCGTAGGCGCCCTCGGGCCCGTTGGCGTTGGCGCCGGAGGCGAGCAGCACGGCGTGTACCCGGTCCCCGTCGCGCAGGGCGGCGCGCAGGGGCTTGAGGATCACCGCGCCGACGCCCTCGCCCGTGGTGAATCCGTCGGCCTCGGCGCTGAAGGCGCGACTGCGGCCGTCGGAGGACAGCATGGTCGCCGCGGACAGGGCCAGGTGGTGGGACGCGTGCAGGATCAGGCTGACCCCGCCCACCACGGCCGCCTCGCAGTCGCCGTCCCGCAGGGCCTGGCACGCCAGGTGCAGTGCGGTCAGCGATGACGAGCAGGCGGTGTCCACGGCCAGGCTGGGCCCGCCGAATCCGAACACGTGCGAGACCCGGTTCGCCACCGACCAGGCGCCGGAGGGCGGTGCCTCCCGGTGCCCTCGGCCCCAGCGTTCGAGGGCGAGCTGCTGGTACGGGGCTCCGGACACGCCGACGAACACCCCGACGCCCGTGGGTTCGGCCTGGGCGGCCAGCCGCGCCGCGGTGCTGCCGGCGTCCTCCAGGGCCTCCCAGACGCAGCGCAGGAACAGCCGCTCCTGCGGATCCGTCCGTTCCGCCTCGCGCGGCGACATCCGGAACACCAGCGGGTCGAACAGATCCACGCCGTGCAGGAAACCGCCCCAGCGGTGCGGGGTACGGCCGGGCGCGTCCTGGTGCTCGGCAGTGGCCCAGCGCTCCGTGGGCACCTCGTCCAGGCTGCGCCGGCCGCTGCGGAGGTTCTCCCAGAAGGCCTCCACGTCGTCGGCGCCGGGATAGCGGCCCGCGACACCGACGACGGCCACGGGCTCAGGACGGTGCACGGCATCGGACGGATCGGGCCTCGCGGCGGTACGCCGCGCGGTGGCGTGGCGCCGGTCGTCGGTGGCCGGTGGCCGGCCCCCGGCAGCCGGGGAGGCCGTGGCCTGTCCTGTCGCGACGGGCTCCTGAACGGGGACGGGCTGCGTGGAGGTCCCGGAAGCCTCACCCGTGAACTTTCCCGACGCGACGAGCGTCTCGGCGACGGAACCGATCGTCCCCCCGATGAACGGCAACGGGCCGGTGACCGCGCCGAGTTCCCGCTCGACCCGGTCGGCGATCTCCATGGTGATCAGCGAGTCGGCGCCGTAGACCTCCAGCGGTGCGTCGGGGTCCAGGTCCGTGGCCCGCATGCGCAGGCTCTCGGCGAAGGCCTCGGTCAGCCAGACGACCGCCCTGCGGTGCACGTCGTCCGTCCCGGCCCGCGCCGGACGGGCCGGAGATGCTGCTTCTTGTGTGTCGTTCGGCGCGGCCGCCTGAACCGGAGTCGCCCTCCCCCGGCCGACCGTCGCCCACGCGTCCCGCTCGGCGATCACGATGTGCTGACCCGACTCCGCGACGGGCACCCCGGGCACGCCGTACGCCTCAACGTCACGGAACCCGGTCGCGGCCAGCACGGCCCGCCAGGCACCGGGGCTGAGCAACGGCGAGTGCGGCAGCCGCAGTTCACCGTCCCGATACGCCCACCAGCCGTCGGTCAGCCCGAAGACGACGTTGACGGAGTCGAGCACCCGGGTGGCCTCGTTCAGCACCAGCACACCGCCCGGCCGCAGCAGTCGGCGGGCGTGGGCGAGGGTGCGGCGCAGGTCGGGGGTGGCGTGCAGGACGTTCGCGGCGAGCACCACGTCCCAGCCGCCCTCGGCGAAGCCCTGCGGCTCCGGCTCGGCTGCGATGTCCAGCACCCGGAAGCGGACGAACGGGTGATCGGCGCCCAGGCGTTGTTCCGCGCGGCGCACCAGACCGGTGGCGAGGTCCGTGTAGTCGTAGCCGATCCGGTCGGCGTACGGCGCGAGGGCGTTGAGGACCGGTCGGCTGGTGCCGCCGGTCCCGGCCCCGATCTCCAGCACCGACACCCGGGCGGCGGGGTCGGCGTCCAGCACGCGGGCCACGGCCGCCCGTACCGCGCCCGCGCAGGCGGCGTTGAAGTACGCCGACCTCGGGTCGTCGTGGTACAGCGGCGCCACACGGTGGTCGGAGCCACCGGGGAACAGCACCTCCAGTCCACTGCGGCGGCCGGCGAGCACATCGGGCAGCGCGGCCGCGCAGTCGCCGATCAGCTCCAGAGCGCCCGCACTGTGCGGGTACGCGGCTGCCAGCTCGGCGCGCAGCGCACTGGCGTCCTCACCGGTGTCCGTGACGAGATTCTCGGCGGTGACGTGCCCACCGTGCCGCAGTGCGGTCAACGCGGCGTCGAGCAGGCGACGTTGGCCGGGGACGATGCCCAGCCGTTCGGCGAGCCGGTCCGGTTCCGTCCGCTCCCCCGCCCGCAGTCCGGCGGGGCCCCGCAGCGCGTCCATGATCTGCCGGCGGGCGAGTCGCTCGACCCGGTCGAAATAGTCGCCGCCCGGCAGCGGCTGCGCGTCCGCGCCGGTCAGGGTGTCCGCCGCGCCATGGCCCGCCGCGCGGGCCAGGTCGGAACCGGAGACCGGGGCGAGGCGCCGCACTTCCCCGGTGGGCGGCGTGCTGAGCCGGATCGGCGCGACCTGGGTGACCGGGGCGGCCATGACCCGGCGGAACGCTGCCAGGCCCTGCTCGTCGGTGAGCGGTTCGACTCCTGAGCGGCTGATCCGCGTCCGGTAGGCGTCGGTGGCGACCGAACCGCTCTCGCCCCAGAACCCCCAGTTGAACAGGCGGACCCGACGGCCCAGCCGGGTGGCCAGGTAGCGGCCGAAGGCGTCCTGGAAGGTGGATCCGGCCGCGTAGTTGGCCTGGCCGGCGTTGGCGGTGTGGGAGATGGCGGAGGAGAACAGGGCGACGAAGTCCAGCTCCCGGTCGGCGAGGACCCGCTCCAGTACGGCCGTTCCGCGCACCTTGGGGTCGAGGACGGCCCGGAAGGTGTGTTCGTCCATCCGCTCCAGGGTGCGGTCGGCGAGGACGAACGCCGAGTGGATGACACCGTCGAGGCCGCCGAAACGGCTGTCCGCCGTCCTGACGACCCGGCGCATGGCGTCGGCGTCGGCCACATCGGCCGATGCGTAGTGCACCTCGCCGCCGGCCCGGCGCAGCCCGTCGAGGTATCCCTCGGGCAGCGCGTCGGCGGGCCGGCGCCCGACGAGCACCAGGCGCGCGCCGTACCGCTCGGCGAGGTGACGGGCGATCACCGAGCCGAGCCCGCCCGCTCCGCCGAGCACGAGATACCGGCCGCCCTCGCGCAGCGGCAGGGCCTGTTCGTCGACGGCGGGCAGCTCCACCGGGCTCAGCTCGCACTCCAGCAGTACCCCGCCTCGCAGGGCACGCTCGGCGACGGGTCCCTCGGTGGCGGCCGACGTGACCGCGTCCAGGAGGGTGGCCCCGGCCTCGCCGCCCAAGTCGTCCTGATGTGAGGCGAGTTCGTCCGGATCGAGGTCGAGAAGTCCGGTCCTGAGGAACGGCAGTTCCCGGGCCAGGGACCTGGTCAGGCCGATGAGCGAGGCGGCGAAGGGGTTGCGCGCGGGGCGGGCCGGGTCGATCTGCTGGACCCCGCTGGTGACCACGGTCAGCCGGGCTCCGCGCGAGCGGGCCGTGGCGAGGGCGCGCGCCAGGTGGAACAGGGCGATCGCGCCGTGCTGCTGACTGCGTTCCAGGTGGGTCAGGTCCTCGTGGCTGTAGCGGGCGGCGTCGACACCGCCGAGGAAGTACACATCGGGCTCGGGTCCCGCCTCGTCGAGCAGACGCCGCAGATCGGTGGCGGCGTCGAGCCGGCTCAGGTCGGCGCTCAGCGCGCCCGGGAACCGCTCGGCGAGCCGTGCGCCCAGCCGGAAGTCGTCGGGGGTGGAGAGGACCAGGGCTCGGCCCCGCGTCCCCTCCCCGCGGGGTGGTGTCTCGATCGCGGTCCAGCGCGGGCTGAGATAGCTGACGGGGGCCTCGCCGGGGCGGGCGGCGACGGTGAAGTCGTCCAGGACCAGGACCGGTCGGCCGCTGTCGTCGGCGACGACCACCTGGCAGCGGGCGCTGGTGTCGTCCGCGCGCAGCAGCCGGGCGTGGGCATGCCGGGCGGTCGTGGGGTCGCCGAGCAGCCGAACGACCCCGGCCGTCGCCGGGACCGGGGCGCGGGCGGCGAGAGCCTCCGGCAGGATGCCCTGGACGGCGTGCAGGGCGCTGTCGATCAGCCCGGCGGGGACGGTGCCCGGGGCGCCGGCGGCATCGCCCGGCTCCAGTTCGACCAGCGCCTCACCGTCGCCGCGCAGCAGGGTGCGCACTCGGCGGTACGCGGGCCCGTACGCCAGGCCCGCCGCGGCTGCCCGCGCGTACAGCTGGTCGCCGGGAACGCTGCCGCGGCAGCGGGCCCGAAGGGCGTCCAACGGCAGCGTTCCGGCCGGTTCCTGGTCCCCGGTGACCACCGTGCCCGTGCTGTGCACGGTCCGCGTGCCGCCGTCGCCGGTGGTGATCTCGTACGCCGTTCCGTGCGGGCCCTCGGTCAGCACCACCCGTACGTCCGTGCCGCCCTCGGCGACCTCCAGCGGCACCCGCCACCGCACGTCCCTCAGGGCCGCGGGTGCGTGCGCCCCGGCGGCGGCGCGGGCGAGCTCCAGTTGGAGGACGCCCGCGACGATCCGGCGCCCGTCGACGAGATGGTCGGCGACGAGCGGGTCGGCGGGATCCAGGAAGACCGTGACCGTGTCGGGCGCCGCTGCCCCGGTGGGCGCTGCCATCGGCTCGGCCCGGGCGGCGGGGGCGGTGGTACGGATCCAGTGGCGTCCACCCGCGAACGGGTAGGTCGGCAGGGCGACACGCCGCACACCCGGCCGGTCGGCCTGCTCCCAGGGGATGTCGGCGCCGGCCGTGTAGGCGCGGGCGAGGCTGTCGGCCGAGCCGCTGCGGGCCAACTGCCGTAACCGGTCGGGGTTCTCCTCGCCCGGCGCGGCCGGCTGGGCGCGCCCGGTGAGCAGGCCGGGCACCTCGCGCCCCGCGAGGTGATCGCGCAGTGCGGGGGCGATCTCGCCGACGCTGTGCGCGACCAGGGCGAGCCGGTGAGCCAGGTGCTCGCGGCCCTGTTGCAGGGTGACGGCGACCGAGGCGAGCCGCAGGGCGTCGGCGCCGGGCCTGCTCAACCGGTCGGCCAGCCGCTCGGCCGCGGTCCGCAGCTGCTCCTCGGTGTCGGCGGACAGGACGATCAGTTCGGGCCCACCCGGCGGGGCTGGTTCGGAGACCGGGGCGGGCACGTACTCCTCCACCACCGCGTGGCCGTTGGCGCCGCCCGCACCGAACGAGCTGAGCGCGGCCAGCCGCGGCCGGCCCTCGGCCGACGGCCAGGGGCGGGCGGCGCGGGGCAGCACGAACGGGGTGCGGGCGAGGTCCAGGGCCGGATTCACGTCGTCGCAGTGCAGTGTGGGCGCGAGGGTGCCGTGCTCCATCTGGAGCAGGATCTTGGTGAGTCCGGCGACACCCGCCGCCGACTCCGTGTGCCCGATGTTGGACTTCACCGAGCCGAGGGCGCAGAAGCCGGTGGCGTCGGTGTACTCGCCGAAGGCCCGGCGCAGTCCCTCCACCTCGATCGGGTCGCCGAGGGGGGTGCCGGTGCCGTGGGCCTCGACGTAGCCGATGTCGCGGGCGTCGACGCCGGCGGCGCGCAGGGCGTCGGCGACCACCCAGCCCTGTGCCTTCGGGCTGGGCACGGTGTAGCCGTTGGTGCGGCCGCCGTGGTTGACGGCGGTGCCGCGGATCACGGCGCGGATCGGATCGCCGTCCGCGATCGCGGCCGACAGCGGCTTGAGGACGACGGCTCCCACGCCCTCGCCAGGCACGAACCCGTCGCCGCCCGCGCCGAAGGCCCGGCAGCGGCCGCCGGGTGCGAGCATCCGCAGTTCGGACAGGACCACCCACTTGCTGGGGTGGACGTTGACGCAGACGCCGCCGGCGACGGCGATCCGGCTCTCCCCCGACCGAAGGCTCTCGCAGGCCAGGTGGAGCGCGGTGAGCGAGGCGGAGCAGGCGGTGTCCACGACCATGCTCGGCCCGTGCGCGTCCAGCCAGTACGACAGCCGGTTGGCCGCCGAGAAGTCCATCGCGGGGGCGATCACGCGGTTGCCTCGGCCCCACTCCTCCGCGCCCAGCAGCCCGTACGAGGAGCCGGTGACGCCGACGAACACACCGACGGCGTGTCGGCCTCGGGTGTCGCGGGTGCGTGCCTGGAGCAGCCGCCGGGAGTAGCCGGCGTCCTGAAGGGCGCTCGCCGCGACCT
The DNA here is from genome assembly GCF_042668605.1 of Streptomyces sp. NPDC057280. Classification (NCBI taxonomy): domain Bacteria; kingdom Bacillati; phylum Actinomycetota; class Actinomycetes; order Kitasatosporales; family Streptomycetaceae; genus Streptomyces; species Streptomyces sp. NPDC057280. The sequence goes on from NZ_JBHUYR010000012.1 coordinate 31,427, forward strand.
CCAGGAAGAGCCGTTCCTTGGGGTCGCTGCGCTCGGCCTCACGCGGGGAGATGCTGAAGTACGCGGCGTCGAAGCGGGCCACGTCGTTCAGGAAGCCGCCGTGGTCGCCGTACGCCAGGCCCGGTCGACGGCCGCCCGGCGCGTGGTACGTCGAGTGGTCCCAGCGGTCCTCGGGGATCGGGCCGACGCAGTCGCGGCCCTCGGACAGCGAACGCCAGAACTCCTCCAGGTCCTCGCCGCCGGGATAGCGTCCCGCCAGGCCGATGACCGCGATGGCGTCCGACGACGGCGCGGGCTCCGGCGCCGGGACGCGCGCCGGAGCCGGAGCCTGCTCCGCCGGCACCGACGTGGTGAAGCGACGGGCCAACTCGGCCCGGTGGGTGCGGATCAGCTGGGCGGCGAGTTCGGCCACGTTGCGGTACTCGAAGAAGAGGGTGACGGGCTGCGGGCCCAGTTCGTCCTCGAGGACGGTGGTGAGCTTGCGGATCAGGATGGAATCCACGCCGATGGTGGCGAACTCCTGGTCGCGGCGCAGCCGTCCGGCGGGCAGTCGGACCGTGTCCGACACCAGCCGCAGCAGCCACCGCTCGACGTCGGGGGTCAAGTCGGCGGTGCTGTGGGTCTGTTCGGCATCCGGGGCGGGTTCGACGGTCCGGTCCGCCATGCGTCCGGCGATGAACTCCGCCGCCTGCCGAGGGTCGCCGTAGACGACGAGCCACTCGGGGCCCTCGCCCCGCAGGGCGGCCTCCAGCGCGGTCAGGCCCTCGGTCGCAGGCATGGCGACCATGCCCTGGAGTTCCCGCAGGACCCGCTTGTCGCTCGCCTCCAGATCCATGCCGCCGCCGCTCCACAGCGGCCAGCACAGGGACACGGTGCGTCCGCTGCGGCCGCCCCGGGCCACCAGTGCCTCGCGGGCCGTCGCGAACCCGCCCAGACCCCGGTTGGCGGCGGCGTAGTCGCTCTGCCCGGCCATGCACAGGTAGGCGGCGGTGGAGGAGAACAGCGCGAAGAAGTCCAGGGACAGGTCGGCGGTGGCCAGGTCGAGGTTGCGGGCGCCGGCGAGTTTGGGGCCGGTCACGGCGAGCACGTCACGGGGGTCCTTGTTGACCACGTACGTGTCGTTGTTGACGCCCGCGGAGTGCAGCACGCCGTGCAACGCGCCGAACTCCCGCACGGCCAGCCGGACGGCTGCCTCGACGTCGGCGGGTGTGCGGACGTCGCCGCTGATGTAGCGGGCCTCTCCGCCGAGTTCGGCGATGCGCGCGCAGGCGGCGCGCTGCCGCTCGCCGGCCTCGGAGCGGCCCATCAGGACGAAGCGGGCGCCGTGGCGGGAGGCGAGCAGTTCGGCCAGGCGCAGCGCGATACCGCCCGCGCCGCCGGTGATCAGATAGGTGCCGCCGCGCCGGAAGACCGGCCGGTCGATGGACGGGGCCTCGACCGGCTCGACATCGCGCACGCCACGTCCGGTCCGGTCGCGGCGCACCTGGGCTGATCCCGGCCGGGCCAGGGAGAGTTCGTCGAGTGCGAGACGGACGGCGTCCTCGGCCCCGGCCCATCCCGCGGGCAGGTCCGGGGCCTCGATGGCGACGGCGCGCACGCGCCGGTCCTCGAATCCGGCGATCTGGCAGAACCCGCCCAGAGCCGCGGCCACCGTCTCGCGGCCGGGCCCGGCGACCACACAGGCCAGGTCCAGCGGGCCACCCTGCCGGTCGGCGATCAGGGCCTTCACGGCCGCGAAGACCGGGTCCAGCGCGTGCTCCGCGTCCTCGGCGGCCACGTCGACCAGGACCACGGCCTGGCGTACGGGATCGCCCGCGGCGCGGCGCCCCGCCCACAGGGCCGCCCACGCCGCGGTGTCGGCCTGGTCGGCTACGCCTACGGCGTCCTCGGGCAGCCCTTCTGCCGGGCCGAGGGCGACACGGAGCGCTCCGGCCGGGGCGGCGGCGAGGGACCGTGCGTCGCTCGCAACCACCGCCAGCCCTCGGGCCGCCCCGGACGGCGGGGCCGGGGTCGCGGATCGGGGCGACCACCGGGAGCGGAACAGGGCCAGGCGGTGTCCGTCGGGCTTGAGCAGTTCGACGGCCTCGGCGGGTGTGAGGTCGCCCGCGTCGACCCGGGCGAGGATGCTGCGGCGGAGGGAACCTTCCTGCGGGGATGCGGAGTCGGCGCTCATGCGTGGGATCCGTTCTCGCTCGTGGCCATCAGCTGGTCGACCTCGTCGACCGTCAACTCGCCGCGCTGCAAGGCCTCCAGGACGTCCTGAAGCCGTGTGTCGGGCGCCGTGGGCACCGTGGGCACCTGCTCCACGGCACCGCCGGGCGCGGGGTCAGCCCAGTGACGTTCGGGGGCGAAGGGGTAGCCGGGCAGGGAGACCCGGCGGGGGGACGTACCCGGCGCGCGCAACGCGGACCAGGTGATGTCGGCGCCGGCCGTCCAGGCCCTGCCCCACTCCAGCGGGTCCGCCGGTGCGGGCCCCGCCGGCGGTGTGGCGCCCGGTGCAGCCGTCCCGGTGACGTAGCGGCCGGACCGGCCGCCGACGTAGGCGTCGAGCTGCTCGCGCAGCCCGTCCTGATCCGCGGCGACCAGTGCCAGCCGTGCGGTCATCGCGTCACGGCCCTCCTGGAGGGTGAACGCCAGGTCGTCCAGGGGGACTTGGTGACCGGCCAGGTACTCGCTCAGACGCCCGGCCGCCGCCCGCAGCCGGTCCTCGTCGCGTGCGGAGAGCACGAAGAGCCGGGGTCCGTACGGTGCGCTCGCGGCGGGCTCACGCGGGGGCGGTTCCTCCAGCAGGACGTGGGCGTTGCCGCCGCCGAAGCCCATCGAGCTGATGCCCGCCCGGCGCGGCACGTCCCGGCCGGAGGCGTCCTTGAGCCGGTCCCAGGGCCGGGTGGCGCCCACGATGTGGAAGGGGCTGCCCTCCAACTCCAGCAGGGGGTTGGGCCGTCGGTAGTGGATGCTGGCGGGCAGGGTCCCGTGCCGCATCGCCAGGACGACCTTCACCAGGCCCGCGATGCCGGCCGCCGCCTCGAGGTGGCCCATGTTGGACTTGATGGTGCCCAGACCGCACCAGGGTTCGCTCACCTCGCCGTGCTCACCGGTGAGTTCGGCGAAGGCCAGCCGCAGCCCTCGCACCTCGATCGGGTCGCCGACGACCGTGCCGGTACCGTGCGCCTCGACGTAGCTGACCGTGCGGGGGTCGACGCCGGCACCGCGCAGCACGGAGGAGACCAGGCCTGCCTGGGCGGCCGGGTTGGGCACGGTGAGGGACTGCACATGGCCGCCGTGGCCGGTGCCGCTGCCCCGGACGACCGCGTGGATGGTGTCACCGTCCGCGAGGGCCCGGCTCAGCGGCTTGAGCAGCACGGCGGCCACGCCCTCGCCGCGGACGAATCCGTCGGCGGACTCGTCGAAGGTGCGGCAGCGTCCGGTGGGCGACAGCATGCCGGTCTGGCCGAGCGCGACGTACAGCGGCTCGGTGAGCAGCAGGTGCACGCCGCCCGCGATGGCCTGGTCGCAGTCGCCGCCGCGGATCGCCTGGACGGCGGCGTGGAAGGCGAACAGGGAGCTGGAGCAGGCGGTGTCGACGGACTGGCTCGGCCCGTGCAGATCCATGAGGTACGACACGCGGTTGGCGATGATGCAGTGGGCGAGGCCGCTGCTGGAGTGCGCCTCGCGGTCGCGGCCGAGGGCGGTGAGGTGACCGTCGTAGTCGTGCGAGGTGGCGCCGACGAACACGCCGGTGCGGGTGCCGCGCAGTGACGAGGGGCTGTGCCCGGCGTCCTCCACCGCCGCCCAGGCCGCCTGAAGGAACAGCCGCTGCTGGGGGTCCATCAGGTCGGCCTCCAGCGGGGAGATGCCGAAGAAGGCGGCGTCGAACTCGGCCACGCCGTCGATGAAGGCGCCCCATTTGCTGTTGGTGCGGCCGGGGGTGCGCACCGGGTCGCCGAAGATGCGCCGCCAGTCGAACCGCTCGGCGGGGATCTCGGTGACCAGGTCGGCGCCGTCGCGCAGATTGCGCCACAGGGTGTCCAGGTCGGGTGAGCCGGGGAAACGGGCGGACAGGCCGACGATGACCACCGGGTCGTCGGTGACGTCCGGTTCATCGGTGACGACCGGTTCATCGGTGACGACCGGATCGTCGGTGACGACCGGATCGTCGGTGACCGCCGAGTTGTGGGTGATCGCCGGCTCATGCTCCCGCTGCGGCGGTGCGGGGGGCTCGGACGCGATGACCGTGATGCGGGCGCAGGCGTCGGGAGCGTGCTCGCGCAGATAGCGGGCCACAGCGTCGAGCGTGGTGCATTCGTAGAGCAGCACCTTAGGCAGCGGGCCGAAGTCGTGCTCCAGCCTGCGCACCAGCTGGATCGCCCCGAGCGAGTCCAGTCCGTAGCGGTCGAAGGTCGCGGCGGGGTCCATGTCGGCGAGGGGCACGCGCAGGAACTCCGCGAAGACGCCCGCGAGATGGTCGGCCAAGCCGTCCGCGGCGCCGGCGCCTCGCGCGGGCCCGGACACCGCCGCCTCCGCGGCGGTCGTCGTCCCGGAGGCCGCTGCCTGGGCGGGTACCTGCCCGGTGGCCGCCGCCAGCAGCACGGACTGGTCGAGCTCGTCCTCCGGCAGACCCGCGGCGCCGAGCGCACGCACGCCTTCGAATCCCGCCGTCCCCAGTGCCGTGCGCCAGCGCGGGACGTCCAGGAGCGGGGCGCCGGGCAGCCGTTCGGCGGGCTCCTCGAACGCCCACCAGCCCGGGATCATCCCGAACATCAGGGCCAGGTAGTCGAGATTGCAGGTGACCTCGTTGAGCACCAGCACTCCCCCGTCGGCCAGGAGGCCGCGCAGCCGGCCGAGGCTGCGGGAGACACGCCGGGTGGCGTGCACGACGTTCGCGGCGAGGACCAGGTCCGCGCAGCCGGGCGCGAAGCCCTGTGCCGCCGGATCGGACTCCAGGTCCAGCACGTCGAAGCGCAACGGCACCCCGCGGCCGCCGAACTCCTGCTCGGCGGCGCGGAAGAAGGACGCCGAGACATCGGTGTAACGGTAGTCGACGCGCGCGACGTCCTGGCCGAGGGTGGCGAGGAGCTGAAGCACCCGATCGGTGGTGCCTCCGGTGCCCGCGCCCGCCTCGACGATCCGCACCGGCCGGCCGGGTTCGGCGGCGAGCCGTGCGGCGACGAAACCGTGCACGGCACGGGCGACGAGTTCGTTGTAGTGGTCGGCGATGGCGTTGCCCCGGTAGATGTCCGCGAGGACGTCCGGGTGGTCGCCGGAGAAGTACAGCTCCAGCGGGTCCACCCGGCCGGCCAGCACGTCGGGAAGGGCGGGCAGGCACTCGGCCACCAGGCGTACGTGGGCGGAGAGTTCGGGGTGCCGGGCGAGCAGGGCGTCCAGTTCCCCCGCCGCGAACGGGCTCGGATCGGCCGCGCGGCTGCGGCGCAGCACCCCCTCGATCACCCGGGTCAGCCGCTCGTACGAGGGGTCCGCGGCCAGCGTCTCCAGCGCCCCCGGCGCCAACGGGTCACGGCCCAGCCGGGCCCGCAGGTCGGCGTCGAGCATCCGGCCGGCGGTGACACCGAGCCCCCGCAGGGCCTCGGCGACCTTCCGGCCGTCGTAGGAGGCGTCGCGCAGCCAGGCGTCGGCGGCCTGTTCCGCCGCGGCGGCAGCGGAGACCGCACCGCGGGAGGTGCCGGGCGTGGTGCCCTGTGTCCGCGGTGGCAGGGACCCTGACGCGGCGTCGGGCGTGCTGCTCGCGGCGGGCAGGCTGGTGGGGGCGCGTCCGGAGCCCGGCGCGGGTGCGCGGCCGGGCGTGTCCGGCGGCATGGTCAGTGCATGGCGCTCGCGGGCGAACGGGTACGTGGGCAGGGACACCCGTCGAGCCGTCGCCTCCGGCAGCGCCGGCCAGGTGTCGGTGGTGCCGTCCGTCCAGCGGCGGGCAGCCCCCGCGGCGGTGTCCTCGGGGTCGCCGCCGACGAGCCGCACCCGGTCGCCCGTCAGCCCCGTGGCGAGCAGTTCGTCCAGGCCGCGAAGGAGCGAGCGCCGGTCGGCGGCGACGACGGCGGCCCGGGCGGGGAGCGGGAAGCGGCCGTGCTGGAGCGTCGCGGCGATCGAGGCGAGCGGTACGTCCGAGTCGGCGACGAAGCTCCGTTGACGGGCTATCACCTCCCTCAGCCGGTCGTCGTCCGCGGCGGAGTACGCGAACACCATCGGTCCGTCGGCCGGCACGCGGACCTCCGGGGCGTGCGGGGCCTGCTCCAGGACGACGTGGGCGTACGCCCCGCCGAAGCCGAAGGAGCTGACTCCGGCCCGGCGCGGCGTTCCGGCGGCCGTTTCCCACCGCTCGGTGGCCCGGTTGACGCGCAACGGCCCGCCGTCGAGCGCGCAGTAGGGGTTGGGGTGCGCGTAACCGGGCAGGGCGGGCAGGACGCCGTGCCGGACGGTCAGTACCGCCTTGACGAGCCCGGTCAGGCCGGCGGCCGCCTCGGTGTGGCCGAGGTGGGCCTTGGCGGTGCCCAGGACGCAGAAGCCGGTCCGGGAGGTGTGTTCGGCGAAGGCGGCGGTGAGGCCGTCGACCTCCACGGGGTCGCCGAGCTTGGTCCCGGTGCCGTGGGCCTCGAGGTATCCGATCGTGTCGGGGCTGATGCCCGCGTCGGCCCAGGCGGCGCGCAACAGGTCCGTCTGCCGGGCCGGGTTGGGGGCGGTGACGGAACCCGCACGACCGCCGTGGTTGACGGCGCTGCCCCGGATCACCGCGTGCACCGGATCGCCGTCGCGCAGGGCGTCCGCGAGCGGCTTGAGCAGGACGGCCGCGACCGCCTCGGCGGGCGCGTAGCCGTCGGCGCGTTCGTCGAAGGCGTGGCAGGCGCCGCTCGGCGACAGGGCGCCGATCGCGGACAGCTGAGTGTAGTGCCGGGGCGTGAGGATGAGGTTGGTTCCGGCGGCGAGGGCCATCCGGCACTCGCCGCGCCGCAGCGCGTTCACCGCGAGGTGGACGGCGTACAGCGAGCCGGAGCAGGCGGTGTCGACGGTGAGGCTCGGGCCGCTGAGGTCGAAGAAGTGCGAGGGCCGGTTGGCGGACATGGAGACCGCCGTGCCGATCGGCGCGTACGGGCCCTCGGCGTGCCCGGCGCGGATCATCTCCTCCTCGTGGTCGCGGAAGGAGCGGCCGACGAACACCCCGGTGTCGGAGCCACGCAGCCGGCCGGCGACCGCGGCGTCCTCGGCGGTCTCCCACAGCACCTCCAGCAGCAGCCGGGTCTGCGGGTCCATGGCCTGCGCCTCGTCGCGGGACACGCCGAACAGCGCCGCGTCGAAGCTGTCGGCGTCGGCGAGGAATCCGCCGCGCGGGCAGTCGGTACGGCCGTCCCCGCCCTGCGGGTCGTAGACGGCCCGGTGGTCCCAGCGGTCCGCCGGGACGTCGGTGACGAGATCGTCGCCGTTCAGCAGGCGCTGCCAGAGCGTGGCGGTGTCGCGGGCGCCGGGGAAGCGTCCGGCCATGCCGATGACGGCGATGGCCCCGTCGGCGGGACGGTCGGCGGGCCGTGCCGGGACCGTCTGTCCCGCGGTGGCCGACTCCGCCCGCGCGACGCCGACCGGTCCCGGTGCCTGTCGCGCCGGAGCGGTCCGGGCGAGGCGGGCGGTCTGCTCGGGGAACTCCGCGATCAGGTGGGCGGCGAGCTGTGGCACGTCGGGGTGGCGGAAGAAGACGGTCGGTACGAGCGCACAGCCGAGGTCGCTCTCGATGCGGTCGTTGAGGGCCATCAGATCGGCGGAGGTGAGCCCGAGGTCGAGGAATCCGGCCCGGTCCGGCGGGACCGGGGTGCCCAGTCTTTCGCGGACCAGTTCGTCGAGGTGGTCGGTGACGGCGTCGAGGACGGGATCGCCCGAGGTCATGGGGTTCGCCTCCGCGGCAGTGGCGGTGTCCGGACCGGTGCGGGCCGCGGGCGGCTCGCCGTACGCGCGAGGGCCGCTGGCCGGCGGCAGGTCGCTGCCGGGGCTGCCCGCGCCGGCGGTGATCCACCGGCGCCTGCGGTCGAAACGGGTGAGGGCGAGCGGATTGCGGCGCGGGGTGTGCCCCTCGGGGGCCTGTTCCAGCACCACGTGGCAGTTGGTGCCGCCGAACCCGAAGGAGGAGACCGCCGCGCGACGCGGGCTTCCGGTCGTCTCCGGCCAGGGGCGGCCGGCGGTGACGGGGTAGAAGGGAGTGCGTTCGAAGCCGAGCCGGGGGTGGGGGTCGGCGCAGTGCAGGGTGGCGGGCAGATAGCCGTGCTGGACGGCCAGCACCGTCTTCACCAGGGAGGCGATGCCGCCGGCGTGCAGCAGCGCGCCCACATTGGATTTCACCGAGCCGACGGCGCAGTGCTGGGATTCGCTGCCGAGGCCGCGGTAGACCTCGGCGGCCGCGTGGATCTCGATCGGGTCGCCGAACCGGCTGGCCGAGCCGTTGACCTCCAGGTAGCCGATCGAGGGCGAGTCGACGCGGGCCGCCCGCAGCGCGGTGCGCAGCAGTTCGGTCTGCGCCTCGTGGCTGGGCGCGGTCAGGCCGAGGGTGCGGCCATCGTTGTTCGCGGCGGAGGCGAGCAGGGTGGCGAGCACCTGGTCGCCGTCGCGCAGGGCCTGCTCCTCGGTCTTCAGGAGCACCATGCCGAGCCCCTCGCCCGGCACGGTGCCGGTGGCCTCGCGGTCGAACACCCGGCTGTGGCCGTCCCTCGAGAGCACCCCCGCACGGCCGAGGCCGAGATAGACGAAGGGATCGAGGAGCAGTTCACAGCCGCCGGCGACCGCGTAGTCGCACTCGCCGGCGAGCAGGCTCTGCACGGCCTGGTGGACGGCGACCAGCGAGGACGAGCAGGCCGTGTCCACGGCCAGGGACGGGCCACGGAAGTCGAACACGTGGCTGATCTGGGTCGCCACCATGTTGGGCAGGGCGCTGACCAGCAGTTGCGGGGTGGTGGGCGGGCCGCCGATGCAGTTGCGGCGGACGTAGTCGTTGGCACCCACGCCGAGGAAGACGCCGACACGTTCCCCGGCGAGTTCCTTGCGGGCGTAGCCGGCCCGGTCGAGCAGTTCCTGCGCCAGTTCCAGGGAGAGCCGCTGCTGGGGGTCCATCCAGGCGGCGTCCTGTTCGCTGATGCCGAAGAACTCCGCGTCGAACCGGTCGATCCCCTCGATGAACCCGCCCCACCGGGCGGCCTCGACGACGTCCGGGTCGGCCCGGTCGAACCAGTCCGGCGACCAGCGGTCGGCAGGTGTACGGGAGACGGAGTGGATGCCACGGACGAGGTTCTGCCAGAACTCCTCGACGGAGGCGGCACCCGGCACGCGCACCGCCGCGGCCACGACGGCGATCCGCCCGGACGCCGACGGCCGCTCGCCGACGGGCCCCGGTCCTGCGGCCGCCGTCGTGGAGGGTGCCGCAGCCGCCTGCGGAGCCCCGCCGGAGATGTCCGGCAGTGTGACCGGTTCGCGGACGGCCGGGAGTTCACCGGCCAGGTGATCGGCCAGCGCGCGCAGGGTGCGGCGCCGGGCCACCACGGACGGCACGACGGCGGTGCCGTAGCGCTGTTCGACGACGTCCAGGACACGCATGGCGGCGATCGAGTCCACGCCGTAGTCGCTGAGGTCCTCCTCCGGGTCGAGGTCCTCGACCGGCACCTTCAGCACGTCGGCGAAGATGCCCGCCAGCTCCTGGCAGAGGGCGTCGGCGTCCACCCCGGCGCGCTCGGCGGCCGGGGTGTCGTGGTGCAGGGTGAGGCGGTGCTCCAGGCGCTCCACATCCCCACGGAACACGGCGAGTTGGGCGGCGGGGTGCCCGAGGGCGAACTCCAGCGCGGCCAGACCGTCGTCGGTGCTCAGCGGTTCGAGGCCGTTCACCTCCAGCACCGGCTGCTCCACGGCGGGGTTGATCCGCATGCCGCCGTCCGCCCACAGGGGCCAGTTGACCGACAGGGTGCGGCCGTGGCGTTCTCCGCGGGCCCGTAGGTCCTGGCGGTGGTGGGCGAAGGCGTCCAGGTAGCGGTTGCCGGTGGTGTAGTCGGTGGTGCCGATGGTGCCGAGCACCGAGGTGGTGGAGGAGAACAGCAGGAAGTAGTCGAGGCGGGCGTCCCGGGTCGCCTCGTCCAGCAGACGGGTGCCGGCGATCTTGGGCGCGATGACCCGGCGGATGCCCGCGATGTCCTTGCGGAGCAGCAGCCCGTCCTCGACCACTCCGGCGGCGTGCAGGACACCGGTGAGCGGGCCGAGGTCGGCGACGACGGCCGACACGGTGTCCGCCACCGCGGCGTGGTCGGTCACGTCACAGGGGTAGTAGCGGGCCTGTGCACCCAGCGCGGCGAGTTCGGCGACGGCCGCGGACTGCTGCGCGCCATGTCCGGACCGGCCCAGCAGGGCGATCCGTACGCGTGCCCGCTCGGCCAGTCGGCGGGCCACCAACCGGCCCAGGCCGCCGGCGCCCCCGGTGATCAGATAGGTGCCGCCGTCGCGGGCGAGGGGGACGTCCGATGCGGCGGCGGTCGTCACCCGGCGGAAGCCGAGCACCTCGCGTCCCGCCCGACGGACCCGTACCTCGATGTCCTGCCAGGCCACGGCCTCGTCGAGCACCGCCCGGCACTGCTCCACGACACCGAAGGACGCGTCCAGGCACACCGTCTTCAGCGCCAGCTTGGGCTGTTCACGCCGGACGCCGCGGGCCAGGCCGCCCACGGCCGCGTGCTCGGGGTCCTCGCCGTCCGAGGCGTAGGCGTAGACCATGGGCACAGTGGCGGTGCACGAGGTCAGCCAGGCACGCGCCAGGGCGAAGGCGCTCTCGCGCGCCGCCGACGGACCGAGTGACGCGGTCAGGGGCCACAGGTCCAGGACCGCCGCCGGATCGGCGCCCTCGGCGCGCAGCGTCTGGGCGAGGGCCCGGTGGTCCTGCTCGGAGGTCGGATCGACGGTGAACTCGTCGGCGCCCGTCCGGGCGAACTCCGTCCCCGAGCGCACCGCCACCACCCGGGCCGCCGCCCTGCGCCGCAGGTCGGCGACCCGCCCGGCGTCGTCGTCCAGCACCAGCAGCACGCCGTTGGGCAGCGTGCCGCCCTCGAGGTCCTGCCGCGCCCACACCGGTTCGTAGACGAGCAGGCCGTCCGGTACGGCGGTGGGGGCAGGGGCGGGGGCGGCCGAGGCCGCGGACACGGCTTCCGTGCCGGAGACCTCGGCGGGAACCGTCGGCTCCGTACCGACCGGGTGGCCGACACCGTCCGCTGACGGGCCCGGCGCGTCCGTCACCCCGCCGGCCTCGCCGGAGGCCGGGCGCGGGGCAGCCGTGTCGGTCATCGGGATCCAGCACCGCTTGCGCTCGAAGGGATACGTCGGCAGCGGCACCCGGCGTCCGCTGTGCGTCGCCCAGTCGGTGTCCGCGCCGCGGACCCACGCTGCGGCCGTCCGCGCCGGGTCGGTGCCGTCCGCGCGGCCGCCGCCGTCGCGCCCGGGGCGGCCCGTGAACACCCGGGCGGGGTCGGCGTGTCCGGCGGCGTACGCGGTGAGCAGGTCCACCAGCTCGGCGTTGTCGTGGGCCACCACGGCGAGCCGGTGCTCCAGGGCGCGGCGGCCGGTGCGCAGCGTGTGGGCGACATCGGCGAAGGGCAGGTCCGGCTCCTCGCTCAGGAACCGGCGCAGCCGGTCGGCCTGTACCCGCAGGGCTTCGGGCGTACGGGCGGACAGCGGGACGACCTGCGCTCCGGCGGGCCTCTCGGACGGTACGCCGCCCTCGGGCCGGTACTCCTCCAGCACCATGTGGACATTGGCCCCGCCGAAGCCGAAGGCGCTGATCCCGGCGCGGCGCGGCGCGGTCCGTCCGGTGCGCGGGTCGAGGACCCGGGGCCAGTCCCGGCGTTCCCGCGCCACGTAGAAGGGGCTGTCGTCGAAGGGGATCTCCTGGTTGAGCCGCTCGGTGTGCAGCGTGGGCACGATGGTGCCGTGCCGCATCGACAGCAGCACCTTGGTGAGGGCGGCGATGCCCGCGGCGGCTTCCAGGTGGCCGACGTTGGACTTCAGCGAGCCGACCGCGCAGAAGCCGCGCCGGTCGGTGGAGCGGCGGTAGGCCTTGGTGAGGGAGGCGATCTCGATCTGGTCGCCGAGGGTGGTGCCGGCGCCGTGCGCCTCGATGCTGGTGATGGTCTCGACGTCGACGTCGGCGCGGCGCAGCGCCTCCAGCACCACGCGGCCCTGCGCGTCCGGACTGGGCACGGCGAAGCCGCTGGTGCGGCCGGAGTGCTGGACGGCCGAGCCGCGGATGACGCCGTAGATGTGGTCGCCGGCCGCCTCGGCCTCGGACAGCGGGCGCAGCAGCACGGCGCCGACTCCCTCGCCGGGCACATAGCCGTCGGCGCCCTCGCCGAACACCCGGCAACGGCCGTCGGTGGAGAGCAGGTTGTTCTCCGCCAGCCGAAGGTATTTGAAGGGGTGCAGGGAGAGGTTGACCCCGCCGGCCAGCGCCGCCCGGCACTCGCCGCGCCGGATCGCCTCGCAGGCCAGGTGGATGGTGGTCAGCGAGGACGAGCAGGCGGTGTCCAGGGAGACACTGGGGCCGCGGAAGTCGAAGGCGTAGGAGACCCGGCTGGTGATCAGCGAGAAGGTGGAGGCGACGATCTGCGGGTTGTCGCGGGCGAGTTGTTCCAGGGCGTGCAGCTGGTAGTCGTTCCACATGACGCCCGCGAAGACGCCGACCGCGCCGCCGGTCTGCCCGACCAGTTGCTCGGGGGTGTATCCGGCGTCCTCGACGGTCTGCCAGGCGGTCTCCAGGAAGAGCCGTTCGTGCGGGTCCATCAACTCGGCCTGGCGCGGGGAGATGTTGAAGAAGAGCGGGTCGAAGTCCTCGACGCCGTCGAGGAATCCGCCCCACTTGCCGTGGGTCTTGCCGCTGACGTGCCGGCCGGGCGCGAACCAGGGCGTGTGGTCCCAGCGCGCGGGCGGCACCTCGCTCACGCAGTCGCGGCCGTCCCGCAGCACCTGCCAGAACTCGCGGATGTCGGCGGCGCCCGGGTAGCGGCCGGCGAGGCCCACCACGGCGATCGGCTCGTCGTGGGCGTGCGGCGCCGGTTCGGGGCGGTGTGCCGCCCGGGTCTCGGTCCGCGGGGCGGGGGGCTGCTCGGCGACCGGTTCCTGTGGGGCGGGGGTGCCGCCGGGCAGTGTGTGTCCCTGGCCCCGCAGATGGGCGGCCAGGCTGTTCACGGTGGGGTACTCGAACAGCAGGGTCGGGTACAGCTCGGTGTCGAGCAGCTTCTCCAGCGATACGGCGATCGTGAGCAGGTTCACCGAGTCCAGACCGAGGTCGTAGAAGCCCCGGTCCTGGTCCATCGGCGCGTCGCCGCTGCCGAGCGCCTCGGCCACGAGGTCGCTGATGGCCGTCTCCAGAGTGCGCTGTCCTTCCGCGGCCGGCGGGTCGGCCGGTTTCGGCGGGCGCGGCGCGGTCGGGATCTGCGCGGGGGCCGCGGCGCCCTCGGCGAGCCGGGTGATGAGGTCGGCGCTGCGTACCCGCTTGGCGCGGAACCCGGTGATGCGGGCGACGACGCTGCCGTCCGGGTGACAGATGTGCAGGTCCGCGGTGACGGTCTCGGCGTCCAGCTCGCGCTGCTCCACCCGCGGCACGAACACCTGTGCCGCGGCGCCGAGCGGGGCGTAGGCGCGGAAGGACTCGATGTAGATCGGGATGAAGGGGCGCGCGGCCTGTTCCCGCTGGCCGGGCTCGAACTGGAGGAAGGGCACCAGGGTGGAGAAGTCCAGGGTGACCGGGTGGATGTGGAAGTGGTCCAGGTACTCCTGGGCGTCCGGGCCGAGCTGGACATCGCCGAGGGAGTACCCGTCGCCGCGGTAGACGGTGCCGTCCACCTTCATGAAGTCCCGGTGGTGGATGTCCACTTGGCGGGCGAAGGCGTACAGCGTGTCGGCGTCGCAGATCTGGTCGGCCGCGGCCTTGAGCCGGTCGGTGTCGACGTGCCCGGCCGCCTCGGGGGCGGAAAGCCGGATCTCCGCCTGGAAGTTGGTCTCCCAGGCCTCGTCGAGCACGACTCCCGCGCTGACCGGCCTGCTGCGCACGGTCACCGGCAGCACGCCCTGCGGGGACGGGGAGTCCACGGCGATCTGGAGCTGCCGGTCCCGGTCGCCGGCGGCCACCACGGGTGCGATGAACAGGCAGCGGCGCAGTTCGGCCGCGGCCGGGTCCACGCCCGCGTGTCGCAGGAGCCGCAGGACCAGGTCGAGGAAGAAGACGCCCGGCAGGACGGGCGTGCCGTGCACGAGGTGGCCGCGCACGATCTCGTCCTGGGCGGTGACGCTGGTGACCAGGTGTCGGCCGGCCAGTCGGTGCTGATCGGCTTCGAAGCGAGGATCAACCACGGTCGACATAGGTCAGGTCAGCTCCTCGTGGAGTTCGAGCATGGGTCGGCGCACCGCACCGGCGGGCCGGGGACGGGGTTCGGGTTCGAGCGGGCCGGCGTAGGCGGGCACGTCGGCGGGGTCCGGGGTTCGGTCGGGCCGCGGGGGCACGGCAGCCGCGCCCGGACCGGTCTGGGACGGCACGGACGGCACCGGCGGGACGGAGGCGACGGGCAGACCGGGTTCCGGTTCCAGCGCGAGCAGTGTGCGGGCCGCCGGACGCGACGTCGGCGGCGCCGGCCGGTCGAGCCAGTGCCGGGTTCGGCGGTACGGGGCGGGCGGGAGGGGTGTGCGGCGGGGGTGATACCGCTCCCGCTCCTCGGGGAGCAGTTCGCGCAGCAGCACATGGGCGTTGGTGCCGCCGAACCCGAAGGCGCTCAGCCCCGCCCGTCGCACACCGCACTCCGGTGTCCAGGGCTGCGCGGTGAGGGCCGGTTGGAACGGGGAGGTGTCGAAGGCGAAGCGCGGGTTGGGCTGCTCGCAGTGCAGGGTGGGCGCGATGGTGCCGTGGACGAGCGAGAGGATCACCTTGTGCAGGCCGGCCATCCCGGCGGCCATCAGCAGATGGCCCAGGTTGGACTTCACGCTGCCGACCGCGCAGTGGCCGACCGCGTCCGTCGTGCGCCGGAAGGCGCGGGTGAGCGCTTGAAGTTCCATGGGGTCGCCGATCATGGTGCCGGTGCCGTGCGCCTCGACGTACGTCACCGTCTGCGCGCCGACTCCGGCCGCGGCCAGGGTGTCGGCGACCAGTTCCTCCTGGGCCTGGGGGTTCGGCGTGGTCAGCCCCATGGTGCGGCCGTCGTTGTTGGTCAGGCAGGCCTCGATCACCGCGTGGACGCGGTCGCCGTCGGCGAGCGCCCGGTCGAGCGGTTTGAGCAGCACCGCCCCGACCCCCTCGCCCAGCACGATGCCGTTGGCGGCGGCGTCGAAGACGTGGCAGGCACCGTCCGGGGACAGCGCGCCGGATGCGCTCAGCTTGAGGAAGGGTGTCTCGTCCAGCAGCAGATCGCCGCCGCCGACCAGCGCCGCCTCGCAGTCACCGGCGGCCAGTGCGCGCAGGGCGAGCTGAAGCGCGGTCAGCGACGAGGAGCAGGCGCTGTCCACGGTGACGTGCGGGCCCCGCAGGTCGTAGACGTGGGCGGCGTGGGCGGCGATGAAGTTCTGGTTCAGGCCGGTGACGGTGTTGCGGTGCGGGACGGCCACCCGGCTGCCGTAGGTGCTGGTGCCGGATCCCATGAAGAAGGAGATCCGCCGCCCGGCGACCTCCGCGCGGGAGTAGCCGGCGTCGCGCAGCGTCTGCTCGACCGTCTCCAGCGACAGCCGCACCAGCGGGTCCACGTGGCTCGCGTCGGCGGGGTCGATGCCGAAGAACTCCGGGTCGAACTCCTCGATTCCGTCCAGGAACCCGCCCCACTTGCTGATGCTGCGGCCCGGCGCGGGCTGCGGGGCCCACAGCCGCCGGTGGTCCCAGCGGGAGGCGGGCACCTCGGTGATGCCGCTGCGGCCGTCCCGCAGCAGCTGCCAGAAGTGCTCCAGGTCGGGCGCGCCGGGGTAGCGGCCCGCGGCACCGATGACGGCGACCAGGTCGGAAGGTGTCTCGCGGGCGGGTCCGGTGGCGGAGATCGCCCCGTCCGTCTGGGCGGCCACGGTCGCCCGCGGCCGCTCGGCCCCCGACTCCTCGCGCATCCAGCGGGCCGTGCCCGTGGGGTGTGCGGCGCACAGATGGGCGGCGAGTTGGGCGCAGGTGGGGTACTCCAGCACCAGCGAGGGTGACAGCGACTCCCCGACGAGCTCTTCGAGTTGGGCCACGATGGCGGCCACCAGGATGGAGTCGACGCCGAGTCGGGTGAAGTGCGTGTCGGGGCCGATCCGCTCGGCCGGCATCAGCAGGGCGCGGGCCAGCAGTCGGGCGACGGCCTCGGCGACGGCCGGCCGCAAGGCACCGTCGGGGTCCGGCTCGGGCATGGGCGCTTCCTCAGGTCCGGGGTCGGGGTCGGGTACTGGCCATACGGCGGGGTCGACGGCGGCCGCCACGCAGTGCGAGCGGCCCGATGCCAGGGCGGCCTCCAGGAGGTCCAGGCCCTGTTCGACGGTGTGCGGGGCGAAGCCGTGCTCCGCGTACCGGGGGCCACGCACCTCGCCCATGCCGGCGCCGGCCCAGCTTCCCCAGGCCACGGAGAGGATCCGGCCGGAGCCGGAGTGCTGGGCGGCCACGGCGTCCAGGACGGCGTTGCCGGCGGCGTAGTCGGTGAGCCCGACGGCCAGTTCCGGCAGGGCGGCCGACAGCGAGGAGTACAGGACGATCCACTCCGGTGCGTCCTCGCGCAGCTCGGTCAGCAGCGTCAGCGTCCCCTCCCCCTTGGGCCGCCAGACGGCCCGTACGGAGTCCGGGTCCTTGTGGACGAACGCGGGCGTCGCGCGGTCGACGGCCCCGGCGCAGTGCAACACTCCCCCGACGGGCCCGAGTTCCTCGCGGACTCGGTCGAGGAAGGCCCGCAGACCGGCCACGTCCGTCAACTCACCTGAGTGCAGCAGGAGTTGTACGCCCATCCGCTCCAGCTCCAGCAGTCCGGCGACGCGTGGGTCGGAACTGCCCGCACTCCAGGCGGAGCGCGGCGGCAGCGGGCGCAGACCGAGCAGGGCCAGCCGCCGCGTGCCGCGTTCGGCCAGTCGCCGGGCGGCGGCCATGCCGAGCCCGCCGGTGCCCCCGGTGATCAGATAGCTCCGCGACGCATCGACGCGCACCGGCGCCGGCGCCGCCCGCGCCACCCGGACCAGGCGGGGCGCCAGCCGTCGGCCGCCGCTCAGCCGTACCTCGGGCTCGTCTGTGGCCAGGGCCAGTTCGGCCGCCACCAGGCCCAGCAGGGCCTCACCGTCGTCCGCGGACGCGTCGCAGGTGACCGTGGTGGCGGACACGTGGGAGTACTCCGCCCCGAGGGAGCGGACGAGTGCGGCCATGCGGGCGGCCAAGGGCGAGCCGGCCGCACCGGAGGTGAGGTGCAGCAGCCGCAGCGCACGGCCCTCGGCCGGCGCCACGAGGGCCTGCAACATGCCCACGCGCCCGAGTTGACCGGTCGGCGCCCGCCCTTCGGCCAGGTCGGTCAGGTCCGCCACCGCGTCGAGGCGGGGATGCAGCGAGCGCAGCCGCCGGCCCAGAGCCCGGCCCCCCGGGCCGTCGTCCGGTTCGAGTTCGTGTTCGTCCCGGCCGAGCCGGGGCAGCGCGGATCGCTCCCGTACGACGATCCACTCGACCGTGTCGGTGCCGGGCAGGGCGGCGGTCACCGGCAGCGTGGTGTCGCGGCCGAGCAGGAGGACGCACACGGGACGCGATCCGGTGGGGGTGGCGGGCACGGGCTGCACGGGCTGCCAGGAACGGCTCAACAGGGCGGGCTCGTACCGGACCAGCGTCGGGGCGGGCCGGGGGTCGCGCGCCTCCGGCAGGTGGACGTCGCTGTCCTCGCCGACGGTGCCCGCGGCACCTGGCGGGCCGTACCGCCGGCTGGTGGTGAAGGGGTACAGCGGGAACCGGACGCGCCGCCCGCCCCGCGGGAACAGCAGGGACCAGTCGACGCTGCCGCCCGCCGTCCACTCGCGCACCGCCTCGGCCAGGGGGCCCGGGAGTGCGGGCTGCGCGGCCGTCTCGCGCCCCGCGAGGAAGTCGGCCAGGAGGGCACGCAGTTCGGCGGTGTCGTGGCAGACCAGCGCCAGCCGCTCCGGCAGTTCGGTGCGCCCGGTGCGGGAGGTGTGGGCGAGGTCGGCCAGCGGGGTGCCGTTGTCGGCGAGGAAGTCGTAAAGGCGCGCGGCGTAGGCGCGCAGCCGTTCGTCGTCGGTGGCCGACAGCGTGACGATCTGCGGGCCGTGGTCGGTGGACGGCGTGGCCGAAACGCCCTCCGGCGCCTCCTCCAGGACGGCGTGGGCGTTGGTGCCGCCGAAGCCGAACGAGCTGACGCCCGCCCGCCGGGGCTGCCGCGGTGCGCGCCGCTCCCAGGTTTCCGGGGCGGTGGCGAGCCGCAGGGTGCCGTCCGACAGGTCGATGTGCGGGTTGACCTCCTTCAGGAGGGGTGTGCCGGGCAGTGTGCGATGGCGCAGGGCCTGCACCACGGCGATCAGCCCGGCCATGCCGGAGGCCGACTCCAGGTGGCCGATCGAGGCCTTGACCGCGCCCAGCACGCAGTCGGCGGGCTCGGAGCCGGTACCGCGGAGGGCCATCCGCAGCCCCTCGATCTCGATCGGGTCGCCCAGCTCGGTGCCGGTGCCGTGCGTCTCGACGTAACCGAGCGCATGCCCGGGCACCCCGGCGTCCCGGAGCGCGGCGGTGACCACCTCGGCCTGGGCGGACGGGCGGGGCGCGGTCAGGGAGTGCGCCCGGCCGCCGTGGCCGACGGCGATTCCACGCAGTACGGCGTGCACGGGGTCACCGTCGGCGAGCGCCCGGGCCAGCGGTTT
Organism: Streptomyces sp. NPDC057280; assembly: GCF_042668605.1. Lineage (NCBI taxonomy): Bacteria > Bacillati > Actinomycetota > Actinomycetes > Kitasatosporales > Streptomycetaceae > Streptomyces > Streptomyces sp. NPDC057280. The sequence goes on from NZ_JBHUYR010000012.1 coordinate 50,276, forward strand.
GAGCAGCACCACCGCCACGCCCTCGCCGCGGACATAGCCGTCGGCGGCCCGGTCGAAGGTGTGGCAGTGTCCGGTCGCGGAGAGCATCCCGGCGCCCGCCAGCGACGCGAAGTACGTGGGCGAGAGCAACACGTTGACGCCCCCGGCCAGGGCCAGGTCGCAGTCGCCCGAGCGGAGCGCGGCGACGGCGTGCCGCAGGGCCACCAGCGAGCTGGAGCACGCGGTGTCGACCGCTTCGCTCGGGCCGCGCAGGTCGAGGTGGTGGGAGACGCGGTTGGCGATGACGCTGTGCACGTTGCCGGTGGCGAGATGGGGGTGCGCGCTGTCGCCGCTGCGGGCGAGCAGTTCGGTGTAGTCGCTGAGGGTCGCCCCGGCGTAGACCCCCGTACGGGAGCCGGCCAGCGTGCGCGGATCGCGTCCGGAGTCCTCGATGGCATGCCAGCTCGCCTGGAGGAACAGCCGCTGCTGGGGGTCCATCAGCGCGGCCTCGCGCGGCGAGATGCCGAAGAACTCCGCGTCGAAGGCGTCCACGTCGGCGAGGAACCCGCCCTGTGGGCCGGTCCCGTCCGCCCAGGCCCGCACCGAGCCGCCGACCCGCTCACCGGGCGTGTCCGCGGCGCCGTCGCTGACGCAGTCCCGTCCGGCGAGGAGGTTCGCCCAGAACGCGTCCACGTCGTCCGCTCCGGGGAAGCGCCCGGCCATGCCGATGACGGCGATGGGCTCCGCACCGGTGGCGGCGGGCGGTTCCGGCGTGCCGTCGGGGGCATCAGGCGCCTGCGGTGGGGACACCGGCTCGGCGGCGACCCCGTGAGCCTGCGTCAGGTAGCGGCTCAACTCCCCGACCGTGGGGTGTTCGTAGACCGCCACCGGTGTCAGGGCGAGCCCGTACACCTCGTTGAGCCGGTTGACCAGCCGGACCGTCTGCACCGAGTCCATGCCGACGTCCCCGAACCGGTCGTCGGCGCGCAGCGCTTGGGCGGGCAGCTTGAGCAGGGCGCGCACCTCGGCGGCGACCTGCTCGTGGACCGCTTCACGGGTCGCCCGGTCCCCCGCCGCCCGCGTGTCCATGCCGGCGCCGCCGAGCGCGGCGCTGATCCGGGCCTGGTCGCCGTGGCCGACCAGATACGCGCCGGACTCGACCGTGAGCAGCTCGTCCAGGACGCGCAGCGCCTGTTCGGTGGCGATGGGCCGAAGTCCTGTGGTGGCCGCGGTGAGTTCGATGACGTCCTGCGGCATGCGCATGCCTCCGTCCCGCCACAGGGGCCAGGCCGCGGAGACGGTGCGCCCGTGCCGCAGGCCGCGTCGGCGCAGCTGCTCGCGCTGTGCGGCGAAGGCGTCGAGGAAGCGGTTGGCCGCCGCGTAGTCGCACTGGCCGGCGTTGCCCGTCCAGCCGACGAAGGACGAGGTCAGCAGCAGGAAGTCCAGGTCGTCGGCGCTGGTGAGGCGGTCCAGGAGCAGGGTGCCGTCCGTCTTCGGCGCCAGGACCCGGCGCAGGGACGGGGCGGTCTTGCCGGCCAGGGGGGCGTCCTCCAGCACTCCCGCCGCGTGGACGATTCCCCGCAGCCCAGCGCCCAGTTCGCGGGCGCGGTCGAGGGCGGCGCGCAGGGACTCCTCGTCGGTGATGTCGGCCCGCGCGTACTCGGCGCGCGTCCCGTGCCGTGCGAGGTCGGCGAGGAGCCGCTCGGTGTCGGCGGAAGCCGGCGAGCGGCCGAGGAGGACGAGGGCGTCGACGCGGTGCCGCTCGGCCAGATGCCGGGCGACGATCCGTCCCAGCCCGCCGGACCCGCCCGTGATCACGACGGCGCCCCTGCCCCCGGTGTCCTGGCGCGACGGCTGCGCGGTCACCGTCCGCACCGGCTCGGGCCGCGGTGTCCAGCGTCGTCGCCCGTCCACCCGGACCTCGCGGTCCGTGCCCAGCGCCTCGGCCAACAGACCGGACAGCGGAGGGAGTCCGGACTGGGCGACCTCGATCCGGCCCAGCCGCAATCGCACCCCTTCCAGGGCCAGGGACCGGCCCAGCGCGTCCAGCGCGACCGCGGCCGGCTCACCCGGTCGGCACACCACGGCGCAGTCGACCGGGCGCCCGGTCCGCGCCGACCAGCGGGCGAGGGCGAGCGGCAGCTCGGCCGCCGCCTCCAGCGACAGCGGCGGACCGCCGAACTGACGCACATCCAGTACGACGATCCGGTCCGCACCGGAGTCCAGGAGCCCCGTCACCGCGTCCGCGTCCGTCGCGCGCAGCACCCGCACGCCGGCCGGCAGCGCATCGGGAGCGGAACCCGGCACCTCGGCGCCGACCGTCACCACCAGCAGCCCGACGTCGACGGCCAGGACGGGCGCGGCACCGGCGAGAACCCACGCCGAGCGGTAGAGCACCGTCTCGTACCCGGGCCCGGTGTCCGTCCCCGCCACGACCGGCCCGGCCGCCTCGCCGCCGGGCGACGGCACCGCCGCGGGCCGCCCCTCGTCGCTCGCGCTCACCCCGCCCGGCAGCAGCGATGCCGTGAGGCGGTCAGGCAGCCAGTGCCGTACGGGTGCGAAGCGCGTCGGGGGAAGCGGTATGCGGCGGCTTCCGGGCTCCGCGAGGTCGGCCCAGGGCAGCTCCGCGCCGTGCACCCACAGCCGGGCGGCCTGGGTCAGGTCCCCGGCGCGCATCCGTTCCCGCAGGAAGGCCGTGCCCTGCGGGCCCGCGCCGAACAGGTCGCCGAGCCCCGGCTGTCCGCCGAGCCGCCCGCTCACCAGGCCGGGCACGTCCTCGGGGTGCCCGGCGGCGATGCGTTCGAGCGCGGCGTGCAAGCGGGGGCGGTCCGCGGCGGGGAAGGCGATCCGTACGTCCCGTCCCGGCCGGCCGACCTGGAGGGTGAAGGCGATGTCGGCGAGACGGTGGTCCGGGGCGTCCAGGAGAGCGGCGCGCAGCCGGCCCGCGTAGTCCCGTACGTCCGCCTCGTCCTGGCCGGAGAGTACGACGAGACAGGGCCCGGCGGGGTGATCCGCGCTGTCGGCAGGCGGCGTCGGGGCCTCCTCCACCACCAGGTGGACGTTGACGCCGCCGGCGCCGAACGAGCTGAGTCCGGCCCGGAGCGGACCGCCGCGGGCCTGCCACGGCTCAGCAGTGCGCTGGATGAGGAAGGGGGTGCGGGCGAGGTCGAGGCGTGGGTTGACCGGGTCCGCGTGCAGCGTCGGTGCCAGCGTGCGGTGACGCAACTGGAGCAGCACCTTGGTGAGGCCTGCCACCGCCGCGGCGGACTCCAGATGGCCGATGTTGCTCTTGATGCTTCCGATGCCGCACGGGGCATCGGGCTCCGTCTGCGCGCCGAACGCCTCGGTCAGGGCGCGTACTTCGATGGGATCGCCGAGCGCGGTACCGGAGCCGTGGGCCTCGACGTAGCCGATGGAACCGGGCTCGACACCCGCGGCGCGGTGCGCACGGCGCACCAACTCGGCCTGGGCCGTGGGGCTGGGCACGGTGAATCCGTTGGTCCGCCCGTCGGAGCCCGCGACGGCGGCGCGGATCACGCCGTGCACGTGATCACCGGCGGCCAGCGCCCGGTCGAGCCGCTTGAGCACCACGGCGCCGACGCCCTCGCCGAGCACGAAACCGTCAGCCCCCGCGCCGAAGGCCTGGCAGCGGCCGCTTCGGGAGAGCATGCCCATCTGCGCGTACTGCACGTGCCGCGCCGGGTGCAGCACCAGGTTGACGCCACCGGCCACGGCCGCGCCGACCTCACCGCGCCGTACCGCGCCGCAGGCCAGTTCCAAGGCGGTGCCGGAGGCGGAGCAGGCGGTGTCCACGGTGAGGCTCGGGCCGGTGAAGTCGAAGAGGTAGCTGACCCGGTTGGCGATCTGGTAACCCTCGGCCCACGGATAGGGACTGTCCCCGGTGAGCGCGCCCACGGAGCTGAACAGGCCGTAGTCGTTGGCCATCGCGCCCACGTACACCCCTGTGTCGCGGCCGATGCCGGCGGGTGTGTAGCCCGCGTGCTGGAGTGCCTGGTGGGCGGTTTCCAGGAACAACCGCTGGCGGGGGTCCATCAGTTCGGCCTCGGCGGGAGCGATGCCGAAGAAGAGGGAGTCGAACTCGTCGACGCCGTCGATGAGGGCCGCCCACCGCGAGTAGGTGCGGCCGGGGCCGCCGTCCGGGTCGTGCAGGGCGTCGTGGTCCCAGCGCTCGGCCGGCACCTCACCGACGCAGTCCCGTCCGGCGAGCAGGTTGTCCCACAGCTCGTCGATGTCACGGGCGCCGGGATAGCGTCCCGCCAGGCCGATGACGGCGACGGCGTCCTGGGCGTCGCGCGGTGGCGTCGCGCGCGCCGCGACGGGCGTGGTCCGCGGGGCGTCCGTGCCGGGGACGGGAGTGGGCCGGGCGTTCGGGGTGGCGGGGTGTTCCCGGGCGGCCAGGGTGTCGGCCAGGGCGCCGAGCGTGCGGTGCTCGTACAGCAGCGTGGCCGGCAGTTCGCCGTACCACCGCTCCAGCGCGACGGTGGCGTCCACGACGGCCAGGGAGGAGGGCCGTAGTCGCTCCACCGTGGTGTCGGCGTCCAGGGTCGCGGCCGGCACACCGAGGGTGCGGGAGAGCACCTCCACGATCCGTGCGAGCGCCGTGCCCTGTCCGCCCGCGCCGGTCGGCTCGGTACCGGACGGGGCGGGTGCGTCGGTTGCGGCGACCGGTGGGTCCGCGGCCGCGACCCGCTCGGCGATCTCCACGAGTGCGGTGTGCCCGGGATGCGCCGAGGGCCGTACGGGGGCGGCCTGTTGCTCCTCCTGCGGCTCCTCCGGGAACGTCTCGGGCCTGAACGTCACGGCGGCGGCCGCCTCCACGGGCAGCTCGTACACCACCGACCCGTCGGCCTCCTCGCGCACCGGGTCGCCGGCCACCGAGTCCAGGAACCGCCGTGCGGGCGCGTTGCGCTCGGTCGGCCGGTGCACGATGCGCAGGAGCGCGCAGCTGTCGCGGACCTCCTCGGCCAGCCGGGCCAGGAAGGCGTGCTCGACCCCCTTGCCGAGCACACGGCAGCTCATCAGGAACGTCTCCAGGACGGCCACCTCCCCCTCCGTGCGCAGCAGGGCCGCGCCGACGACGCCGTAGTCGCCGAACCGGTCGGCGACCCGGACGGTGCGGCAGCGCAGCGACGGGTCGTCCGCGAGCAGGGCGCGCAGCTCGGACACCTGCCGCCGTAACGGCGCGATGTTGAACTGGTTGGTGCGCTGAGTGAGTTGGGCGACCCGCGTGAGGGCGTCGCCCGCCGCCTCGCGGACCTCGATGCGCAGGTCCAGGTCGCGGATGAAGTCGGAGAGCGTGGCGGAGGACGCGCGTAGCTCTCGGCGTCGGCCGGCCGTCTCGTAGAACGAGGCGCGGCGGCGGTCCTCGTCGGTGACCTGGAGCCGGTCGAAGGCCCAGACGCGGTCCAGGAACGCGGGCAGGTCGGCGGGGTCGGCCGGGCAGGTGAGGGCGAGCAGCTGCGGGCAGGCGGCGCGCAGGGCGGCGATCTCGACGGGGTTGTCGTCGATCATCACGAACGATTCGAGACCGAGGTCGAGTTCGCGGGCGAGGCTCATGAGGTTGGCGGGCTTGGGTTCCCAGTCGACGCGGCGCGCCGTCAGGTGTTCCTCGCCCAGCGGCATGTCCTCGCGCAGCCGCAGCACCTCGGCGACGTCCCGCGCCTCGTTCTTGCTGGCCAGGCAGAGCAGGACTCCGCGGGACCGCAACTCCAGGGCCCACTCGTGCAGTCGGCGGTGTCCGGGCTCGACCGTGACGCCGTGCGGGCCGTCCTCGGCCAGCACACCGCTCCACAGGGTGTTGTCGCAGTCCAGCACCAGGACCTTGGCGGCGGGGACGAGCGCGGCCCGGGTGACCCGGGCGGCGGCGGTGGCGAGGGCGGCGTATCCGGCGGCGGTGTAGGGGATGTGCGCCATGCGCAGCCGTCCGGCGTCGTGCGTCGCGGCGAGGGCGGGGCCGCCGCCGCGCCACTCGTCGGCGTCGAGCAGATGCGCTCCCGCGACCGCCGCGAGGCCCTCGGCGAGCCGAGCGCGCAGCGGCGCCGTCGCCGCGGCGTCCGACCGCGGGGCATCGGGGCACAGCAGGACCAGCAGCGGTACGGCGGACCGCGCGCACAATCCGGCCGCGGCGCCGGTGAACTCGTCGACGGTCCGCGCGGGGTCGTCGCCGAGCCAGTCCTCCATGCGAAGCAGGATCAGGTTGCAGCCGGTCCGGTTGCGGCCCATGTCGCTGGTCGGGTCAAGGAGTTGCTGGAAGACCTGGCCGTAGTCGGCGAACACGGGCTCCAGACCGAGGTCCAGGCGGGAGGTCCAGGAGCGCAGGCCTTCGTGCAGCGGGTCGGTCGTGAAGGTGGCGGCCACCACCAGGCACCCGGTGTTCTGCTGGGGTGCCTCCTGGGCACCGGGGGTGTCGAAGCGGTCGACGACGGCAACCTGCCCGCGCTCGGACGCGGTGCCGAGCCGGGCGACCACCGTCGCCGCGACCTGTTCGGTTGCCAGGGCGGGCTCGGCGTCGAGGACGGAGTCGGAGAACGCGGTGGGCATCCGTCCCGGCCGCAGCACGGTGCAGGCCAGCTCGGGGTGTTCCGCGGCGGCGGCCCGTACCAGGCCCTCCAAGGCCAGCTTGGCGCTGACGTAGTGCGACCAGCCGGGTGGCGGTGAGTCGACCCAGGCGGTGGAGACGGCGACCAACTGTCCGGCCGCCGCGGCGAGCGGGGGCAGCAGCGCGGCGAGCGGGACCCTGACCAGTCGCAGGGCGTCGCGCAGGTAGTCGGCGGCGCGCTCGTCGGTCTGCGGTTCCAGGGCGAGCGCGGTGACCGGTGGAAAGGCGTTGAGGATCAGTACGTCCAGGTGCCCGTGTGCGCCGAGGATGCGGTCGCGGGCGGCCTCGGCCCAGGCGGGATCGGCGGCGTCGCCGGGCAGCAGGTGCACGCGGCCGGCCTGGTCGCCGAGGTCGGCACGGACCCGTCCGGCGTCGTCGGCGCTGCGCCGGTGTCCGACGTAGACGGTGTATCCGGCCAGCGCGAGGGCCTGGCTGAGGCTCGCGCCGAGCCCCCTGCTGCCGCCGACCACCAGCGCCGTGCGGCCGGCTCCGGGTTCGCCGGCCGGGAGCAGTTCGCGCAGCCGGCCCACGTCGGACGGCGGGGCCGCACGCCGGGCCAGGGCGCGCACTTCGACACGGCCGAGTCCGGGCAGTGTGCCGGCGAGGTCGATCAGTCCGTAGCGGGAGTCGGCCGAGGCCACCTCCCACTCGCCGCCGGCCGCCCTGCTGTCCCCGCTGTCGCTGTCGCTGTTGCTGTTGCTGTTGCTGTCCGCGCCGTCGTAGTGGACGGTCAGGCCGGACACCAGCGCGTCCCGGCCGGGCAGTTCCATGCCCGCCAGATAGCTGGCCCACCCCAGCGGAAGGGCCTGGCGGACGGAGATTCCGGCGGCGTGGGCGCCGATGTCCGTCAGCAGTTCGCGCCACTGGTCGGCGGCAACCGGGCAGCCGGCCCGGTGGCGGCGCCCCGGCCGTGCCCGGTCGGCGGTCATGGTCGCGGCGGTCGTGCGCCGGGGACCGGGGATGTCCGCCGGGGCGTCGGCCGAGGTGCGGCCGGCCGCGGCGGTGACGGTGAGGTCGAGCAGCAGTCTGGTGCCGTCCATGACCCGTACGCGATAGCCGTCCTCGGTGCGTTCGACGGCGCGGCGGTAGGGCTGGCCCGGATAGGCGGGCGCGTGGAACCGGGCGGCGATCCCGGTCAGGCGGCGGGGCGTGCGCCGGGCGGGCAGGGCCGCGAGGGCGTACAGGGTCACCAGCGCGCCGTGCGCGATGGGGCGGCCGAAGGAGGTGCGGGCGGCGTAATCGGCGTCCGTGTGCAGGGGGTTGGCGTCACCGCTCGCGGCGGCGAAGCGCCGGATGTCCTCTGCGGTGATGCGGAACTCGCTCGAAGACACCTCGGTCACCTCTCCGCGCCGACCGGCGCCGTGTCACGGATCTTCTCGATCAGCCCGGTGAGCACCTGGCCGGGGCCGACCTCGCGCAGGTGCGGGGCCGGCAGCTCCAGCAGGTAGCGCACCGAGTCGGTCCACCGCACCGGCGAGGTGAGCTGCCGCTTCAACTCGCCGGCCAGTCGGTCGTCGGTGTGCGGCCGGGCCGTGGTGTTGGCGACGACCGGAATGCGCAGCGGGGCGAGGCGGTGGCGGTCCAGGACCCGGCCGAACTCCTCGGCGGCCGCTGCCATGTGGCGGGAGTGGAACGCCCCGCTGACCCGGAGCGGGATCACGGCTTCGGCGTGGGTGCCGAGCGTGCGGCTCGCGTCCCGGACCGCGTCCTCGGCGCCGGAGACGACGATCTGGGCGGGGGCGTTGAGATTGGCGATGTCGACCTCCGGGTGCGCGGCGAGCACGTCGCGCACCTGCTCCTCGGACAGCCCGATCACGGCCGCCATCGCGCCAGGACCGGCCTTGGCCATGGCCTCGGCACGGTGCCGCACCACCTCCAGGCCGGTCAGGAAGTCGTAGGCGCCGGCCGCGAACAGGGCGACGAACTCGCCCAGGCTGTGCCCGGCCACGACATCGGGCACCTCGCCGCTCTCCCGCACGAGATCCAGGTAGCCCAGCGCGCCGACGACGTAGAGCGAGCACTGGGTGTAGCGGGTGTCGGCCAGTTTGTCCGCCGGTGCGTCCAGGCAGAGTTCCTCGATCGAGTAGCCGAGCAGCGCGTCCGCGCGCCGTACCAGGTGGGGGTAGCGAGGGAAGAGCTCGCGTCCCATGCCCTGCCGGTGGGCGCCTTGGCCGGGGAAGAGGTGGACAAGGGTCATGACGGGTCCCTCCGAGAAGAGGTAGGCGCGGGCGGGGCGCGCGGGGCCGGACGGGCGGCGGGACGGCCGGGTCGCTCAGGTGCGGACCAGAGCGGCCAGCCGGGTCCGCAGCACTCGGGCGGCCTCGGTCATCAGCAGGTCGGCGAGGGTGTCGGGATGGCGGGCGCGCCAGTCCTCCAGCTCGGTGCCGGCGAGATAGCCGTTGAGGGCGCCCATCGCCGGGCCGCAGGCCACCTGGTAGTCGACCCGCCGGTCGCTGCTGCCGGACATGGCGAGCCGGGTGGACTGCACGAAGTACCACTTGAAGACGAGCGCCATACGGTGCTTGGGGTCCGCGTCCGCGCGTGCGAGTTCGGCCGGGTCGCGCGTGGCGTAGTAGGCGGCGGTCTCCTGCCAGATCTCCTCGAAGCGCCGCCTGAAGATACGTTCTTGCAGCTGGCGGCGGGTGGGCGCGTCGATGGCGTCGAGGGAGTCGTAGCGCCGGTAGAGGTCGTAGAGCTTGTTGGCGCGGGCGGGGAAGAAGAGCCCCTTGCCGAGCACCTGGGCGCGGGCGCCGATCTCCAGCATGTCGCCCGCCGGAACCATCATGGTGTCCTGGACGCCGGCCGACTGGAGCAGGTCCTTGACGTCGTCGGCGGTGCCGGCCTCGGGCGTGCACTGGTTGATGCTGCCGGTCAGCACGAAGTCGGCGCCCAGCAGAAAGGCCGCCGCGATCGCCTCGGGGGTGCCGAGGCCGCCCGCCGCGCCGACGCACACGGAATGCCCGACGCCCGCGGCCGTGTCGCGCAGCCGGACGATCTCCGGGAGCACGGTGATCAACTGCCGCTGGTCGGTGTGCCCGCCGGAATCCGCCTCGACGCACAGATCGTCCGCCATCGGCAGGTACGGTGCCAGCGCGGCCTCCTCCGCACGCAGCGCGCCGCTGTCCAGGAGGGCCGCCACCAGGTGGGCCGGGGCGGGTGCGAGGAAGGCCCGGGCGGACTCCGGCCGCGAGACCTTGCCGAGCACGCTGTTCGGCACGGCCACGGAGCCGTCGTCGCGCCGACGCACGCCCGAGAGCCGGTAGCGGACCAGGGCCGCACTGGGCTGGAGGAAAGCGGCGGCCTCCACGCGCCGGACGCCGCGGGCGAGGAAGAGGTCGACCGTCTGCTCCTCCCGGCGCGGATGGTCCGGATGGGCCAGCAGGTTCATGCCGAACGGCCCGTCCGCACCGACCTCGGCACGGATGAGGGCGATGGCCTCGTCGATCTGTTCGGGGCGCAGCCCGCCGGTGCCGAAGTAGCCCAGCAGCCCCGACCGGCCCATTCTCGCGACCAGCGCGGCGGAGGCGATCCCCTTGTACATCGAGCCGCTGACGTAGGCGAGGCGTACACCGTGACGACGGCGGAACGCGGCGCTGCCGAGCGCCTCGCCGTCGGCCTGCCGTACGCCGGCGGGTGCGAACCCGTCCAGGGTGGTCATCTCGCGCGAACTCCTCGGATAGGTGCGGCCACGGGGACGCGGCCCGCGTACGCAGAGCGCGGCGCGCAGCCCCACGGGGGCGTCAAGGCGGTGGCAGGTCCACAGTTCGGGCTCAGGGACGGAGGCCGTCGGGCGCAGCACGGGACGCCCGTCCCGCCAGGTGAAGTCCACGTCCCCGAACGGCAGACGCAGTCCGAGACCCATGGCCTTGGCGAGGGCTTCCTTCAGCGTCCACAGCTGGACGAAGGCGGGATGGCGGTCCGGGCCCGGCAGAGCTGACAGCGTTGTCTGCTCGGCGGGCGTCAGGCAGCTGCGCAGCGGGGAGGGATCGTCGTCCGCGAGCCGTTCGACATCCACTCCGACCGGCCTGCCCGCGGAGATCGCGACGAGGGCGACACCCGCCGAGTGCGAGAGGCTGAACTCCCGGCTGTCGCCGAGGCGTTCGGCGATGCGAGGCTTGCCGTACCGGTCCCGGGTGAAGTCCCAGTCCTCGAGGGGCACGGACGTTCCCTCGGACAGCGCGTGCCGCAGCAGCCAGTGGGCGCGGATGTACTCGTCCCGGTCGGCGGACCGCAGGAAGCCTTCGGCGCGCTGTCGCTCCTCGGGGGCGAGCACCCGCAGGCGGTCCTGGCGGATGCCGTCCCCCTCGCCCGGTTCGGGCCGGGCGAGGCGCAGGACGATGTCCGGTTCGGGTGAGACCGGCTGGTGGATCAGCCGACCGCGGGCGTCACTGCCCGCGATCACCCGCCCAGAGTGGCGGTCTTCTCGCGCTCCGCGTAGGTCGTCACCACGTTGGGGATCTCCCGGGCGATGAAGCCGAAGAGATGCTGGGTGCGGTCGAGCCGCTGCCGGCGCTCGGGGTCCTCGTCCTTGAGCGTCTCCTGCGCGTCGCGCAGGATGCGGTCGAACTCGGGGATGTTGGCGAAGACGTCGAGAACAGCGTTGGGCCAGGACTCGTCGTTCATGTGCAGGGCGTACTCGTCGGTGCCCGGGATGTCCCTGCGCAGGACCACTCGGGCCGGGACGAGCTGGTCGGCGACGCGGTCGATGGCCGCGCGCGTGGTGCCGAGCCGGTCGATGAGTTCCGCGGTGGTCTGCTCCACCGGGTCACTGATCATGAGCCAGCCGATGACGTGGCCCCGTTCGTGCGGCATGCCGTCGTTGCGCCAGTAGTAGTCGGCGACTCCCTCGACGATGATGCGCTCGGCCGCGGTGAGACCGGCCAGTGCGTCGCCGGCTTCGTTCGCATCGGTTCCCATAGGTATCCCCCATCCCTTCGGGCGGTGGCCCGGGTCGGCCCGCACTGGTTTCCAGTGGGTGCGCCACATCATGTCCGACCGGTCTGGAACGAACCTGACAGAAATCTGCAATGGCTGATCACATGCGCTTCACACCCTGCGGGGGCGAAGGCCTCCTACCGAGACACTCGGCCACGTGTTCTCATGAGCGCGGTGATCCAGTCCCCCCACGACAGACGAAGGAACGGCTGTGTCCATTGACTTCAGCTTTCGCCTGCTAGGCGCCATAACCGCACGCCAGGGGGTCCGTCACATCAGACTCGGCCCCGCGAAACAGCAGTGCGTGCTGGCCGCCCTCCTGATAGACGCCAACCGCGTCATCCCGGTCGACGCGCTTCTCGACCGGGTCTGGCACGACGCGCCACCGGCCACCGGCCGCGCGGTCCTCTACAGCTACGTGGCACGGATCCGCCGATTACTGCCCCGCCTCCCGGCGGAGCCCGAAGTACCCGCCATCGTCCACTCCGCGGGCGGCTACATGGCCCAGGTCTGCCCCTCCCATGTCGACCTGCACCACTTCCGCGGACTCGTCGCCTCCGCCCGCGCGGTCGCCGCGTCCGAACCGGCGCTCGCCGCCGAGCACTACCGCGCCGCGCTGGGTCTGTGGCAGGGCGAGCCCCTGCTCGGACTCACGGGCCCCTGGGTGGAGACGGTGCGCGAGGCCCTCACCAACGAGCGGACCTCCGCCCTGACGGAGTGCCACGCGTCCGAGCTACGGGCCGGACGGCATCTCACGCTCCTGCCGGAACTGGAAGCCATCGCCACCGAACGCCCCTACGACGAGGCCTCCCTGCGCCATCTGATGACGGCCCTGCACCGATGCGGCCGCGGCGCCGAGGCCGTCGCCCGCTACCACCACACCCGCCGGCTCCTCGCCGACGAACTCGGCCTCGACCCCAGTCCCGCCACGCAGGATCTGTACCAGGAACTGCTCCGGGCGACCGCCATGGCGGGCACCGCCGCGGAACCTTCCGCCCCGCTCACCGAAGCCGGCCCAGGGATCCCGGCGGCCGCTCGCCCGGCCCAACTGCCCCCGGCCTGCCCCACGTTCACCGGCCGTTCCACAGAACTGCGCCTGCTTGATGAATTATTGACGAGCAGATCCAGCCAGAGACGAACGCTGGTCCTGGAAGGGCTGGCGGGCGTCGGCAAGTCCACGCTCGCCCTGCACTGGTCGCACCGTACCCGAGCGCAGTTCCCGGACGGCGAGTTGTACGTCGACCTGCACGGCAGCGGCCCCCAGCCGCCGCTCGACCCCGCGACCGCGCTCGCCCGCTGTCTGCGCCAGCTCGGCATCTCGGTCACCCCGCACCCGGGCGACTGGGACGAACTGTCCGCGCTGTGGCGGTCGGTCGTCGCCCAGCGGCGCCTGCTCCTGCTGCTCGATGACGCCGCCGACGCCGAGCAGGTGGAACCCCTGCTGCCCGGCGGACAGGGGTGCGCCACCTTGATCACCAGCCGCAGACGCCTGGACCGCCTCGTGGTCCACCACCACGCCCAACGCCTGACGGTGCCCGCCCTCACCACACCGGAGTCCACCGAACTGCTGCGGCTGCTCCTCGGCCCGTCCCGGACCCAAGCCGAACCGGAGGCCGCCGCCCGGCTGACCGAGGCCTGCGCAGGACTGCCGTTCGCCCTTCAGGTACTCGCCGCCCGACTCCAACTGCGCCCAGAAGCCCCCCTGGCCACCACGGCCCGGCAACTCGACGCGTGTTCACCGCTGAACGTACTGCGCACCGACTCCTCCGACACCATCTCGGTACGGGCCCTGCTCGACTCGTCCTTCACGTCCCTGCCCACCGAGGCGCAGCGGCTCCTCCCGAGTCTGGGCTCCGTCCCCTCCCCCTCGTTCCGCGCGGAACACTTCGCCGCGCACGCCCGCTGCACACCGGCGGAGGCGGAACGGGTGCTGGGCGTCCTCGTCCGGGAGCATCTGCTGTCCGAGGACGGGCCACAGGGGTACGTCGTGCACCACCTGGTCCGCTGCTACGCCGCGGAACACGCCGCCCGGCCGACCCGTCCCGCGCCGCCACAGAGCACAGTCCCTTCCCTGCCGCCGGATGCCCATCGGCCGGCGATCCGCGCGAACGCGTGCGCGACACCGCTGGCACCTTGACCGGGCACCGATGCCGGGCCGGCTCGAAGGCCAGCCCGTCACCGTGGATCGTCCGGGACGGTCCACGGGCCGTTCAGGCTGGGGGCGGTGAACACCGTCACTGGCTTCGAACGAGTCTTATGGCCCCGGCGGACCGAGGCGGATTCCAGCGATCATCGCAACACGGTGATCATTCCAGTGCTGCGACGAGCTGAGCGAAGAGGTCGGCGGGGGTCTGCCAGCCGAGGGTCCTGCGGGGGCGGCTGTTGAGTTCGGCGCGACGAAGGCGAGGTCCTCGGCGCTGAAGACGGACAGGTCGGTGCTCTTCGGGAAGTACTGGCGCAGCAGGCCGTTGGTGTTCTCGTTCGAGCCGCGCTGCCATGGGCTGGCGGGTTCGCAGAAGTAGACGGGGATGCCGGTGGCGCGGGTGAACTCGTCGTGACGGCTCATCTCGCTGCCTTGGTCCCAGGTCAGTGCGTGGGCGAGTCCGGCGGCCAGGTCGGCGAAGGCGTGCAGGAGCGCGTCGCGGACGTTCTCGGAGGAGTGACTGTCGGGGAGGTGGAAGAGCTTGACGTAGCGGGTGGTGCGGTCGACCAGGGTTCCGATCGCGGAGCGGTTGGCGGTGCCGACGATGAGGTCGCCTTCCCAGTGCCCGGCGACGGCGCGGTCGTCAACTTCCGCCGGACGGTGGCTGACCAGCGTTCCCGGGTCGATAAACCGAGTGGCGCGGGTCGGCCGGTGCGCAGGGTGCCGGCTGTGCGCTCCAGGCCGCCGCGGTGCGGCAGGTAGATGGCCTGGTAGATGGCCTCGGGCGCGAGGTGGCGGTCGGGTTCGTCCGGGAGGGCAGTGCGCAGGGCCTGGCAGATCTGCTCAGGGCTGCAACGGCGGTCCAGGCACTGCTGGATGAACTCCTTCAGTTCCGGGTCGCGCCGTATCTTCCCTTCCTTGGGGCAGGCGCGGCGTACGGGTGCCCGGCGCTGGGCCTGGAAGAGGGCGTACTTGCCGGTACGCGGTCACGGTTGCGGCGCACCTCGCGGCTGATCGTGGCCGGGTTCCGGCCAAGTTCCCGGGCGATGGAGCGCAAGGATTTCTTGGCCCGCAACAGGTCGGCGATGACGATCCGCTCGTCCTCCGACAAGAACCGCTCGGAGACCGTGTCGGACTCCCGGACCTCGGTGATCGGCAGGTAGACGCGCACGTTGCCGGCCCTGTCGACGATCTTCCTTCTGTACCTCCAGCGGTTCCCGGTCTTGCGGTTGATTCCCACCTCTCGGCACGCGGCCGAGTTGCTCATCCCCTGCGCCATGAGACGAAGGTATTGATGACGCTTGTCTGCCAACGGCGCAGGTCCGGGCTTCTTCGGCTTCCGACGCGGCCTGGTCATCGCAACAACCCCGAGGGTCAGGTGTTGCAACCACCTCTAGAACCCAAGCCGTTCCCCTGGAGCCAGAAGACGCGTTCGAAGCCAAATGCCCGTGAGTGATAAACCACGGCATCCGCCGTACCCCCCGGCGGCTGCCAGCGGCCCATCAGGCCCAGCGCCACAACCAACGCGAGCTCTAGCAGCCATGTACTGGTCGACGCAATCGTCGACCCGGCATGCTCAACTGGTGCTGTGGCCCTGTCCCACTCGGCAGGCACCGTGTGCGCCGTCACCAGGGCGGCCGCAGAACATCCGGCCAGCAGCCAGGCGTCATCACCTCGGGCACAGGACGTGGGCACCGCCGCTCAAAACCGGCGGCTACAAATCGAGGACGGCGCGCAGCGCCTGGTCCACGCGGGCCATGGTCTCGGCAGGGACCGTGCCGCGGCAGCTCGCCCCGCCGAAGCGCGTGGTACGCAGCTGCTGGAGGTTGACCGCGACCGCGGTCGCCGGGACCGGATCTCCCACCACAACGGACATGGCGGTGTCAGGGTAGCGGCCCGAGGGGTGCAGGACGATCGCGAGGACCGCACCGTATGCCTCCTCCAAGCCGGTCAAAGAAACGATCAGAACGTCCCGGCCGTCGGGCAGCGTCCAGATCTCACCGCGCCTCACCGCAGGGCGTCGCCTTCGCCCGCCAGATCATCGCCCAGACCGAGCGCCGCGAGCTGGTGCGCAGCGTCGAGAGTGGCCTGACGGCGGGCGGCACGCACCACGTACGCGTTCAGGCTCATGCCGGCCGCCTCGGCACCGGCCCGGATCGAAGGGGCGACTTCGTCGGGAATGCGGAGCGTCATGTCTACCGTCATGACATCAGGCTAGCCACCAGTCGATGGTGGCGTAAAGCAGTGGCAGAAAACGGGACCTACACCGGACGCGACGGTCCCCGGCGGCTGAGCAAGGTCGACAGCGTCACCGCGGTCACCGGCCCCTCACCACTGAGGCCGGTTCACCGCCGTCCGCGCCTGTCCCGGCGCCGTGAACACCTACACGGCTGACACCCGCGACATGACCAACGTCGTGTCCAATGCGAAGGCCGGAGCCTGGCACATCTACGCCAGCGCTTTCTCCAAGGACCGCGACCAGACCGCCGTCGACTCCTACGCGACCGTGAGGGTCCAGCGCAAGTCGAAGCTGACCGCGATCGCGGCCCCCGAACCCGTCACGAAGGGCAAGACCCTCACCGTCACCGGCAAGCTCTCCCGTGCCAACTGGAACACCCACAAGTACGCCGCCGGCTACAGCGGCCAGAGCGTGAGACTTCAGTACCGGCCCAAGAGCAGCAGCACCTACACCACCCTCAAGACCGTCACGACCACCAGCACCGGCGAGCTGAAGCCCACAGTCGAGGCCACCGCCGACGGCTACTACCGGTACGCATTCCCCAGCACCACGACCACCCCCGCTATCAACGCCACCGGCGACTATGTCGACGTGAGGTAGAACCCTCCCCGTAATAGCATCCCGTGCCTGACCGCGCCGACCTGCGAGCCCCGGCGCGGCGGGTCCGGAGGCTTACCCGGGCTGCCGGGCCGGTCTCATCCCTGACCCGGACGCCTCCTCCTGCCAGTGTTCACGCTATGCGGTCGATTCAGGTGCCCCGCCGTCTACCTGGCGGTGCAGACCGGCGACGACGGCGAACAGCGCTCCGCAAACGAGGTCTCCCAGATGGCGCGCAAAGTCGCCGAAGACAGCGGCTGGGTGAACAGCTTCGACTTCCAGCAACCGGTGATGACCTGCCCTGGCTGCGCCGACGGCCGCGGCCCGGTTCTCGAACGCGGCACCTGCCAACGTTGCATGGGCCGCACCGACGCCACCAACCGATGCGTGTTCTGCCTCCCCACACCGCCCCGCCTGAGCTGCCCGACGCGACTGAGCACGGCCCGCACATCGGGCCAGGGTGCGGCTGTGCCCGCCAAGACGGGGGAGCCTGACGGGCACACAGCCAGTGTGACACCACAACCTGGGCTGTGCGCAGAGAACCGACGCCGTCGCTGGCTCTTGTCACTGCCGGAGTCAGGACGGGCGAACAGGCGGGACGGGGAGGAGTTCAGGTACGGCATGCATTGTGGCCTGCAGTGTCGTGGACGGTGACGTCCGGGCGGGCGTGCCGTAACTGCTCCAGGACGTCCAGGCGACGCAGGTGCTCAGGGTGGGCGACCACGAGGCGGGTGCCGGGGGCACTGTGCGCCCGGAGTTCGAACAGGTCGACGGGCCGGACTGCGTCCGGCAGCACCAGAAGCAGAGCCCGGACTACGCAGGCACAGCCCGGGCTCAACAACGCGTCTCGAGCTGATGACGCGATCCCCTGCTACGGAACCCCGGGCGGCCTGCCGCAGCAAGCGAGGGTCTCGCTCTGCTCGGCGCCGGGGATCTCGATGGCTTTCGCGGTCGGCAACGGGAGCTCGCGCAGATCCTCGTCGTTGATCGGGGCGCGTTTTGTCCCGGCACCGTGGCGGGTGATGTTGTAGGCGCCCTAGCGGGTCCGGCAGGTGCGAAGGGGGTGCCGACCAGGTCGTGGAGGTCCTTTGAGCTGCCCCGTGCGGGTGCGGCATGCAGCAGTCCACGAGTCAGTTCACTTTTCTGACTCACTGGGGTACCGTTCCACAGGAGAGTTCGAAAACGGAACTCACTATAGAGTTCGAAAATCGAACTCGCCATGATGTGGGCGGCCCGAGGGCATGTCCCGCAGTGCGAACAAGGAGCACGTCATGACTTCGATCCTGATCACCGGCGCCTCGAAGGGTGTCGGCCGGGCCACTGCTGCCGAGCTGGCCAGGCGTGGCCACCGCGTCGTGGCCACCGCCCGCGACCCGCGCACCCTGGACGGCCTCGGTGTCGCGGAGCGTCTGCGCCTGGACGTCACCGACCAGGCCAGCGTGGATGCCGTTGTCGAGCAGGCTGGCGAGGTCGACACATTGATCTCGAATGCGGCTGTGATCTTCCGTGCCGCCGTCGAGGCGAGCCCGCTCGATGAGATCGAGCGGCTGTACGCCCAGAACACCGTTGGTGCGATCCGCGTCGTGCAGGCACTGCTGCCTCAGATGCGCCGGCGTGGCAACGGCCGCCTGCTGTTCGTCTCCAGCATGGGCGGACGTATCGCCTTGCCGGGCAACTCCGCGTACGCGGCCAGTAAGTGGGCGCTGGAAGCATTCGGCGAGAGCCTCGCCATCGAGCTGTCCAAGCTGGGCATCGACGTCACGCTCGCCGAGCCCGGACCCATCAGTTCCGGCGCACTGGACAACATGACCACGTACGCCCTGGACGACGACCCCTACGCGGCCTTGCTGGAGGGTGGCATTCCGCCGGAGATGATGAGCACTCCCGAACAGGTGGCATCCGCTCTCGCGGACCTCGTTGAGGCGGACACCGTCCCGCTGCGCGTTCCCATCGGGCCCGTCGCCCAGCACGTCCTCGGTGCCAGGGACGCCGCGCGCTACGACGAGCCCTTCCTCCCCGCCTGAGGACCGGCTCGACGTCGGGCCCCCGGGCGGGGGCCCGACGACTTCGGTGGTGGCGGCGCGCCTGCGTGCCAGATGGGAGGGGTCAGCCGGCTTCGACGGGCGTGGCCGCAGTGGCCGGCAGGCCGTCGCCGGCGATACGGGGCGGCGCGTTGCGCTCTCCCCACTGCCGCAGCATGGACAGGATCGGGATGAGCTCGCGGCCGGCAGCGGTGAGCAGGTACTCGTAGCGCACCGGCCGGTCCTGGTATTTGCTGCGCTCGATGATGCCGACGTCCTCGAGCTTGCGCAGGCGAGCGGCGAGCATCTGGCGCGGGGCCCCGGTGCGGGACTGGATCTGGTCGAAGCGGCGCACGTCGAAGCCGAGCTCCCGGATCACCAGCAGTGACCATCGGTCACCGACGAGTTCGAGGGCATCGGCGATCGAGCAGACGCGCGTCCCGTCACTCGCGAAGATGTCGAACTCGCTTGCCGTCACCGCCGCCTCCTTCTTCCCGGGCTGCTGCCAGTGTAGTCCGTATGTTTTTCGAACCGATAACGTGAGCAGGCGGCGGGCAGACCACAGGACTGCAGCTGCATACGACTACGCTTCACGACTCTCAGACTTTGGCCGGCTCCTCGGAAGGCCTCGGAGTGGTCTCGACCCTGCGCGCGGACGGTGCCGTGCACGCGTCAGTGGTCAACCTCGCCGTCATGCCCCACCCGCTCGGCGACGGGAGCGTCGTCGCCTTCGTGACCGCCGGCAAGGCCAAACTCCACAGCCTCAGGGCCCGCCCGCGGCTCGCGGCGACCGCGCGCGCCGGCTGGTCTTGGGCCACGGTGGAGGGCAAGGCCGAGATCATCGGCCCTTATTGGCTCGCCACGGCGCCTGGCCGTCCGGACTCCCCCGGCTGGACGGTTTCCGGGCAGCAGCAGGTCGCCGAACTGCGGGGCGTTAGCGCAAGCTGGCTACCGCGATCGTCACGCACGACTTCTGGAGCACGGTCGCCGCACCGGAGCGGCCGGACGCTCGCAGCGGTCTCGGGCACGCCGCCGGGGGCGCCGGCAGTAACCTGGTGGGCGGCCAGAAACTGCAGGAACCAAACACGCGCATCGTTCGCCTTGAGAACCGGGTTCAGTGATGACGCGACGAATTTTGCAGTGCCCACACGTAGTGCCAGTCATTCTGTTTTAGTTCGCGAGTTTTACTATCAGCGGCGATGGAGCTGATAGCCCCCCAAATTCCGCCACTCGCGCCGAGAACGGTGAGGTATTGTTCCAGCGCCGGAGCCCAAACAGCTACGAGTACTGCGCATACCGTACCGAGGGAGGCGCCTGTAGCCGCAAAAGCTCTGGAATGTCGAGCCGCATCCATTTGGTCCTTAATCTTCAGCACCTCGTACTCGATCTCCTGCCCTGCTTCCAGGAGGGCGAAGTCTGACTGCTCCGCGTTTACGGCGTCGTCGAGAGTCAGTAATTTTCTGCGAAGGAATACCCTGAAACGCCTGTATGAGTCGAATTCGTCAATCGTAATTTTGCTGAAATCTCGAAGGGAGACGTTCGCGATGAAGGGTAGATCGACTTCCAGCACCGGGCGAACGAATCGATTTTTGTCTGGGTGTGCGTGAGAGGTCGCGATTGCTCGGCCATCACGGATGAGATAGTCGATGGCCTTCATGTTTTTTGGGCGCTGAACTGGCTGAGGCTTTCCATGTCTTACGGTCTGAGTGGTAGTTGAGTAGCTAGGGAGGTACCAGGCGAGACCTGCGCGCAGCAAAGGTTCAGCTTCGAGTAGCCAGCCCCCAAGGCTTTTCAGACTCGGACAGTGCATTCCGTAGCGTGTGATGTCGTATCGGGCAATATCTGCCGCGGAGTACGGTCTGCCATTAGGGGAGACAAACGTCCTGCCGTCTAGTTCGCGCCCACCACGCAACTCATGCCAGTGCCCTCTCCAGTCATGAGATAGGAGGAGCGTGTCCGAGATTAGTGTCACACGCTTGGTGAGGTCGGCGAAATTTTCATTTCTGGTGGATAGGCCAACGTAGAATCGAGACTTTGAGTGCCTCTTCTGGTCCCTCAGAGTGAAGCGTCCGTTAATTGATCGGAAGAGGAAGAATTTTCCGTACTCCGTTGCGACGCGGCCCGGGCGCGCTCGCGTCTCCTCACTGAGGCCATCGAAGAACTGTTTCATTCGTCGCGCTACAGCTTGATTCTGCTCTGCTTCCCCCCGCTGGAACATAAGACAATGATGATCTGATCACCGAAGCTTGTCCAGAGGTGTTGGTGCACCACACGGTGGCGCGGCCTCCGTGACTGCGAAAGGTCCGTCACACCACCATTTTTGGAAGTCAGTGAGGTCTTTCAGCGCTGCCGCTCCAGAGTGAGCACGGCCGCGGCGATTGACGACATTCGATTCGGGCTGCACCGGGACCTGCGGAAGATGCGCCAGGACTTCAAGCGGGCGACGCCGCGCTCGACCGGTGCGCGTGCCGCCGACAGCGCGCGGTTGACGGTTTGCTGGGTCGGCGTGAGGTCACGGCCCGGCGGGCGTCTGAGGGGTGTCGTCACCCAGGGGCCGGCTCCCATGTAGGCGCGGTCGGCGAGGATGGGAACGCCCTGGCGTTCGCAGATCCGGATGATCCGGTGGGTGCGGGCCGCGGTGAGATCGTGCGCGCGGCCGGGCAGAGCAGGCGAGATCCACAGCAGTCTCCCGACCGGGTCGGTCACTAGCTGCACGTTTACTCCGTGTCGGCGATGTTTGTGGGAGAAGTCGGCCCGGCTGTCGCCGACCCGGTCGCACTCCGCGAGAGTGCCGTCGAGCAGGACGAAGTCCGGATCCGCCTCGCGCAGGGCGCGCAGCAGGCCGGGGGCGCGGTCGGCGAGCAGGTCGACGACGGCTGTCGTGTAGGCGTGGGCAGTGCCGACGGAGATGCCGAACCCGGCGGCGAGTTGGGCGAGGGTGTCGTGCTGGCGCAGGTACACCAGGCCGACCAGGGCACGCTGGTGCGGTGGAAGTTTGCAGCGGCGGTCACCCTCGCGGGTGACGATGAGCATGGTGACCCACTCGACCAGGGCGTGAGGCAGGTCGAGTGCGGCAGAATACGGAACCAACGAGGCTCCTGTGCCTATGGGTTGAGACTTCGAACACCTCCCCCAACGGCACGGGAGCCTCGTGCGTTGCGGGCATCGAGCCCGTCACCCGATCAGTGGCCACACTGAAAGAGCTCAGTGATCAAATTCGGTGAAACGTGGAATGTCGCTTGCCGCCTCGTGGCTGCAACCCTTCCTGCGGTGTGCGCGCGGCGCCCGCGAGTGAGGCCCGGTAGAGCACGCCGTGGCAGAAGCGGGCGCGGGCGCGGTCGGCGACGGCTTCGAGCGCGAGGGGCTTGTCGTCCGTGTTGTCGAGGGTGAGCTGTCGGGTGGCGTTGGCGGCGGGCTGTGGGGCGTCGGCGCGCAGGGCGATGCTGCGGACCCGGGCGCGCTGCAGTCCGAGGGATTCGTACACCGCGTATGCGGCGCGTGCCAGGAGCACGGTGGGGAAGGTCGCTTCGGGCAGGGAGCGGCTGCGGCGGGTGGCGCTCTGGTCTGCGTAGTGGACGGTGCAGTTCACCCCTTGGGCGATCTGGTCGCTTGTACGCAGGCGGGCACCGAGGTCGTCGGCGAGGGCGAGCAGGGCGCGCCGTGGGCGGCGGGATCGAGTTCGTCGCGCGGGAAACGGTGGTCGGCGCCGATGCTGGCCGGGGTGGGGGTGGGGTCGACGGTCTGGGTGTCGCAGCCGTGAGCGCGGTCGTGGAGGGTGCGGCCGGGCCGGGCACCGAGCAGGCGCTGCAGGGTGAGGTGGGGGACGTCGGCGATGTCCCCGATGGTGTGCAGGCCGTATTCGGCGAGCAGGGTGGCGGTGCGGGTGCCGATGTCGGGCAGCTCGCGTACGGCGCGGGGCCGCAGTGCGTCGACCGCCTCGGGCGAGTTTTCGACGATGGTGCGCTGCCCGGGCGGGGTGAGGGCGCAGGCCATGGCGGCGAGCATCCGGTTCGGGCCGGCACCCGCCGAACTGCGCAGCCCGTGGAAGGCCAGGCCTCGCGACTGGATCAGCTCGATGATGCCGCGGACGTCGCGATGCCAGAACCGAAGTGCGCCGCTCAGATCCGCGACCGCGCTGTCCGGCTCCGGCATCTGCACGCGCGGTGGAACCAGGTCGAACCGAGCTTGGTGCGTTCGGAGTTGTCGGTGCTGGCGTGGACCAGGTCGTAGGCCGTGCCGCCGATGGTGATGGCGGAGAGCTGGCTGTAGTCCGTCCAGGTCTCGTTCGTGCGCGCGGACGCGGCGATGCGTCCGCCGGCTTTCTCGTTGCCGAGCTTGTCGTAGGACCACGGCGTGAGGGAGCCGCTCTGCCCGGTGAGCTGGCTGGCGTCGTTGTAGGTGAAGACCGTGCTGCCCGGGCAGGTGGAGGCGGTGCCGCCCTGGGAGGTGAGGTTGCCGGCCTTGTCGAAGCAGTACAGCCAGGACGCCGTGCGGGTGCCGGCCGAGTCGGCTTCCAGAGCGTAGGTGAGGCGATCCTGGGAGTCGTAGGTGCAACTGGTCTTCTCGCCACCGCGTGAGCAGGACCGAAAGCTCGGCGCATGTGCACCGGCGCTCGGCCTCGCGCCGGTTGCAGGGCGCTTCAGACCACGGGACAGACGCGCGGTGAGGGTTGCCGATGTCCTTTCTTCTCGGTCCGCCGTATTCGGCGGCTACCGGCGGTATCGGGCGCGCAGATGAGGAATCCGGCTTGGCAGCCAATGGATGAGTGCCGCCGTCGCGGCAAAGCTGCCCAGTGTCGCAAGAAAGGCCCCCGGATACAGGTGATCCACCCAGCATGGCTGCCATTCACTGCGACACGAGGGCGGGGAGCCCTTTCCAGGGATCGCGCGTGCTGCGGCCAGCGCGCACACCAGGGCGACTGTCCCATACGCGATGCCAGCAGCGGCTGCCCGGGGCTGATACGTACTCCCGTCCGAGGAAGCCCGCCCGAAAGAGCGCCTGGCCGCGGTGAACGTGAGCGGGAGCAGCACGCCGATGGTGACGCCGAATCCGATGCCGGACCCTGGCCAGTACTCGGCCAGCGTCCACACCTCATCACCGAGCCACAGGGAGAGGGCAAGGAATCCCACGAGCGCTAGGAGCGCGGCGGCCTGCTTGCCGTTCTTGTTCCAGCTCGTGCCCCGCGCCCAACGCCTCATCAACAGCCCTCTCGTCTCCTGGGTTTGGCCGGTATCTCGAAGTTCAGCTCAGACATGTGCAAGGACGTGACGAGGGTGCCCATGTCCCTGCCTCGCCAGCTCGGCCAGCCTAAAAGTGGTTCGCCGCGCGGTAGCTTGCTGTGGCGCAGCACCCTAGCCCGGCATGAAATCGCAGATCAAACCGCTCGCACCGTCTCGGCCACAAGGCATTACGTAATCTGCAGGCCCGCCGGGGTGTCACCTTCCAGCGCACCAAGGCGCGGAAGAAGCCCCCGGATCCCGAGCGTGACGCCAACTTGATGAGGATTCGTGAAATCGGCCAGAGTCGATCTTCTTCCACATTTGAACCGGTCTTGGATGATGTGGGGAGGGTGGGGAGTACGAGCATGAGTGAGGGGGCGCCGACCGTCAGATCGGCGCCCCCTGGGGATCGGTGACGGTCAGGTGAAGGCGAGGGAGTTGCCGGTCATGGAGTGCGTCGCAGCGGGACGACCGACTACAGCCGCAAGCCAGAGTCCACGGCCGAGATGGCCGCGGCGGGATGCAAGGACACGTAGGCAGCGGTGCACGGCGTGCAATAGAGCGGCCCGGTCGGGAGCCGCGAGGCAGAGCCTCCCTCACCCCGCCCGCCGCCGTCACCCCCTCTGAGGCGCGTAACCTGCGCGGGTTCCGGGGCGCGGCGGGACTGGCCTCATGCGGTTTCCGGATGGCAGCCATGCCAGACATTCGCTTGTCGCATCTGGCGCCCCCTCCCTAGTAGTGCTTCGTTAGGTTCTCGTTCTGGTGAGGGGGCGGCCGCAGGTGGTGCAGGTGCCGTTCCAGCAGAGCAGGAGGTCCTGTAACGCGTCGAGGACTTGGTAGAGGCTCAGGCTGGCGTGGGGGCTTTTGGGTTGTAACGCCGCAGGGTGAGGAAGGCTTGTGCGGCGGTGACGAGGGTGACGTGGTGGTGCCAGCCGCGCCAGGTGCCGCCTTCGAAGTGGTCCAGGCCCAGGCCGTGCTTGAGTTCGCGGTAGTCGTGCTCGATGCGTCAGCGCATCCTCGCAAGGCGCACCAGGTCGGCGATCGGGGTGGTGGCGGGCAGGTTGGTCATCCAGTAACCGGTGGGCTCCGGCGCCGTCTCGGGCTGTTCGATAAGCAGGGTCCGCAACGGCAGCACGCCGTCCCACCGGCTGCGCCCGCCGGCACCTTCCTGGGCGGCGCGGGTGGCTTCCTTGCCTGAGGGCCGCACCTCAAACGCCGCAAAACGCGAGGTCATCGATCCCTTGCTGCCCTGGCGCCAGGTGACGGTTTCGAAGCGCAGGTCCGGATCGATCAGTTGGTGCAGAGGCCGGGCCGGCTCGCGATAGCGCGGCAGCGTGGGCGGTCCCAGCCCCTGGTAGGGCGGCCAATGCGGGACAACACCGGCCGGGCGGGCGACCTCCTTCGGGTCGACCGCCATGACGTAGGACCAGCCGCGTTCCTCCAGGGCCAGGCGGAAGCAGACACTGCGGCCGTAACCGGCATCGGCCACCAGCACCGGCACCGACCCCACCCAGCCGGCCAGCCGCTCCAAAAGCCCCAACGCCAGGCGGGGCTTGGTCACATGCCCCACCTCCTCGGGCACCCCCGCAGCCGTGCGCCGCGGCAGGTCATGGGCCCATTCCTCGGGCAGGAACAGCTCCCACTCCAGCGGGCAGGAGGCCATGTCGGTGGCGGCGTGCACGCTGACGGCGACCTGACGTTGGCCCGCTTGCCCAGCGCCCCGCAGTACTGCCGGGCCACCCCTACCGAGGCCCGCCCGCACTTGGGTAACGACACATCGTCGATGACCCACACCTCGGGCTGGATCACCTTCACCAGCCGCTCGGCGATCCGCCGCCGCACCGGCAGCCAATCCCACGGCGACTGGTTCACGAACTGCTGCAGGGCCTGCATGTTCCCGTCCGGCAGCCGCTCGGCCATCGGCTGGATCGACTTGCGCCGACCATCCAGCATCAGCCCCCGCAGATAACACTCACCCCTGGCCCGCTGATCCTTGCGCGGCACCGAGGCGAACACATCCTCCACGAACAGCACCAGCCCGATGCGTAACCGGTTCACTTCATGTGCGTCCACACACCCAACATGCTCTTGATCAGCGCAAACGCACAGACCTAACGAAGCCCTACTAATCATCATCGGGTCGGCTGCAGCGGTCATCGCCGCGATCGTCGCCACCGCGATCATCGTGGTGCAGACCCGCGATGACAGTGGGAGCCCGAGCAGCCCTTCGTCGCGTTCCGCGCCGTCGGACGACACGCTCATCACCAGGAAAGCACAGGAGCCGACGCCGGCGAATACCGAACCGAAGGTCAGGGGGCTGCAGGACAGGGCGGTATACGAGAGCGGCGTGGAGGTGACGCTGTCCGACTATCAACGCGGCACGTCGTCGGCGAACGCCGCGCCGGCGGACACGCCGTACGTGTCGTTCACCGTGAAGATCGAAAACGAGTCCGAGTCGGCCCTGGACGCCGGGACCGGCTACCTCATGTGCTACTCCGGCGAAGAAAGCCAGGAGTCCAAGCAGATCTTCGACGACCAGCTGCACGGACTACCCTCAATCCGGCTGCGGCCGGGGCGGACGGCGAAGGCGACGGTGGCGTGTGAGATGCCGAAGGATGAGAACTATCTACAGGTGGAGTTGACGCCGTCGACGGAGCTGCCGAAGACGATCTTCGCGGGCAACGTGAAATAGGACGCAGTGTCAACAGCCCCCACCCGGACAGGCCCCAGAGTTGATCAGCGCAGTCGGCAACTCGGTACCTTCCGTGGGTACCGGACCGCTTTCTGGCCTGTCCGACGATGGACCGCGTTCCGGAGCTCCGGTCCGCCACCGCAACAGACCACCACAAGCTGGTCAGCACTCGTGCCGCCTGCTCGCCGGGTCAGTCTGAGTCCGGCCCGATCATCCCAAGCAGAACCTCGCGATCCATGACCCGAGCCGTGCCATGCGCAGCGGTCGCCCGATGTCGCCCGTCGTACCGTCACCTGACGCTGACCTCAGCCCTGCCCGCCCCGGATCTGGCTGAGCAGGTCCAGTCCCCGCCGGGCCCGTGGGCCGAAGAACAGCACAGAGGCCAGAATCCCGCACGCACCGATGGCGTAGTCCCTCGTCGATTCGGATAAGCCGATCTGGCTGACCGTCGCTGCTGACCCGACGGTGATCACCACGAAAGCAGCGATCCGAAGTGCCTCCCAGTCGCGTACGGCCTCCAGCCCCGTCAGCTCCTCGTCGTCAAGGAGTGCCCCGAGGTGACCTTGGACGTACCGGTCGGCGATCTTCATCAGGAGGCGTGCGAGTTCGGGGATCGCTGCCGCGCCCTCGACGTCGATCCGCGCCTCGGCCTGGCGCAATGCTGCCACGACGAGACCGGCATGGTGCTTGAGCTGTCGGCGGCGATGGGAGCGAACGGGCAGTCGCTGCGAGGTGCGATGCATGCGGTTCACCGTGCGGGAGGTGACCCTGACAGCTCCTGCCAGCGCCCGGGCGGAGTCGGCACGGCGTGCGCCGCGACTGTAAGTATCGGTGCAGCGGTATACCGCCCGTTTGATGACCACAACGGGGAACAATTGGCGCGCGGCGCCGTCGATCCACTTCGTCCGAGTTGAGGGTGGGGCACCCGCCGAGCGGAGCAAGGCCACCAGCACGGTGGCAAGCAGCAACGTCGCGGCGATGTTGATCGTGTTGACGGAGGGCATCGACCAAGAGCCGGTGAGAAGACCCCAAATCTCTTCAGGTTGCCGCAGCTGCCCACCATGCCCGGCCGGCGATTCGGGTGATTGAGTACAAACGCAGATAAAGAAACCAAAAAGAGTGCAGACTGTGAAGACGGCAGGTTGGCTCTCCACCACGCGCTCCTGGAGCCAGACGCCACTGCGCAAGGCCGCCCTGACGCGCAGCGGCGCCGGCGGTAGTCCCAGCCTTCGGAGGTCGGCCTCCAAGGCCTCGACGGCTGCGTTCGCCCTCGCGTAGCGGGCGACTGCCTTCCTGCTGCTCAACACCCTCCAGGACATGCCAAGGAACCTTGCCAGGACGGGTCCATAGCTGAACAGGGCTGGGTGCGACCGGAGTCTCTTCCCTCCGTCCGCACTTCGCGTCGGAAGCGTGGAATCGGTGCGCCCCTTGGAAAACCGCCGCTTGGAGGAACAGCGGCCGATGCAGGCTCGTGCCGCCAACAGGCTCACCGGCCCGGCCGTACTCGTCGCGGCCGGGCTCCTCATCCCCCTTCTCCCCGGCGTCGGACCCGTGCCCGGCGACAGCGTACGCATCCTCCTGCTCGCCTCCGCAGCCCTCGCCCTGCTCCCAGCCACCACCACCGACCTGGCCCGCAACAACATCCAAGGCGCCCTGGACAAAGCCCTGTTCAGCAAGGACCACACCTCAGCCCTCCACTGGAAAAACGGCGATGCGCCCTCGCCTGCAACACCCTCCTGGCAGGCCGCACAGATCCCCGCCCCCCCTCCAGGCCACTGCCCAACAGCTTGGGCACCTACCGCTGGGTCGTGGAGAGGAGTTTTGCCTGGCTGCACGGCTTCCGCCGCCTACGCATCCGCTGGGAACGGCGAGCCGACATCCACGAAGCGTTGCCCAGACTTGCCTGCTGCCTCATCACCGATCGGCAGCTCACAGCATTGCACTGACACTGGAACCGCTGGGCACTCCGTGGATGTCCGTGGCTCATGCCACGACGATCCGGCCTCACGAGTGACCGTGGCTGGAAAGACACATCATCGCTCAGGCCCTGGGCCACCTCGCCGTCCGCCAGGGCGCCCCCTCCGCTTCGCCAAGACCAGCCGCGTCGTCGCAGACCTCGCCGGCGGCCACGCGGACTGCACCTGGGAGAAACGGATCCGTGGAGCGAGCATCCGACACACCAACACCCTTGGAGCGACACATGAGTTCCACTCCCGCCCAGACACCACCCACTCCGTCCGAGTCCGCCCAGCCCCGACGGCCCGTTTCGCGCCCGCTGCGCTCGTGATTCACGCAGTTCGACCCGCCTGCGCCTGGGTCGTGGCGGGCGATCAGCGCATCACAGTTCGGCATCTTCCGGGCTGGCCTGCGGGTAGTTTAGTAGCCTCGTCGGACCATCGTCAGGGGGGCGCGTGAGATACGGGAAACAAATCCTCGCCCCAATCGCCGCAACCGGTTTGATCGCCCTCACTGCGAGCAGAAATACGGCTCGACGAACGGCTGTTGCTCTACCTCTGGGCAGTACGCCCTCCACGTCTGTGGAGTCCGCGGAGGGTCAATATGACGCCCGGCGCGGTGCAGTCGGCTACGCTCCCATCGTAGGAACCCTCGGGGCGTTGGCCGTGCCCGCAGTCATCATCGTGTTCACGATTCCTCCGGATGATCCAAGTGGCGGTCAGGCCCTCGCCTTCTCGGCAGGACTCCTCGTCGTCACAGTGATCGGCAACATCATCGGAGTCATTGCTCTGGCGGCAATCGGCGCGGAGCAATCCCTCACGCCTAACCTCACGCCAGCGATCATGTTCGCTGCAGTCTCGGTCGTGATTGCCCTTGTCGATGTGGTCGCCGCGTTCGAAATCCTTGCCTCGCTCGCCCTGCCTCACGCCCGGCTTCTCTTGCAGCTCATCACCGGAATAGCCGGATCTCTCGGAGTCTTTTTCACCGCCTTGGCTCTCGGCGACAGTTGGGCCACCCACCCAGCGAACTCACCTCACCATGGAGCCTGGAGATCCGCGGAATGGATCACTTCGCAGCGTGAGGGCACTGCATTACGCGTAGCGGAATTCGGTGTTCTTCCCGTGCTCGCAGGTACCGTGCGCCGGGCCAGCGGGCTTCATCGCTCAGCAGGGACGGCGGCGGCCAATACGGTAATTCTCAACAAGGTCTGGCTCTCACTGTCGTGGCCTCGGTCGCCAGCGCGCTGCGCACACGGCATCCCGACGCCGGGTCGTCCCACGGCACACGCGCCTGGGAGGCCTACGCCTCGACCCTGACCACCAGCACATACACCGCCATTCTCCTGTTCTTCCTGCCGTGACACGTCAGGGCGGGCCAAAGAGCCTGTGGGTCTTAGGAGTTACGCGTCCGGACTGGCTTAACGGGTGAGTGAGGGGCGCGGGCGGGACGCCCTGCAGGTATAGGAGCAGACCGCGGCCCATGGCCGAACGGCTCATGCGTTCAAGAAATCGGAATCCAGCCTCGCGCGGTGAGGCGGACGCCCAGCAGGAGTAGACACACATGATCACGCCAGGGCAGCGGCGAACGAGGATCCGCCCGGCACGGCCAAGGCCGCAGCGAGGTCAAGCTCACGTGAGGGAACCACAGCCACGGCCAGCAAACCCCTCTGACACACCGGCCCACTCCCGCGACTGGAACCGCGTCGCGACGATTGTAGGAGTGGTCATCGGCATCGCAACCCTTGCCTTCACCGGGTGGGCAACCTTCGTGCAGGCCCAGGTCGCCGCAGATCAACTTGACCAGTCCAAGGAGGCAGCCGAAGAACAAGCGCGCAGTCAGGCCACGCGCACGGCGGCCTGGCTGGATCAAGGACCAGACGGCGCGCCGCGAATCCATGTGGCAAACCGGTCGCCCGATCCTGTTTCCCAGGTGCTCGCTGTCTTTTCCGTTGAGGACAGCCATACCAGCCAGGGCGGTCGTCTCGTCTTGGGGAGCGGAGGGGTTGCCTTCGAATCAGTGGGACCGTGCACTGAGCTCGTCGTCGATGTGGACTTCCTCGACCTGAAGGGCCACTGGAACAGCGTCCTCAAGAAGCACAAACTGTCGCGTGAGGATCTCCTGTTTCGCCATCCTCTGACCTCGTTCACGGACTCGAAAGGAGACTCCTGGGTGCGCAGTGAAAGCGACCTGATGAAGGTGGACGACGGAGACGCCGACACGGACAACGCCTACTACCACATGCAAAACGCACATTTCATGACCCAGCAGGCTGTGCCTGCCGCGAAGCAGACACCATCGTGCGGCAGTTCAGACCCGGCCACCTGACAACGCCCCCGGCACTCCTGCTCGGCACCGCAGCCATCACCTTGCTGATCTTCGCCAGCCACCCTGCCGGCACCAGCACCCTACAACTCTCGCTCCCCGATACGCCCCACACCGACCAGATCCGGACCTGCTGTGTGAACATCAGCGGGCCCAGGGCAGACGAGGTCCATCTGCAGGCCAGCTGCCGGTGGGGTGCGCCCTTTCCTCTCGCAACAAGGATGCCCATGGCTGCAGTTCGCTGGGACCAGCGTGCCGTCGCTTCCGTCACGGTGCAGGGTACCGTGACGGATCAAAAGCTCTTCACCGACTCGGTGGATGAACAGGGGTGGCTCGTCGTCGAGTCGCACGTGCCGACCGGCCTTTCCACGCTGACCGCGGGCTATGCCCGTTACACCGTGGAGGTGCGCTTTCCCGGCTCCGCCTACCGCGCGGTCAGCGGTGCCCGTCAGCGACTCGAGGTCCTCGCGGAACATCTCAAGCTCGAACTGACCGTCACGGCAGTGGATTTGGTACGCGGTGAGCCCGACCTCCGTCCGCACTGGACGGTCTACCGGCCCGCGGCCGGCCCACCCACCCCCGTGGGGAGCGGCCGGCTCGAACTGCTGCGCCGCCGGGTGGCGGAAACCCGCGGCACCGGTCGTCAGACACGGGCGAACACCGAGGCGCAGGCGCTGGCTCTCGCCCGCTGGCCGCTGCCCGGAACCGCCGCCACCCCGGCGGATGCACGGGTGCGACCGTCGTGGCGTGAGGCGTCCGGGCTTGGTCGGCACCCGGGCGGGCCGCGCAGACATCTCCTGGCGGGCCTGAGCCACTGCATGATCGTCCTCCTTGCGGTCGGCGTGGCGGTCACGCAGAACGATCACACGTCTGTGGCACAGGCACGGTTTTGGTTCTTCCTGCTGGTGGCATTGGGCGCCGTGACCGTCGCCGCGATCAGGCTGCGGCGCAATCGACCTGGTATGCCGCCGGCGGGTCTCGTCTTGACCTTGGCCGTTATCGGCGCAGGCAGTTTCCTGACCGGGGCGAACATGGGCTGGGCCTTTGAGGCGTACGCGCCCGATGTCTTCTCCGGCGGGTACGCGCTGCTCATCCTGCTGACCGGGCTGTTCATCCTGCGGGGCTTAAGTCTTCTCTTCCGCACTGCGCCGTTGCGCAGCACGCTGCCCTGGCTCCTGCCGGCTCTGCTGCCATTCATCCCCGGCCTGGTGCCGTCCGTCGGCCTGTGGCAGACCACCCTCTATCTCAACGAACTGCACGTGGACGTCGAGGATATCCAGATCCCCGCCTGGGACCAATTCCAGTCCACTCTGGCGGTGTTGGGAGCGATGAGTCTCTGGCTCCTGGCGCCGGCGCTGCTGGGGCTGGCCCAGCATCTGCACCTCATGATCCGCGAACGATGGATGGCCTACACCGCCTTTGCCCTGCTCTCTGTGTGGTGCCTGCTCATCGGGGCCTGGCAGTTCGCTTACTTGCCCGCCGTCAACGCAGGCATGGAGGCCGCCAACGCCGCCTCCAGTGAGACTGACGCTCCGGGCGGCTTCGGAGTCGCCCCGGAGTGGGTGTGCGTCCTCCCCATCGACGCTGCCGAGAAGGTGCCGGCCGACGGCGGCAGGCTCGACCCAGAACAGCCCTACCTGAAAATAGGCGACGCCGACGGCACGGCCGTCCTGGCATCCGCCGCCGAACAGCCCCTCAAAATACGGCTGTCCGCCGTACGCCTGATACCGATCGGTGAGGCCCCGGGCTCCCACACCTGCACCGAATTCATGGCCTTCCGGTGACACCGGCACGGCGACCGCGACTCGAGCTGCCAGGAACGGGCAAGGTGAGTAGTTGGGCCGCTGCGCGGCTGTGCCCACCTGCCTGTGTGCGTCGACGATTGATTTCGCGATCGCGCGGACCTCGGCATAGTTGAACTGCTGGCCAGGCGGGGCGAAGATGTGTGCGAATGCCTCGTCGGCGATCTCTATCGATCCACGAGCAGGGAGGCGCACCCAAGCAGCAGGTAGACCCGCAGGGGGCCGACCTGTTTCTTTGTACTGGTCTTTCAACTTGTCGCGGCGGCCTGGGGCAGGTGTGCTTTGGCCCGTGCGGGCGAGCTTGGGCGGATCAGCAAGGATAAATCCTCATTGTGGGGACAGTCCCTCCCCGGGGGCGGGTGGAGCACAAACGCAGGCATCTGCTGTTTCTGGGACTGGAGGGGACCGGGAAAATCGCCACCTTGATGACAAGCTGCCCCCGGCGCAGCAGTACCTGCTGGAAAGCCACGGAGTGGATCCTGACGCCGCGGAGCCTGAAATGCGGCCGGTACGCAGGTCGCAGGGTGAACTGTGCGAGCGGAACACGGCCGCCGCCCGCCAGTTCCACGCCCGCGAAGGGCATCTGCGGGTACCCCGCCAGCACCGCGAAGACGTCGACGGAGAGCTTGTGGGACTGGGGTCATTCATCTCCAACGCCCGCCGCCGCGCCGACAAGCTCAGCGCCGAACGACACGATGCGCTGATCGCGTTGGGGGTGCGCTGGTAGACGGCTGGGAAGAGAAGCACGGCTGGGAGGAGAAGCAGGCTGCCGTAGAAGTGGTGGCGGGGGCACTTCTCTGGGGATGGAACCTCCTAATCCTCAGCGCGCCACCTTCTGATCCACTCCAGCGCCTCAACAGACTGCAGAGTGTCAGGGTGATCCTCACCCAACACCCGCTGCCGCCGGGCGAGCGTCTCCTCACCCAGCACCACCGCCTCCCCCACCCGACCCGCCTCTGCCAGACTGACCGCCAGATTGGACGCCGTGCTCAGAGTGTTGGGACGCTCCTCACCCAACACCCGCCGCTGCCGGGCCAGCGTCTCCTCACCCAACACCACCGCCTCCCCCACCCGGCCCGCCTCCCCCAGATGGGCGGCCAGGTTAGACGCCGTGAGCAGGGTGTCGGGATGCTCCTCACCCAACACCCGCTGCCGCCGGGCCAGCGTCTCCTCACCCAGCACCACCGCCTCCCCTACCCGACCCATCTCCGCCAACCCACTCCCTAGGCTGGACGCCGTACGCAGGGCGTCGGGATGCTCCTCACCCAACACCCGCCGCTGCCGGGCCAGCGTCTCCTCACCCAGTGCCACCGCCTCCCCCACCCGATCCAGCGCTGCCAGCCGAATCGCCAGGTTGGACGCCGTGCGCAGGGTGTCGGGATGCTCCTCACCCAACACCCGCCGCTGCCGGGCCAGCGTCTCCTCACCCAACGCCGCCGCCTCCCCCACCCGATCCAACACTGCCAGATGGACCGCCAGGTTGGACGCCGCGCCCAGGGTGTGAGGATGGTCCTCACCCAGGAGACGGCGACGCCGCTCGAGGGTGTCCTCGTCCAGGGTGAGGGCCCGCTCGGGGTACTGAGTGTCGCCGTAGGCGCGGGCGAGATAGGTGGCGGTCCACAGGGTGCCGTCGTGATCCGGGCCCAGCTGCTGGGACCAAGCCGCGTACAACTCCTCCAGGCGGTCCCGCGCGGGACCGGCCTGGCCGCGGTCCATCAGATACCAGCACGCCGCGCGCACCACATCCCGTCCCGCCTTGGTAGTGAGCCGGGCCGGGTCGACAGCCAGGAGGTGGGGCAGCAACACCTGCCAGCCGGGCCACGTCGAGGGCTCGCCAACAGCGCCGGGGTGGGCGGCGGCCAAGAGGGCTTCGACATCTCCGACCGCCTGCGGTAGCTGGTCGAGGGAGAGCTGATCACGCAGCACGGCCTGGGTAAGACGGTGCACCTGTACCGTGCCGTCCTGCACCCGAGCCAGACTGTGCCGTCCGATCGCAGCCAAGGCCTTGCCGACGGCCAGGCGGCCCGCGACGGCCGCCCGCAGTGGTGAGGAAGCGTCGTCGGGGAGACGGCCGGCGCACGTGGTGGCGGGGAAGGGTTCGGGGGACAGCAGGGCCAGGGCGGTCAGCAGAGCGGCAGCGCCGGGATGCTCGGCGGCCAGGCGGGCGGTGGTCAGGCGCACCTGCGCGGCCAGCGAGACGGAGTAGCCGTCCGGCGGTCCCTCATCCAGCACCTCGGCTGTACTGCGGGCCAGCTCGGCTCTCAAGTCGGCGGCCGACAGGCCATGGAGCGTGCGCAGCGCGGCCGCCTGGGCCAGCGCCAGCGGCAGATCATCCAGAGCTGCGGCAAGACGGTCGGCGTCAGTGTCGTCCAGGGTCGCACCGTGGGCGCGCAGCAGGGCAACGGACTCCGTACGGGAGAACACGTCGACGTCCAACGGGGCAGCGTGGGTGTGCCAGTGCGGGTTACGGGAGGTGACCAGCACATGCCCGCCCCCACCCGGCAAATAGGGAGCCAATGCGGCGGGGGCTTCGGCGTTGTCGAAGACCAGCAGCCAGCGTGACATCATTCCCAGCTCCGCCAGGAGCAGCTCGACTGCAGCGGCCGGTGGTGTGCCCGCGGGTGCGATGGCGGCGCGGGTGGCCAGCTGGGCGAGTTGGTCGGGGATCAGGGTCGGGTCTTCCGAGGCGATCCACCAGGCGACCTCGTACTCGCCGGCGAAGCGGTAGGCGTACTCGAGGGCGAGCTGGGTCTTGCCGACCCCGCCGCGGCCATGCAGGGCTTGCACCGCTACTCGCTGCCCGGACGCCAACTCCTCCCGCAGGTGCACCAGCATGCTGTCGCGGCCGGTGAACGCCGCGTTCCGAGCAGGCAGGTTCCGCACCCGGGGCAAGGAACCCGGAAGACGCGGGCCCGTACCACCAATCCGCGACAGCATCCCCGGCGGCCGGCCCGGCGCCCGCCCGGGCCGGGACGGACCGTTCACCGCACGCAGAAGGGCATCACGCGCAGTCTGCTCATCCAGGCCGAACAGATCAGTGACGATGAACGTACTCAAGATCGCCGGGGTCGCCGACTTCGCGATCCTTACCGGGGTGATCTGTTGCTGCCGGGCCAGCATCGCCGTCCACTCCGGGGTCGTGAACCGCTCCGGCTCGAAGTACGCAGGCGAGAACAGGGCCAGCATCCGACCCTGTTCCAAGGCCGCGTTCATCTTCAGGATGAAGTTGTCGCCCGTACCCCAGTCCCAACAATCCAGCTCCACCTCATGGCCGGCCTCGAGGAGCTGCCAGGCGATCCACTCTGCCCACGCACGATCCGCACCCGCATGACTGATGAACCAGACTCCACCCGACACAGCGTCACACGCCCCCGCACCGCTCTCCATCACGCCCCCGAACCACCCGCAACGCGCTGAACCACCCAGCGTAGAGCGCAGGCGCCCACCCGGACCCGGACTTCACCGCCCCCTGTCCAGGAGAGGGCGAGTTTCAGCGGGGGGATGTCATCGTCCCGTATGGCGCCGCTGGAGGACATCGATCCCGGCAGCCCTGGCGTAGCAGGGACGGTCAACGCCTTGTGTTCGACGCCCGGCAACGCATTGACAACTCACCTGGTGTCGTTGGCCAGCGTGTGCGCGACCAGTGCATTGGCGTGGCCATGGCCCAGGCCGTGCTCGGTCTTGAGCCAGGTGACGAGTTCCATGTGCTTGGTCAGCGGTGAGGTGCGGATGAGGTCCTTCCACTCCGTTATCGGGCGGCCGTACTTCTTTTCGATCGCAGGGAAGTAGCTGGCGGGCCCCTTGGCTGGTGCGGTCATGCGGACGTCTCCTGTCGGTCGGTGGTGGTCTGGGTGTGGTGCCGGCGGGCGGCGGGCGGCGGGCGGCGGGCGGCGGGCGGCGGAGCAGGGTCCCTAGCGCCGCGTGGGGAAGGCCAGGCGGGCGGTGACGGCGCTGAGGCCGAGCAGGCCGAGTCCTGCTCCGGCGGTGAAGGCCGCCACTGTGGTGGCGGAGGCGGCGAACCCGGCGATGACTCCGACCGGGACGAGCCGCGCGGCGAGCGCCCAGCCACGCTGTCGGTGGGCGGCGAAGTGCCGGGCGAGCACGAGGAACGCGGCGCACAGAGCGAGATAGCCGACGGCGCCGCTGAGCAGGTGGATCGCGCCGTGTGCGCTGAGCGAGGTAACCCGGTCCTCGGGCGCACCGGCGGGGAAGCCGGCTCCCGGGTCGGCGCGGAAGACCCCGGCGAGCAGGAAGGAGGCAGCGAACGCGCCGAGCAGCCGAGGCGCCCAGGTGCCGCCGGGGGCATCGTGCAGGGCCTGGCGGATGGCGATCGCGCCGCAGGCGACAAGCAGGCCGGTGAGGAGGAAGACGGTGATCTGGATCCAGCCATAGGTGCCGAGGCTGAGCTGGCTCAGAGCGTTGCGGGTGAAGTCGAAGCCGTCCCGAGCCAGCCCCTGGGCCAGGCCCGCCGCGAGAAAGAGCGGGCCTGCCGCGATGCCGGCGGCCGCAGGCAGCCGGGGAACCGGCCGGGCCAGGCGTATGTCGCGGTCGGCCGCCGCGTCGAGTGTCTGCGTCATCAAGGGGTCCTTCCTGGTCATGGCTGAAGCAGGCGGCCAGAGGGGAATCCACTCGCCGCCGAAAACGAAGTGAGCTTGTCTTTTGCAAGCACACTTTGTCAATGGAACTTTGAGATAGGATTTGCATCATGGCGACTCGGGAGTACAAGCAGTTCTGCGGCCTGGCCCGCGCGATGGAGATGGTCGGCGAGCGGTGGTCGATGCTGATCGTCCGCGACTTGCTCAACGGGCCGCGGCGCTTCACGGACCTGCGCAAGGGCCTGCCCGCCATTCCCACCAACATCCTCTCGACCCGCCTGAAGCAACTCGAAGAGGCAGGGCTGGCCACCCGCCGCGCACTGCCGCACCCCGAGCGCGCGGTCGTCTACGAGCTCACCGAATACGGTCGGGATCTCGAACCGGCGCTCGTCGCGCTGGGCCGCTGGGGCGCGAGGACGATGACCGAGCCCCGCCCCGGCGAGGCCATCACCGCCGAAGCGGTGGCCATGTCCTTCCGCACCGCCTTCCGACCCGAACAGGCCCAGGGCACCACCGTCGGCTTCGAGGCCCGCATGGGCGAGTTCACCATCTGCCTGCAGATCACCGACGGTTCGCTCACTGTCAGCCCCGGGACGAATCCCACACCCGACCTGGTCATCGAGCGGCTGTCCGGCCACCCCGTCCGCGAGCTGATGAGCGGCAGCAAGACCCCCGCCGACGTACTCGCCGACGGCAGCGTGCGCGTGGAAGGCGACCCCGCTCTCCTCGACCGGTTCGCGGAAATGTTCCGCTTCTGACCAACACCTCCTCCGACAACGCCGGAAGCAGCCCGGCGACCCGACTCGAACACACCGGGGAACGCGATGGCGCCCGCCCCGCCGCAACCGGGACGCCCCAGGACCGTCCGGCGCCCTCCTGTCCTCCTGCACGGACTGGGCCGGCCACGCAGGCGAATGGGACACCGTCGCCCAGCCCGTTCACCCTCACTACCGCGTGGTCGCCGTCGACCAGCACGGCCACAGCGCCAGCGAGTGCTTCCCGCATGACGTGAGCCGCACTGCGTACGTCGCCGACATCCTCGCCGTCATCGACCAGCTCGACCTGCACCCGTCCTGGGGGGACAGTCTCTCGGCGTCCACACCGCCAGGCTCACCGCCGCCGCACACCCCAGCCAGGCGCTGTCACGGCATCACCCGGTCGGACGCGTCCCCTCGCCCAGGAAGGCCACGACCAGGCATCCCTGACCGTCCAGCCGGGGCACACCCGCCAGACGAACGATGCGTTCCTGACCTACCGGCCAGCGCACACGGGCGTTCTTACCCCACTTCAACGCGTCAGCGAGCGGCCCGGCAGGACCCCACAACAGGCCACCCACTACGGGATGTCGGCCGGCGTCAGCTCGACATTGGCGTTGGTCCGGGAGTGACCTGTCAAGGCAGACCAGGGGTAGACGTGGGTGATGTGAACGGGGGCGCGGGCGATCGTGACGAAGCAGATGCCGGTGGGCAAGGGGGCTTCCTTGCCTTCTGAACGGCCCATACAGACCAACCTGGCCCTGGCCGGGCACGACGTCAAGATCGCCCAGGCCCGGCACCTGGCCCGCCGATTTCCTGGCCCGGGTGCAGTCCGAGCATGGTCTGCCGGTATCTCAGCGGGCGATGGACGAGACCCTGCTGGCGGTCAGCGAGCTGGTGACGAACGCGGTGAAGTACGCGCCTGGCCCGCTCCTTGTCGACCTGCGCAGCGAAGGCGACCTGACCGAGGTGTCGGTGTGGGACGCCGACCCGGTACTCCCATAGCACGGGCCGCGGACGCAGGCCCGGTATACGGAGCCCGGATACTTCTTCCCCCGCGTGGGCAGCAACGTGGTACTCGATCGGCGTCACTGCACAGAGGGGGACTTGGGTGGCGGACGATGACGACCCGCCGGCGGGGTGGGATCAGGGCGAGTGCCGGATGTGGGAGGCCTATCGGTGCGGCGAGTGGTGCGAGGGTGTGCCGGAGGTACGGGGAGAGGCCGTACGCCAGCTGCTGCTGACCGCGCCGCCCCCGCGCTCGGGCCACCTGGCCCGGCTCCGGCTGCGGGGCGTGCGGATACGCGGGGAGCTGGACCTGTCCGAGGCCGCCGTAGGCGGGGCCGTACGGCTGCAGCGCTGCCGGTTAGATCAGGCGCCGCGCCTGGACGGTGCACAGGTGGAGGCGCTCGAACTCGACGAGTGCCGGCTTCCCGGGCTGCGAGCGCACAGCGCTCGGACCGCCCGGGAGTTCAAGGTCACCCGCTGCACGGCGAGCGGCACCCTGGACCTGCGCTCGCTGACCGTGGGCACCCATCTCTTCCTCGACGGCACCAAGGTCCGCCCCGGTCCCGGGGAAGCCGCCATCGATGCCCGGTCCGTCGCCGTGGACGAATCCCTGTCGGCGACCGGTCTGGACTGCGCAGGCACCTTCTACCTGACCAATGCCCGCGTGCAGGACCTGCTCATCCTCCGGGGAGCGACAATCAGCACCCCCCGGGGAAATCTCCAGATGTCCGAACTCACCGTCGGCGGCGGCCTGTACATGGGCCGCGGCTTCTCCTGCGCCGGAACGGTCAACCTCTGCGGAGCATCGATCGGGGCGTCGCTGGAACTCCTCGACGCCACCCTCACCGGCCCCGGCCTGGACGCGGGCGACTACGCCCTCCACCTCGGCTGCGCCCAGGTCGGCGGCGACATCCAGGCCGAGCGCGGACTCGTCGTCGACGGACCGATCACCCTCGCGGACACGTCCATACGCGGCAGCATCGTCCTCAAAGGCGCCCGCCTGAACCACCCCGCGGGTACGGCACTGACGGCGGCCCGCGCGCACGTCGGCGGCGACCTCGACTGCCGTGACGGCCTCTCCGCGCACGGCACACTCGACCTGTGCGACGCCCGGATCGGCGGCTCGCTCCTGCTGGACGGGGCCGAACTGACGGCACCCGGGGGCGACTCGGACGCCCTGAGCGCCAACGGGATCGACATCGGTGGGGTGGCACGCCTCGGTCGCGGTCTCACCGCTCGCGGCAGGGTCGGCATCAGTAATGCCACGGTCCGCAGTTACGTGTCCTTCCACGGGGCGATCCTGGACGCGGCCGGAGCAGAGGAAGCCCTCGCCTGCCGAGGCACGACCGCGGCCCAACTGTCCCTGCAATTCGCGGAGTCCCCCAAGGGACACGTTTCCCTCAGCCGAACCAAAGTGATGCTGATCCGGGACATCCCCGCCAACTGGCCCACGTCCCTCAGACTGGACGGCACCGTGTACGACATGCTGCGTCCTACCCTGCCCGCCACGGAACGCCTGCCCTGGCTGATGCGGGACCAGGAGGGCTTCAAGCCCCAGCCCTACGAGCAACTGGCCGGTGTCTACCGACGCCACGGCCGTGACGCCGACGCCCGGACCGTCCTGGTCGCCAAGCAGCGCAACCTGCGGCCGACCCTCGCGTTCCCCGCCAAACTGTGGAGCCTCCTTCAGGACGCAGCAGTCGGCTACGGATACCGCCCGCTGCGGGCCGTATGGCTGCTGGTGTGCCTGCTCGCCGCCGGCTCCGCGCTTTTCGCGAGCTGGCACCCCGAACCCGTGGGCGGCGGCCCATACCCCCGCTTCCAGCCGGTCATCTACACCCTCGATCTCCTGCTGCCGCTGGTCGACCTCGGCCAGGAACGGGCATACGAGCCGACCGGGGCCACACAGTGGGCAGGGATCGTCCTCATCGGCACCGGCTGGCTGCTGGCCAC
Organism: Streptomyces sp. NPDC057280; assembly: GCF_042668605.1. Lineage (NCBI taxonomy): Bacteria > Bacillati > Actinomycetota > Actinomycetes > Kitasatosporales > Streptomycetaceae > Streptomyces > Streptomyces sp. NPDC057280. Next base: position 91,111 of record NZ_JBHUYR010000012.1, read on the forward strand.
CACCGTCGCCGCCGGCGCAGGTCGAGTCCTACGGAGAACCTGATTCAACGGGCGTGATGCCGACTGGCCGAAGACATCATGCAGACCGTCCTCCGGCGCCGCGCGCTTGGCTGGGCATCATCACGTGTACGCCGACAAGCGGTGGGCTCACACCTGACGGAAGACTGGGGCCAGCAGGTCGTCGCCCGGCCAGAATTCCTGTTCCGCGACAAGGCACGTGAGGAACAGGTCGGCCTCGGCCATGACGGCGGCCCGCTCCTGCGAACCGTAGGTGAGGGCTTGTCCGGAGCGGGCATCGAAGACGCGCACGTGACTGTCAGGGCCGGCCCACACGAGGGCTCTCCCGATCTGGGGCCCAGGCCGCGTTCGGCGCTGGAACGGAGCCAGGCGCCACGGCGCTCGAAGCGGTGGTTGCGAAGGCCGCGCCGCCCGCCTCGAAGACCGACCGGTTCGCCGACGAGTCGTCCTTCCGTCGGCGAAGGCCGTCTCCCGCAAGCACCCCCGCGCGGACACGAAGCGGCTCCTGCTCCTGCCGGCAACCGACCAACCGACGCCTGCGGGAGCTGTGTTGGGCGTGTCGCGGATGACGGCCAGCCGGAGCCGGCTGCAGCCTGAAAGCATGACCGACCTGAGCCAAGACCCCCGCTTCCTCCAGGACCCCTACCCCACCTACGCGGCCATGCGGTCCAGTTGCCCCGTGCAGCCCCTGCCCACGGGATCCGGCGGTCACCCCAGCTATCTCGTCACCGGCTACACGGAAGCCCGGGAAGCCCTCGGCGACGCACGGCTCTCGAAGGACACAGCCGCGTTCTTCGCAGGCGAGGAGTCACGGCGTCGACTGCACCCGGCGGTGGCACACACCATGCTCGCCACCGATCCACCCCAGCACACACGGCTACGCAAACTGGTGACCAAGGCGTTCACGAGTGGAGCCGTCGCACAGCTGCGCCCGTTCATCACCCGCGTCACCGACGAGTTGCTGGATCAGTGGCCCGTCGGCGAACGGTTCGACTTCGTGGCCGGCCTGGCAGTGCCGCTGCCGGTCATCGTGATCTGCGAACTGCTCGGAGTACCCGCGGGGGACCGACCCGACGTCCAGCGCTGGTCCGCAGAGCTGTTCACGGCAGGCAACCCCGACGCCATCGACGCGGCCTCACATTCCCTGGCCGACTACATGACGACCCTCATCGCCGCCAAGCGCCTGAACCCCGGCAACTGCCTCCTCGACGGACTCATCTCGGCGCGCGACGGAGACGACCGTCTCAGCGAAGAGGAACTGGTCTCCCTGGCGGTACTGCTGCTCGTGGCCGGGCACGAGACCACCACCAACTTCCTCGGCAATGCCACCCTCGCACTGCTCCAACACCCCACCGGGCTGGATCACCTCCGCAAGAATCCGCACGATGTCACGGCCGTACTCGACGAGTTGCTTCGCTTCGACTCCCCCGTCAGCACCGCCACCTTCCGGTTCACCACCGAAGCCATCACACTCGGCGGTACCGACATCCCCGACGGCACCCCGGTACTGATCGCCCTCGGAGCCGCCAATCGCGATCCGGCCCGCTTCACGTCACCGGACCTGCTCGACCTGGACCGGGACGCCACCGCCCACCTCAGCTTCGGCCACGGCATCCACCGCTGCGTCGGCGCTCCCCTGGCCAAGGCCGAGGCGGACATCGCCCTGCGAGCGATACTGAACCGGTATCCCGACATCCGGCTCGCCGAACCAGCCGACCGGCTGCAGTGGCGCCACACCCGCCTCGTCCGCGGACTCGTATCCCTTCCCGTCCTGGTGTAACCCTCCGACGCAGGAGCGCCTACCTGCACGTCCACGCCGTGCCAGCAGTGTGGAATTAGTCGGCGCGTGCGTCGCCGACCCGGTCACACTCCGCCAGCGTGCCGTCAACAAGGACGTAGTCGGGGTCGGCCTCGCGCAGGGCGCGCAGCAGGCCGGGCGCGCGGTCGGCGAGCAGATTGATGACTGCGGTGGTGTACGCGTGAGCGGTGCCGACGGAAATGCCGAAGCCGGCAGCCAGTTGGGCGAGGGTGCCGTGCCGACGCAGGTACACCAGGCCGACCAGCGCACGCTGGTGCGGCGGGAGCTGGCAGCAGCGCTCACCCTCGCGGGTGACGATAAGCATGGTGACCCACGCGACCAAGGCGTGTGGCAGATCGAGTGCGCCAGGATAGGCAACCAACGAGGCTCCTGCGCCGATGAGTTGAGACGACGAACACCTCCCTCAACGGCACGGGAGCCTCGTGCATTGCGCACACCACCGGGCACACCCGTTCAGTGGCCACTCTGAAACGGCTCAGTAAGCGAGAGTGGGGTTGGCACCGGCTGGGGGCCAGTTGTTGTCATTCTTGTACGCCCAGTACTCGAAGGGATTGTCGTAGTAGGCCGCGGTCTCGATGAGGCTACCGAGGCCGGAGGCGCCGGTGTCCGTGTGCCAGAGCCACACGACGCTGCCGACGATCACACCGCCGACGGCCCACACGATGTAGGTGCCCTGGAACAGTGGGCCGAAGATCCGCTGCTGCGTGATGTGCAGCTCCTCGTGGTTGGCGATGAACGACGCGTTGATGCCCTTGCCGCCTTGACCCGCGTTGGAGATGACGTTGCCCTGGGTGAAGGCGAAGTCCTTCTTGAGCGCGAAGCCGCCTTCGTAGACGTTGCGGTTCTGGCGTCGGCTGAGATCCTCGCGGTAGTTCGCGTCCTTGTAGAACAGATTGATCACGTGCACGACGTTGCCCAGCGAGGTGCCGATCAGGTTCCAGGTGGAGTCGGACAGGAAGGCGAGCCACCCGGACGGGCTGGACCAGTCGTAGACCCCGTGCAGGCCGCAGATCAGTCCGTTCATCCCGCCCATCGCGAGTCCGAGCGGGCCTGCGACGGTCCAGCCCAGCCAGGCACCGGCAGCCGTGGTCAGCCCGGTCTCGAGGGCGGTCAGCAGGCTGCCCCAGCCCTGGCCGTTCACCAGGCCATAGACCAGGCCGGTGACAAAGCCGACGGCGAAGCCGACCGCGGCCACGATCAGGTCGTCGATCCCGAACCAGAGGCCGGACGGATCCTTGAAGGAGAGCGGGTTGTTCAACGCGTAGGCGTACACGGCGAAGCCCTGCGGCAGCCGCACCACCTTGCCCGGATGCTCCAGCACATACCAGTCCGCGGACAGGAAACGCCCCAGTGCCGGGTCGTACCAGCGCGCACCGAGCTGGAGCAGCGCCAGCTCCGCGTCGGGCTCGCGGCCCAGGTAGCGGCCCGCGCCGCCAGGACCCAGGCCGGTCGCGAGCGCCGCACCGAACGGGGCGTACCGCTGCCAGACGAGGACAGCTCCGGCGGCGTCCAGAGCCGCCACCACGGTCCCGTGGTGGTCGCACAGATGGAAACGGGTGGTCGCCGCCTCACCTGCCGGGGTTTCGACTCCGGCCAGCAGCTGGGTGCCTAGGAACACATGCCGGACGGTGCGCTGCGCGGACTGTTCCCACAACCCGGCCAGATACCGGGTCCGTGCGGTGAGCGTCCCGGACCCGTCACGCACCTCCTTGAGCACGCGACGGCCCTGCGGGTCGTACCGGAAACCGACGGCCGTCGTCCCTCCGCCGCCCGGCAGCGCGGTCTCGGCCTGCTCCAGCCGATCGAAGGCGTCAAGGCGCAGTCCGCTCAACCCGCCGTGTGCGGTCACCTCGCCGCGGGCGCCGTAGGTGACGGATGCGGCGGGCGCGCCGGTGCGCACCACCGAGGTGATCCGCCCGGGGTGGGAGGGGTCCGTGTAGTCGAGCGTGGCCCCACCTGCGTCGCCGAACGTGTGCAGGTTCCCAGCGAGGTCGTACGTGTAGGCGTGCAGCCGTACCGGGGCGCCACCCGGACCCCCGGCACGCACCCCGGCGCCGACGAGCCGGTGCAGTCCGTCGTAGCGGAACTCGCTGAATTCCTTGCCGTCCGGCGCGATGTCCAGCATTTCGGTGATGCTGCCGTGCGCGTCGTACGTGTACTCCAGGGCGCGCTGCACCGGTGCACCGCCCGCCGGAATGGCGCGGACCGCGGTCAGGCGACCGGAGAGCGGGTCGCGCGGAGTCTCCACGCGGCCCCCGCCGGGCAGCCGGTACGCCAGCAGCGCACCGTCAGCCGCGTACTCCGCGTGGTCGGCGAACCCTTCGACGGCGAGGACAGCACCGCACGCGTGCAGCCGGTAGCCGATCCGCGCGCCGTCCGGATAGGTCAGCGCGATCAGTCGGCCCTGGAGGTCGTACTCCCGGCGCAGGGTCAGCGTCTCGCCATCGATGGTCTGTTCCTCCGTCACAGGGCGCCCCGCGGTGTCGTAGGCGAAGCGCAAGGTGACGGCCGATCCGGCAGCCCCCTCCCTCAGTACCGCGACCCGTCCGTCGAGGAACCGCCCGGTGGACGGGTGGGCGGGGTCGGGGTCGGCGTCGTACACAACCTCGCGCACCCGTACGGGCGTTCCACCTGCGGCGGGGGTGTGATCCACGGCCGTGACCCGGCCCAGCACGTCGAAGGTGTACCGCAGTTCGGCGCCGTCCGCTCCGGTCTGACGCACCAGCCGCCCCGCCGCATCACGGAGGTAGCGGCGGGTGCCCGCGTCGCGGTGGCTGATCCGTACCGGTTCGGACGGCCCCGCGTGCACCCAGCCAGCCACCTCCGCCCCGGTGCCGTCGCGCAGCACCGCCATGCGGCCGTCGGGGTCGAGTGTGTAGTGGTGCTCGGCCACCGTGCTGTCACCCACCTGCTCGAGCACCGCGGTGAGCCGGCCGCGGGCGTCGTACCGCTCGGTGCGGGTCAGCTGCCCGCCTTCCCGGTGTTCGATGGTGAACGGGGCACGCAGGGCAGTGAACTGCGCCCCGCCCGGGTCCGTAATCGAGGTGACCAGCCCGGCGGAGTCGTACCGCGTGTGCTGGGTCGAGGGGTGGGCAAGCTGCTCGGGTGACGGGACGCCGGGCCAGCTCAGGTCCGTGGCAAAGGCGGGGGCGAGCCGGGCCACGATCAGCGAGCGGCCGTCCATGACGACCCGGTCGGTGAGTGCGGCGCGGGACGGGGTGCCAGGTAGGCCGGGCACGGTACTCGCGGTGACGAGCGGGTTGCCGAAGCCGTCGTGGAAGATCCGGGCCACCGAGACCCCGGCCATCTCCGGCAGCGTCATCGGGTCGGCCGCCAGCAGTTGGGCGCGCTGCGCCCCCGGCGCGGACGGTGCGTAGGAAGTGATCGATCCTGGCACGTTGGCGGTGTCCAGCGCCCATGCCTTCGTCAGTTGTTCCGTGCCGTCTGGACCGGACGGCGACTCGTACACCGCGATCAGCCGGCCCAGGAGGTCGAACTCAGAGCGGCTCGTGCGTCCGCCGGGCAGGACGGTGCGCGCAGGCTCGCAGGAGCGCAAATCGAAGTCGGTCGTCGATGTGTGTCCCGCCGCGTCCGTGGTGGCCAGCGGAAACACCCCGTCCGGGTCGTACGTCGTACGGGTCGCGGCGCCCGTCGGATCGCGCATCTCCACGGGGTTGCCCCGTGCGTCGCGACGCACGGCCTCGGCGCGGGCGTACCACCCCGGCGCGGGCCCCTCCACCCGTTCGTAGCCCAGGTCGGCCGGATCAGTGGCGCCGAAGTGGTCCGCAGGAGTGCGGGAGTCAAGCAGCCTGGCCTCCCAGGTGGCCGTGGATAGCCCGGCCTCGGCCTGACCGACGGGCAGTCCCTCGAAGCCGGGCCCGTCGTAGCGGGTGATCCGGCAGGCGAAGGGACTGCCGTCGCCCGCCAGCGCCGTCACCCGGGCCGGGAGGTGCACGAGCCAGCGGCCGACCGCGGGGTCGGCCGGGGCCGCCACCCACTGCGTACGTTCCTCGGTGCGCAGCCACTCGCTCGGGTCGGTACCGTCGGCGAAACTCTCCCGCACCTGTGACGTCACATTGCCGTACGGGTCGAGGTCGCCGTAGGTGGTGCGCTCCACCCGGTCCGGGGCGCCCACTTCCCGGGTCTCGATCTCGGCCGCGAACGGACACCAGACGCTTTCCGACGCGCCGCCATCGTGTTCGAGCCGGGCGTCCCAGCGTTGGGTCGAGCGCTGGAGCGTCCGCCACCCGGCACCGTCGCGTTCGAGGCTTTCAGTGCCGACCGGGCTGCCGGCCAGGGCCCGTTGTCTGGCGCGCTCGACGAGGTCCGGCTGGTCCGGGTCGCCTTGGAAGAAGCTGACCTCCTGGCGTACCGGTAGCCCGGGGTCACCGCCGTCCACGGTCACGGAACGGAAGCCGCGGAACTCCCGGTTCGGCCCGTCCCAGACGCCGTCGTGATAGCGGAAGGCGCTGGCGGTCACCCGGCCGGTGACCTGGTCCGTGTGCTCCAACGCGGCCAGTACATGGACGACGAGAGGCAGCGCCCCACTCCACGGGCGTCCGTCCGCCCCGTCCCGCCGCCGCATCGCGGTGGTGCTCTCGTACCGCATCCGGGAACGGCCGCCCATGCCGTTGTCCACCTGCGACATGAGATACGGTGCTGGGCTCGCGGCGGCGAACCGCAGGACCCGGTAGCCGCTGTCCCCGGTCGCAGCACCGCCGTCCCAGACGAACCCCGGACGCCCGTCCCCGTACAAGTCGGCGGCTACCACCCGGCGGCCCGGTGGTGGTCCGATCGGCACGGTCGCCGGTGGCGCGAATCCGTTGCCGCACCGGTTCAGCCAGACCGTGGTCCCCTCGTCGCCGAAGTAGACGACGTCCGCGCAGCCGTCGCCGTCGACGTCGACGAGATGCAGCTGCTCCTCCCGGTACCCCGCCGGCAGCACGGGCGCACCGGCCAGGGAGACCTGAGACCCGTAGCGGCCGTCGCCGAGTGCCGGCCAGTACGACGCTTGGCCGCTGCGCAGCAGCACGATGTCCTGCAGGCCGTCGCCGGTCAGATCCGCCAGCCGTACCCCGCGCTCGCCGAAGCGGACATCGGGGAAGGTGTCGAGGTCGCGCACCCGGGGAATGACCGCCGGTTCCCGCCAGCCCCGGCCCTGCTCGTGCCGAAAGGCGACGAAGGCGTCCGGGCCGGTCCATAGCAGGTCGGTGACTCCGTCGCCGTCGAGGTCGGTGAGCCGGGTCGCGGGGTCGGCCAGCCGCAGGGAGGGGCGCTGTGCGAAGGTCTGCGGCAGGTCCTCGAAGCCGCCGCGGCCGTCGGCCCGGAAGGTCAGCGAGGTGGGCTGGTCGACGGCGAACAGGTCCGCGCGGCCGTCCCCGTCGAGATCAGCCAGTGCCACATTGCTGCGGGTCAGGGAGACGAGGGAGGGCAACGCGGCCAGCCGGTAGGGGCCCTCGAACGCCCCGTCGCCGTTGTTGTGCCAGCGCCGGGCGGTCCCCTCGGCGAGCTGGAGCACATCCGGCAGTCCGTCGCCGTCGAGATCGACGAACTGGGTGCCCGGGTCGCCGACCGGAGGCGGCGGCAGCAGCGCCCCGATCCGGTCCACGGTGGCGTCGGCGGCGTCGAAGGGGGCGTAGTCGAAGGTGAGCGGGGGGTGCGCGATCCGCTCGGCGCCCTCGCCCGCGGACAGTTCGATCCGGTGCAGCAGGGATGCTCCGTTCGCGGCCTCGGTGTACTCCAGCCGCCAGGTGCGCAGCGGCTGGGCATCCGTGGAGCGGGTGCAGTGCAGCGCGATGTCGCGGGTGCGCAGCGCGGTCGTCCGCAGGAAGCCCGCACGGGCCGAGCGCAGCACGTCCAGGCGCGGCTCGTAGGAGAGTTCCAGGGCCCACACCGACCAGCGCAGAGCCGCCGGATACAACCGCTGCCCGTCGCCCAGGTAGTCGTAGCGCACGGCGTTGCCGACCGGGTCGGCCTCCTCGGCCAGCCACCAGCCGAACACCTCGCCGCCCGGGCCTGTCTCCCGTGACGCCTCGGACGTCCCGAGCAACTGGGTGCGGCCCCGGCCGTCCTGGATCCGCCAGCCACGCGCGGGGTCGGTGCCAGGCAGCCGCTCGATCCGCCAGTGCTGGGTGTCGGTGCGGGGGCGGTACACTCCGCCGCCAACGTGGACCAGGACGTCCGCGCCGCCGATGGTGAACTCGTCGCTGTCGGTGTACGCGGGCAGACCGCGGTCGGTACGGCGCTCGATGCGCAGGGGTTCCAGCCGCCAGCCGAGCCCGAACGGCCCGTTGCCCGAACCGGTCGAGTACGTCAGCGATGGCGTCGGCCGCAGATCATTGGGCCCTTTCGGGCAGGGCAGCGACACCGCGTAGCTGCCGCTGCCACGGACGAGGTCGGGCTGGAAGCGATCGCCGAGCGGTGCCACTCCGCCTCCCGCGGCGGGGAGTGCCACCTGCCCGAGGCCAGAGTCACCACGCATCTCGAACCTCCGTGGGGTAGGTAAAGGAGTATTCGAGGCCGATCTGCGCGGACACCAGCCGGTCCGGCCGGACGACGCCGTTCTCGGTCACCGAGGGGCCTCCCGTCAGTTCCAGCCGCCAGCTGCCGAGCGGGCTGGTTCCGACGAGTGCGGGCAGAGCCGCGGTCAGATCGACCGCCCCATCCGCGTCGGTGGTGACATCGACCGGGGGTTGGCCCGGTGCCGTCACCTTCAGCGTCACCGCGGCCGGGTCGACACTGGGGCGAGGTTGGACCCGCAGCTGTACCGACGCGGTGGTGAACTCACGCTGGTTGGCAGGCATCCGGACCGGGTCGAGTGTGAAGTCCACGATGCCGCCGCGGTAGAAGCCGTACCAGGCATCCGGTGCGTCGTAGCGCAGGTTGACGGTGCGTACGGCCGACAACTCGCCGGGGCGGGACGGCCCGGCCAGCACCGCGTCCCGCAGCGCGGGGTCGAATTCAGCCGTGTAGTACACCACGAGGTGGACGTCGACGATCCGGGCGAAGTCGAAGTCGTTGCTGCGTCGCGGCAGCCGCAGCTCCCAGGTGGTGCCCAGCCCCAGGCCCTGGAACAGCCCGCGCACGCCGGTGTCCGCGCCGTACAGGAACAGGTCGTTGCGCAGCTCGAAGTCCGACAGGGCCATGGTGTCGACCACGTGCACGCGCGCACCGGTGCCGCCGTCGCGTTGCCGGTAGCGGGTCACCCCGCCCGCGGAGAAGGTGCCGTTGAGTCCCTCTTCCGGTACGAGGCCGACGAACCCCAGCTCCACTGCCTCGATGCGCTGCTGGTGGAAGCCCGGGTGCAGCCGGTCGAACTCATACAGGTCGGATTCGAACGAGAGCAGACCGGTGCGCCGGAACTGCTCGAAGTGCGCCGGGAACTCTGTCGCCAGCGAGATGACGTCCTTGATCCTGCTGCGCTTGCGCCGGGTCGTGGTGATGGCCGTGTAGGTGAAGGAGTCAATGTCGGCGAGCAGCCCGTCGCCGCCGAGGAGGACCGCGTCGGCACCGGCCGCGTTTGCCACGGCGAATCCGTACTGGTCCTTGATGACGAGCAGCGTGGTGTCGTGCTCGAAGTTGTAGGCGCGTTCCATCAGTTTGGCGATCCGGATCGCCCGCCACAGATAGTCCCGGGAGATGTCACGCATGATGTCTGCCATCGCTGACCAGGCCTCGGGTGTGAACTCGTTGGCGTCGAAGGCGGCCAGCGCCGCGTCGGCCAGCTGCGCCCGTTGCAGTGCCGCCTGCCAGGCGATCTCGGCCGCCTTGGCCGCGTGCTGCGCCGAATCGACCTGGGCCTGGGCGACTGGGATCGCGGCGTTCAGTTCGGTGATGCCGTCAGCCATCTTGGCCAGCTCGTACTCACGATTGCGGCGGCCGGCCTGGAAGGTGTGGGCGGCCGCGAGTTTGCCGCGCGGGCCGCTGATCGACTCGCCGCGGTCGAGCTTGTCGGCCAGCTCGCTGATCTCGTTGAACCATGAGTCCGAGCCCATGCCCTGGGCGGTAGCGGCGGCCTGTGACCAGATCTGGGTCCAGCTGGCGGCGGCGTAGTCCGCGCGCTGTGCGACGGAGTCGTCGCGACGCCGGATCGCCAGCTCAAGTGCGCGCTGCGCGGCTGTCGTGTCGGCCTGGGCGGCGCGGTACTGCTCCTGGCGTCCCTGGGCCTCGGCGCGCGCCATCGCCCGGGTCGTCTCCAGGTCCCGCCGGGTAGCCGCCTCGAGCTGCTCCCGGCTGCGGAAGTTGACGTACTCCCGCTCGGCCTGGACGGCCTCCTGGGCGAAGCCGCGGGCGACGCTCTGGAGGTACTCGAAGGTGTGAATCGGCGAGAGCAGCAGGCCGTAGAAATCCAGTCCGCCAGCCAGCTGGCCCAGGTATGACAGGGCGTTGAGCAGGAGTTGCGTGATCTCCGACTGCTTCTCGGGCAGCGGCCGGTCGCCCAGGTGCGCGATGATGCCGCGCGCGAGGTCGGCGGGGGCGGTCAGGCCTGACACGGTGTACAGCGGTGAGGCATCGGGCACGGCGGAGTCCTCGGTGACCAGCTTGCCGTACTGCGCCTCGGCGCCGGCGAAGTCCTCGGCCCGGTAACAGGTGTGGCCCCATTCCAACGCGTTGCGGGCGAGGCGCACCCACAGGGCGACCGCCTCGGTGTCGGGGTTGAGATAGCTGTAGGCGGCGGCCTCCAGATAACCCTCCTCCGCCTGCCGGTACAGGCCGAGGGCGTGCTCGACGTCCGCGCAGCGCAACGGCAGCGCGTAGCAGTAGAGGTGGGTGAGATAGGCGGCGGTGCTGGACGCGTCCGCGGCCACCAGGCGCAGGGCGAGGAGACCGCCGGCGGCCACGCGCGGCTCGTAGACCAGCTGGGTGAGCCGGGTCGCGATCTCGTCGGTGTCGACGGCCACGGAGAACTCGGCCAGCCCCTGTCCTACCGGGACGGCGACCTTCCACGGCTGCGAGGCGACCGTCTGCTCGGCCCGGCTCGCCGCAGGAATGATCTGCCACCCGTCGACACGGCCGGGCAGCCGTAGCGCGAGGGTGTGTACGTCGTGCGAACGGGCCGGGTCGAGCACCTCGGGCGCGCGGCCATTGCGTCCGATCAGCGCCGTCGAGACCACATCGGCCCGGCCGGACCCGGGGCGTACGGCAAACGCGGGCCGCGCCGCGTCCGCGCCCAGCCGCAGCTGGGTCAGGTCCTCGACGACATCGTCTACCGCGGACCGCGTCTCGACGCCGCCCGCCTCGCCCGCCAGGTGGTGCCCGTCGGGACCCGGTTCGCCGTGGACCGCCGAACGCTCACCGTGCTTCTGCTCAAGCACGGCGTCGATCCGCGCGAACAGTTCTCGGGCGGCGCCGGTGTCACCGGCGGCTGTCGCGCCGACGGCCTGTGCGTGCAAAGCCTGTACCAGACCGACCTGGTCGCCCACGGAGCCGAAACCCTCGGCCGCCTTGGCCGCGACCTGCCGGGCCTTGTCCGGGGCACCGCCTTGGAGCAGCGCAGCGGCCAGGTTCAGGTACGTGCTCGACAGCGCGTGCGGCGTGGTGCTGTGCCCGGACGCCGCCCGCAGCGCCCGCTCTGTCACGGACACCGCCTGCTCGGGCTTGCCGTCGGCGATCAGCGTGACCGTCTGCTGAGCGGCAGCCTCCAGCAGCACGTCCCCGGTGGCCTCGCGGTGATATCCCGACTCCGTGTACCGGCCCAGTGCCTCCCCCAGCGGAGCCGCCACGGCATCCTTGATCAGAGCGGGAGACTCCGCGAATTCCGGCTGAAGGGTCCGCAGCATCAGCGCGCCGGTCACCAGCAGCGCCTTCTCGACCTCCGCTCCGGTCGGAAGCCCGACGGCGTACCGATCCCGGAGCCACTGCGAGACGTCGAACGGCGGATGCAGCAGCCGATAGACCAATGCGCGTGCCCGTTGGTATCCCAGCAGGGCTGCCTCGTACGAGCCTCGCTGGGCATCAGCATCCGCGCCCTGCACGGCCAGCTCGATCTCGGCGAGGGACGCGCGCGCCGCGTCCGACGCGCGCCCCGACCCGAGCCGGCCCACATCGGCGAGCAGTACCTCCCGCTCACGCAACACCGGCATCGACCGCACGGCCCCGGCAATGACGTTCGGCATCAAATCCCCCTGGTGCATGTCGGCTTGGCGAAACTTCGCCGCAGCGCGGCGAGCGACAGTTCCGGCAATTCTGCTCGTGCTGCGCAACAACGGCTATCAGCTCGGTGACGTATTCGAGGCACCTCATCCTGCCTGCGCATCGAGCGGCGTGTGGTGCTCGCCACGGCCGGCTCACCCGACCGGACCGGTCACCGCCGGTGATTCGAGGGAGGGCTGCGGCACGAAGCGTCCGTCAGGGTTTGGACCGCAGGACGCAATTGACGGCAGACATAGGCGCAGCACTCGTCCCGGCTGACTCGGAGCTTGTCGAGGCAGACGCGCCTGCCTATGGGGCACCGTTCCGGACGGCGGGAGGGCCCGCCCGCGAACTGACACTTCATGCAACATCGAGCCAACGGAGAGTGCCTGTTACGGATGGACGGGCGGCAGGCCACGGTCTCGCTCGGGTCGGCACCGGCCAAAGATGCCACCGCGAGCACCTCCGACACGGTCAATGGCCCCCTCCAGCAGACGTTGGCGATCTGTGTAGAGGGCCGAGCGAAGATCTGCCGATTGCCCTGGGTCAAGCAGATTCCGATCCGGGCGATCGCGACGCACCTGGAATTCGAGGAACGGCGGCGGCGCCATCCTCTTTTCCGGCTCGACTTGGACCCCTGCGTATTCGGCTCCGATGCTGGACGGTAAACGCTGTTCAGAAACCGGAGTTGGCGGCGATCGTGGCGAGCGCCAGGATTCCTGGGAGGTCGAACTCCTCGCCGTCGGGGTCGGCGAGGCGCTGGTCGAGCGGCGTGATGGGGGTGGTGCCTGGCGTGACGCCTGTCCAGAGCCGCTCGATTCGCCCGAGACCGCCGGCCAGGAGTTGCTCGCGGATCACGCCGATCATCTCGATCCCGTCATCGAGTCGTACGAAGCGCGGATCGGGCATGAACCCGAACGTGCTCGCGGACGTGGCCGGGATGCCCAGCCGATCCGCCACCAGCGTGCGGCGGAAGGTTCGCAGCGAAGGGCAGACGCCCTCCTCCAGCTCCATGTCGGTGAGCGCCACGTCGGTCGAGCCGTCGAGTGTGAGTCCGCGGCGGCGAAGTGTGCAGGCGCCGACGAGAGCCCATACGTCGTCGACGATCACAACCGTCGACTCAAGGCGGCTGCGGCGCCCAGGGAAGCCGACGGGGTGGAACGCGACGACGCGTGACGTATCGGGTGAGGATGCCGTGGGCAGTCTGAGGATGGCGGTCCGGCGGGCGGTGGCTTCGTAGGCGGCGGCTGGCTCGTATCCGGGCGCGAAGTCCGGGTCGCGTGGCACGCAGATCGCCACATGCAGGCCGGGCGCGGCATTCAGACGGCTCGCGAGTGCGGCGATGAGGTCGGCTGCGTAGGGCGGTATGGGATCGCCCGTGGCGGCGTAGTCGCGTTGCGTCGGTGCGAACCCGGGGGTCTCGATGTAGATAAACCGACGGGCCCGGACGATGGCGTCGAGGAGGGCCCACTGGGTGTCGCGGCGGCCATAGGCGGAGGTCATCACCTCGCGTTCAGCTTCCTCGAACAGCCTCTCGCGTGTCGACTCCGACAGCGTGTCATCGTCCTTGAGCCCTTTCAGCGCGTCGATGATCTGCGTGCCGAAAGGCACGCCGGCCGAAAGGAGGTTGTCCTCGAGCCAGTCGACGAGATCGTCAAAGCTCTGCGGCCGTGTTGTCGAGTCGGGGTCGATCGCGCCGCTTGCGCGCAGTACCGCAAGTTCGGGCGTTGCGCAGCTCGGCGCAGTCGTCTGCAGCGCCACGCCGGCCATGGTTCCGAGGGGCGAGGTGGCCACCGAAGGTTGGTCCCAGCGCGCGTTGGCGATCTCCCCCATGCGCCTGTCGAAGCGCGTGGTACGCCGGAAGGCAGCGCGCCCGAGATCCCACGCGAGTCGTCCGCCGTCCGCCGCGACTCCCACCGCCTGCGTTTCGCGTCCGCCGAGGCCGCCCGGGGCGCCGAGCCGCGGCGAGGCCGAGTGCAGCTCGGATTCGAGTCGGCCGCCGCTGAGCACGGCGCGCCAGATGCCGCTGGTCTGGCCGGCGACGATGAGCTCGCGATGGGCCATCGTCGGCAAGCGCGACGCGTCGCGCGGCTGCCCCTCGCCGGACAATGCGGTGATCACGCCGAGGAGGTCCGTTGTTCCCGCTGGGATGGCCGGGCCGCGCAGGCCGAGCACGCCGGCGTTGGAGATCCCGCGTCGCGGCGCAGCGGCGAACGGATTCGAGGCGGGCGCGGGGGCGACGGCGCGGGGCGACGGCGCCGCGACATCAACCGCCACGGCTCCGAAGATGCGCGCCTCGCCAGTTCGCTTGACGACGATCACGTCGACCACCAGCCGGGCCTGCGAGGGCAGGACTACAGCGGAATCGGGGAGGCCCACCACGCGTAGCCGGAATGGGTCGCGCAGCAGAAGCGTCAGCGAGCCGCTGCGCGCGATTCCGGCGGCGCCGTCGCCGCGCGCCTCGCGTGCGTCGGGTAGAAAAACGCGTGGGTACAGCCGTACGTGCGCCTCCTCAGGCAGTCGGGAGAGGGTCACCACGACATCGACGTCGGCGGTCGCCGGGTTGCCGTCGGAGAGAAAGCCTGCGGTCATGGCGAAGCCCGTCCGCAGGCCGACGGGGATGGGGCCGGCGGACGCCGCGGTACCGGTCGTGGCCGGGAACCCCGGCCAGTGTGCGGCAGTTCCGCGCATCGCAGGTACGGGGAAGGCGCCGTCGATCACCTGTGCGACCACGTGCGATTCGACGGGTGTGCCGGCGAGCGCGGCGGCGGCAGACGCCAGTACGTCGTTGCCGTCGACAAGCAGCGTCAGCGCCTCGTCGAGCCGTACCTCGGGTTGGGGGTGCACCTTGGTGCCGTCCCAGTCGGGGTCGGGTGTGCCGCGTAGGTAGCCGCCGAGATCAGTGACGCAGAGTGAAAAGAAGTCTCGTGTGAGTGTCACCCCGGCGGGTGCGGTGGGTGGCGTGAACTGTTCTCCCAAGGTGCCGGTGCCGGCCGGGCCGAGGCGCAGCAGGCGCCGCGCCTCGGCCGGGAAAGCCCCGCTGGTGGGGGCCTTGCTCACGGTGCCGGCGAGGCCGCTGTCGAGAGTAAACAGCCCGACCGGCGCGTTCACCCCAGTGATTCCTTGCAGTTGCGTGCCGTCGTGGGGACGGCCGGCGTGGTCGGCCAGCCGAAGCCGGACATCGGCGGTCCCGGCGAGCGCGGCGATCTGGGACACCTGGTGGCTCGCGTCGAACGCCGCGCCGAGCGGGCGGCCCTGCAGCGTGTTGTGCGCGGTCATCAGCACGGTGAACGCGGCGGCGACCGCGAGGGGGTCGATCGGCAGCCCGGAAGCGTCATGGAACGTGCAGCTGCCGCGCACGCCAAGATCGCCGCCGGCCGCGATGTTCCCGCCCGTCCCGCCATCGGCGGTGTAGCACACGTGCAGTGGCACCGGACGGAAGGGGAGTCCGCGGGCTCGCTCGGCCCGCGCGCCCGCAGGGTCTTCGAGTACCTGCGCGTAAAGGTGCGCGAGCCGCAGATACGCCCGCCGGTCGAACGTCAGCACCACTACGCCCGAGGTTGGTAGCGGCCCGCCGCCCGGACCGATCAGTGTCAGCGGCAGTGCACGCCCAGCGGCTGGAACGGCCACCGTGCCGGCGAGCGGGGCGCGCCAGCTCCCGCCGCCCAGCGTGAGCGCCATCCCGGCCTCGTCGGCGGTGGGCTGGGTCCCGTCCGTCCAGGTCGGGCTCATCACGGGCATCGAGCTGCCCCACGCTGCGATCCCGACGCTGCTGATCGTCTCTTCGAGCGCGCCCATCACGTCACCTCCGGCAGCGTCTGTTCGAGGCTGCGCCCGAGCGGATCGCAGACCACGACGACTCCGGCCGTCAGGTCGGTGCGCACGCGGACCGAGTAGGTGCAGCGTCCCTGCGCGTCCGGTGCGCCGCGCCGGATCTCCGGCATGGCCGCGAGCTGTGCCGCGGTGGGCGAGGGAAGGGGCTCGAGGAGTGCGCCCTGCTGTACGTCCTGCGGTGCGACCGAGAGGACAGCCGTCCGTTCCAGGCGTGCGCCCGGCGTGGGGGCGGCGATCCGGATCACGGTGATCCGGGCCTGGCCGACGGGGCTCTCGCGGACCGGCAGATCGGTGCGGAAGCGTACGACACGGTTGTTCGCGTTCACCGCCACGTCGACACTGTCCAGCATGGGCCCGGCGGTGGGCGCGAGCACGATGCTCGCGACGGCCGACGGGTCGGACTCGCCCGGGATGCCGCCGTTCGGCGGGTCGGCCTGGCCGACGGCCACGACGCGGTAGTGGTACGGGTACCAGCTGGCCTCGACCGGATCGGTGACCGCCAGCCCGCTATCGCCGGTAGTTTCGCCCGGCCGTCGTGGGACCGTCACGGCGCGCCAGCCCGGATCGGACTCGGCGATCGCGGCCGGTCCCATCATCCCAGTCTCCTGCGCCAGTCCCGCACGCCGCACCCGGTGCACGCGCAGGCCGGCCAGGCGCGGTCCGCGGCCTGGGACGGCGATCACATCGACGCCGCCGCCTACCGCCGGCCGCAGCATCAGGGTCGGCCGGCCGGGCACGATCCGGCGCGGTACCGCGACCAGTGCGACGGTGTCCGAGCGCGCCGACTCCACGTTGGCGGCCGTGACGGCCGAGACCCGGTACGCGTAGAGCGAATCGGCGGCGCCGGGCAGCGCGAGCTCCAGCCGGGTCTCGGCGAACGGCCGGTCACGCACTCGGGAAAACGCGATGAGGCTGCGTGCCTGCGCGTCGGCCGAGCCGGTCACGAGTGCGCGCAGGGCGCCCGCGCGGGTGAGCACGTCATCAGTCGGTGGCGGATCGGCGACGCCGGGCGCGACAGCACGGCGCAGCGCGGCCTCGGTCGCCTCCCACACGATGTAGCCCGTTGCGCCGGCGACATCGGGCCAGGTGAGCACAGCCCGGGCCCGCCCGGTCGCGTCGGGCAGCGCGGTCCACTGCAGGTCGATCGCGGGTAGTACCGGTGGCGGGGGCGGGATCGGGTCGGGCGCGCGAGCCACGCGCGGGTCCGACTGCGCACTCAGCTCGGTAGGTCGCACGGTCTCGGCTCCGTGCACCCAGACCGCCAAGGCGACCTCGCCGGCTGTCGTAAAGTCGCACGAGAGCCCCGTCAGCCGCAGGTGGTATTGGCGCCGGTCTCCCTCCGGCGGTGTCAGCCCTGGTCCTGGGGTCGGTTGCGGCACCAGAGAGACCGTGCCGGTGTGGCCGGAGTCGATGAACGGCGCCCCCGTAGCGGTGAAGCGGATGACGACGGGACCGCCCGGGCCGAACGGCACCGATGTCGGTGCGGAGGCGGGCGGCTGCGCGGCGGCGCCGATGAAGCTCCCGGTCAGGTGGAGCCGGTCAGGGGAGCGGTCCGACCAGTCCCACACGACGTCGACCTCCAGCGTGCCGGGCACGATCCGACCGGTGCGCGCCATGACGTCGGTCTTCAGGTCGGCGGCGACCAGGCCGGGCACCTGCACGGGGTCGGCTGAGGCGGTCGACGCGATGAGCCGCCACGGCGACCAACGCGCGAACACATCGAGCGCCAGCGCCATGTAGCGCGTGGTGGCCGACCCGTTCAGTGGGAGCACCGACACCGGATCGGTGAAGACTGTGCGTACGCCAGCTGGCGGGACACCGTCGACGGGATCGGGGCGCTGCGGGATGAACGGGTCGTGGCCGCCGGCCTTGCGCGGCGCGTTGAGGATCGCCGCGTCGCCGGGCCCGAGGCTGCGCAGGACGCCGAAGCCGGCCGGAAGCTCCGACAGCGCCCATGAGACCTGCACCGCTTCGGTGGCCGCCTTGTCGATCGCTGGCGCTCGGTTACGCTGCAGGTGCGCGGTCTGCAGAGCGCTGGGGGGCGCCGGGGGCGGCAAAAGCTGCGTGAGCGCAGCAAGATCGAGCGAGCCCTGGAACGGCACCATGTACGACGCCGTGACCATGTAGTCGAAGCGCGTGCGTACCGCGCCGGGCGGATAGACGAGTTCGCTCTGGCCGACCTCGCTGTGCTCCCAGAATTCGACCGTGCCATAGCCGAGCGCGCTGGCGGCCTCGGAGTCGCTGCCCGCGCTCAGCATGCTAATCGCGACAACGGGCAGCTCCATCACCGTCGGGTCGGTTCCCCTGCCGCCCGGGATGTCCATCTGCCGGATGCCCGGCAGCGTCGCCTGGACCTCGAAGAGAACCTGCATGCGCAGCGGGTCCGTGTCGTCGGCCCCGGCCAGGCAGTCGCCGATCAGCCGGACGAGGGCAGGCGACAGGGTGCGCAGCGAATTCAGGAACCCGGCCGGGTCCGGCCCGTCCCACGTGGGCGTCGGGATGTCGGCAACGCCGGTGGGCGGCAGCGGCAGCCGCAACGTGCGCGCGATGTCGAGCCGCATCAGCGCTGCCTCCAGCCCGTTCAGCGACGGCGTCTCATAACCCTGGTCGAGCGCGTCGTAGTCCGGCAGGGCGATCTCGCCCTTGTCGAAGGGCAGCCCGACGACCTGGCGGCGCTCCCAGTCGGCTGCGTTAGCAACAGCGTGCTGCGTGTTCCCACGCACGTCGGCGACCGCGCCGCTGCCGCTCACGCGCAGCGCCGCGATGCCCGGGCAGCGGAACGCGCCACGAGCTGCGCCTGTGAACTCGATCCGCTGGCCGGGGATCACATGGAAGGCCAGGTCGAGCGCCTCGACGACCAACGCGGACCCCGCGAGCGGGTTGGCGTCGAACTGTACATCATACATCTCGCCCTGAGTCCACGTGATCAGCTGGGGCGTGCTCGAGACGTTGATGGGCCTGCCCGAACCCAGGCGCGTCGACGTCTTCTCGTTGCGCGGGCGGCGCCAGACCTCGAACGGGCGCCGCGGAAAGCCGAGGTCAGGGTGCGTAGTCCAGCGGAGCGCGACCGGTTCACCAGCGATGTCAGGCCGGTCCGCCCCCCTCTGGTGCGCCTGCTGGACCTTGATGGCCTTCTGCGCGCGTCCCGTCTCGCGGGTACCGTCGAGCACGCCCCCGCGGAGTACGAACAGGCTGGGCAAAACCCTACGCATCGTCAGTCTCCCACGGGGCTTGGGGACCGAGAGTGAGCGTGAGCACCGTCGTGGTCCGTTGGGCGAGTCCGAAAAGCGTCGACGCCGGGCGCTCAGCGGCGATGGAGACGAGCGTGTCCGAGGTGCCGACGGCCGCGTCGGCAAGAACCGCCAGCGTGCGTGCGCCCCCGGGCGAGTGCACGAAGCTAGCGACCGCCGCCGAACCCTGCTCGACCAGTCGCAGGGCGTCGACCTCCGTCGGCACGACGCGCTTGTAGGCCGGGTCGAGCTGGTCCGGGACGGTCTCCAGCCGTGGCTCCTGGCGGGTTCGCCACAGCGGCTCGGCGGCGTCGATCAGGATCGCGTGCGGAGTGAAACGGGTCTTGCTCGCTCGCTGCGCCCAGTAGACGACGATGCCACCCTCGGCTGGGGCCGGCAGCGCCTGCTCGCCCGCAGCCATCAGCGCCGCCTGCAGCTCCTCGTCGCTCGCCACGGCCACGGCGTCGGTCGGCAGTCCGGCAATCCGCGCTGTGAGCGCGCGATGGCGGATGCGCCGCCCGCGCAGATCGTCGGCGAGTGCTGCGACCGACGCGAAGCGTGACGTGGTGAAGGTGCGGCGGAACAGCGGTGTGCTCGCCTGCGTGGCCGGCGGGGCGGGCGGCTGGGGGTCAAGCTCGACGTCGAGGGTGTAGTCCATGAGCGGGCGCAGCGGGACTGGTGCCGTCCACGCCCCGTGCGCCTGCGCCGTGGCCTTTCCCCCGCACGGCAGTTCGCCGGCCGCGACCATGCCCTCGAGGAATTCACGGTAGGGCGAGCTGAGCCCCGCCTCGACGGGGTCGAGCGCGGCGATCTCGTGAGTGGGGATCGGCACGCCATCGGCGGAACGCAGGACGAAGCGCAGCTTTCGGCCGTAGGCGGCGTAGAGCTGCACGACGGCCAGATCGTTGAAGACGAGCTTCAGCGGGTCATCCGTGAAGTGGAAGCGCTCCTCGTCGTCGGGCGTGGTCCCGAGGACCCAGGGGTCCAGCCGTGGCGGCGGATTCCCGTCGGTGCGGAAACGGAAAGACTGTGTGCGCTGCCCTTGGCTGGAGGGTGAGCCGCCAGCAAGCCGGGCGCTGACGTCGTAGCGGACGCTGAGCGTGTACGGCGTGTCCGGTTTGAGCAGCGGCACCGGCGTACCCGCCGTGAGGTAGTCGACGAGCGTCTTGATCTGACCGCTGCGGATCTCGGTGTCGGTCGCGACGCGCTCCTGTTCGGCGAGTGGGCACACCTGGACGACTCCGACGAGCACGCCGGGCGGCGGTACCACAGGAGCTTTGGCAGGGACGCGCAAGCGCAGCCGGTCGCACTCCTCCAAAGGCTTGACGGTGACTACGACGCGGATGAGACCGGCGAAGGCGGGGTCGGCAAGGAACGCCGCGACCGGCTCCACATGGGAAAGCCAGGTCCCAGATGGGTCTAGCCAGTCGGCGGGCAGGCCGGTCGTCGTCCCGGTCACAAATGTGGGGCCGAGGCCGGAGGCCGGCCGCGAGTCGAGTACCGCCCCGTCAGGGGCAAGTTGTTCCAGGAGCAGACCCCTCTGTGTGAGCAGGGATTTCTCGACGGCGAGCAGCAGCGTCACGGCGACGGCGCGGCCCGTGCGCAGCACGATCCAGCGGTCGTCGCCGAGCCGTTTGGCCTGCTTACGCGCTTCGCGTTCCGGCTTGAGTGGGTCCTGGCGCTTGGTCTCCACCCGCAGGGGCAGTTTGAGCGCGCGGAAGCAGTGGCGGGTATCGGGTGTCGTGGTTCCCACCGCCCTGGGCGCCGCGGCGCGGGCCAGTCCCGGCGGCGCAGCGAGCGCGGCGGCGGCGCGGCGCTCGCTTAGCAGAGCCGCCTCCAGCGCTTGCCGCGCCGCCTGGCGTGACCGGAACTCGGCCGCGAGCCGGGCCGCGCGCGCATCGCGGCGCACCCGCCGAGTGCGCAGCGCGGGTGAGCGGCCGTTCGACGGTTTCAGGCCCTGCGGCGGCGTCGCGAAGCAGACGCGCAGGAGCAGTGCTTCGTTCTGCGGAGCGTCGATGCGGACGCGTGCGATTGGCGTCGTGATCCTGGTCCGCAGCACGAGTGTCTGCAGCGTCGCTTGGTCGGGCGTCATTGCCATGGTCACCAGCGACATTCCGCCAGCGCCGATCGCGGTCACCTTGGCCGGTGAGCTGAAGTGTACGAGTTCGAGCTCCACCAGAGGGCTCGGCTCGTCCAGCGCGATGTCGGTGCGAAAGCCGACCCGCAGTCCGGTGATGCCCGCGATCGTCTGGATGTGCGTGTCCGGCTCCAGTGCGCCGGCGTGGTCGAACACGGTGAAGCGTGCGCCGGGGTTCACTAGTGGGTTGGCGCCCGGCTGTGGGGGCCTGCGTGGGAATGTGATGCAGGTGCGGTCTTCCGGTGGTGGGTCGTCCGGCGGGGTGACCTCGACGTTGGGCCCGATGATCTCGGCGGGGACGGTCATCCCGAGGCCGGCGTCGGCCAGCACGACGCCGAGTAGGTGGCTGGCCGGGGCTGGAGTGGGTTCGTCCACCTCGAGCCGCGTGTCCGGGGGCGCGCTCCGGCTCGTGCCCGGTGGGTCGGGTGCGGGGGTGCCGTGCAGCGTCCAGCCTTCGCCGGATTCGCCGGACGGTCCGAGCGGCTGGCCGCAGAATGTGAACAGGATGCACGTCGGTGGCGCGACGGGGTCGCACAGCGCGCTCCAGCGCCGCGTGATCGAGGCGTCGAGGTCGGTGGAGCGCTCGAGCGCACGCTCCGCGACGGTGGGGGCGCGCGACATCAGGGCGAGGTCGATCGAGGTGTCCGCGCTGTTCGGGTTGGGTGCGCGCTCGGTCCGCCAAGTGGCAGGCGGCAGCCCTGGCGCGGTGGGCAGTGGCGGCGAGAGGGAGATCTGCCGCAGGTCGTAGCGCA
Organism: Streptomyces sp. NPDC057280; assembly: GCF_042668605.1. Classification (NCBI taxonomy): domain Bacteria; kingdom Bacillati; phylum Actinomycetota; class Actinomycetes; order Kitasatosporales; family Streptomycetaceae; genus Streptomyces; species Streptomyces sp. NPDC057280. The sequence continues at coordinate 113,032 of NZ_JBHUYR010000012.1, forward strand.
CCTCGCGGTCGCCGCCGACTGAGATGAAGCCGTCGGCGGTCTGTTGCGGCGAGCCCGGGATCGCGGTCGTGAAGCTTGTCGCGCCGGCTACCAGCGGCGAGGCACCGAACTGGATCACCGGCACGGTGTCGATCGGCACGGTCGGACCGGACGATGCGTCTCGCGCAGCGTCGCCGAGACTGGCGTCGATCGGCCGGTCGCCGCCCTGTCCCGCAGTGAGCACCGGCGCGTGGCTCTGCAGGAAGACGTTCTTGACCAGGTCGGCGGCCGGTGGATCGGTCACCGGTACACCGATCGAGTGCCGGACGCAGCCCTCGACGCTGAAGAAGAAGAATGAGACCTTGCCGCAGATCCTGCCGTCGATGAATGTCCGCGCGTGATCCGGCGACTCGACCAGCACCTGCGCCTGTAGATCGCCGCGTGCCTCGATGCTCACGATGAACAACCGCAGCTCGCCCTCGAGGAAAACGCGACCAGCCAGGAACAGGACGGGCGAGAAGGAGATCCCGAGGTGCGCTCCCGCAGCCACCCGCAGGTACAGGCCGACGCTCTCGTCGCCGAGTACGATCGAGGCTTCCAGCCCTGCGGCGAGCGCCAGGCCGGGCAGGTCGGTCGGCGGGTCGGTGCCCTGCCAGTCCTCAATCCGGTCGCCCTCGATCATGAAGTAGCCAGAGGCGCGCACGAGGTTAAGCACCAGCGCGGTCGCCGGTGCAGTGTGCTTGCCTAGGTAGAAGTGCCAGATGCGCGGGTCGTCGAGCTTGACGAAGAGTTCCGTCGGCACGGTTACGCGCAGGACCTCGCCGAGACCGAGGTCGGCGATCAACCCGACCGTCAGCTGCTTGCGCGCGAAGTCGAGGTCGATCACGCCGAGGATCCCGACATCGAGCCCGCCCTCGCCGAGACTGGGAACCTCGGCGACGATCTGCAGCTTGATGAAGATCAGGATGCGCGGGCCCGGCAGCTCCAGCACGAGCATCCCGCGCAGATTGAGCACAAACCCATCGGTCGTGCCGAGGATCATTCCGGCGCCGACGCTCCAGCGGTCCAGCTCTGGCACCCACAGGGTGTCGCCCTCGACGACGAGCCTTGCTGGCTCGCCCTCGGCCCGGATCAACCATCGGAGCGCGGGGCCGACTGCCGTACCGTCCGGTGGGCGCTCGTCGCGCTTGTAGTGCATTGCGAACAGGCCGCTGAATCCGAAGATGCCGAGCCCCGACTGGGCGAGTGGGATCGGCGCTGGCAGCTCCACGATCAGCCCGGCAAACACCGCGACGGCCTTGCGCTGGCCGATGTTCAGCATCCGCACACCCAGGCTCGCGCTGATGCGCAGCTTCAGCGGGACGAGGCTGACGTCGGCGGTGCCCTCGAAACCTCCTCCGGACAGCTCGCCGGTCTCGTTCGGCGCTGGCTCGATGATGTTCACGTAGCCCGAGCCGACGAGCACATTGGAGATGTCGAGTTTGACACCGCTCGGCAGTATCGAGGGAGGCCCCAGCGGGTCCAGCGGCCAGCGGACCTTGAAGCGGTCAACGGTGACGACACCGAGATCGACTTTCAGGCCGAGGTCGACTTCGAGCGTCAGCGGGTTTACGCGCGCGATTCGTGCGCTGAGGATCTTCAGCAGGTCGCCGAGCGGCGATGGGAGGCGGAACAGGCCGGGGTCGGACAGGTCGAGTTCGTAGCCCTTGGAGGTGTCAAAGATCGGCTGGTAGCGGATGCCGTCGGCGAAGCGCAGGTTGAACCCGACGGCGCGGTAGCGGACTTTCAGCGGCTTGGTGGTCGCGATGTCGAGCTGCTCGATCTCGATCCCGAACTCGACGCTGTAGTCGAAGGTCACGCCCGCGTCGGTGAACGCGACGGCCTCATCGGGTGGGACATTCTGGCGGAGCTTGAGCTCCCCGCCGTACAGCGTGACCTTGTCGGTCTTGAAGACGCCGAGTGCGCCGACCGCCGCAGGAACCGCGAGGCTGACGCCGACCGCGACCCAGTCGCCGGCGCTGCCGGGGTCAACGGCGGCCGCGGCGGTGTTGATCACCGGCGCCATCACCAGCAGGGCGCCGAAGGTGTCCTTGAAGACGTTCTCCGCGCTGCTGCCGGAGCCGCTGCGAGAGTTGGTCATCTGCAGCAGGCCGTTACGGTCCTCGGGCGCGGCACCGATCGAGAGACGTTCGGCGAGCTGGTGCGTGGCTGGGTCGTAGGTGACGCTGAGGAGGAAGTCGACGACGCCGTCCTCAGGGTTCTCGTTCACCGCGGCCGTGGTTGGGGCGAGGCCGAGGTCGCCGGTCGCCGAGCCCGTCTGCTGGCGCAGCGCGGCCTCCATGTCGGTTTCCAGGTCGAGCCGCCCGCTGACTTCGGCGAGTACGAGGACGTTGCGCTCGAGCCGCACGCGCAGCCCGGCGCGTCGGAACACGTTCGGCTTGCGGTTCGGCTCGGGCGGCGGCGTGGCCGGGGGCTCGGGCGGCTGGACCGGCTGGGGTGTCGACGCGGGCGCGCGGGAGATGTGGGCCTGCAGCGTTGCCGCCGGGGCGCTCGGCGGGCCGGCGGGCGCGGTGATGATCGCGACGCGATGTCGATCCGCGTGGGGATCCGAGGAGCCCTTCGCCTTCGTGTGGCCGGTTGCCTGCTCGGAGTCGAAGACGGCGCCCGGGCGGGCGGCCCGGATCATCCGTTTGGCGATCTCCAAACGTGCCTCGGACAGCTTTTGATCGCGTGCCTGGTTCGCGACGTTCTCGAAGCTCGCGTGCCCCTGGATTTGGAAGTGCGCCGTCGCGGGCACCTGGTTGGTCACCCAGTCCTGTAATGCGGCCACAACGCTGGACGCGGGCGGCCCTCCTCCGGTAGGGCGGCTCGCGTCGAACAGGAAGTCGGCTGGTGACTCCGTGCCCGCCGCATAGGCGCAGATCTGCTGCTCCAGGCCCAGGGCGGTGGCGTCGACCTCAGGCCTGTCGAGCGTGAAGCCGAGCCGGAACTCACCGCCGGGCGCGCCCGCCAGTGGCGGCCAGCTCACGCTGATCGAGAGGTCAGTTCCCTCGGGTACGTCGAATGACACAGCGCCGCGGGGGTCGGGCGTGCGCACGGTTCCGCCCACAGTTACCGTCGGGCCCTGACCGCCGGTCACTACGATGGTCTCGGTCAGGCCGCTCGAGGACGGCGTGCAGGACAGTGAGTAGCCTTGCGGCAACGGGGCGGGGTTGCGGCTGGTGACCTCGAACACGGCATCGGCGCGCGGCGCCGTGTCGGCGGGGCGGTCGGCGGGCGCGCCGTCCTGGGTTGCGAGCGCCGCCTGGATGGTGAGATCGATGTCCTCTAGGTAGGTCTGCCGGGTTCCGCCGGCGACCGGTGTACCGCCGTCCGTCACGAGGATATGCAGCGTGGCCGGGCCGGCCGGGCGCAGCGTCGCAGGCGCGCCTGGGGAAAGCGGCGCCTGGCGTGCGGCCGGGTCCCACAGCTCTTCGGCGTTCGCGCCGTCACCAAGGCGGGCCTGGATGGCGTACGGAGGGATTCCGCCTGACACAAGTAGCTGCACGACGCCGGTGTTCAGGATCGTTGCGTGCCCTGGGACGATCGTGCCGGTTGCCGTCCCCTTCACGTACGAAACCGGGCGTACTCCCTCGAACAACCGGACGGTGACTTCGAGTTTCGACTGCGGCCCGATCACGTCGAGCGAGGTCTCCAGCGACACCTCGCCGGCGAACGAGACGAGTACGTCCTGTGCGCCGACGTTGACCGCCCAGTCCTTGTCCGCGTCGGCGTAGTAGACGCGCGCGCTGCGCACATAGACGCCGCGGAACGCCTCATCGGTGCCAAAGAACTGCAGGATCTCCGGCGGCGTTGAGTTCTCGGACAGGTCGAGCAGGACTTGGTCGACGCCGAAGCCGATGCGGCCCGACTCGTGGATCGCGAGCGGCGGCTCCATCCGCACCAGCTCGCCGGCCGCGAGGTCGTGCGGTGCGTCGAAGCCACCGGAGCCCCAGGACGAGAGTTCGAAAGCCGGCGGGGTGGTCAGGTCGTCGCTCTGTTCGTAGGCGAGCAGGACCTTGGGCAGGACGAAGCGCACGTCGTCGGTGGTACGCGCCGGATCGGGTACGACGCGACCGTTCGAATCGAGCATTCCGGGTCGCCAGCTCGAGCCGAGATGAAAGATCAGCGCACTGGCCATGAGCTCTAGGCGGAAGCGGACGCCGGGATACTCGGTCGGTGCTGTGCCGGCCCCCTCCACGGCGCCGAAGGCGTTGAACAGCGCGTTGAGGCCGGGGGAGCCGACCATCGGGGCGCCGACCGCAGTGGACACGAATGCGGCGCCGTCGCGGGGCAGCGTGAGCCGGAAGTCCAGCGTCACATCCCCCCACTCGAACACCGCCCCGCTCGGGTCATGGTGCGCGCGCTCGGGCGCCGCTCCGGCGGCGCCCGTGAAGGAGCAGCGCCCCGAGTACACAACCGCCGAGCCGTCGTGCGCGGTGTGCAGTTCGTCAACCCCGAGTGTCGACAGGTAGCGGTCCACGTACTCCGGGAAGGTGAAGCCAGCCAAAAACTGCGGTGCGAGCAACTCGTACAGACCCAACCGCGAGGTCTTCCCGTTCATGATTCGAGACCAGCACGAACCGGACGCAACGGCATCCCCTCTTTGACGTACTCCATCACTGAACCTCTTTCATCCTGAATACGTGCTGGTCATCAGGGTGTGGGCGGCTTGAACGATGGTGCCGATGCGGCGGGCGGAGCTCTGGCGCGTCGGAGGAGTCGCCAGGTCTTCAGTTGCGCGAAGGCGCGTTCTCCGGGAGCCCGCAGGCGGGCGTGATCACGGTTGAACTGCTGGTAGTACTCGGGGTGTTCGCGGTGGTGATAGTAGGGGGTGCGAACGGTGGCGCCGACGCCTTCATAGGCCCGGCTCCGCGAACAAGAGCATCTGCCGGTTCAGGCACGCCGGGATGGGCGACATCCTGATGGCGAGTCGATGCCTGCCAGGAGGCAGCCGAAAAGGCTCAAGGACCTGAGTTGTAGAGCGTACGGCCGGGGAACGGGCCTAACGGGACTTGGCCCGGCCTCCCAGGACTTTACCTACGGCTCCGAGACGGGTGTGGCCATTCTTGAGATCCAACTCCGCCACGCTGAAGCCGTAGACGTCCATGGCTTTGAAGCTTTTCTCCACTCTGTGAAAGGCATCAAGGAATTCTGGCTCATGTTGTTCACGGTTCAGTTCGATGGCTCGGTACAGCAAAGCCCGCGCACGGTCCGAACTTTCGAAAACGCAAGCCTGCATGACTGCGTCGATGACGAGATCCCGGTCTGAGCGCTTCGGCGGAAGACCGTCGCGCAACAGCTTGAGGGCGCCGAACGCCACCGTTTCCTTCTCGCCCAACAAGTTCCGGATCACCTCTGCCTTCCTCGACCGGATGTCAGCTAGGCGAGCCAAGACTAAAGAGACGATCGAGATGACCAGGGCGAGAGCCCCCACGAGAGCCTTTGCGAGTTCCGCCTCCATACGACCTCCACCCCCAGATGCCGTGGCCGCACGATAGGACGATGGGGCCTTCAAACCGGCCCCGGCAAGGCTTCCGGCATGCCTCCTGCTGTTGTTACGCCACACTCGGTACGCGTGCGCAGGCAAGAGCGACGAATGTGGACGACGACTTGTACGCCACCTGCGCCGGCGCCAGCCGCCAGTGCAACGGCCAGTTGAACCGGGCCGCCGCGCGGCCGGTGGCCCGTCTGATGACACAGAATGAGGGTCTGGCATGCCCTGTGGATCGAGCGCATCGACCGCAAGATCGCAGCCCTCCGGCAGCGCGAACGCGAGCAGGAACACGGCCGCCGCGCCCGGGCCTGCGCCGCCGGAGTGGATCGTCGAACTCGGCATCGGCGAGGGCCGCCCGCCGAGCGCCGGGCTGCCCGGCTGCACCCACTGCCAGCCCGACGTCGAGCTCCACATCATCGACTTATGCGCTGGTAGACACCCACGGGGGGAAGCGGGCTGCCGCGGGCAGTAGGCGAAGTCACTCCCCTGAGGCGCGTACCTCCGGACCTTCGCCTTGTCGCCCTTTGAGCCACTCCATCACCTCAACAGACTTCAGAGTGTCGGGATGGTCCTCACCCAACACCCGCCGCCGCCGGGCGTACGTCTCCTCCTCCAACACCACCGCCTCCCCCACCCGACCCACCGTCCCCAACCGAATCGCCAGGTTGGACGCCGTGATCAGCGTGTCCGGATGGTCTAGTCCCAACACCCGACGCCGCGCCGCAAGCGTCTCCTCCCCCAATACCACCGCCTCCTCCACCCGACCCACCTCCGCCAGACGAATGGCCAGGTTCGACGCCGTGACCAGCGTGGCCGGATGGTCTAGTCCCAACACCCGACGCCGCGCCGCAAGCGTCTCCTCCGCCAACACCACCGCCTCCTCCACCCGACCCACCTCCGCCAGACGGTTGGTCAGGTTGGACGCCGTCAGCAGCGTGTCCGGATGCTCTGGTCCCCTCACCCGACGCTGCACCGCAAGCGTCTTTTCCTCCAGGGCGAGGGCTTCCTCATACCGCCTCAGCGCCTGCAGCCGCACGGCCAGTGCGACGGCACTGGCCAGGGTGTCGGGATGCTCATCGCCGTAGAGACGCTGGCGGCGGCTGAGGATGTCTTCGTCCAGGGCGCGGGCGCGCTCGTGGTCCCGGGTGTCGTCGTAGGCGCGCGCCAGGTTGTGGGCCGCTTGCAGGGTGTCGCCGTGGTCGGGGCCCAGTTGCTGCAGGCAGGCGTCGTAGAGTCGTTGCAGGCGTTCCCGGGCCGGGCGGGGCTGCCCGCGGTCCATCAGATACCAGCACGCCTGCCCCACCACGTACCGTCCCCCGCTGGTGGCGAGCTGGGCGGGATCGAGGGCCAGGGCGTGCGGGAGCAGCACCTGCCAGGCCGGCCACCACCGCGGATCGGCCGGATCACCGGGGGAGGCCGCGGTCAGGAGGGCTTCGGCATCCGTCTGCGCCTGATCGTGTTCGGGGCGGGTCATCTGCCCTGTGAGCAGGTCCTGGGTGAGGCGGTGCAGTTGCACGGTGCCATCCTGGATCCGGGCCAGACCGTGGCGGGCGATGGCCTCCACCGTGTCCACCGCCGCCAACCGCGCCCCCACCGCCTCCCCAAGACGCACGGACGCCTGCTCGGGAGGCCGGCCGGTGCAAGACGTCAGGGGGAAGGGTTCGGGGGCCAGCAGCGCCAGCGCATCCACCACCGCGGCCGCCCCGGGACGCTCGGCCTTCAGGCTGGTGCGGTTCAGGTGGACCTGCGCGGCGAGACCGGCCGGGTAACCAGGCGGAGGGTTGCGCTTCATGACCTCCACCAAATTCGCCGCCAGCTCCTCCCGCAGATCCGCCGCCGACAAGCCCCTGGCCAACAGTGCGGCCGCTTGCGTGAGGGCGAGCGGGAGGTCGCCCAAGGTGGCGGCGATGGCGTCGGCGTCCGCGTCGGTCAGGACCGCGCCCTGCGCGCGCAGCAGGCCCACCGACTCGGTCCGGGAGAGAGTGTCGACGTCAACGGGAACCGCATAGCTGGTCCACAGCGGACTGCGGGAGGTGATCAGCACATGCCCGGGGCCGCCGGGCAGGAACGCAGCGAGAGTGGCAGGGTCTTCGGCGTTGTCGAACACCAGCAGCCACCGTGACATCGTTCCCAGCTCCGCCAGCAGGAGCTCCACCGCGGCGGCCGGTGGTGTGCCCGCGGGGGCAATGCCGGCCCGGGCGGCGAGCGCGGCGAGTTGGTCGGGGATCAGAGCAGGGTCCTCTGAGGTGATCCACCAGGCGACCTCATATTCGCCGGCGAAGCGGTAGGCGTACTCGAGGGCGAGCTGGGTCTTGCCGACTCCGCCCCGGCCGTACAGGGCCTGCACCGCTACGCGCTGCCCGGACGCCAACTCCTCCCGCAGATGTACCAGCACGCTGTCGCGGCCGGTGAACGCCGCGTTCCGAGCAGGCAGGTTCCGCACCCGCGGTAACGAACCCGGAAGACGCGGGCCCGTACCACCAATCCGCGACAGCATCCCCGGCGGGCGCGCTGGCGCCAGGCCGGGACGGGACGGGCCGTTCACCGCCCGCAGGAGCGACTCGCGGGCAGCCTGGTCGTCCAGCCCGAACAGGTCAGTGACGATCAAGGGACTCAGGATCGGCGGCGTGGGCGCGTGCGCGATCCGGACCGGAGTGATCCGCTCCTGCCGTGCCACCATCGCCGTCCACTCCGGCGTCGTGAACCGCTCCGGCTCGAAATACGCGGGCGAGAACAAGGCCAGGAACCGGCCGCGCTCAAGAGCGGCGTTCATCTTCAGTACGAAGTTATCGCCCGCACCCCAGTCCCAGCAGTCCAACTCCACCTCATGCCCGGCGTCCAGGAGCTGCCAGGCGATCCACTCCGCCCACGCCCGATCCGCACCCGCATGACTGATAAACCACACCCCGTCCGACGCACCGTCAGACGCCCCCGTACCGCTACCCATCACGCCCCCGAGCCACCCGCAACGCACTGATACCACCCAGCGTAAAGCGCACCCACCTAACCGGACCCGGACTTCACCAGCCCCGGTCCATGGCGGGGCGGTGTCCGCTGGCTCTGCGGGATGGAGCCCTTGGCTACTGGGAGCGGCGCCGTGGCCCCGAGGGCTACGAGCAGCGCGCCGCGGAAATGCGAGGCCGCCGGGAAGCCATGGTCACGTGAGCGGAACGGCACGGGCTGAGGTTGAGTCCAGTGGGTTGTCGTGCCACCCTCGCGGTCCACTCCGGCGTGGTGAACCGCTTCGGTTCGAAGTAGGTCGGAGGGTGTGCCCAACGCACAGTTGACGTTGGTGATGTGACCTATGCCTCGTACACTCGTGGCATCCGCACGGCAGCACGACACGAGAGACATAGGCGCCGGATGTGGAACCCCAACTTCCCAGAAGGCGCGCCAGCACAGGGCCCGACTGGCCGGGGAGAACGCGTGAGCACTCTGGAGCTGACCTGGGGCACCACGAAGCTGCTCATCGAGACGGTGCTGGACGCACTCGGCTTCTTTGTGCTCGCGCTGCCCGGCTTCTACGCCGGAATGCTCCTCACTTTCTACGGGGTGGGCCTGACCGAACGAGTCCTGCGCAAGCGCGGATTGCTCCCGGTCCCCAGGTCTCGCTCCTGGTTCCTGCTGGTCCCGTTTCTTGCGCTGTGTACGACTTATGCGGCGATCGTTTTCGAGGCTACTGACTTCTCCTCCACTTTCGCCGACATAGCGGTCGGCTCCATCTTGGGTGCGGTGCTGGGATCGACCTCGATTCTGCTGGTTTGCGTCCTTCTGCGGCCTCGCCGCCGGACGGGGCCACGCGCCGCCCTCAACACGATCGGCAACCGATCCTTGAATGCGCTGGCCGTAGCGATGATTCCGCTCGCGCCCGCAGCGGGCGTCCTCATGGCACTCGAGGCCTCGCGTTCTCACGGCGTCGAGCGGTGGTCGGGATTCCTGTACGCAGCCCTCTCCCCCTTCGCTGTCATGGCAATGGGCGGTTTGATCTCACTCGCCGCAGACCGGCTCAAACCTGGCCCAGCCCAGCGGGCTGTGACGGCCCGAACTCTGTACCTGCGGCCGTTCGAGTCGGAGCACCAGCCTTTCGGAGAACTCAGCGGGCAGGATGCGGCGAGCCTGGAGACGATCCTTGCCGACGCCATGACCGCCAAGTGGGAGCCGTTCGTTGCCCTCGGCAATCCCACGGAGCGCATCGCCCCGTCCGGTGCTGTGCGGGTCTACCTGTCGGACACAGGCTGGAAGGACGTCGTGACACGTATGATCTCCGAGGCCCACTGCGTGCTCGCCGTCCCTTCGCAAGCCCCCAGTACCTTGTGGGAGTTCACCCACATTCGGCAGACCGGACAGCAACGGAAACTGTTCGTCCTGACACCGCTGGCCCCGACCTCAGCTAGGGAAGCGGAGCAGTACCCAGAGGGCCGTTGGCTCACGCTGGTATTGCATTGGTTCCTTGCACCGCTTGTGTCTGTGCGCGTCAGGGCCAGAGGGCCAGGAGGCCAACCGCCGTTCCAGTCCTGGGAGACCACAGCGAAGGCCCTGGCCGCAGCGGGCTATTTGCCCGGCGAAGATCCCGGACCGGGGAGCCTCGTGAGCTTCGATCAGGAGGGCAGAGCGCTGGCTGTAGCGAATGGGTGCAGTACGGTCCGCGATTATCTACATGCAGCGGACCGGCACCTGGCGCTCCGAGAGGAAACGTCATCGGACTGACCTCCCGCCCTGTCCATGGCACCAGGGCGCACTTTAGTCCTCCAGCAGGATCTCGCTGTCTGACCTGGTTTCTTCTGACGGTGGCGGCGTGCTGGTGGGCGCGGACGATGGTGGAGTCGATCTGGACGAGCCACTCGATGTCGCCAGCCGCGTCCGCACCGGCTTGGATCTACTCGAGTGCGTGGGTGAAGACGTCCTCCAGGGCGTAGCGGCGCAAACGGGTGTGGACCGTCCGCCATGGTCCGTAGCGTTCCGGCAGGGCACGCCAGGAGATGCCGGTCCGGATCTTGTAGACCATTGCGTTGATGCCCTGCCGGTCCGACACCCGAGGCCGGCCCGTCGCGGCCCGATGCATCAGCGGAGCGAGCAACTCCCACTGGTGGTCGGTGAGTTCATGACGGCGTATCACCTGAACATGATCCGCCACCCGATGATCTTTGAAGACAGGCCCCAATATTCCGACGTGGCAAAGACGAAGAGCAACTGTCCCGACGATCTCCTCAAGGTGCAGCACGCTCTCCAGGCGGTGTGCGCCGGCCTCGCGGCCCTGTTCGAGGTGCTGCCGCACAGCGGGGAGCCGATGGAAGCCTGGGCGCACCCCGAGGGCTACTGGCTCCCCACGTCCCCGACCCACCCGGACTCCCCCGGCTGGACCGACTCCGAGCAGCAGCAGGTCGCCGAACTGCCTGAGCGGAAGCGCGAACTGGCCGCCGCCTCGTATGCCGGGGAGCTGTCACAGGCCCGCATGGAGGCACTCAAGGAGATCGATCCCGGGTGGTGCCCGGAGTGGCAAATCAGCTGGGCACGCTGCCTGTCCTCGATCTCCAAGGCTGGTTCGGGACGGATCTCGGCGATGCGCCTCAGATCCGGCTGATGGTCGCTCTTGCCCGGCCAGGAGTGGAAGCGGCAGCCGGACAAGTCCCCGCTGATCCAGTGACCCGGACGCAGGCCCTGTGGTGTGCGTCGATCTCACGGCGTGGTCTGACCGTCACCGGCTGACCGCGTGGTCGTGGAACTCGGCGCTGTCGGGCATGCCGTGCTTGCCGCCGGTCTCGCCGAGCAAGGTGATGCCGTCAGACTGAGTGATTCTGTCGGGGCCCTTGAGATACCCGACAGAGTCGCTCACCACAACGACGGTCGAGGCATGCGGCGCAGCTCATGACGTGTGCCGCAGCCTGGGGTGCAGGGCATCCGCCGCACCCCGGACCGCGCCGTCGTCCCTTACGCGGCTCCGGTAACGCCCGGGGCGACGAAACGCCGGTGCAACGGGCTGAAGTCGGTCTCCGGGACGCCTTGGATACCGGCCTTTTCAACAGCGGGGGCCAGCCGTTCGGTGAAGAAGGCGTGGAAAGCCTCCTCCGACTCCCAGACGTCGATCACGTGAAGTCCCCGCGCGTCGAACCAGGCCACGTGGACCTCTCCCCCTGCCGGTGCGGACTCCTCCCAGCCGACCGTCTCGCGCACCGCGTCGTACTGCTCCGCGGTCACCTCAGCCCAGCTCATCGACATCACAACTGCCATGTCCCACCCCTTGGTCGTCTCATCTGGTGGGCCACCGCCTCAGTGGTGGCCCAGGCATCGTCCCGCTGGACGCGGAGCCGACGAAGAGCGCACCGAGGCATACCCGGATGATGTGTGGCGCTTGCGCGCCCGGTATACACAGGTGTGCGCCCACCGGGCAGGGCGTCCTGGGGCCGCCCACCGTCTCAGCCTCGTCCTCCCCGAAGGAGCGGACTGCTGGACACCGCCGGTCCCTCCCCCGGTCGGCGCCACCGGTCCGCGCTGGTGACAGTCGTACAGGCTGCTGGCCCGTTCGGCGCTCCCACGCCTCGGACAGTGCGCCGAAGTGCCCAGGCGTCAGAGCCTCATCGCACGGTGCGGGCCGCCCCTCCACCGTGGGCTACTGGCGGGCTGCTGAGGCGGCCGTCGAAGGTGATGTCGAAAGCGTTCAGTGCGGTCTTCCAGCACATCGTCCAGCTGGCCTGGCCGATGACGTGGCGCAGCAGTTCGGGACTCCAGCCGCTCTCCACCATCACGGTCACCACCACTCGACCCTGGTCGGTCAGTGCCTTGCCGGTCAGCAGGAACTCGGGGCGGCTGGTTGCGATGTCGAGCAGCAGAAGGATACCGGGATGCAGCTCGTCGGCAGGCGGTGCGGGCGGGTTCCCGTCCGGGTGTGGCATCCCGCGGGGTGCGTGTGCGCCGGTGTGCGGACCTGGAGGGAGGGGGTTGGTGTTCTGCTGGTTGGTCTTCTGAACGATGGTGTTCTTAGGGGGCGGGTCAGCCGACGTCGGCTCATCCACCGGTGGAGAACCCGGCTCCGGCTGCGGCCTGCACGATTGCGCATCGGGCTGGTCGGTGATGATGTACACCATCCCGCCGAGGGTGCCGTCGTCGTGGCGGGTGCGTTGCCGCAGCACAAAGCCGTGGCGTTCAAGCTCTTTGAGGGCGCTCTTCACCGCCCCCTCGCCGTCGCGGCTGCGGCGTGCAAGGTCAGCGACGGTGATGCGCCAGCCGTCGCGGTGCGTGCTGATCAGCCCGAACAGTCCCTTCGCCTTCCACGTCAGCCGGGGGTCGCGGAAGAGACGGTTGGCGATCTGGGTGAATGGATCGGCCGCCATCGCGCCTCGCCGGATTCCGGCCCCGGCGAGGGGGCCGGCCGCCGAGGCAGGGACAGATACCAATGCCACCGCACCGCTTTGTGGAGGGCTGTTACCACCGCCTGCGGGAACATCCGTGAGGCTGTAGACGATCTCTCCGAGGGTGCCGTTGGCGCGCCGCAGTTGGGTACGCACGAGGTAGCCGCAGTCCTGCAGTTCGCTCAGGCCCGCCCGGACGGCGTCCCGCCCGTCCGGACCGGCCTACACCAGGTCGGCCAGGGTGATCTCCCAGCCTGCACGGTGGGTGCTGAGGTAGCCGAAGAGTCCCTTCGCCCTGCACGACAGCTGAGGATCGCGCAGCAGGCCGTTGGCGATCTGGGTGAACTGATCTGCCGCCATCACCCCCCGGCGCAGTCCCGCCCCACGGCGGCTCACCGCGCTGTCCCATGCGCCGTCGCCTCGGGCTCACTGGCCTGGCCCGGCGTGCAGGAGGCGTAGATGTGGCCTGGGTTGCTTCGTGCACGCGCGCGGACGAGATCCATGCCCGCCAGCTCAGCCAGCTGCCCTGACCAGACCATCGACCAGGTCAGGCCGACCACGGTCACAGTTCGAGCACCATTCACAGTGGTCAGGCCTCGTGGGGACATGGTCAGGCCGTCCACGCCCTGACCAGGCGGCGCCCTCAGCCCCTCCCGCCCGGCTGCGCAACCGGGCTGCGCAGCGTCACGCAGACCCGATGCGCAATGAGGACTGCGCATCCGTGATGGGTGCGCAACGGCACGGCCGCGTCGATGCGCAGCGCCGGAGGAGTCGCCGTCCAGGTGGATGCGCATGACTGCGCAGCTTGTTGCGCATGCCCGCCCCTGCGACTGCGCACCCCGGGCATGGGCTCGGTCCCGCGCCTGCGCACTGGCCATTGCGCAGGCACCCAGCAGTGTGCTTCACCCGTCGCGCAGCCGCCCGTGGTCGGCCTGACCTGGTCGACGGTCTGGTCAGGGCCGGCCGATGTACTGCCAGGGAGGACTTGCCCGAACCGGAGACGCCGGTGAAGGCGACCATCGCGTCCCGTGGGACGTCGACGTCGATGTTCCGCATGTTGTTCTCACCGGCTCCCCGAGCATGCACGCAAGGGTCGGTCGCGCCCTTGTCCACCGTTCGTGCTTACCTGAGCAGGCCGGGCCGCGCGACAGGCGCCGTCACGGGACCCGCTCACACGCGCACCCGCCAGTAACCCGGCATGAGACGATTCGGTGCTTTCCGGCCCACTGCCGGCCGTCGTCCCGGATGGCTGATCTTCTTCCCCCGCCGGGCGCCCTCGGAGATCGAGACCGCGCATCAATCAACCGGAGAGAGCGTTTCCGCGGTCGCCCTGGTCTACCCGACCGTCCCGCTGAGGGGATGAATCGCCTTCCGGCTCAACTGGATTCTCGGATCACGAGCTGGTTCGGCATGATCACCGGATCTGCCGGTCCGCCGTCGATGAGTTGGAGGAGCAGGTGGACCGCGGCGGTCGCCTGGTCCGCCATGGGGCTGCGTATCGAGGTGAGCGCCGGGGTCGTGTAGGAGGCGGCCTCGATGTCGTCGAAGCCGACAACGGCCACATCCTCCGGGACGCGCCGCCCTGCCTGATGGAGGGCGCGCAGTGCGCCGATGGCCATGAGGTCGTTGGCCGCGAACACCGCGTCGAGTTCGGGGTCGTCCGCCAGTAGCTCGCGCATGGCCTGCGCACCCGAGGCTCGGGTGAAGTCCCCCAGGCCCACCATGGGGCGGCGGCCGGTGTCCTGAAGGGTCCGGCGGTACCCCGCGAGTCGTTCACGCGATTCGTAAAGTTCGAGGGGCCCGGTGATGGTCGCGATCCGGCGCCGCCCGCGCTCCAGCAGGTGACGCACCGCCAGTTCCGCCCCGCCCGTGTTGTCCAGGGCTACGTACGGAACATCCTGTGCGGAGGTGCGATTGAACGACACCACTGGCAGGTCTTGCCTGGCGAGGGCCGCCGGCAGCGGGTCCGTTCCGTGCAGGGCGACGAGGAGTACGCCGTCCACGTGCCCGCCCGCGATGTACTGCTCCACCCGGAACCGGCTCTGGTCCGATTCCGCCAGCATGAGCACAAGACGCTTGCCTGCGCTCTCCAGTTCTCGGCTGATGGCGCGGACGACGGCGGAGAAGAGGGGATCGTCGGAGACGACGCCCTGAGGCGGGTCGGAGACGACCACCGCGAGGGTGTCCGTGCGACGGGTGACGAGGTTGCGGGCCGCTCCGTTGGGCACGTAGCCGAGTTCGCGTACCGCCTGCATGACGACGTCCCGGATCTCCGGGGCGACCGTTGCCTCACCATTGATCACGCGCGAGACGCTCGACTTCGACACCCCTGCCCGGGCAGCGACCACCTGCAGTGTGGGGCGCTTCATGGCTGATCCGCCCCTGTGCCGCCTCCCGGGCCTGTGCGAGGGGAGGGTGTCGCCATCAAGGGCCTCCAGCTCTGCTTCGTGACGATGGCAACAGCATATCCGCAGGCAGTGCAGCGTAAGCCCCCTCAAGGCACCTCAAGACTTTGCAGTTTCTCGCGGGCACCTCCTCAACTCTCCCTCGGTCAGGGATCGTTCCCTGAGCCTGTGACCGTACCGGTCCGCCCTTCAATCCCTTTGTGAAAGATGTATTGACAGTCCCTGGCGGCCCCAGCATTCTCCCCTCAGGGAGCGCTCCCTCAACTCTCCCCCACTTGAGGAGTCGCCCGTGCAAACTCAGCTGCGTCGCTTCGGCTTACTAGGGGCCGTAGTCGCCACCCTGCTCGCTCTTGTCTCCGTGCCCTCGCCTCCCGCCCACGCTGCCGAAGTCCTGCTCTCCCAGGGCAAGTCCGCCACCGCCTCGAGTGCCGAGGGAGTATTCACCGCCGGGGCCGCCGTCGACGGCGACCTGGGCACCCGTTGGTCCAGCGGGTTCTCCGACCCTCAGTGGATCCAGATCGACCTCGGCGCCAGCTCTCAGATCACCCGGGTCGCTCTCAACTGGGAGACGGCGTACGCCAAGGCATTCAGGATCGAGCTCTCCAACAACGCCCAGGACTGGACCACTGTCCACCAGACCGCGGCCGGTACAGGCGGAGCCCAGAGCATCACCGTGTCGGGCACCGGCCGCTACGTCCGCATGTACGGCACCCAACGGGCCACGGCGTGGGGCTACTCGCTGTGGGAGTTCCAGGTGTACGGCGCCGGCAGCACCGGCGACACCAGCACTCTCCTCTCCTACGGCAGGACAGGGTCCGCCTCTTCCTCTCAGAGCGATCAGAACTGCTGGGAGTGCACACCTGCCCGGGCCTTCGACCGCGACCCGGCCTCACGCTGGGCCACGAGTTCCACCACGGGATGGGCCGACCCGGGCTGGATCTCCGTCGACCTCGGTGCCACAGCGCAGATCGACAAGGTCGTCCTGCAATGGGACCCCGCCTACGCCAAGTCCTTCCAGATCCAGGTCTCTTCGAACGGCTCCGACTGGACACCGATCTATTCGACGACCTCGGGCACCGGGTTCAAGCAAACCCTGGCGGTCTCCGGCACCGGCCGCTACGTGCGCATGTACGGCACTGAGCGGGCCACCCCCTACGGCTATTCGCTGTGGGAGTTCCAGGTGTACGGCACCGGGGGCGCCCCGAATCCCGCTCCCCCGCTGCCGAAGGATCCCGCCAACCCGCCACGACTGGTGTGGAGCGACGAATTCGACGGCGCCCAGGGCAGCAAGCCTGACGCCTCGAAGTGGCGGGCCGACCCGGGCACCGGCCAGAACAACGAGCTGGAGTACTACACCGACCACCGGAACGCCTCGTTGGACGGGAACGGTCACCTCGTGATGGAGGCGCGCAAAGAGGCCACCGCTGGATCCTCCTGCCCACGTGACCCGTTGAGCGGCAGCACGACCTGCCAGTACACCTCCGCGCGGATGAACACCGGCGCCACGTTCCAGTTCACCTACGGCCGCGTCGAGGCCCGCATCAAGGTACCCAAGGGCAACGGGCTGTGGCCCGCGTTCTGGATGATGGGCGCCGACTTCCTGACCGGCAGGCCGTGGCCGTACAACGGTGAGATCGACATCGTGGAGGTGCTCGGCAAGGACGTGAAGACCGCGTACTCCACGGTCCACGCCCCCGCTTACAACGGAGGCGGCGGTATCGGGTCCCCGTACCGGCTACCCGGCGACGCCGACTTCTCGGACGACTTCCACACCTGGACCGCCGACTGGAACAGCAGAGGGATCACCTACAGCCTCGACGGCCGAGTCGTGTTCTCGCTGGACAAAGAACAGGTGGAGCAGACCCGCGGGCCCTGGGTCTTCGACCACCCGAACTACATGATCCTCAACCTCGCGGTCGGAGGGGACTGGCCGGGCCCGACCGATGCCGGCACACCCTTCCCGGCAAAGATGCTCGTCGACTACGTGCGCGTCTTCCAGTGATCGCACCTACCCCGACGAGATCGACGAGACTCCCGGGCCGTCCCGCTCGCCCCCTGGGGACGGCCCGGGACACCCGGGTCCAGCAGACACATGGCTCTTTCCGTCTCGCTGTCGCCGTATCAATCCGATGCCCCGTTCACCGCATTCCGTGAGGAGTGAAATGCCCAGACATCCCGCGCGGCTCTCCACGCTCTTAGCAGGCGCGCTCGTGGTCCTCCTGGCCGCCGCGCTCAACCTGACCGTCTCGACCCCGAAGGCTCAGGCCGCCGCCATCACCGTCCAGGCAGAGTCCTACGCCGCCCAGTCGGGGGTGACCCTGGAGGCAACCGCGGACACCGGCGGAGGAGACAACGCGGCGTTCCTCGCCGCCGGCGACTGGATGCGCTTCGACAACGTCGACCTCGGGACCGCCGGGCGACTGACCGTGTCCGCCCGCATCGCCTCCGCTGCCGGCTCCGGCACCATCGAATTGCGCACCTCCACCGTGACCGGGCCACTTCTCGCCGTCATCGAGGTCGCGCCGACCGGCGGCTGGCAGACCTGGGTGACCCGGACCACCGAGGTCAGCACCCATCCCACCGGTGCGCAGACCGTGTTCGCCGTGATGCGCAGCACCGCACCCGGCGACTTCGTCAACATCAACTGGTTCTCGTTCGCAGGCGACGGAGACGGCCAGGGCGCGGGGTGGGTCCCCGTCGACCAGGCCAAGTGGAACGCGCAGTTGGCACAGTTCCGCGCCATGACACCGGCCCCTGTGCCCGCCGGCGTGGTCCGCGTGCCCGAGTTCAACGCCACCTGCGCCTACAGCCACTCCAAGCCGGACGACCCCATCGTCCTGCCAGGCCTGCCCGGCGCCTCCCACATGCACAGCTTCTTCGGCAACAAGGGCACCGACGCGTTCTCCACCACCCAGTCGCTGCTCAACAGCAAAGCCACCACCTGCGCACCCGCCGAGGACCTGTCCGCGTACTGGATTCCCACCCTGTACGAGGGCGACAAGGCCGTCGAACCACAGAACATGATCGTCTACTACGGCTCGCGCCTGACGGACCCCTCCACGACCGTGCCCTTCCCGGAGGGTTTCCGCATGATCGCCGGCAACGCCAAGGCGCAGACTCCCACACCCGCCGGATCACCGGGCCAGTACTGGTGCGCCGGCCCTGGCGGTGAGATCGGCCGCAGTGCCGACGGCAACTGGCCGATCTGCGCTCCGACCGCCTACCTCACCCACCAACTCGTCTTCCCCGACTGCTGGGACGGCAAGAACCTCGACAGCCCCGACCACAAGTCCCACGTCGCCTTCACCTACGACGGGAAGTGCAGCGGCGCCTATCCCGTCGCCATCCCCAACCTCTCCTTCGTGGTCACCTATCCGACCCAGGGCAGCGCGGCAGGCTTGCGGCTGGCCTCGGGCATGGCATCGTCGGTCCACGGTGACTTCTTCAACGCATGGGACAACACGGCCCAGGGACACCGCGTGAAGGACTGCATCACCCAGAAGGCCAAGTGCAACTCCGCCGGCACATTCTGACCCTGCCGCTGGCGTGCGCCGCGCTGTGGGCGCTGCTGGTGGTCGGCTGTACAGCCCCGCCGACCACCAGCACGCCGCCCAGCACACACGTATCGCCCACGGCAGCCTCCTTCAGCCCGACCGACACCGCGTGGATCCAATTGATGATTCCCATGGAGGAACGCGCGCAGCGTTTGATCGACCTGGCTCCCGCGCGCAAGGCAAGTCCGCGACTGGTGGCCCTTGCTGCCAAGATCGAGCCTTTGCTGCGCTCGGACCTGCAGAGCCTGCAACGGCTGCTGAGAGCTTCCGGGGTCCCTGACACCCGGCCTCACGAAGGGCACGACATGCCCGGGATGGTCAGCCTCACCACCCTCAAGGACGCGGCTTCGGCAACAAGCAAGAGATTCGACCGGATCTTCGTCAACGCACTGCACGATCACCTCACGCACGTCGGAATGCTCAGCAGCAATGAGCAGGCCCACGGTCGTGCGAGTGCGGCCACGCAGCTGGCAGCGAACCTCGCCAACGCCTCAACCCGACAA
This sequence comes from Streptomyces sp. NPDC057280, assembly GCF_042668605.1. Lineage (NCBI taxonomy): Bacteria > Bacillati > Actinomycetota > Actinomycetes > Kitasatosporales > Streptomycetaceae > Streptomyces > Streptomyces sp. NPDC057280. Next base: position 132,355 of record NZ_JBHUYR010000012.1, read on the forward strand.
CTTGGCTGGCTGGACGATGCACGCCCAGCCCGAGCCTCAGCACCCGACTCGTCCGTGACCACGCAATAGGAGCAGCAAGGCGCGAAGAGAGGTCGGCACGCCCAGGGGCGAGTGGGCCTCTCGCCCGCCCCCCTCCCGAGTGGATGCCCCTCGAACTGTGCGCTGTGGGCAACCAGGGCGCGGTCGCTGAAGGCGTTGAGGAGGGTGGAGAACTCCCCCGGTCCGGTTGCCCCTGAGCGTCCGGGGTGAGGATCATGAGAGACACCACGCGGACCCGGTCGGCCCGCACCCCGGGCCTCTCGACATTCGCCAACGCCCCGTCATGAACGTAGTCGAGCCAGGTGGTTCGCGTCGGGCTCGGACGACAGCAGGACGGACCGTCCTGGACGGCGCGAGCCGCACCGAGGTCGCCGCAGTGCGGTGGTTTGACCGGTGAGACCACGCCGCCGGTGACGTGCAGGAGCTTGACGGCGAGGAGGCTGTCCCATATCACGGGGGCCGGCAGTCGGGCCGAAGTCCCGGTGCTGCGCGAAGCCCGTGGCCCGGCGTTCGACGGGGGTTCCCGGGGCGCTGACTGGGGTCGGCGGTGAGGTATCAGGCGGCCCGACCGGTGTGCACGAGGACGAGAGACGAACCCGCTCAGCCGCCGATCTGATCAGGACTCGCGGCGCGCGAAACCTGTCGCGTTCTCGGCAGACTGGCGACAGGAACGGGAGACCGCGAACGTTTCGAGTGGCGGTCACCGTTCGGCGCTACCGTCATCGCGCGCAGACAGAATCCGCATCGGAGCCGCATCGGAGTCAGAACTCGCGCACGCATGCGCGAGAGCAAGGTGCACGTACTGAAGGTGCGGTCCGGAAGTCACGTCCAGTCGAGCTCGGCGCACTGCACCGAGTGACCACAGAGGCCGAGGAGTTGAAGGCGTGGCTGCACCGAACGGCCCTGTTCGCGGTCCCTTTCCCATGGCCCGGCCCGGTTCCATCACCGGAGACGCCCGGCCCGGGGCCGGCGAGTGTGTGGTCGTCCTGCTGGGCACCACACTCCACTGTCTGGCCAAAGGCGAGTTGCCGACTTCCGCGCAGCGTTGGTTCCGGCCCACGGCCAAGTACTGGGTCGTCAACATCGCCCTGTCCACCAACTCGCTCGATGTGCAGCTCGACAGTGCCGACAAGGGCCTGCGCTTCCACGGCACCATCGATGTCGACTGGCGCATCACCGATGCCAGACAGGCGGTGGAGCGTCGTCAGCTCGATGTCGAGCGACAGCTCAAGCGCCTGCTCCTGCCTCGGCTCAGTGCCGCTGCCAAGGAGTGCGCGTACGACGCCGTACCGGAACTCGAAGAGCGTCTCGCCCGCGAGCAGTTCACGGGTGAGTCCGGTGACGGTCTGCTGGAGATCGTGGACATCAGCTTCGATCTCCGTCCGGATCCGGGAGCAACCGAGGTCCTGCGTGCCGGGGCTTTGGACGGCATGCGACGGGGCCAAGCCGCGGAGATGCTCGTGCAGGGCGAACTGGCGGTCACCGCTGACGCGGTGGCACGAAACCCGGAGCTCGTGGTGGAGCTCGTGCGCAACATGCGTGAGGACAAGCGTGCCGTGCTGCACGCCCAGTTGGAGATCGCCAGGGTCATGCAAGCCCTCGAGAACGGCACGGAACACCAACCGACGCACGCGGTGCGTGAGTTGCTGGCCCAACTAGGCAGGTACGTGCCCGGCGGCACCGGCGAACCACCGGCGCCACGCGCAGTCGAAAACCCTCCCCTCCTCGACCAGGAGGACCAGAACGCGGATCCCGGGACGGAAAGCCGCAACCCCGCCCCACACGGCGAAGGGTAGAGGGACCTGCCGCCGGTGACAGAACGCCTTCAGGACCTGGGAGCGGCCTGGCAGAACGCGCCCTCACTGTTCGTCTACCCCATTCGTGTCCCGCTCCTGGTCCTCGCCTGGATCCTTTTGATCCAGCTGGCCATGAGATGGGTGGTGGCCCCCCTCGGCACGATCATCTCGTGGCTGAGCCCGAAGGCGGCCTGGCTCGTCGGCACCCTGCTCTTCGCCCCGGAGTACGCGTACACGATGAGGCGCATCCGCCAAGGAGCGGGCATTCCCCTGCTGGTGCGCCTCTACGGTGACTGGGCGGAAGGAGTCACAGACTGGACGAGGTCCTCAGGACGGGCGTTGAGCAGACACATGCGCAGGCTCGCCGCTCGGTCCGGGAGGGTCGCCTGCGCACTGGTCTTCCTGTGGATCGCCCTCTACAACGCGCCCGCGTTGAATCACGCGGACGATCCCGATCGACCGAAGGCCCCGGCGACCGTGTGGTGGGAGTCCTTCCACGCGTGGCTGGACGACCCGGGACACCCACTGTGGCAGCACACCCGCACCGCGGGCACGCCCTCGCACCACGCCACTGCCCCGTCCACACCGAGACACCCGGCAACCTGAAACGTAAGCCGGGGCAGGGACGTGAACGACCTACCGGTCGCGCATCCGGGAGAAAACGAGCGGCTGGAGTCTGTCCGTGTTCCTGCCTCACCGACGCTTCGACCGTCGACGCGGTCGCCAGTGGCCATCACCTGGCACACCCGCGCTCGCAGCCCGCTCCGCCCACGCCAACGCTTCTTGGCGCGTCTTCAGCGTGTCCGGATGAGCCGGACCCTGCACACGGCACCGGTCCGACACCAACTCCGCCAAGGCCGCCGCGGCACCTGCCGCGTCTCCCACCTCGCCCCGCCAGAAGGCCAGGTTGTGGCGGGCGGCCAGGGTGTCCGGATGATCAGGGCCCTGCACCCGCCTCCGGTCGGACACCAGCTCCGCGAAGGCGTCCGCGGCACCGGCCGCATCCCCCGCCTCACCTCTCCAGCGAGCCAGACTGTGCCGCACGGCAAGGCTGCTCGGGTGGGTGGGGCTCTGCGCACGCAACTGGTCGGCCAGCAACTCCGTCAACGCCTCAGCGGCTTCCCGTGCGTTACCGGCCTCTCCCCGCCAGCGGGCCAGACTGTGCCGTACGGCAAGGGTGTTGGGGTGGTCAGCGCCCTGGATCCGCAACTGGTCCGCCCGCAGGGCCGTCAGGGCCTCAGCCGCCCCCGCGGGATTGCCCAGCTCTCCCCGCCAGTGGGCCAGACTGTGCCGTACGGCGCGGGTGTTGGGGTGGTCAGCGCCCTGGATCCGCGACTGGATCGCCATCAGCTCCGCGAGCGCGGCGGCTGCCTTCGCGGCGTGACCCGCCTCGCCCTGCCACCGGGCCAGATTATGACGAGCGGCCAAGGTATCCGGATGATCAGGGCCCTGCAAACGACGCCGGTCGGACACCAGTTCCGCGAAGGCGTCCGCGGCACCCGCCGGGTCCCCCGCCAAACCCTTGCAGTGGGCCAGGTTGTGGCGGGCGGCCAGCGTGTCCCGGTGATCTGCGCCCTGTACACGTCTCCGGTCGGACACCAGTGCCGCGAACGCCTTCGCCGCGCCCGCCGCGTCACCCGCCTCACTCGTCCAGGACGCCAGATTGTTGCGGGCCGCCAGAGTGTCGGGATGGTCGACGCCAAGATGCTGTACGGCCCTGTCGTGCACCGCGTGGAAGTGCTCGACGGCGGCCGTGAAACGACCCGATTCTCCCAGGCTTCGCCCCGCGCGATGGAGGACGCGGTGCACACCGCCCGAGTAGAGGGCCGCGTCCTCGGCCACGTGCGCCAAGACAGCGGTGTTGGCGCGGAGCGCCTGCGCCATCGGAGTGTCGAGTTCCGACTCGGGCCAAACGGCCATCAAGGCGTCGGCCACGGCACGGGCCAGGCCGCCACGGTCCTCAGGGGTGAGGCTGTCTCGCGCCGTGCGCTGGACGAGTTGGTGGACTCGGACGGTTCTCACGGGATCGTCGGGGGTGTGGTCGAGGAGGCTGAGCCGATGCGCGGCGCGCAACGCCAGTGCGGCATCCCGCGCCGTGGGAGCGGCGGCGCCGGACGGTGCGCGCGTTCCAGTCAGAGCCAGGTACTCCAAGGCCGGAGCACTGGTCAGAACGGCTTGGGGAATCCCGTTGGGGTCCAGCATGCCGGCCATGCACAGGATCGGACGCGCGAGACCGACCGGGGGCAGGCGGTCCGCCCGTTCCAGGGACAACGACCATGCCGCCGCAACCTTGGCCTTCTGCTCGTCGGGCAGCGCGTGCGGCGCCGCGTCGTCCAGGGTGCGCGTACGGTCGGCAAGCAACGCCCGGTAGTCAGGGATGCCTTGCCCGGCGTCGATGAGGTAGGCGGCGGCCTGTGACAGAGCCAGCGGGAGATATCCCAGGTCGCGCGCGAGCGCGGCGATCTGAGCCGCGTGCACGGGAGTCTCGGGCACGCCAAGAGCCTTGCTCAGGTATGCGGTGGCCTCGTCAGCCGTGAACGTGCCGATGTCGATGCGGGGCCGCCCCTCACCCACCAGCGCGGCGTCCCGGCGCCGTGTGGTGACCAGGGTCCGCCCGCGCGGATGCGGCGGCGGCCACAAACCGTCCAAGTCTCCCGGGTCGACCACGTCGTCCAGCACCACCAGCCAGCGACATCGAGGGCGCCCCGGCGACTCCTCCAGCCATTCCAGGAACACCTCCGCAGCGTGTTCACGCTCACGTCTGTCGGCCCCGCACAACTCCTCCCCCGCGCGGGCATAGGTGTCCACGACCGCACCTCGGTCGGCGGCATTCACCCACACCAGGAGGTCGACCTCCGGACTGCCGAAGACGGTGCGCGCGTACTCCGCCGCCAGCTGCGTCTTACCCACCCCGCCCAGGCCGCTGAGGACCAGCCCCGTCGCACCCGTATCACCTCCACCGTCCAGCAGGGAACGCAACTGGGCAGCCTCCGCCCGGGCTTGGAACCCTGACGAGGGTCGCGGAACGACACCCACCTTGTGCGGCCGGCCAGTCGGCTCCCAAGGGCCGGCACCCTTACGTGCGTTCGTGGCATGGACCGTCAGAGAGTGCACGTATCCGCTCACGGCAATTCCGCCATGCGTCGCCCTTGCCGAGCCGGTGTCACTGATGACTACGGACCTCCACGGCGCCCATGCCCACCGACCCGCCGCGCCGGCCCTACGCCATTTCCAGGCCATCGCTCTTCCGCTCCAACGCTCCCGGCACCGGCCCACACCATCACGCCCGAGAGCCGCAACGGCACAAGTCCGCGGTCGGCCCCTTGGCCGGCACCCCTCACCCGCGTGGCAGGCGCCGACGCCTGCGCTCTACTGGAAGCTCGCCCCCGTATTGGCCTGGCCTCCCTCGGCGTCCGCGTCGCCCGTCCCGGTGACCTCCACCCTCGCCGGGTCGACCAGACCGGCGGGAAGGGCCACGCCCGTGTTCGCGCTGCCACCGCCGCGAGCGGTAGCGCTGCCGGTGGCGGAAACCCGAATGCTGCTGCCAGAAGATTCGGTGGCTGAGGCAACAGCGGCCCAGAGGGCCGTCCCGAGCGAGGCGATACCGACGAAGGCCGACACCACGCCGGCGACCTGATTGGCATGATCCCAGGTCAGAAAGCAGGTGGCGCCCGCAAGGAGGCCCATTGCCAGTCCGGAAGCCATCACGACGACTCGTTGCATCCCCGTCATCGCTCCATCATGACCTCGCACCTCCGGAGTCGCGTCCGGTTCGTGAATAGCCCAACACGCTGCACGGACCGGCTGGTTGAATGTGCGGCGAGACTGCCCGCAGCCGCACGGGGCACTCGCCGTCACTTCCTTGGCATTAACGCCCTGCTTCGGCCCCAGTTTTCCGGCGGTGGATGCGCATGATCGTCGCAACGTTGCGGGCTCAGAGTGCCAGGGCGGTGGTGAATGTCCGAGTCGGGGTCTGCCAACTCAGTGTCTTGCGGGGGCGGTTGTTGAGCCTCTGCTCGATGACACGGAGGTCGTCAGCGGTGTGCAGGGACAGGTTCGTGCGCTTGGGCAGGTACTGCCGGATCAAGCCATTGGTGTTCTCATTCGTGCCTCGCTCCCAGGGACTGACAGGGCGCGCGAAGAAGATCCCGTCGGTGAAGCAGGGCGCGAGTTCGTGATGGCGTGACATCTCGGAGCCCTGGTCCCAGGTGAGACTGCGGCGTGCTGCGGGCGGCACTTTGCGGTCGGCCCGCGGGCTGCTTTTGAGCGTGCAGAAGGCAACGGGACGACAGCGGCTCACGTTGCGTGCCGCCGCGGGGCGGTGGCGTTGATAGCACTCTCGGTCCTGGGTGCGTAGCGGCAAATCGAGCCGGGTGCTGGAGCGAGCGGCCGACATGCTGAGCGAGCGCGGACGTCGTGGAAGTCACTAGGTGCGCCCCAGGCCTCACTCGGGTTTCCAAAGGAGGAGTCGCGTGAGGGAATATGTGACGGGAGGGTATGGAGGTAATGCCGTGATGTGATAGATGGACGGCTAGCTTTATGCTGATTCGCAGTCGGGTGTTTTCCTGCTGGTGATGCCACAATCAGCGATGTAGCAGACAGGGAGACGACCGATGGTAAATCAGCGTCCGGGAAATGCGGCGGTTCAGCGCTTACAGTTGCGCACCGAGTTGCGAAAGTTTCGCGAACAAGTAGGGCTGACCCAACGCCAGGTTGCGAAGACGATGGAGTGGTCTCCGAGTAAACTGCTGCGCATTGAATCGGGTGAGGTGGGAATATCCGTTCACGACCTCCGGCCCTTGTTGAGTTGCTATCGCGTCCGTGACGAAGGGGTCATTGAACGGCTCCTCGATCTGGCGCGGGGCAGCCGGAAGATGCCGTTCGCCGAGTACCGCGATGTCTATGGCCAGCCGTTCTTGAACTTCCTGGCTATGGAGTCCTCTGCGTTCATCACACGTGCCTTTCAGCCGCTGGTGGTCCCCGGCCTGTTGCAAACGGAGGACTATGCGGCAGAGTTGAGCAGGGCCTACAGTGCGGATCGGTTCTCCGAGCCGCAACTGCAGCGTCTGATCGAAGGACGTCTCCTGCGCCAGGAGGCTCTGGATCGCGACGAGGGCGAGACCTACTTCATCGTGGACGAGGCCGTGTTGCGCCGTCAGATCGGTGGGCCCCAGGTCATGCGCAGGCAGCTGCGTCGCCTCGCCGAGTTGGCAGCGCACCCACGCCGCCAGATTATGATCTTCCCGTTCAGTAGCGGGACGCCTGCCTCGCAAGGCCCTTTCACACTCTTCGAGTTCGAGGAGCAGGGGATTCCTCCGTTTGTCTACCTTGAGAATCTTCGAACACCCCCTGACGTCAGCACGGACGAAGGCGAATTCAATAAGCTACTGGCATTGTTTTGGGACTTGGAGGAACGTTCCATCAAAGGGGATCAAGTGCCGCAGATCTTGCTGCAGATGGCCGAGCACATGGAGACGGCACCGCACGACCTGGTGCTCCCTTCTCCTGAGTCGGCCGCCGAAGACTCCTGATCCGCGCGCGAGCTGGGGCGAAATGGCGGACACCCCGGGTGATCCCCACGGTGGCTCGACCGACCATGCACTGTTCGTGTGCCCCCGGCGCACGGGCAGCAGAAAGGGGCGCACGGAAGCGGGCGGGGCTCAGCGGACATCGTGGCCGGACATGCCTGTGGCTCCGCTTCAGCGGAGCCACAGCTGGGGCAAGCCCGCTGCAACGGGGTGCGCCCCTCGGCTGATCGCCCGGGCCACCGGTAGACCAGCGTATGCACCACGGTCGCGCATCCCCGGCGCATTGGCAATCGGTGCTGGTCGACAGAGCCTCTTCGGGCCGGGCGGCGAACCGTACGTACATGGTGTGCTCAGCCAGACGTCGGCATAAACCATCAATCTGCTAGCCAGCTTATGGCGGGATTGCTGTCAGCCGCACATCCAGATGGCTTCGTCCTGGACGGAGTTTTCTGCCGGAATTCCCACGTCCACGCTCGTGCCGGTTTCGGGTGCGTGAATGACCAAGTACCGGGGTGGGAATCTGCTTGCAGACAGGGCTCCGTCTGCAAGCGGGGCCGCTGCGTTCCATGAAGTCCCGGGCCACCTGGAGTAGCCGTGTCCGACCATGAAAGCCTTCCAGGAAAAACCTCCGAAGGCACCCGCCTCGCTCACCTCTCACACATCCACATCATCGCGGCCGCGATTGTCGCAGTGGCCTCGTTGGCTACAGCCGTTCTCATCCTGGTCGTGAGCCCCACCGAGTCGGGTCTGGCTGCAGCCGGCGCCGTCGCAACCGCGGGCTTCGCCCTGGCCGGGCGGCTGAGCGGCTCGCCCCGCTGACGGTCGGCGCACCTCCCGTAAGTGCTGCGGACTCGCCACCTGCTTACGACGAGCCCGCAGCACTCGCCGCCCGTCACCTGCCGATGATCGTGCCCCTCCTAGCGTCACCCGCCGCCTGCAGGAAGAGACTCCAGGGCTGGGCGGCAAAGGCCAGCCGCCCCTGGGCGGCATCCTTGGTGTCCCGCACCAGGACATCCCGCCCCGTCCACGCCACTTCGACACACTGATCGGCCTGCATGTCGCTGTAGGAGGACTTCCGCCACGACCACGAAGAACGCATGTACATGCCTTACTCTCACAGCCGTCACGCACCACCGCGCACCGGCCAACCACACGACGAAGAGGCCGACTTGCCCCTTCTGGGAGGTTTTGAGTGTACTTGGAGCGTCCGCTCCCGCTGCCCACTCACCCACCCCGTGCGCACGCTTCAGCACGACAAACTGCGCATGGCGCCGAGAGGTTACCGTCGCACCACATGCCATGCCTCCCTCATCCTGGAACTCGTTGCCCAGCCGTAGCCAATGCGCGGCCGGGACGTGCCCTCCCCGCTGTGCGCGCAAGGCCGGCGGCTTAGGGTGGCTGGGGCACGCCACCTGATCACCGGAGTTGATGCAGAGTTCCCGGAGCCGGAGTACGGAACCCCCGCGTATCTGGCCAACTATCAGGCAGCAAATCCCGACCGAGAGGGCTCACGCGGCGCCCGTAGGTAACGTGAACCACTGGGTGCGTCGCTGGCCCCGTGCCGTCGTCGGCATTACGGACGTCAGCGGGGCCGGAGACGATGAAGGTGGGCGAATCCGCCCTCACAGGACGGCAGTTACCGTAGATCTGCGGCCGCACGCTTCCGTGACCCTGGATCCGGTGGTTCTTTACAGCACGAGAGAGGCATCGGAGCCTGTCCAGGTCGAGCGGTGCGCGACTACCACAAACGCGAGTGGGACTGTTCGAAGAGACCTGTTCATCCCGGTACGGCGGGTGGACATAAGCTACCGCCTTCCGCGCAAGCTGTTCTGACCTGGCCGACCAGATGCCAAGGGGGCCCGCAGAAGCTTCATCCTCGGGGCCCGACTTCAATGACTGAGCTGTTTCAGCGTGGCCGCTCCAGGGTGAGGACCGCAGCGCAGATTGACGTCCTTCGATTCGGGCTGCACCGGGACCTTCGAAATATCCGCCACGACTTCAGCCGTGCGACGCCGCGTTCGACCGGCGCTCGTACCGCGGACAGCGCGCGGTTGACGGCCTGTTGGGTAGGCGTGAGGTCACGGCCGGGTGGGCGTCTGAGGGCAGTTGTCACCCATGGTCCGGCTCCCACGGAGGCGCGGTCGGCGAGGACCGGGATGCCCTGGCGCTCACAGATCCGGATGATCCGGTGGGCGGGGGCGGCGGTCAGGTCGTGCGCGCGGCCGGGCAGCGCGGGCGAGATGACGTAGTCGGGGTCGGCCTCGCGCAGGGCGCGCAGCAGGCCGGGCGCGCGGTCGGCGAGCAGATTGATGACTGCGGTGGTGGGGCGGTCACCCTCTCGGGTGACGATGAGTATGGTGACCCACTCGACCAAGGGCGTGTGGCAGATCGAGTGCGGCAGGATAGGCAACCAACGAGGCTCCTGCGCCGATGAGTTGAGACGACGAACACCTCCCTCAACGGCACGGGAGCCTCGTGCGTGGCGCACACCACCGGGCACACCCGATCAGTGGCCACTCTGATACAGCTCGCTCAGTCGCCGCCTGCCTCGTGACCAAGGCTGACGCGTTCTCAGCTGGCGAGATGAGCTGATCGCCTGTGCACGCGCCGCTGCGTGCAGTCCGGTTCGGCAACGAGAGACGCACCCCCTCATGATCAAGGTGCCTTTGATCACGAACAGGCGTCGCGTTCGCGTGCCACTGGTCCACTTTTTAGGCGTCGCCGCCACCGCACTTCACCCGAACCGCTCAGATGGAGTCCCACACCTTGAACCAGCCGATGTTGTCGTTCGCCTGGGCACCGACGTAGGGCGTGCCGAACCCGTAGTAATAGACGGCGCCGCCGTTGTTCAGGACGGCCTGCTGGCCGTCGCAGCTGTTGTAGGTGATGAACGAGGAGATCGACTTACGCCACCACCAGTCGGCGGTCAGGACGTATCCGGCCGCGTCGCAGGGGCCGTAGTCCCCGTATATGTCGGTACTGGCGCCGCCGTATTCGGCGTGCTCATACCAGGTCACGAGCAGGGTCCGGCCGCTGACGCTGACCGCTTGCGTCCCGGCCTCGGAACAGGTCCGACTCTTCACACGGGAGACCTTCTCTTGCGGCTTCACCCGCTCCACCACCACGGCACAGTGCTTGGCGTTCGCCGGCTCAGACGCCGATGCCTGCGGTGCGAGTCCGACGAGGCCGATGAACGAAGCGGCCACGGTCAGTGTGGCGGCCGTACGCGCGTACAGGGACATGGATGCTCCTCGCGGCTGGGCTGACAGGGCATTGCGTGCCGCAAGCCTAGGAAGGCGCATCGTGCAGCGGTCCCTGACAGATGTCAGGAGCAAGGCAGGGCAGCGTGGCGGACCCTTGCTTGACGAACCCCTCCGTCCTTGACGTGCCTCTCCACCATCATCGGTCCGGCGCCTCGTGAACAGATCCCTTCCGTGCCCCTGCCCCTTCGTCGGTGGTGCCCGTCATCTGGTGGCGGTTCGAGCCCGCGGCAGGCGCCAAGGGGAACTGTCGCCGAGCAGTGTGGCAACACGGACCGCAGATCAAATCCCGCTCAAGAGGGCGGGACATGCCCCCGGAGTAGGGCAGAGCGGCGAGGCCGAGGGCTTCGCCGCGGCTTATCAGGCCTGGACCGCGAACTTCCAGACCGCGCCCTCCGCTGTCCAGTTCGCTTCCTGACGCCAGGACCACAGCATCACCCCACCGCAGGCGGACTTCTCACCGACGCCCACCTGCAACTCCTGCTTCAGATCCTCAACCAGCGCTACGGCGCGCCACCCGAGCCCATCTCCCCGGAACAGCAGGCGGACGATGAACCGTCCTGGCACGAGAACACGCTGCATACCCCGACGCTGCAGCCCTTGCTGACGACGTCGCCACAGTGAGCACCTGGTGGCTGGAAGGCGGCCCCAACGGCACACGCTTCGTCTTCGACGTCTGGCTCGACACCCTCACACCCATCACCGATTCCTGACCTGCCGGCGTCGCTGCGAGTTCCATCCCACGGTGGTCCACCAGCACCTGCATGCCCCTCCGGACCGTGCGATCGTCGTCCCGGCACTTGATGACGCAGCTGGGGACAGACGTGAACAAGGTCGGCCTGTACGTCAAGTTCCGCACTCAGCCCCGGGTAGCGCGACGTCCTGGCCAAGGTCCTGCTGCTCCTCCTGCCGTACGGACGGCAGGAGGAGCAGCAGGACTCCCCCGAGAGGCGGCCTCAGTCGCCGACCTACAGTCGGTGGGCAACGTCCAAAGGCATCGCTGCGCCCTATGGCCCGGACTCCCACGGCTGAACAACCTGCATCAAAGCCGATGAACGGGTCAACTCGGCTGCGGCGGCCGCCATCGTGCTACGGCACCGCCGGCCTCGCCCAAGCCCGGCACCTCGCCGCGCTTCCCCGCAGCGACGCCGACCGTCACCTGGACACCGAGAACGCGCTCGCGGTTGTCTGCGCCGACCCGTCCTCTCAGGGTGAGTTGACGCAGCCCGGCGGATGGGCCCGATGCATAACCGGGCCCATCCGGGCGCCGGACCCTAGGCGCTGTTTCTCGGATCTCCCTCCGTGGGCGGGATGTTGGGGACAGGCTGACTCCATGGGACGCGGAGACCTGACGAATGCGGAGTGGGATCGGCTGGAGTCGTTCTTACCTCGCGGTGGTACACGTGGGGGCCGATGGAGCGATCACCGACGGGTGATCAACGGGGTGCTCTACCGGGTCCGGACAGGGGTCCAGTGGCGGGATCTGCCAGAGCGGTTCGGGCCGTGGGAGACGGTCTACAAGCGCCATCGCCGCTGGTCGGCAGACGGCACCTGGCAACTACTTCTGTCGAAGGTGCAGGCCGTCGAGGACGCCGCGGGCCGGATCGACTGGGAGGTGTCCGTCGACTCCACGGCGGTGCGGGCCCACCAGCACGCCGCCGGCGCAAGGAAGGCACCGCCCCCCGTGGCTGCTCAAAAGGGGGTTCGCGCGAGGACGAACCAGGTCGATCCGGTGCTTCGGAAACTTGCCCTCCGGCTGGAGGAGGTGGTCAGGTCGGCGAGTGCCTGGGACGTTCCCGCGGCGGCTTCACCACCAAGATCCACCTCGCAGCCGACGGACGATGCCGACCGCTCTCCGTACTCCTGACACCAGGCCACTACGGTGACGGCCCCCAGCTGCAGCCCGTCCTGGAGCAGGTGTCCGTGCCGCGTGTCGGGGTCGGGCGGCCGCGCAGCCGGCCCGACCATGTCATGGCCGACAAGGCCTACACATCCCGCGAAAACCGCCGCTACCTGCGACGACGCGGCATCTCGCACACCATCCCCGAACGACTCGACCAACGCAGACACCGACGCAACCGCGGTTCCCGCGCTGGCCGCCCCACCGGGTTCGACCGCGAACGCTACAAGAAGCGCAACACAGTTGAGCGAGCCATCAATCGTCTCAAAGGCTTCCGCGCCGTCGCCACACGCTACGAGAAACGGGCCTACACCTACCTCGGCACAGTTACCCTCGCAGCACTCGTCATCTGGCTCCGCACATGATCCAAGAAACAGCGCCTAGTACCAGCCGGTGCAGGTGATGTTCGTGTTGTACCCGGAGTCCCCGCAGGCCCGCATGAGGTAGCCGTTGGGGTCCCTCCAGGCTTCGGTGTGCACGCTGGTTCCCGCGTCGACCTGGCGCCAGCCCAGCTGCGGCTCCCAGGTCTTGCCGCCGTCGTCGCTGCGGTCGACCCAGACGTGCATGCCGACGGCGCCGTTGGTGACCCGGCCCCAGGCACAGGTGCTGTTCCCGGAGCCGTTGTACCTCAGCTCGAAGAGCTGACCCCTGGCTCCGACCGCCGAGCGAGCGGTCCCGGTCACCGGGCTGGTGCTGCAGCCGTCCGCGGCAGTGGCGGTCGTAGCCGCTCCGGACATGGCCAGCAGTCCCGTGGTCATGGCCAGCGCCGAGACGGTGGCCGCTACCTTCGTGTTCATGCGCATGTGGCGTGTTCCCCCTTGGGAGCCTCGGGGCTCCCGTGGTCGGTTTCGGCTTGCGTGAACCATCCTGCTGTCGGGTCGTCAGGGGGAACAGTTCACGGACCGTCCATGCGTGAACGGTCCGCCGGAAGCCGATCGAGCTGTCGCTGCACCTCCTTGGCCTCCTGGTCACGGCCCTGCCGCCGGTACAGGTCGCGGGCTTTGAGCCACACCTCTCGGGCCCGGTCGTGCCGGCAGAGGGCGGCGTACGGATGACCGAGCCGCTCAAGCGTGTCGGCGGCCTCGTAGAGGTTGTCGAGATCGCGGTACAGACCGATGGCCTGGCGGTAGTGCTCGACGGCGTCGAGGTGGCGGCCGCTGTGGTGGTCGATGTAGCCGAGACTGTCCAGGGTCTGCGCCTGCCCGTTCACGTCCCGATGGTGCCGGTACAGGGCGAGGGCGGCCTGGCAGTGCCGGCGGGCGGTGTCGTCGGCTTGGCCGAGGAGCGCGGCGTACCAGCCCACGGCGTTGAGTGCGTTGGCCTCCGCGATCGGCTGGTCGAGGCCGCGGTAGAGGTCCAGTGCGCGCCTGGCGTGCTCCAGCGCCCGGCGGCCGTCCGGCCAGATCGACGCAAGCGTGTAGTGCGCCTGGGCCTGCAGGGCGCGATCGTTTTGCTGCTCGCTCAGGGCGAGGGCCTGGTTCAGGGCGTCGATCGCCTCCTGGTGGTGTCCCAGCACGACGTGCGCGCGGCCGAGAAGCCGGTGGGTGAGGATCTGGGCGCCGGGATCGGGAAGCAGACGCGCGGAGTCGACCGCGATCCGCCACACGGCGAGCTGGTCCTGGCGGTGGCCTCGCCGGTAGTGGTAGTCGTTCAGCGTCCAGGCCAGCTGCCATGACGTACCGTGCCACGCGTGCGTGACGGCGGTGCGTTGCGCGGCGAGCAGGTTACGGTGCTCGGTGTCGAACCAGTCCATCGCCGCCGGGATGTCGGGCAGCGCCGGAGGCAGGCAGCCAGGATCCAGCGGTCCGAGCTCGATGGGCTCGCGGTGGGAGTCCAGGAGACGGGCGGCGGCATGCGCGGTGTGCGTGTAGTAGGCCAGGGCCCGCCGCAGCGCCCTGCTCCGCGCGTCGTCGGCCGGGGCGTGGGCGGTGGTGACGTAGCGCCGGATCAGGTCGTGCATCCGGTAGCGGCCGGCTGCGTCCCGGCTGATGAGCGAGCCCTGTTCCAGCCTGCGCAGTACGGCCCTGGTCCGGCTCAGGTCGCGGCCGGTGAGGCTGGCAGCGGCCCTTAGGCCCGTGTCGGGCCCGGGGGCGATCGCGAGCAGCCCGAGCACCTCAGCCTCCTCGTCGGTCAACGCGCGATGGGACGACGAGAGCACGGCGGGCAGGCTCGCCGCGGGATCGGCGTCCTCGAGTACGTCGAGGGCGTCGTCGCGCAGTTCGTCGGCGAGCTCGGCAAGCGACAGGTGCGGATGGGTGTGGGCCCGCCCGGCCATGATGCTCAGCGCCAGCGGGAACCCGCCGCACAACCGGATGAGTTCACCCACGGCCGCTGGTTCGGCCTCGATACGTGCCGCGCCGAGCCGGGCGACCAGGAGCGCGCGGGCCTCGGCGTCGGGCAGTGTGTCCACGGACAGCAGGTGGGCACCGTGCCCGGTGATCAGGCCCGACAGCCGGTTGCGGCTGGTGACCGCCACGACGCAGCTGTCACTGCCCGGCAGCAACGGGGTGACCTGGGCGGTGTCGACAGCGTTGTCGAGCACCAACAGCATCTGCTTGTCCGCCACCAGGCTGCGGAACAACGCCTCCTGCGCGTGCGGAGCGACGGGGATGCGGTCGGGCTCGACACCCAGCGCGTCGAGGAATCCGCGTACCGCCACGGCCGGATCCATCGGATCACTGTCGGGGCTGAAGCCACGTAAGTCGACGAAGAGCTGCCCATCGGGGTAGCGGTCGGCGTTGCGGTGCGCCCAATGCAACGCCAGCCACGACTTGCCCACTCCGCCGGCGCCGGCGATCGCGGCGACGACCACGGTGGGCGCCTCGCCCGAACCGGCCCGCATCGCGGCGTCCAGCAGGTCCAGTTCCTCCAGGCGGCCCACGAACGGCGCGGGCGGGGCAGGCAGTTGGCGCGGCACGGGGACAGTCGAGGGTTCCGCCGCGCCCGCCGCCGCGGCCAGCAGTTTGTCCAGTTCCACCGACCGCAGCTCGAGCGCCGCGGCCAGTTGGCGCACCGACGCGAGCTGGGGGTTGCGGCGTCTGCCGCTCTCCATGCCGCGGATCGTGCTGACCGAGACGCCGGAACGCTCCGCCAGCGCCTCCTGCGTCAGCCCCGCGCGCAACCGAAACCGGCGAATCGCCGCAGCCAAATGATCGCCCACAGGAACCTTCCTACCAGGGAGATCAGCCACCCGTGACCGGTTCGACGGCACCGGCACCGCCCCCACACACGTCCTAGCATGGGCCTGCCGGATGAGCAGCCCGAGAGTGCGGCCCTGCGCAACGGTGACCGCATGATGGTCCACGCTCAAGCGAGTCCTCCGCCGACGAGCCCGCCCCGCACGCCTTCGGCTACGTACCCTCCTGTCTGAGCGTTCCACCGAAACCAGAAGGCCCCCCGCCCCTGCAAGCCCCTTGCCCTGTCACCAACGTGCCCGAACAGCACAGAGCCTCGAGGGCCTGGCCGAGGTCCTACGGCCTCCAGCGTCGGGCCGGCGGGCACGCACGTGGCTGTCAGATCACACCAAGGGATCGTGGCTGACACCTGACGGTGGCACGGCTGTGGCGCGTACTTCACCGTCGCCTACAGACCTGCGCCGTCGCCCCACGTTCACTTTCCGGCCACTCTCAAGACTCCCGGAATCAACCCTCCTTTCTCACGTGCTCCTCATGCGCCGTTGGTTGCGTATGCGAGGCCGGTCGGTCCGCAACGTATGAGCGAGGAGGCGCATGGTGTTCCTGTCCAAAGCAGCCGCGGCGCGCGAGGGCCAGGCAGACGAATCCGGGGAGGGGGACAGCGGGGCTTGCGTCAGCGAAGAACCGCTGCACGTGGCCAGTCGGCTTCACGCCTTCAACCGGTTCGAGCTGAAGTACCTGGTCCCGGTGGAGCAGGCAGCCGAGATCCGCGACGAGCTGGCCGAGCGGATGGACCGCGACCTGCACAGCCCGGTCGGCGGGTACGGCGTGTGGAGCCTGTACTACGACACCCCTCAGCTTCGGTTCTACTGGGAGAAGATCGAGGGGCTGAAGTTCCGCCGCAAGCTGCGCGTCCGTCACTACGGAGACCTCGACCAGGTCACCGACGACTCGCCGGTCTGCGTCGAGATCAAGCAGCGGGTCAACCGGGTCACTCAGAAGCGTCGTATCACCCTCCCCTACGGCGTGGCACGACGGTTGTGCGACGGCCGTGAGCTCGTCGAGCACACAGCGAAGGAGAGCGCCTTCATCCAGGAGGTGCTGGAACTGATCGTCCGGCTGAACCTGCAGCCCACCGCGATCACCGGATACCAACGCGAGGCCCTCGTCGGGCGGGACGCGGACACCGGTCTGCGGGTCACCTTCGACCGGCGCATCCGCGGCAGGGACCGGGATTTCCACTTCGGCATCCAGGCGCCGGAGAACCGGTTCACGATCCCGCCGCACATGTCGGTGATGGAGATCAAGGTGAACGAGCGCACTCCGCACTGGATCACCGATCTCGCGGCCCGGCGCAACCTCAGCCTCGTACGGATCTCGAAGTACGTGCAGTCCGTCGAGGCGTTCGGCCTCGCCCCGCGCTCGGTCTTTCACATCAACGAGGCGGACTGTCCGCCGCCCACCCCCACTGATGAGCAGCCGCATCCGCAGCGGCCGACGCAGCACGATGCGTCGTTGAAGGTAGGAGCACAGTGAACTTCGATCTCGAACTTCAGGAACTGAGCGGCACGTTCAGTGTGGCCGACGTCGTGGCGGCGATGGCGTTGTCGTTCATTCTGTCCACGCTGATCGGCTACGTGTACCGGTACACGCACCGCAACGTCTCCTACAGCCAGTCCTATGTGCAGACCCTGGTCATCGTCGGCATGATCGTCGCCCTGATCATGCTGGTCGTCGGGTCGAACCTGGCACGTGCTTTCTCGCTGGTCGGCGCGTTGTCCGTGGTCCGTTTCCGCAATGCGGTCAAAGAGACCAGGGACGTCGGCTTCATCTTCCTGGCCATGGCCATCGGTATGGCCTGCGGTGCCCGCTTCTACACTCTGGCCGCCGTGGGCGCGGTCGTCATCTGCGCCGTCGTCCTGGTGATGTTCAAGTTCAACTGGTTCGCGCTGAACGTGCAGCGTCAGGTCGTCAAGGTCCAGGTCCCGGCCGGTGACGACTACACGCCCCAGATCCGTGACGTGCTGATCAAGTACACCAGCGAGTTCGAGCTGGTCAGCACGGAGACGATCCGCGGTGGCGCGCTGAGCGAGGTCTTCTACACGGTGCGGCTCAAGAAGGGCGCTGAGCCCGGCGACCTGGTCAGCGCCCTTCAGGAACGCACCTCCGGCCAGCGGGTCACTGTTCTGACCGGCTACGACACGACGGACCTGTGATGAGTGGCGAGACCACGGTGCAGCGCGGGCGACGGCTGCGGGACCGGCTGCCCGTGCGGCTGCGCCACCACTGGAAGCCGGCCGCGGCGCTGGGCGTCGGGCTCGCCTCCATGGTCTATTTCCTCGGCGACGCACGGATCTCTCCGTACGTGACGTCGTCCTCCCGTGCCGAAGCGGACGCCATCACCGACAACGTCGAGGGCACGGTGGACCTGTACGACACGTCGGTGTCGCACTCGTTCCAACTCACCTACCAGCAAACCGACTTCAACAAAATGATGAAGGAGTTCAAGGAGGACGGCACCAAGGACTACATCGAGGCCGACCTCGTCATCGACGGCGTCTACCTCAATGACGTCGGGATCCGCCTCAAGGGCAACTCCACGTTGTCGTCCCTGCGCGGCAACAGAGGCATGCCCGGTGGCGGCCGGGACCTGCCCGATGCCGCGCAGGGCGCTCCGGCCGGCGCCGACGGTGCCGCCGGAGGCCGGGACCGCGGCCAGGGCCAACAGGCCGGCGGCGGTCCCGGCGGAATGGGCGGCGGCGGTGGCATGGGCGGGATGGTGCAGTACGACCTGTCCGCCGACAAACCCGAGGAGCTGCCCTGGCTCGTCAAGATCGACGAGTACGTCGAAGGGCGCGCCTACCAGGGCGAGCGGCAGATCTCGCTGCGACCCGGCACCAATGGGCAGGTTCCCCTCAACGAGGCGCTGTCACTGTCCTTGACGAAGAAGAGCGGACAGAAGGCCGAGCGCTACAGCTTCACCGAGCTGAAGGTGAACAGCCGGCCCGCCGTCACCCGCCTCATGGTCGAGGCGCCGGACACCGACTACGCCGACGACGTAGCCGACGGCAACGTGGTGCTGTACAAGGCCAGGGCGAGTGGCAGCTTCGAATACCGCGGGGACGACCCGACCGAGTACGAGTCCTCGTTCAAGCAGCTCAACAAGAAGGGCAGCCAGGACCTCGAACCGGTGATGAAGCTCATCAAGTGGGTCAACAGCGCCTCGGACGACGAGTTCGCCCGAGACCTCGACAAGTACGTGGACGTCGGATCGCTGGCCACGTACCTCGCCGCGCAGAACCTGCTACTCAACTTCGACGACATGGCGGGCCCCGGCAAGAACTACCTGCTCGCGTACGACCTGGACACCAAGAAGTTCTCCGTCCTTGGCTGGGACTACAACCTGACCTTCAGTGGAGACGCCGCGGCCGGACCGGACGACTCGATCAGCATGGGCGGGGGCATGCCGGGCGGCGACGCGGATGCCGGAGGCAAGGCCGACGACGAAGCCACGGGCGGGAACGACACGGAGCAACCCTCGGCGGGCGGCGCGATGCCGTCCGGTCTCCCGCAGGAGCTGCCCAGCGGGATACCAGAGGGCATGCCCGAGGGAATGCCGGAAGGGATCCCCAGCGGCATGCCAGAAGGGATGCCCGGCGGAGCGTCCGGCGGGGGCGAGGACGCGGGCGGCAAGGGTGGCGCGGGCGGCAGGGGTGGTGGGGGTGGCTTCATGCAGCACGCTCTGAAGACCAGGTTCCTGGATTCCGACGCCTTCGACGACGTCTACAAGACGGCGTACCGGAAGCTCTACCAGACGTTCTACGGCTCGGGAACGGCGGCGAAGGAACTGAGGGCCGTCGCTGAGCAGGCACGCTCGGCAGGGGCGGACTCGAAGGAACTGGACACCGCGGTGGCCAAGCTCACCACCACCGTCACCGACCGCACCACAGCCTTGGCCAAGGACAAGGAAGTGACCGGCTGAGAACCCCGGCATCCCGGGCCGCCTGCCCCGAGGGCGTGTCCGGGATGCCGGAATGAGCTCTTTGAGTGCCTTCATCCACAGATTCTGTTCCTACTATTGCGCCGCCCGACCAGGACCCGCCCTGCATCGGTTTCCGTGCCTGTAGTTCCTGAGGTGCCAGAACGTGATCGACCAGCACAGCCACACGCGCACAGCCACCTCCGGACACACCGTCCTGGTCGTGGAGGACGACGCCAGCATCCGCGCCCTGCTCACCTCCGCGCTCAGCGTGGCCGGATACGCCGTGGCCGGCGCAGCCACCGGACAGGAAGCCATGTTCGAGGCCGGCAACCGCCGCCCCCACCTGATCGTCCTGGACGTGATGTTGCCCGACACCGACGGTTTCCAGCTCACCCGCGACCTGCGCGCCCAGGGCGTCTACACGCCGGTGCTCTTCCTCACCGCCCGCACCGGCGTCGAGGACCGCATCATCGGCCTGAGCTCCGGCGGTGACGACTACGTCACCAAGCCCTTCCACGTCCAGGAGGTACTGCTGCGCGTCCGTGCCATCCTGCGGCGCAGCAACGCCCCCGCCTCCGTGACCGGCACCAGTCCGCCGCTGCGCTACGCCGACCTCACTCTGGACCAGGCCACTCACGAAGTGCGGCGCGGCAACCGCCCGCTCAAGCTGTCGCCGACCGAGTTCCGCCTCCTGGCCTGCTTGCTCGGCCACCCCGAACGCGTACTGGAGAAGGCCGAGATCCTTCAGCAGGTCTGGCAGTACGACTTCTCCGGCGACACCCGCATCGTGGACACCTACATCAAGAACCTGCGCCGCAAGATCGACCGCGATCCACCCGCGCTCGTGCACACCGTCCGGGGGGTCGGATACTGCCTGCGCCTGCCGCGTGACGGGGCGCAGGAGACCGAGCGATGAAGTGGCCCCGCCAGCTGCGCCCGCGCTCCCTGCGCAGCCGCCTCGTCCTGATAGCCGGGCTGCTGGCCACCAGCGCCGTCCTCGTCTGCCAGCTCGCCGGACTGGCCGTCCTCCGCGGCTGGCTCACCGATCAGGTGGACAACCGCCTCTCCCATTTCCGGCCCCCGAGCCGGGTGTACGAGGACATAGCCGACGACGGGACGCTGCGACCTCCGCACCCCGACGACGCACTGCCCTCCGACTACCGCGTCTTCTTCTACGACGAGACCGGGAACCTGCTGCGCACCTCCCTGGGCAGCGGCGACGGCCCAGGCCCCCGGCTCCCGCAGCGGGCAGCCGACCTGCACCTGACCGCCGGTCGGCCGAGCACCGTTCCAGCCGAGGACGACGCCTCGGGATCCGGCTGGAGAGTGATCGCCTACTCCGGTCCCGACCACATGCGCACCGTCGTCGCTCTCCCCCTGGACACCGTGGACGGCGCCACCGCCAAACTCCTCTGGCTCAGCCTCGGCCTGGGCGTCGCCGTGGCTATCGGCGTCGTGACCCTGGGCAACGGCGCCGTCCGCCTGGGTCTGCGGCCCCTCACCCGCGTCGAGCACACCGCCCAGCACATCACCGACGGCGCTCTCGAACTCAACGTTCCCGTGGCACACCCGGACACCGAGGTCGGCCGGCTCGGTCTGGCCCTCAACACCATGCTCGACCGTCTGCGGACCGCCCTGCACCGCACGGAGACCTCCGAAGCGCAGCTGCGTCACTTCATGGCGGACGCCGGCCATGAACTACGTACGCCGCTCACCGCCATCCAGGGCTTCGCCGAACTCCTCCTGGACGAACCCGACATGCCGGCCGCGCGGCGGCGCGAGGCGCACGCCCTGCTCGCCCGCAACGCCGACCGCATGAGCCGTCTCGTCGACGACCTGTTCCTCCTCGCCATGCTCGACGACTCACCCGCAGCCCACCGGGAACCCATCGATCTCCTCTCCCTGACCGCGGATGCCATCGCCACCACCGCGATACGCCACCCCCACCGGTCCATCACCCTGGAGCCACTCGCGTCTCATCCCACCGAGCCCGAGCGTGACCTCGACATCGTCGAGACTTCCGGGGACCCCCATCAACTCGCCCAGGTCCTGGGCAACCTGCTGTCCAACGCCTGCACACACACGCCCGCCGACAGCAGCATCCGGGTCCGGATCGGCGCCACGCCAGCGCCTGCCGCCGGGCAGGTCGGCAGCGGCAGGACGCTGCCGCCCGGCACATCCGTGTGCGTCATCGAAGTCGCCGACGACGGCCCCGGCATCAAGCCCGACGAGGCTCCCCATGTGTTCAACCGCTTCTACCGTGCGACACCGCTCGAACCGGCGAGGGAGTCGGTCTGCGAGACCGGTCCCGAACCCAGCGCAGGCCTGGGACTCGCCATCGCCGCGGCCATCGCCGCAGCCCACGGCGGACGCCTCGACCTGGACAACCGCCCCGGGGAAGGCTGCACATTCCGCCTGCTTCTGCCTGATCCCACGACTGCTCCGGAGGACTACGCCGATGAGGCTCACGACGCTCCGCATCGCCGGTGAGGACCGCACCGCAGCCGCCCGCGTCGACAAGAAGCACTTCACGCTCCGGCCTCAAACCGACGTGTGGGCCCTGATCGCATCGGGCCCGGACTGGGCACAACAGCCGCGACCCACAAAGACGAACAGCTCCCCCTCCACGCCGCGCAGACGACGGAGCCCCCATTCACCCCTCGCAGAGCCATCCGCGCAGGACCCAACTACCCGTCACGCGTCAAGGAACTGAAACAACACTGTCCAGCGGTGCCGCCCCTGACCAACACCCGCCCGCACACCACATCCCCACGATCACGGCGCTCCGCCACATCGCCGGGCTATGTCGTCGTCCACCATCTGTACACCGGCAACCACTCAACGGAACCGCCTGAATCCCTCCCCTGCGCGCAACCGAGCGGCCCACTCGATCCTCCTGACAGGGCCGACTCTGGTAACTCCCCACGGGCGGCCGAGGCCTGACTCTGACGGTCACACTCGGCGGCCGGCTGGTCCAGAGGGCAAACACATCCGTCCGCTCGAATCCGGACAGAGCCTCTACAGCACCATCACTATGGAGAGCCCGGCCGCCCCCGGACACGGCCTCAGGGCTTGACCGCAGCCAGCACGGTGGCGTGGTCGGCGACGCGGCATGGGAAGAAGAGCGCAGCACACCGATCCACAGGTCTTGGCTATGCCTCCTCCGCTTCCTCGCCACCCGCCTGAGGGAAGACCGTCGCGCTCGCGGCACTCGACGGCGTCGCTTGAGCGCGGGGCGGCAGGTCCTGCCGACGTACCCGCTCAGGCCGGGAAGACAACCCGGCGCGCCGGGTGACCCGGCCTCCATCGCAGGAAGGGCAGGATTCGGGGTAGATGCTGGAGATGCCCGGTGGCCTGCGTCAATAAAGGATGCAGGCCGTCGTGGCGCTGTCCGTGGCGGCGACCGGAAGGATGAGTCGATATGGCGCGTTCGCGTGCGGAAGCGAGCATCAGGCATCCACGGCACGAACGCAGGGGCGAAGCCCGGCTGCCTGCGGTCGTGGCGACGCTCGCCGCGATCGCCCTGTACTTGTTCCTGCCGCAACGGCTGCTGATCGCTCCGCGCTACGTGCTGCCCGCCCTGGAGTGCCTGCTGCTCATTCCGCTGATCGCGATCAACCCGAAGCGTCTGACCCGGCAGACGAAGGCGTTCCGGGTGCTGTCTCTCACGCTCGTGGCGGTCATTGCCGTCAGCAATCTCGTGGCGTTGGGCATCCTGGTACACGAGCTGGTGTACGCCGGAGTGAAGGACGGCCGGTCCCTGCTGATCGCGGCGCTACAGGTGTGGCTCACCAACATCATCGTCTTCGGCCTGGCCTACTGGGAGCTGGACCGCGGCGGCCCGGTCAGCCGCACCCAAGTGCCCCGCTCGGCGCTGCCCCTGGCGGATTTCCGTTTCTCGCAGGACGAGAACGACGACGCCATCCAGGAAGTGGCCGACGGCGCCAGCGGCACCTCGGACTGGGTCCCCACGCTCACGGACTACCTCTACGTCTCAGTCACGAACTCCACGGCGTTCAGCCCGACCGACACGATGCCGCTGTCGACCCGCGCAAAGCTCCTGATGAGCATCCAAAGCGTCTCCGCCCTGCTCACCTCACTCCTCGTGATCGCCCGAGCTGTGAGCATCCTCCACTGACGGCCGGCCACACCAGCAACCGCCCACCGGTAAACAGCGAGGACTGGTGATCAACGGCAACAGCTACAGGCTTCGCAACAAGATCTTCGCGATCGACGGCGGCGACGCAGCGACCGCCTGAATCTGCGGCTTCACCCCATACGACCGGGTCGAGGCCTGACGTCCTCGACCCGGCCAAAACTTCGTACGCACCTCTGCATTTGAGCCCGTATTTCAGCTCTGCAGATGAACTAGTACCTACAGGACCTACCCGGTGGCCGCTCCAGGCTCGTCGGTCATGCCGTATCCGGCTCGGCAAGGTCATCCGTCTTGAACAACTGCTAGAGTTCGCCCGCTTGTTCGGGGGGATGGGGCCCTCCGTCGGGAGGGGAAGCAAGTGACTCGTCGTACCTTCATGCGTGGCTCCCTTGCCACGATCATCGGTTTGGCGCTCTGTGTGTCCGCCGTGCCGCTGGTGGCGTCGGCGCACGCGGAGACCGCAACGGAAATCATCGTTCCGGCCACCATGCGCACAACCCCACGCACGGCGTACCTGCAGAGCGCGGGGGCTTCCGGCTTCCTCGAGTACCGCTCCACCGCCGAAGGTTCCGGCCTCTGGTGGACCAGCTACGACGGCGGCCGGAAGCCCGTGGAAGGTGGCGAGGGACTCGAGCCGCGCACTGCGGGTTCGTACGGCACCGGTTCGGACGTCGTCGCCCTTCGCCCGACCCAGAGCAGTGGTGGGCAGGTCCTGCTTCGGGACATGGGAACCGGTACGACGCAGACCGTGGCCATCCCATCAGGCCAGAGATATCTGCAGACGTACGGACGTACTGTCCTGACCAGTACGTCGACCGATGGGGAACGGACTCAGCTGTTCCTGCTGCACAACGAGAACGGCAGCACGGTGCAGAAGCCCGTGACCGGATTCCCGGACGGGACGGTCTTCCCCTTCTTTCCCAGGGGTTCCGCCTCCGGCATCCTCGTCAACTACAACGGCCCGGACCATGTCCTCCATTACGCCTGGGTGGATGCCGAGACCGGTGCGGCCACGATCTTGCCTCCGCTGGTGGCGAACTCGGACACCGTGGTCGGATCCGACTACCTGGTCAGCTGGTACGGCACGTCCCGGGTACGGGTGTATGCCAAGGGCTCCTACGACTCGCCCACTCACGAGGTTGCGTTCCCCCGCACCTCTGAGAACACGATCCTCGGCGTCGTCGGTGACGCGCTCGTCGTCGCGCGGCGCAGCGGCTCGTCCGACTGGAGTGTGTCAGCACTGCCCTTCGACGGCTCCGCGGAGCTGCCGCTGTTCAAGCGGGCGGATCCCGCTACCGTCATCACCCCCGACGGCGGCCTGGTCCTCGCCGGTGGGGAGTCCTCTGTGGACTACGGCATCGCCAAGGTGCAGGCGGGGGCCGACGGCCTGCCCCGAGTCCACCGGATCGTGGACCTTCCGGCCGTGCCCATGGGGATCGAGTCGCTCGACCTGAGCGGCGGTGAGCTGATGACCTACGAGTCCGGCGACGGTGCGACGCACTTGTACAGCCGCTCGCTGGCCACGGCGGAGGCGCTGACGGCGGGCGCGCGCACGGACCGGGGAGCGACCCGAAGGTGTGGGGTCATGGCCGGGGACTACGGGAGCTGTCCCGATCTGATGGGTACGGGTGACGGCCGGGCGGTCATCCGGAACGCGGCCGGGGAGATCTCCGTCCTGGACCGGGGCCAGTCCCTTCCCGGCACCGTGGTGACCTCCGGCCTCCAGGACCACCATGGCCTCGCGGACGTTGAGGGCCGGTATGCGGCCTGGCATGGACCCTCGCCCGCGGGAGACGGCCTGGTGGTGGCGGATCTGGACACACGGGAGGTCGTGCTGACCCGTACGGGCGCAGCCGGTGCGGTGCCCTCCGCCCTGTGGGGGGAAACGCTGTGGACGGCGGCCGGGGACGGCAGTGTCACGGCCACGGAGATTCGTTCGGGCAACCCGATCACGTCGTTCCGCGTGGTCGGCAGCGGCTGCGCTCCGGGCAACTTCCAGGCGGTGGGACGCTGGGTGTACTGGTCCGGCTCGTGCGATCTTCCCCAGGGCAGCGTGCAGCAGGCGTTCGTGTACGACACCCGCAGGAAGACGCTCATCGCTGTGCCCACTGGCGCAGAGGCGCACCTGGGCGACGGCTTCCTGGTCACGCGTGACTCCACGTCCGCAGCGCTGATCCTCACGGACGTCACGAGCGGCTCCGCGGTGAGCCGAACCCTGGCGGCCAAGGCCGGAAGGTGGGACGTCGATCCGTACACCGGCCTGGTCGGCTACGTGGACCCGGCCACCCAGGACATCCACGTCCTACGAAGCGGCGTCCCCGCCACGGACATCGCGCTCCTGGGGATGAAGACGGAGCCCGCGGTCAGCCTGGTGGACTCGTCGTCCTCGTGGGACGGCACGTGGTGGCTGTCGAAGCCGGCCGCGTCGTGGACGCTGGTCCTCAGGAACAAGGCGACCGGGGCCACGGTGCGCACGCTGTCCGATGGCGCCGCCGACGACGCCATCCATACGTTCTGGAACGGCAGGACGCCGAACGGCGCCTATGTGCCGAACGGCACGTACAACTGGACGCTGACGGTGGCCCCGGCTGACAGGCAAGGTGCGCCGGCGACGGCGACCGGCTCACTGAAGTTGACCGGTGGCGCCGCGGTGAGACGCGACCATGTCGGGTCCGACGGCTTCGGTGAGCTGCTCACCCTCAACTCCTCCGGCGCACTGACGTTCCAGCAGGGCACCGGCAAGGGCACGTTCTCCGGCAAGGTGAGCGGCAGCGGCTGGCCGACCACGGCCAAGCCGGTGCCGTTCGGGGACCTCAGCGGGGACCGCTGCAACGACGTCCTCGTGCGGTTGAGCAGCGGCGCCCTGCGCGCCTACAAGCCGGCGTGCGGGGCCGCGCTCAAGCCGTCGACGGCGTACACCTCGCTGGGCACGTCCGGATGGAACCAGTACGACGTGCTGACCGCGCCCGGTGACACCACCAACGACGGTCGCCCCGACCTGATCGCGAGGAACTCCTCGACCGGGACGGTGTACCTCTACAAGGGCACCAACACCGGCCAGCTGTCGGCCCGGGTGAAGCTCTACGACAACTGGAAGACGTACAAGAAGATCGTGGGCGCCGGGGACCTGAACGGCGACGGCGTCGGGGACCTGCTCGCGCAGGACACGTCGAACAACCTGTACCGGTACTACGGCACCGGAACCGGCACGTTCGGCGCCCGCACGAAGGTCTTCTCCGACTGGGGCGGCTCCTACAACGTGATCGTCGGCGTCGGTGACATCACCGGGGACGGCAAGGCCGACCTCGTCTCGCGGGACAGCGGGGGGAACGTCTGGCGCAACAACGGCGACGGCAAGGGATCCTTCGGCGCACGGGTGAGGATCGCCACCGGCTGGCAGGGCTACAAGAACCTCTACTAGCTTGACTCCGTCGAGGATCTCGGCGTCGGCGGAGTCAACTGCCCAGGGTTCGCCAGGACTTCAGGCGAGGGATCTCGCGCTGGTCGAGGTAGTTCTGGAAGGCAGTGGGCTGGCGGGGTGTCAGGGCTTCCTCAGCCGGTGACGGTCGCCGAGGCGCTCAATGTTGACGGCTTTGGCCGCCAACACGATCAGCGGGGCGGCGGTGGGCGAGGAGGTCGGGTAAGGGCCGTGCCAGCCCGCGCTGACCTGTCCCTGGGGCCAGCGATCTGCTGCTTGCCGTAGTCGATGTGGAAGTCGTCCCCGGCGAAGCCCTCGCCTCGGGGGTGCTGGCGGGTGTGGTTGCTCTTCAGCGGTCCGGAGACGATGACCTGGTGTTCACGGGCTGCTTGTTCCAGGTGGGGCTGGGAGGGGCGTCTCGCGCTCGACCGCCTGGTCCGCACGGTCGCCCAGTTATTCGGGTGTCCGGCGGATTCGCACCACTGCCCTAGCGCTTGCACTTCGCTGAGCAAAGCGAGCACAGTCCTGCCTCGGCCTCGGTCCAGACCGGCGCCGTGTGGCCGCGAAGCTGGATCTCCGTGGGTGTGGCCATCGGGCATGTCCTGTTCATGTGAATCACGACCGAAACCACCGCTTCGGACGAAGAACAGAACAGTCACCACCTGAGCTGATTGTCAGCGGCGCCCCCAGCTGGCCGCTACCCAGCCGCAGATGCGGAAGACGACGTAGCAGAGGGGTTCAGTGCCTCCTCGCGCAGCCGGTCCAGCACCTTCAGCCGGCCCTCCGTCTCGATGCGGGCGGTGGTCACGCGTTCCGGATAGCAGCGCATGAACATCCGGGTGAAGTGGGTGCCGTAGTGGATGTACTCGGTGGGGTCCGCGGTGTCGAGCGGGCGGGCCACCGCGTTGAAGGCCGGTTCGTGGAAATAGGCGAGGGTGTAGCGCTCACGGTCGGCCAGGCGGACCTTGTGCGGGGTCGACAGGAGGGCGCCGCCGGTCATGAACTGCATGATGTCGCCGGGGAAGACGGTGAGGACGGCCGGGACCGGGGTGACGTAGGTCCACGGCTCCTCGTGTTCGTAACGGCCGGCCATGGACTCGCCGGGCAGCCAGTTGCGGCCGCGTTCCTCACCGGGGACGGGTGGCCGGACGTAGAGGCCGCCGACGTCGTCCTGCGCTGCGATGACGAGCAGGCCATAGTCGGTGTGGGCGCCGATGCCGCGTTCGGAGCACGCGTCGGCGGGCGGGAACCGCAGGACCCGCATGTGGTGCCAGCCGTCCGCGGTGAGCCGGGTGAAGTGGTCGGGGTCGTCCAGGCCGAGGCCGAGAGCCGTCAGCCGGAGCAGGCGGTGCCCCAACTCGCCGACGGCCGTCATGTAGCCGTTCATGGCGCGGGCGTAGCCGGGTGAGGGCCAGGGTGCCGGGCCGTGGCAGGGCCATTGGTCGATGACGCGGGGGTCGTCGGCCGGGATGTCGGGGCACACCGTGAAGATCTCCGAGCCGTCCCGCTCCCCCGCCGTCTCCTCCTCGCCGGAGGCCACGTAGCCGCTGTAGCTGAGGTCCGAGACGTACCCTGCCTTCTCTTTGAGGGGTCTGCGGCAGAAGGCCCGGGATGCCTCCAGTGCCCTTTCGGTGGCTTCCTGTTGGGCGGGGGTGGCGTGGACCTGGAAGATGCCGTCGGCCTGCCAGGCGGCGACGAGCTCCTGGCCGAGGGCGCGGTCGGCATCCGTGCCGTCGACGACGGCCGGCAGCCGGAACGTCCGCAGGGGCGCCGGGGCATGTGGGTCAGTGGTCATTCTGAAACCTCCGAGAACTCCGCTCAGTGGTTGCGGGACAAACTACTCCGGCCCACGAACTGAACAGCCGTTCAGTTCACTTGCTTCCACCAGGTATCTGCGCGGCGTCTTCCGTCCCAGGCGTCCCGGAGTCGTCATGATCTGCCGTCACCCGTTTGCCGAATGCGAAGAGGTGGGGCGCATGGCCCGGTTCCGGATGCGCGAGGGGATTCTCCGCCGCAAACCGATCGAAAGCGACGAGGAGACGGAATCCGGTGCCTGCACCGGCCTGGAACGGTCTCTCGGGCTGTGGCGGCCGACCGCAATCGGCGTAGGCGGCATCATCAGTGCGGGCACCTTCCCTCCGTCCGGGACAGTGACGGACGGTACGGAGGGACCCGCAGTCCTCGTCTCCTACCTCGTCGCCGGTGATGTTTCGGGTGTGGGCCCGGGCCCGCAGCCGGCATGTCGCCGCGACGGGCTGTTCATCCGGTGGAGGCCGAGCGTCTCAACGCGTCGGCGAGGTTCAGGAAGACCACTAGGTTCGGGAAGCCGGGCGCCGGTACCTTGAGCCAGGCCGTGAGCTGGCCCCGGCGGTGGATCCGCACATCGCCGTGCTTGACGTCGATCCGCTCCACCTCGTCCCAGCCGATGCGCTTGTCCTCCCGCCCCACACCGCCCAGCGTCATGCCCAGGACGCCGAACCACAGGCATGCGCCGGCCTCCAGACGGGCAGCGTCCTCCGCCACCCGGACACGGCTGAACATGTCCGTCAGTCCCTCGGCGAAGGGCGCCATCCCGGCGTATTCGTCGTCGCTCACGGTGAACGACAGGCCATCGGTCGCCCGCACGTGCAGCTTGCGCGTCGTGGCGCTGACAACGCCGTTGGTGACCTTGACGTCGTGCCGAACGAGGGAATCGATCTGCGCCCACGGGAACGCGTGGGTCTCGAAGCCCTCTGCGTGGTACACAACCCCGCCCTCGTACCAGGCGATCCACCTCTGGTGGTCGCGGCCGTGCGACCACGCGACCAGGAGCCACACGAGGACCGCCGGCGGCACCATCGCCAGGATCAGCAGCGGCAGCGAGTAGTACCAGGCACCCTCCGTCCGCTGGTCATTGACGGCGAAGGTCACCGCCACGGTCAGCAGAAGCACGCTCACCAGCGTCAGCCCGATCAGCGGTGCCCAAGGGAGGGACCTGGGGGAGTTGGCCACCAGCCCCTTGCGGACGCCGAGGCCGAGTTCCTGCGCCGCGTCGTGCACCGAGCGCGGCGCCTCTCCGACGTCCCTCATGAGAAACCCCCTCCTCGCATACGGTCCGCCCAGACCGGCCCTGTGTGCCGCCGTATCGGGCGAGGCATCCAAGTATGGGTGAACGCCAAGGAGTTGAGCGAGAGCGAAGAGGAACGGGAAGGAGCGGTACGTCACGGTGGCGCAGTCATCGCAAGATCAGCCCCGGGGGAACCGTGGCCGAAGCCGACCTCAGAGGTCCTAACGGAGAAACCGTAACTGCCTGTTCTCTATCCCTTCGCGCGGTCGGACAGGTTCGAACGGGGGCCGGGTTCG
Organism: Streptomyces sp. NPDC057280; assembly: GCF_042668605.1. NCBI lineage: Bacteria > Bacillati > Actinomycetota > Actinomycetes > Kitasatosporales > Streptomycetaceae > Streptomyces > Streptomyces sp. NPDC057280. The sequence continues at coordinate 162,910 of NZ_JBHUYR010000012.1, forward strand.
GGTGAGTTGTCCGGGGCGGGTGCATGGAGGAAGGGCCTCTTCGGTGGCTCGCGGATATCGAGTCCAGCGAAAGCCAAGAAGCCCTGTTGTCGAAGTGTCGCGTGGTCGTGGTCGCCGAGTCCAGCTCGTCCACTCCTGGGTGTGACTGCTCGCCCACAGGCTCGGGAACGCGGACGACCGGCCGCAGCGCCGGCCCCGATACGGCTCGGACATGAGGCGATGACGAAGACACACCGTCATGCCCAAGCCCCTGCTCGCCGAGTTCATCGCCCGCGCGGGAGCGGAGGACGAGGTCGCCCCTCTGATCCTCGACCAGGCCGAGGAGGTGCGTGCGGAGGAGGGCGACCTCGTCCATGAGGTCTACCGGGACGAGGACGCCTTCCAGGTACACCTCAAGGGCCCTTACGGCGGCCCGTTCGACACCGTGTTCGCCCCTCTGATCAAGGAGGACGCCTCGGTGCTGACCTTCCTCGTCCCGGTCGGCTGACGTTCGGCGGTTCAGCCGATACGGTGCGTGGTCCAGAAGGACGTGAGATCCGTGCTGGTCGCCGCCTGGGCCGCCGCCTTGAACTCGGCAGTGGTCGAGACGCCGTACCAGTGTGAACTCGCGTAGCTCTTCAGCAGGTTGGTCATCGCCGTGTCACCGATCAGCCGCCGCAGATCGTGCAGGGCGCACTTGCCGTAGCCGTAGACGACGGTGGAGTACCGGGACGAGTGGGCGTCCCAGTAGGCCATGGAGTTGGTGATCTTCTCCGCCGAGGAGGCCCAGGAGACGCTGTTCCAGCAGTTGGTGCCGGTCTTGCCGAGGGCGAGGTCGGTGGCGTAGTCGGTGAACGACTCGTCCAGCCAGGGGCTGTTGTACTCGTCGTCGCCGACGATGCCGTACCACCACTGGTGGCCGATCTCGTGGGTGAGCGCGGTGGTGCTGACGAGGTCCAGGACGAAGCCGGGGTACTCCATGCCGCCGAACCAGTAGTTGTTGTCGATGACCGCGTCCAACTCGCCGTAAGGGTAGGCCCCGAAGCGGCCGGCGTGTGCGTCGACGGCCGTCTTGGCGGTGTTCAGCATCGACTGCGCGTCGGAGGAGCTGATGCCCGAGACGGAGTAGATGTTGATGGCCGTCCCGGCCGCCGAGGTACCGGAGATCTTGCTGAATGGGCCCGCCGCCCAGGCGAAGTCACGGACCTTCGACGCGGTCGCCGTGGTGACGGTGCGCCCGCTGGAGCCGGGGGTGTCGGTCGAGGTGCCAGTGGCCGGGACCAGGAGCGAACTCGGGTGGTCCAGCGTCACCTTGAAGTCGGCGGCCAGGGAGTAGAACGACTCGCCGTTGTTGGTGTACGGGTCCAGGTGCCAGCCCGAGCCGTCCTTCACCGCGAGCACAGGCAGCGCGTTGCCGATGTTGTTGAACGCGCCGTCATGGCCGAACCGGTCGGCGCCGCTGGGCACGGTGATGCCCAAGTCAAAGCCGATAGTGGCGGACTGACCCTGCGTCAGGGGTGTCGGCAGGGTGATCTGGAGCGCCGTGCAGGCGACGGAGAGCGAACCGGCTGTACCGCCGGTGACGTTGGTGACCGTGATCGGCATCGCGTCGCAGGTGCCGTGGTAGTTGTCCCACAGGCGCAGGTACACCTCGCTCAGCGCGGTCGAGGAGGCGTTGGTGAAGGTGGCGCTCTCGTGGCCGGTCCAGACGGTGCCGGAGATGTTGCTGCTCAGGTTTACCGTGTACGACGGCGCGGCCGGGGTCCGTGTCGAGTCCGCTGGCGGGGTGGTGTCGCCGGAGGTGTCGAGGGCGATGTCATCCAGGACGAAGCTGGTCTGGAGGCTGGAGTCCTCGGTGCCGGTGAAGGCGAGGGTGACGGTCTGTCCCGCGAACGACGACACGTCGAGGGTCTTCTTCACATATCCCGTGGCCTTGTCGAGGTTCGACCAGGTCGCCAGCGTGGTGCTGCCGATCTTCGCCGTCAGCTTGTCGTAGGCGGTGGACGAGGTGGTCTCGGCGGTGTCGATGTGCAGCCAGAACGTCAGGGTAGCGGTGCTGCAGCCGGACGGGATCGTGACGCTCTGCGAGAGCGTGTCGGTGTGTGTGCCGCCGGTGCCGTCGAGCCAGGCGAAGCGGGTGCCGCCGTGTGCGGACTGGCCGGAACGGCTGGTGATCACGCTCGTGGACGACTGTGTCCAGGGCGAAGTGCCGCTCTCGAAGCCGCCGTTGACGACCGCCTGGGTCGGTGTGCAGGCCGCAGCCGCGTCGGTGGCGGCGGACGCCGGATGGGCAGGGAGCAGGGACATGGCGGCCAGCGCGGCGACAGCCAGGGCGCGCACGGCGCCAGATCTGTGGGGGATGGTTCTCACGCGTAACTCCTTTGCGGCGACCGGGATCCCGGTCTGCTCGGCGGCCACCCACCGGCAGGGGTGCGTCGGCGGGTAGTCGTGGACTGCGTGCATCGATTGACGCGAGCATGCCACACGCGAGGAGGTGATGGGGACGGGCACACCGGCTCGAACGCCAAAACACCGAACGTGGATCCGGCGAGCCGGAACCAAGGGGGTGGTCGCGGCCCGCCATGCCGGTCTGCCCCCGCGGGTCTCCGTCGTGGTCACTGAGGACAACGCCCACGAGGTCGACGCCAAGGTGGCCCTCGTCCAAGCTGGGGCCTCGACCCTCACGTCTACAGCACCATGCAGCCGACCTTCTCCAGCGCCGACGAGCCCCTGCTCGTCCAGTCCACCGAGCACCTGCGTAAGCGACTGGTCCCCAGGGCTGCAACGTCGGCGTCACCTTCTTCCAGCCGACCCTCACGCCAAGGTCTCGATCTGCAAGATCGGCCGCGATGACCAGATCGACCTCATGGCCGAGGGCATCGACGGTCTTCGCCGGAAGACCTACTGCCAGCAAGCAGACACCAAGGAGATGGTGCAGGCATGAGTCCCGTACCTGTCGAGATCCTCGCCAACCGCCCGCTGGTCGTCCGCCCGACCGCGTCAGCCACGCTCGTCGCAACCAGGGCGCTCGTCATCGAAACGGACGCCGATGCCCTGATGGAGGGCAGCGCCTACTCCGGCGCGGCCGACGGCGACGACAACCCGAACTGACTCTTCACGGACACCCTGATCGCGGCATCCACCGAGCGCCGGTTCCTGCCCTACGACAAGGACATCCGCTGGTCCGACAGCAAGGACGAGACCGTCCTCGTCCAGGACATCGTCCACCAACCCAGCGAGACGCTCATTCCCACGCTGTCCCGACGCGGCGCCGGCATGGTCAAGGTCCACCTCTACGGCACCGAGCCCGGCAGCGCGCTCGCGGCGACCGAGCTGGCCCAGAAGCTAGCCGCCCAGCACGGGGCGGCCAAGACACGGATCGTGCGCTTCTCCGGTCCGGAAGTTGCAGACGGGCGCGGTACGCGCATCCAACTCCAGGACTTCAAGACGGCCGCCTGCCCGGCTCCTGATGGCCCTGTCCGTCTCTTGCGTGAGTGGCCGGCCGGCGTACAAGACACCTTCGCCGGCTTCGCTGAACAGATGACCGCGGACGGCTTCGCCTTCCTCTATCGCCTGATGCAGGCAGGAACCGTCGGGCCCGTCCTGACAGCCGTCGTGAAAGGCAAGGTGGCCGGCGCCATCGGCCCTATGGAGATCCGACCCGACGCGATCGGCACCCCGCAACTGATGCCACAGTACTTCGGTGTCCTTTCCGAGCACCGCGGCAAGGGGCTGGGACGCCTGCTGTGGCGCGCCGCGATGCACTGGGGACAGAACCACAAAGCCGTGTACCAGCTCCTCCAGACCGAAGTCGGAGGCGCCTCGGATCGTCTATGCCAGTCCGAGGGGCTGACGTCGCTCGGTTTCACGTATTGGCAGGCCGCCTGATCTGCGTCCAGGCCTGAAGGGCCGCGTGATGCCGGATCACATGCCCTCGGTGAGTTTGCGCAACGATCGAAGCAATTCGGTGCGCTGCGCGTCGTCGAGGGGTGCGAAGAGGTCCTCAAGTACGCCGATAGAGACCTGCCGGCCTTCGACGAGTGCGGTGTGCCCCGCCTCGGTGAGAGTGTGCGCGACGCGTCGCCCGTGGCCTGCGGAGCGGACGATCAATCCACGCTCCACCAGCCGGCCCGCCAGGGTGCCGAACGCCTGATCACTCTGGAACGTCGCCACGGCGAGCTCATGCCCGGAGGCCCCCGGCATCCGCTCGATGGCGCGCAGGGCATCCCACTGGACGAGGCTGACCCCGGTCTCGCGCAGCGCGGCATCCATCGTGCGGTGGTTGCGGTACTGCGCCCGCTTGATCGCCAGTCCGAGAGCTTCCAGGTCGGTCGTCATGCTGCTAGTGTATCAACAAGTTTATATCAACATGCTTACTCACTAGGGAGCATCATGAGCATCGCCCTGCCCGAGGACCTTCCCGTCATCCAGGCCGGCCCGCCCGCATCCCGCACCGCACTCGTGCTGCACGGCGGGGGCGGGCCCCGGACCGTCGCGCCCGTCGTCGAGCACCTCGCCGCCACCATGCACGCCATCGCGCCGACCCATCCCGGCTGGGACGGCACAACGCGCCCCCACTCCCTCACCTCCGTCGCACAGCTGGCGGCCGCCTACCTCACGCGCCTGCACGAGAACAAAGAGCATGACGTCGTCTTGATCGGATCCTCGATCGGCGGGTGGATCGCACTCGAGATGGCGGCGCAGTCCGCCCACGACCAGCGCTACGCAGGACTGATCGGAGCCGTCGTCGTCATCGACGGCGTCGGAGCGGAAGTCGAAGGCGAGCCCGTCGCTGACTTCTTCGCCCTCGACGCCCGCGCCCTCGCCGAGGCCGCCTGGCACGACCCGGAGCGCGGATACGTCGACCCGGCCGGCCTCACCGACGAGCAGCGCGCGATCCAGCAGGCGAACAAGCGCACGATCGCCGCCGTCGCCGGCACGAGCATGAGCGACCCGACGCTGCTCGGCCGGCTCGCTGCGGTGAACGTCCCGACATTGGTGGTGTGGGGCGAGAGCGACCGGATCGTCACACCCGCATACGGACGGGCCGTCGCCCATGCGATACCCGGCGCGCAGTTCGCCGAGATTCCGAAAGCCGGGCACCTCCCGCACCTCGAAGCCCCGGACGCGACCTGGGCAGCCATCGACGCTTTCCTGGCACAGCCCTGACAGAACCGACTACCTCGACGACCAGGCGTGGCAGGACGTGGCGGCAGCGCTGATGGAGCCCTGGGGAGACAGGCAGTACGAGGCGGACGTCCACTTCATCAATGTTCCGGACTGGCCAAGGGCGACCGTTGATGAGGTGCTCGCGGCGGTCCGCGGCGACGACAGCCTGGCCGTCGTCTTTCTTGCCGACCGTACAACCATGCAGGCCAAGAGCCACCCACTGCTGGCCGTCACCACGCTGACGCGGGGGGAATGCCTGGACGACGAGGACTACGAACAACTGACCGAGTTCGGTGGCGATTTCCGCGTCCTACCCGCAAGACTCCACGAAGTCCACGCGAACCTCAGCATTGGGAACCTGGGCTTCGAGGAGTTCGCGGCATGGGCTCACGACGATCCCGAGGGGATCTTCCGGTCCTTCTGAAGCCGAGGGCGCCCTTACCCGCTGGTGGTGCTGCTCTGCGGGAAGTCGGTGGAGCGGGCGAGGTCCTCCCACGCGTTCAGGTCTCGGTCGACGGCGTCGCGTCCGGCGCGGACCAGGCGCAGTGCGTCGGAGCCGAGGACGAGGTGGGCGGGCGGGTTGGGGGTGTCGAGGATGTGCAGGACAGCGGCTGCTGCCCTGGCAGGATCGCCGAGCTGTCGGCCGCTGGCTTGCTGACGGGCGGCGCGGATTGGCTCGAACAGGTCGTCGTAGTCGGGGATGGTCCGCGGTGCGCGGATCATCGAACGTCCCGCCCAGTCGGTGCGGAAGGAGCCGGGCTCGATGGCGGTGACGTGGATGTTGAACGGGGCGACTTCCTTGCCGATGGCTTCGAGGATGCCCTCGAGCGCGTACTTGCTGCCGCAGTATGCGGAGACGCCGGGGAAGCTCGCCAGGCCGCCCATGGAGGTGACGGCCAGGACGTGTCCTCGGCGGCGTGCGCGCATGTGGGGCAGGACGGCTTGGACGGTGGCGGCGGCGCCGAAGACGTTGACGTCGAACTGGGCGCGCAGGTCGGCCAGGGGCGTTTCCTCGAAGGTGCCTTCCAGGCCGTATCCGGCGTTGGCGATCAGTACGTCGATCGGGCCGACGGACTGCTCCACCCCGTCCACCGCCGCGCGGACCCCCGCGTCGTCGGTGACGTCGAGGATGCGGACGTGTGCGCGCTGAGGGTGCAGGGCGGCGAAGGCGGCTGCATCTGCCTCCTTGCGGACGGTGCCGACGACGGTGTGGCCGGCATCCAGGGCGGCGGTGGCGAAGGCGCGGCCGAGGCCGCTGCTGACGCCGGTGATCAGGATCGTCCTGGCCGTGTCGGTCATGCCTGCTGCTCCTTGCAGAGGACGAGGTGCCCGTGGAAGAGGACACCGTCGCGGATGTCTTCGGTGGCGGTGAAGCCGATGTCGTCGACGTAGTCGAGGTGGCTGCCCGTCACGGCGTAGCGGCCGGTGTACGGGCTGCGGTGTTGGCCGCGGCGTCGTCGTAGCGGCTCTCGGCGCGCAGCTCCTGGCGGATGTGCGCGTCCGCGGTCTCCCACAGCCCGACCACGTCCACGGCACCGCTCTGTTGCCCGGTGGACTTCTGCGGCGGGTTCGACTGGTGTCTCACGATGCGTTCCCTGTCGTTCTCGGGGGTGGTGACCACCACCTTCGGCGGGTCGTGGAACGGGCACCAGGACGAGTCGTGCCTGGGTACGGCGCACCCAGGCACGCCGGGCAGGGGGCTGCTTAGCCTGGGACGGTGACCAACAACGATCTCGGAGATTTCCTGCGCGCCCACCGCGCCCGCCTGCGCCCTGACGACGTAGGGCTCGCCTCCTACGGCGCCCGGCGGGTGGCGGGGCTGCGACGGGAGGAGGTCGCCGTCCTGGCCGGTATGAACAGCGACTACTACGCCCGCCTGGAGCAGGGGCGCGAGCGCAGTCCCTCTGCACAGATCCTCGAAGCGATCAGCAGCGCGCTGCTGATGGACGACGCGGCGCGCGAGCACCTCTTCCGCCTGGCAGGCACCGCACCGGAAGGGGAGCGCCCCCAGCCCAGAGGGGCGGTGAGCGCCCCGCTGCGGCAGCTGCTGGACGGACATGCGAACGCCGCGGCGTTCGTCCTCAACCCGGCCAACGACTTCCTGGCCTCGAACGCGCTGGCCGACGCCCTGTTCTCACCGTTCGAGGCCATGGACAACATGGCCCGCATGACGTTCCTCGATCCCGCCGCCCGAAGTTTCTTCACCCAGTGGGAGCGGGCGGCGAAGGCGGTCGTCGCCGGACTGCGCCACGCCACGGGCCTCAACCCGCACTATGGTCGCCTGCACGACCTGGTCGCTTCTCTGGCCGAGGAGAGCGAGGAGTTCGCCGCCCTGTGGTCCTCGCACACCGTCCACGGAAAGTCACGCGACAGCAAGGAACTTCTCCACCCCGACGTCGGACACCTCGACCTCACCTACCAGACCTTCGACGTGCGCGGCGCTCCGGGCCAGCAGCTGGTGGTCTACCATGCCGCCCCGGGCAGCCCGAGCGCGCAGGCGCTGGCCCTGCTCGGGAGTCTGCACGCCACCCGGAGCCGGGAGAACGCCCCGGAACAGTAGACCGGCGGCAGCCACAGCGGAGCCCATCGCACCCCGTGATCCGCCGCAGGTGTGAAGTCGACGGTGAACGCGTGCCGTTCCATCTGCCCTGCACGGCTCCGTGGAAGACGAAGAGGTGTACCAGGCGTTCCCTCAGGTCCGCACACTCAGGAAGGAGACGGACGGACCGCTGACGTTCGCCAACGTGCTCGGGATGAGGGCCTAGGAGAGCACGGACCGCCGCAACCGGGAGATATGGCATCGTACGACCGACATGGGCCCCGGAAGCCACATGGCTACGACCGGCGACTGTTGACCTCGCTGCCCTGTCGGCCGTGGCGGCGTGAACTGACTGGATGTATGTGCGGACATCATTTGATGTACCGACCCATTGGCGACACTTGCGGAATCTGCCGTAATGGCGCTATGCCGGAATCTCGGGAAGGCCGTCAGCAACGGCCCCGCCGCCTCTCAGGTGTGGCACTGTTCATTTTGAGCATGTGGAACGCCGCCTCGCCCGCCCTCCTGTTGACCACGGTCCCGTCGCTCATCGTGATCGCCCTCCGGCAGGAAGCGTCGCCCCGCTACCTGATCCCACTCATGGTTCTCGTGCCCGTGAGCCTCGTCATGGTGGTCAGTGCGCAACGCCAACTCGACACGGGCGTCACTTCCCGTCTACTGGCTGGGCTGAGCGATCAGCGACCCACCGGAGACTGTGACTACGTGCTCTACTTGCGGTCCTTTTTAGTCGACAATGCCCTGTCGCGTCCAGATCCAGCCGGTGGCGCGCACTTTCTCACCTCGCTGGTGAGCTCCTTCGGATACCGGGACCCCAGCCTCCTCGACGGCACCTGGGAGGGCCGTCTGGCCCAACTCCTGCGCCGTTTCGGTTCTGTGGTCGCCGTGGGGCGCCCCGGTGAGCCACTGCCACTCCCCGGAGCCCGCCGTTTCTACCTGCCTCCGGAAGGCGAGGAGTGGCAACAGGATGTCGGCCGGGCCATCGGCCGGGCACGCGTGGCAGCCGTCGTCGCCGCCGTCGGTGCGGGGCCCGCCAACTCACGGGGCACCCTCTGGGAGTACTCCGAATCCGTACGGCAACTACCGCCCTCGCGCGTCCTGCTGATCGCCTGTGGCGGACGCGACGCCTACGAGCGCTTCCGCACCAGCGCCGTTGAGTACTTCGCTGACCGCGCCGTCGAGTTGGCGGCGTGCGGCAAGACGCTCCCCCCCGCCGCCGGTACTTCCCGACTGGCCCGAGCCCCAACGCCCGCAGAAGGTCAGGAAGGGCTTTCCCCTGCACGGGATCGTGCGCTTCCGCTCCGACTGGACGGCAGAGTTCGTGCACTTCGACCCGACCGGGCAGCGCGGCCCCACGCCGTACGCGCGCTGGCGCAAGACGGTGCGCACACAGGTTGATCCGTGGCTGGACGCGTTCGAGCAAGACCTGCCGGGTTCCACCGTCGAGCCGGCGAGGATTCGCTATCACTGGCATCTCAAGCTGCCCACCGCCTTGCTCGTCGGCTTCATCACGGTTCTCCTGGTTGTGCGATGGAACGACATCGCTCTCTCGCAGAAGTGTGCCGTACTTGTCCTGCTGGCCTCCATCGTCACCGGACTGGGCAGAGTGTCCGCTCTTGCTCGGGGCATGAGCCGCGACGCCGTGCAGGTCCGCTCACACGGCGACGATCGTGGGGAGGGCGATGCCCCGGCCTCCACCGACCCGGTCATCGACGCCGTCGCGGACTCGTATGTCGCCACCGAGTCCGTCGTACGTTGGCCTGGCCGCCGGGGTCTGGGCGTCCTCGTCCTCCGGTGGTACCGCGACACACATATGCGGTACGTCAACGCCCCGTCCCGCCCCTTCCGTCACGCCCTGACCGCGACCAAGGAGTTGGAGCCCTTCCGCACAACACGTGTGTGGTCGGCGGGATTCGTGCTGCGCACCAGGATGCTGGCGGTCGTGCAGACCGACCGAGACATCGACATGACAAGCAGGCGTTTCGGACTGCGCTGGCTCGTGCGACTGGCAGGGTTGCTGGGCACTGTCACCGGGACAACGGTCGGTCTGTTCCGTGTGCGGTCCGGCGGCCAGATGCTCTCCGTGGCAGCGATCGGCGCACTCACGGCGTACTGGTTCTGGCTCCGGTCACAGCAGGACCACCACCGCATGCGACAGTTACGACTGCAACCCGCTGTTCCGCGAGACCTCGCCCGCGAACCCTGCGTGCTCTACCTCCGCCCGCATCCCGACGACCCCGTCCCCCAGTCCGTATGGGAAGGTCCCCTGGACACCGACCTCAACACGGTGTTCGACGCCCCGGCGCTGTTCCGCGTCGGCCACATCACGGACCTGACACCCCCACCCCCACAACTGGCCCGACTGCCGCTGCCTCCGCACGACTGGAAACGCACCCTCACCACCGCGCTGCCGTACTGCCATCTGGTCATCATTCCCACCATCGGCACGGCGCCGGAAACCCTCTGGCAGCTGACCGAGGCCGTACGTCTCCTCCCGCCGTCCCGGGTGCTGCTGCTCCTCCCCTCCGCAGCCGACTGCGCCGAGGAGTACGCCCGTTTCCGGCAGGCCGCCGTCGAAGCGTTCAGGGAACGCGCGGCCGCGGCCCCCGACGACGAGCGCCCGTACGCCTCTTCTTCATGGTTACCCGCCTCACCGCCGCGGGCCTCCCCCGGTGGCCCGGGGACCACGACCTTGCGAGGCGTGATCCACTTCGACAGCTCCTGGCAGCCGAACGTCGTGACCTTTCCCGTGGTTGATGCATCGTCCGCGGCGGCTTCCCGTGGAGAGTCCCGCCGCGCACAGCTGCTGCGCATCCGGGCGCAACTACTCCCCCTCCTCCCAGATCTCCCGTCCCAGCGGGGTTGACGTGCCGCTCGTCATCGAGGGCCCGTGAGGCCGGATGGGTGCAGCGGGAGTACCCGCTCCCCCGTTATCTCCTTCGCAGTCCCGCAAGAGGACCGCTGGCCTCCGGGCCCGGCATGACTGGTCCCCCTGTCGAACGGATGACCTGGGGGTGGTATCACCGGGCTCGAGAGGCGCTGTCGGAACGCTGACGAGGTCCGACTACCGCCCCCCGCCGAGCGCAAGACCCGTCCGAACGCGGGCGGCAGGTCTGCATAACGTGGATGAGCGCACGACGCCAACTCCCAGGCCAGCAGGCACGACATCCGTCCGGGAGGATGGCGAGACAGGCGTCTTCCTCAGCCTGACGTAGGCAAGACGACGCGCGATGTTCCTGCCCGCGTTCGCCGCCCTGCGCGAACCCGCCTCCCGCACCTACTACGATCGACGCCGGGCCCGCGGAAAGGCCCACACACAGGCACTTCTCCCCTGGCCCGTCAGCGGATCAACGTGCTGTGCGCGATGCTCCGCGACGGCACTATCTACGAACCCAGAACCCCACGCCTCGCTTGACGAAAGGCATAGGGCCACCCCCCTCAGCACCCTCGCCGCCGCGTTGGCCCAGGTCGGCAGATCACAGTCGCTCCGGGCGGCCGCTACCGTTCATTAGAGTGGCCCTCATGGACATGCGGAGAATCGTCGCCGTGCTGGCTGAAGAGGCCGAACAGCAGATTCAGAGCCAGGTGTGGAAGCTCACCGCGAGCGACCGCACACTCGCCCTGGACACCGAGGCCCGCTTGCGCGACGTTGTCGGTCCGCTGGACGCACAGGAGGCCTTGCCGACGATCAAGCGGCTCGAACACCTGCGAGAAACCCTCGCCATCCTGGCCATATCGCTCGCTCGCACGCACGGCCGTCTCGCCTGGTTTCTCTCCGGCGCCCTCAACGCGCTCGAACCGGTCCTGCGCTGGCGAGCCCTGCCGTCTGAGGGTGGCGGCACGTTCGGCACTGTTCTGCCGCGTCCTGAAGAATATGCAGAGGCGGAGGACGCCGTCCGCCGACTCCAGGACGCCCTCGCTCAGATCACCGTCAAGTCAGTCGACCTCGGCAGCGCTCACCCAGATCAGCAGGCTGACGAGGCTTGAGTACAGAATCAACGCCGAGCTGCCTGCCCTGGCAGGTCAGCGGAATTCAGTGGAGCCAGGCCCCGTCCACGAGCGCCATGAGGATGTGCTGGTAGTTCACCGACAGCACCGACCACGCAGGCCCTTGCCGGCAGCCGACCACTGACGGCGTCCGTGACCTTCACCACTCCTATCCCCGACATGCCCATTCGGTGATCCCGACGGAACATGGCCGCCGCCCGCCACTTCCACGCCCGCGAAGGCCGCCTGTGTGTACCGCGCCAGCACCGCGAGGACGTCGACGGCGAGCTGGGCTGGATGGAGTCCGACGGCACACATGGTCGAGGGGGTACATCGAGTGCACCGCACCGAGCGCACCGGAGTCGACCGTCCCTCCCCGCGGGCCGCGCGTCGCGTCAAGGTCGCAGACCCTGGCCGTGGCCGAGGTCGGGCTCCTGATGGTGCTGGTCGACCGGACTGGCCGGGGCGGCGGTCGGCGTCTTCCGGTACTTCCGGTACCACGTCACCGATCCTCCGCCCCGGCCGCGCCGGGGGATTCTTCGTCTTCGACGTGGGCCCTCCAGGCATCGCGGTCGGAGGGTCATTCCGTCAGCGCCGATGTGTTCAGGCTCGTCCGCGCGGAGTGAGACCTGGTGGTGTCGGTGGGCTGGGAAGGGACCAGCAGGATTTCCGCACCGGCCGGTTCGTCGTCGACGACCCGGGTGGGAACCTGGGCACTCGGTTATGGGGTCGAGTAGGGGTCTTGGCTGATCAGGTGGGCCTTCAGGCCCTCTCCGACGCCGGGTTCCGGGGTGCCCGCCCAGTCCTTGATGAGCACGCCACCACTGCTGCAGCCCCAGGGGTTCCAGGTCCACGCGAGATAACTCATGTTGCGCGCGTCGGCCCAGTCCACCAACTGCTGCATGTAGTCGAAGCCGCAGTTGTCCTGGCCGAACTCACCGATGACGACCGGAACTTGTTGTGCGAGCGGTGCGACCTGGCTGTCCCAGCAGGACACTGTCGCACAGGCGTTGAAGCTGTACGAATGCCAGGACGCGGCGACGTTGTTCAGCGGGTCGTTCGGCATGTGCGTCAGCCACTCGCGCATGTCGTTGGCCCACTCAAGGCCACCCAGCATGAGGACGTTGGTCGCGCCGGTGGCCCGGACCGCGTCGACCAGGTCCTGCATGCCGGCCGTCTCGTACGGCAGGCCCGTGCAGGTGCCGCCGTCGCGCCAGCACTGCCAGCCGACGGTCTTGTCCCAGTCGGCGGCGATCTCCGGGTACGGCTCGTTGAACAGATCGAGGACGACGGCGTCATTGCCCTTGAAGGCGCCTGCGACACCGGTCCAGAACTGAGGGGCGTACTGCGCGTCCGGCATGGGTTTCTGGCAGGTCGCGGTGGCGTCCTTGCAGTGCCAGTCCGGCCCGTTGGTATAGGCGCCCCGCGTCCAGTGCAGGTCGAGGATCGGGGTGATGCCATTGGCGACCAGCAGGTTGACGTAATCCTTGACGCCCTGCTGGTAAGCGGCCCCCTTGGGCGAGCCGTTGAGGCCGAGCCAGCATTCCTCGTTCAACGGCACACGTACGGCGTGGATGTTCCAGGTCTTCATCGCGTCGACGGAAGCCTGGTCGACCGGGCCGCCGTCCCACAGTCCCTTGCCCTGAACACAGGCGTATTCACCGCTGGAGCGGTCCACGCCCAGCAGCCGGTACGGCTTGCCGCTCGCGGTGACGATCTTGTTGCCGGAAACCTTCAGCTCCGGGGCGGGTCCGCTGGGACTGGCGGTCGGAGTGGTGGTGGGGCTGGGGGTCGGGGATGTCACCGAGCCGGTGCAGGTCACGCCGTTGAGCGCAACCGACGCGGGTTGCGGATTGGCACCCTTCCACGCGCCGTTGAACCCGATGGATGCCGACCCGCCCGTGTCCAGCGTCCCGTTCCAGTCGAGGTTGGTGGCGGACACGTGGGTTCCGGACTGTGTCCAGGTGGCACTCCAGCCGTTGGTGACCTTCTGGTCGGAGTTCGGGAAGTCGAAGGTCGCGGTCCACCCTCGCACGGGGGAGCCGAGATTGGTGATGGCCAGGTCCGCGGTGAACCCTCCCGGCCATTCGCTCTGCACCTTGTACGTGACCGAGCAGCCGGTGGCGGCTGCCGATGCGGGCAGGGCGGCGAGGGCAAGGCCGCCCAGGATCAGTGCACCGGCGGCGCCGGCGGCTATCAAGGTGTGACGACGTTTCACCTGATCTCCTTGTTGCATAAGGGATCGATGAGCTCGATACCCATCTGATTGACGGACGGGTGAGCCAGGGGCCCAGGCCGAGGGCCGGCGGTTGACCGGTCCACCCGGCGGGTGCTGCGCGCCGTACGGATCGAGGAATCGACAACTGTCGCGCGCTCAGGTCCTGTCGTCCCGGCACGTTGCATGCGGGCGTCAGCAGCCGATCGGTGAGGAGCCCAGGGCCACGTCGTCGAACCAGAGAGTGTCGTCCCCGGTGCCGTAGCTCTCCCAGCCCAGGCGCAGGCCGGTGGGGCGGGGAGGGGTCCGGCGGGCGAGCCACTGTCCGTCGACGTTCTGGGTCGGCACCCCGTCCACCTGCAGTCCGGCGATCTCCTGGTCGTCGACCCAGGTGCGCATGGACTGGGTGGTGGTGTCGATCTGGTACCGCAGGCACAGCCACCGGCCGGTCGCCAGCGGGGTGCTGAGAGCGACACCCGCCGGGCTCTGTTCCGGAAGCGTCGCGTCGTCGCTCTCGCGGTTCCACTGCAGCGCGCCGTTCTGCCCGCCGACGCGCAGCGCCTTGCCGCCCTGTGAGGCGTCCGGCATGGACACGAAGGTGACGTGGTCGAGGGGCAGGGCGGTCGTGTGCCGGACCCGCATCCGCACGTACACCACGGGCCCGACGGAGGACAGGTCGCGGGTGGAGGCTGCGAAGACGTGGTTGCAGTAGCCTGCGCCGCCGTCGACGCGCAGCGACCTGGTGCCGCTGTAGGCGACGGACGTGTCGACGCTGACCTTCCCCGTTCCCTGGCAGTCGGGTGCCGTGGTGTGCCAGGCGCCCGAGGGCACGGTGCCGCTCTGGTCCTCGAAGTCGGAGCAGATGGCCGCCCCGGCCCCGGCGCATTCGGCCGGCGCTGTGACCGTCGGTGTCGGTGTCGGCGTGGGAGTCGCGGTTCCGCCGCACGCAGCGCCGTTGAGGGCGAAGGCGGTGGGGGCGGGGTCGGTGGTGCGCCAGGTGCCCTGCAGGCCGAAGTCCACGATCCCGCCGGTGGCGAGCTCGGCGTTGTGTGCGGCGTTCACGGCGGTCACCGCGTTGCCCGACTGGGTGACCTGCGCGTTCCAGGCGGACGTGACCTGCTGGTCGCCGCCGTAGGTCCATTCCAGCCGCCAGCCGTTCAGGGCGGCGCCGAGATTCGTGACGCGGATCTGAGCGGTGAAGCCGCCGGACCACTCGTTGATGGTGTACGTGACCGTGCAGCCCGTCACCGCGCCCTGTGCGCGCGACGTCGCCAGCACGGGAAGGGCAACCGCCACCACGGTCAGCACCAATGCCCACAGCGGCAGCTGGTGGCGGCGCACGCGTAATGAAGTCATGGCCATGATCACTCTCTCGACGGGAGTCAGGACGCGGTGCACAGGAGGGTGCCGAGGTCTCGGTCGTCGCCGTTGAGCGTCATCCCCCAGGTCGTCGATGCGCCCGGGGCCAGGGAGCCGTTGTAGGAGGCGTTGTGCACGGTGGTGGCGGGGCGGGACGGATCCACCACCGCGTTCCAGCGGTTCGCCACGGTCACACCGCCCGGCAGGGTGTGGTGTACCGACCAGCCGGTGACCGCCCGGGACCCGGTGTTGGTGACCGTCACGTCGGCCTGGTACCCGCCCTGCCATGAGCCGGTCAGCTTCCACTGCGCCGTGCAGGCGGTGTCGCCGGAGGGGCTCGGCGCGGGAGTGGGAGGCGGTGTCCCGCCAGAGGTGTCAGTGGCGTAGGGGACGGCGGTGTAGTCCTGCGCGCAGCCTCCCGCGCAGCCCGACGGCAGCGAGAAGGAGTACGTACGGCCGCCGCCCAGCCAGGCGTCGGCGGCATCGCGGATCCGTATGGTGAAGTCGCTTCCGCCGGAGGCCGTCGCGCCGATGACGTAGGACTGCCCCATGTCGCTGTTCATGACGGCGTCGGTCCAGGTGCCGTTCGCCAGGTACTGGATGCCGTGGACGCCGTTGGGCAGATGGGAGACGGCGATGGCGGGCCAGTACCGCTGGGCCCCCTTGAGGAAGCCGATACGGATGTCGCCGCTGTAGTCCGGGGCCGGGACGAAACTCCAGGAGACATGACGGTTGTTCCAGCGGCCCGGGTACATCGTCCCCACCGGGGTGCCGCCGATCCGGAAGCGGTTGAGGGAGTCGGTCGCCAGGTCGAGGTGGTTGGGGTCGTCCCGGCACCAGGCGTTGGAATCGGCGCAGCTGTCTGCGACAAGCATGGTCAGCGTGGCCCCGTTGTACTGGTCGGCCGCCCAGGAGCCGTTGCGGCAGAAGGGCTGGCCCTGCGCGCCGTCGTTGGTGCCGGTGCAGTAGTCCCCGATGGTGACCTTGACCCAGCGGCCGCAGTTGCGGCCGTTGTCGAAGGCGCCCTTGATCGATGCGCGCGAGTCCGGCACCGGGCGGGGGTAGGCGCCCGAGTAGTCGCCGGGCGTGTTGAACACGTTGAGGGCCACGAAGTCCTGGCTGTCCAGTTCGCGCTGCGGCAGACCGCAGCCGCCGTAAGGGCTCCCGAGCCCGTCGAAGTGGGTCGCGTTGCCCAGGACCTCAGTGGCGGCGGCGCTCGCGGCGGGCGGCTGGGCGGCCGCGGCCACGACGGGCATCGCGGCGCAGCAGAGCGCCGCGAGCAACGTGGCGATACGCCTTCGGGCGGGCGAGCGGGGGGCCGAGGGAAGCTGCATGGGGGGATCCGCCTTCTTCGTGACGGGGCGCCGTGTCGTTCGTGCGGGACCTCTCTGAGGGTGAGGGGAGCGAGCGCTGGAGCGCCTTCACTGTGGGAGCGCTCCCACACCTTGTATCCGGGACTGTAGAAGAGGGCCATGACCCTGACAAGGGGTCGCGTATACGTCGGAGTTTTCACCGTGTCCGGGGCGGGGCGGGGACGTACCCGGGCCCGACGGGAGCGGAGTCAGCGGAGGTTCCGCTTCTGCCGGGAGTCTTTGACCTCGCGAGGCTCCAGGTCCGGCTGGAAGGCGAAGTCGTACTCGTCGAGTGTCTTGTCGTGTGGGAGCCGGGAGAGCCGCAGACCCTGGCGGAGGCGACGGTCGTCGCGGACGGCGAGTTCCTCGGACAGCACCAGGTCGAGAAGTCGGGGTGGCCATCTTTCCTTCGTCAGCCCGCCGGAGCTACTCGTTGACGGTCTCGGTCAGGTGGGCAGGCCGAGCTTGCCGGCCGTGGTGCGGATGTGGGTGCTAACCGGCTCGCTCAAGACGTTTCCCTCACCCTCGGGTGGGTTGTGAAGGGGCGGCCTCCGGTCAGCTCGTCATAGACCGACAACGACTGATCCTCCTCGGCGAGCGCTTCCGGATACTGCGGTGCCGTCACGTTCGTCGCTCGGCGTCATCGACGATCCCTTCTGCCCGGACCCGCCAAGCACCGGGCGCCGTCGATGAATTGTGGACATGGGATGGTCGTGACGGGGAAATCGGACACAGAAGCCAACAGTGAGAAGCCGAGCGGTCCATCCGGTCCGCGCAAGCGACAACTGGGAGTGTCCAATGGCGAGTTACGGCGGATCTTCTGCCGCGTCCTCGAGTTCGCGCACCAATGGTCTGGCGATCGCGAGTCTGTGCTGCGGTATCGTCGGCCTGTTCATCCTGAACATCATTCTGGGTCCCTTGGCCATCATTTTCGGAGCTGTCGCCCGCCGCCAGGCTGCGGTCAAGACGGGCGCGGGAATGGCAAAGGCCGGAATCATCCTCGGTATCGTCGACGTGGTTCTGTGGCTGGTGCTCCTGATCGTGGCCGCCAACAACGGGGGATTCGGCTGGTACGTCGGCGGCTGACGCTCCGACCTCACGGGTCCGCCGGACCGGAGGTGGTGCCGGTCGACCAAGTGGCGGCGTCGAGCCGGAACGAGGCCGGTGGGCGTGCCGGGGCGTGTGTGCCAAACAGGCTGCAATATGCCGCACGCAGAACGCCTCGATGCCATTGGCGGACGCATAGGACCGCCGAATTCCGCGCCACACAGGGGGCCGTTACCCGCCTTGATGGGCGAGGTCGCGGCCCCCGCCGTTTTCGCCAGGCGTACGTGCGCCAGGAAATCCAAGGAGGTACTTCCGCCGCCTGTTCGAGGCAGTCCCGACAGGGGACATGCGGATCACGACGGACCTGTTGTGCCGTGGCGAATGTTCGGGGAGAAGAAACAGCGACGACCCAATGCCGTTGGATTTGGCATCCGTTCGGGTTGAAGGCGCAATAGCCCGCCTGTGGCGCTGATCCCCACCAGCGAGGGAACCGTGGCACAGACCGGGCGTACGACGAGGCCGCACCGTGCCGAGCGGTTCTCGCTACCGTCCCGGGCTCCGTTCGTTGTCGCGGATCCAGCGGCACAGGGTCCCGCACTCGGCGAGTTCCAGGGCCTTCCGGTGGCCGGACGCAGAGTGCTGTCGGCGCTCAGTAGCCGGGCGGGATCCGGTCCTGCGGCTCGTCAGCCACCTCTGCCGCGGCGTCCTGCCGTTGCGCCCGCCGGGCCACGGCCGGGTCGGCCGAGTCCGCGACCAGCTGCGCGACGCGCAGGGTGCAGTCCCACTCCGACAGCTTGCCCCTGATCACGACCCGGTAGGTCTCGTGGTCGGCGAAGCGGTACACCTGGCGCCGCTTCTCGATGATGTTCTTGCTCGGTACATACGTGTGCAAGGCGGCGCGAAGTGCGGTCAGTGCCTGCTCCTTCGTCTCCAGGTCGCGGCGGATGAACTCGGTCCGGTGCACGTCGCTGTAGTACTCCGCGATCACTACCCACTCGCCCATCCGCTCCCCCTCGCAGTCGCCGCCAGTCAGCCACAGGATCGGACCGCGCAGCAAGGGTCCTGCACGCGCCGCTCCGCAAGGACTCCTCGGTGTCGCTGCGGCGTCGCGGACACACCGGTCGTACGGGCGGCCACGAGGTCCGTGACCGCCCGCCGACCACCGCAGCACACCCTGTTGGGCGGGCCTTGTCGGGTCAGGACTTGCCGGAGTAGACGACGCCGCCGACCAGGTTCTGGGCGGCAGGGCCCCACACCTGGTCGTACAGCGAGGTGATGACGCCGAGCGTGTGCAGCAGCCGAGCGGTCGCGGCACCGTAGGTGAGTTTCAGCTGGTTTGCGCGGGTGATGCTGCAGGTGCGTGGCGCCTACACGGCGCAGCGGGCACTCGACCCCCGTTGACCAACTTCGGGTGATCCGCCCACTGGCTACCCGGCTTGCCGTCACCGGGGTAGAAGCGACTCGATCATGTGGCTTTCGAGCCTGTCTGCGGCTGAGCGGCGTCTCATTCCCCCGCGCGATGGGCAGCGGGCCTGGACTGACACCCGCTCAGTGGGACTTATCGGTGCCGGCGCTCAGCGCTGTGCGGTCCAGCGGGCGTCGTAGCCCCTCCACTGCGCGGCGGCCGTCAGCGGAACGACGGCGGGCGGCTCCGCCGAGGTGGTCAGCTCGATCCGCCGTCCCTCGGCCGACGAACGCAGGAGGGCGCTCATCGTCTCCAGCACGTGCAGGGCGAGGTCACCGCTCGCGCGGGGTGCCCGCAGCCGGCCCGCGGTCACGAAATCGAGCAGACCGAGGCCGCGTGCACCGTCCACGTAGCCCGCGGACGCGAGGAGCGGCTGCCACTGGGTGCCGCCGAGTTCGAAGAGGCGTACCTCACCGTCGAAGTGGTTCGGATCCGGGACCGCCAGGGTTCCCGCGTCGCCGTGCACCTCGATCGGCACGGCTGTGGCGGCCACCCCGTCGAAGCTCGTCGTGATCGTCGTCAGAGTCCCGTTCACATGCTCGAGCACGCCCGCGACATGGCTGTCGACCTCCACCGGTATCCGCTCGCCCGCGCGCGGGCCGGAACCGATGACGCGCTCGCTCCGCAACCGGCTCGTGGCCCCGATCACGGCCCGTACCGGGCCCAGGAGGTGGATCAGGGACGTGAGGTAGTACGGCCCCATGTCCAGCAGCGGGCCACCCCCGGCGGAGTAGTAGAAGTCGGGGTGAGGGTGCCAGCGCTCGTGCCCCGCTGTGACCATCACGGCGGAGGCGAACTGGGGACGCCCAATGCTTCCCGCCGACACCGCCGCGCGCGCCGTCTGGATACCGGTGCCCAGTACGGTGTCCGGAGCGCATCCCACACCCACACCGGCCTGCGCTGCCGCCTCCAGCACGGCGCGAGCGGCAGGCAGGTCGGCGGCCAGCGGCTTCTCCCCGTAGACGTGCTTCCCATGGCCGATCGCGCCGAGGGCTATCTCGGAGTGGGCCGCGGGGACGGTGAGGTTCAGCACCGTGTCCACATCCGAACTGGTCAGCAACTCCTCGACGGACATGGCCCGCGCACCGGGCAGTTCGGCGGCGACCGCCGTCGACCGGGAGGCGTCGAGATCGGCGACCGCGGTGACGCGTACGGCGGGATGGCCGACGAGCGTGTCCAGGTACGCGCGGGAGATGACGCCGAGACCTACGACGCCGACGCGGTGCGCGTCGCCCACAACATGCCCCTTTCGATGATGGTGCGGACGTTCGGGTTCTCCAGAACGTCGAGGCTGTGTCCCGGTGTCGTGACCAGGACCCGCCCGGCACCCCACCGCCGGGTCCAGACCGCAGGCGAGGTCACCGGCCGGTGCCAGGGCTGCCACGGTCGGGCGGGATGGGTGGTGGTGGCCAGGACGTCGATCAGGTCGTCGTGGAGCACCCAGTACTGCTCGGTGTGCAGCTCGAAGTCCTCGACGCCCGCGGTGACGGGGTGCTCGCGACCGAGGTCCGTGATGTCGATCCTGTGCGGCAGGTAGTTGTCCTCCTGAACGCCCCGGCGTTGACAGGGCTCCTTGCCCGGGTGAGTCGCGAACTGCCCTCCCACCAGGTGGAGATAGTCGGACGAGGCGCGGAACGAGTCGGCGATGCCGCCGTGCCAGCCGGTGAGGCCCGTGCCGGTTTCCACCGCCGCGCTCAGTCCCTCGAGCTGCTCACCGCTGATCTCCGACATCGTGACGCACTGCACGACGAGATCGGTGCGGGCCATCTCGGCGGCGTCGGCGTATACGTCGGTCGACTCCTCGACCCGGACGTCGTATCCGTTGCCGCGCAGGAAGGGCAGGAACAGCTCTGTGGCCCGAACCGGCTGGTGCCCCTCCCAACCGCCTCTGACGACCAGGGCCTTCTTCCGCGTCATCTCGTGCCTACTCGTGTCTTCTCAAGCCGCAGTCTTGAGACTTGAGGTTGAAGATCGGCGCACCCACTATGCGTCAGGCGCTTGCCCACAGGGAAGAGCCACCGAATTACACGAAGGTCTTTCAACTCCACCCTCCGCACCAGACGTCGTGCACCACCGCCGTGCCCGAGCACAACGAGGCCATACCGAGGCGTTCGACGGCCGATGCGTACTGGTGCAGCAGTGCCATCCGCTCGTCGCGCGTGAGCCGCCCGAGCAGGTCGCCGGCGCGCCCGTCGATCGGCTGCACCGGGCCGCGGAACGGATTCCGGGCGGCGGGCAGGACGAAGAACCCACGAGGAAGACGCTGAGGCAGGCTGATTGCGGCTATCGAAGCGCTTCGACGCTCGCATTGCCGCGACGGACTGTCAACAGCCTGAGCCAAAGAGATTTTCTTGATGCAGCTCCTCTTGTCTCGCAAGAGACGTGTCATTAACGTTCCCGGCCAGGTGAAGCGCTTCGACGATCGAGAAGGAAGGGCCTCCGCCTTGAGTGACGGTGATCTCCTGACGCCCGTACCGCTGCTGATCATCCGCCCGTTCGGACAGAAGCACTTCCGCACCGGTGTGCTCTCGGGAGCGATCAGGAAGTGAACCGGCCGACCGTCTGCACCCTCGACCCGCGACCGGGAGCGGCTCCGCCCGCTCACGCCCCGCTGCCGGAGCGGAACCGCTCCCTCACCACCGTCAGGAGGGCCGGAGCAGTAGCCCAGCACGTGCCGAGTCCCTTCTTCCCGAGGACCAGTCATGACCACGCGCAGCCTGACCGACCGCCTGGGCGGCCTCGCCTTCGGCGGTGACTACAACCCCGAGCAGTGGGACGAACCGGTCTGGAAGGAGGACGACGCGCTGATGCGCCGGGCCAGGGTCAACCTGGCCACCGTCGGCGTCTTCTCCTGGGCCCTGCTGGAACCGGACGAGGGCCGCTACGACTTCGCCTGGCTCGACGCCCAACTAGACCGCCTGCATGCCAACGGCGTGGCCGTCGACCTCGCCACCCCGACCGCGTCTCCGCCGCCCTGGTTCACCCTGGCCCACCCCGACGCGCTTCCGGTCACCCCGGACGGCACCCGCCTCACCCACGGCAGCCGCGACACCTACTGCCTCACAGCGCCCGCCTACCGCGGCGCGGCCCGCCGGATCGCCTCCGCCCTGGCCGAACGCTACGCAGAGCACCCCGCCATCGCCCTGTGGCACGTCCACAACGAGTACGGCACGCTCTGCTACTGCGACCACACCGCCGTCGCCTTCCGGGGGTGGCTGCGCGCGCGCCACGGCTCGCTGGACGCCCTCAACGAAGCGTGGGGAACAGCCTTCTGGAGCCAGCGCTACACCTCCTGGGAGCAAGTGCTGCCGCCGCGCGCGACGCAGTGGCACAGGAACCCCGGTCAGACACTGGACTTCCGCCGCTTCTGGTCCGACGAGATCATCGCCGCCTACCGCGAACAACGCGACGCGATCCGCGCGCACAGCGACCGCCCGGTGACGACCAACCTGATGCTCCCCGCCTACCAGAACGTCGACCTGTGGGCCCTGGCCCGCGAACTGGACGTCGTCACGTCCGACCAGTATCCGAGCGCCCCCGGTCTGGACGCAGCCGCCGACGTCGCCTTCCACGCCGACCGCGCCCGCTCCCTGGGCGGCGGCCGGCCCTGGCTGCTGATGGAACAGGGCACCAGCACCGTCTACGACCGCGACCGGGTCCTCTCCAAAGAGCCCGGGGACATCCTGCGCCACACCCTCGGTCACATCGCGCGCGGTTCGGAAGGAGCCTTGTTCTTCCAGTGGCGGCAGTCCCGCTTCGGCGCCGAGACGTGGCACTCGGCGATAGTCCCGCACGCGGGGCCGGACAGCCGCATCTTCCGTGAGGTCGCGCACGTCGGCGAGGCGGTCGCCCGGCTCGGCGAGCTGGCGGGATCGACGGTCACCGCTTCGGTGGCGGTCCTGCACGACGCGGACGCCTGGTGGGCGCTCGGCGTGGACGGCCTGCCCTCGGCAGACCTCGACTACCACGCCGCACTTGGTCGGGCGCACCGGGCGCTGTGGGACGCCGGCGTCACCGTCGACTTCGCGCACCCCGAGCACGACTTGAGCCGCTTCCCGCTCGTCATCGCGCCGGCTCTGTTCCTCCTGTCCGACACGGCGGCCGAGAACCTGCGCCGTTACGTCGCCGACGGCGGGACGCTCCTCGTCCAGCACGCGAGCGGATATGTCGACGAGCAGCTGCACGCCCGCCTCGGCGGCTACCCCGCCGCGCCGCTGCGCGAGGCATTGGGCATCCGTGTCGAGGAGTACCGGCCACTGCGGCGGGACGAGCGGATCGCCCTGTCGGACGGATCGCACGGCACCGTCTGGAGCGAGTCACTACGCGCCGAAGGTGCGGACACGCTCGCCGCCTACGCCGAGGGCATGCTCGCCGGTGACCCGGCGCTGACCCGCCACCACTTCGGCACCGGAACGGGCTGGTACCTCTCGACCCGCCTGGACGACGCCGGTTACGCCGCCCTGGTCGCCCGGCTGCTCGACGAGGCGAGGGTGGGTCCCGAGGTGCCGGGCCTGCCGGCTCAGGTCGAGGCCGTCGTCCGACGCGCTCCGGACGGCCGTAGCTGGCACGTCCTGATCAACCACCGCCCCGAACCCGTGCCCCTGCCCGAGCCCGCCCACGACGTGCTCACCGGCATCACAGTGTCCGAACTGCCGCCCGGCGGCTGCGCGGTGCTCCGTATCACCTGACCCCCGCCCATTGCCTCCCTCCTCACCGCTGGGGCCCGACCCACACGACTCTCCCCCACCGAAAGGCCACCATGACCAGCGCACCGCAGACCCTCCGATGGGGCCACGCCGCCCTGGAGGTCGAGATCGACGTCGGCGAGGACGGCACCGCCCGCCTCACCCGCATCGGCCTCCCCGGCGGGACACCCCCCGAGCGGCGCAACTGGCCTCCGCTGCCCCTGCTGGAGGTCACGGCCGCGGGGCACGGCCGCGCCTGGTCGGGCGGGCGGCTCATCGACTCCTACGTCGGCGGACGGCTGCGCCACCGCGCGCACCGCGTCTCCCGCGACGGTGACTCGCACGTACTGACCGTCGAACTCGTCGACCCCGAAACCGGACTCGTCGCGGAGGTGACCTACCGCTCGCCGGACGGCGTGCCCGTGCTGCGCAGCGAGGTGGTGCTGCGCAACGGCGGGCAGGCCGCGCTGTACCTGGAATCGGTCTCGTCCCTGGTCGTGGGGTGCCTCGCGGACGGCCCGGAGGCCATCGGAGGCGCGGACCTGCTGTGGGCGGAGAACGACTGGGTCGCCGAGTGCCGCTGGCAGCGCCGGCCGATGCGGGTGACCTTACCGATGCTGAGCGACCGCGTCGTCGTCTACGACAACGGCAAGGGCGAGTTCACGCAGACCGGCCGGGGCGTGTGGTCCAGCTGCGGCCGCCTGCCCATGGGCGGCCTCACCGACCGCGACTCGGGCCGCACCTGGCTGTGGCAGATCGAACACAACGGCGGCGGCTGGCACTGGGAGTGCGGCGAACGCGACCAGCTCGCCTACCTGGCCCTGTTCGGCCCCACCGACACCCACCACGGCTGGCGCCAACCCCTGCAGCCCGGCGGCGAGTTCCACACCGTACCCGTCGCCCTGGCCCTCAGCGCCGACGGAGGCCCGGACGACGCGTTCGCCGCGCTGACCCGTTACCGCCGCACAGCCCGCCGCCCGCACTCCGATCACCGGCAACTCCCCGTCATCTTCAACGACTACATGAACTGCCTGATGGGCGACCCGACCACGGAGAAACTGCTGCCGCTGATCGACGCGGCGGCCGAAGCGGGCGCGGAGTACTTCGTCATCGACGCCGGCTGGTACGACGACGAGAACGGCGGCTGGTGGGACAGCGTCGGCGCCTGGGAGCCGGCCGCCTCCCGGTTCCCCGGAGAGCGCGGGATCCACGAGGTGCTGGACCGCATCCGCGAGCGCGGCATGGTGCCCGGCCTGTGGCTGGAGCCCGAGGTGATCGGCGTACGCAGCCCCATGGCCAAGGCCCTCCCGGACGAGGCGTTCTTCCGCCGCGACGGCGTGCGCGTCACCGAGACCGGCCGCCACCACCTGGACCTGCGTCATCCAGCCGCTCGGGCCCATCTGGACCAGGTCGTGGACCGTCTGGTCGGCGAGTGGGGCGTGGGCTACCTCAAGCTCGACCACAACATCGACCCGGGCTCCGGCACCAGCGCCCACCCCGGCGAGACCCCGGCCGCCGGGCTGCTCGGCCACAACCGCGCCCAACTGGACTGGCTCGACGGCATCCTGGACCGCTACCCGCACCTGGTGCTGGAGAACTGCTCCTCCGGAGGCATGCGTTGGGACTACGCACTGCTGTCGCGCCTGCAACTGCAGTCCACCAGCGACCAGCAAAACCTCCAGCTGTACGCTCCGATCGCCGCCTCGGCGCCCACCGCCGTCACCCCCGAGCAGGGCGCCGTCTGGGCCTACCCGCTGCCGGAGGACTCCCTCGACGAGGTCGCCTTCACCATGGCGAGCGCACTCCTGGGCCGCATCCACCTCTCCGGGCTGCTCCCGGATCTGCGGCCCGAGGCCCGGGCCCTGGTTCATGAGGCCGTCACCGTGTACAAGGCCATCCGTGCCGACCTGCCCCAGGCCGTCCCCGCCTGGCCGCTCGGCCTGCCCGCCTGGGACGACACGTGGCTCGCCCTGGCCCTGCGCACCCCGGACACCACCTACCTCACCGTGTGGCGCCGCCCCGGCGGCGCGCCCACCATGGCCCTCCCCCTGCCTCACCTGCGCGGCTCCACCGCTCACGTCGACGTCCTCTACCCCACCGCGAGCCAGGCCGTCGCCGCCTGGAACCCCGATGCCGCCGACCTCTCGCTGACGCTGCCCACAGCTCCGTCCGCCGTGCTGCTCCGCCTCACCCCCACGGCGCCGGACGCCCCCTGAACCGCCGGTGCCACCTGACAACGACCCGCTGAAGGAAAGGGACTTGACCCCATGTCAGACATACGGCGGGCGGACGCCACCATGACCAACCCCGTGATCCCCGGCTTCCACCCGGACCCCAGCGTCTGCCGCGTGGGCGACGACTACTATCTCGTCTGCTCCAGCTTCGAGTACTTCCCCGGCATCCCCGTCTTCCACAGCCGGGACCTGATGCACTGGACACAGATCGGCAACGCCCTGGACCGGCCGGCCCAACTGCGCCTGCCGGCCGCCATGCCGTCCTCCGGCGGGATCTACGCCCCCACCCTGCGCCACCACGACGGACGTTTCTGGCTGATCGTCACCAACGTGGCCGACGGCGAGGGCACCATGCTGTTCACCGCCACCGACCCGGCCGGGCCCTGGTCCGACCCGATCCGGCTGCCCGAGGTGAAAGGCATCGACCCGGACCTCGCCTGGGACGAGGACGGCACCTGCTGGTGCACGGTCGCCGGAGGCGCGCAGGTCCGTATCAACCCGTACACCGGCGAGACGTCCGGACCCGCGCACCAGGTGTGGGCCGGCACTCCGGGCGCTCAGGCGCCGGAAGCCCCGCATCTCTACCACATCGGCGCCTACTGGTACCTGCTCATCGCCGAGGGGGGCACCGAGCGCGGCCACGCCGTCTCGATCGCCCGCGGGCGCACGCCCACCGGCCCGTTCGAGCCGTGCCCGCGCAATCCGGTCCTCACCCACCGCGGCACCCACCACCCCATCCAGAACACCGGGCACGCCGACCTGGTCCAAGGCCCCGACGGCACTTGGTGGTTGGTGCTGCTGGGGGTCCGCCCGCGCGGTGGCACGCCCGGCTGGCACGTGCTGGGGCGCGAGACGTTCCTCGCACCGGTGTCGTGGGTGGACGACTGGCCCGTCGTCGGCGAGGTGACGTCCGTTCTGCCCGCACCGGCATGGCCGCTCGTGCCCGGCCCGGCCGAGCAAGTACGGGACGACTTCGACCTGAGCGAGCTGCGGCCGCAGTGGATCTCCGTACGCGACCGTCCCGCCGAGCACTTCACCACCAAGGAACGGCCCGGCTGGCTGACCCTGCGGGCCCGCGGCGCCTCACTGGACGAGCCGGACGTCGTCTTCGCCGGCCGCCGTCAGCAGCACCTGTCCTGCCGGGTACGCACCCGGATCGACCCCGCCGAAGGGCACGGTGGCCTCGCCGTCCGTCTGGACGAGGAGCATCACTACGAGATCGAGGCGGCCGAGGGCCAGGTACGCGTCCTGAGCCGCGTGGGACCGTTCCGCACCGTCGTGGCGGCCCATCCCGTGCCCCCCGGGCCCGTGGTTCTGCGCCTCGACGTCTCCGACGCCCCTTCCAATGGCCCCCGCACCGGCCCCGACGTCCTCACGTTCGGCGTCGAGAAGCAGGACGGCACCTTCCTCCCGCTCGGCGCACTCGACGGCCGCTACCTGTCCACCGAGGTGGCAGGCGGCTTCACCGGACGGGTCATCGGCCTGTACGCCGCAGCGGGCACCGTGCACTTCGACTGGTGCGACTACGAGCCGCTCTCCCCCTGAACCGGCGCGGCGAGCCGAGACACCACACCTCGAATTCCGCCAACGCCCCCCTTGCTGTCTGCCGCTCCATCCCCCCACGGGCGGAACCCGCTCGGCCAACACAGGAAGGTCAGAGATGAAGGGAACGCACCACCCCTCCGACCAGCGCAGAGTCGGCCCCCGCCGGGTGCTGGGTCTGCTGCTGGCGCTGGTCGCCGCGATCGGACTGACCGGCACCACCGCGTTCGCCGTACCGTCCCACGAGGGCACGTACGCGGCGACGAAGAGCATCGCGCCCGGTCCGATGGGCACAGTGGCCGCGATGCAACCCAGCTGGAACCTCGGCAACACCCTGGACGCCATCCCCGACGAGACGTCCTGGGGCAACCCCCCGGTCACCAAGGCCCTGTTCGACACCATCAAGTCCCAGGGCTTCCGCAGCGTCCGGATCCCGGTGACGTGGACGGACCACCAGTCCTCCACCGCCCCCTACACGATCGACGCGCGATGGATGACCCGCGTCAAGCAGGTGGTCGACTGGGCCCTGTCCGACGGTCTCTACGTCGTGATCAACGTCCATCACGACTCGTGGCAGTGGATCGCCGACATGCCCACCGACCATGACGGCGTCCTGGCCCGTTTCAAGGCCTCCTGGACCCAGATCGCCGCCACGTTCAAGGACTCCCCGCAGAAGCTGCTCTTCGAGAGCAACAACGAGCCGCAGTTCAACAACACCACCGACGCGCAAGGCATCCAGTACAACGACGAACTGAACACCGCCTTCCACGGCGTGGTGCGCCAGTCCGGCGGCAACAACGCGACCCGCCTGCTCATCCTGCCCAGCCTGCACACCAACTCCGGCCAGGTCTTCCTGGACGCCCTGGTGAGCAAGATGAAGTCGCTCAACGATCCCAACCTCGTGGCCACCGTGCACTACTACAGCTGGTACCCGTTCAGCGTGAACATCGCCGGCGGTACCCAGTTCGACGCCACCGCCCAGAAAGACCTGACCGACAACTTCGCCCGCCTCCGTGACACCCTCGTCTCCAAGGGAATCCCCGTCTACCTGGGTGAGTACGGCCTGTTGTCGTACCCCGACCAGTTCCAGCCCGCGCCGCGTGTCGAACGCGGCGAGGCACTGAAGTACTTCGAGATGTTCGGGTACGAGGCCCGCGCCTCCGGGGTGACCACGGCCCTGTGGGATGCCTACAACTTCCTGAACCGCTCCACGCTGCAATGGCGTGACCCCGAGCTGATCAATTTGATCAAGTCGAGCTGGACCACCCGCTCGGGCACCGCCTCCTCGGACCGTGTCTTCCTCGCCAAGTCGGCTGCCATCACCGCCAGGACACTCACCCTCAACCCGAACGGCACCACCTTCCGCGGCCTGTGGCAGGGCGGCAAAGAGCTCGTCAGGGGCCGGGACTACACCGTCTCCGGCAACCAGCTCACGCTCACCGCCACCGCGCTGACCCGGCTCGCCGGCGACCGCGCCTACGGGGTCAACGCGACCATCGAGGCTCGCTTCTCCCGGGGTCTGCCTTGGAAGATCCACGTGACCACGTACGACAGGCCGGTGCTCTCCGACGCGACCGGTGACGCCGGCGGTCTCACCATTCCCACCCAGTACCGCGGTGACCAACTGGCCACCATGGAGGCCACGTACGCAGACGGCAGCAATGCCGGCCCGACCAACTGGACGCCCTACCAGGAGTTCAACGAGGCCTTCTCCCCCGACTATTCGGGCAATGGGCTCCTGCTCACCTCCAAGTTCGTCGCCTCACTGCGCGACGACACGCAGGCGACGCTCGTCTTCCACTTCTGGAGCGGAGCCACCGTGACGTACCACGTGACGAAGACCGCAGGCTCGGTGACCGGAACCGTCGCCTGACCCTCCCCGGCCCCGGTTGTCTCCCAGCACCCGGGGCCCTCTTCCCGCCCGGCCAGCCCTTCGGCGGCCGGGGCGAGCCGTCGGGCCACCGGCAACAGGAGGCCGACCCCACCGTGGACCCCACGGCAAGACGGACCTCCACTCCCCTGGAACTGCCTCTTCTACCTCAACTCCGGTCCCATGAACCGGTTCTCCGATCTCTGGCCCCGGGCTGAGCCGGCTACCGAGAGTGGCGTATACGAGGTACGCCGGATGCGACGGCCACCTGGCGTTTCCCGGAGATCCTGTTTCCTGGACGTAAAACAAAAACATGATCCGGTGACCGTCGCCCCGTGAGGCTCGTTGGCCGGGAGCAGAACAGTTTCTTCCTCTGCCCCGACCAACCCCTCCCATAAGGCAATCCTGTGGACGTCACATCACGCGTCGCATCCAAGACCCGTGTCACATCCAAGACCGACACCAGTATCCGCATCAGGCTCCTCAGGATCCTGACCCTGGCCCTCGCGGTCCTGCTGGCGCTGCTCGGGCTCGCCGCCGCCGAGCAGGTCTCCGCCTACCGCAACGCGTCCGCCACCGAGGGCGGCGCACGGCTGGAGGTCACCCTCCAGGGCCTGGTCCACGAGCTGCAGAAGGAACGCGGTCTGACCACCGGATACGTCGGCGGCGTCCGGCAGTTCAAGGCCAAGCTGCCCGCCCAGCGCAAGGCCACCGACGCCGCGCGCGCCGAGCTCGACAGGGCCCTGAAGGGGTACGGAGACAGCGCGGGTTCCGTGCGCGAGTCGCTGGGACGGCTGGATCAACTGGCCGGCATCCGCGGCCACGCGGACAACCACACCGGCGTCGTGAAGGACACCTTCGACTACTTCACCACCACCATCACCGCCCTCGACCGGCTCGACCTCGGCCTCGACGAGGTCCACGACGCCACCCTGCGCGACGCCTACCAGTCGCTGCAGACCCTGGGCAACGCCAAGGAGTTCACCGGCGAGGAGCGGGCCATCGTGCTCGGCTCGGTACGCGCCGGGAAGTTCCGCGGCGAGGACTACAGCCGCTTCATGGAGATCCGCGCCGGCCGGCTCGCCGCCCTCGCCGCCTTCCCTCGCTCGGCCACCGCCGCCCAGGAACGCCGACTGGACGCGGCCCTGACCACGCCGGACGCCGAGCGCATGCTCGCGTACGAGAGCACCGCCGTGCACGGCGGCGGACGGCTGACCGCTCGCACCGTGCCGCCCATGGCATGGTGGGACGCGATGACCTCCACCATCAACGGAATGCGCCAGGTGCAGGTCTCGCTCGGCACCGACGTCGAGAACCGCGCCGCTGAACTGGAGAGCGCCGCCCAGCGCGACCTGCTGCTGTTCGCCCTGCTCGCCCTCGGCACCATCGCCGCACTCGGCGCCCTCGCCCTCGACTGCGTACGGTCCGTCTCCACCCCGCTCGCCGAACTCGCCCAGCAGGCCCGCGAGATGGCCGGCGAACGGCTGCCGAGCGCCGTCGCCGCCGTACAGAACGCCGACTCCGGCGAGACCCCGCAGCCCCCGGCGCCGCTCACCCTGCCCGGCCGGACGGGCTCCGAAGTGCGGGAGGTGGCCGAGGCGTTCGACCGCGTCCAGCGTGCCGCCTTCGACCTCGCCACCGAGCAGGCCGTGCTGCGCCGCAACGCCACCGACTCGCTGGTCAGCCTCGGCCGCCGCAACCAGAACCTGGTACGCCGCCAGATCAGCTTCATCAACAAGCTGGAGCACGAGGACGCCGACCCGGCCACCTTGGCCAACCTCTTCGAACTCGACCACCTCGCCACCCGCATGCGCCGCAACGCGGAGAGCCTGCTGGTGCTCGCCGGCGAGTCCAGCCCCCGCCCCTGGGGCACCCCGCTGGCCCTCACCGATGTGCTGCGCGCCGCGCTCTCCGAGGTCGAGGAGTACCGCCGGGTCACCCTGCGGCGGATCGAGCCCGCGTACATCACCGGTTCCGTGGTCGCCGAAGTCGCTCACCTGCTCGCCGAGTTGGTCGAGAACGCGCTGAGCTTCTCGCCGCCGGACTCCGATGTGGAGGTCGAGGGGCGGCGCACCAGCGCCGGATACCTGGTCGCGATCGTCGACCACGGGTTCGGCATGGACGCCCAGGCGCTCGCCGAGGCCAACGTCCGGCTGTCCGGCACCGCCAGCTTCATGGCCGAACCGACCCGGTTCCTGGGCCACTTCGTGGTCGGCGCCCTCGCCCGCAAGTGCGGCATCGAGGTACGGCTCGGAGAGGCACCGGCGGCCGGCGTGGTCGCCCGGGTGCTGATCCCCACCTCGCTGCTGACGGAGGCCCCGCAGAAGAAGGCGCAGGACGAGCCGGTGCTGCCCGCACCGCGAAAGGAGACGGAGGTGCCGGCCGCCGAGCTGGTCACCGTGGCGGCGAAGGCGAAGCCGAGCGTGGACGCGAACAACAACACGAACAACAACGCGAACAGCAACGAGGACAGGAGCGCTGTGACGAGGAGCGTCACCTCCGCCGCCCGCACCCGTAACGGGCTCGTCAAACGCCCCCAGCGCAGCGCCATCGCGGACGCCGTCAGCGAGACGGACACTCCGAAGCGGCCGGCGCCCGCCGAGCCGGCATCCGACCGCAGCCCCGAGGAGATCTCCGGGATGCTCTCCACGCTGCGCAGCGCCCACATGCGGGGAGGCATCAGCGTGGAGAAGGCGAAGCGAGAGAAGCAGAAGCAGAAGCAGGAAGAACGGCAACAGGACGAGCAGCTGTCCGCCGAGCAGGGAGAGGGTGACGTCAAGTGACCACGGTGGACGCTCACAAAGACTCGCAGACCTTCAACTGGCTGCTCGCCAACTTCGTCAGGGGCACCGACGGGGTACGGGACGCGGTCGCCGTCTCCTCCGACGGGCTGCTGATCGCCGTGTCGGACGGGCTCGGGCGCACCGAGGCCGACCATCTCGCGGCGATCGTGTCGGGGCTGAGCAGCCTCGCGCGCAGCGCGTCCAAGCGGTACGGCTTCGACGGGGTCAAGCTCATCATGATCGAGATGGGGCGGGGCTTCCTGCTCGTCTCCGCGATCAGGGACGGCAGTTGTCTCGGCGTGCTCGCCGACAGCAGCGGTGAACTGGGCCTGGTCGGCTACGAGATGGCGGTGCTCGCGGAACGGGCGGGTGATCTGCTCACGCCCACGCTCATCGCCGATCTGCGGCAGGCGTTGCCGCGGTGAACGGTGAACTGCCCAGGGAAGAACCGGTTGAGGACGCGACGTTCGTCCGGCCGTTCATCATCACCGGCGGCCGGGCCGAGCCGCTGCAGGCCGACCTTCGGCTGGAGACGCTGGTCGTGGCCGTCGGCGTACCCGACGAGACGCTGACGTTCGAACGGCGGCACATCGTCGCGGTCTGCGAGCGACCGACGACGGTCGCGGAGGTGGCGTCGCGGGTCGGTGTGCCACTCGGTGTCGCCAAGGTGCTCGTGTCCGACCTCGTCGTGGCGGGTCAGCTGACCTGCCGGCAACCCGCGGAGCTGCCGCTCCAGACGCTCGAAAGGATCAGGGACCATGTCCGGGCGCTCTGACAGGATCGTGCCGCTCGCCGTGAAGATCGTGGTGAGCGGTGGACTCGGTGTCGGCAAGACCACGTTCATCGGGGCGATCTCGGAGATCGAGCCGCTGGACACGGAGGCCGCGATCACGCAGGTCTCCGTGGGCGTCGATTCGCTGGACGGCGTCGAGTCGAAGACGACGACCACGGTGGCCCTGGACTTCGGGCGGATCACGCTCGATCCGACGATCGCGCTGTACCTGTTCGGGACGCCCGGGCAGGACCGCTTCTCCTTCCTGTGGGACGACTTGGTGGAGGGCGCCCTGGGGACGGTCGTCCTCGCGGACACCCGGCGGATCGAGGAGTGCTTTCCCGCGGTGGACTACTTCGAGGCTCAGGGGGCGCCGTTCGTGCTGGCGGTGAACCACTTCGACGGGGCCGAGCGATTCGACCTGGAGGAGGTGCGGGAAGCGCTGGGGCTGGGGCGCGATGTGCCTGTCCTGGAGTGCGACGCGCGGGTGCGGGCGTCGGTGCGGGATGTTCTGGGCGCTCTGATGGACCGGGTGATCGGGGTTCGGGCAGCCCCCGACAGGCGGGCGGTGATGGTGCGTTAGCGGCCGCCTGTCCCTCGTCAGCGGGAGCGGATGGTGACATCGTCGACCGGCTCACCTTCAGCGGCACGATCATCGAGACCGGCACCGACTCCTACCGTCTGGCCCAGATCAGGGCCAAGGCAGAAGCTGCGACGATCTGAGCAGGTGGGGACTGGGGCGGTGGCCGGCGCACCGCTGCCAGTCCCCGGATCTGATCATCCGAGCGTGTCGTGGGGAACCGCCAGGACGAGGTCGCCGATGCCTGCTCCCAAGACGATCTGCTGGTCCTGACCAGCCTGTTCACCCGGGAATGGCCGTAGTCGGCCCCCGTCTTGCCCTGCCCGCAACAGCGTTCCGCGACCGAGCTCATTCCGATGCGGGCGCGACATCAAACGGAGAGCGCGGGAATCACCTCGGCGGCGATGCGCTCCGCGAGCGGCGCGGGGTCGCCGAGCGGGGTGAACAGGACGAGCTCCGCGCCGGCGTCGATCACCTCGCGGACGCCCGCCACGCACTCGTCCAGGGTCCCGGCGACCGCGGCGGCCTCGATACGGGCGATCCGGCGACCGTAGACACGGGCCAGTCCGGCGTTGATCCGCTCCCGGGCCCGTTCGGCGTCGTCGTCGATGTCGATGTAGACCCGCTTGGCGACCGGGAACTCCGGCCTGCCCGCCTTGGCCGCCTCCTCGGCGACGAACGCGACCTGCTCGCGGAACGCGGCCGTGGTGGACGATCCGGCGCCGAAGAACCCGTCCCCCAGCCGCACCGCGCGCCGCAGCGCCGACTCACTCGATCCACCGAACCACAGCGGCGGATGCGGCTTCTGAATCGGCTTGGGCTCCATCGCGGCGTCCTCGAGCTGCCAGAACTCGCCGTCGAAGGTGACGCTCGGCTGTGTCCACAGCGCCCTGACGAGGTCGATGCCCTCGGTGAACCGCGCCAGGTAGCGGGCCTTGTCCATGCCGAACGCGGCGAACGGCCGGTTCGGGCCACCGGAGCCGACCCCCACCTCCAGCCGGCCTCCGCTCATCTGGTCGAGGGTCGCCAGCGCCTTCGCGAAATGGACGGGCTGGTGGAGTGTGCTCACGAAGACGGTCGTCCCCAGCCGCAGCCGGGTCGTACACGCGGCGGCGTACGTCATGACCTCCATCGGCGACAGCACCGCCCCGGTGCCGAGCGGTGACTCCTGCGCCCAGACGCTGTGGTACCCGAGGTCCTCGGCCCGCGCGAGGTACGCGCGGAAGGCTCCGGGATCGAACTCGCCGTCCCGGTAGAACTGGGGGATGGAGATGGCAAAGCGCATGCCTCCAACGTATCGACGAACCCTGTCGAAGGCAGCCTGGTCCGGGAGGCGCGCCGACAGTCACCTCTCGGAGGCATACGCCGAGGCGGTCGCCCCCGTCCTGGCCCCCTTGCTCGGTCACCTCGTGGGCAGGCTCTGAGCACGCCAGAGGATCGAAGTGATGGTGCCCGAGTCATCAGAGGCGGCCGGGGCAGCAGCGGTTTACGCCGACCTCTCGAACAGCGGTGATGCGCTGACCGCTTGGGCTCGCCATCATTTGGCGACAGCATAGGCACCGGCAGCTGATATCGCGTCCGACGGCAGTCCGGCCCTGAGCAGTCACCAGCGGGCACCGTCGCCGCCAGCTGCTCCAGCCGCGCTCGAAGACGAGCTTCGCGTCGACGGCGGCATCGAGCGGGCCGCCGAGCGGCTGGTCGCGACTCAGCCTCTCAGCGTCGCGCGCGAGCGCTGGATGGCTCGACGAGGCGATCGTCGAAGAGCCGGGTGCCGGCCTGTTTGACGTGCTTCAGCACGGGTGAAACCTCCATGCTCTGCAGTCCGGTCAGGGATCCGATGCGATCCGAGGTGAACTCGAACAGTTCGTCGAGGTCCCGGCAGTGTGCGACGGCATGGATGTTCCAGGGCCCGGAGATGGCTGCGGCGAAGGCGACCTCGGGTTCCTGCGCGAGCGCGCGGCCCGCGCTCTTCACCGCGGACGGGTGCACGCGAAGCCAGAGGTTCGCGCGAGCGTGATAGCCCAGGGCCGCTGCGGCGATCTCGACATCGATGTGGACGACGCGGTGCTGGAGCAGAGCATCAAGGCGTCGCGAGACGCGTCCCGGAGTGAGGTCGGTGGCTGTGGCGAGATCGACGAGACTGGCGCGGCCGTCTGCAGCGAGCGCATCGAGCATCTTCTCGTCCTCGGGCGTAAGGCGCAGTGGGTCGCGAGTGACGACCGGAGACTCGGTGAAGGGGGGCCCGCTGCTCCCCAGCGCTGCTTCCTCTTTCGGGGACAGAGTGCCCCGCAGGGCGGACCAGTAGTGGCCGCGGCCTCCGAGGAACTGGCGGAGCATCGCGAAGGCGTTGATGTCGATCACCGCTGCAGTGCGGGGAAGCCGCTGGCCCAGGAGTTCCTCGCGCTGTTCTCGCGTCCGGGACTGAGTCGCGCAGGTGATCTCGCAGCCCGCCGCGCTCAGGGCGACCCAGTTGACGTCATCACGCTTGGCGAGCGCGTCGGCGATCGCCGCGACACTGCCGGGGCGGCAGCGCAGCCGCACCAGCCACCTGCTCTGCCCCAGGGCCCCCGGGTTGACCACGCCGGCCACTCGGATGACCCCATCGGCGCGAAGGCGGCGATACCGACGGTTGACGGTGCCCTCGGTCAGGCCGAGGGCGGTCGCGATGGCGGCGAACGAAGCCCGCGGAGCGATCTGTAGCGCCCGAATGATTCGTACATCGTCAGGCTGTACGGAAGCGGATTCCGTCATAAGTGCCCTTGCCATGTCGGCAATCGTACAAACGGGCGCTCGTCGCTCGCCTGTGATGCAGCGCGGACGAAACACTTGAAGCGCACGAGCCAGGGGGTCGGAGCAGCGGCCACCGCCTGTGACGGTCCTGGGACCGCGCCGAGGCCCGAAGGCTACAACGCTCGAAGAACGGAGATGACGCTGGATGTCATCGACTGGCACCGAACAACACCCCCCGACCGCTCTCATCATCGGGGCCTCGCGCGGCCTCGGCCACGCGATGGCGGCGGAGTTCCTCGCCAGGGGCTGGGACGTCGTCGGCACCGTTCGCGGCACCACGGCCCGAACGCCGCTGCACGATCTCGCGGACCATGCCGACGGGCGGGTCACCATCGAGCATCTCGACATCAACGACCCCGGCCAACTGCCCCCGCTGCACGAACGTCTGGCACACCGCCGACTCGACGTGCTCTTCGTCAACGCGGGCACCACCAACAATGAGCAGACACCCATCGGCGCCGTTGCGACAGCCGACTTCATCGACGTGATGCTCACCAACGCACTCAGCCCCATGCGCGTCATCGAAACCCTCGAAGACCTGGTGTCACCGGCGGGACTCATCGGGGCGATGTCCTCCGGACAGGGCAGCATCACCAACAACACGACTGGAGGCCGTGAGGTCTACCGAGGAAGCAAAGCAGCCCTGAACATGTTCCTACGGAGCTTCGCGGCCCGGCAGGGTGAGACGCAGCGCGCCTTCGTACTCCTGGCGCCGGGCTGGATACGCACCGCCCTGGGTGGTCCGGAGGCGCCGTTCACCATCGAGGAGACCGTCCCTTTGCTGGTGGACGTCCTGCTCTCCCAACTGGGCACGCCCGGCCTGGCGTATCTGGACCGCTTCGGCCAGACCGTCCCCTGGTAGCCCCTGCGGTCCACCGCAGCACTCATCAAAAGGGGTTGTCGTCCTCGTCGAGACCTCGATAGGAAAACCGGTGGACGCCGTCGGGATACTGCCGTCATGGCCGTCACCCAGCAACTTGCCCGCGTCCCGGCGGAGTATCTCGCCGCCTGCCGCCAGTCAGCCGGAACATCGACGGATGGAGATCCCCACTGGGATCCGCCGCCGGCGGACGTCCTGGACCTGGACTGGGCACCAGCCATGTTGGAGCGGGTCTGCGAGCTGGCAGGTCTCGACGGCGCCCACCTCGATGCTCTCCGGCAGGCCACCGAGGGCGACGCGGCGATCGACCTCGGCTTCCTCAACACACACCCGCATGCCATCGGTCCCTTCGGACCGCCTCCCACCGCCCTTTCCGCAGCTCAAGTGGCCCGCGTCTCCGAACTGCTCGGTCAAATCGACTTCCCGGCGGTCCTGGCCGGCCTTCCGACCGAAGACACCGAGGCTGCTTCCGTGATCGGTCATGCAGCGGACAAGATCGGCGGTGGCCCGAGGAAGTACCTGCTGGGGCGCTTCAATGCCCTGCGCGAGTTCTACCTTGCTGCGTCCCGACGGCACCTTCTCCTCGTGCTCTGGTGGGACTGACATCCAGGACTTCAGAGTGGGCGCATGGGCTGGCGGTCCGCAGGCGACCCATGCCCGCAAAGGCGGGCGGACCCCGGACATACGACGATTCGCGTATCCCGGGTCGGAGGCTCCGCGTCGGCTTTCCGCAGCGTCGTCTGCGCTGTCGAGGTATATGAACGACGGAGCCCTAGGGCTGGGTACCGGCGGGTGGTCAAGGCTCGTGCGCCCCGGGCTCGGGGAGACGTAGCAGACTGAGTCGGCGCCGGTCAGCACCACAGGCAGGTGACCTCGAAGTCCGCGTACTCGTCGTGCCAGATCGACGGCACGAATTCTGTGGAGAAACGGCCCGCTCCGAGCGGCGCGCCGCTGGGAACCGTCACCGTCACCGTGGCGTACGGTCCGGGCAGGTCGACCGGTCCCAGGTCCCACTGCCGATCGCGCGCATCGGTGAAGCGCAGCCGCTGTGTGCCGGCTGGGAAGTTGACGAAGCCGACCTCGACGACGCTGCCCGGCGGACCGGAGTTCGGATCGATGTCGATGCAGCTGCGCCGCGCGTCGTCGGTCAGCAAAGGACATCCCTGCGCCGGCTCCTCGTGCAGGTGGGTGCGCCGCTCTTCCGGGGTCATGGGACGGGTCAGTGACTTCTTCGCCAGGTCGAGCAGCTCCTTGTACGGCAGACAGGGCACGCACTCATGACGGCGTAACGTGCCGTCGGCCCCGGCGATGGCGACGCCCCGGCCGTCCTGGGTGAAGGCCGCGGCACGTGCCGTACCGCCGGGCAGAGTGCCCAGGATCTCGCCTGTACCCGTCTGGACCACGGCGGGAGCCCCCGACTCCGGCACGGTGATCATGAGTTCGCCGTCGCCGCTGAAGACCACGGACGCGAGCGACGTGAGAGGCATTCGGCTCACCAACGTCCCGCGCGCGGACACGACGGACGAGCCTCGCTGGTTCGTCGTCACAACGCGCTGCCCGACGGGGTCTACCCAGGCCTGGTCGATGCCCCCGGGCTCGGTGTACCGGTGTGTGGGGCGCCCTCGCTGGGATGCGCCAGTCCCTACGACCTGCCATGTGTCCACGTGGTGACGATCGACAGTGGTGACGTATGTGCTCATGCCGAGGGACGAGTCCTGGGGGTCCGCCGCTAGTACGGCAAGGAGCCCAGAGGTGCGCAACGGGTCCGGCAGGCTCGGTGCGTAGTCTGTTTCGCTGGTGCTGACGCTGTCCACGTCCCCGGCGCCACCGCCGAGTTCATGGACGTAGGAAATCCCGTCAGAGCCAGCGGGGTCGACGACCCGCACGCCCTTCTGTGAAGCGACGCGCTGCTCCCATGCGAGGTCCCACACGGACAGCGTTCCCTTGCTTGTCCGGACTGCGAGCAGTCTTTCGTCGAGGCTGAAGACGACGCTTCCCTCGAGCGGTGCGGCACGCAGTATCTGGCTCCGGGCTCGGAGCCGCCAGACCGTGAGCCGGCCGTCGGTGGAGGTCGCCACGCCGTAGTTCGCGCCGGGGCCGAGAGCGATGAGCCTGCCGGACCGGGGGCCGGACATCGGTGTTCCCTCCCGGGCCCGGGCCGCGGTGAGCACTTTGCGCAGCACCGTCTCGCCCTCCGGTGTCCGGGACTTCAGCACGCCGCGCAGCGCGAGATGGAGCGCCAGCTGCGGATCAGTCGAACGCGCGGAATCCGCCCGCTGCGCGAGTTCACGTGCATACGCAGTGGCGGTCTGGTGCCTGGCTTCCCGCTCCTGGCGCACAGCTCGGCCCCGTTCGGTCCAGGACACCACCGCGAGGAGGCTCATCAGGACCGTCAGGACCAGCATCACAGCGACGGCCGCGCGCAGTCGCGTCGTCCGCGTGGTACGGCTGCGGGTGATGAACTCGATCTCCTGCGGGGTGGGCCGTTCCAACCGGTCCGTGCCGTCCGCGAGCCATCGCTCTGCGGCAGCGAGCGTGGCCCCGCGCAGCAGGTACGTCCGGTTGCGCCCGTGACTGATCCACTCGTTGGTCCTCAGGGCGATCCCGGCTTGGCGCTCGCGCCATTCCACATCGCCGCCGAGCGCAGCGGCCAGCTGACGCTTTGCCCGCGCGTCGTCCGACGGGCTGCGCCACCACACCCACTGGATGGTGCGCAGACTCAACGGGATGTCGCCGTCGCCCGGTTCTCGGCGGACCACGGGTATGAGGCGCTTGTGGTCCCGGACCGCGATAGTGAGTTCCTCTCGACAGTGCTCCGAGGCGAGGGAGTCCGGGCTGAGGACGAAGAGGAAGGCCTTGCTGCCGACGATGCCGGTGGCGATGCGGGTCGGGAAATGGACTCCGCCCGGCAGCTCGTGCAGATCGACCCAGCACGAGCTTCCCTGCTCTCGCAGCCATGGCGACAGAGTGTCCTCGACGAAGGGGCCGTCTTCGCGTGCGTACGAGATGAACACGTCGCGCCCTGGGATCGGCGCCAACCCCGTTGGCTTCCGTCGCCGCAAGTGCAGTCTCATGGCAGGTCCCCGTCCCCCCGACAACTCCATGGAACGGCATAGGAGTTGTGTTGGCCAGAGGGCTCGGCCGGCGTGCCCGGAGACGGCCGCGAGAGGATCCCTCCTGAGTGAACCGTGCGAGAGCGAGGTGTCATGACGGTGCGTGTGCGCGGGCTGGTCGTCCGCAACCGCGTCAAACGCCGGCGGCATTCACCCCGCCCATGCGGAGCCCTGTGAACCGTTCGTACGAGTAGTGCCGGCCCTTCGGGCCGCGGGGCGATGAGGCTTCGTCAATTCGACTCTCCGCGGTTTCGTGATTCCCGAGTGAACTCAAGCGGGCTGCCACCAGGTCCGGGTCGATGACCCCTTCGATGGTGCCGCAGAAGTTGTTGCCCATGTCGGCCAGGCCGGGATCGAGCGGTCGGTCGCTGTCATCGCTGGTAGGTGTGCCCACCGGCGTAAGTATCAGGTGTGCCGAGTCATGGCTGGTTGAGGATGCGAGCCCGGAGGAGTTCGAGCTGCTGAAGCGACAGATGTACGGCCGGGCCGACTTCGACCTCCTACGACGCCGCATCCTCCTGTCATCTTGGTCAACCGGTGCGACACCCGAAACAGCCACGAGGCCAGAAGGTGGAGCAGAACCCGCGAGATGGCAGCGCCACCAGCGACTCCGTGTGATCCACGTCTCGTCACCCCCATGCAGCAGATGCCGGGGCGGCGCCGTCTAGGTGGGGTGTAAGGAAGGAGACGTTGATGGAAGGTGCCGACCCGGCGCCACCTCACAGGCGGGACGAGTGCCCGGAGGTGGCGTTCGAGGACTTCGTCGCGCACAGGTCTGCTGCGCTGTTCCGCGGGGCCTACGTTCTCACCGGCAGCCGTGAGGCGGCCGAGGACCTGGTTCAAGAGACTCTGGAGCGCGCGTGCCGTCGCTGGCGGAAGGTCGCCGCAAGCGAGTCCCCGGAAGCCTATGTGCGGCGGATCATGGTGAATCTGGCCAACGACCGCTGGCGCCGATTCCGGCGTTCGAAGCGGGTGGACCTCATGGACGAGGCTTCTCCAGCGGACGAGTACGCCCGCCTGGACAGCCGGGACCAGCTCATTCGCGCGCTGCTACAGCTACCGATGGGCATGCGAACGGTCGTCGTACTGCGGTATTTCCACGACATGCCGGACGCCGAGATAGCCGCAGATCTCGGGATCTCTGCCACCACGGTGCGTTCCCAGCTCGCCCGGGGCTTGGACAAGCTGCGCGCTCAGCTTCCCAGTCCTGGCCGGCAGCAGACCGAGGAGGTCGCCCCATGACCCGTCACTCCGCGCGAGCTCTCCATGACGCCAACCTGACGCCCTTCGAGCAGAACCTGGTAGATACCTTGAACGATGTCGCAAACGCCCCCGACGCTCCGCAGTTCGACGCTGTGATCATCAAGCGCCGTATCCGGCGCAGGCGCTCGGCCACGGGCCTGGTCCTGGGGGCCGCCCTGATCGGTGGCGGCGCTACCGCGCTCGCTCTCACCGGCCTGTCGTCCGGTTCGAGCCCTAGCGATGCATCGAACACGGGTGTGGCCGCGACCAGGTCCCCGAGCCCGTCCGGGATCCCAGGCGACGCCCCCATGTCGTGGCAGGACCCCGCCGCCGCGATCCGCGATCAGGGAGGCGAGGTCTGGGCCCACACCGGCCGCCGCACCGGGGCCGGACACTTCCCCCTGCCTGCCCAGCCCCACGCGGGCACCGTCTGGACCAGCATCGAGTGCCAAGGCAGCGGCAAGGTCACCGTCACCGTCGGCCCGTCCCGTTACACCGAGTCCTGCTCGGCCGGTGCTTCGGGCACGCTCAATGCCGATCAGCTGCCTTTCTCGAGTCCAGCCTCCCACTTCGAGGTCACCGGCGACGCGGGCGTCACCTGGGGTGTCGCTGTCGGGTGGAGTCGCACTGCGCCGAGCCACTGAGCGCGCTCGCCCTCGCGCCGGAAGGTTCGCGGCAGCACCCCGAAGCAGGTCCGCTGCGCGACACCTCTCAGGGAGCAGCGCATTTCACCCCTCCGCAGGTCCACTGGAAGGAGCAATTCGGATCACCGCACCGGCGGGCCTTGGCCGCCAGTCTGGCCAAGGACCGCCTGGATCAACGATGTTGGCGCCTGGGCCGCCGCCGGTCAGAACGACAAGACCTGGACACTCCGCCGGGGCGGACCCGTTCGCCTGTAGGACGGCAAAAGCTCGAGTGCGCCGCGCCGACCCGCAGACGGCCCAAGCGCAGCTCCCCCACCTGCCAGGCCGGGAAGGCGGGCAGGCCGCAGTGGCGCTTCGATGGGTGCCATGAGCGAGCGCGACGACTTCCTGGCCTGGGTGGGATCCGACCTGTATGCGGCGGAGCTGGCCCTTCACAACGGCGACGCGGGCCGCCGTAGGGCGCTGTGGTCCCGCAGGGAGCCGGTGAGTGTGCTCGGCGCCTGGCGCAACGCCTTCGGACTACGCGAGGTCGAGGAGCTCTTCACCCACCTCGCTGAGAGCTTCTCCCACTGCACGTCGTACGCGTTCGATCCGCGGGCTTACGACGTTGCGGGTGACCTGGCCTGGACGGCTGGTTTCGAGCACACGTCGGTGTCCGTCAACGGCGAGCCCAGGAGCTACACGCTCCGGGTGACGCAGATCTACCGCCGCGAGGACGGGTGGTGGCGGGTCGCCCACCGTCATGGGGACGCAGGACCGTAACTGTCCTCGGCGAAGGTCGCCCAGATCAGACGGTCCGCTTCTCAGACGGTCCGCTTCGTACGCGCGGCACGGTCCAGGGTCGGCCGCTCGGCCTCCGCAACACGACAGGTTCCAGCCGGGTATCGCCCATCCGCGCACCACCGGCACGAGCGCTACCCGCCGCAGCAGCACGCCGCACTCTCAAAGAGGGGGGTCGCCTCATGTGGCGACCCCCGACCTCAGAACCAGATCACTAGTACGTCCTGCGCGGTGCCGTTCCTAGCGCATCAGCAGTCCCCGTATCCCCAACCCGTAGTGCACGCGCAGCCGGTGCAGCTCCCACAGGCCCACCGCCGTGACCGAGAGCGGGGCGCCCAGGATGAACACGTACCGGATCACCGTCGGCACGCCCTCGTGGGCGCCGGTGAACATGTCGATCAGTGCCGTCTCCCACGCCAACGCCATGATCAGCAGCGGCGGCACCGTCTCGTGGATGTCCGCGGTGCGGAACACGTGCTGGACGGCGAGTCCCACGCCCCAGACGACGAACGGCGTCACCCAGAACAGGACGAAGAGGGTGAGCGCGAGGGTGAGGCCCTTCGTGACGGTGAAGTGGCCCTCCACGAGGGGTTCCTGGCCCTCGAAGAACCCTGAGAGCACGATGATCGGGAAGACGGAGGCCGCTGCCATCATGGCCACGATCGCGCCGAAGCACCGCCCCGCCCGGCGCAGCAGGTCCCGTCGCGCCGCCGGAGCGGCCAGTCCGTACAGGACGCCGACGACGACCGGGAGGGTCGCCGCCAGCGCGAGGGCGCTGGTCCATGACTTGTCGACCTGCTCGTCCGCCGTGTCGCTGAGCTTGGGGGCGAGCTTGTAGGCGTAGGACATCCACAGGAACGCGCCCACGCCGACCAGGGTCCTGATCTTCCGCATCCGCGCCACCTCGGGATCCGAGACGATGCCCGGCCGTGACGGGGTGAAG
This sequence comes from Streptomyces sp. NPDC057280, assembly GCF_042668605.1. Taxonomy (NCBI): domain Bacteria; kingdom Bacillati; phylum Actinomycetota; class Actinomycetes; order Kitasatosporales; family Streptomycetaceae; genus Streptomyces; species Streptomyces sp. NPDC057280. The sequence continues at coordinate 206,898 of NZ_JBHUYR010000012.1, forward strand.
ACCCTGCGCGCGGCGTGGATGGGGCCGATCCGCCGCCGCAGCCGGGTGACCGGCCCGCCCGGCGGCGGCACCGGCGGCCCCGGGTAGGGCGGCTGGGGCTGTGGCGGCACGTAGGGCTGGGGCGGATAGGGCTGAGGTGGCTGCGGCTGGTAGGGCTGCGGCCCCTGGGGCGGCTGTCCGCCCGGGTTCCAGTTGCTCATCGTTCGTCCCCCGATAGTGCGAGTGAGCGCCGCGATGGGCGCGATCGCCGAGTGTATTGAGCACACAGGGTCCGCGCAGCACCCGCCCCGGGTCGTGCACCGAACGGCCACAATTCAGATCATCGACCGCACCTGCCGCTCGTAGCGTGTCAGCCCCCAGGTCACGAGTCGGACGGGTGTGACTGGCCACGACCGACCACCCCTGGTCAAGGGGCGAGCACCGGCGATCATCTCTCGCAACCAGTCACAGGCGTGCGCCGATGGCCCATGCTGTGCTGTTCGGTGTCCGTCACCTGGACGGCCACTGCTCCCAGGCTTCCCGGCCGGCCAGGGCGGTGCGTGGTCGAGATCGAGCGCGCCGAAGTCGCCTTCGTAGTGGATGCGGTGGTGTAGGAGACCGCGCGCGAGCGTTCGAATCAGTCGGCAGTCTCGTCGTCGAGCTCGTCCCAGTCGTCGTAGAAGAGAGGGTTGAACCAGGCGCGGGATGACCTGGGCATGACGAGGAGCAGGAGGCCGGGGATCACCCCGAAGAACACGGTCGCCACGAACCGGGCCCCGCTATTGCCCTGCCACAGGCCGAGGACTGTCGCACCAGGAAAGAGCGCAACGAGCACTAGTAAGAGTGCACGAGGATCACCCGTGGCGATCACGACCCCGATCCCGACTACGCCGAAGAGGACGGCGAACAGGCCCACCCAAGCAATCATGAAAAGGACTGGGAGGGGCGGCCGTCGTTTCTGTGGGGCCGTGTTCAACGAGGACATGGTGCGTAATGTGCCCTCTTGCCCTGGGCGGGGTGGGGTTCTTGGGCTCTCTCTCACGCAACCCGCACAGACGCCGGCGCCGACCGAGTGCAGGGGGGCTGAATCGCGAGGCTACGCTCACCTGCCCCGCATGAGCGTGCAGGCGGAGGGGGCACGGGGACTGCGCCGGCCGTGCCGGTCTGTTCGCGGACGAGCCGGCTCCGGGCACGTCCTCGCCGGCAGGAGGAGTCGGGCCGGGCCGTGTACGCGTGCTGTGGTGGGCGCGTGATGCTCCGGTTGCCGGGCCGCTCGCGGGCGCGGTGGCGGGCGACGGTCCGCACGATGCCTGCGGTGGGCACCCGGCGCGCGGTGCCGGCGATGCGGCGCAGGAGCGCGGCATGCCTCGTGCCAGAGGGCGCGGGTGCCGTTGGGCGGCAGGTGCGCGGGCAAGCTGCTCAGCTGGTCGAATCGGGCGGTCGTCGAGGAGAGCGATGGAACGCCGTCGTCCGGGTATGAAGGGCGCGGCCGAAGTGCCGCCAAGGCGATGTGGCCCGGTGGAGCCAGATCGTACGGATCCTTGAGCGGCTCTGCCCGGACTCCGGTTGCAAGGTGTGACGGGCGGACCCCGCAGGCCCGCCCGTCAGCGCCACTCAGCGTGTGGCACTGCTTCAGCGCTGCCGCTTGCTGTGGTAGCGCTCCGCGAGGCGTGCGAGCGCCACAGCCGCGAGGAGGAGGCCGAAGTCGCGCAGCGCGATGTCGTAGTAGTCGGGGATCGTCAGGAGGTTGATGATGATGCCGGCCAGCCACCCAGCCACCAGCCAGGCTCCGAAGCGGGGTGCGAGGGCCACGGCGACGCCCGCCACGACTTCGATCACGCCGACGGCGTACATGGCCGCTTGGGCGCTTCCAGGGACGAGGTCGTCGATCCACGGGGCGAGGTAGGCGGGCCAGTCCACGAGCAGGTTGGTGAACTTGTCCAGCCCGAACAGGATCGGCGCCACCGTGAACGCCGTACGCAGGATCACGAACGCCTGATAGCCGGGATCGGCGAGCAGCGCACGCCGCGGGGTGGCGGCGGATGGGGTGCGGGCGGTTGCGGAGGACATGGCGGGTCCCCTCTTTCTATAGACAACTCTCATTGCTTATAGAAGCTCCGACCGCTTCTTTAGTCAATGGCTGTTGGTTTTACACTGGTGTTCGTGGACGACCCGAAGGAAGTACGCGATGCCGATGTCTCCGCCGTCGCCGCTCTGGACGAGCCGACCCGCAGGAGGCTGTACGACCATGTAGCGCGACAGCCCGGTCCCGTCAGCCGCGACGACGCGGCCGCCGCGCTCGGCCTGGCGCGCCAGACAGCGGCGTTCCATCTCGACCGCCTGGCCGACGAATCCCTGCTCGACGTGGTCTATGAGCGGCGCAGCGGGCGGGCAGGGCCGGGTGCGGGCAGGCCCGCCAAGCTGTACCGGCGCTCGACGAGGCAGTTCGCCGTCAGCTTGCCGGACCGGCGCTACGAGCTCGCCGGCCGGCTGCTGGCGCAGTCCGTGGAGGAGTCCGCGGCGACCGGCGCCCCGGTGCGCGAGGTGCTGCACCGCAAGGCCGAGGAGTTCGGCACGCGGCTGGGCGAGCGCGGCGGCTCGGACCTCTTCGATCTGCTGGAACAGCACGGGTTCGAGCCGCGACACGAGGAAGACGCCGTCGTGCTGGGCAACTGCCCCTTCCACGCCCTGGCGCGTGAGCACACACAGACGGTGTGCGGCATGAACCTCCATCTGCTGCGCGGTGTCCTGCACGGGCTGGACGAGAGCGGGTACGCAGCCCGTCTGTCGCCCAGCCCGGGCCGGTGCTGTGTCCGGCTGGAGCCCGTCGCCTGATCATCAGGGACGCCCGGGGTCCGGCCTGCGCGACGTCATTCGCGCCTGCTGCCCCCGACCGCGGGGACGCGACCGGCCCCGCCGCGTTGGTGCAGTTCGATGGCCAGCGGGGTCGCGGTGAACATCGAGGAATAGGTGCCCACCACAAGGCCGATCAGCAGTGCCAGAGCGAAGTCGGTCAGGGTGTCGCCACCGAGGACGGCCAGTGCGGTGAGGATGAAGGCGGCCCCCATGCCGGTGTTGACGGCGCGGGGCAGGGTCTGCAGCAGCGCCTGATTGGCGACCCGGGCGAAGGACTCCCCGCGGTCACGCCGGTCCAGTTCCCTGATCCGGTCGAAGACGACGACGGAGTCGTTGACGGAGTAGCCGATGACGGTCAACAGCGCGGCCAGGAAGACGCCGTCGATGGGCTTGCCGAGCCACGCGAAGACGCCGATGAGGATCACGACGTCATGGGCGAGGGCGGCGACCGCCGAGGTGCCCAGCAGCCAGCGGAAGCGTGCCGCGAGATACATCAGCTGGGCGCCCAGGGCGACCACGAGCGCGATGAGGGCGCCACGGCGCAGTTCCTCGCCCAGGCTGGGCCCGATGGTTTCGTCGCGGATTCTGTCGGCTGTGCCCACCAGGCCGGTGACGGTGTCGGTGAGGGCCGCCGCCTCGGTGTTGCTCAGGTGGTGCGTGCGGATGGTGAGCCGGTTCTCACCGGAGCTCTGGACGACGGCCCGCGGGAACCCCGCGTCGGCGAGCGCGCTGCGGGCCCGGTCGGCGTCGACGGGGCCGGCCGTGGTGTATTCGATGAGGCGGCCACCGGTGAACTCGACACCGAAGTCGAGGCCGCGCACAGCGATCCCCGCGGCGGCCAGTACGAGGGCAGCTGCCGAGGCTGCCAGCCACCGGCGCGGGTGGCGCAGAAGGTCCGGCTTGCTACGGCTCAGGCGGTCGCGGACGGTGCCGGTGTGGGCGATGCCGGTGAGATGGGGGCGGCGGCGCAAGCAGGGGCGGGCGATCGCGTGGTCGGCGAGGGCTCGGGTGATGACCAGGGCGCTGATCATGGAGGCGAGGACGCCGATGCCCAGCGTGACGCCGAACCCGCGCACGGGCCCGGAAGCGAGGAAGAACAGCAGACCGGCAGCGATGAGAGTGGTGATGTTGGAGTCGGCGATCGCGCTGAACGCCCTGCGGAATCCGGACGTCAGGGCCGACCGCGGGGTGCGCCGCCGGCCCGAGGCGTACTCCTCTCGGGCGCGTTCGAAGACGAGCACGTTCGCGTCGACCGCCATACCGATGGCCAGCACGAATCCCGCGAGGCCCGGCAGAGTCAGGGTGGCCCCGAGGGCGGCGAGGGCCGCGTAGGACAGGAGGCCGTAACAGACCAGCGCCACCGTGGCCAGGAACCCCATGATGCGGTAGACGACGATGATGAACAGCGAGGTCAGTGCGGTGCCGATGACGGCGGCCCACGCGCTGGCCGTGATGGCTTCGGCGCCCAGGGTGGGGCCGACGATGCGCTGCTCGATGATCTCGACCGGCACCGGCAGCGCACCTCCGTTGATGAGCAGGGCCAGCTCCTCGGCGTCGCCGTCGTCGAAGGCGCCGGTGATCTGGGTGGAACCGCCGCTGATGCCGGAGCGGCATGCGACGGACGGGTCGACCTGCGGCGAGGAGATGATCTTGCCGTCCAGGACGATGGCGACCCGGCGGGCCGGGTCTCCGTTCGCGTGGCAGGCGGCCTCGCCGGTCAAGCGGGCCCACCCCTTCTTGCCTGACCCCTTGAAGTCGACGGTGACGTGCCATCCGGCACCGCCCTGCTGGTCAAAGCGGGCGGCGGCCCTCTCGACGTCCTTGCCGGTGAGTGCAGCCGCCCGCAGACGCAGGTACTGGCCGGACTCATCGGGCAACGCCTGCTCGCGCGGCCGCTTGGGCAACGGCTCGGGAAGCTGGTTGGCGCCGGTGACGGTGCCGAGCACCTGGTGGAAACTGAGTTGGGCGGTGCGGCCGAGCACTTCGGCCGCCTTCCGCGGATCCTCCAGGCCCGGCAGTTCGACGACGATCCGGTCGCTGCCGGAGCGGGCGAGGGTGGGTTCGGCGACGCCGAGAGCGTCGATGCGGCCGCGCAGCACCTCCACCGTGCGGTCTGTGGCCTCGCCGCCGGCATCCGCGGCGGAAGCGGGACGGGTCTCCAGCATGATCCGGGTGCCGCCGCGCAGGTCGAGTCCGAGATGGACGGGCACGGTGAGCGCGACGTACAGGGACAGGGCGACGGTGGCGAGGGCGATCAGTCCTCTGATGTGCGGGGATCGTTTCACAGCGGGCCTCCGGCAGGCGCACCGAGGCCAGCGCAGTGGCCTGGGTGGAGAAGTGTGAAGTGGTGAGGGTTCAGATGCCGGAGAGCGTGGGTGGAGCCCGGACCCCGTCACGGTGTGCCGGTTGCCCCGATGCGGGCGGGCTCGTCGCTGAGGGCGGCGGTGCGCACGGGAAGGGGGTGGCGGACGCCGCCCGTGCTGTCCCTGGGGTGGCGACCGGCGAGGCATGGCGTTCGCCGGTGCCGGCACGATCGCTTCGTACGGAAAGGGTGGTGAGGATCGCGGGGTCCGCGCTGGCCACGTACGACACACTGTCCGCGTACGACGCGCTGCGCGCCGGCGCGGTCTCCCCGGTGACCCCCGCCCCACTCACCGCACGGGCGTGCTCGCTGCCCGGGGCGTACGAGCCGAGCAGGATGGCGAGAACAGTGAGCAGGACGGCCCACATCGCTGCCGAGCGGGGTTCACTCGTGCGCGTTACGCGGCGTGCGAAACGAGCCATCCCCCGTCTCCCTTCCCATCGGTGGCAGCCCATCGGTGGCAGCCGATCCGCGGCAGCAGCCCGTCGGCGGCAGTCGGTACCTCAGGGCCTCGGCTGGGGAGTGGGCAGCCAAGGCCCTGAGGAGTCAGCGGTCTCAGGCTTCGATGAGGCCGGCGCGGATCGCGTAACGGGTGAGTTCCAGCCGGTCACGCAGGCCGAGCTTGTGCAGGAGGTTCTCCCGGTGCCGGTGGACGGTCTTGATGCTGATGAAGAGCATCTCCGCGATCTCCTTGGAGGAGTGGCCCTCGGCGACGAGTTTGAGAACCTCCTCCTCCCGTGCGGTCAGCACCTGCTCGGGCGGCTCCTCGCCCTGGCGAACCCGGTCCAGATAGTTGCGGATGAGCGCGGTGACCGCGCCCGGATACAGGAAGGGTTCGTCACGCATCGCGGCCCGGCAGGCCGCCACCAGGTCGCGGTCCGCCACGGACTTCAGCACATAGCCGCTGGCGCCGGCCTTCAGCGCCTGGAAGAAGTACTGCTCGTTGTCATGCATCGTCAGCATCAGCACCCGTACGCCGGGTTTCAGGGCGAGGAGTTCCCGGGTGGCCTGCAGTCCTGTCTTGCGGGGCATCCCGATGTCCATGACCGCCAGGTCGACCTCATGGGTGCGGGTCAGCTCGATGGCCTCCGCGCCGTCCCCCGCTTCGGCGACGACCTCGAGGTCCGGTTCGCGGTCGAGGATCAGCCGCACCCCACGACGTACCAGAGCGTGGTCGTCGGCGACGAGGATGCGGATCACTGAGGTGTGGGGCTTGGTCATGGCTGCTTCCTGACAAGGGGCACGGTCAGCCGGACCGTCGTACCGGCCTGCGGCTGTGAGGTGACGTCCAACGCGGCCCCGATCAACAGGGCTCGCTCGCGCATTCCGCGGATTCCCGCCTCTTCGCGGGCGCCGCCGGTGCCGCGGCCGTCGTCGCTGACGGCCAGCACCATCGCTCTGTCGGTGTGGCGCAGGCTCACCTCGACCTTGTCGGCCTCGGCGTGGCGGGCGGCATTGGTCAGGGCTTCCTGGGCGACGCGGTACACCACCAGTTCCGTCTGCTGGTCAAGCGTGGGCAGCCCGGTGTCGAAGCGGCGCACCACGCGCAACCCGACGTGGGTGGCGAACTCGCTGGTCAGTGAGGTCAGTGCGCTGACCAGACCGAGGTCGTCCAGAGCCCCCGGCCGAAGTCGGCGGACCAGGCGGCGCACCTCGTCCAGGCTTGTCCTGGTGATCTCCTGTGCTTGGCGGAGCTCACTGCGCAGGGGCTCGCCCGCCTCTCCGGCGGCTCGCTCCAGCGCCAGCAGGATCGCGGTCATGCTCTGGCCGACCTCGTCGTGCAGTTCCTGGGCGATACGGCGGCGCTCCGCCTCCTGCGCGGACAGGGCACGGGCGCTGCTGGTGGCCCGTTCGTGCTCAAGGCGCTCCAGCATGGCGTTGAAGGTGCGGATCAGTTCGGCGGTCTCGCCGAGGCCGCCTTCCGGCAGCCGCTGACCGGGCCGCAGCAGGTCCACGGTGGTCATCAGCCGGGTGAGCCGGTCGAGCGGGGTCAGGCCGATCCGGAGCAGGGCCGCGTTGGCGACCAGCATGACGGCCAGGCCCGCCACGAGGATGACCGCCTCGGTCAGGAGGACCGGCACGGAGACGGTGACCGGGGCCCACAGCAGCAGCGCGGTGGCGCTTCCCAGCACGACCGCGTTGAGGGCGAAGATCCGCCAGAACAGGGACACCGCGATGACGCCTTTCTCCAGGTGACGCGGCTTCGTTTCCACTGTCTGTCACCGCGCTTCTCATGTGTGAGCCGCGGCCACTGGTCTCAACCGGCCTGCCGTCCAGGCTGCCCGCTTCCGGCACCGCCGTCGATGGGGACCACTGCCCATTTTCCGCAGCCTGGCCTGCCCATGCCGCCCTGCCGGGCCTTGCCGCGGATGGGTATCGCGCCCGATTGGTTCTGCGCGGCAGCACGGCCACGCTGGAGGCAGCAATCGACCCGGTGGCTCCCCGGTTCTCCCCCGACCGCTGCCTGCCCGGCGCGCCCCGCCTCCATCCGAAAGAGAGAGAAGCCATGTCGCTCGACACGCCCCAGACCGAGACCCGTCGCGAGCGGCTGACGGCGCACGAGGCCCTTCAGCGCCTCGAACACGAACGTGCCTCCCGCCTCACCCAGCTGCGGGCCATCGGCGAGGCGGGGCCCGACGCGGAGGAGCAGGTGATGTCCGCGCAGAAAGACACCATCAAGAGGGTCCTCGCCCAGGTCGAGGCAGCCTTCGCCCGCGTTCGGGACGGTAGCTACGGCATCTGTCAGAACTGCTCCAAGACCATCCCGGTCGAACGCCTGGAGATCCTGCCCTACACCCCGTTCTGCGTGCCCTGCCAGCGTGACACCGCCTGACGGCCGCTCCCCCGGACTACTCCCTCTCCCGCCTTGCTCAGGAGGTGACTTGGTGAACCCACAGATGGTCGAGAACCCCCACACCACTCTCTCGGTCGAGGACTTCGCCGCACTGCGCGAGAACCTGCACGAGCAGCGTCTGTTCCGCCAGGAACAGCTTCAGCACCTGTCGGACGCCGCCACGACCCGCCTCGACGCGGCTCTCGACCGGCAGGCCGCCGCGCAGACCGAGGTCCGCGTCAAGCTCGCCGCCTCCGCGCGCATGGTTCTGGCCGATGTGGAGGCCGCCCTCCAGCGGATGGACGAGGGCCGCTACGGCGCCTGCCATCTGTGCCGCGGGCCCATCGCCCGCGAGCGACTGATGATCGTGCCGCAGGCCCGCTACTGCGCCCGCTGCCAGCAGGTCAGGGAGGCCGGCCGGTGACCACCGTCCCCAACCTCCTTCCCGTGACCGCCCGGCACCGCTTGTGGCCTCGGTGCCGACGGTGCAACGGCATAGCCCTCGATCTGGGGAGCGCCCGCACCCGGGCCTGGACGTCGGGACGACGCATGATCCTCGACGTGCCCACGGTCACGTTCCCCGGCCACGGCGCCACGTACCCCATTCGGCGCGGCACCATTGTCGACACCCCTGGAACCGCCAGGATGCTCGACCGGCTGCTCGGTCACCGGCTGCCCCGATCCGGGCGTCCCCTGCTCATCCTGACCACGCCCGTACTGGGCGGCATGGCCTACCGGGCCGAAGCCCGCACCGCGGTCGAGGTCCTGCGCCCGCGCGCGGTACTGACCGTCCCCACCGCGCGCGCCGTGGCCGCGGCCGCAGAGGCCGACCTGACCCGCCCGCTGCTCGTCGTGGACGTCGGCGCCCACCTCACCGAGGTCACCCTGCTCGTCGACGGTGCGGTGACCGACGCCCACTGCACCGCCCTGGGCACCAGCGACCTGGACAGCCGCACCCCGCCGTCGCGGATCACCGAAGCGGTCGTCGTCATGGTGACCACCATGCTGGACCAGGACCGCACGTCCCTGACGCTGGACGCCCTCCGCCGAGGTCCACTCCTCGCCGGCGGGGGCGCACTGCGAGCTGACATCGTCTACCCGCTCGTCGACCGTCTCCACGCGTCCGTCCAGCCTGTCGCGGCGCCCCACACCAGCGCGGTCCGCGGCGCCGCAAGACTTCTGCAGGCTGCCCACGCCCACCCCTCCGCGCTCACCGACGCGGTGCACCACGGCTAGTCAGGTCACGGCCCGTCCCGTCCTCGCCGCACGGATGGCGAGGACGGTCACGACCACGCGGAAGGAGAGACCTCGTGGCCCGCGCGACACCCCCAGAGCCCCCTGCCGAAGAACTCCCGCGCGTCGTGCTGTGGCGGTGGCGGCGCAACCCCCTGCGCCGTCGCACCGATCTCGCGCAGGCATGGATCGGGGCAGTACTCCTTCTCACCGTGCTCGCCGCCATACCCGTCGCCATGTTCCTCGTCGGCGACACCGCCTACCGCCATCACATGGAGACCGCCCGGCACCAGGCCGCCACCCGCCATCACACCCCCGCCGTACTGGTCCACGACGCCCCGCGCCATCCAGAACCAGGATCAGACGAGGCGAAGCAGACCCGGTACCCGGCCTCCGTCCGTTTCACCGACCCGCATGGACATACCCGCACCGCAAAGGCCGACGTCGAGCCCGCCCTTCCCGCAGGCAGCGCCATCCGCGTCTGGGTCGACAACGACGGAAAGATCACCGACCCGCCCATGACCACAACGCAGGTCCGCAACCGCGCGATGGGCTCCGCCCTCGTCGCCGCCATGGCCGTGCCCCTCCTCGGTGCCGCCGCATACGGCTACGCCCACCGCAGGCTGGAACGGCACAACCTCGCCCGGTGGGACGCGGCCTGGGCTGACGTCGCCCAGCGATGGACCACGTCTCGCTGACTCGCTGCGCTGCCGGGACTCCACCCAGCCAACATGTCCTGGGTGAGGCGGTGCAGTTGGAAAGTATCGACCCCGACCGCGGACAAGAGCTCCGGCCGGTGCGGCGGTCGCAGGACGAACGGTGGGAACGCGCAGCCCCCAGCTTCATGCCCGCGAAGGGCGTGTGGGGGGACGCCCACAACCGGCCCTGCCCACCAAACAACCTCTGACACTGGCCTGCCGCACACAAAGTTGATCCGGTCGGTGGAGGGGCCTGCGAATCAATCTCTGCGCCGCCCGTGTCGGTGGGGCAAGCCGGGCCCCGGGCCCGGGCCACCGACCACGCACAACGGAGCGCACACCATGTCCCGAGCGCACATCTTCCGCAGGCTCAGCACATGGGCCATTCTCCCGACCGCCCTCGCCGACGCCGTCGCCGACCTGGGCGGCAACCTCACCACCGCTGCGCAGCTCCATTCGCTGGGCGGTCACTACGGCTGGCCGGCGCGAAGGTCCCGGCCGATGGCATGAGCTTCGACATGACGAACGTCGACGCCGACCAGTACGACACCACCGTCTACTTCCTCCGCGGGCGGGGCGGCGGCCGATGGGCCAGAGTCGGGTCAATCTGATCTTCAACGCGTGGAACATGTAGGTGACCGGCTGGTTCAACGAAGTGAGCAGGGAGTGGCTCAACTAGTCCCAGATGGAGGCTGCCGCTGGGGTTGACCGCGGTTCTCCCGGCATCCCTACGGCATGGCCTACCGGGGCGAAACCCTGTGAATCGTCGGCCCGCCTCCGCGTGGGACACGCTGCTGCCGGCGCAGCCGAACTCGGGGCCAGGTCGGCCATAACGGCCGTGATACGCGCGCAGTGCAGCCGTACACCGGGCGGGCACGGGGGCCAGAACGGAAGCAGACCAGGCCCCGCGACGTCGACCCGGCCCTGGCCCAGGCCTGCGCCCACCCGTGGGCGCGTCATTCCTGCGTAACCCGGCGAGCGTCTGGCCGAAACTAATTTCCACATAATCACCGTGTACGGAATACCAGAAATATTGCGGCTACTTTCCCATGCACCATTTCACCCGGCTTGGGGGATCAATGGCTGACAATGCGCCTATAAGTCCGCAAAATCCGACAGTAATCATCGGCCCGGTCACCGCGAAGCCCTACGCGTGGCCGTACGACACCTCCGTGTCCGCCGACCGGGTCGCCGTGCTCTGCATCGACTGGCAGACGGACTTCTGCGGACCCGGCGGTTACGTGGACACCATGGGATACGACATCTCGCTGACCCGGGCCGGGCTCCCGGCGACGCAGAAGCTGCTCGCGCACGCCCGCAGCACGGGCATGCTCGTGGTCCACACCCGTGAGGGGCACGCCCCCGATCTGGCGGACCTGCCGGCCAACAAGCGCTGGCGGTCCGCGCAGATCGGCGCCGAGATCGGCGCCGCCGGACCGTGCGGCCGCATTCTGGTCCGGGGAGAACCCGGCTGGGAGATCGTGCCCGAAGTGGCCCCGCTTCCCGGTGAAGTGATCGTGGACAAGCCGGGCAAGGGAGCGTTCTACGCCACCAACCTCGACCTCGTGCTGCGCACCCGGGGCATCACCCATCTCGTCCTCACCGGCATCACCACGGACGTGTGCGTCCACACCACCATGCGCGAGGCCAACGACCGCGGCTACGAATGCCTGATCCTCTCCGACTGCACCGGGGCGACGGACCCTTCGAACCATGAAGCCGCGCTGCACATGGTGACCATGCAGGGCGGCGTCTTCGGATGCGTCTCCACCGCCGACGACCTGATCGCCGCCACGACTGAGACCACCTCCTGAGCTGACCCACCGGACGGGGCCCCTGCACCGCTCGAACAGTCCTGCGCATCCGGGCGCATGGTCCGAATCCGCCCGAGCCGGCCGCGTCGACTCCCCTTCCCATCGACGAAAGCAGGAACCGCCATGGCAGTTGCGGAATCGCTCCGTGTCGAGGCCGCCCCGTACGCGTTCACCTTCGACCCCGCCGAGACGGCACTCGTCCTCATCGACATGCAACGGGACTTCCTCGAACCCGGTGGATTCGGCGAGAGCCTGGGCAACGACGTCGAACAACTGCGGAAAACCATCGCTCCGCTGCGGGGCGTGCTCGACGCCTGCCGTGCCGCGGGCATGGCGGTCATGCACACCCGCGAGGGGCACCTGCCGGACCTGTCCGACTGTCCCCCCAGCAAGCTGCTGCGAGGAAACCCCAGCCTGCGCATCGGTGACCCGGGCCCCAAGGGCCGGATACTGGTCCGCGGTGAGGAGGGCCACGACATCATCGAGGAGCTCTACCCGGTGGCGGGTGAGCCGGTGATCGACAAGCCGGGCAAAGGCGCCTTCTACGCCACCGACTTCGGTGAGCTGCTCACCGCCCGCGGCATTCGCCGTCTCGTCGTCACCGGCGTCACCACCGAAGTGTGCGTGCACACGACGGTCCGCGAAGCCAACGACCGTGGATACGAGTGCTTGGTGCTGTCGGACTGCGTCGGCAGTTACTTCCCCCAGTTCCAGCAGGCGGGCCTGGAGATGGTGGCCGCGCAGGGCGGCATCTTCGGCTGGACCGCGGAGTCGGCCGCGTTCCTGGCGGCACTGGCCACCGCGTCGCCCGTCAGCCCCGACGTTCCGGAAACCGCCCGCAAACCGGCGCCACAGCCGCGCTGACAGGGCCACCAGCGCCCGGCCGCCACGCCCCGGCCCGCCCCCACTGCACCGCCACCTCGACGGCGCCCACTGTCCACCAGCATCCCGTCACCAGGCGTACCCCGCGCCGGAATCCACCGCTCCACCCTACGAAGGGTGATCCCGCCATGCTGTCACTCCGCCGCACCGCCCCCGCCGAGACCGAACCCCTGCCCCTCCCGCTGTGGGTACGCGGCGACACCAACGCGTTCTTCGGACTGGCCGTCAACGTCCTGGTCAATGTGCTGACGTTGACCGGGTTGTGCCTGGGCGTCGTCAAGATTCCGGCCGACGACGTCTTCCACACCATCCTGCCGGCGCTGGGCATCGCCCTGATCGCGGGCAACATCTACTACGCCTACCTCGGCCGCCGACTCGCACGGCGGGAGGGTCGGCAGGACGTCACCGCGATGCCCTACGGGCCGAGCGTGCCGCACATGTTCATCGTCGTGTTCGTCATCATGCTGCCGATCTACCTCAAGACCAAGGATCCGCTGCTGGCGTGGAAGGCCGGTATCGCCTGGGCCTTCATCATCGGTGTCATCGTCCTCATCGGGGCCTTCGTGGGCCCGTACATCCGCCGGTTCGCACCCAGGGCCGCCCTGCTCGGCACCCTCGCCGGCATCTCCGTCTCCTTCATCTCCATGCGGCCCGCCGGCCAGATGTGGGACGACCTGTGGATCGCCCTGCCGGTCTTCCTGCTGCTCCTGATCGGCCTCATGACCGATCTGAAGCTGCCCGGCAACATCCCCATCGGGCTCGCCGCGCTCCTGGTGGGCACCGCGATCGGCTGGGCCGGCGGAGCGATGGACGGCTCCGCGGTCTCGGCTGCGGCCGACGACATCACCTTCGCCCTCCCGGGCCTCCACCTCGACACGCTGTTCTCCGGCCTCTCGGACGTCGCACCGCTGCTCGCCACCGCCATCCCGCTGGGCGTCTACAACTTCACCGAGGGCATGAGCAACGTCGAGAGCGCCGCTGCCGCCGGCGACAACTACAACCTGCGTTCGGTACTGCTGGCCGACGGCGCGGGCGCCGTCATCGGCTCGGCGCTCGGCTCACCCTTCCCGCCCGCCGTGTACGTCGGTCACCCCGGGTGGAAGGCGGCCGGCGGACGCACCGGCTACTCGCTGGCCACCGGCGCGGTCATCGCCCTGATGTGCTTCCTCGGCATGTTCAGCCTGTTGGGTGCGATCTTCCCCGTCGCTGCGATCGTGCCCATCCTGCTGTACATAGGCCTGCTCATCGGCGCCCAGGCCTTCCAGCTGTCACCCAAGGCACACGCCGCGGCCGTCGTCGCCGCACTCGTGCCGAACCTGGCCTCGTGGGCCGTCGGCCAGATCGACAACGCCCTCGCGGCCGCCGGCACCAACGCCTCCAAGGTCGGGGAAGCGGGTCTGGAGTCGTCAGGTGTCGTCTACCACGGGCTGATGGTCCTCGGCCAGGGCGCGATCCTGGCGGGCCTGATCCTGGGCGCGCTCGTCGCGTTCGTCATCGACAAACGGTTCGTCCCGGCGGCAGCGGTGGCCCTGACCGGAGCGGCGCTCTCCTTCATCGGGCTCATCCACGCCCCGAAGATCGACTGGAACGCCAGCGGAAGCGTCAGTCTCGGTTACCTCTTCGCCGCCGTCCTGTGCGGAGCCTTCGCCCTGACCCGGCCGGCACCCCGCGAGCCGGACGCCGAGGAACTGGAACTCGAGCGGCTGCACGGCGGCGGCTCCTCCGCGACGGCAGCACCGGAGCCGGAGAACGAGCAGGGACCTGACCCGGTCCCGGAGACCGCGCCGGCCAGCGTCGGTGTCCTGTCGGACGCGACCACCGCGCCCGCCGAGCCGCACAAATCGGCGGCCACCGACTGACGTGGCTCAGACAACTGACACCGATGACAGCGCCTCCCGTGCAGCCGGGTGACCCCCTGGCTGCACGCCCGCGCGAGGACGGATCGGTCCCATGACGAACGGAGAGCGCATGGATGTGGACCTGCCCCAGACGGTCGCCGAAGTGACGGCGGCCTTCGCCGGCTACGAGGAAGCCCTGGTCACCGACGACGACGAAGGCGTCACCGGGTACTTCTGGACCTCACCCGACACGGTCCGCTTCGGTATCGCCGACCGGCAGGCCGGGATCGAGGAAATCCGGGACTGGCGGCGGCAACAACCGCCGCTTCCCCCGGGCAGAAAGCTCTTCGACACCAGAATCAGCACGTTCGGGACCGACTACGCCGTGGTCACCACCCTGTTCGCCTACCCCGGGGGCAACGCCGTCGGCCGCCAGACGCAGTCGTGGACACGCTTCCCCGTAGGCTGGCGCATTGTCAGCGCCCATGTGTCGGAGGTGCCGGACGAGCCTTCCCGGCCGGGCGCGTGAGGGGCCTTGGCGGCCATGTGGCCGCCGCGGGGATGTAGGGGGCGGGCTGGCGGCGCGCCGGTGCCGGGAGCGCAGGACGGCTGGGAAGGCTGTGCTCAACTCGGCGGCGGGAGAGTGGGGTTGAGGACGTAGCGGGCGGGTGCGGTTGCCGTTGCGGTCGCGTTCGGCCAGCCAGACCCTCGTACGACGGGGCCGTCGGCGGCCGACACCAGTTTGCCGAAGCAGCGCGGGCTCAGCCCGGTGAACGGACCTATCCAGGACGGCTGTGACGCCGTGATCACGCCTGCCACGAGAAGATCGTCCCACCGCGTTGCGAACTGGCCGATACGGAGGCGCATATGGAGACGGACTTGGTGAGTCGTCTGGAAGAGGCTGCGGATCGTTTCGTGATCCCCCTGCGCCTGAACGAAGGGTTCGATGAGCAGGCGCTCCTTCAGCTACAGGGGCAGATCGATCGCTGCGGGACGGCGTGGAGGGAAGAAACCCACGTACCGAAGCGTGCGGCGTTGATCCTCGCCGAACTCCACCCAGCGATCGAGGCCTGCGCCTGGCTGTACGAAGGGGACATGCGCCAGCGAATCCAGGAGACAGGAGTGATGGTGTCTGAGGCCGTGATCGCTGCTCTGGACGGCGCTGGGGACAAGCCCGGGTGCGGACAACTCCTAGCCTCGGCGTCCCGGCTTCTGTGAGGCGTCGGAGATCGTCGCGTACGGTGCCGTGTCGAGGGCCTCAAGGCCGTCCGGGCCGCCGAGCTGGGGGAACGGGCTCCGCAGCCGTCCACGGTCCGCTGTATCCGGAGGGAACGCGCATGGCACTGCAGGTTCTGCGGGCGCAGGACAGAACACCCGCGCCGTGGAAGAACGGCGGAGGCGTCACCTCCGAGGTGGCCGCCCGCCCTGAGGGGGCGGGGACCGGTGATTTCGTCTGGCGCGTCAGCATCGCCGATGTCGCCCGGAGCGGACCGTTCTCCGTCTTCGAGGACGTGGACAGGATCATCACCGTCGTCGACGGTCCCGGCATGACCCTTACGGTTGACGGCACTTCGCACGAGATCGCCGCCCCGTACGAGCCGTTCGCCTTCCGCGGTGACTCCGAAACGGAGTGCGAGCTGCTCGGCGGCCCGATCGTCGACTTCAACGTCATGGTGCGGCGCGCTGATGCGACGGCAGACGTCCGGATCATGCGCGACCGCTTCACGGTACGACCGGAAGCCGGAACCTGCGTGCTCGCCGTGGTCCTTCGCGGGTTGGCCACCCTCGGCAAGGAGTCCATCCGCCTCGGCCGCCTGGACGCCGTGCTGTTCGCCGAAGGGGATGCCGACGACGTTGACGTCGACGGGGTTCTCGCACTGGTCACCGTCGCCGATCGCGGTGAGGACTGACCCGGCGGCCCGGTTGCGCCACCGGGGCGGGTCGCGAACAGCGGCAGTTGCCAGGTCGCGACTTCCTCGGGCCATGACCACGGCGTTCGTGATGACGTGTAGCGGGGGTCTGGCCGCCGCAGATCAGACGATGCTTGCTGCCCGTCTTCCGCCGGTCGCCGGCGACAGATCGGTCACGGCTCCCCCACCCTGCGAACCATCAGATCGCCACAACAGACGCACCCAACCTGGACATGTCAGCTAGATCTCTTGGTGGGCATACAGAGCCATGCGTCGTGGTCCGATGTCGCCACGCAGTCAGCTGGGCCCGCCGTCAGGCCACGGGCGTGAGATGCGTGTGTCAGGCGTCCGCCGCATACCGCCAGAACTCCCTGATCACCGGTGCCGGCACGGGACCCATCGCTGCCACCTGGGTCAGCAGGATGGTGACCGCACCCGTGGCCGGGACGATGTGCGCCGCTGTGCCCGTGCCGCCGACCCAGCCGTAACGGCCGGGCGTGTTCCACGGATTGGTCCGGTCGATGTCAACCGAACCGCCGAAGCCCCAGCCCTGGCCCTCCAGAAACAGCCGGCCGATGTCGCGCTGGACCGGATTCGTATGGTCGGTGGTCATCATGCGCACGGAGTCGGCCGACAGCACCCGGCGGCCGTCGGCCGCCACCCCGCCGGCCAGCAGCATCCGGCAGAAGGCCAGCCAGTCGTCGGCGGTCGAGGCCAGCCCGCCATTGCCGAGCGGTAGCGCGGGCAGGCTGCTCCACTCGCCGTCCGGGCCGTCGGCGAGCTCCAGGCTGCCGTCGTCGGCCGGCCTGTAGAAGCTGGTGAACCGGCTCCGCTTGGCGGCCGGCACCTCGAAACCGGTGTCCACCATGCCCAGCGGCTCGAAGATCCGCTCTGCCAGGAACTGCGGCAGCGGCTGTCCGGTGACCCGCGAAACCAGGACCCCCTGCAGCACCGAGCAGGTGTCGTACAGCCAGGCGGCGCCCGGTTGGTACAGCAGCGGGATGCGGCCGAGTGCCGCCATCCACTCGTCGGCCGGCGGGAAGTTGCTCGGCACCCGGCCGTCCTTTTGCACCGTGAACAACTCCTGCACCGCCGGCAGTGTGAAGTCGGAGGGGAATCCGTACCCGGCCTGAGAGGCCAGCACGTCGAATACGCTGATGGGCCGGTCGGCCGGCACCACGTCGTCCACAGGACTCGCCGGCGTGCGGACGACCACCGGCTTCCCCAGCTCCGGCAGCCACCTCCCGACCGGGTCGTCCAGTGCGATCCTGCCCTCCTCCACGAGGATCAGCAGTGCGGCGGCGGTGACGGACTTGGTGATCGAGGCGACCCGGAAGATGGAGTCCCTCCCCATCGGGGACCCGTCGCCGGCGGCCTGCGCGCCGACGGCCACCACCTCGACCTTCTCGCCCCGGGCCACCAGGCCAACCGCTCCCGGCAGCGCACCGGCACCGACGTGGGCTTCGAGCAAGTCGTGCAGGGTCGTCACGAGTCCGCCTTCCAGAAGAGTGCTGTCGAAAGACAGACTCCCGCCCGGGCCGGGAATCATCGGCGTCTCAGCTGCGCGGTGGGCTCGATGTCCGTCCGTGCGGCCGGGTTTTCCCTGGGGTTCGCAGAGCGAGGAGGGCGACGTCGTCGTCGTTGGCGGCGGGGCGGACCCGCCGTAGTAGCTGGTCGGTGAAGGAGGCGAGGGGGCGGTGGGCGAGGGCGGCCGCGTGCTGACGCAGCCGATCCAGGCCCTCGTCCAGGGAGCGGCCGGGTTCTTCGATGAGACCGTCGGTGTACAGCAGGAGAGTGGAGCCGGGCGGCAGCGCGGCGGTGGCGTCGGGGCGGGGTGCGCGGGTCCCGGTGCCCAGGAGGATGCCGTGGCCGTCGGTGAGGTAGCGGGTGATGCCGTCCCGGCTGATGAGCAGGGGTGGCGGGTGGCCTGCGTTGGTCCAGGACAGTTCCCAGTGGCCGTGGTCCGCTTGTGTGAGACGGGCGAAGAGCATGGTGGCCATGGGGACGTCGGTGATGTGCGTGATCGCCTCGTCGAGCCGCTCGACGATCCGGCTGGGCGGATCCTGCTGGGCCCAGGCGTAGGCACGCAGCATGTTGCGGACCTGCGCCATGCCGGCCGCCGCGTCCAGGTCGTGGCCGACGACGTCTCCGATGGTCAGAACGGTGGCGCCGTCGGACAGACAGAAGGCGTCGTACCAGTCGCCGCCGACCTGCGAGGCATGGGGTGCCGGCAGATAGCGGGCGATCATCTCCAGCCCGGGCACGCGGGGCAGCTGGGGCAGCAGGTGGTTCTGCATGGTCTCGGCGACCTTGCGCTGACGCTGGTAGAGGCGCGCGTTGTCCAGCGCGACCGCGGCCCGCCGCGCGAGGTCCTCGATCAGCGGCAGGTCGGCGGTGGTGAAGTCCCCCGCCGTCTCGGCGCGGCCCAGGGTCAGAGCCCCCAGGACCTCCCGGGCACTGCGGATGGGGACGATGGCCGCGGAGCGGATGCCGGTCGCCTCGAAAAGGCGGCGCTGCTCGACCGCGATGCCGGAATCAGGCGGCTGCTGATAGGTCTCGGGACCGGCAAGGGTGGAGGCAACCCCGCGCAGTGCTCTGGACAGCGGCATCGGGGATTCTTCCGGCACCGGAGGCATCGGTCCTTGCAGCTCTTCGCGGTGCACCAATGCGTCGTCCTCGGCGTGGACCACGGCGGCGCGCCACACCTCGTCCCGCTCCGTGATCAGATCGATGACCACCCAGTCCGCCAGCCGGGGCACGAGCAGCGCCACGAGCCGACGCAGCGCCTCATCGGTATCGAGGGTGGACGTCAGCTGTGTCGTGGTCTGCGCCAGCAGCGCCAGCCGCTCGACCTCGGTCAGCGCGTCAGCCACCAGCTCAGGCGGCCGGCCCGCTTCCTGCGGTTGCTGGGCGCAGTAGAAAACGACGAGCATGGCGGTCTCCCCGCCACCGGAGTCGTACGGGGTGATCACCCAGTTGACGGGCAGCAGCGAGCCGTCGCCGCGGGCGAACCACTCCCCTTCGGCCTGCGCGGTGCGTCCGGCGTGGAAGGCCTGCCGCATGCTGCACCGGCTGGTCGGCATCGGCTGACCGCGGCCGTCGCGGTGCAGCAGATCGTGCGCGTCACGGCCCACGAGGTGCTCGGCGGGCCGGGCCAGCAACTGCGCGGCTCGGGCGTTGACCGCGATGATGTACCCCTTCTCGTCCACCACGTACGCCCCCGCACCGATGGCGGACAATGCCCCGCCCACAGTGGTGTCAGCCGCCCCACGGGATCGTTGATCCATGCTCTCGGTCCGCTCTGGCTCCGCCACGTGGGCCTCCTTCATGATCACCGGTCCTGCCCCCACTGTGCATCCGCACGCTGCGTGCTGTCCTGTCCTGCGTTCCTCTTCCCGACTACCCCCTTGCGCAGGCATGCCGCCCTCGCCCCCGGCTCTCGCCGGGAAGGCCTGAGGGAGGGCAGATCGTTCAGCCACCGGCAGATCGGGATTTCCCATCTCCCCGGCGGCACGTCCTGGGATGAAGCGCAGAGGAGCATTCTCCTCACGGTCGCAATCTTCGCGCGCCCAGCCTGGAAGCGTTCACCGGCGCGCAGCCGTGCGGAGGTTGTGCGACGCAGGATGTGCGCCGTCTACCCAACTGGCATGTTCGAGGGCTGCGTTGTCACTGACCGGGGAGGTTTTGCCGGGCGTCGCGCGGACATCTGAACTGCCAGGCACGCCAGAGTCGGCGGCCGCCCGGTGCCTGGATGCGCCGGGGAAGTCCCGCGCGGTTCGCGGCGGAGAGGAGTACGAGGATGACGGACGACCTGAGCGCTGGGCCGACGCCCTGCCCCAGGGGAGAGCAGGAAGTTCCAGCCGGCCGGCTGAGGGGCGCGGACCTCGTCGGCTATGCGGTGGAGGCGACGGACGGCTCGGTGGGGCGGGTGGATGCCGTCTCGACGGAGGCCGGCCCGGAGCATGTCGTGGTCGCCACCAGGGACGTCCTGCTGAGCAAGAAGGTCCTGCTGCCCCTGGCGGCCGTCACCAGGATCGACGAGGAGGCCCAGTTGCTCCACGTCGGGTACGACACGGAGAGGATCAAGGGTGCGCCGCGCTTCGACGGCGACATGCGGGTCACCGATCCGAGCTTCCGCGCACTGATCGACGAGCACTACGGACTTCCCGGCACCGCCTGAGCGACGCACACGGCGCCAGTCATGAGGGACGCCCACGCCAGGGCCTTGGCCTCGCCCGCGCCGCGCCGCGCAAGAACGCGACCTGGCCTATGCCGGCGCCCGAGGCCGCCGCGTGATCATTGGGTGCCCACACGACACCCGATGATCATCCGCGCTCTCACCTGCTGGGACGCCACCGGAACCAGTGGTCCAGCCCCTCGACCCGGTAGCGAGCACCCGCGTCGAACCGCAGTTCGCCCACGAGCCGACGCGCGTCGTCCGGTGCCTGGCGGTGCGGGGCCAGCAGCAGTGTCAGTTCGTCGTATCGGGCGTCGATTCCCCCGTGGCCCGGATGGCTCTCGGTGGTGACCGTACCGGCCTCATAGCGCTGGTTCCACCGGGCGTAGATCGCCCATTGCTCGCGCTCCAGCTTCACCGCGGTCTCGTCGGCGGGCCAGACACGGTACTCGTGGGCTTCGTCGGCGTCGCTGTAGTCGTCGATCTGAAAATAATGGGGCTTGCCGTCTACGCCGGCGAGGCCGAAGCGGGGGCCGTCGTACCACTCCAACTCGACGTACACACGCTCAAAGCCATCCGCGATCAGCTGCACTTCGTCCCAGGTCTCAGCCACCTGGGCAGCCTACCGGCGAGCCGCCTCCGCTCCGCGATCCGCCCAGGGGCTGCGACAGGGGCCCGGACATGCCCGGGCTCGGGGCAGTGGGTGGCGTGTGCGGTGGCTTATGAGGCGGTGCCGAAGACGCGGAGCGCGTACGTCGCCGTGTCCTCGCCGGTGCCGTACTCCTGCAGGTAGGTCGCGGCCCGGCCGGAGCGGTGAAGGGCGCTGCCGACGGGCTTGTTGGCCTGGGCGAACGCCTTGTCCACGGCCGGTGTCGTGCGCTGGAGCCAGTTCGCCGCGGCCTGTGGGTGTGCGCCGGGATGGTCCAGTTCGGCGCACTGCCGCAGGAACTCGGGGTGGTCGGCGGCCTTCCGGTCGGCCGTGCAGGTGAGGGACTCCAGGTCGCCGCCCAGGCTCCAGACGACGGCGATGCTCACCTTGGTGTCAGGCGTGGGGTGGGTGGAGCCGGAGGAGATCCACACGGCGGGCCAGGCATCGTTCGCCTTGAAGTCGTTCTTCTTCCTGGCGCTCATCGTGATGTTCCACCGCTTCGTCAGCCGGTCCAGGAAGGCGGCGCCGGTGTACCCGTGCGCGAAGGCGGCGCTGTGGATGCCGGTGGGGAGTTTGTCGGCGGTCGCGGGTTCGGTGGGCCAGTCGTCGAGGTCGGCGGTGGCCGTGGTCGAGGGGGTGATCGCGGCCGTGGCGGAGGGCGTGACCTCGCCCTCCCCCGGCCCGGGTGACGTCGAGGAGGCGGAGCCCGGTGAGGAGGCGGCGTGCGAGGAGCAGGCGGTGAGGAGGGCGCAGACGGCCAGCGCCGCCGCCAGGGTGTGGGGGATCTTCATGGACGTGGGCTCCGTTGCGAGGGCGGCTGTGCCGAAGGCGGTGCGCCCGCGCCCGGCCGTTTCCGGGTCGTGGGGCGCACCGCCGTGGCGTGGTGCGCGGGGGTTGGTCAGGGCATCGCGTCGTGGAAGCAGATGCCGGTGCTGGATGCCGTCGTGGTCGCGGAGAAGACGACCGCGTCGTAGGCGACGTCCTGGTCGCCCGTGTAGTCGGAGCGGCTGGTGTTGTCGGCCTGGAGGTTGCCGCCCTGCCACATCCGCACGGTGCCGAGTTCGACCCACACGTCCTTGCCGTTGCTCCTGGTGGCCTGGTTGACGCTGCAGGTGCGGGTGGCGGTCGCGCCGGCGGTGTTCATGCCGACGTGGACGGTGTACGGGACGATGGCTTGGGCGCCGTGGTTGGGCAGGTGGACGTAGATGTCGTAGAGCAGCCCGGTGGTGCCGGGCTCGGACATCAGCGACGGTTTCGGGGTCCAGGTCGCGGTGACCTTGTGCCACAGGTTGGCGGCGCTGCCGGTGCCGCCGGCGTAGCCGTGGGTGAACCAGGCGTGTCCATCGTATCCGGCGCCGAGTTGGTGCAGGTCGATGGGCGCGATGTCGCCGGTGGCACGCCAGGTGCCGTCGCTGCGGTCGTAGGTGAAGTTGTCTCCGAGTTGCAGGGTGAACTTCCCTTCGGCCGACTGTGATTCGGTGCAGCCCTGGGTGTTGTCGTCAGGGTCGGGCAGGTCGTCGACGAGCAGGCCGGCGGGGGCGTTGTTGCAGGGGCCCGCGGCGTACTGCCGGTTCAGGGCCGGTTCACTGCTGCCGAGCGCGTGGACGAGGTTCTCGGTGGAGCCGTCGGTGCTGTCCTGGCCGGCGCCCCAGTTGACCGAGCCGTGGAACCAGCAGGTCTCGTTCTCGGCCGGGCACGGATCGCTGCCGGAGGCGGCGCCGGGGTCGCAGTTGTTGGAACTGTCGCAGTAGGCGCGGTAGTTGAGGTTCAGGTTGAGCTTGCCGGCCGGGCTGGTGCCGCCGGTGGGGAACTGGGGCAGGGCGTAGGACGGCTGGCTGTTGTAGGTCAGCTGGGGGGTCTCGATCCAGCCCATGATCTTTTCCTGGTACGGCCAGTCCGCCGGGTGGGAGGCGTCGTCGTACGACTCACGCAGGAACGGGGCGCGGTCGGCCGGGTAGTCGGGGTTGGCCGGGTTGTTGAACCAACCCAGACCCGTGTGGCCGCCGTTCTGCGAGGAGTCGGTGTAGACGCCGCTGTTGTAGCCCCACAGCGCCATGACCCAGTTCTCGATGTAGGCGGGGTTGCCGGTGTTGACGTTCATGCCCAGGCTCTTGAGCTGGTTCCATGTCTGGCTCAGGATCTGCACACCGGCAGCGATGTTGGCCGCGTAGTCGGTGGCGATGGCGTACGCCTGGGTGGGCTCGTACGGGTTCGGCTTGGCCTCGTTCATGCCCGTGGTGACCTGGGCGATGCCATAACCGCAGTCGGCGGCCCCGCCGTTGGGGTAGTAGTGGATGCTGTCGCCGTTGCCGTAGTAGTCGCCGAGCAGCGGGTTGCCGCCGTCACCGGGCACCGAATGCCAGGACGCCTGCTTGAAGTTGGACTCCTGGGCGAGGATGCCGAGCACGACCTGAGCGGGGACGGTGCCGCCGCCGGTGAGCGCGACGCGCGGGAACAGCGACTGCGGGTTATAGGCGGCGCTTCCGGTGCCGAGGTAGTTCGACGGCCGGGTGATGTTCAAGTCGCCGTGGACGGCCTGGTCGACGGCCCACTCGACCATGTTGGGGCTCGGCTGGAGGGCCTGGGCATGGACGTCGTTGCGCTTGACGAGGCAGTTGGAGTAATGCGACTGGGGGTTGGGGTCGCTCGGGGTGATCCCGGACTGCGCGAGGGCGGTCTTCTCCGGCTGGCCGTCGACGTCGGGCTCTGTGTCGTCGGTGGTGTCGGCAGCGGTCGCCTCGGTCGTCACCTGCGTGGTCGCCGTGGTGTCGCTGGCGGTGGCCAGGGCCTGCAGGCGGATCAGCCCGGCGCCCTCCGCGCCGGTGGCGCCGATCTTCGAGGTGATGCCCTTGAGCTCCTGCGAGGCCGCCGAGGTGGTCAGCAGGTGACCCTGCCGGGAGGCGGCGAGGGGCTTGCCAGGGGCTTCCTCCTTGACCAGGCCGGGCGCGTCGGCGGTGTCGATGCCGGACACCTTGCCGGCGACCAGGTCCCCGCCGCGGCGCGGGAAGAGACCGAGCTGTCCGAGCGGCGCGGTGCCGAGTCTGGTCAGCTTCCGGCCGTTCCAGCGGCGCAGTTCGTCCCTGCCGTTCGAAACGACGGCCACGTCGACGCTCCCGTCGGCACTCGGAGCGAGCCCGAACGGACGTCCCGGGAGCTTGGTGAGGGTGCTGGTCGTGCCGTCACCAGCGGCCTTGACGAGCCGCCCGTTCAGCACGCCGACGTCGCCGTCGGCGGTCGGCAGCGGATTGGTGAACTGACCCTTGACCGTGGTGTGTTGAACCGTTCTGCCGGTCGTGGCATCGATGTCGAAGAGTTCGGTGGACCCGTGCGCCGTGTCACCGACGGCGCTGCGGGTGAAGGTGACGGTGTCGCTCTGCCCGCAGCCCGGGGAGAAGTACGCGAGCTGCACACCGGTGACCGACCGGGTGACCCGTCCGGTCGTGAGATCCACCACGGCGGCGAAGGCGCCGTGCTGCATCAGGGCGGGCCTGTTGGCCGCCATGGACGGGGCGTAGACGGCGGCCGCGTACCGGCCGGAGCCGGTGGTGCAGACGTATCCGGTCCACGGGCCGATGCCGTCGAGCCCGTCCTCGGTCAGGTCGGCCACCTCCCGGTAGCGGAAGGACTGCGACTCGTCGGCCACCAGGATGTGGAAGCCCGCGGAGTCGCCGGTCCCGACGACCGCCCGGTCCGAGGATGTCCGCCAGTCGTCGCCGAGCGCCCGGTCGGGTGAGGTGAACAGCCTGCCGTCGGCGCGCGGTGCGGGCGCCGGTGTCGCGGCGGCCGCGGTCACTCCCGAGGCGGGGAGCAGACCCGCGGCCAGTGCCGCGCAGGACAGCACGGCGGTCCTCGCGGTCCGGCGGGTGCGTGCAGTGCGTGCGGTACGTGCGTTCCTCGTCAGTGCCATTGGGTGCACTCCCCCGCCGTCCCTTGCTGCTTCCAGGTCTCCGGAGCCGGGTCGAATCCCGGGCCGTCGTCGGCGGAACATCCCTTCGCCATCGCGTCGCCGCCCACCATGGGCGTCGCCTTGGCCACGTCGTCCTGGTTCACGTATCCAGCGGAGAACGACTCCTCGCTGCCACCGAGTTGGGGGACGTAGAAGATGTTGGCGGCCTGCGGGATGATGTCCGACGCCGGATCGACGGTCACATACGCCCACGAGGCGTCACAGGTGCCCGAGTAGTAGAACCGCAGGGAATGGTCCGTCTCGTCGATCTCCTCCAGGAGCCGGGCGTCGCTGTCGCAGCCCATCGTCGCCGGGTTCTGGCCGGTGCACTGCGCTCCTTTGCAGCTGTCGGCCGACGCCGGGCCCGACGAGACGAACACCGAGCCGCCGGCCAGGATGAGGGCCAGCAGCAGAGCTCTGAGAGAGGGAGCGAGCCGGAAGCGGAAGCCGGATGGGAGTCTTCGCCTGACCATGACCGTCCTTTGCGCTCGTGGAGGTGGGCAAATCCCCTGCGGTGGCGGCGGTTTCGCCATCGGCTCACGCCAGTGCGACGCCCCCGCCCCACATTGCTGTCGCGTACCAAGTGCTTGATCACGCGACCGTCACAGAGTCCTCGTCAGAGCCCGGCACGAACAACCAAGCTCTTCCCAAGGCCCGCTCAAGCTTCATCGCCCAGTCGCGCGTCCCGGCGGCGTGTGCATCCGCCAACAGCAGGCAGAATCCTGCACAGTTGAGGAATCGCGACGAAATCGTTCAGCGCTGCGAGGCCGGCGCCGTCGTCGCCTTCCTCGGGTGCACCCGGGCGTCGTTCGCAGCCTGAGCTGTGGCCTGGCCAACGAACTCAACCTCCACCGCCCCGACTTCACAGCTCTGCTCGATGGCGAGGGGACGACCAACATCAACCCCACCGCCACCTACGGCGAACAACTGGCCAACATCCGCGCCATCTACCCACCCGCGAGAGAAGCTCTCGGCGCCCTGGCCATCGAAATCGCTCTGCTCAGAGTCGCCCCCAGTCCCCCGCACCGGCGCACACGTTCCCCGCCGTATCAACTGCCCCTGCGCACACAGGCCTGCTCCCCGCCAGCGCAGGCAGTCGACGTCTCGTCAGGGGCGGGCGCACCGCACGACACCGGGCGCGGGCAGACTACGCACATGCAGCTCCCCGCCGAAGCCGTAGCCGCCGTTGCACTGCTCGAGATCGTAAGAATCTCCGAACTACCACCAAAACGAGGCACTCCGTATCCCGGCAGGGTGGGCGCCCACTGGATCGGGAGCGAGGCCGCCGAGGCCCTGGCCTTGATCGAAAGCCTGCCCGGCAGCGAGCAGCATCGCTGCGGCTTCTCGCCGGGCTGGAGTGTCCGGGCCTACGCGGACACGCTCGACCTGGCACTGTTCGAGGCGGCGTTCTGCTTCAGCTGCCACGAGGTCCGCATGCATGGAACCGCCGTACCACCCACACTGGCCACACAGTTCTTCGACGCGGGCGCCCCGCAGGCACACACCCTCCTGGCTCTGTTCCGCGAGACGGCCCCATAGCCGGCCACCCCCGAACTGAGCACTCGGCCACCTGCGACGACGGCAATGCTGGGACTGCGGGGCCTCACCGGCCCCGCACCTCCCAGGACGGTCCGCACCGTGCCTGGCGGCACGGCATCGCCGGGCTCTGGAACGCCTCCCACCCCGACCGGCCCATGCTGCCCGACTGCCTCCGCAGCTCCGACGAGCCACCGCATCCCTCATCTGCGGCACGGGCGGCGGCGCGCTGACCGAACGCCGGTGGCACCGAACGCGGCCGGAGCCCTATGCGCCGCTGCGGCTGACGTCGGGCAGCGCCCGCCAGGCGGCCGGTGGCGGCGATCAGCCGGTGACCGTGAAGGGGCCGGTGTCACGGACCAGTTGAGGGTCCGGGCAGCCTCGAAGGTCGCCCTCACTGGTCAAAGCGCTTTGCGCAGGCCGCTTCGCGACGCGTCCGCCCATACGGCTGGCAGCTCCCGTTCACGGCGGTCGGCCGCGGCTTGCTCCTGTCCGTACAACAGACCCCAGACGAAGCCGGTTTCCCCGGCCGCATGGGCTGCCAGGGCTATCTCTCGCAGGGCGTCCCGTGCCACGACGCTGTCCTGGTGGTCCCCGAGCACCTTCTGGACGGCCTTGACACGCTTGCCGAGTCGCTTGGCGGGCTTCCCGAGGGCGCCGCGCGCGGGCTCCGTGGCGTACCGCGTCCGTTTGGCCGCCTTACGGGCCTCGTGGAGGGCCGTGTCGCGTTCCTCGCCGGGCGGGAGGTCCAGCGCGAATGTCACGCGGCCGGACAGTCGGTCGTACTCCTTCCCGATGGCCTTGGTCATGACTTTCTTCGGTTTCCGGGCGGCCTTGGCGCGTAGCGGGGGCCGTTCGGTCAGCGCTGCCAGAGAGTCGAGAAGGGCCAGGTAGCGGTCCGAGTTCAGGGCGTCCAGCGTGCGTCGGCGGGCCTCGGAACTCTTGCCGGCGTCCCAGATCTGCAGCCGGGCCGAAACGGGCCCGAAGGCCAGCTCCTGAGGCAGTACCTCGAGCCTTGAGCTCAGCCGTTCCAGAAGGACCTCCTGGTCGCGTTCCGCGCCCAGCTCACCGCCCAGCCACTTGAGCTCCTTGCGGACCGCGTCGGTGGATTTCCGGTCCAGGACCGCCCGGTAGGAGCGCAGGACGCTGCGCAGCCGCCGGCAGGCGACGCGCATCTTGTGCACGGAGTCGGGCAGGTCACGCCGTACCGCGGGGTCGAGCTTCACCAGGGTGCTGATCTGATCCGCCACATGGTCGAGGACCGCTTCGCCGGCGGATCCGCGTGCCACGGTCTCTCCGGCGCGTTCGCCCTGGAGACGGGGCGCTCCCAGCGCTGTCTCCTCCAGAGCCCGGGCCAGCTTCGACGGGGAGTCGGCGCGCTCCACGCCGCTCTTGCGCAGGGTCTTGTCCACGACGTCCAAAAGCGCCGGGTCGCTGTCCGGGGCGAGTTCGACCTCCATCTCGGTCCAGGAGGCGGCCCGTGTACCGGTGGCGAGCAGCGGCTCGGCGCGGACCGCGTCGATGCTCAGCTCGGCGAGGGCGGTGCCCTGCGAACCGACGAGCTGACGTACGCCACGGGTGGAACGAATACGGATGACCGGCCGCAGGTGCGCGCCCCGGGTACGGGAGAGAGCCAGGTCACTCAGGGTGTCCGGAAGAGTGTCGGACAATGGGGCCCTGATCTCTTCCCTGCTGTCTCCCGGCAGCGGCAGCTTGAGATGCCAGCCCGCGTCCGTCCCGCCCGTCCTTCTGCGGAGCGTCACCGAGGCACCGGCCAACCGCAGGTCCTCGGTGTCGTAGTACACGGCGTCCAATTCCTCGGTGCCCTCGTCCACGACGGACTCGATCCCGCCCACACCTGCGAGGTCGGGCAGCCAGGTGGTGTCGCCGGCCGACGGGGCTTCGTACTTTCGCTCTGTTTCCCGCTGGGACTCGGTCATGTCTTACGCGTACACGCGTGCGCGCCGAACAAACACCGCAGGTCCCCTCATTCCCCTACCTGAACCGGGGCGGCGCTGCCGAGCGGGTGCTCGGTGCGCCTGGCTTGGCCTGGTGCAGAGAAGGTCGCAGGTGAGGCATGCGCATGACTGGCATCGTTCTGCTCGCCGGGACGTGTCAGGCTTTGATTCCGAACAGTTTTTCCGCATTTCGGAACGCAATTTTCTCCTTGACTTCGCGCGGTAGCGTGACTTGCCGAAACCAGTCGGTTTGAGTTTTCATGTCCGCAAACGGATAGTCGGTTGCAAACATGACTCGATCCACACTTATGTACTTCAGCAGGAGATCGAGCAGTTCGGTCTGTGGAAATGCGCTGGTAGTGAACCAGAAGTTGTCATGGAAATACTGCTCGAACGGCTTTTCCAAGCTCTTCTCGGTCACTTCGCTCATCTTCTCCACGACGCGCTTGTAGAAGAACGGAAGACCTTCTCCCATATGACCGATGATGATCTGGAGCTTGGGATGCCTGTCGAATACCCCGGAAGTGATCATTCGGAGGCACTGGGTAACGACTTCCTGGTGCCATCCATATGCCGAGATACTGAGAACCTGATCCTGGAATTCCTTCTGATATTCCGGACGCATATTGCTGTAGTAGATTTGGAAAACCTCGTCAGGCGGTAGGCCCGGATGGATGTAAATCGGCACATCAAGGGCTTCGGCGCGCGCCAGCAGCGGCTCGAAGTCAGGATGGTCGAGGAATTTTTTCCCGATGATTCCATTGGTCAGGCATCCCAGGAAGCCATCTTCCCGAACTGTGCGTTCCAGCTCGTCCGCCGAGGCTTCCGGGCTCTGCAGCGGCAAGGTTGCAAATGCCTGAAACCGCCCTGGATAGGTGGCCATCGGTCCATCGACGAGCATCCTGTTGAGACGGTACGCAAAATCGATGCCCTTCCGACCTGGGACATTCTGCACGCCTGGCGTGTGTGCGGAGAGAATTTGAACGTTGATCCCCGCCTCATCCATTGCACCGATGCGGCGCGGGCCGATCTCGGCAAGACCAGTATCCTCCAGGAACAGCCTGTCGTTCAGCACCATCAACTCATGGGTGGAAAAGGTCTCTTCCGTGCCGATGAAGGGTAAGTCCTGGTCTCGCACTGAAAATTCCGACGTATCGCTCGCTGCCGCGCAGGAGGCAATGGCATGCGTGGACAAGCCGGCCCCCATACCAAGTGCCGTACCGGCCAGAAAGCCGCGGCGTCCCAGTGTGAGCTGCTTCAGAAGGTTTGCGTTGGACTTCATGTCAGTTTTCTCCTCAGGTGTTCGGGCCGCCCCGGCCCCGCCGACACAGTGCCAGCCGAGTTCAGGGGTCCTGTCGTCCTGGTCTCGCACCGCGGCAGCACCGCTTACACACTGGCGTGGTGCGCGATGGCAATGTTCTCCGGTGCGCATTAGGTCCCGGTCAGCACGCCGGTCTGGTCAGGACCGATCGATTGCCCGGGCGGCGCGTTCCCTGACGGCGCTGCGTCGACTGCCATCACCAGCCTCCTGCCCACGGTGTGGATCGCTTGTCTGGATGCCGACTTCCTACCGAGCGAACCTGAGACGACTGTTAATGCGGTGCTCAGACCGGTTGACCGAACCATGTGCCGGCCCTCGCACCAACGTGGTGGCGTCGCGGCCCACCCGGCCGGCAAGACCCAAAGCCCAAAAGCCCACAGTCCTCACGCAGCAGGCCCGCCAGACGGCACACCGCGGTGATGACGTCCTGATCGCACGGCCGCAGGGTCAGTGCACTCGCCTGCGGGGCAGGTCTCATCGGGTCCTGGCCGCTGGTGGGGCAAGGGGGAACGATCCGCATGCCATGGCCGGCACCGTGCGACGGGGTCCGCGTTGGGCGTCATGGCGCCGACGAGGGCGGGCGAGGCGAGACCTGTCGGCCCGGGAGGAACGGTCGTCGGGGCGTGACCGAGTCCGAGAACGCGGGCAACGCCGACGAGAGTCGCCCACGCGAGCGGGACCGCGACTGCCTGGGTGACCGTGACCGCATCGGCAGGTGCGCCGGCGTCGGGTGCGTGTGCACCGCATCGGCAGGCCCGCTGCGGGCGGGTACGCGTGCACCGTCTGGCCGGTGGCGTCGGTGACGCCGAGCCGACGAAGGGGGTGTCCGCGGCGCAGGAGTGCCGCCCATCGGTCGGCCCCGGGCGAGGGCCGCGTGTCCCGACGAGACCGACGCGGACGCTAGCGATCTTGCGCAGCTCGGCCGTCAACAAATACTTGGCTAGCCACATGTTCCCTGTTACCGTAATTATGTGGCCAGCCACCTAAATGGGTGCGGGCATGAGAGGAGTCGTCATGAAAGCCATCCTGTTCGACCGTTTCGGAGGCACGGAAGTACTGCACGAGGCGGACATCGAGGTCCCGCAGCCCGGCCCCGGACAGGTCCGCGTCCGCGTCAGGGCCGCCGGCCTGAACGCGCTGGACGGCAAGATCCGCTCCGGGGCCCTGGAGGCCGTGTTCCCCACGCCGCTCCCCTCCGTCCCCGGTCACGAGCTCGCCGGCGTGGTGGACGCCCTGGGACAGGGCGTGCAGGACGTGCAGGTGGGTGACGAGGTGCTGGGCTGGTCGGACACCGGCTCGTACGCCGAGTACGCGCTGGCCACCACCGTGGCCCCCAAGCCCGCCGGCCTCGACTGGCAGCACGCGGTCGCGCTGCCGGTGGCGGGCGAGACGGCCGAGCGGGTCCTGAACCTGCTCGGCGTCACCGCCGGGGAGACGGTGCTGATGCACGGCGCGGCCGGAGCGGTCGGAACCCTGGCGGTCCAGCTCGCCACGGCCCGCGGAGCGCGTGTCATCGGCACCGCCGGCCCCGCCAACCAGGACTATCTCGCCTCGCTCGGCGCTACCGCGACCGTGTACGGCGAGGGCCTGGTCGAGCGGGTCCGTGCCCTCGCCCCCGACGGCGTGGACGCGGTGTTCGACCTGGCCGGGAAGGGAGCCCTGGAGGACTCCGTCGCCCTGCGCGGCGGCACCGAGCGCATCGTCACCATCGCCGACTTCCGCGCGCACCAGCTCGGCATCACCTTCGCCAACGGTCCCCAGGAACGCTCGGCCGCCCGCCTGTCCGCCCTGGCGCAGGATGCCGCGACCGGCAAGGTCGTCACGACCGTCACCG
Organism: Streptomyces sp. NPDC057280; assembly: GCF_042668605.1. NCBI lineage: Bacteria > Bacillati > Actinomycetota > Actinomycetes > Kitasatosporales > Streptomycetaceae > Streptomyces > Streptomyces sp. NPDC057280. The sequence goes on from NZ_JBHUYR010000012.1 coordinate 238,724, forward strand.
CCTACCCGCTCGACCAGGCCGCCACGGCCCAACAGGTCAGCGACGCGGGGCATGTCCGGGGCAAGCTCGTCCTCACCGTCGACTGACCACGCCCGCCTCTCCTTCGGCCACGACCGCTTTCCCGATCACCACCTGTTCATCACCACATCGAAGGACCATTCATGCTGAACGCCCTGTGGACACCGACCACCGTCGGTGCCCTCTCCCTGCCGCACCGCCTGGTCATGGCCCCCATGACCCGTGACCGCTCCACCCCTGAAGGCGTCCCCACCGAGCTGAACGCCGAGTACTACGCCCAGCGGGCCTCGCACGCGCTCATCATCACCGAGGGCACCCAGCCGAACGCCGACGGCCAGGGCTATCTCCTCACGCCCGGCATCCACAACAACGAGCAGATCGCCGGGTGGCGCAAGGTCACCGACGCCGTGCACGCGGCCGACGGCCGGATCATCATCCAGCTGATGCACACCGGCCGCATCGCCCACCCCGACAACACACCCCACGGGCGGCAGCCGGTCGCCCCTTCGGCGATACGGCCGCAGGGCACGATGTTCACCGCGTCCGGACCCCAGGAGATGCCGACACCCCGGGCCCTGTCGACGCAGGACGTCGCGGCGACCGTCGACGACTTCCGCCGCGCCGCAGCGGCCGCCGTCGCAGCAGGCGCCGACGGCGTGGAGATCCACGGCGCCAACGGCTACCTGGTGCACCAGTTCCTGTCCGACAACACCAACCAGCGCACCGACCACTACGGCGGCTCGCTCGAGGGCCGCATCCGCTTCGCCGTCGAGGTCGCCACCGCCGTGGCCGACGAGATCGGCCCCGACCGCACCGGTATCCGTATCTCTCCCGGCAACCCCTACAACGACATCGCCGAGTCCGACACCGCCGAGCTGTATCCGGCGCTCCTGCGCGCCCTCAGCCCGCTCGGTCTGGCCTACCTCCACGTGCTGCACGGCGGCGACGAGGAACTGCTGGAGACCCTGCGCGCGCTGTGGCCGACCACGCTGATCCTCAACCGGGCCGGCACCGACCTGCCCACCCGCGCCAAGGACATCCACCACGGCACGGCCGACCTCGTCTCCGTCGGCGCCCTCGCACTGGCCAACCCGGACCTGGTCGAGCGGCTACGCTCGGACGCGCCGCTGAACACCCCCGACCCGGCGACCTTCTACGGCGGCGGAGTGGCCGGCTACACCGACTACCCCACCTACACCGTCTGAGGAACCGCATGTCCGTCCCCACACCCCGCATCCCCAGCACGGCCAGCGAGGGGCCGATGAGCTACGCGATCTTCCAGCTCGCCCGTGCTCACCGGGCCCGCGCCGCCGCGATGCTCCGCGAGATGGACCTGCATCCCGGACAGGAACTGCTGCTGATGCAACTGCTGGACCGGGACGGACAGACCCAGTCCGAACTCCTCGAAAGCGTCGGCCTTGACCACTCAACGGTCTCGAAGTCCCTGCGCCGCATGCAGGACGCCGGCCTGCTCGTCCGCGAGCCGGCCGCGCACGACCGGCGCGTCATGGTCGTCCACCTCACTGACAAAGGCCGTGCCATGCGAGAGCCTCTGGCAGCCATGTGGCGGGCCTTGGAGGAGACCTCCGCGCTGAACCTGTCGGCACAGCAGGCGGAATCCTTCGTCCGCACCGCCTACACCATCACCGACGCGATCAGCAGCCGCGCTCTACCGCAGGAGGAGTCCGAGTAACTCCCCTCGGCTCGCACGCCGGTTCCGGCCTGGAGTACGGAGTATCTAGGGCGTTGCACGAACTGGGCACCGCCTCCTCGCCGTCCGGGCGCGGGGCACGGAGTTGGTGGATGCTTGACCTATATCCGATCTCTGAGCGGGGAGACGAATACCGTGACCGATCTCGATCCTTTCACCGATCTGCTCGACTACCCGATGTATGTCGTGACCGCGCAGGCCGACGGGGAGAAGGCCGGATGTCTGGTCGGATTCGCCTCGCAGTGCTCGATTCAGCCCGCTCGGTTCATGGTCTGGCTGTCCAAAGCCAACCGGACCTACCGTGTCGCCGAGCGCACCGACCGACTCGCGGTCCATCTTCTGTACCGCAGCCAGGACCATCTGGCCCGGCTCTTCGGCGGTGAAACCGGCGACCACACCGACAAGTTCACCCAGGTCCCCTGGCACGCGGCACCGGGTGGTCCACCGGTTTTGGACGAGGCTCCCGCCTGGTTCATCGGTCATGTGGAGAGCCGGATCGACGGCGGTGACCACGTCGGTTTTCTGCTCACCCCTGAAGCGACGGAGGGTCCCGTGGGCAGCCGCACCCCCGTGCTGACATTGAGCGACACCCATGACATCGACCCGGGCCACCCGGCGAACTGAGCGGCACGCCCTGGTCGTCACTCCTTTTTTCGCACAAGCGACAAGATCATCGCCGACCTCCAAACCCTCACCGACCGTCGTACCGGCTGCGGAGCTCTCTCCACGCGCCGGCTGGGATTCCCTTCAGGCAGGGAGGCTCTGCTCCAGTAGGGCGATGCCCAGTGAGGTGACCGTGTGGAGGACCGCCTTGCCCTCGCGTCGCGTGCTGATCAGGCGGGCATTGCGCAGCGTCGTCGCGTGGTGGCTCGCGGTCGCCGGCGAGATGTGCAGGCGGCGGGCCAGCTCCGTGGTCCCGCATCCGCCGACGGCCGCCCTCAGCACTGCGGCCCTGGTACGTCCCAGCAGTTCGTCGAGCGAGGGTGCGGTGGACTCGGCGCCCTCCCACAGCGCGGTGTCGAGCGAGGTCCCGCTGAGGGTGGGGACGGCCAGAACGGGTGCCCGGCCCGGGTCCAGCGGCGGGTACAGAAGATTCACCTGCTGGGTCGAGAACATCGTCGGCGCAATGACGAGACCTCGCCCGTTCAGGTGGACGTCCGCATCGTGTGTGTGGGCCACTTCGAGCACGGGTGGCCGCCAGCGGACCAATGGACCGCACAGTGCGGTGAGGAGCTGCTCGACGCCGCCGTCGGCCATCGTGCTCGCATACCCGGCCCGGACCTCGCTGAGATGGGAGCGCACCCGGCTCCAGTAGGGGGCGACGGTGACGCTGTGGCACGCTCGGAGTGCCGTGGCCACCTGGCGGCGGGTTTCCCGGTCGCCGTCCATCAGGTTCCGGGCCCAGGAGCGGTGGGTGGGATGGAGGTCGAGGTTCTCCAGTTCGAGACGCATCAGGGCGCGGGGAGCTGCCATCAGGTTGTCCACCGCTTCGTCGATGGACGCCGTGTCCCCCATCAGGCTCGTCGCGTCGATCAGCGGTCCCCGCATGGGCACCAACGCGGCGAGCGGGCCCGCCTGTTGGCCGACACGTCCACGTACCGACAAGTGCCAGCGGCGGAAGACAAGACTGGCATTGCGGTCCTTCAACAGTTTCACGGTGTCGAACGTCTCGGCCGCCACGCCGATCGTCGTGGCCACGCGGGTCCGCGCCAGGTCCTCCGCTGTGAAGTGGATGCGTTTCACCGAGCGCCCCGTTCTGCGCGTCGCTGTTCGGTCCACAGCAGTCTCGGTTCCGGACGGGAGCCACGCAATGATCAATCAGGCCACGGCCGAGGGGTCCCACCACAGCGAGCGATCTCGAGCTCCTGCTCGAAGAGCAACGCACGGGGGATCCGCCCACGACGGGTGGCGAAGTCGTCCACACCCAGCACGCGCGGCGGAGTCGAAGAACGGGTCGCGACGATCGGCTGAAGAAGTCCGTGCGGCCTGGGTGGCGGCGAGGGCTTGGGGCCAGTTCTGGCGCGGGCAGGCAAGCATGGGCAGGTTGCCCCACACTCGCATGTCGGTGGACCCGTCCCGAGCGCGGCTGCTGCAAAGTCGCGAGTCGCAGTTGCCTCGGCACGATGTCCCTTGCGTCCCGGCAGTGTTACCGTCGCGCCATGTCCAAGATCGAGATTGACGCGGTAGCCGCCGAGTTCTTCGGAGCCTTCGACAATCGCGGCGGCAAGGCCGCGGACGTGGGCCGGATCCGCCGGCTCGTCATTCCCGGGGGTGTGATCGTGCTGACCGGGCCGCAGTACACGGTCTACACCGTGGACGAGTTCATCGAGCCGCGCGAACGCCTGCTCGCCGACGGCCGGTTGGTCGAGTTCTCGGAGTGGGAGACCTCCGAGCGGACCGAGATCGCAGGCGACATCGCGTCGCGCTTCGGCGAGTACCGGAAGGCCGGCATCCTGGACGGCGAGCCGTTCGAGGGGGGCGGGACCAAGACCATCCAGTTCGTCCGCACGCCGGAGGGCTGGCGAATCGCAGCATTCTCCTGGTACGACCAGCCCTGAACGTCCACCCCAGGCCGGCCCCCGGTTGATTGAACGGGGTGACTGACCCAAGTCACCTTGTGCCACGGATATTTTGATGGGCCGTCACTCTCCCACCGATGCCTGATCAAGTCGCCCGCTCGGCGGGACGCTGCGGGGTTGTCGCTGGTGCAGGGGCTGCCTCGGGCCCGGTTGCGCAAGCTGACTGCGCAGCGCCGCACGGACCTCGGTACGGCTGAATGCGCATGACTGCGCAGCCTGACCGTGGTCAGCCTGACCTGGTCGATGGTCTGGTCAGGGCCGGCAGATATCCCCACCAGCAAGGCCCTCGCCGATCCGGCCGACCGCAGGCACCGCTTGCGCAGTCGATGGCGCCCCGACAGCGAACGGCCCGACCCCGCATCAGATGCGCAGCCAGCGCCGTCATCAATCACCACGGTGCGCAGTGCGCACACAGCACCGGCACGCGGTCGTGACGACCGCTGCGAAGTACGGGGGCTCCGTACCCAGCCACAGCCGACGGCAGCAGACCGACGGCCAGTACGCCGAAACTCGGCTTCGGCACGCTCAGCCCAGTCACTCTCCACTGCCGAGCCAGGCCTCGACGTACTCCACCCACACCAGCCTCGCCCCAGCGTCGCCCACCCTCATCCCTCAGACCGGGCCAACACTCGCGCCGAGCCCAGCCCCACGTACTGGAGTTGATGGAACCGGCAGCACCGCCACAATGCGAACCCCGCAGAGACTCAGTGACGGTACGCGGTGGCCGCGATCTCGATGAAGGACCGGATCAACGGGTTGGTGTCGCCCTCGTTCCATACCGCCACCACTCGGCTCGGCGGCATGTCGATCAGCGGCACCACGGCCAGCTCCGCGGGCAGGTCGTGTCCCAGCGGGGTCAGACCGACCGTGCCGTTCCACAGCACGGCCTGCAGGCATTCCTGGACGGCCCGCACCACAGGACCCTCGCGCTGCCTGCCACCGTTCCAGTACGACTGCCAGACGGGGTCGGTCCCCTGCGGGAACTGGAACCAGCGGCGGTCGCTCAGGTCGGCCAGCCGCAGCCCGTCGCGGCGGGCCAGCGGATCGTCGGCACGCAGGACCACGCCGACCGGATCGCTCCGCAGTGCACGCACCGTCAGGGCAGTCTCGTCGAACGGCGCCCGAGTCAGTGCGACGTCGACCAGTCCGGCGTGCAGCCCGCAGGTCGGGTCGGTCAGATCGGTGTCGCGGATGCGGATGTCGATGCCGGGATGGCGTCGGCGATAGGCGGCGGCCAGCCTGGTCACGGCCGGATCGGTGCTGTCGCCCAGGATGCCGATGGTGAGGGTCGTGGTGCCGGCTGCCGCACTCACCCGTGCGCGGAGGCGGTCTGCATGGTCGAGCAGGGACCGCGCCTCGTCGAGCAGCACCGTGCCCACCGTGGTGAGGGTGACGCCGGTCGGCGAGCGGACGAACAGGGGTGCCCCGACCTCGGTCTCCAGCCGTTTGATCGCCCGACTCAGCGGCGGCTGACTCATGTGCAGCCGGGTGGCGGCCCGGCCGAAGTGCAGTTCCTCGGCGACCGCCACGAAATAGCGCAGTGTTCGCAGCTCCACACTGCAACGATACCCATCGGGTATCGGTGTCACGGAATGGGTCTTGGACACCAGCGGGGCCCCGGCGGTCCACTCATGGGCACGGCCACCTGACGCCGCCCGCAACCGGGCCTTCTCCGACGAAGTCGCGAAACGACCGCATCGACGGGGCTACCGATACCTGGTGGCCTATGAACGGGAATCATGAACATCGCCTACTGGATCGTCGCGGGGCTTCTCGCCCTCTTCTACCTCTACTCAGGAGCGCTCAAGGCGCTCCGTGACCGCGATCAGCTCCGGCCCATGATGGCCTGGGTCGACCGCATGCCGTTGCCAGTCGTCAGGGCGTTGGGGGCGGTGGAGATACTCGGCGCCGTCGGACTGATCCTGCCGCCGCTGACCGACATCGCCCCCTCACTGGCGGCGGCCGCGGCCGCCGGCTTCGTGCTGCTCCAGATCGGCGCGATCGCCGTGCACCTGACCGGCGAAGACCGCCGCATCAGCCTCAACATAGGGCTCCTCGCCACCGCGGCTGTGACCGTCTGGCTGGCCACCGGACGGTGACCGGCCCCCGCACCGGACGGCCCCACCGCGCGGATGAGGTACTGGCCGACCCCCTCGTCACAGACCGGTGGTACTGAGGAGCGCTGCATCCGACCCGACGGCAGCGCGGGGGCGCAGGCCTCCTCCAGGCAGTCGACGCCGATCGAGACCTCGCAGACGGCCGGATCGGGATCGCCTGCCATCCCTTTCCGTATCCGTTCGCCGCCGAAGCGCGCCGCCCGTCATACGAGTTGGTAGCCGCGCAGGTTGCTGAGCTGCAGATAGCAGTTCTGCAGGGAACCCGAAGTGTCGCCCAGAGAGCGGTAGATGCCCCACTTGGGGCGCACGCGGTCGGCGAGGAAGGTGTCGATGCCGGTGCGGGACTTGTCGATGACGGTGGTCGAGCCGTTCTTGAGGATCCAGCGCAGGGAGCCGGCCGATCCGTTGCCGATCTTGATCTGGAAGTCCACGTCGATCCAGCGGTCCTGGAGGGGTTCCAGTTCGGTACGGCCGACGAGGATGTCGTCGGTGAATTGCTTGAGTTCGATGGTCTGCACGCCGTTCACGCGGCGCAACGACTGCACGACGATGGGCGAGGAGCCGGTGCCGGGCTGTTTCATCTGCATGATGTGGGTGAAGGTCGTGGTCGCCTTCAGGGAACTCGGTATGTACATCGAGTACGTGAGGCGCCACGACTGGCCTTCGGTCCACCGGAGGTAGTTGCTGCCGCTGCCGAGGCGCAGGCCGGTGACCTCGTGGCGCTGCCGGTCGGTGGAGGTGTCGCGGTCGACGGTGTGCATGGTGAAGCGCCAGTTGTTGCCGGTGGTGTAGATGTGCGGGGCGCCGGAGGGGTGGGAGCCGGCGCGGTCGTCCTCGACGGTCTCGAAGGCGCCGAGTCCGTCGTCGCTCGCTGACGGTGACCACTTCAGCTGCCAGGAGGCGGCGTGTGCGGGAGCGGCGGCGAGACCGACGGTCGAGGCGGCCGCGCCGCCGAGTGCGTAGCCGAGGAGCTTCCTTCGGGTGGTGCTCATGAGCGTTCACCTCGTCGTGAGCCGGGGGGTGGCGGTGCGCGGGACGCGGGAGGGTCATCTACCAGGTCGGTTCAGGTATGTGACGGTCGTTCAGCCACGCGTCCGTCGACGGGCTTCAGGGTGCCGTCATGACGGGTCCAGGTCAATGGTCCAGACCGATCGACGCACATCCCTGGGTTCACTTCCGGCCAACTGCTCCTCGCCGCCACAGCGTTGGGGCGGGGCGCCTTCCGCGCCCCGCCCCGGCCGGTTCAGCACTCCGCGCACCGGTGACGCCCCACGCCCTGTCACCGCTCGTCCGGGTAGTCCCACTTCAGGTCGATGCGGGCCTTCGGCGCGACGGCGCCGATCGCCGTGGTGACGTCGGACTCGAACTGCTCGGACCATCTCCCGAACCCGGTGATGATGATCGGCCCGTGCTCACTGCTCGTCAAAACCTTGGGCGGGTCATGGAAAACACCCACATACATCCACGACTCGATCCCGTGCTCCTTGAAGAGTTCTTCCACTGTCGCCCCCACCGTGTCGGCTTCCTCGGCGGAGGCAAGGTTCTCGATGTCGAGGTAGAGATGGATGTTCACAGACATGCGCATACCCTATCGGCGGCCCGACAGCGGCTCGTCGAGCCCCGGGGGTAAAGATCCATGAGGCCGCCGACAGTCACCTAGAGCGGCGAGGCGGGCTGGCCCGGTGAGCCGATCCACGTCCGTCACCCCAGCCGGCCCCTGACGGGCAACCCGTTCAACCCCAGGGTCGGCACAGCGCGAGAGCACGCGCCGTTGCCTGTCTTCCATCCCTCTGGACCACATGTCTCACTGTGTGTGATGTCCCAAGCGGACCCCAGCACAGGACCGACGCCGACGGCAGGCGCAGCAGAGTGGGAGCGCCCTGGTCGACGCCGCGATGGATCTGAGCCTGGAACACGGGCTGACGGTCGAGGCGATCGCCGCACGGGGACCCGGATGCGTTCGTAGGCGGAGAGCTGGGCGGCCTCGGTGTCCCGGGGCAGCAGCTGCCCCCTGTGCGGGCGCAGTTGTAGGTGCGACACCCAGGAGGAGTCGACCCTCGTCATCGCCGAATGACTCGACGCAGACGCCGTGCGGGAAATCCGCCCGGCCGTCGTCGTAGACGCCGCCGGGGTCCGAACCGTCGCGCCGCGCTCCCGACCGTTTGCCCAGCAGAGTGGGAGCGCCAACAGTGACAACGAGCCCACTTCACCCTCTCCCCCGTCGTCCTGTGGCCCGGATGGCAGGACGATTGGGCCCGACCTCCCGTACCGATGTGCCGTGGCTGCGGGTGCGCTACGCATGCTGAGACCTACGGCCGCCCTCGCCCTGCGGGGGCAAGGATCCTTCGCTGTCTCAAGGACCCCTGCCCCACAAGGCCCGGCCCTGCAGGCCACGCCGCCTCAGCGCGAGGGCGCCGACCGGTGAACGGTGCGGTCACCAATAGTGGCGTCGACCGGCGACCGCGTGCCCCATGGAACCCATGACCCAGAAGGCGGCGCCGACCACGGCGAGGATGATCCCGAGGGTCCACAGGATCGATATGCCGGTGAGGAAACCGACGATGAGAAGAATGATGCCGAGCGCGATCATGATCTACCTCCTGATGTGACCTGACGTAGCTTCCGAATGCCCCGAAGGAGCCTGATCACGCCACCTGGCTGAACCCGCCGCGCGGAACTTGGCTGTCGAGGGCGGAATGGTTCGGCCGCACTAGGTGAACGGTCCTGGTGAGGGTGCTGCCGTTGACTCCGACCAGCGGGGCACGTGTGCCGCGGGTGCCGAGTTTGCGCAGGTAGAGCACGGTGGCCAGGACTCTGTCGGGGGCGGTCGGCCTGTCCTTGCGGAGTCGCGAGGTCGGGGGTGGAGGGCGTAGTGCCCGGTCGTCGTGGAAACCGTGCCGGTGCATGGGCAGGGCGTCGATGCCGCTGTCGGTGATCTTGATGCCGGTGGTGTAGGTGCCCGGGTCGAGTCCGGCGTGGGCCGTTGGCCCGGTGCGGGTGGTGGTTGCCGCGACGCTGTTCACGATGACGTCGTGGCTGGTCAGCGGGCGGCCACGGCAGTTCATGGACAAGGTGGGAGAGCAGCCGGCGCTGGATCTTGTGCCCTTCGTGGTGCCCGGCGGCAGGTGGCAGACCGTGATGTGCAGGCCTTCCACGGTGAGCGGCAGACGGGCGGCCGGGTAGCCGCGCCAACCTCGGGCCCCTCACCACCGGTGATCGGTGTCGCCACTGGCCCAGCCGGTATTCGCGGCGACGTCGTAGGTCTCGTACGGACACCTGCGGACCGTCGCCTCGCTGCCCTGGCCCGCCCGCGCGGCTGCCGGGATACCGCCATGCCACAGGAGCCGAGCCTCGGCCCCCATCACCCGCCGCCGCTGCCTGTCGTCCGGATGCGGGAACAACACCCGGGATCTCACGGCGAGTTGACTGCACACCTCGTCGAAGCCGCTCGTATCACAACAACGAGTGGCGTCATGAGAAGCGACCCGTTGATCCTCTGCGAGCCCTTAGAGGTCCTAACAAAGGCGTTGGACGTGGCGGTGTGTGATGAGGCAGGTGGCGATGCCGAGGAAGGCTTCGTGGATGTCGTCTCGTCTCTCC
>NZ_JBHUYR010000013.1:0-202973 GCF_042668605.1 Streptomyces sp. NPDC057280
CTGGGGCGGGACTGGGGAGTCTGCACTCATCCCGGCTCCGCGTTCGACGGTCGAGCCCGTTTTGAGCACGACGGTTGCGAGCTCTTCGCCATCCGGGAGGACGGTTCGTTCGGGTGAGTTCGCGTGGGTTCGGGCGATGCGCGGAGCCGGCTTTTCGAACTCGTACGCCCCAACAGGCATACTCGTATAGACGAGTGGGCAAGTTAAGTGGCAGAGTGATCCACGCGAACCCGGAGATCGGGTTCGCAGGACGCATCATGTATAGACGAGTAGATAGGACAACTGCCTTGCGTACCATTCGCGTTGAGACCGCTGCCGCGACGATCCTGCTGACCGAGGCCCCCGAGCCGAAGGTCCGCGACCGTCAGACTGGCGAGCGGGCCACCGACGCTGTCAGCGGTGAGCCGCTGATGACCATCGGCGTCGTCTACATCGAGGACGGCGAATCGTCGCTGATCAAGGTCACCATCCCCGAGGGCGGCATCTCGGAAGGGCTGGCCCTCGGCTCACCTGTCTCCCTGCCCGGTCTCATTGCCCGGCCGTGGGAGAGCGTCTTCAACGGCCAGCAGCGCCACGGCATCGCCTACCGCGCCGCCGCCGTCACCCCGGCCGCCTTCCCGGCTGCCGCGAGCGGGGCCGCTGCCTGATGACCGACATAGCAACGCTCCTGGAGGTGGGTGGTCCTGTCGCCGCACTCGGCGGCGGGGCCGCCTATGCCCGGGCCAAGCACCCGGCCGTCTACTGGTCCACCGTCGGCCTGCCCGTCTCCACCGCCCGGCTGCTCGGCTCCTACGCCTCCGTCATGGAAGCGTGCGGCCTGACCGTCGCGCCGTCGCGGCTGCGAGTCCTCGCGGTCAAGGCCACCACCAACCGAGAGATACGGCCCGTCCCGCCCCGCCGTGGCCTCATCCGGCCCACCACAACGGGTCTGCGTATACGGCTCCGGCTCGCCCCGGGCCAGGAACCCGCCGACGTCGCCGCCTCCGCCGAACGGCTGCGGCATGCCTGGGGTGTTCACGCCGTCTACGTCACCACCGTCAAGCCCGGCGTCGTCGAACTCAGGCTCGTCGGCTACGACGTCCTGCGCCGCGTACGGATGCCCCGCAAGGTCGACAGCGGCCACCTGCGTATCCCGGTCGCGCTCCGCGAGGACGCCACCCCCTTCGTACGCGACTACCGCACCATCCCTCACCAACTCACCCTCGGTGCCACCCTGTCCGGCAAGTCCATGTACCTGCGCCACCTGATCACCGGCCTCGCCCCGCAACCGGTCGCCCTCGTCGGCATCGACTGCAAGCGCGGCGTGGAACTGGCGCCCTTCGCACCCCGCCTCTCCGCACTCGCCACCGACCCGGAACAGGCCGCCGAACTGCTGCCCGCACTCGTCCAGGAAATGGAGGACCGCTACGACCTGATCAAGGCCCGGCAGGGCATCGCCCCCAGCACCCCCGACGAGGAGATCACCTCGGACATCTGGGGCCTGCCCGAGCCCGAACGCCCCACTCCCATCGTGCTGTTCGTCGATGAGGTAGCCGAACTTTTCCTCGTCGCCACCCGCAAGGACGAGGAACGGCGGGACGAGATGGTCACCCAACTCATCCGCCTCGCCCAGCTCGGCCGCGCCGCCGGCATCTATTTGGAAGTCTGCGGGCAGCGCTTCGGCGCCGAACTCGGCAAGGGCGCCACCATGCTGCGCGCCCAGCTGACCGGCCGCGTCTGCCACCGCGTCAACGACGAAGCCTCCGCCAAGATGGCCCTCGGCGACATCGCCCCGGAAGCGGTCGCGGCCGCCTGCGCCATCGCCCCCGAACGCCCCGGCCTGGCCGTCGCCGGTGACACTTCCGGCGGCTGGTCCCGCATCCGCACGCCGTACCTCTCCCTCGGCGACGCCGCCGAGATCTGCCAGGACACCGCACACCTGGTGCCCGACCTGGCGGCACTCAAGCCCTTCCGGCCCGACGTGCCCGTACGGCCGGTCGAAGCACCGATTCCCGCCCTCCGGCCGTACCCGATGACCGACTGACCTCCACCCGCCCACGGCCGGCGTGACCGTCTCGCGCCACGTCCCTACCCCTCCCATGCCCGAAACAGGAAGGTCCCGATGAGCAGCACCGCCCGCGATGACTTCGTGCGCACCGTCGTGATGCTCGGCCAACTCGCCCTGTACGCCGCCTCCCTCGACGCTGACAGCGAGTTCATCGACGTCGCCGGACCGTCGTTGGCGGCCTCGCTGCCGGAGCCGCCGCCCGGCTTCTTCCCGCCCGACTACGACCCCAACTCCGGCACCCGCTACCCGGGCACGGACTCCTGATGGCTCGCCCGCCCCTCCGCGTCGACGCCGTCCTGGTCCAGGCCGTCATCGCCGGAGCTCTCTCCTTCGCCCACCTCCACGACATCGCCGCAGCGGCCGGGCAGGACGGATGGAAGGCGTGGGCCTACCCGATCAGCGTCGACCTGTTGCTCGTCGCCGCCTGGCGACGGTTGCGGTCCGGCACGGCCAAAGCGGCGGCCTGGTGCTGGTTCGTCATCGCACTGGCCGCATCCCTCGGCGCGAACATCGCCACCGCCGGACTCCTCGACCTCAACCAGGTGCCGGCCTGGCTGCGCATCCTCGTCGCGGGCTGGCCCGCGGTCGCCTTCCTCGGCGGAACGCTGCTCGTCCACACCACACCGCAGCCGGACACGGCCACCGAGGACGAGCAAGACGCCCCAGATTCCGCACCCCTCGCCCAACCCGCCATCGAGGCAACGCCCGAACGCCCCGCCGTCACCGTCCCGGCCGCCCTCGTCGACCACGCCCGCAAGGTCGCTGCCGACCACCACACCCGCACCGGCTCACCCATCGACACCCCCACCCTCCGCGCCCGCCTCGGCGTACCCGCGCCCATGGCCGAAGCCATCGCCGCCCAGCTCTGAAAGGAGAGGCTCATGACTGCCAAACGCCGCTTCCGCAACGTCGTCCGTATCGGCCCGGTCCAGGTCGCGACCTCGTACGACGGCCGGGGTCGTGAGAAGCACACCGCCGCCTGCACCGCCCCGCGCTGCGGCTTCTCCACCGACTACGACAGCCGCGCCGCCGCCGAACTGGCCGCCCGCACCCACCGCTGCCCCGTCCGCTGAAAGGACCCACACCCCGTGACCGTCAGCCTGCCGCTCGTCGTCGTCCTCGGCTTCTTCGCCTGGGGCGCGGTCAAGTTCCTCGGCGTCCGCACTTGGGTCGTCGTACTGATCGCCCTCTTCGGCTTCTGGCTCTCACAGACCTTCTTCGCCCCCGCCATCGAGTCCGGCACGCGCACCGGCGTCGACGTCATAAACCGCTCACATACCTAGACGAGTAGATGAGGAGAGATCGACCGTGCTGCTGCCCAAGTACCCCGACAACCCGACCCCGCCGCCCGCACACACCCACGCACCCACCGACCCGGCACCCGTGCCGGTCCAGCGCTCGCTCCCGGCGGTCTCCATCGACCACAAGACGATCGCGGCCCTGGTCGTCGGCGGAGTCGTCCTCACCGCGCTCCTGGCCGCCGTCGCCGTCACGGCCATCTCCGTAGCCGTGGCCGCCGTCGTCCTGCGCTCGATGCTCCGCGACCAGCACCGGCGCTGAGCCCCTGACCTCCGGGGCGGCGTCGCTCGACCAAGCATCACGCCGCCCCGGGGCCTGTTCCTCCCGACCGAGTCAGCCAGAAGGAGAAACGCCATCTTCACCCGCACCACTCCGGCCCCACTCCCGGAACTCGCGAACCTGGCCGCACAGGGCACGCTCCCCGGTACCCTCCGCCAACTCTCCACCCTCGGCGGCTGCACCCACCCCATCCGCCTCGACGGCCACCGCACCGAGTACGACATCGACACCACCACCGGCGAGATCGGCGCCGTCCTCCACCACCTCAACTCGACCGACCTTCCGGCCGGCCAACTTCTCGTCCGCTGCAACAACCGCCGCACCACCCGCTGCCCGGCCTGCGCCGAGGTCTACCGCCGCGACACCTTCCACCTGATCACCGCCGGACTGCGCGGCGGCAAAGGCACCCCCGAACAAGTCGGCGCTCACCCACGCGTGTTCGCCACCTTCACCGCCCCCGGCTTCGGCCCGGTCCACAACCGTCGCACCGACGGCCGCCCCTGCCGCTGCGGCACCCACCACGACCAGGAAGACGAAACACTCGGCACCCCACTCAACCCCGACACCTACGACTACGAAGCCGCCGTCCTCTGGAACGCCCACGCCGGACAGCTCTGGCGCCGCTTCTCGACCTACCTGCGCCGAGAAGTCGCCAAGCGCGCAGGCCTCTCACAACGCAGACTCCGCGACCACGCCCGCGTCTCCTTCGCCAAGGTCGCCGAATACCAGAAACGCGGCGCCGTCCACTTCCACGCAGTCATCCGCCTCGACGGCCCCGGAGGCGGAGACACCCCACCCCCGCCCTGGGCCACCGCCGAACTGCTCACCGACGCCATCCGGGCCGCCGCGACCAAGGTCCGCGTCGACGGCCCGACCATCGACGGCCGCACCCACACCTTCACCTTCGGCAGCCAACTCGACATCCGCACCATCCGATCCGCCGACTTCAACGACGGCCAAGAGCTCACCGAGCGAGCCGTAGCCGCGTACATCGCCAAGTACGCGACCAAGGGTGCCGAGACGGCGACGGGAGCGCTCGACCGCCCGCTGAAGTTCGCTGCCGAACTGGCCCAGCTCGACATCAGCGACCACGCCCGCCGCCTGGTCCGAACTGCCTGGACCCTCGGCGCCCGTAAGAGCCTCGAACACCTCCGCCTACGCGCCTGGGCTCACATGCTCGGCTTCCGCGGCCACTTCTCCACCAAGTCCCGCCGCTACTCCACCACCCTCGGCGCCCTCCGCAATGCCCGCGCCGAATGGCGCCGCGTACAAGCCGCGCCCGCCAACGACCCCACCACCAACACCACGTACGTACTCGCGCACTGGGTGTTCGCCGGAACCGGCCTCTCCGACACCGAGGCCTGGCTTTCCGCATCCCTCGACCCTGCCCCCGGAACGGAAGGTGGGCCCACCGCATGACCGACCGCTACCTGTCCGTCGACCAAGTCGCCGAGCTGCTCGGTACGAGCGCCCGATTCCCTCGGCGGCTGATCGAGGAGCGACGCATTCGGTACGTGAAGCTCGGCCGGCATGTCCGTATCCCTGAGAGCGCGGTCGAGGAGTTCATCCAGTCCCGCACCGTCGAGCCGATCAGGCTCCGGCGCACCGCCCTTAGGAGGGCCGCCTAATGGCCAACAAGAAAGGCAGAAGACGCCGCTTCGGCGCGGTGAGGCGGTACCGGTCCGGCCGCTGGACTGCTTCCTACCTCGGTCCTGACGGTGAGCGCATCCGCGCGGAGGAGACGTTCGAGACCAAGAAGGACGCGGAGGTCTGGCTGTCTCAGGTGGAGGCGGACCTTACCCGGGGAGACTGGCGCGCTCCGGATGCCGGGGCAGTCAACTTCCGCGTCTACGCCGAGAAGTGGGTCGAGGAACGAGAGCTGTCGGTGCGCACCGTAGACCTCTACGAAGATCTCCTACGGCTCCACATCCTCCCGACCTTCGGTGACCTCGACCTGGATGACATCACCGCGCCGCGCGTTCGCGAATGGCGCGCCGAGCGACTCCGCACGACCAAAGCCAAGACGACGATCGCCAAGGCGTACCGCCTCCTCAAGGGCATCCTGGAGACAGCGGTCGACGACGACCTGATCAGCCGCAACCCGTGCCGAATCAAGGGCGCGGGCAAGGAGTCAGCCGCCGAACGTCGTATCGCCACCGTCGCCCAGGTCGACGCTCTCGCCGACGCGATTGGCATCCGCTGGCGCCTCATGGTCTATCTCGGCGCCTACGGTCCGATGCGTCCCGAGGAACTGGCCGGCCTCCGCCGCCGGGACGTCGACGTCGACAACCTCGTGATCCGAGTCCGCGTCGCTGAGCCTGAGCGGACCAACGGCAAGCGGGTTCCCGGCGAGACCAAGTCCGAGGCGGGCGTCCGTGTCGTCGTCCTCCCGCCGTTCCTCCACAAGGAGGTGAAACAGCACCTCGCTTGGTTCGCCGAGAAGGGACCCGACGGGCTCGTCTTCGTGGGGGAGAAGGGAGCGCCCTTCCGGCGCACGTCGTTCGGCCGAAAGTGGCGACGCGCCCGTACGGCCGCTGGCCTCCCGGACGGCTTCCGCCTCTACGACCTTCGTCACACCGGGCACACCCTCTCGACCCGTTCGGGCGCGACCCTCAAGGACACGATGGTTCGCGCCGGGCAGTCCTCTGAGAAAGCCGCGCTGATCTATCAGCACTCCGACGAGGAGCGACAGCGCGAGGTGGCCGCCGGACTCGACGACCTGGTCCGCGCCGAGCGTGCGAAGCACCACAAGAACCATCCCGCGCACCACAGCGAGGCGGCCGCCGAGAGCTAATGGTGCGCTTGTGGTGCGCACCCCGCGCACTGGTCTAGACAACAAAGAACCCCCGGGCCCATGGCCTGGGGGTTTCACATGGAGCGGGTGACGAGAATCGAACTCGCGCTCTCAGCTTGGGAAGCTGATGTTCTACCATTAAACTACACCCGCGTAAGACGCCGGTTCGACCGGTGTCGTAATGCCTCGTCACTGTACCTCATGTCAGACCCCCGGCGCTGAAGCCGCGGGGTCTGAGTGCGTTAAGGGGGTGTGACAGGGCTGCGGGGGGCCGGAGTTGGGGCGTACGGTGGAGAGGTGGGAGAGGGTCCGGGAGTGGTCGGAGTGCCGCCTGGAGAGTCGTTCCTTCCATCCCGTAATGTGGCATTTGTCGTCCGGCGAGCAACAGCCGGACGGGGCTCTTGGGGAAGGGACTCTGGGACTTGATGGAACGCACCGTCGTCCGCTGTGCCGATGGGCACGTGTTCAGCACCGCTTCGTTCCCGATGCAGCAGGCCGAGCGGCTCGGCCCCGGCCGGCTGGTCCGATGTCCCCGGTGTGCGCGGCTCCGTAGCGTCGTACCGGTGACCTTGGAGAAGCACTGACCACGGCAGCAGCCACCCGGCAGTGACACAGGCGCGCGGTGTCCGATTCGAATCGGTCCGCGCGCCTTGCGTATCCTCGGGACGTGCTTCTCTCAGACAAGGACATCCGGGCCGAGATCGACGCCGGGCGGGTACGGATCGATCCCTACGACGAATCCATGGTGCAGCCGTCCAGCATCGACGTGCGCCTCGATCGCTACTTCCGGGTGTTCGAGAACCACCGGTACCCGCACATCGACCCCTCCATCGAGCAGGCCGATCTGACGCGACTGGTGGAGCCGGAGGGCGACGAGCCGTTCATCCTGCACCCCGGGGAGTTCGTGCTCGCCTCGACCTACGAGGTCATCACGCTCCCCGACGATCTCGCGTCGCGGCTCGAGGGCAAGAGCTCCCTCGGGCGGCTCGGGCTCGTCACCCACTCCACCGCCGGGTTCATCGACCCCGGCTTCAGCGGGCACGTCACCCTCGAGCTGTCCAACCTCGCCACCCTCCCCATCAAGCTGTGGCCCGGCATGAAGATCGGCCAGCTGTGCATGTTCCGGCTGTCCTCGCCGGCCGAGTTCCCGTACGGCAGTGAGCGGTACGGCTCCCGGTACCAGGGGCAGCGCGGGCCCACCGCCTCCCGTTCCTTCCTCAACTTCCATCGGACGCAGGTGTGAGCATGAGCGACGCAGCCGTACGGGAGAACCTCACCTACGAGCGCTTCGGCACCGCCGTGCGCGAGCTCGCGCAGACCATCGCCGACGACGGCTACGCGCCGGACATCGTCCTCAGCATCGCGCGAGGCGGCGTCTTCGTCGCCGGGGGCCTCGCCTACGCCCTCGACTGCAAGAACATCCACCTGGTCAACGTGGAGTTCTACACGGGCGTGGGGACGACCCTGGAAATGCCCGTCATGCTCGCCCCCGTCCCCAACGCCATCGACTTCTCCGACAAGAAGATCCTGATCACCGACGACGTCGCCGACACCGGCAAGACGCTCAAGCTGGTGCACGACTTCTGCCTCGACCATGTCGCCGAGGTGCGGTCCGCCGTGATCTACGAGAAGTCGCAGTCGCTGGTGAAGTGCGAGTACGTGTGGAAGCGGACCGACGACTGGATCAACTTCCCGTGGAGCGTGGAACCGCCGGTGGTCAAGCGGGTCGGGCAGGTGCTCGACGCCTGAGGCCTGGGGCCTCGGTGGCTTGTGGCCGGCCTCGTGACAGTGCTGTGGCGAAGCCGTTGACATAACAACGTGGTGAGGCCTTGGCCAACGCCGTACGCTCCCCTGTGATCAGCTCCGGTCAGATCAATTCAGCTCCATTCGGATCCATTCAGATCCGTTCAGATCGATCCTGACCGGCCAGGGACTCCATGGGGGGACGTTCATGCGCGCAACCACGCGCCTTGCCCTGCTCGGCACCAGCCTCGCGCTGGCCGTCACCGCGGTCGGCGCCACCAGCGCCCAGGCGGACGACGTAGGTGCCGGGAACATCACGATCGACAAGGCCGTCGTCAACGGCGGCAAGCCGGTCGTGGTGGGCACCACCGCGGTGACCGCCAAGGTCTCCGTGACCGCGACCGACAACTCGGGCATCGCCAAGGCGTCCTACATCAGCGGCGACGGACCCGGCCCGAACTTCGCGACGATCTGGTACGACGACGGCGACATCACCTGCGTCGCGGTCAGCGCCACCACGTCGACCTGCTCGGGCACGCTGACCTTCGACCCGCGGGCGGAGACCGGCTTCGCCAACAACGCCGCGGCCGGCACCTGGAACCTCGGTGCGCTCGTCTCCGCCAACGACTTCGACTACATCCGCCGTGACGCGGCCACCACCTTCAATGTGCAGCGTGCCTCGAAGCTGACGGTCAACGCATCGCCGGAACCGGTGAAGAAGGGCAAGACCCTCACCGTCACCGGCAAGCTCTCCCGGGCCAACTGGGAGGACAACCTGTACCACGGGTACGCGGGCCAGTCGGTCAAGCTGCAGTTCCGGAAGAAGGGCTCCAGCACCTACACGACCGTCAAGACCATCAAGACCGACTCGACGGGCAACCTCAAGACCACCGTCACCGCCGCCACCGACGGCTACTTCCGCTACTCCTTCGCGGGCACCTCGACCACCCCGGCGGTCAGCGCGGCCGGCGACTTCGTCGACGTGCAGTAGCACGGGCGAACTGGCCTGCCCGCACGTGCCGTTGGTTCTAACCTGGTTCTTCACAGTGGGGGACGGGCTCGGGGCACGTGCGGGGGAGTATGACGGAGTACGGGGTGTCGTCGAGCGACGGTGTGTGGCTCACGCGGGGTCTGGGCCGGTCGCGGGACGAGGAATGCGGGCGATTCGTCGCGTGGTCGCCGGACGGGTCGGTGGTCGCTGTGCCGGCCGCGCCGGACCGCGTCCTTGTCGTGGACGCAGAGAGCGGCACGGACGTCGCGGTCTTCAAGGTGCCCGCATCCGACCGGCTCGCAGACCGGGTGGACGTGGTCCACGTGTCCTGGGCGCCGGACGGTACTCGGATCGCCGGTGCGTGCGGCCAGGCCGGCGTGTGGCTCTGGGATCTCGACGGGGGCAGGCCGTCCCAGCATTTGGCGGCGAACAGGGAATTCCTCTACCAGGTCGCCTGGGGGAACTTCCGCTTCGGGCATCTGCTCGCGTCCGGCGGGTACGACCAGACGGTCCGAGTCTGGGATGTCCGTGACGGGCGGCTGCGGAACACCTTCGGGGGACACAGAGACTTCGTGTCCGGCCTCGCCTGGATGTCGGACGGACTGGGCCTGGCCAGTTCCTCGGCTGACCGCACGGTCCGAACATGGAGGACGGGGCCTTCCAGCACTTCGCACCCCCTCGCTCCGACGGAGTGGGAGGCCCCTGACCACGTGTCCTGCCTCGCCTGGTCCGTGCACACCGGGCTGCTCGCCTTCGGAACGGACCGTGGCACTGTCGGGCTGCGGTCACCCTTCCCCACCGACGATCCGGAACAGCGCTCCACGACCTTGGAAGGGCACACCGACAGGGTCTGGAACGTGGTGTTCTCCTCGGACGGCAAGCTCATGGGGACGGCCTCGGACGACGGGACCGTCCGGCTGTGGCGCACCGACGACTGGACGACCGTCGCGGTCGTGGCACTCCCTCGCCACAACGAAGCGGACGAGGCCGCCCTCCGCAGCCGGTACGAGGAATTTGACGAGCCCATCGACTGGAAATGGCGCACTGCCCCGGCCCTGGACTTCCACCCCGACCAGCACCGTTTTGCCGTCTGGACCCACCACTCGGGCCTCTCCGTCTGGGACTACGACCTGGACCAGCTCCTCGGCCAGCCGGCGCCGGTCGAGTCCGTCCGCTACATGACCGCCAAGGTCGTTCTCGTCGGCGACTCCGGCGTCGGCAAGACCGGGCTCGGATGGCGGCTGGCGCACGACGAGTTCCGGGAGCATGCGTCGACGCACGGACAGCAGTTCTGGGTCGTCGACGACGTACGGACACAGCGTGCGGACGGCACCGACTGCGAGGCCGTGCTGTGGGACCTCGCGGGGCAGCATGTCTACCGGCCCGTGCACGCGATCTTCCTCGACAACGTCGACCTCGCGCTCGTGGTCTTCGACCCGACCAACCGTCAGGAGCCATTGAAGGGCGTGGAGTTCTGGCTCCAGCAGCTGTCCGGCGGAAGCACTCTCCCGCCGACCGTCCTGGTCGGCGCGCGCGACGACCGGGGCAGTTCGGCCCTGCCGTCCTCGGATCTCGAACAGTTCTGCCAGAGCCGGGGGATCAGCGGCGGATACGTCAGCACCAGCGCCGCGACCGGCGCCGGGGTCGGCGAGCTGATGGAGCTGTTACGCGGCCAGATCCAGTGGGAGCGGATGACCACGACGGTCACCACCGTCACCTTCAAGCGCATCAAGGAGTACGTCCTGGCGCTGAAGGAACGGCCCGACCGCAGCGAGGTCCTGGTCCTGTCGGCGGATCTGAGGCAGCAGCTCCAGGTCACGGACGCCGGCTGGCGGTTCACCGACGACGAGATGATGACCGCCGTCGGACACCTGGAGAATCACGGCTATGTGTCGGTGCTCCGCACCTCGGCCGGCGCTGAGGCGATCCTGCTGGCCCCTGAGCTGCTGGTGGACCTGGCCTCCTCGATCTTCCTCCAGGCCGACAAGCACCCGCAGGAACTCGGCGCGATGAGCGAGGCCTTCCTGCTGGCCGGTGAGTACCGCTTCGCCGAGCTGGAGACGCTGGCGCCCGACGAGAAGCAGGTCCTCGTCGATGCCGCGGTGGCGCGGTTCCTGGAGCACAACCTGTGCTTCCGGGAGACCCTCGGCGCGGAGACCCTGCTGATCTTCCCCGGCCTGATCAAACAGAAGAGGCCGCTGTACGACGCCGTCGAGACCGTCGACGACATGACCTACGTCGTCCGCGGCCGGGTGGAGAACGTCTACGCCGCGCTCGTGGTGCTGCTCGGCCACACCCGCCGGTTCACCCGCGTCAACTACTGGCAGAACCAGGCCCAGTTCGAGATGGGCAGCGGCCAGCTCTGCGGTCTGCGCCTCCTCCAGGAGCGGGAGGGCGAGATCGAGCTCGTCCTTCATTACAGCGACGCGGTTCCACCGTACGGCCGGAACGCCTTCCAGGGACTCCTCGAAGGGTTCCTCTACGAGCGCCACGACGTCACCGTGACCCCCTTCCCGCCGGTGGTCTGCGGGAACGGCCACCGGCAGGACCGTACCGTGGTGATCGGCGTCCTGCGAGACGGGCTGCGGACGATGTTCTGCTCCCGGTGCGGGGAGCGCATCGCGCTGCCGGATCTCGACGGGCCGGTGGCGCTCGGCGAGGAGGACAGCCGGCTCGTCGGGACCGACCGCGCGGCTGCGCGGCTGCGCGGGGCGTACGAGACGCGCCTGGTACGGGTGAAGAGCTACCGCGCCGACCGTGCGGTGCCCCGGTGCTACGTCAGCCGTCTGCCCGAGGACGCGGAGTGGGCTGCGCAGCTCGCCCGCGATCTTCGGGATGCCGGTGTGCTGGTCCTCGAGGAGGTGGGCGAGGTCCAGGACGACGACTTCGTGCTGGCGGTCGTGACACGCGCGTACGCACGGGAGTTCGCTCGGCTCGGCGCCGACGCCGCGCTGATCCGGGCACGGCGGATGCGCCCCGGCCGGTCGCCCCGTGTCGCCCCGCTGTTGCGCACCGGTGCCGCTGAGGCGGTCCTTCCCGACGAGCTGCGTGGCCTGCTGCCCGGAGAGTTCCAGGACGACTTCTGGTACAGCAGGTATGTCGTCGCGCTGTTCGACCTCGTGCTGACGTTGTACGCCATCCCCTTCGACCATCCGGCGTTCGGGGGGTTGCGGGGGGACATGGAGCTGGAGGCGCTGAGGTTCCGGCTCGCGGTACCGGAGCCCCTGTCGTCGATGCAGTCCGCAGACGTCTATCTGTCGTACTCCTGGAGCGAGGAGAGCAACGCCCTCGCCGACGAACTGGACGCCGCCTTCCAGAAGCGCGGTGTCGTCATGGTGCGCGACCGGCGGGACGCCGGTTACAAGGCGTCCATCGGGCGGTTCATGGAGCGTATCGGGGAGGGCCGGTGCGTGATCCTGGTGATCAGTGACGCCTACCTCAAGTCGCAGAGCTGTCTGTTCGAGCTGCTGCAGGTCGCCCGGCACGGGGACTTCCGGGACCGGGTGTTCCCGGTGGTGCTGCCCGACGCGCGGATCCACCGGCCGCAGGACCGGGTCGGGTACGTACGGTACTGGGAGGAGCAGATCGCCGAGCTGGACGAGGCGCTCAAGTCCGTGTCGTCGGCCAACCTCCAGGGATTCCGGGAGGACATGGACCTCTACACGGAGATCCGTGCCCAGCTCCCGGGGCTGGCCGACATCCTGCGTGACATGAACGCCCTGACCGTGGACCTGCACCGCGAGTCGGCGTTCACCGAGCTCTTCGAGGCGGTGCTGGCCCGGCTCGCGGTGTAGCCGCCTAGAACGTCCCCAGCTTCACGATCGACAGCAACGCGATCAGCTGGATCGCCGACGCGCCCAGCGCCTTCGGCCACGGCAGGTCGTGGGACTTGGAGACCATCAGGGTCAGGAGGGCGCCCGCGGCCACCCAGGTCGCCCAGCCGAGGGCCTGGACGAAGGTCGCGTCGCCGCCGAAGAACATGGCGAAGACCAGACGGGGTGCGTCGGTCAGGGACATGATCAGCATGGACAGGCCCACCGTGGGCTGCCATGCGCCGTCGCCGCCGAGCTGGCGGGCCAGGGTGTGGGTGACCACGCCCAGGATGAAGGACGACAGGACCATGGCGACGGCCGTCGTCAGGACGATGGGTACGGCGTTCGAGAGGGTCGCGTTGATCGCTTCCTCCCTCGCGCCGTCGAAGCCGAAGACCGCCAGCAGGCCGTAGAGGAAGGTCACGATGAGGGCCGGGACCCACATCGTGTAGTCGCGCATCTGGAGGAAGGTCTGGTTGGGGGCCATGACGATGCCCCTCAGCAGGTCCTTCCAGTGCAGGCGGGGGCCGACGGGGCCCGCGGGGGGCGTGGAGCCGGCGCGGTAGGTGCCGCCCTGGTTGTACGGGTCCTCCCCGACCGGGAAGGCCTGGGTGTGGCCCGGCTGGTTCGCCGCGAACGGGTCCGGGCCGCCGTGGTGGGGCTGTGGGCCGTAGCCGCCGTCGCCGAAGTACTCCGGCTCGTCGTACCCGCCGCCCCGCTGACCGCCGCCGTAGCCCTGCTGCTGCCCTGGGTACGGCTGCGGCGGCGCGGGGTAGCCGCCGTACGACGGTCCCTGCGGAGCCTGCGGGGCCTGCTGCCCGTACGGAGGTTGTTGCGGTCGCGTGTGAGGAGCGCCGTTGTCCCGGCCGCGTCCGATCCTGAATCCAGCCACGCCTTCGAACGTACCTCGTCCCGGAGAGTCACGTGCCGGGCCCGAGCGTTCGGGCCCGGCTTTGCTGCCGAGCTGTGACATCCCTTACGGGGAATCCCTGAAGGTCACGGAGATTCCCCGGTGAGCCGGCTACTGGGGCATTCCGTTGATCACGCCGTCCGCGGAGACCGCCGTCACGCCCGCCGTCGTCACGCCCGACGCGGTGCCCGGCAGCCGCAGCGAGCCCACCTGACCGGTCACGAACAGGTCCGCGTGGCCGTCGCGGTCGGTGTCGCGCAGGCGGACCGTGGCGCCGAAGAAGTCGTCCGACTCCAACGCACCCGGAATTCCCGCCGAGTTGCGGGCGAACGCCTGGGAACCCGTGCCGGTCAGGCCGGACGCGCGGCCGTAGAGGACGTGGACCGTGCCCGCGTACTCCTTGCCGTCGATCTTCTCGCCGGGCGCGCCGACCGCGAGGTCCTGGTAGCCGTCGCCGTTGACGTCACCGGCCGAGACGCTGTCGCCGAAGTGGTCGTACGCCTCCGCCGTGCCCGCCACTCCGCTGGTGTTCTGGGTGATCCGGGCGGACGTGCCGGGGCCGGACGACGAGCCGTACCAGACGGACACCCGGCCCTTGTAGCCGCCGTACAGGGACGTGCCGATGGCGATGTCGCCGTAGCCGTCGTGGTCGAAGTCGGCGATGACGCCGTCGCCGCCGCGGTCCGCGCTGCCCCCGCCGCCCGACTGGGACTCCAGGCGCAGCGTCTTGCCGGAGGAGAGGGTGCTGCCGCCCTTGACGAACCAGGCCTCCGACCAGATCTCCTCGGGGTTGACGCCGTCGCCGATCACGACGAGGTCGGTCTTGGCGTCGCCGTTCACCTTGCCCGCGATCACGGCCGTGGCCGAGAAGGCGGACCCGGACTTGTCGAGGGTGGAGACCGTGCCGTGCACGCCCGTGCGGTTGATCGCGCCGCGGTAGACGTACGCCTTGCCGCCCGCGACGACCGCCAGGTCCTTGCGGCCGTCGCCGTTGAAGTCGCCGACGGCCAGGTCCCGGCCCGTATAGGCGTACGACTCCTTCGCCTTGGCCGGGATCGCCGTACCGCCCGACAGGCCGTTCGCGCTGCCCCACAGGATGGTGACCGCGCCCTGGTCGGCACGGCCGTCGACGTTCTCGCCGGGGGCGCCGACCGCGAGGTCGCCGTAGCCGTCGGCGTTGAAGTCGGCGGCGGCACGGAACGCGCCGAACATGTCGTCGGTCTCGTCGCTGCCGGGGACACCGGCGCTGGACTGGCTGACGAACTGGGTCTTCGTGCCCGGGCCGGTCGCCGTGCCGAAGGTGATCAGGACGCCGCCGCCCTTGGTGTTCCCGCCCGCGCTCGCCGCGTAGTCGCGGTACCCGTCCCCGTTGAAGTCGTCCCCGTACTTCGCGGAGGCCGCGGAGGCGGGGGAGCTCAGGGACAGGCCCGCCGTCAGGAGGGCGGCGATCGTCGTCGCCGTGCGGATGCGCATCGCTCAGCCCTCCAGTACGTCGCCGAAGTAGGAGTCGCCCGCGGGCCCGCCCAGGGTGGTGCCGCTGAAGGACTTCGAGCCGGTGCCGGTGATGCCGGACGTGGTGGACTTCAGGAACCAGACCGCGCCGTCGCCGCTGTTCTCGCTGGACGCGGAGGCGACCAGTTCGGTGCGGCCGTTGTTGTCGATGTCCGTGAGCCGGACCGCGTACCCGAACTGGTCGTCGGACTCGGCCGTGCCGGGGACGTTCGTGGTGTTCTGGGACCAGGACTTCGCACCCGTGCCGGTCAGGCCGGTGGACGAGCCGCGCAGGATCGTGACCGTGCCCGCGTGCCTCGCCGAGCCGATGGTCTCCTGCGGGGCGCCGACCGCGATGTCCGGGAACCCGTCGCCGTTGACGTCACCGGCCGACAGGCTCCAGCCGAAGAAGTCGTTCTTCTCGGCCGTGTCCGGCACGCCCGCCGAATCCTGGGTGAACTTCACCGGGGTGCGGGTGGACAGACCGCCGGCCGCGCCGTACGTCACCGTCACCGCGCCGCCCAGGCCGCCGTTCGGCTCGGTCGTGGACTTCTCCATGAAGTTGCCGGTGACGATGTCGCCGTAGCCGTCCTTGTTCACGTCGGCGATGACGCCCGCGTAGCCGCCCGCGAGCTTCTTGCCGGCCTTGACGGTGGTGGTGGCGTCGCCCGTGTAGAGGACGCTGCGGGTGCGGTACTCGCCGCCGCTGGTCTCCTCCTGGCCCATGACCAGCAGGTCCGTCTTCCCGTCGCCGTTGACCTCGCCCGCGATCAGGCCGTCGGGGTAGATCGTGGTCTGGTCGACGGTGTCGACGCCGACCAGGGAACTCGCCTTGCCCGTGCGGGAGATGGGGCCCTTGAAGATGTTCAGGGACGGGGCGGCGTTGTTGCCGGCGGCGAGGTCGGTGTGGCCGTCGCCGTCGAAGTCGCCGGCCGCGAGGACCCAGCCCAGCTCGTTGCGGTACCGCGGCAGCGGGGAGGAGATGTCGGTGCCCGACTTGATGCCGGTCGCGCCGCCCCACAGCACGGTCAGCGCGCCGAAGGAGTCGGTGGTGCCGATCCGCTCGCTGTGCACACCGACGACGAGGTCGGTGTAGCCGTCGCCGTCGAAGTCGCCCGAGGTCAGGCGGTCGCCGAAGTAGTCGGACGCCTCCGGGGTGCCCGGGATGCCGTCCGTGGCCTGGCTGATGATCTGGCGCTTGCTCGTGTCGAGGCCGCTCTTGGTGCCGTAGACGACGGCGACGTAGCCCGCGCCGGTCTTGCCGCTGACCTTGGCGATGGGGGCGGCGACGGCCACATCGCGGTAGCCGTCGCCGTTGAAGTCACCGGTGAGGCCGGAGGGGGCCGCGGCGGCGGTCGTGGCGGACGCGAGGGTGAGCAGACCGCCGGTCAGGGCGGCGGCGGTGGCGGCCGCCAGGGCGGTTCTGAGGGGGCGCATACAGGTGCTCCAGTGAAGAAAAAAGGGGGGGAAGAGTCAGTCGAGGAAGCCGCCGCCGTACTCCGGCAGGTGGACGGAGCCCGTCGCGGTCGGGATGGTGCCGGTGCCGCGCATGAGCAGGCCGTCGCCGTTCGCGCCGACCGTCAGGTCCGCCTTGCCGTCGCGGTCGAGGTCGCGCAGGCGGACCGCGGAGCCGAACGAGGCGTAGGAGTCGGCCGGGCCGAGGACCGTCTGCGGGATCCAGGTGGAGCGGGTGCCGGTCAGGCCGCCGGAGCCGCCGCGGAAGACGGTGACGCCGCCCTGGTCCTCCTTGCCGTCGACGTCCTCCTGCGGGACGCCGACCGCGAGGTCCGCGTAGCCGTCGCCGTTGGTGTCGCCGGCCGAGACGGAGTAGCCGAAGTTGTCGCCCGCCTCGGGGCTGCCGGAGACGCCGGAGGAGGCCTGGTTGTACGTCATCGAGCCGCTCGGCCCCGACGACGTGCCGCGCCAGACGCTGACGATGCCCTTGCCGTCGTTGTTGTCGGGCAGCCCGACCGCGATGTCGCCGTAGCCGTTCTTGTCGAAGTCGCCGATCGCGGCGCCCCAGGGCTGGCTCGCGTACGTCTTCGAGGCGCCCGAAGTCAGTCCGGACGAGGCGCCCTTGAGGTACCAGACGCGATCGGCCTCGGTCTGGCCGGTGAACTGGGTGCCGAGGATGACCAGGTCTGTCTTGCCGTCCCCGTTGACCTTGCCGGCGGCCAGGCCGTACGAGTACCAGCCCGCGCCCTCCTTGTCGATCTTGGTGACGCTGCCCGTCGTACCGGACTTGGTGAACGGGCCCCGGTACAGCCATGCCTCGCCGCCGCCGATCACCACCAGGTCGGGTGAGCCGTCGCCGTTGAAGTCGCCGGTGGCGAGCTCGCTGCCGAAGTGGGACTGCGAGCCGTTCGCGCCCGACTTGGGGGCGAGGCTGGTGCCGCCGGACAGGCCGGTGCGGGAGCCCCAGACGACGGTGACCGTGCCGCGGTACTTCGCGCTGCCCACGTGCTCGGTGCCGTTGCCGACGACCAGGTCCGCGTAGCCGTCCTTGTTGAGGTCGGCGCTGCTGAGCGACTCGCCGAAGTAGTCGTCCTCCTCGCCGGTGCCGGGGATGCCGGGGCTGTCCTGGTGGACGACCTGGGTGTGCGCGGTGTCGAGGCCGCTCGCCTTGCCGTAGACGACGGTGACGGCGCCGCCGTTCCAGCCGTCGTCGCCGGAGATGCCGCTGTAGTAGTTGCTGTAGGCCAGGTCGCGGTAGCCGTCGCCGTTGAAGTCGTCGTAGTGCTTGGCGACCGCGGCGGAGGCCGGGGCGGCGAGGAACAGCGGGGTGAGGCCGGTCGCCAGCAGGGTGGTGGTGAGGGCGGCGGCGGTGCTTCTGCGCATGGAGGGCTTCTCCCGTGGCTGGGGTGGGGGACCGCACGCGTTCTCCGGGGAGCGGTTGGCGGCTCACCTCGGGCACACAGCGCGGTCGGCGATCAGGAGACCGCTGCCGCTACGCAAGGGTTGTACGTGAGTTCGGTAAATTTTTGTGCGAGCTGGGGCGTGTGTGCCGTCAGGAGCCGAGGAACGCCGCCGTCGAGAAGGTGACCGTCGGCTCCGCCGTCACCAGGCCCTTCTTCGTCCCGGAGAACACCGCGACGCTGTCCTTCGTCTCGCCCCGGTAGGTGCGTACCGCGAGGTCCGCCCGGCCGTCCCCGTCGAAGTCGCCGACGCCGACGACCCGTGTCGTCCCGACGGCCTTCGGTGCGACGGTGACCATGGCCGACGCGGACAGTCCCTTCGTGCGGCCCCGGAAGACCTTCACCCGCGAGCCGCTGGAGACGAGTTCGCTCAGCCCGTCCCCGTCGAAGTCCGCGGCGTCGAGCATCGAGCCGGGGGAGGCGAGGGTGCCGCGTACGGCGGTGGGCAGGTCGTAGCGCAGGGCGGTGCCGCCCATCGCGCCGACCGCCGCGTCCCAGGCCGGGCCCGCGCCGAAGCGGCCGAGGGCGACGTCGATGCCGGTGGGGAGGCCGGCGCCGGTACGGGTCGGACCGGCGGGCCCGCCGAGGACGACGGCGGACGCGGCGGTGCCTTCGGCGGTACGGACGACGAGGTCGTCGTACCCGTCGAGGTTCACGTCGGCGGCCGGGCCGACCGGCACCTGACCGGGGGACGGGATCGGCGCACCGGCCTTGCGCGGGGCGCCCTTCCGGCTGAACGGGCCCTGGAGGAAGCTCAGTCGGCCGCCCGAGGCGTGCAGGACGAGATCCTCGTCGCCGTCGCCGTCGAAGTCCCCGCACACCGGCTGGTCCGCCCAGTCGTTGCCCGCGCGGGACTTGGCGGGGACGGTGAGCTTGACGGCCTTGCCGGTCAGCCCGGCGGGGGAGCCGAACAGGACCTGGAGCGGGACGGGCGGCTGCCCTTGCCCGTCGAAGGGCGGGTCGGTGGAGACGACGAGGTCGGTGAACCCGTCCTTGTCGAGATCGCAGCTGGCCTCCGCGTCGAAGACGGCGGGGAGTTGGCCCTTGGTGGCCACCGCCTGCCGCTTCGCGCTCACCAACTGCCGCGCCCCCGGCCGCAGTCCGCGCGCGCTGCCGTAGACGATGCCGATGCCGGGGTCGTCGGTGTGGCTCTCCGCCTTGACGAGGTCGTTGAGGACGAGGTCGCGGTGGCCGTCGCCGTTGAAGTCGTCGGCGACCTTGCTGCCGTCGCCGCTCGGCACGGGCAGCAGGGCGGGCGCGCTGTTGGCCCGCACGGGGGCGCCGGCCGTGGCGTCGGAGCCCTCGGCGTGCTGGGTGGGGCCGCAGGAGGCGATCAGCAGCACACCGCAGAGAACCGCCGTCCCCGTCCCGGCTCTTCGCACGCGCACCGCTCACCTCGTCAGCATCATCGACAACGACCTCGCAATGATGCACGTGTTCGACGGCGGGGTTAAGGGGTGGAACAGGTCGGCTCGGTCACTCGTCGGTCGCCTGAGTCATCCGTCGGCTCAGTCACCGGTCGGCTCAGTCACCGCCGGCTCAGTCACCGCCGGTTCAGTCGGTCCCGTCGTCGCCGGAGCTGGAGTTGGAGCGGTTGCTCCCCTTGCTGCTCTTCGCCAGCACCAGCACGACCTCGCCCAGCCCGGTCGTCACCGCGGCCACGCCCCGCACCCACCGCGGCCCGCCGCGGGCGGCCCACACCACGCACACACACCCGAAGATCACGAGCGCGAGCACGCCCAGCAGCACCACGAGCCCCATGTTTCCCCCACCTCATCCATGCCTACGGTCCGATGATCCTCCCAGTGGCCCGCGGGGACGCGAAAACCGCTGGTGGGACGGGGGTCCGCGATGTTCGGATGGGGCGATGCAGCACGAGGCGTCGATGACCGTGGACCGAGGGAACTACCAGGACACCGTGACCCCCTGGGAGCGGCAGGAGTGGCGGGAGGCCGCGCTCGGCTGGGCGGAGACCCGGCTCGCCGCGCGCGGGCTGCGACCGGCGGGGCGGTGGAGCGTGCGGCTGCGGCCGTGGTCGGTGCTGGTGCGCATCGGCGTGCGGGACGGGACCGACGTCTGGTTCAAGGCCAACCCGCCCGCGAGCGCCTTCGAGGGCGCGCTCACCGCCGCGCTGGCCGGCTGGGTGCCCGAGCAGGTGCTGGAGCCGCTCGCCGTCGACGCCGGACGCGGCTGGTCCCTGCTGCCCTACGGCGGTGAGGTCTTCCGGGACGCGCTGGAGCGCGGTGCCGCCGACGTGCGGGCCTGGGAGGGGGCGCTGGGGCAGTACGCGCGGATGCAGCGCGCGCTGGTCCCGTACGTCGACGAGATGAGCCGTCTCGGGGTGCCCGACGCCCGCGCCGCGGCCCTCCCCGCGATCTTCGACAGCGCGGTGGCGCAGAACACCGCCCTGGAACCGGCGGACCGGTCCCGGCTGCGGGCCCTCCGCCCCCGCCTCCTGGACTGGTGCGCGGAACTCGCCGACACCGGAATCCCCGACTCCCTCGACCACTGCGACCTGCACGACGGTCAGCTCTTCCACCCCGGGCCCGGCCGCTTCACCTTCTTCGACTGGGGCGACGCCAACATCTCCCACCCCTTCTGCAGTTTCACCGTCCCCGCCCGCCGGGTCCGCGAGCGGTACGGCCCCGAGGCGCTGCCCAGGCTCCGCGACGCCTACCTCGAACCCTGGACCGGGAACGGCCGTACGCTGCCGGAACTGCGCCGCGCCCTGACCCTGGCCACCCGCCTGGGCGCCCTCGCCCCCACCCGGGCCTGGACCCGCCTCTTCCCCGGCACCAGCCTCCCGGCGGCGGACGCGGCGTGCGCGGAGTGGCTGAGGGGGCTGTGCACCGGGGAGCACCCGCGGTGAAACGATGATCGTCATGACGTACGCGGCCATCCGGCTCCCCCAGTACACGAAGGCCGACCTCGACGAGATCACCGGCGGTGTCGACGACCCCTTCGAGGTGGCCGCGTTCGGGGTGCGGTCCCGGGACAAGGACGTGCACTTCGGCGTCCGGCACCAGGGGCGGCTGGTGGCGCACGCGGGGCTGGTGGACGCCACGGTGTCGGCCGGCGCGAGGCGGTTCCCGGTGGCGGGCCTCGGCGGGGTGGTCGTCGCGCCGGACCTGCGGGGCCAGGGGCTGGCGCGGCTGGTGGTGGAGGCCGCCGTCGCCCATGCCCGGGGCACCGAAGCGGAGTTCGGGCTGCTGTTCTGCCTGCCGGACCGGATGCCGCTGTACCGGCGGCTGGGCTGGCGGGAGGCGCCGGACGGCATGCGGGTGGAGCAGCCGGGGGACGCCGTCGTCGACCATCCGCTGCACACGATGTGGCTGCCGCTCGTCGAGGGCGCCGTATGGCCGGCGGGGCGGGCGCGGCTGCATTCGCTGCCCATGTAGGGCGCCGCTGGAACCGTCCCCGCCCCGGCGGCGATCTACAGCACCATGCATGCCCTCCGCCAACTCGCCCGCTTCACCTGGCTCCAGGCCCGCTGCTGCGCCTTCGCCGTCGCCCTGCTCGCCGGCATGGCGGCCTCGACCCTGCTGCCGCCGCTGCCGGTCGCGCGCTACGACCTGCTGCTGGCGTACGGCGTCCTGCTGACCGGCGTGGGGTTCCTGGTGGGCTGGGAGACGCGGCGTGAGGTGGCGGTCGTGGCGTTCTGCCATCTGCTCGGCCTCGCCTTCGAGATGGTGAAGGTGCACGTCGGCTCCTGGAGTTACCCCGAGCCGGGGGTAGCGAAGCTCGCCGGGGTGCCGCTGTACGGCGGGTTCATGTACGCGGCGGTCGGCAGCTACGTGTGCCGTGCCTGGCGGCTGCTGCGGCTGTCGCTGAGCGGCTACCGGCCCCGCGCCACCGCCGCGGTCGCCGTGCTGCTGTACGCCAACTTCCTCACCCACCACTGGATACCCGACCTGCGCTGGCCGCTCGCCGCGCTGCTGCTGGCGGCGACCGCGGGCACCTGGGTGCACTACACGATCGGCGCCCACCGGTACCGGATGCCGCTGGCGCTGTCCTTCGCGCTGATCGGGTTCTTCCTGTGGCTGGCGGAGAACGTGGCGACGTATCTGGGCGCCTGGACCTATCCGGACCAGCTCGACGGCTGGCAGCCGGTCGCGGTCGGCAAGTGGGTCTCCTGGGCGCTGCTGATCAGCGTCACCTTCGTCATCTGCGGCGCGCGCCGGCACACGGCGACGCCCCCTGCCGATTCCTCGGACAGGGGGCGTCGTACGGCCGTACCGACCACGAGTGCTACTTGACCGGCTCGGGCTCCGGCTCGCTCTCGGTCTCCGCGGCGTCCTCGGGGTCCACCGGGGTCTTGACCGACTCCAGCAGCAGCTGGGCGACGTCGACGACGGTGATGGACTCCTTGGCCTTGCCCTCGTTCTTCTTGCCGTTCACCGAGTCGGTGAGCATGACCAGGCAGAACGGGCAGGCGGTGGAGACGATGTCGGGGTTCAACGACAGAGCCTCGTCGACGCGCTCGTTGTTGATGCGCTTGCCGATCCGCTCCTCCATCCACATCCGCGCGCCACCGGCGCCACAGCAGAAGCCGCGCTCCTTGTGGCGATGCATCTCCTCGTTCCGGAGGCCGGGGACGTTGGCGATGATCTCGCGCGGGGGCGTGTAGATCTTGTTGTGGCGGCCCAGGTAGCAGGGGTCGTGGTAGGTGATGATGCCCTCGACCGGGGTGACCGGGACCAGCTTGCCCTCGTCCACCAGGTGCTGGAGCAGCTGGGTGTGGTGGATGACCTCGTAGTCGCCGCCGAGCTGCGGGTACTCGTTGCCGAGCGTGTTGAGGCAGTGCGGGCAGGTGGCGACGATCTTCTTCGCCGACTTCGGCTTCTTCGTCTCCGGGTCCTCGTCGTCCTCGCCGAACGCCATGTTCAGCGCGGCCACGTTCTCCATGCCGAGCTCCTGGAACAGGGGCTCGTTGCCGAGGCGGCGGGCGGAGTCACCGGTGCACTTCTCGTCGCCGCCCATGATCGCGAACTTGACGCCCGCCATGTGCAGCAGCTCGGCGAAGGCCTTGGTGGTCTTCTTGGCGCGGTCCTCCAGGGCGCCGGCGCAGCCGACCCAGTAGAGGTACTCGACCTCGGAGAGGTCCTCGATGTCCTTGCCGACGACCGGCACCTCGAAGTCGACTTCCTTCGTCCACTCCAGGCGCTGCTTCTTGGCCAGGCCCCAGGGGTTGCCCTTCTTCTCCAGGTTCTTGAGCATCGTGCCCGCCTCGGACGGGAACGCGGACTCGATCATCACCTGGTAGCGGCGCATGTCGACGATGTGGTCGACGTGCTCGATGTCGACCGGGCACTGCTCGACACAGGCGCCGCAGGTGGTGCAGGACCACAGGACGTCCGGGTCGATGACGCCGTTCTCCTCCACGGTGCCGATCAGCGGGCGCTCGGCCTCGGCGAGAGCGGCGGCGGGGACGTCCTTGAGCTGCTCCTCGGACGCCTTCTCCTCGCCCTCCATGGTCTTGCCGCCACCCGCGAGCAGGTAGGGCGCCTTGGCGTGCGAGTGGTCGCGCAGCGACATGATCAGCAGCTTCGGGGAGAGCGGCTTGCCCGTGTTCCAGGCCGGGCACTGCGACTGGCAGCGGCCGCACTCGGTGCAGGTGGAGAAGTCGAGCAGGCCCTTCCAGGAGAACTGCTCGACCTGGCTGACGCCGAAGACGTCGTCGTCACCGGGGTCGGTGAAGTCGATCGGCTTGCCGCCCGAGGTCATCGGCTGAAGCGCGCCGAGGGCGGTGCGGCCGTCGGCGTCGCGCTTGAACCAGATGTTCGGGAAGGCGAGGAAGCGGTGCCAGGCGACGCTCATGTCGGCGTTGAGCGAGACGACGATCATCCAGATGAAGGAGACGCTGACCTTGATCCCGGCGAACAGGTAGACCAGGTTCTGCAGCGTGGAGACGTCGAGGTCGCGCAGGGCGGCGACCAGCGGGTACGAGGCGAAGTACGCGGCCTCGTAGTGCTCCACGTGATGCAGCGCGCCCTCCAGGCCGCGCAGGATGTAGATCACGGTGCCGATGGTGAGGATGACGTACTCGACGAAGTACGCCTGCCAGGCGGTGGAGCCGGCGAAGCGGGACTTGCGGCCCGCCCTGGAGGGCAGGTTCAGCAGCCGGATCGGGATGAGGATCGCGATGCCCACCGTGGTCATGACGGTGATGAACTCGACGTACATCTCCCAGGGCAGCCAGCCGCCGATGATCGGCAGCTGGAAGTCGGCCTGGAAGAGCTGGCCGAGGGCCTGGCCCAGGATCGGGATCAGCGTCAGGAAGCCGATGGCGACGAACCAGTGGGCGAAGCCCACGATGCCCCAGCGGTTCATGCGCGTGTGGCCCAGGAACTCCTTCACCAGGGTCACGCTGCGCTGGTACGGGTTGTCGGTCCGGGCACCGGCCGGCAGCGGCTGTCCGAGCATGAAGAAGCGGACGAACTGCGCGATGACGCGTGCGAAGAGTGCGGCGCCGACCACGGTCAGGACCAGCGACACGATGATCGCTGCGAGTTGCATGTCGGGGGCTCCTCGGGCCTGGGCGGGGCGAGATTACTAAGCGGTAACTTATGCAGTCCTCTTGAGGGTACCCGCATCGTCGTCCGCACTGTAGCCAGCACTGCGGTGATCTGTGTCGCTGAGGGTTGCCTTAAGGGCCGATGGCGAGTGTGTGGCAATCCGAACGTGTTATTCGTACCAAATTGGTACATTCGTGACTACTTTAAGACGCGTGCTCTATGGGATCGCCGCCGCCACGACCGCCCTGCTGCTGACCGCCGTCCTGGCGGCCGTACTCCGCGCCCCCGCGCTGCGCCTCGGTCTCGTCGACCGCCGCCGGCAGCAGCGCAAGGTGCCGCTCTCCGGGGGCGTCGCCGTGGTGCTCGCGACCTGCGCCGTCGTGGCCGCGGGGGAGCGGACGCACGTCGCGCCCCCGGGCGGCGGGGAACTCCTCGTCGCGGCCGGCACTGTCGCCGCCCTCGGCCTCGCCGCCGACCTGTGGCGCGTCCGCGCGCGCGTGCTCTGCGTCGGTACGGCCGTGGCGGCGGCCTGCGTGGTGCCGTACGAGGAGACCGGCGTCGTCGGTGGGGTGCTCGCCGTGGGCTGGATCGTGTTCGTGGCCCTGGGGTTCCGGGCACTCGACCATGCCGACGGACTCGCCGGGACCGTCGGGGTCGTCGCCGCCTTCGGGGTGGGCGCCTGCGTGGCGGCCGAGGTGATGGACGGGCTCGCGGTGCTGCTGAGCGTGCTGGCGGCCGCGCTGACCGGGTTCCTCATGCACAACTGGCCGCCCGCGCGCGTGGGGCTCGGTTCGGGTGGGGCGCTGTTCGCCGGGTTCGTGCTCGCGGCGGCCGGCGTGGTGGCGCGGACCGGGCACGAGGCGGCCTCCAGCGCGGGCGTGCTGTTCGCGCTCAACGCCGTCGCCGTCGCCGACGTCCTTCTGGTCGTCGTCTCCCGGCGGCTGGCCGGGCGGCGCGGGCCCGACCATCTCGGGCACCGGCTGCGCAGGCTCGGGCTGACCCCGCAGGGGACGGTGGTGCTGCTCGGGCTCGGGGCCTTCGCCGGGGTGCTCGTCGGGGTGCTGGAGCATCTCGGATGGGTGGGCGGAACGGGGGCGCTGTGGGTGGCCTCGGGCGCCCTGGTCGTCGTACTCGCCCTGCTGCGGGTGAAGTCCTCCGGGACTCCTCGACCGGTATCGCCGCAGGTCAGAGCCCCATTGCGTGTAAGGAACGGATAAGAGTTGAGCCTCACAGACTCAGGTCTGTTGACCCATCCGCGGGCGTCATGCACACTTGAGTCCGTTCCACTCAAGTCAGCTGGAGGAATCAACCATGGCACGTGCGGTCGGCATCGACCTGGGCACGACTAACTCCGTCGTCAGCGTTCTCGAAGGCGGCGAGCCCACCGTCATCACCAACGCCGAGGGTGCCAGGACCACGCCGTCCGTCGTCGCCTTCGCGAAGAACGGCGAAGTGCTCGTCGGCGAGGTGGCCAAGCGCCAGGCGGTCACCAACGTGGACCGGACCATCCGGTCCGTGAAGCGCCACATGGGCACCGACTGGAAGATCGAGCTCGACGGGAAGCCCTTCAACCCGCAGCAGATCTCGGCGTTCATCCTCCAGAAGCTGAAGCGGGACGCCGAGGCCTACCTGGGCGAGAAGGTGACCGACGCGGTCATCACCGTCCCGGCGTACTTCAACGACTCCGAGCGCCAGGCGACGAAGGAAGCCGGTGAGATCGCCGGTCTCAACGTCCTTCGTATCGTCAACGAGCCCACCGCGGCCGCGCTCGCCTACGGCCTCGACAAGGACGACCAGACGATCCTCGTCTTCGACCTCGGTGGCGGCACCTTCGACGTGTCCCTCCTGGAGATCGGCGACGGCGTCGTCGAGGTGAAGGCCACCAACGGCGACAACCACCTCGGTGGTGACGACTGGGACCAGCGCGTCGTCGACTACCTGGTCCAGCAGTTCAAGTCGGGCCACGGCGTGGACCTCGCCAAGGACAAGATGGCGCTGCAGCGTCTGCGCGAGGCCGCCGAGAAGGCGAAGATCGAGCTGTCCTCGTCCACCGAGACCTCGATCAACCTGCCCTACATCACCGCCTCCGCCGAGGGCCCCCTGCACCTCGACGAGAAGCTCACCCGCGCCCAGTTCCAGCAGCTGACCGCGGACCTCCTGGAGCGCTGCAAGACGCCGTTCCACAACGTCATCAAGGACGCCGGCATCTCCATCAACGAGATCGACCACGTCGTCCTCGTCGGTGGCTCCACCCGCATGCCCGCCGTCGCCGAGCTCGTCAAGGAGCTGACCGGCGGCAAGGACGCCAACAAGGGCGTCAACCCGGACGAGGTCGTCGCCATCGGCGCGTCCCTCCAGGCCGGTGTCCTCAAGGGTGAGGTCAAGGACGTCCTGCTCCTCGACGTGACCCCGCTGTCCCTCGGCATCGAGACCAAGGGCGGCATCATGACCAAGCTCATCGAGCGCAACACCACGATCCCGACCAAGCGGTCCGAGATCTTCACCACGGCCGAGGACAACCAGCCGTCCGTGCAGATCCAGGTCTACCAGGGCGAGCGCGAGATCGCGGCGTACAACAAGAAGCTCGGGATGTTCGAGCTGACCGGTCTGCCGCCGGCGCCCCGCGGCGTCCCGCAGATCGAGGTGTCCTTCGACATCGACGCCAACGGCATCATGCACGTGACCGCCAAGGACCTGGGCACGGGCAAGGAGCAGAAGATGACCGTCACCGGCGGCTCCTCGCTGCCGAAGGACGAGGTCGACCGGATGCGCCAGGAGGCCGAGCAGTACGCGGACGAGGACCACCGCCGCCGCGAGGCCGCCGAGACCCGCAACCAGGGCGAGCAGCTCGTCTACCAGACGGAGAAGTTCCTCAAGGACAACGAGGACAAGGTCCCCGGCGAGGTCAAGACCGAGGTCGAGTCCGCCGTCGAGGAGCTGAAGACCGCGCTCAAGGGCGAGGACACCGCCGAGATCCGCACGGCCACCGAGAAGGTCGCCGCGGTCTCCCAGAAGGTCGGCCAGGCCATGTACGCCGACGCCCAGGCCGCTCAGGCCGCCGGTGGCGCGGGCACCGAGGCCCCCAAGGCCGACGACGACGTCGTCGACGCCGAGATCGTCGACGAGGACCGTAAGGACGGTGCCGCGTGACGGAGGAGACCCCGGGCTTCGAGGAGAAGCCCGACGTCCCCTCCGGCGCGACCCCCGACGACGCCGAGCCGAAGACCGCCGCCTCGCCCGAGGGTGAGGGGGCGGCCCCGGCCGGGGACGCAAACGCACAGATCGCCGGTCTGACGGCCCAGCTGGACCAGGTGCGCAAGGCGCTCGAGGAGCGCACCGCGGACCTCCAGCGGCTCCAGGCCGAGTTCCAGAACTACCGCCGCCGCGTGGAGCGGGACCGGATCACGGTCAAGGAGATCGCCGTCGCGAACCTCCTGACCGAACTCCTGCCCGTGCTCGACGACATCGGCCGCGCCCGGGACCACGGCGAGTTCGTCGGCGGATTCAAGTCCGTCGGTGAGTCGCTGGAGACCGTCGCGGCGAAGATGGGTCTGCAGCAGTTCGGCAAGGAGGGCGAGCCCTTCGACCCGACGATCCACGAGGCCCTGATGCACAGTTACGCACCGGACGTCACCGAGACGACCTGCGTGGCGATCCTCCAGCCGGGGTATCGCATCGGCGAGCGCACCATCCGCCCCGCCCGGGTGGCCGTCGCCGAACCGCAGCCGGGTGCGCAGACGGTCAAGGCCGAGGACGCCGAGACCGAGGAGAAGAAGGACAACAGCTCTGAAGAGGGCTGACGTCAACGGGACCGACCGAGAGGAGGGGCGTCGAGGATGAGCACCAAGGACTTCATCGAGAAGGACTACTACAAGGTCCTCGGCGTCCCCAAGGACGCCACCGAGGCCGAGATCAAGAAGGCGTACCGGAAGCTCGCCCGCGAGTTCCACCCGGACGCCAACAAGGGCAACACCAAGGCGGAGGAGCGCTTCAAGGAGATCTCCGAGGCGAACGACA
This sequence comes from Streptomyces sp. NPDC057280, assembly GCF_042668605.1. NCBI lineage: Bacteria > Bacillati > Actinomycetota > Actinomycetes > Kitasatosporales > Streptomycetaceae > Streptomyces > Streptomyces sp. NPDC057280. Next base: position 28,814 of record NZ_JBHUYR010000013.1, read on the forward strand.
TCCTCGGCGACCCCAAGAAGCGCAAGGAGTACGACGAAGCCCGCGCACTGTTCGGCAACGGCGGATTCCGCGCGGGGCCGGGCGCGGGCGGCGGCTCCTTCAACTTCGATCTCGGTGACCTCTTCGGAGGCGGTGGCGGCCAGGGCGGCCAGGGTTCCGGCGGCTTCGGCGGCGGCATCGGCGACGTGTTCGGCGGCCTGTTCAACCGCGGCGGCACCGGGGGCACCCGGGTCCAGCCGCGGCGCGGCCAGGACATCGACACCGAGGTCACGCTGAGCTTCACGGAGGCCATCGAAGGGGCCACGGTCCCGCTGCGGATGTCCTCGCAGTCCCCCTGCAAGGCGTGTTCGGGCACCGGCGACAAGAACGGCACACCCCGCGTGTGCCCGACCTGCGTCGGCACCGGTCAGGTGGCCCGGGGCTCGGGCGGCGGCTTCTCGCTGACCGACCCCTGCCCCGACTGCAAGGGCCGCGGCCTCATCGCCGAGCACCCCTGCATGGAGTGCAAGGGCAGCGGCCGCGCCAAGTCCTCGCGCACGATGCAGGTCCGCATCCCCGCCGGGGTGACGGACAACCAGCGCATCCGCCTGCGCGGCAAGGGCGCGCCGGGTGAACGGGGCGGCCCCGCGGGCGACTTGTACGTCACCGTCCATGTGGACGCCCACCCGGTCTTCGGCCGCAAGGACGACAACCTCACGGTGACCGTCCCGGTGACGTTCGCGGAGGCGGCCCTCGGCGGCGAGGTCCGGGTCCCCACCCTGGGCGGCCCGCCCGTCACGCTGAAGCTGCCGCCCGGCACCCCCAACGGCCGCACCATGCGCGCCCGCGGCAAGGGCGCGGTCCGCAAGGACGGCACCCGCGGCGACCTCCTGGTCACCGTCGAGGTGAGTGTCCCCAAGGACGTGACGGGGAAGGCTCGTGAAGCGCTTGAGGCGTATCGCGAGGCGACCGCGGACGAGGACCCGCGGGCGGAGCTGTTCCAGGCCGCGAAGGGAGCATGAGAGTGATGGACGGCCGTCGACGCAACCCGTACGAACTGACCGAGGAGACCCCGGTCTACGTCATCTCGGTGGCGGCCCAGCTCTCCGGCCTGCACCCGCAGACCCTTCGCCAGTACGACCGCCTCGGCCTGGTCTCCCCGGACCGCACGGCCGGGCGGGGCCGCCGCTACTCGGCCCGCGACATCGAACTGCTGCGCACCGTGCAGCAGTTGTCGCAGGACGAGGGCATCAACCTGGCCGGCATCAAGCGCATCATCGAGCTGGAGAACCAGGTCGCGGCGTTGCAGTCCCGGGTCGCGGAGATGGAGGCGGCCCTGGAAGGCGCCGCCGCCACGATGCGCCAGCGGGAAGCGGCGGTGCACGCGTCGTACCGGCGTGACCTGGTGCCGTACCAGGAGGTGCAGCAGACCAGCGCGCTGGTGGTCTGGCGGCCGAAGAAGGCCAAGGACTAGGCAGCTGTACGCGAGCGGGGCCCGGAGGATCGTCGTCCTCCGGGCCCCGCTCCCGTATGTCACCGCCCGCTGAAGAACTCCAGGGAGGCGCCTTCGTACCCGACCCGGCCGTAGTGGTCGACGGCGTACACGGTCACCATGCACGGCCCGTTGTAGGGCGCGACCCAGGAGATGGCCCCCGTGGCCGACAGCTGCGTGCCGCTGTCACCGCACGCCCCGGAGATCTCCCAGGAGTACCCCTTCAGCAGCCGCCCCTCGTCGCCGGCGCCCGGCGCGGCGGTGACCTGGATCGCGGAACGCCCCGGTATCCCGTTCGTCACCAGCGTCAGCCGCGGCGCCTTCGGCCCGACCGCGGTCGCCTTGGTGACGCGCTCGGCGGAGATCTCCTCGGAGGGCAGCGACTCCAGCCCGTCCGCGCCCACGGTGGCCACGTAGTAGTACGCCTTGCCGGCCGGCGCGGTCCGGTCCTCCCAGCCGGTGCCGTTGGTGGAGCCGATGGCCGTCCAGGCACCCGTGGGGCTGGTCCGGCGGTAGACGTGATAGCCGCCGACCTCGTCGGGCGACGCCGTCCACGTGACCATCGTGAGATCGTCGGCGGGCGGCTCGGTGGCGAGGCCGGTCGGCGCGGCCGCCGCCGAGGCCACGGCCCGGCTCGCGCCCACCTCGCCGGAGACCGGCGAGACGTTCGACGCGGTGTCGACGGCCTGCACGGTGAAGCCGTAGAGCGCGCCCGTGTCGTCGACCGGCACCGGGAAGTGCAGCGACGTCCCGAACACGAGCTCCGGTCCGTCGGGGACGACCTCCCCGTTGCGGTAGGCCCACACCTCGTAGTGATGGACGTCCTTCGACACCGACGCCTCCCAGCTCAGCGAGATGCCGGCGGTGGTGCCCTTCGCCGCGACACCGGTGACCCCGGTGGGAGCGGTGCGGTCGACGGTGGTGACGCCCTGGTCGGTGGTGCCGGTCGAGGCGTTGCCCGCCTTGTCGTAGGCGCGGACCTCGTAGTAGTACGTCTCGCCGGTGGGGGGCGGGGTGTCGGTGTACGAGGTGGAGGTGGTCGTGGTGAGCGGGGTGCTGCCGAAGGAGGCGCCCTTGAGGCGGCGGTAGACCCGGTACCCCGCGAGGTCCATCTCCTTGTTCCTGGACCACGTCAGCTTGACCTTGCCGGTGGCCTGGGCGTACGAGGCCGAAGTGCCGGTCGGGGTCAGGGGCTTGACCTTGTCGACGGTTGCCGAGGTGCGGGGTGTGTAGCCGAACTTGACCTTGGCGCTGCCGGTCCAGTTGACGTAGTCGACGCGGAGGGTGTGCTTGCCGGACGGGACGGTGACGTTGACGGTCTTCGACACGGTGGTGGAGGTGTTCTTCCACAGGTCGATCTTGCGCACGCCGTCGAGGTAGACGCGGATGCCGTCCAGCCCGGAGGCGGCGAGGGCGAACGGCCCGCCCGAGCCGAAGTCCCGTGTCACCGACCAGCGCACACCGAAGTCGTTCGACGGCAGTCCGGAGGCGGGGGCGCCGCTCCAGCTCTGGTCGACGGCGTCGTCGCAGTCGGTCTTCTTCGGGGTGCCGGAGAAGCTGGTGTTCGCGAAGAACTGCCGCTTGAAGACTGGCGAGGCGCAGGTCGTCGCGGCGGACGCGGGCACGCTGGTGAGCAGGGTGCTGGCGGTGGCCAGGACGACCGCGCTCGCGGCGGCGGCCGTCGTGAAGCGAGGGTGATTCATCTAGTCGTGTTCCTCGGGTTCTTCGGGGGGCTGTCGGGCTCAGACGAGGTCCGGCCGGATCTGCCAGGGGTGCGCGGCGGCGGTCTCGGTGCCGTCGGACAGGACGCCGACGACCCGGTAGTAGGAGATCGAGCCGAGCGGCATGGTGGCGTCGGTGTAGGACTGGTAGTAGACGCCGTCCTTCGGGGCCACGGTGCCCAGCAGGTCGTAGGCCTGCGTCTCGGCGTTCCAGCGGCTGACGCGGTAGGCGGTGATGTCCGCGCAGATGTCGCCCGAGCAGTGCCACAGGACGTTCTCGCTCTGCGCGGGTATGGTCCAGCCCCCGCTGCCCCACAGCGCGCCGGAGTCGGCGCCGATGGGCTCGCCCGGGGTGATGGTCAGTTCCGTGGCGTCGACGACGGTCCAGGTCGAGGCGTTGCCCCACTTGTCGACGGCGTAGACCGCGTAGGCGGCGTTCTCGCCGTCCGGGATGCCGATGCACAGGGCGGTCAGCGGGTCGGTGGTGCTCCGGGTGCAGGGGTCCGTCGCCTTGAACGAGCCGTCGGCCTGGCGCACGCCCCGCGCGGCCCAGTAGTGGTCGATGTCCTCGTCCGTGGACGCGTTCCAGCGCAGCAGCATGCCGTCGCCGCGGGGCGTCGCGGTCAGGCCGGTGACGGGCGCGGGCGGGACCCGGTCGGCGGTCGTCACCGTGACGGGCGCGGAGGGGGTGGACTCGTTGCCCTGCCCGTCGGTGAAGGTGACGGCGTAGGTGTAGGTCGTGGCGTACGCCCAGGTGGGGTCGTCGCAGTCGAACACGTAGACGCCCTCGGCGCTGTGGAGCGTGGTGAGGTAGTCGCAGTCGATGCGCTCGGCGTCGGCGCCGACGGTGGCGCCCACGGAGCGGTACACGGTGAAGCGGCCGTAGTTGTCCAGCTCGTCGCGCGTGTGCGCCTCGGGCGTCTTCCAACTCACGTGCACGTCACCGCGGTTCGTGACCACGTCCAGTCCGAACGGCGCGGGCGGCGCGGTCCGGTCGATGCCGTCGGAGGTGACCGGCGCCGAGTACGGGCCCGGGTTGCCCAGCGCGTCGAGGGAGCGCACGACATAGGTGTGCGGCGTCGCGTCGTGGCCCACGTAGTGCAGGTAGGAGGTGCCGGTGAGCGACTTCAGCAGGGTGTACGAGCCGGTCGCCGCGTCCTTCTCGAACACCTCGTACCCCACCGCGCCCGGCACGGCGTCCCAGCCCAGCACCATCCCGTCGAGATCCCCGTGCGCACTGAGCCCGGCCGGCGCGGCCGGTCCGGTGCGGTCGACGGTGGTGACGCCCTGGTCGGTCGTGCCGGTCGAGGCGTTGCCCGCCTTGTCGTGGGCGCGGACCTCGTAGTAGTAGGTCTCGCCGGTGGGGGGCGGGGTGTCGGTGTACGAGGTGGCGGTGGTCGTGGTGAGCGGGGTGCTGCCGAAGGAGGCGCCCTTGAGGCGGCGGTAGACCCGGTACCCCGCGAGGTCCATCTCCTGGTTCTTCGCCCAGGTGAGCTTGGCCTTGCCGGCCGCGGCGTCGTAGGCGACCGAAGTCCCGGTCGGGGTGAGGGGCTTGACCTGGTCGACGGTTGCCGAGGTGCGGGGTGTGTAGCCGAACTTGACCTTGGCGCTGCCGGTCCAGTTGACGTAGTCGACGCGGAGGGTGTGCTTGCCGGACGGGACGGTGACGTTGACGGTCTTGGAGACGGTCGTCGTCGTGTTCTTCCACAGGTCGATCCTGCGCACGCCGTCGACGTACACCCGTATCCCGTCGAGCCCGGAGGCGGCGAGGGCGAACGGCCCGCCGGAGCCGAAGTCCCGCGTCACCGACCAGCGGACGCCGAAGTTGTCCGACGGCAGGCCCGAGGCGGGGGCGCCCGTCCAGGTCTGGTCGATCGCGTTGTCGCAGTCCGTCTTCTTCGGGGTGCCGGAGAAGGTGGTGTTCGCGAAGAACTGGCGCTTGAAGACCGGGGAGGTGCAGGTCGTCGCGGCGGAGGCGGGGGCGGCGGTCGTGGTGAGGAGACCGCCGGTCACGGCGAGCACGGCGGCGGACGTGACCGTCGTACGTCTGGCTGACTTCATTCGATCCTCTGAGCGGGTGGGGAACAGCCGGCAGAAGCTGTCGTGATCACGACTCGCGAGGAATGGAGTTGGTTGTACGGATCTTTGCCTCCGCCGGGGCTCCGCTTGAATGGAGAGTCCGTAAAGGGCGTTTGGAGGCGGTTCCGTCATCTCTTCACATAACAAGCGGAGCGTGGCGTTGCGCACTCGTTAAGTGGTTCCGCTTGACGCTGGGGGGCGGGGCCGCGTTGGCTTTTCAGTCATCTGGGTCGCAAAGCTGCGCCCGCGTCCGGAAGGCACCAGAAGTGAGCTCCCCAATGCGTCGTACCGCCATATGCATGGCCGTGTCCTCGATGGCCCTGTCGCTGACCGCCTGCGGGGCCCTGGGTGTGACGGGGGACAGTACGGACGCGAGTCCGACCAAGGGCAACGACGTCACCGTCGGCGTGCTGATGCCGGAGACGACGAACACGCGGTACGAGCAGTTCGACTACCCGATCATCCAGAAGAAGGTCACGGAGCTCACCGACAAGGAGGGCCAGACCGTCTACGCCAACGGCGAGGCGGACGCCAAGAAGCAGGCCGGCCAGATGCAGAAGATGATCGACGACAAGGTCGACGTCATCCTGCTCGACGCCGTGGACTCGCACGCCATCGCCCCCATGGTGAAGAAGGCCAAGGACGCCGGCATCCCGGTCATCGCCTACGACCGGCTCGCCGAGGGCCCCATCGACGCGTACGTCTCCTTCGACAACGAACTCGTCGGCGAGGTGCAGGGCCGCACGCTCATCGAGTCGCTGGGCTCGGACATCGACACTTCCGACAAGATCGTCATGCTCAACGGCTCGCCCTCCGACCCGAACGCCGGACAGTTCAAGGCGGGCGCGCTCTCCGAGATCACCGGCAAGGTGTCGATCGCCAAGACGTACGACGTCGACGGCTGGAAGCCGGCCATCGCGAAGAAGGACATGGCCGAGGCGATCTCGGCGATCGGCAAGGACAACATCGCCGCCGTCTACTCCGCCAACGACGCCATGGCCGGCGCCGCCATCGAGGCGATGGAGGAGGCCGGCATGACCGACCTGCCGCCCATCACCGGCCAGGACGCGGAACTGGCCGCCGTGCAGCGGATCGTCACCGGCGAGCAGTACATGAGCGTCTACAAGTCCTACCCGCAGGAGGCCGAGGCCGCCGCCGAGATGGCCGTGGCGAAGATCCAGGGCAAGGACATCCTGTTCGACTCCCTCACCCAGGACCGCGTCGACAGCCCCACCGACAAGGACATCCCGGCCCAGCTGGTGACGGTGTCCGCGCTGACGAAGTCCAACATCAAGAGCACGGTCGTCGCCGACGGCATCTTCAACGTGAAGCAGATCTGCACCGCGAAGCTCGCCTCGGCCTGTGCCCAGATCAAGTTGCACTAGCGGTCGGCGGGGTGGGCGTCATCGGGACGAACACCCCGTTCGGCGCCCGTCCGACGGGCTTGGTGCTGGTGAAGCCGGCCGGGTCGTTGTCGCCGGACACCCGCAGTCCGGTGACCTTCGCGCCCTTCGGGACGTCGTACCAGAGCTCGACCTCCATGAGGGTGTGGCCGCCGAGCCGCACCTTCTCCGACTGGCGGCGCACCGCCATCGCGAAGGCGTCGGGCCGGGACCGGTCGCCGGTGACGCCCGCGATGCGCTGCCGGGCCGACTCGTAGGTGTGGTAGTTCGGGTCGTTGTTCGCCACCCGCAGCCGTGCGGCGCAGAACTGTCCCTCGGGCGGGGCGTCCGCGTGGGAGCCCGTCACGCCCGTGATCCCGCAGTGCAGGGTCAGCAGCGTGAAGGTGAGATGCCCGTCCTTGTGTGGCTTCGGGGCCGTGCTGCCGGGGTCGTCGCCGTCGTCGCCGCAGCCGGCGACGAGCAGCAGGGCGGTCAGGGACAGTGCCATGAGCCTGATCGGGCGCGCTGTCGGCATGACGGCGATTGTGCGCCCTTCGCCCCGGAAAGGGGAGAAGGGCGACACGAGCCGCTGCGGACGCCGTGAGAGGCTCACGCCACGCGCGTGAACTCCACCGTCACCTCCGGCGGGCCGCCGGGCACGCCCCGGTAGATGCCCTTGTGCGGGGTCACGTCGTCGTAGTCCCGGCCGCGGCCGACGACGACGTGCGACTCGTCGGCGCGGGTGCGGTTCGTCGGGTCGTAGCCGCACCAGTCGCCCGCCCAGTACTCGATCCAGGCGTGGCTCTGGCCCGCGACCGGTCGGTGGAGCTCCGCGTCCCGCTCGGGGTGGAGGTAGCCGGAGACGTACCGGGTCGGCATGCCCAGGCCCCGCAGCAGGGCGATGGTGACATGGGCGATGTCCTGGCAGACGCCGGCGCCCTGGTCCCAGGCCTCGGCCGCGGAGGTGGTCACGCCCGTGGCGCCGGGGAGGTAGGTGACCCGGTCGGCGACCAGGGCGGAGACCGCGACGGCCGTCTGGTGCGGGTCGAGGCCGGCGGCGGCCTTCCGGGCCTTCTTGAGGAGCTTCGCGGGGACGGTCGTACGGGCTGTCGGGCCCGAGAACTCCAGGAGGCGGGAACTCGCCGTACGTTCCGACAGCTCTGCCCAGGCCGGCGCCTCGGGCAGGGGGTCCGGCGGGGCCGTCTCCACCAGGCTGGAGGCCGTGATGGTGAGGTCGGCGTGCGGGTCGAGGAGGTCGAAGCCGGTGACCTGGGTGCCCCAGTAGTCCCAGTACGACCAGGTCGAGGTGGCCGGGCTGACGGTGACCCGGGAGTCCAGGGTGGTCTGGCCCGGCAGGGTCAGCGGGGTCATGCGGACCTCGTTGTGGGAGGAGGCCGCGGGCTGGGCGTACGACACCCGTGTGACGTGCTTGATCCTCAGGCGGCGCGCCATCTGCTCACGCCCCTTCCTGGGCCCAGATCACGGGCCCCTGGTACGGGAAGAACCGCTCCGCGACCGCCTCCGCCGAGGCCATGCAGGCCTGTTGCAGGTCGCCGAGGAGGGCGGGGAGCTGGTCCTGGAGGGCGGTCAGGTCGAGGTACTCGAGGCGGGTGCGCAGGCGTCCGATCGGGCGGCGGGCCGGGTCCTGGCGGGGGCGGCCGAGGGCGCTGAGGCACTCCTCGGCGGTGGTCAGCGCGTGCAGCGCGGAGCGCGGGAAGTCCCGGTCGAGGAGCAGGAATTCGGCCACGCGGGCGCTGTCACCGAAGCCGCTGTGGATGCGCGCGTACGCCTCGTCGGCACCGGACGCGCTCAGCAGCGTCGTCCAGTCCGGCGCGTGGGCGGCGTCGAGCACGCGTACCGACAGCAGCCGTACGGTCATGTCCACCCGCTCCAGGCTGCGCCCGAGGACCACGAACCGCCAGCTGTCGTCCCGGCTCATGGTGGAGTCGGCGAGCCCGAAGAACAGCGCGGCACGGGCCCGTACGAGCTCCAGATAGGCGTAGGGGCCGGTACGGCGGGCCGCGCGGCGCTGGTCGGCGAGGGCGTGCCAGGTGGAGTTGAGGCACTCCCACATCTCCGAGGAGACGGCCTCCCGGGCGCTGCGGGCGTTGAGCCGGGCGGCGCCGAGGGCGCCCTCGATGGAGCAGGTGGAGCGGGAGTCGAAGGCCAGCTGGTCGAGGACCTGCTGCATGTCGACGCGTTCGGCGCCCGCGTCGACGCCGAGGATCGCGTACAGCGAGCGGCAGGCCACGTCCTCGTCGCGCCAGGGGTCCTCCAGCATGCGGTGGAGGTAGGCGTCGAGGATGCGGCCGGTGGCGTCCGCCCGTTCGACATAGCGGCCGGTCCAGGTCAGCGCCTCGGCTATCCGGGAGAGGATCACGTCGCTCACTGCTGCTGCGCCCCTTCCTCCACGAAGGTGGGGTTGCCGTCGGGACCGAGCTGGCGGGGTGCGACCTCGGGGAGTCCCTCGGTGCTCGGCACCTCGAGGGGCTCGGCGGGGCCCTCGGCGATGACCCAGGTGTCCTTGGAGCCGCCGCCCTGGCTGGAGTTGACGATCAGGTTGCCCTCCTGGAGGGCGACGCGGGTGAGACCGCCGGGCAGCACCCAGACATCGTTGCCGTCGTTGACGGCGAACGGCCTGAGGTCGATGTGGCGCGGTGCCATCCGTTCTCCGGCGAGGGTGGGGGAGGTGGACAGGGCGACGGGCCGCTGGGCGATGAAGCCGCGCGGGTCGGCGGCGACGGCCTCCCGGGTCCTGCGCAGGGTCTCGGCGTCGGCCTTGGGTCCGATGACGATGCCCTGCCCGCCCGCCCCGTCCACCGGCTTGATGACCAGCTGGTCGATCTGGTCGAGGACGGCGTCGAGCTGGCCCGGTTCGTCGGGGCGGAAGGACTCCACGTTGGGGAGAATCGGTTCTTCGCCGAGGTAGTACCGGATCAGGTCGGGAACGTAGGTGTAGAGCAGCTTGTCGTCGGCGATGCCGTTGCCGACGGCGTTGGCGAGGGTGACGTTCCCGGCCATCGCGGCGCTCATGATGCCGGGGCAGCCGATGACGGAGTCGGGCCGGAAGTGCAGCGGGTCGAGGAAGTCGTCGTCGAGCCGCCGGTATACGACATGCACCGGCACCTCGCCGCGCGTGGTCCGCATCCACACCCGGTTGCCCCGGCACACCAGGTCGTGCCCCTCGACCAGCTGGACGCCCATCAGCCGTGCCAGCAGGGCGTGTTCGAAGTAGGCCGCGTTGCTGGGGCCGGGAGTGAGGACGACGACGCGCGGGTCGTCGGCCCCGTCCGGAGCGGCTTTGCGCAGCGCGGCGAGCAGCTTCTGCGCGTACCCGTCCACCGGCACGACGTGCTGCTCGGCGAAGAGGGAGGGGAAGATCCGGGTCATGGCCCGCCGGTTCTCGATGACGTACGAGACCCCGCTGGGCACCCGGACGTTGTCCTCAAGGACCCGGAAGTCACCGGCCTCGTCCCGTACGAGGTCGATGCCTGCGACGTGGATGCGCACCCCGCCGGGTGGTTCGACCCCGTGCGCCACCCGGTGGAAGTGGGGGGAGTTGAGGAGCAGCCGCCAGGGCACGACCCCGTCCTCGAAGGCCCGGCAGTGCCCGTAGGCGTCGCCGAGATAGGCCTCCAGGGCCCGCACCCGCTGGGCGACCCCCCGTTGTATGAGATCCCACTCCAGGGCGTCGAGGATCCTCGGCACCAGGTCCAGCGGCCAGGGCCGCTCCTCGCCCGCGAAGGCGTAGGTCACGCCCCGGTCGGTGAACGCCCGGGCCATCTGGTCGGCGCGGAAGCGCAGTTCACTCGGCTCGATCGGCTGAAGTGCCGCCAGCACCGGCTCATAGGCGGTCCTGACCTCACCCGGCCGCACAAACATCTCGTCCCACGCGTCGGCCAACGCGTACGCGTCAAATATGTCCGCCATGAGGGGACGTTAGATGCGGTGCGTAACGCGGCGATCACCGGCGGATTTCCGGCAGCTCACGCGGAGAAACGGGTTCCGCCGGGTGTGCGGCGGGCGCGCGGGGGGACCATCAGCTTGTTGCAGGGCGACGGCCGGAGGTCCGACGATAGTGGGGTAAATCAGTGGTTTCCCTCGGTCACACCGGGACGAGCCGTGTTGCGGACCTGGTCTGGTCCGCGCATAGTTGCGGAGCCGTAGGGGTGTGCCCGTGCCACGAGCGCGCGCACGCCGGGCACATGAGGCGGGAACCGGGGGTGGGCTGGGCGATGGCCGGGCACGCGGCGGACGAGCATCCACACGGTGCTGACCGACTGTGCGAGGCCGGGGATCGCGTGTATTCCCGGGCCGTACGGCGGGGCCGGGTGCCGCGTGAGGACGCGGAGCCGGTGCCGTGCCTGCTGGAGCTGGCCCTGCTGCACCCCGACCCCGACGACATGGACTGGCTGGTCCCCACCTCCCCGCAGGAGGTCATGACCCGGCTGCTGCGCGGGGTCTACGACGAAGTCAGCGCCAGTCAACGCCGGATGGGCTCGGCGGTGGCCGCGTTCGAGTGGTACGCGGGCCTGGACTCGCAGCTGGCGTCCTCGGCGATGGCGGACCGCTCCGCGATCCGGGTCCTCGACGGGCTGTCCCGTATCCAGGCGGCGATGGACGAGGCGACGCAGGCGTGCACGACGGAGGTGCTGACGGTCCAGCCCGGCGGCATCCGTCCCGAGCACGAACTGACCGAGGGTCTGCACCGGGCGCTGGCGCTGCGAGGGCGGGGCGTGCGCATGCGCGACCTCTACACGCACGTGGCGCGGCACGGCCAGGGCCTGCTCAACTACCTGGAGCTGATGGGCGACGCGGTCCAGGCCCGCACCCTGGACGAGGTCATCGACCGGCTGATCCTCTTCGACCGCACGGTGGCGTTCATCCCGGCGAACGCGGACCGCACGCTGGCGCTGGAGCTGCGGCACCCGGCGCTGGTGGGCTTCCTGGCGACGGTCTTCGAACGCCTGTGGCGGCTGGCGATCCCGCTGACCGCCCCGCTGCCCGACACCGGCATCGAGGGCATCTCCAACCGGGAGCAGTCCATCGCGGCGCTGCTCGCGGAGGGCCACCAGGACGCGGTGATCGCGGAACGGCTGGGCATAAGCGTGCGCACGTGCAGGGCGCACATCGCGCGGCTGTCGGAGACGCTGGGCGCGGCGAGCCGCACCCAACTCGGGGTGCGTATCGCCCAGGTGGGGCTGGACGGGCCGCCTCGCGCGATGGGCGTCACGATTCCTGGTCAAGAATCCCGGAGCGTCCGATGAGGTAGCCGAGCTGGGCGCGGCTCTCGCTGCCGAGGGTGGCGGCGAGTTTGGCGATGTGCTCGCGGGCGGTACGGACGTTGAGGCCGAGGCGGTCGGCGATGACGGCGTCGGTGTGGCCCTCGATGAGGAGGGCGGCTATGGCGCGTTGGCGGGGGGTGATGCCGTTGAAGGCAGGTTGTTGAGGCGCTTCGGGGTACATGGGCGAGGCCAGGCGCCAGAGGCGGTCGAAGGTGGTCGTGAAGAAGGCGAGGAGGGCAGGGTGACGGATCTCCAGGGCCAGCGTGCGGTCCGCGTTGGCCGGGATGAACGCCACCGTGCCGTCGACGACGATGAGTCGGTCGGTGATCTCGTCCAGTGTGCGGGCCTCGGCGTCGCCTCTCAGCTCTTCGTAGCGAGCAACGACGGCAGGGGAATGGCGGGCCGTGTGCTGATACAGGGTCCGGATTCGGCCGCCGCGATCGAGCAGAGCCTGGTCGCGGCGCAGCGAGAACGCCAACCGAGCCGCCGTGTCCTGTGTTCCCCTGTTCGGCTGGATGGCCAGGAGTTCGCCCGAGGCGTTCACCATGGCTGCCTCAATGGCCTCGTTGATTCGGTCGAAACCACTCAGCGTGTTGATCAGCGGTGTGTCGGCCACCATCGTCTGCCGACTGTTCGCCGCCATGAGACCCTCGAAGGTCTCCGCCAGCCACTCCTCACGTCGCCGCGTGTCCGCGACGCGGTCCTCGAGGCCGCGCAGCAGTCGGTGCAGGGCCAGGGTCGGAGCAACGGGTCGTAGCCACCGCAGGTCCTCGATGTCCGGCTGCAGCAGGCCGAGGTCGAGCAGGCAGGGCGTTTCTGCCGCCCTCTCGGCGCTGACCCGTCCCTCGCTGAGGGCGCTGGTGTACAGATCAAGGCCCGCCTCGCACAGTTCCTGAGCTCCATGCGCATGGGCCTCGGTCATGGCTGGTCGCCTCCCCCCGACCCCGAAGCGCCCTGGTCCAGGATCCCCGACTGGGCGATGAGATAGCCGAGTTGGGCACGGCTACCGCTGCCCAGGACGCTGGCCAGTTTGGCGATGTGGGCGCGGCAGGTGCGCACGTTCATCCCGAGACGGCGGGCGATGGCCTCGTCGACATGGCCATCGATCAGGAGCTTGGCTATGGAGCGCTGGATGCCGGTGATGCCCTCGGGCGTGGACTCGTAGGGAACTTCCTCCATGAGGGGAGTCGCGCGCTGCCAGAGCTGCTCGAAGACCCTGATGAGGTACTGGACCAGACCGGGATGACGCAGTTCCAGAGCCACCTGCCGGTCGTCCTGGGCGGGGATGAAGGCAACCGTCTGGTCGAAGATGATGAGTCGCTCGATGAGTTCTTCGAGGGTACGGATCTCGACCTTCGCCCCTGCCATGCCGTCCACATAGGCGAAGGTGCCCTGGCTGTAGCGGACCGTGTGCTGGTAGAGGGTGCGCAGTGAGATTCCGCGCTCGATCAAGGGCTTGCTGCGGGCGAGGGCCTGACTGAGTTTGTCCTCCGGCCGGCTTCCGCCGGGCTGTACGGTCAGGACCTCGACGCGGGCCTCGGCTGTCGCCACGTCCAGTGCGGCGTTGATGCGCGCAGAGCCTTCGAGCACGGTGATGGCGTGCGTGGTCGCCGGCTTCTGGGCACTGATGGCGAGAAACGGCTCGAAGGTCTCCGAGAGGTTGAGCGACAGCCGCCGACGGTCCTGGATCTCCCGCTCCAGGGGGTGGAGCTGCTGTGCGAGCACGATGGACGGCGGTACGGGGCGCAACCAGTTCGGGTCGTCCGGGTCGGGGTGAAGCAGCGCGAATTCGAGCAGACACGGGGCAGGCTCGACCTCGTCCCGGAGGATGCGTCCGGAGCCGAGCGCGCTGGCATAGAGACGCGCGCCTTCGGCACAAAGGTCGGCTATGCCGTGAGGATGTGTCGGGTTTGTGCTTTTTGTTGGCAAATCTCCACCCCCCAGGGTCCTGAACGTGCAGGAACATGATGCATCTCTTGTGTGGCATTGACGTGCCTGAATGAGCCATCGTCTTGTTTCGCGGGGATAAGGGAAGCCATCAAGTGAGGACGAAGCCGGTCATGAAGAAGAGAATGCTTCGCTCGGTGCTTGCCACTGCTGTTGCTGCTGTGGCGCTGACCCTCGGGGCTGCTGTCGCCCCTTCGGACATCAGTTGGCGTAGTGCCGACACCGTCGCGGGGGACATCTCTTGGGCGGCCCCGCAGGACATCTCTTGGGCCGCGCCGCAGGACATCTCGTGGACGGTACCGGCGGACGCGACGTCATGACCACCCCACCCGACGACCGCTCCTTCCGTCGCGAAATGGCCACGGCCTACCGCTCCGGCTGGCACTTCATCGATCTGGTCACCGCGATCCCTCACTCCGGTGACTCATTGATGGTGACAGTCTTCGGTGAGCCGGTCGTCGTCACCCGCGACGACGACGAGGACGTTCGGGCGTACCGGTGTCTGCGGCGGCCTCGGGGGGCGCCGCAGCCTGTGCGGTGTGCCATTCGGTACGGAATGATCTTTGTGAATCTTGACCAACGAGACCATCGGCTGGTGGAACCGGAGTCCCCCACCCCACGGACCATCTCAGCCACCCCCCGCAGTGCCTGACGCGATTCCCCCGTCGTAACAGATCGCTCAGGCGCTTCCCCCCGCAGCGGCGTCACCGTGACCTGAACACGGTGACGCCGCTGCAGTTTCCGGGCGACATTTCCTGGTATCCGCCCATTCTGGCCATGGCCGGAAATCGTCGGCAGCCCTCGCCGGGCCCCGCTCAACCGCGCCCCAGCGCCCGCGTCAGCTCGATCTCGATCACCACCCGGGACGGATTCGGCGCCGGCGTGCGCTCATAGCGCTCCGCGTACCGCCGCTCGGCCTCCGCGACCCGCTCGGGGTCGGTCCGGACGTACGCCCGTCCCTCCAGCGTCGCCCAGCGCCGCCCGGCCACCTGGCACACCGCGACCAGGGCCCCGGAAGGCCCCGCCGCCCGCACATGGCCCACCTTCGCGCTCGACCTGTTCGTGATCACCCGAGCGAGCCGCGCCTCGGGGTCGTATGTCACTCCGACCGGCACCACGTGCGGGCTGCCGTCCGGGCGCAGGGTCGTCAGGGTGCACAGGTGCCGTTCCCGCCAGAAGCTGAGGTAGAGCGGGTCCGGTGCGCCGGGGTCCTGGGTGTACGTCGTCGCCATGCCCCGGAACTTAACCCCGGCAGGAGGGGAACTCGGTCCCCGGCCCCTCCCGAGCCCTGCCTTGAGTGGAATAGACTCAACTTTGTGTACGTTGACTGAGTCAGACTCAGGAGAGCCGCCGACATCGAGGAGGAGTACGGACACGTGGACGCCGAGCTGACCAACCGGAGCCGGGACGCGATCAACGCGGCCGAGAAGCGCGCCGCCGCCGAGGGGCACCCCGACCTCACCCCCGCCCACCTGCTCCTGGCTCTGCTCCAGGGGCAGGACAACGAGAACATCGTCGACCTGCTGGCGGCCGTCGAGGCCGATCTCGCCGCCGTCCGTGCCGGCGCCGAGAAGATCCTGGCCGGGCTGCCCAGCGTGACCGGCTCCACCGTCGCGCCCCCGCAGCCCAGCCGCGAACTGCTCGCCGTCGTCAACGACGCCGCGACCCGCGCCAAGGACCTCGGCGACGAGTACCTCTCCACCGAGCACCTGCTCATCGGCATCGCCGCCAAGGGCGGCCAGGCCGGGGACGTACTCTCCTCGCAGGGGGCCGACGCCAGGAAGTTGCAGGACGCCTTCCAGAAGGCGAGGGGAGGAAGAAGGGTGACCACCGCCGATCCCGAGGGCTCCTACAAGGCCCTGGAGAAGTTCGGTACCGACTTCACCGCCGCCGCGCGCGAGGGGAAGCTCGACCCCGTCATCGGACGGGACCAGGAGATCCGGCGCGTGGTGCAGGTGCTGTCCCGCCGCACCAAGAACAACCCCGTCCTCATCGGCGAGCCCGGCGTCGGCAAGACCGCCGTCGTCGAGGGGCTGGCCCAGCGGATCGTGAAGGGGGACGTGCCGGAGTCGCTGAAGAACAAGCGGCTCGTCGCCCTGGATCTGGGGGCCATGGTCGCCGGGGCCAAGTACCGCGGTGAGTTCGAGGAGCGGCTCAAGACCGTCCTCGCCGAGATCAAGGACTCCGACGGCCAGATCATCACCTTCATCGACGAGCTGCACACCGTCGTCGGAGCCGGCGCCGGCGGCGACTCCGCCATGGACGCGGGCAACATGCTCAAGCCCATGCTCGCCCGCGGCGAGCTGCGCATGGTCGGCGCGACGACGCTCGACGAGTACCGCGAGCGGATCGAGAAGGACCCGGCCCTGGAGCGCCGCTTCCAGCAGGTCCTGGTCGCCGAGCCGACCGTCGAGGACACCATCGCCATCCTGCGCGGACTGAAGGGGCGGTACGAGGCCCACCACAAGGTCCAGATCGCCGACAGCGCGCTGGTCGCGGCCGCCACCCTCTCCGACCGCTACATCACCTCCCGGTTCCTGCCCGACAAGGCCATCGACCTCGTCGACGAGTCCGCCTCCCGGCTCCGCATGGAGATCGACTCCTCCCCGGTGGAGATCGACGAACTCCAGCGCTCCGTCGACCGGTTGAAGATGGAGGAGCTGGCCCTGGAGAAGGAGACCGACCCGGCCTCCCGCGAACGCCTGGAGAAGCTGCGCCGCGACCTCGCCGACAAGGAGGAGGAGCTGCGGGGCCTGACCGCCCGCTGGGAGAAGGAGAAGCAGTCCCTCAACCGCGTCGGTGAACTGAAGGAAAAGCTCGACGACTTGCGCGGCCAGGCCGAACGCGCCCAGCGCGACGGCGACTTCGACACCGCCAGCAAGCTGCTGTACGGCGAGATCCCCACCCTGGAACGGGACCTGGAGGAAGCCTCGCAGGCCGAGGAAGAGGCCGCCAAGGGCACCATGGTCAAGGAGGAGGTCGGCTCCGACGACATCGCCGACGTCGTCGCCGCCTGGACCGGCATCCCGGCCGGGCGCCTGCTGGAGGGCGAGACCCAGAAACTCCTGCGCATGGAGGAGGAGTTGGGCAAGCGTCTGATCGGGCAGTCGGAGGCCGTGCAGGCGGTGTCCGACGCGGTGCGCCGCACCCGCGCCGGCATCGCCGACCCCGACCGGCCCACCGGCTCGTTCCTCTTCCTCGGCCCCACGGGCGTCGGCAAGACGGAACTCGCCAAGGCGCTCGCCGACTTCCTCTTCGACGACGAGCGGGCGATGGTCCGCATCGACATGTCCGAGTACGGCGAGAAGCACAGCGTCGCCCGCCTGGTCGGCGCGCCTCCCGGCTACGTCGGCTACGAGGAGGGCGGCCAGCTCACGGAGGCGGTGCGCAGGCGCCCGTACAGCGTGGTGCTGCTGGACGAGGTGGAGAAGGCCCACCCGGAGGTCTTCGACGTCCTGCTCCAGGTGCTGGACGACGGCCGGCTCACCGACGGCCAGGGCCGCACGGTCGACTTCCGCAACACGATCCTGGTGCTGACCTCCAACCTGGGCAGCCAGTTCCTGGTCGACCCGCTCACCACCGAGCTGGAGAAGAAGGAGCAGGTCCTGGAGGTGGTCCGCACCGCCTTCAAGCCGGAGTTCCTCAACCGCCTGGACGACCTGGTCGTCTTCTCGGCCCTGACCAAGGACGAGCTGAGCCGCATCGCCCGCCTCCAGATCGACCGCCTCGCCAAGCGTCTCGCGGAACGCCGCCTCACCCTGGAGGTCACGGACGAGGCCCTGGCCTGGCTCGCGACCGAGGGCATGGACCCGGCCTACGGCGCCCGCCCCCTGCGCCGCCTGGTCCAGACCGCCATCGGCGACCGCCTCGCCAAGGAGATCCTGTCCGGCGAGATCAAGGACGGCGACACGGTCCGGGTGGACACTTTCGGAGACGGCCTGATCGTGGGCCCGTCGACGGGGAAGACGCTGTAAGGGCAGCGAGCGCGTTTGGGCCCGTCACCTCCATGGGTGGCGGGCCTATCCAGTGTGGAGATGCGAAGCTAGTATTCGGAATAGTCAAAATAAGAGATTCACTTGCTCACAAGGCCGGTAAGCGGGGTGTAAGGCATGCTGTTGAGCTTCCGGGTGGCCAACCATGGCTCACTGCGTGAGCCGCAGGAGCTGAACCTCGTGCCGGTTTACGAGGACGAGCGGCCGGCGTTGACGGTGGCGGCGATTTACGGGGCCAACGCCTCGGGGAAGTCGACCGTGCTGGACGCGTACCGGTTCTTCGTGCGGGCGGTGGAGCAATCGCAGGCACAGTGGCTGCCGGGCGCCCGCATCGAGCGGCGACCTTTTCTGCTGGATCGCGCCAGCAGGAGCGAACCGTCGACGTACGCCGTGGACGTACTGATCGACGGTGTCCGACACGTGTACGGCTTCGCCGTCTCGGACACGGAGGTCGAGGACGAGTGGCTCTATGTGTATCCCAAGGGACGTAAGCGGATCCTCTTCGAGCGGCACAGGGGGGAGGTGACGTTCGGGAATTCGCTCTCCGGCGAGAGGGTCGCGGCGGAGCGCGTGATGCGGCCGAACAGCCTGTATCTCTCCGCGGCCGCTCAGACGGCGCACGAGCAGCTGGGAGCCGTCTGGAAGGCGCTGAAGGGGGCCGTTGTCGTCAATGACAGCATGCGCCATGCCCTCACTAGCCGCGGCGCGGTTCTGGCCACTGTCTTTGAAATCTTCGAGCAGGCGGGGCTCGCCCGTGGAGATGCCGTCCTGAAAGCAGCCGACCTGGGCGTACACGGCGTTCGCCGAGGGGCGGACGACGACGCGCTGCTTGGTTTTCTTGCCCGTTCCGAAGAGTGGGGCGAGATGCCAGAGGACGTCAAAGAGATGCTGGGGAAGTCCTTGCAGTTCGTGCATCGGGTGGGCGACGAGGAGTTCCTGCTGCCCGCCCAGGACGAGTCGGCCGGGACCAAGACCTGGCTCAATCTGGTCTCCTGGGCCCTGCTGGCCCTGGGCAGCGGCAGCCAGGTCTGGATCGACGAGGTGGATGTGAGCCTGCACCCGCTGCTCACCGCGAAACTCGTCAAGCTGTTCCAGAATCCACAGCTCAACCCGCGCGGCGGACAGCTGATCTTCACCACGCACAGTGCCTCGCTGCTCGGCACCATGCTGGGGGAGGAGGTGCTGCGCCGCGATCAGGTCTGGTTCGTCGACAAGAGCGCGGACACCGGCGCGTCCGACCTCTATCCCCTCAGCGACTTCAAACCGCGCAAGGGGGAGAACTTCGAGCGGCGCTATCTGGCGGGCAGTTACGGCGCGGTGCCGCTCCTGCCGGACTCGGCGCTCGAGGATGTGGTCAGGCAATTCTGGGGGGCACATGGCGAGGCCGTTTCCGCGTGAGGGGTCGGGCCGTCGCCGCGGTCCCACGCGCAGATCAGCACAGACGGTGCTGGTCGTCTGCGGCAGCAAAGAGACCGAGCGCCAGTACCTCCAGGGACTGCGCGAGCACCTCCGCAATCCTGCTGTCTCTGTCGTTGTGCGCGGCAAGGCCTGCTCACCGAGCCAGCTCGTCGACTACGCCAAGAAGCAGCGCGTCCTGAGCAAGGGGAGCTTCGACGAAGTCTGGTGCGTCTTCGACGTGGATCAGTTCGTCGACGTGGCTGAGGCCGCCGTCGCCGCGCGCAAGGCCGGCATCCGGGTGGCCGTCTCCAACCCTTGCTTCGAGCTGTGGCTGCTGCTGCACTTCGCCCCTCAGACAGCGCACGTCCCGACGTACAAGAAGCTGCTGCCCCTGCTGCAGAAACATGTCCCGGGGTACGACAAGACGCGTGTCGATTTCGCCCTGTACCGTGATGGCCGGGCCGACGCCGTCGAGCGCGCCCGCAAGCTGGATCCGACCGGCGAAGATCACGCGCGCAACCCGTCCACCGGCATCTGGCGGCTCGTCGAGCGTATGGAAGAGCGCTGAGGGAAGCCGGATCGAGTCAGCTCACGGCGGACAGCTCCGTCAGGGCTTGCACCCCCCCTCCCCGCATGGGGGAGGATGGCGGAATCCGTACGAAGGGAAAATCACGGTGACCATCGACCCGTCCTCGATTCCGAACTTCGGGGGCCAGCCCGAGCCGCAGCCCCAAGGACCGGCGGGCCCCGTCGTCCCGGATCAGGACCTCGTGAAGCAGCTCCTGGAGCAGATGGAGCTGAAGTACGTCGTTGACGAAGAGGGTGACCTCGCGGCGCCGTGGGAGCAGTTCCGTACGTATTTCATGTTCCGGGGTGAGGGTGACCAGCAGGTCTTCTCGGTCCGGACGTTCTACGACCGGCCCCACAAGATCGACGAGAAGCCGCAGCTGCTGGAGTCCATCGACGACTGGAACCGCCGCACCCTGTGGCCCAAGCTCTACACGCACACCCACGACGACGGCACCGTCCGCCTCATCGGCGAGGCGCAGATGCTGATCGGCACCGGGGTGAGCCTGGAGCACTTCGTGTCGTCGACGGTCAGCTGGGTGCGGGCCGCCATCGAGTTCGACAAGTGGCTCGTGGAGCAGCTCGGCCTGGAGCAGGAGATCAACGACGCCGACAAGCCCGACAGCGACGGCGACGACGACGCGTAAGGCGTAGCCGTCCTCTACAGCGGCGTGTCCGCCAGTACGACCAGATACGCCCCGTAGGCGAAAGAGAGCCCGGCCAGGGCACCGGTCACCACGACCGCGTGCCAGGGCCGGGCTCTCGCCGTGCGGACCAGGGCCCGGGCCGGCGGCAGCAGCAGCGGGAACGCGGGCAGCAGGAAGCGCGGCTTGGACTCGAAGAAGCCCGAGCCGCCGAGGGTGATCAGCAGGAGTACGGCGGTGTAGACGGCCAGCGCGAGCGGGGGGCGGTCCAGCAGGAGCAGGGCGTACAGGAGGACCGAGACGGCGACGATCAGCAGCGTCATCGGGAAGACCAGCCGGTCGCCCTGGAGGACGACGTGGCGGGCGAAGCGCAGGGAACCCCGGCCGAAGTCGAAACTGGAGCCCCAGCCGCGCTGCACCGCGAAGTAGCCGCCGAACAGGTCGCCCTCGCGATGGCCGACCCAGACGACGTACGCCGACCAGCCGAGCGGGGCGAGCGCCGCGCCCGTCCACAGGCTGTGGGTAACTTTTCCGCCCCGCCGCAGGGTCCGGACGATCTCGTACGCCGCCGTCGCCAGCACCGCCACCGCCACCGCGAACCCGTTCGGCCGGGCCAGCCCCGCCAGCGCGGCCAGCGTGCCCGCCCACAGCCAGCGGCCGGTGAGCACCGCGTACAGCGACCAGGCGGCGAAGGCGGTCAGGACAGGCTCCGTGTACGCCATCGACAGCACGACCGAGTGCGGCAGCAGGGCCCACAGGAGGACGAGGACGGTGGCCACCGCGCGACCGTGCAGCCGTACGCCGATCGCGTAGATGCCGCACGCCGCCACCGCGGCCGCCGTCCACGACACCAGCAGGCCCGCCGCGCCGCCGCCCAGCGGGCTGACCGCGGTCACCGCGCGCACCAGCGCCGGGTAGAGCGGGAAGAAGGCGAGGTCGCTGTAGACGACGCCAGGGCGGATGTGCAGGGTGTGGCCGTAGCCGTGCGCGGCGATGCCCAGGTACCAGCGGGAGTCCCAGGACCGGCCCAGCAGGGTGAGCGGGTGGTGGCCGGTGGCCCAGGCGGTCGCGGCGAGCACCGCCAGCCCGGTGAGCCGGGCGGCGGCGAACAGGCCGAGCGCCACCGCGAGGGGGTGGCGCGGCCGGATGCGTCCGGTGGTGCCGGGCGGTGCGACGGCGGGCGGCGCGAGCGTGCTGACAGGGGTCACATCAGCACATTGCATAAGAAGTCAGGCATAAGCGAGCATCACGCCCCAGTGTCCGATCGCCCGGGTCGCGTCAGCCCGCCAGCGCCTTCAACCGCTTGACCGCCTCCTCCAGCACCCCCGTCTGCTTGCAGAACGCGAACCGCACGAACGGAGCCCCCGCCTCCCGGTGGTCGTAGAAGACCGCGTTGGGGATGGCGACGACCCCGGCCCGCTCCGGCAGCGCGCGGCAGAAGGCGAAGCCGTCGCCCCCTTGAGACAGCTCGGTGCCGAGGGGGCGGATGTCGGTGGTGATGAAGTAGGTGCCGGCGGTCCGGAACACCCCGAAGCCCGCCTCCGCCAGACCGCTCGCGAGCACGTCGCGCTTGGCCCTCATGTCCGCGCGGAAGGCCTCGAAGTAGCTGTCCGGCAGCGCGAGGGCCTCGGCGACCGCGTACTGGAAGGGGCCCGAGGCGACGTACGTCAGGAACTGCTTCGCCGAGCGCACCGCGCTGACCAGCGACGGTGAGCCGGTCGCCCAGCCGACCTTCCAGCCGGTGAAGGAGAAGGTCTTGCCGGCCGAGCCGATCGTGACCGTGCGGTCCCGCATGCCGGGGAAGGTCGCGAGCGGGATGTGCTCGGCGTCGTCGAAGACCAGGTGCTCGTACACCTCGTCGGTGACGACCAGCAGGTCCCGCTCGACCGCCAGCTCGGCGATCGCGGTGAGCTCCTCGCGGGTGAGGACGGTGCCGGTGGGGTTGTGGGGCGTGTTGATCAGCAGCAGCCGGGTCCTGTCCGTCACGGCCGCGCGCAGCTCGTCGAGGTCGAGGCGGAAGCTGTCGCCGTCCGGGCGCAGGGTGACCGGGACCCGGGTGCCGCCCGCCATCGCGATGCAGGCCGCGTAGGAGTCGTAGTACGGCTCGAAGGCGATGACCTCGTCGCCGGGCTCCAGGAGGGCGAGGAGGGCGGCGGCGATGGCCTCGGTCGCGCCCGCCGTCACGAGGACCTCGGTGTCGGGGTCGTACGTCAGTGCGTACCGCCGCTGCTGGTGCGCGGCGATCGCGGCGCGCAGCTCGGGGACGCCCGGACCCGGCGGGTACTGGTTGCCGCGTCCGTCGCGCAGCGCCCGCACCGCCGCCTCCCGGATCTCCTCGGGGCCGTCCGTGTCGGGGAAGCCCTGGCCGAGATTGATCGAGCCGGTCTGCACGGCGAGCGCGGACATCTCGGCGAAGATCGTCGTCCCGAACTCGGCGAGCCGGCGGTTGAGGTGCGGGCGTGCGGTGGAGGTCATGCCGGTCATCCTGCGCCCAAGCTCTGGATTCGCTCAACTCTGCTTTGGCTGATGAGACGCCGGGGCATCTCCCTCGCACGCAGGACCCGAGGCGCCCACGGGGGGTCGTCTCGGGTGACACGGAAGGAGGGTGACGCCATGGTTTTCGGCATCATCCTGGCAGTCGCTTTCATCGGGTTCGTCGTCATGATCATCGCGAGGGCGAGCGGGGGGAGCTCGCACCGGGCGCGGGCGGGCCGGCGCGGCGGCAGCCGCAGCGGCAGTGGCAACAGCTGGTGGGCCGACGGGGGGTCCAGCAGCAGCGGGTCGTCGTGCGGCTCGTCCTCGTCCTCGTCGTGTGGTTCCTCCTCGTCCTGCGGGGGTGGCTCGTCGTGTGGCGGCGGGTCGTCCTGCGGTGGCGGGGGCGGTTGCGGCGGCGGCAGCTGAGCCGCAGCCGGGGGGCGGAAGGGGGGTGACGCCGTGATCACGGCTCTCGTCCTCGTCCTGGTGGCCCTGTACTGGGGCCTGATCGTGTGGCTGATCAGATGGTCCGTCCGGCGGAGGCCGAGTCGGCGGCGCGGGTACCTCTTCGGGGGTTCCGGAAGCGGCGGCGACACCAGCGGCGACAGCTGGGCGGACGGCGGCGGTGACAGTGGCGGCTCGTCGTGTGGCGGCGGGTCGTCCTGTGGGGGCGGGGGCGGTGGGGCGTCCTGTGGAGGAGGGGGTGGCGGCGGCTGCGGAGGGGGCAGCTGACGTGAGGCGGCTGAGCTCCCTGTCGCACGTTGAGCTTCTTGTCGCATCCGGACGAGCCGGGCCCGCACGGGGGTGGGGCCCGGCTTTTCGCGCCTGGCGCGCGGATGCCCCGGCGTACGCCCTGGCGGGCCCGGCGTGCGCCGTAGTTGAACAGTTGAACTGTGGAGCCCTCTGAGGGATGGAAACGCCACGAAGTTGGGTAAAAACGCTGTGGCGGCGCCACAGTTCATGATTCCCTCTAAATCACCAAAGCGGGCCCTCGGCCGTCCTCCGGACACTTCAGCTGCGACATCCCGACCGGGCCGACCGGGCCGAATCCCCGCCGGTGTCGGCCCGGGTGCGCCGGCGCCCCCCACACCGCCCTTTCTTTGCGTGCTTGCGGAGCCGATCCATGCTCACGACCCTGAACACCTCCTACACCGACACGCGCGCGGCCGACCTCGCCTGGGCGCTGGGACGCGAGCCGCTTCCGGCGCTGGCCACGCTCGACCTCGAACTGGCCGGGTCGACCCTCCAGTTGAGACTCCTCGGCGCGTCCCACCAGGTCCTCCTGGAGGAGGAGCGCGGCACCTGTTCGGAGACGGTGGCCTGCATCCCGGGCAGCAGCACCCCGCTGCCGCTCGGCGTCGCCAAACGGGTCGGCGACTGGGAGTACGAGTTCGCGGCGCGCGTGGAGGTCCTCTCCCCGGGCCAGTTCGCGGGCCGCGCCCAGGAGTTGCTGGCCCTCGTCTCCGACCATCCGCACGGCCTCGCGGGCGTCTTCCCGGGCAGCCCGCACGCCTTCACGGCGCTGCTCGCCCAGCGCCACGAGGGCCAGGTGCTGTGGCGGACCTGGCACGCGTACCCGCAGGACGGCCAGTTGGTGGCGACCCGGACGAAGGTCGGCGTCAAGATTCCCGCCGCGCTCCAGGCGCACTGACCCCGCGCTCCAGGTGTACCTACCCGGCGCTCCAGGTGTACCGACCCTGCGCTCCAGGTGCACTGACGCGCGGCGCAAACCCCGGTCCGCCCCTCGGTCGTGAGTTCCACACGTGTGGGTGACGAAGCGTGCCGTTGCAGTGACGTACCGTCGCAACGTGATCGAACCGCACGCGCCCGCCCCGCCCGGCACAGCGCCGCCCTGGGCGGGTCCTGTGCGGCTTCCGGTGCGGCCCGCGGTCGGGCGGTTCCTGGTCCTCGCGGGGGTGTTCGTCTGCGCCGCGTGCGGACTGGTGTACGAACTCGAACTGGTCGCCCTCGCCTCGTACTTGATCGGCGACTCGGTCACCCAGGCCTCCGTCGTGCTGTCCGTGATGGTCTTCGCGATGGGCGTCGGCTCGCTGCTCGCCAAACGGCTGCGCCGGCATGCGGCGGCCGGGTTCGGCGCGATCGAGGCCGCGCTCGCCCTCGTCGGCGGATGCAGCGCGATGGCGCTGTACGCCGTCTTCGCCTGGACCGGCGACTGGGGCGGCCTGTGGGCCCATGGACCGCGCTGCCTGCTGGTCGCGTTCTCCCTCGCGATCGGGCTGCTCATCGGCGCCGAGGTCCCGCTGCTGATGGAGCTGATCCAGCGCATCCGCCGCCAGGACGCGGGCGGCGCGGTCGCCGACCTGTTCGCCGCGGACTACGTCGGTGGTCTGGTGGGCGGCCTCGCCTTCCCCTTCCTCCTGCTGCCGATGCTGGGCCAGCTGACCGGCGCCCTGATCACCGGGACCGTCAACGCGATCGTGGGCGGCGCCCTCGTCCTCGGGCTGTTCCGCCGCGATCTGACCCGCCGGGCACGCTGGCTGCTGGTGATCGCCAACCTCGCCGTGCTGGGCGTCCTCGCCGCGGCCGCCGTACTCGTCGACGACTTCGAACGCGCGGCGCGGCAGGCGGTGTACGGCGGCGACGTCCGCGTGGCCCTCCAGACCGACGTCCAGGAGGTCGTCCTCACCGGCGGCACCCACGGCCGCCCCCTCGACCTCTTCCTCGACGGCCGCCTCCGGGTCAGCGGCCGCGACGAACGCCGGTACCACGAGGCGCTGGTCCACCCCGCGATGAACGGCCCGCACACCCGCGTGCTGATCCTCGGCGGAGGCGACGGGCTGGCGGCGCGCGAGGTCCTGCGCCATCCGGACGTCCGCCGCGTCGACGTCGTCGAACTCGACGCCGGGGTGGTGCGGCTGGCCCGCACGGACCCCGCCCTCGCCGCCCTCAACGGCCACGTGTACGACGATCCGCGCGTCCACGTCACCACGGGCGACGCCTTCGGCTGGCTGCGGCAGGCGCGGCCCGCCGCCTACGACGTGCTGATCGCCGACCTGCCCGACCCGGGCATCACCGCCAGCACCAAGCTGTACTCCCAGGAGTTCTACGGCCTCGCCCACCGCGCCCTGGCCCCGGGCGGCCGCCTCGTGGTGCACGCCGGGCCGGTCTCCTCCCGCCCCCGCGTCTTCTGGACGGTTGACACCACAATGCGCGCGGCGGGGCTGCGTACCGTGCCCTACTGCGTCGGCGGGCGCGACGAGGGGTTCGCGGCCGGGCCCGACCGGGTGACCGGCGCCTCCCGCGCGCCCCGGGACTGGGGCTTCGTGCTGGCCGGGGCCGATACGACGCCCGCCCTGGGCCTCGACGCGCACGCACCGCCGCCCCGGACCCTGACCGTGGCGTCCCTCGCGGCGGACGCCCGCGCGGTGGCCCGGACCCGGATCACCGGCATGCCGCCGTCGACGCTGGTGCACCCCGCGTACGCGAACTGACCGCCCCGCGCCCGCGCAAGGGACGCCGACCGCGACCGCCGAGGCCAGTGCGCCGGGGCCCTGGCCCGCCGACACGAGGGCGCGGTCACTTTCGACCAACGGGGGTGCAGTCGTCGGTCCTCTGGGTAGGCTCGCTGACCATGGAGCATGAGGTGTTCGTTCCGGTTCCGGCCGAGCGACTCAGGGAGGCGCTGGCCGATCCCCTTCGGGTCGCCCGGGCCGTTCCCGGGCTCCAGCAGGACGCCGGCGCCGAGCCCGTCACCGGGCGGCTCAAGGTGCGCGTCGGCAGCCACTCCGTCACGTACCGCGGCACGGCCCGCCTCTCCGCCCGGGACGACGGCACGTACGCGGTCGAGGGCGAGGCGGTGGAGGCCCGGGGCAGCGGAAAGGTGACGCTGACGCTGACCCTGCGGCTCACGGAGGCCGAGGGCGGCACGAACGTCATCTTCGGAGGGACGGCCGCGGCGGACGGACGCATCACTGAGCTGCCGGGGGAGTCGGTGACGTCGGCGGTGACGCGGCTGCTGAACCGTTTCGCGGAGAGCCTGGGGAGCCAGGAGACCGGCGAGCCCGAGACCACGGGGGCCGAGGCCACTGAGCCGGAGGCTGCTGAGCCCGAGGCCGCTGGGCCCGAGGCCACCGAGCCTGAGGCCACGGAGGCAGAGGCCACCGAGCCTGAGACCACGGAGGCAGAGGCCACCGAGCCTGAGGCCACGGAGGCAGAGGCCACCGAGCCTGAGGCCACGGAGGCCCCCGAGACCCCGGAAACCACCGAGGTCCCGGAAACCACCGAGCCCCCGGAAGCCGCAGAGGTACCGGAGCCCCCCGAGACCCCGGAAGCCGCAGAGGAACCCGAGCCCGAGGCTCTTTCCGGCGGCCAGGGCGAGGACGAGGATCACACCACCCCCCGCGACCTCCCCGCCGAGGCCGCGCACGCGCGCCGCACGATGATCGGCCGCAGCGCCGAGGAGGTCGACCACGCACCCCCGCGCGGCCGCTACGCTCCCGTCCCCGCACCGCAGACCATCGCCCCGAACTCGGCACTGCGGTGGGCGGCTCCCGCGGCGGCGGTGGCCCTGGCCTCGGCGATCGTGGTGACCCGGGCGCTGCGCAAGCGCCGCTGAGCAACGCACCCGCGGCCCTCCGAGCCACCACCGCACCCGAGGCCCTCTTGATCGCCCCAGTAGGGTCGTCCCGTGAGTAACGAACCCATCACGCTGACCGCGGGTGACGCGGAGGTGACCGTGCTGCCGGGGAACGGTGGGCGGATCGGCGGGCTGCGCATCGGTGGCGTCGAGCTGCTGCGGCAGGGCGAGCGCTTCGGCTGCTTCCCCATGGTGCCCTGGTGCGGGCGGATCAGGGACGGACGGTTCCGGGACGGGGCCGGCGTCCGGCAGATGCCGCTCAACGCCCCGCCGCACGCCATCCACGGCACCGCGCGCGACGGCGCCTGGCGCGTCGCCCGCGCCACGGCCGACGAGGCCGTCATCACGTACGACCTGGTCGACCCGTGGCCCTACCCCGGCCGCGTCACCCAGGCCGTCGCGCTCACCCCGGACGCCCTGACGCTGACCATGTCCGTCGAGACGTACGACTCCTCCTTCCCGGCCCAGATCGGCTGGCACCCGTGGTTCAACCGCAACCTCGGCGGCGCGGGGGCGCAGGACGTGCGGGTCGCCTTCGAGGCGGCCTGGCAGGAGGAGCGCGGGGACGATCATCTGCCCACCGGGCGGCGGATCGACCCCCAGCCCGGGCCCTGGGACGACTGCTTCGGAATGCCCGGCGGCGTCGACGTGACGCTGACCTGGCCGGGGCAGCTGGAGCTGAAGGTCGGCTCCCGCGAGGAGTGGGTCGTCGTCTACGACGAGCAGGCCGAGGCCGTCTGCGTGGAGCCGCAGACCGGGCCGCCCAACGGGCTGAACACGCTGCCGCGCCTGGTCACGCTGCTGGAGCCGCTGGAGGCCTCGACGACCTGGTCCTGGCGTCGGCTTTAAGCTGACTCGCATGACGGATGTACGCGGCGCGCTGCTGCAGCAGATCAAGGACAAGGCCGTGGTGCACGGCAAGGTGACCCTGTCGTCGGGTCTGGAGGCGGACTACTACGTCGACCTGCGGCGCATCACCCTCGACGGGGAGGCCGCCCCGCTGGTCGGCCAGGTGCTGCTCGACCTGACGGCCGACCTGGAGTTCGACGCGGTGGGCGGCCTGACCATGGGCGCCGACCCGGTCGCCGCCGCCATGCTGCACGCGGCCGCCGCGCGGGGGCGGAAGCTCGACGCCTTCGTCGTGCGCAAGGCCGCCAAGGCGCACGGGCTGCAGCGCCGCGTCGAGGGCCCGGACATCGCGGGCCGCCGCGTCCTCGTCGTCGAGGACACCTCCACCACCGGCGGTTCTCCGCTGACCGCCGTCGAGGCCGTGCGGGAGGCGGGGGCCGAGGTCGTCGCCGTCGCCACCATCGTCGACCGGGCCACCGGCGCCGCCGAGAAGATCGAAGAGGGCGCCGGTGTGCCGTACCGCTTCGCCTTCTCCAAGGACGAGTTGGGCCTGGACTGACAAGGGCGCCCGAAAGCTCCGAGAACTGGGACTTATGGCCGCTCGGAGCATCCCGGTACGTCTGGAAAGATGGGGCCCGACGACGACGTCGCAACCCCCACACAAGGTCTAGGTCAGGGCCGTCAGCACGTAGTACGCCAACCCGCACACTCCAAGGAGCGGACAGATGCCCATCGCAACCCCCGAGGTCTACAACGAGATGCTCGACCGGGCGAAGGCAGGCAAGTTCGCCTACCCGGCCATCAACGTCACCTCGACGCAGACCCTGCACGCGGCACTGCGCGGCTTCGCCGAGGCCGAGAGTGACGGCATCGTCCAGATCTCGACCGGTGGCGCCGAGTTCCTGGGCGGTCAGTACAACAAGGACATGGTCACCGGCGCCGTCGCCCTGGCCGAGTTCGCGCACATCGTCGCCAAGAAGTACGACGTCACCGTCGCGCTGCACACGGACCACTGCCCGAAGGACAAGCTCGACGGGTACGTACGTCCGCTGCTCGCGGTCTCCGAGGAGCGCGTCGCCCGCGGCGAGAACCCGCTCTTCCAGTCGCACATGTGGGACGGCTCGGCCGAGACCCTGGCCGACAACCTGGCGATCGCGCAGGAGCTGCTGGCCCGCGCCGCCGCCGCGAAGATCATCCTCGAGGTCGAGATCACCCCGACCGGTGGCGAGGAGGACGGCGTCTCGCACGAGATCAACGACTCCCTCTACACCACGGTCGACGACGCCCTGCGCACGGCGGAGGCCCTCGGCCTCGGCGAGAAGGGCCGCTACCTGCTGGCCGCGTCCTTCGGCAACGTGCACGGCGTGTACAAGCCGGGCAACGTCGTCCTGCGTCCCGAGCTGCTGAAGGACCTCAACGAGGGCGTCGGCGCCAAGTACGGCAAGACCGCCCCGTTCGACTTCGTCTTCCACGGCGGCTCCGGCTCCACCGCCGAGGAGATCGCGACCGCGCTGGACAACGGCGTCGTCAAGATGAACATCGACACCGACACCCAGTACGCCTTCACGCGTCCGGTGGCGGCCCACATGTTCCAGAACTACGACGGCGTCCTGAAGGTCGACGGCGAGGTCGGCAACAAGAAGACCTACGACCCGCGCACCTGGGGCAAGCTCGCCGAGGGCAGCATGGCCGCGCGCGTGACGCAGGCCTGCGCCGACCTGCGGTCGACGGGTACGAAGATCAAGTAACCCGTAGTTCCACGTCGTGTTCTGTGAGCCCGGTGCTTCGGCGCCGGGCTCACTGTTTACTTGGGGGCATGGCTGACGTCCGGCTGGCCTCGCCGCAGGGCAAATGGATCCTGCTCACCACCGTCCTCGGCTCCAGCATGGCGATGCTGGACTCGACCGTCGTCAACGTGGCGCTCCCGCGTATCGGGCGGGACCTCGACGCCGATCTCGGCGCGCTGCAGTGGACCGTCAACGCGTACATGCTGACGCTGGCCGGGCTGATCCTGCTGGGCGGTTCGCTCGGGGACCGGTACGGGCGCCGCAAGGTCTTCGTCATCGGTGTGGTGTGGTTCGCCGCCGCCTCCCTGCTGTGCGGACTCGCGCCGAACGCCGGGGTGCTCATCGGGGCGCGGGCGTTGCAGGGCGTGGGCGGGGCACTCCTCACGCCCGGCTCGCTGGCGCTCATCCAGGCCTCCTTCCATCCCGACGACCGGGGGCGGGCGGTCGGGCTGTGGTCGGGCTTCGGGGGCATCGGCGCGGCCGTCGGGCCGTTCCTGGGCGGCTGGCTGGTGGATGGGCCCGGCTGGCGCTGGGTGTTCCTGCTGAACGTCCCGCTGGCCCTGGTGTGCGCGCCCATCGCCGTACGGCACGTGCCCGAGTCGGGGGACGGCCGCAAGCACACCAGCTTCGACGTCCTGGGTGCGCTGCTGGGGGCGCTGGCGCTGGCGCTGGTGACGTACGCGCTGATCGAGGCGGACTGGATCACGGCGGTGCTCGGCGTGGGCACCGGCGTCGCCTTCGGGTACGTCGAGAAGCGGCGCCCCGACCCGATGATGCCGCTCGGGATCTTCGCGTCCCGGCAGTTCACGGCCGTCAACCTGGTCACCCTGTGCGTCTACGCGGCCCTCGGCGGCTTCTTCTTCCTCGCCGCGCTCCAGCTCCAGGTCGTCGCCGGTTACTCGGCCCTGGGCGCCGGTACGGCCCTGCTGCCGACGACCGTCATGATGCTGCTGTTCTCGGCCCGGTCCGGCGAACTGGCGGACCGCATCGGCCCGCGCGTCCCGCTCACGGCCGGGCCCCTGCTGTGCGCGGTCGGGATGCTGCTGATGCTGCGGGTCGGGCCGGACGCGAACTACTTCGCCGACGTGCTGCCCGCGCTCGTCGTCCTCGGCCTGGGCCTGGTCACCCTGGTCGCCCCGCTCACCGCGACCGTGCTGGCCTCGGTGGACGTGGCCCGGGCCGGCCTGGCCAGCGGCATCAACAACGCGGCGGCCCGCGCGGCCGGCCTCATCGCGGTCGCCGCGCTCCCGATGATCGCCGGAATGGGCGAGGAGGCCTACCGCACACCGAGCGCCTTCGACGACGCGTTCGGGCGGGCGATGGTGGTGTGCGCGGGGGCGATGGTGGTGGGGGCGGCGGTGGCCTTCACGACCGTACGGGCGCTGCCGCCGGACTGCACCCGTCCCGAATGCCTGCACCACGGCTCGGTCACGGCTCCGCCGCTGGAGGGGCAGCGGACACGGGGGAAGCTGGCGTAGGGGGCCTGGCCGAGGGGGCGGTCGGTGGGGGCCTGGCCGCGGGGGCGGCCGGCGTGGGCCATGGAGGAGACTGGAGCCATGTCGATTCACGAGAACCTCCTCGGGGGCCCGCCCCCGACCCACCTCCCCGACGACCCGGAGCCCCGTGAGCTCCTGGCGAACGGAACGGCACCCGCCGACGTCGCCGCCAAGTACCCCACCTCCTCCCTGGCCTGGGCCCAGCTGGCCGACGAGGCGTTCGAGCGGGGCAGCGTCGTGGAGTCGTACGCCTACGCCCGTACGGGCTACCACCGCGGCCTGGACGCGCTGCGCCGCAACGGCTGGAAGGGCCACGGCCCGGTCCCCTGGGAGCACGAGCCGAACCGCGGCTTCCTGCGCGCCCTGCACGCCCTCGCCCGCGCCGCCGGGTCGATCGGCGAGCAGGAGGAGTACGAGCGCTGCAGCCAGTTCCTGAAGGACTCCTCGCCGACGGCGGCCCAGACGCTGGGCTAGGACCTGGACCTGGTGAGACGTGTGCGGGCCCGGCTGTGATGCAGTCGGGCCTTGCGCACGCCGGGGGTGACGGCTGAGGATTCGGGTGGGGACCGGGGCCCCCGTGTCGGTAACGGCAGGGGCGGACCGCTACCCGGAGTACACAACAGGAGACAGCGATGTCCCACGAGGCTCACGAGAACCTGGAGCCCGAGACCCCGCATCTCGACTTCGAAGGCACGACGCCGTACGAGGACTACGTCAAGGCGGACGTGCTCACCCACCTCCAGCACACCCTCTCCGACGATCCCGGAGAGATGGTCTTCCTGGTCACGACCCAGGTGATGGAGCTGTGGTTCACGGTCATCGTCCATGAGTGGGAGACCGCGGCCCGCGCGCTGCGCTCCGACGACGTGCCGGTCGCGGTCGACGCGCTGAAGCGTTCCGTACGGGAGCTGGAGGCGCTGAACGCGTCCTGGCGGCCGCTCGGCCAGCTGACCCCGGCGCAGTTCAACTCCTACCGGGCCGCGCTGGGCGAGGGCTCCGGCTTCCAGTCGGCGATGTACCGGCGGATGGAGTTCCTGCTCGGCGAGAAGTCGGCGTCCATGCTCGTCCCGCACCGGGGTGCCCCGCGCGTGCACGCCGAGCTGGAGAAGGCGCTGCACGAGCCGAGCCTGTACGACGAGGTGCTGCGGCTGCTGGCCCGGCGCGGGCACGCCATCCCGGACGCCGTGCTGACGCGTGACGTGTCCCGGCGGTACGAGCCGTCGCCCGAGGTGGAGGCCGCCTGGACCGCCCTCTACTCCGGTGACCCGAACGACGAACTCGCCCGGCTCGGCGAGGCGTTGACCGATGTCGCCGAGCTGGTGTGGCGCTGGCGCAACGACCATCTGGTGGCCACGCGGCGCGCGATGGGCGCCAAGGCGGGCACGGGCGGCTCCGCCGGGGTGGCCTGGCTGGAGAAGCGGGCGCAGAAGAACGTGTTCCCCGAGCTGTGGACGGCGCGGTCGCATGTCTGAGTTTGCGATCAGGGCTGAGAAGCTCGACGCCGGCGACGAACTGGCGGGCGTGCGCGGGAAGTTCGTGCTCGACGAGGTTGTCTACCTCGACGGCAACTCGCTGGGCGCGCTGCCCGCCGCCGTCCCCGGGCGCGTCGAGGACGTGGTCCGGCGGCAGTGGGGCGAGCTGCGCATCCGGTCCTGGGACGAGAGCGGCTGGTGGACGGCGCCGGAGCGGATCGGCGACCGGATCGCTCCGCTGGTGGGTGCGGCGGCCGGGCAGATCGTGGTCGGCGACTCGACAAGTGTCAACGTGTTCAAGGCACTTGTGGGGGCGGTACGGCTGGCTGGGGCTGGTCGGGATGAGATCGTCGTCGACGCGACGACGTTCCCGACGGACGGGTACATCGCCGAGTCGGCGGCGCGGATGACCGGGTGCACGCTGCGTCCGGTGACGCCGGCCGAGGTGCCGGGCGTGCTGGGCGAGCGTACGGCGGCCGTGCTGCTGAACCACGTCGACTACCGCACAGGCCGCCTGCACGACCTGCCCTCGCTCACGGCCGCCGTCCACGCGGCGGGGGCCGTGGCGGTCTGGGACCTGTGCCACAGCGCGGGCGCGCTGCCGGTCGGGCTCGACGAGCACGGGGTCGACCTCGCGGTCGGCTGCACGTACAAGTACCTGAACGGCGGCCCGGGTTCACCGGCGTACCTGTATGTGCGCCGGGAGCTGCAGGACCGCTTCGACTCCCCGCTGCCCGGCTGGAACTCGCACGCCGAGCCCTTCGGCATGCGGGATTCGTACGAACCGGCGGCGGGCGCCTTGCGCGGGCGGGTCGGTACGCCGGACATCCTCTCGATGCTGGCCCTGGAGGCGGCACTCGACGTCTGGGACGGGGTGTCGATCGAGGCGGTGCGGGCCAAGTCCCTTGCTCTGACCGACTTCTTCCTGGAGTGCGTGGCCGCCTACGCGCCCGCGGACCGGGTGGAGTCGGTGACGCCGGAGGCGCACGCGGAGCGCGGCAGCCAGGTGGCGTTGCGGTGCGACGACGCCGGGGACGTGATGAAGGAGCTGATCGCGCGGGGCGTGGTCGGCGACTTCCGGCATCCGGATGTGCTGCGGTTCGGGTTCACGCCGCTGTATGTCGGCTTCGGTGACGTGGAGCGGGCGGCACGGGTGTTGGGGGATGTGCTGGGCCGTTAGTCGTGCGTGTCGGGGGATGCGCCGGCCCGTTGGTCGTGCGTGTAGACCCCTGCTGTCGCGGCGGCGTGCGCGGCCCGTGCCGCGCGGTCGGCGGCGGCGGGGGTCGGGGGCGTTCCGGTGGTCAGCAGCGCGTAGTAGAGCGGTGCGGACACGGCTCGTACGACTTCCTCGGCGTCCGTGTCCGGTGGCAACTCCCCGCGTGCGACGCCCTGGTGGACGCAGGGGGCCCACTCGGCGACCCGGATGTCGTAGAACCGCCGCAGGGCGTGGGCGGTCCGTTCGTCGCAGGTGGCCGCGGCGATCACCGCGCGGAACAGGGCGCCTTGGCGGGGGTCGGCGAGGGTGCGCTGGACGAGGCGGGCGTTGGCGCGGAGGTCGCCCAGCACGGTGCCGGTCTCCTCGCGGGGCAGCGACTGATCGGCCATGTCGGCGAGCAGATCGGCGACCAGGCCGGTCACCGAGCCCCAGCGCCGGTAGACGGTCGTCTTGCCGACCTCGGCGCGGCGGGCCACGTCGGCGAGGTCGAGATGCGCGAACCCGTGCTCGGCGAGGACGTCGCCGGCCGCCCGCAGCACGGCCGCGCGGACACGGGCGGTACGCCCTCCGGGACGGACGGTGCCGGGTTCGGCGGACATATCGGCCTCCATGGGGCGGTTGTGGGGACTGGGGTGGGGGATGTCCTGCGATAGGGGCTCAGCGTAACGAAACAGCAGAACCGTTTAACCCTCACCGAGCGTGACATCCCTGTGTCCGCGCACGTCACGGGCCTGATACCGTCCCCGCCAACAGTCGAATTCCCGTGAATTCTCATTCAATTGCGTTTCATCGCTGAGAGGTTGGAGCATGCCCGACGACTCCGCAGCAGCCCGGGCCGCCGCCGAGGAGGAGTCGGCGTTCTCCCACCCGCCCGTCGACCCCGACGTCAGCTCGGCGTACGGCGACCACCCCGACCAGGTGATCGACTTCTACGCCCCGAGGAGCGAGCTCCCGGCCGGGGTCCCGGCCCCCCTGGTCGTCGTGCTGCACGGCGGCGCGTGGCGGGCGCCGTACGACCGGCGGCACATCACCCCGTTCGCCGACTATCTGGCGCGGCGGGGGTTCGCCGTGGCGAACGTGGAGTACCGGCGGGGGGCGTTGCTGCCAGGGCAGGACGCCTCCGGTGGTCCTGCGGGCGGTCCCGCGAGTGGTCCTGTGGCCGGACGGTGGCCGGACACGTTCGACGACGTGGCCGCGGCGCTGGACGCGCTTCCCGGGCTCGTACGGGACGCCCTCCCGCAGGCCGACCCGCGGCGCACGGTGATCACCGGGCACTCGGCGGGCGGTCACCTGGCGCTGTGGGCCGCGGCCCGGCACGTCCTGCCGCCCGACTCCGGGTGGCGCGTGGACCGGCCCCCGCCGCTGCGCGGTGTGGTGGCGCTGGCCCCGATCGCGGACTTCACGATGGCGGAGAAGCTGGGCGTGTGCGGTGGCGCCTCGCTGCAACTCCTGGGCGGCGAGGACCACTTCGCGTCCCGCCAGCCGTATGCCGATCCGGCCCTGCTGCTGCCGACGGGCATCGCGACGACCCTGGTGCAGGGGCGTACGGACGACGTGGTGCCGCAGGCGGTGGCCGAGGCGTACGCGGACGCGGCGGCCAAGGCGGGGGAGGTGGTGGGGGTGACGCTGCTGGAGGACGTCGGCCACTTCCCGCTGATCGATCCGGCGGCGGACGCGTGTGCGGTGGTGGCGGAGGAGATCGCGCAGTTGGCGTGGTGACGGGAGGCGGCGGGATGTGGTGAGGGGTTCCCTTTCATACCCGTAGTACCTGAGAGCTACGCCGGAGGTGAGCTCCCCGGCGGGACGCGGACGATGCGTCCGGATCCGTAATTTCCCAGTCAGTCGGGCCCGAGGGACGGGCGGACCGGGAGGGGGAGACGGACGTGGGGCTTTCGATCAACCGGCGGAGGTTGCGGGCGGGCGTAACGCCCCTGCCCGCACCCCCGCCCCGCCGCACCCACACCTGGCGCCGAGGCATCCTCGCGACCCTCATCACGGCCGCCGTGGTACTGCCTCTCTCCGCCGCGGCTCGCCCGGAGATCCCGGCACCGGTTCCTGCAACGCTCCCCCCACTGACGGCGTCGACGTTGGACACCGCCTACGCGGCCAACAGAGCCAACGCCGCCGAAGCGTCCCGCATGGCCGCCGCCCACGGCGACACGCACCGCGCCGCAGCCGACCGCTCCCTGGCCGCCCCCACCCGCCACCTCCTCCGCTTCGACGGCCGAGGCGAGGGCCAAGTCACCGAGGTCTTCGGCGACTTGCCCCACGCCGACCACATCGCCGTCCTCGTCCCCGGCTCCGACACCTCCCTCGACACCTACGACCGCTTCCGCGCCGAAGCGACCGCCCTCCAACACGAGCTGAACCGCACCGACCCCCGCACCGCCGTCATCGCCTGGCTCGGCTACGAGACCCCGGACACCATCAGCACGACGGTCACGACCACCGGCAGGGCCGACCAAGCGGCCCCGCGGCTACGGCAGTTCATACGCCGGCTCCGAGGCATCGTCGGCCCGCACAGCACCGTCTCCCTCCTCTGCCATTCCTACGGCTCGGTCGTCTGCGCCCGCGCCGCCACCGACCTGGACGCGACCGACCTCGTCCTCCTCGGCAGTCCCGGCGCCGGCGCCGGCACCGCCGCCGCCCTGCACACCCGCGCCCGCGTCTGGGCGGCCCGCGGCACCGACGACTGGGTGGCGGACGTACCGCACATCAAGACGGACCTCTTCGGCACGACCGTCGGCTTCGGCACCGACCCCATGTCCCCGTCCTTCGGCGCGAACCGCTTCGAGGCAGGCGACGGCGGCCACAGCGACTACTTCGACCCCGGCTCGTCCTCGCTGACCAACCTGGCCCGGATCGTCCTGGGCGAGACCTCGGAGGTGACCCATGCGTGACCTGCCCCAGATACGCGAGGCACTCAAGGACGGCGCCGCCCGCGTTCACGCAGCGACCCCCACCGACCGGGACAGGGCCGTGGACGCCCTGCGGGCCCTCGCGATCCTCGGCGTGGTCCTCGGCCACTGGCTGGTGACCGCCCTGGTGGCGGACGGCCGGAGCCTGCGCACGGCGAGCCCGTTGCAGCACATGCCCTGGCTGGCCCCGATCTCCTGGGCGTTCCAGACGCTGGCGGTGTTCTTCCTGGTCGGCGGGCATGTGGCGACCAGGAGTCTCGCCGCCGCCAGAGCCCGCGGGACGACGTACGGCGCCTGGCTGACCGCTCGGCTGTCCCGGCTGTTCAAGCCGGTCGCGGCCGTCCTCACCCTGTGGACGGTGGCGGCGGCCGGACTGCTCCTGACCGGCGCGGAGTTCGGCACCGTCCACACCCTCGTCAAACTGGCGCTGTCGCCCCTGTGGTTCCTCCTGGTGTTCGCCGCGCTGACGGCGGCGACCCCGCTGCTGACCCGGCTGAGCCCGCTGTGGCCGCTCGCCGTCGTCCTCCACGTCGACCTGATCCGCTTCGGCCTTGGCGGCCCGTCCTGGCTCGGCTGGGTCAACGAGGCCGCGGGCTGGCTGGTGCCGTTCACGCTGGGCGCGGCTTGGACGCGCGGTGAGCTGGAGCGGCGCCGGGCGGGGTGGATCCTGCTGGCGGGCGGCGCGGCGGCGACGGCGGCACTCGTGGCGTGGGCCGGATACCCGGCGTCGATGGTCGGCGTGCCCGGCGCCGCGGTGTCCAACCTGAGCCCGCCGACGCTGGCCGCCGTCACCTTCGGTCTGGCCCAGTGCGGGCTGGCCCTGCTGCTGCGCGACCGGCTGCGCACGGCGATGCGCCGGCCGTTCGGCTGGGCGGCGGTCGCCCTGGTGAACCTCTCCGCGATGACGATCTTCCTGTGGCATCAGACGGCGCTGATGGCGACCACGGCCACCGGGCGCCTCGCCGGGCGCCTCCCGGGCCTGCACACCGTCCCGGACGGCCTCGGCTGGGTCGCGGCGCGGGTGGCCTGGCTGCCGGTGTTCGCCGCCGTCCTCGTCGTCTGCTGGACGGCGTTCCGAGGC
The DNA here is from genome assembly GCF_042668605.1 of Streptomyces sp. NPDC057280. Taxonomy (NCBI): domain Bacteria; kingdom Bacillati; phylum Actinomycetota; class Actinomycetes; order Kitasatosporales; family Streptomycetaceae; genus Streptomyces; species Streptomyces sp. NPDC057280. Next base: position 67,191 of record NZ_JBHUYR010000013.1, read on the forward strand.
TACGAGCAGGGGCGACGGCGGGGTGCGAGAACCCGGGTGGTGCGGACCGGCCACCCGTCCGAGCGGGGTACGGCGAGGGAGATACGGCATGTCTAGGCTGAGCCGCGTGACGGAGACGGGGATCCAACACGTGGTCAGGGGCTGGGCGCTGCGCTGGCTGCGCACACTGCGCGACGACCTGCGGACCACCCACGCGGATCCGCTGCCCCCTCGGTCTGGGTGCGCTGGCTGCCGCACGGGCTGCTGTGGCTGGCCGCGTTCGGCGTCACGCTCGGCGCCGTCGCCCAGCTCGGCGACCAGGGCTCGTTGCAGTCCACCTGGGCGTTCGTCATCGGGCTCGCCCAGGGCGGCGCGGTCGTCCTCGCGATGTGGCGCCCGATACCGGCGTGGTGGCTGTCCCTGGTGGCCACCGTGGTGGGTGCCGTGGCCGTGCACGGCAAGCTGGGGGGCCCGGCGGGGGGTTTCACCTGGCCTTGGACGGCGGCCGGGATCATCGCCCATCTGCTGGTGCTCCTGCTGCTGACCCTGCGCGTCCGCACCCGGGTCGCCATGGAGGCGCTGGCGCTGACCGTACTCGCCACCTATGTCCTGCAAGGCCTGTGGGGCGGTCCGGACTACACGCCCACCGGTGTGATCGCGGTCATCCTCTCTGGGATCGTCGTGCTTCTCGGCGCCGCCCTGCGCGGTCGCCGCGAGGCCCGCGCGCAGCTCGTCGAGCAGACGTCGCTCACCGCCGAGGAACGCGCCCGGCGCACACTGCTGGAGGAGCGCAGCCGGATCGCCCGCGAGCTGCACGACGTGGTCGCCCACCACATGTCGGTGATCTCCATCCAGGCCCAGGTCGCCCCGCACCTGGTCGAGAACCCGTCCGACGAGCTCAAGGAGAACCTGGAGGGCATCCGGGAGAACGCGCTGGAGGCGCTCACCGAACTCCGCCGGGTGCTGGGCGTGCTGCGCTCCGAGCACCCCGACACCCCGGACCCCGTCGGCGCGCCCGGCACCGACACCGGCACCGCCCCGCACACCCCGCAGCCCACCCTCGACCGGCTCGACGCCCTGGTGGAGAACACCCGGGCGGCCGGGCTGACCGTCCGGGTCGAGGTCCAGGGCACCCGCGGGCAGCTGCCGCAGGGCGTGGAGCTGTCGGCGTACCGGATCGTGCAGGAGGCGCTGAGCAACGTCCTGCGCCACGCCCCCGGGGCGACGGCCGCCGTGCGGCTGGTCCACCACAAGCACGGCGTGGACGTGCGGGTCACCAACTCGCCGCCCACCGGCCGGGTCCCGCTCTCCCGCGGTGCCGGCCACGGCCTGCTCGGCATGCGGGAGCGGGCCGCGATGCTCGGCGGCACGCTGCGCGCGGGGGCGGCACCCGACGGCGGCTTCGAGGTCGCCGCGTACCTGCCGACGTCACCCCCGTGGGCCGAGGCCTCCGCCGTCGGCTCCGCCTCCGCCCCCTCCCCCGACCCCAAGGACGGCACCGTATGACGAGCAGCAGCCCCATCCGTGTCCTCATCGCCGACGACCAGCAGATGGTCCGGCAGGGCTTCACCGTGCTGCTCAACACCCAGCCCGACATCGAGGTGGTCGGACAGGCGGTCGACGGTCTGGACGCGGTGAAGCAGGTCGCGGAGCTGGCCCCGGACGTGGTGCTGATGGACATCCGGATGCCGGAGCTCGGCGGGATCGAGGCCACCCGCCGGATCACCGAGGCGACCCCGCAGATCAGAGTGCTGGTGCTGACGACGTTCGACCTCGACGAGTACGTGTACGAGGCGCTGCGCGCGGGTGCCTCGGGCTTCCTGCTGAAGGACGCCTCCGCCGACCAGCTCGCGGAGGCGGTGCGGGTGGTGGCGGCCGGTGACGCGCTGCTCGCGCCCGGCATCACCCGACGGCTGATCACCGAGTTCTCCCGTCTCGACAACCGCCCCAGGCCCCCGTTGAAGGAACGCGTGGGTGATCTGACCGAGCGGGAGACGGAGGTGCTGGCGCTGATCGCGCAGGGTTTGTCGAACGCGGAGATCGCGCAGCGGCTGGTGGTGGCCGAGCAGACGGTGAAGACGCACGTGGGCCGGATTCTGGTGAAGCTGGGGCTACGGGACCGGACGCAGGCGGCGGTGTTCGCGTACGAGTCGGGGCTGGTGCGGCCGTCGGGGTACTGACCGGCACCGGCGGCGGGTGGCTCTTCGCCACCCGTAGTACTTGAGGGGGAGGCGCAGGGACCCCTCTCACTGGTGACGACGTGCACCCCCGCCCACGCCTACCGTTTTCATCGTGACCGAGACGACCGAGACGCACACGACGCCGCCGCACGGGGGCGGATACGACGCGTACAAGCCACGCAGCCCTGAGGTGCGGGCCGCCCTGGACGCCCTGCGGGGCCTGCGCCAGGACCTGTTCCACGACGCCTTCGCCTACCGCCCGCTGCCCCGCATGGCGGTGGACGGCCCGCTCACCCGCCGGCTGTCCGGCAGGGTGCGGCAGTACGCGGCCTGGAGCCCGCACGCGGTGGTGGCGGCGGCGGGCGTGATGGCCCTGTTCAGTGCCTGGGCGAGCGGCCAGGGCACCGTGTCGGCGATGCTGTGCGGCCTGTTCGCGCTGGCGCCGGTGCTGGTCACGCTGATCAGGCCGGTCGGCGCGTTCTGGCTCTCGCTGGCTTCGACGACCGCCGTCGCCGTGCTGGGCACATCCTGGTCCAACTGGCCTTGGCTGCCGGGCAGTTTCATCTCCCATCTGACGGTGCTGACGGTCGTGGCGATACGCACCCGGCCGCGCACGGCGGCATGGATGTGGGTGCTGACGGCGGTGTACGGCTTCGTCTCCGAGACCGTCTTCGGCTGGGGCCACTACGCCACGAACACCGGCCCCATGCTGGTCGTCTCCGCGATGGCCCTGCTCGTCGTCACGGTCTGGCAGATACGCCGGACCGCCGAGCGGGAGGTGACCGCCCAGCAGACGGTGACGGCGCACGAGCGGTCCAAGCGCACCCTGCTGGAGGAGCGCTCCACGATCGCCCGCGAGCTGCACGACGTGGTCGCCCACCACATGTCGGTGGTCGCCATCCAGGCCGAGGCGGCGCCCTACCGGGTGGAGAACCCGCCGCCGGAGCTGGAGCGGGCGTTCGCGACGATCCGCGAGAACGCGGTGGCGGCGCTCACGGAACTCCGCCGTGTGCTGGGCGTGGTCCGCGCCGAGGACTACGAGGCCCCGGACGCCCCGCAGCCCACGCTCGCCGACCTCGACGGGCTGCTGGCCAACGTGCGGGACACGGGACTGAGCGTGCGGAAGACGGTGACGGGCGCGGTGCGTGAGCTGCCGCAGGGGGTGGAGCTGTCGGCGTACCGCATCGTCCAGGAGGCGCTGAGCAACACGCTGCGGCACGCGCCGGGCGCGGCCGCGCAGGTGGAGATCGGTTACGTCCTGGGCGGGCTGGGCCTGCGCATAGTCAACGGTCCGCCACCGGCCGGGGCGCTGCTCAAGCCGTCTCCCGGCGCCGGCCACGGCATCACGGGGATGCGGGAGCGCGTCTCGATGCTGAACGGCGAGATGACGGCGGGCGCGACGGACGAGGGGGGTTACGAGGTGGCGGTGTACCTGCCGGTGCCGAGTACGAGTGCGAGCGAGGGTGACGCATGACGATCCGCGTACTGATCGCGGACGACCAGATGATGGTGCGCGAGGGCTTCTCGGTGCTCCTCAACGCGATGCCGGACATCGAGGTCGTCGGCGAGGCGGTCAACGGCCGTGAGGCGGTGGCGAAGGTCCGCGAGCTGGGCCCGGACGTGGTCCTGATGGACATCCGGATGCCGGAGCTGAACGGCATCGAGGCGACACGCGAGATCGTGGCGGCGGACGGCGCGGCGAAGGTGCTGGTGCTGACGACGTTCGACCTCGACGAATACGTCTACCAGGCGCTGAAGGCAGGTGCCTCGGGCTTCCTGCTGAAGGACGCCTCGGCCCGCCAGCTCGCGGACGGAGTACGGGTGGTGGCGTCCGGCGAGGCCCTCCTCGCCCCCTCCGTGACCCGGCGCCTCATCACGGAGTTCTCGCGGCTCTCCGACGGCCCCCATCTGATGGTCTCCGCCCAGGCGGCCTACGGCGACCTCACCGAACGCGAGACGGAGGTGCTGGTCCTGATCGCGCAGGGCTTGTCGAACGCGGAGATCGCCGGGCGGCTGGTGGTGGCGGAGTCGACCATCAAGACCCACGTCAGCCGCGTCCTGGTGAAGCTGGGGCTGCGGGACCGGACGCAGGCGGCGGTGTTCGCGTACGAGGCGCGGCTGGTGACGCCGGGATAGGGGCCGCAGAAGGATCTGAAAAATAGGGTGGGTGTCAGCCGATGAGTTTCTCCGTGATCAGCGGTCGTAGATGACAGCTGGACACGAGACAGCACCGGACGGACAGAGACACAACGGAGGAACCGACATGCGCACCCTCATCAGCACCGCCTTCATCTCGCTCGACGGCGTCGTGGAGGCGCCGGGCGGTGAGCCCGGTTACCGGAACGCCGGATGGACGTTCAAGGACATCGAGTTCCTCCCCGAGGCGTTCGAGATCAAGGGCCGCGAGCAGCAGGAAGCGAGCGCCATGCTGCTCGGCCGGACCAGCTACGAGGCGTTCAGCCCGGTGTGGCCCGACATGGAGGAGTTCGCCGAGTACAAGGTGATGCCGAAGTACGTGGTGTCGACGACCCTCAAGGACGACGACCTCGTCTCGAACTGGGGCGACACGACGATCCTGCGCTCCCTCGACGAGGTCGCCGAGCTGAAGGAGACCGAGGGCGGGCCGATCATCATCCACGGCAGCGCCTCCCTGAACCGGTCACTCGCCGACGCCGACCTGATCGACCGCTACCACCTGCTGGTCTTCCCGGTCCTCCTCGGCGCCGGCAAGCGCCTGTTCTCGACGACGGACAAGGACAAGCAGCGCCTGAAGCTGGTCGAGCACGAGGCGTACGCGAACGGCCTGCAGAAGAACGTCTTCGACGTGGTCCGCTGACGGCGCTTCCGGCGGGGCGTTCAGTGCCAGTTGCTGATCTGGACGTCGTCCGGCGCGGGCTCGCCCTTGCCGGTCTCGACGAGCTTCTTGAGGCTCATCAGGTAGGTCGCCCACTTGGTGCTGCAGTGGTACATGAACTCCACCGGCTCCTTCCAGCCCTCGTGCCGGAACAGCACGATGGTGAAGTCGTCCTCCTGCTTCAGCTCGAAGCGGACGTGGGTGCCGATCCATTCCTCGGGCCCGTCGACGACCTCCCAGACCAGGCGCTCGGCGGGCTGGGCCTCCAGGACCTTCATGTCGAACCCGCCGGGTACGAAGCGGAACTTGATGACGCCGCCGACACGGGGGTCGCCCTCCGTGTCCTGGGTCCACCAGTTCGCGAGCCCGTCGACCGTGGTCAGGGCTGTGTAGACGGCGTCGGGGGACGAGGTGACTCCGATCCTGTGCAGGATGTCAGGCATTGTCGGTACCTCTCTTCGATGTCGTGTTCTCCGGGTGGGCCTGGGGTGAGTTCTCCCGGTCCCGTTGGATCGCCTCGGCGATCCGCTTGATGCGGTGCAGCCGGGCGTCCCAGCTCGCCCCGACCGAGGCCAACTGGGCGGTGGCGCGGGCCAGTTGTTCCTCGTCCACCTCGTAGCGGCGCTCGCGGCCGGACGGGGTCGCGTGGACCAGCCCGACCCGGTGGAGCACGCCGAGGTGTTTGGCGACCGCCTGGCGGGTGACCGGCAGTCGGTCGCTGAGTGAGGTCGCCGTGCCGAAGCCGTCGGCCAGCATCAGGTCGAGCATCCGGCGCCGGGTGGGATCTCCGACGGCGGACCACAGCTCGTCGTCGACGGTGACGCTCACGGCGTGGACACCAGCCGGTTCACGTAGGCGACGAGACGCGGCAGGAAGTGGTCCCAGCCGGTGACGTGCTCGCGGTAGGCGTTCTCGAGGACGGCCGCCTCCCAGCCCCGTTCCCGGAACCCCGCCTCGCTGAAGCGCAGCAGCGTGCCCGAGCCGGACGGGGTCAGGTCGAAGGTCACCAGGAGGGAGTTGGCCGGTGTCGGGGTCTCGCCCTCGTCGTACACCCACCGGAAGGAGAACCGCCGGGGCGGATCGGCGTCCACGACGGTCAGCGATTCGACCTTCGCGTCCGGTGAGTTCCTGTCCCCGAACGAGATGACCCCGGTGCCGCCGGGCACGGGCTTGAGCTCGGCCTCGTCGGGCCACCACTCCCTCAGGTGCTCGGGCCGGCTGACGACCTCGTAGACCACCTCGGGTGTGGCGTCGATGTGGATCTCCCGCTCGATGCTGCCGTACTCCATGGGTGTCACCCGGCCCTTTCGCAACCTTTGGTTGCGTATCACTGTAAGCCCCGGCGGCGGTGATGCGCAACCATCGGTTGCGTGTGGCGGTGGTGCCGCTGAGACACCCCTGGTCAGAAGGCGGAGAGTCGGGCTAGCGTCCGGGCATGGCAGCCTTCGACCCGTGGGACCCGGACTTCCTCGCCGACCCCTACCCCGCCTACGCCGACCTGCGTGCCAGGGGGCGCGTCCAGTACTACGAGCCCACGAACCAGTGGCTGGTCCCGCAGCACGCGGATGTCTCGGCGCTGCTCAGGGACCGCCGCCTCGGCCGCACCTATCAGCACCGCTTCACCCACGAGGACTTCAACCGCACCCCGCCGCCCGCCGAACACGAGCCGTTCCACACGCTCAACGACCACGGCATGCTCGACCTGGAGCCGCCGGACCACACCCGCATCCGGCGTCTGGTGTCGAAGGCGTTCACGCCGCGGACGGTCGAGCGCCTCAAGCCGTATGTCGCCCAGCTCGCCGGGGAGTTGGTGGACGGGCTCGTCGAGAAGGGCGGCGGTGATCTCCTCGCCGACGTCGCCGAGCCGCTTCCCGTCGCGGTCATCGCCGAGATGCTGGGCATCCCGGAGGCCGACCGTGGCCCGCTGCGGCCCTGGTCGGCGGACATCTGCGGGATGTACGAGCTGAACCCGTCCGAGGAGGTGGCCGCCAAGGCCGTACGCGCCTCCGTGGAGTTCTCCGACTATCTGCGGGAGCTCATCGCCGAGCGGCGTGGGGCACCCGGCGACGACCTCGTCTCCGGTCTCATCGCCGCCCACGACGAGGGCGACCGGCTCACCGAGCAGGAGATGATCTCGACCTGCGTGCTGCTGCTGAACGCCGGGCACGAGGCGACGGTCAACGCCACCGTCAACGGCTGGTACGCCCTGTTCCGCAACCCCGACCAGCTCGCGGCACTCCGCGCCGACCACTCCCTCGTCCCCACCGCCGTCGAAGAGCTGATGCGCTACGACACCCCGCTCCAGCTCTTCGAGCGCTGGGTGCTGGACGACATCGAGATCGACGGCACCACCGTCCCGAGGGGCGCGGAGATCGCCATGCTCTTCGGCTCCGCCAACCACGACCCGGCGGTGTTCGAGAACCCCGAGCGCCTCGATCTCACCCGTGCGGACAACCCGCACATCTCCTTCAGTGCCGGTATCCACTACTGCATCGGCGCACCCCTGGCCCGTATCGAACTGGCCGCCTCGATGACGGCGCTGCTCGACCGCGCCCCGTACCTGAGCCTCGCGGCGGAGCCGGTACGGAAGCCGAACTTCGTGATCAGGGGGCTGGAGGGGCTCAGCGTCACGGTCTGAGCGAGCGCAGTACGGCCCACACCACCAGGGAGGCGGCCACGCCGCCCAGGACCGCGAGCGGCAGCTCGGCGAAGAGCACGCTCCAGTCGGGGCCCTGTTCGAAGCGCCGGAAGCGTCCGCGGACGCCCACGGACCAGAACCCGAGCCCCGCTCCGGCACCTGCGGCCGCGGTCAGGCACCCTGCCGCGGCCCGCGCGCGTTCTCCCATGCCCGGTACGGACGCGGGCAGACCGCGAAGAGGTTCCCGGCGCTCCCGTCAGGTGGTCAGGTCCCGTCGGCGCAGCCCGGCCAGTCCACCGCCCACCAGCACCACGGCAAGCCCCAGCAGGACCAGTACCGGTCCCCAACTCATCTCCCCACCCGGCAGCTTGGGCAGATGCCCGAACGGGGACAGATCCAGCACCACCTGCGGAGCATCCAGCGCCGGGCCCACCCAGCCGATGAGCAGGACGGCCCCGGCGACACCCCACGCCGCCATCGCCGCCCGCGGCAGCAGCCCGTACAGGGCGACCGCCAGGCCGCCGATCACCCACACGGCGGGCACCTGGACCAGGCACGCGCCCAGGATCGGGCCGATCTCCTCGCCGTAGCCCACGGCGAAGCCCAGACCGGTGAGCAGCATGAGCAGCACCGCCCCGCCGAAGGCGACGACCAGATGACCGGCGGCCCAGCCCAGACGGCTCACCGCGTTCGCCAGGAGCGGTTCCGCGCGGCCCGACGTCTCCTCGCCGTGCAGGCGCAGCACGCTCTGGACGACGTACAGCGCCGCGATCAGGCCCATCATCCCGACCATCGACGCCAGGAAGGCGTCCTCCAGGCCGCTCTGGCCGCCCATTCGCTCGAAGATCTCGCGCGCGTTCGCGTTGTCGCCGACCAGGTCCGCCACGCCGTCGGTGAGGCCGCCGTAGACGACACCCACCAGGAAGAAGGCGATCGACCAGCCGAGGACGGCGCCCCGCTGCAACCGCCAGGCCAGTGCGCCCGGGCTGCCCAGGCCGCCGGTCGCCGGGCCCGGGCGGGTCGGGAAGAAGCTCATGCCGACGTCCCGGCGGCCCGCCAACGCGTAGGCCAGCCACGCCTGTCCGGCCGCTGCCACCGTGAACAGCGGCAGCAACCACCAGCGTTCGTCCGCGTAGGGGCGCAGGTTCTCCAGCCAGCCCAGCGGGGAGATCCAGGTCAGGGGTGAACTGCCGTCGTCCGAGGCCGAGTCGCCCGCCGCGCGCAGGACGAAGGCCGCGCCGAGGACGGCCGACGTGAGGCCGCGGGCCAGCCGTGCGCTCTCCGTCAGCTGTGCGACGATCGCCGCCATCGTGGCGAAGACCATGCCGACCGCCGCGAGTCCCAGGCCGAGGGCGAGCGCGCCCACGACTCCCTGGCCCGCCAGGCCCGCCGTCACCAGGACCGCCAACACGGCATTCGCGACCCCTGCCGCCAGCAGCGCCGCCGTCAGGGACGCCCTGCGGCCCACCATCCCGGACGCCAGCAGCTCGTGGCGGCCGCTCTCCTCCTCGTCGCGGGTGTGCCGTACGACGATCAGCAGGCTCATCGCCGCCGCGACCAGCCCGGCGTAGACGCCGATCCGCCAGGCGGTCAGCGCGCCCAGGTCGGTGTCGAAGACCGGGCCGATCAGGGCGCGGAAGGACGCGTTGGTCTCCACCTGGTGGATCAGGTCGGCCCGTTCGGCGTCCGTGCCGTACAGGCCCTTCAGGGAGGCGGGCATGGAGAGGACCATCAGCGCGTTCACCGCGACCCAGACCGGGATCATCAGCCGGTCGCGGCGCAGCGAGAAGCGGAGCAGTACGCCGGTGCCCGCGAGGGAGGCCGTCACGACGCGGCCTCCTGGTAGTGGCGCAGGAACAGCTCCTCCAGGGTGGGCGGCGTCGACGTCAGCGAGCGCACGCCCGACTCGCTCAACTGCCGCAGTACGGCGTCGAGTTTGTCGGTGTCGACCTGGAGCCGGACCCGGTGGCCCTGGACGTCCAGGTCATGGACGCCGGGGAGCGAGGCCAATCCGTTGGGGGCGCCCGCGAGTTCGGCCGTCACGCTGGTGCGGGTCAGGTGGCGCAGGTCGGCGAGCGAGCCGGTCTCGACCGTACGGCCGTTGCGGATGATGCTCACGCGGTCGCACAACTCCTCGACCTCGCTGAGGATGTGGGAGGAGAGCAGGATCGTGCGGCCCCGGTCGCGCTCCTCCTCCACGCAGCGCTGGAAGACCTCCTCCATCAGGGGGTCCAGGCCCGAGGTCGGCTCGTCCAGGATGAGCAGGTCGACGTCCGAGGCGAACGCGGCGACCAGGGCGACCTTCTGGCGGTTGCCCTTGGAGTACGTGCGGCCCTTCTTGGTGGGGTCGAGTTCGAAGCGGTCGATCAGCTCGGCGCGGCGGTCCGGGTCCAGGCCCCCGCGCAGTCTGCCGAACAGGTCGATGACCTCTCCGCCGGAGAGGTTGCGCCACAGCGTCACGTCGCCGGGGACGTAGGCGATCCTGCGGTGCACCTCGACCGCGTCCGCCCACGGGTCGCGGCCGAGCACCTGCGCGGCGCCCGCGTCGGCGCGCAACAGGCCCAGCAGGACGCGGATGGTGGTGGACTTGCCGGCGCCGTTGGGGCCCAGGAAGCCGTGCACCTCGCCGGTCTCGACCGTGAGATCCAGCCCGTCGAGCGCTTGCGTCCTGCCGAAAGCCTTGTGCAGGCCGGAGACGCTGATTGCCTTCGTCATTCTTCAGAACGTACGCTTCTTTCAGAAAATTGTGAAGTTAAGGAAGAGAGTGAACTCCGGTTAGGCTGAGGGGATGAGTGACGTGGCAGGTCGGGACCCCGAAGTGGTGTCCAGGTTCGTGGAGCGGTTCGCGGCTCAGCTTGTCGAGGCGGGGCTGGCGCGCATGCCGGCCCGGGTCTTCGCCGCGCTGCTCGCCTCCGACAGCGGCGCCCTCACCTCCGCCGAGCTGGGCGAACGGCTCCAGGTCAGTCCGGCCGGGGTCTCGGGCGCCGTGCGCTATCTGTCCCAGGTGCACATGCTGTCGCGGGAGCGCGAGCCCGGCTCACGACGCGAGCGGTACCGGGTGCACAGCGACCAGTGGTACCAGGCCCTCACCAACCGCGAGGCGATCATCAAGCGCTGGGAGGACGCCCTGCGCGAAGGTGTGGCCAGCCTGGGGGCCGAGACTCCGGCCGGCCGCAGACTGGCCGAGACGCTCGCCTTCTTCGAGTTCATCGAGAAGGACCTCGCCGAGATGATGGAACGCTGGCAGGTCCGCCGCGCGGAGCTGTTCGGGGACCGTTAGCGCTCCTTGGTCTCCTCCAGGACCGTCCGGCCGAGGAGCTGGTAGCGGGCCGGGTCCCGGCGCTTGAGGTACTGCGCGTACCCGATGCCCGTTCCCGCGACCAGCGCCACCAGCCACGGGGTCGCCTTCAGCACCAGCGAACCGGACTCCGTACCGGCCGCCGCGCCCATGTTGGACACCAGCAGCGCCACCACCGCGAGCATCGCCACGCCGCCGACCAGCGGGGCGGTGAGCGTCTTGAACCAGTGCCGGCTCTCGGGGTGGTTGCGGCGGAAGTAGACCAGCACCGCGAAGGAGCAGACCGCCTGCACGACCAGGATCGCCATGGTGCCGAGGATCGCGAGCAGGACGTACGTGCCGGTGTACGGGTCCTTGCCGGCGGCCGCGAAGGCCAGCAGGAGCAGCGCGGTCACGATCGTCTGGACCAGGCCCGCGATGTGCGGGGAACCGTGCCGGGCGTGGGTGCGGCCGACGGTGTTCTTCAGGGAGGGCAGGACGCCCTCGCGGCCCAGCGCGTACATGTAGCGGGCGGCGCAGTTGTGGAAGGCCATGCCGCAGGCCAGCGAGCCGGTGATCATCAGCCACTGCATGACGACGACCGCCCAGTGGCCCACGTACTGCTCGGTGGGGCCGAAGAACAGCTGGAGGGGGTTGGCGGTGGAGACCTCGACGGCCTTGGACTGGCCGGTGCCGGTGATCGCCATCCAGGAGACGAAGACGTAGAAGACGCCGACGCCGAGCACCGAGATCATCGTCGCCTTGGGGATGATCTTCTTCGGGTTGCGGGACTCCTCGCCGTACATCGCCGTCGACTCGAAGCCGACCCATGACCAGAAGGCGAAGAAGAGGCCGAGACCGGCGGAGGTGCCCTTGAAGGCGTTGACCGGGTTCACCGGGTCGATGCTGAAGCCGTCCGGGCCGCCGCCGTGGAAGGCGACCGAGATCGCCATCGCGGCGAGGATCGTCACCTCGGTGGCGAGCAGGACGACGAGCAGCTTCTCGGCGACCGAGACGCCGAACCAGGTGCCGGTCGCGTTGATCGCCAGCATCAGGATCGCGAACGCCCACCAGGGGATGTCCGTGCCCGTCTGGTCCTTCAGCGTCTCCGTCGCGAAGGTCGAGAAGATGCCGATCAGGGCCGGCTCGAAGACGACGTACGCGAACGTGGCGAGCAGTCCGGAGGCGAGTCCGACGGTGCGTCCGAGGCCGTAGGAGATGAAGCCGTAGAAGGCTCCGGTCGAGGTGATGTGCTTCGCCATCGACGTGAAGCCGACGGAAAAGATTGCCAGTACGACCATTGCGACGAGGTAGCTCGCCGGGGCGCCGATGCCGTTGCCCGCCGACACCATGAAGGGCACGTTGCCCGTCATCGCGGTGATCGGCGCGGCCGTCGCGACGGCCATGAAGACCACGCCCAGCAAGCCCACGGCGTTGGGCTTGAGCCGGTGAACCGTGCCTGTCTCGTCTGTCCTCGCCGCTGGGGCGACTCCCTCGTCCACTGCCATCGGGCTGGGCCCCTCTCCTGCTGACGCGCTGGTGTACCGGGCTGGACTCTGTCGGCCGAATGAGTCGGCCAAGGGTCTCGATGCGTTAAATGTTTGTCAACCAGACCTTTAGAAGTCCGAGGAAATCTGCGGAAATCTCTTCGCAACACGCGGCTCGTACGGTCGCCGCCATGAGCGTCCACACCTCCACCGTCGGCGGCGAGCGCCACCGCTTCACGTCCCTCGCCCGGCTGCTGGCCGCCGCGAGCCCGGAACGTTCCGGCGACCGCCTCGCCGGGCTCGCGGCCGAGTCGGCCCGGCAACGGGTCGCGGCGCGCTGGGCGTTGGCGGAGGTGCCGCTCACGACGTTCCTGACCGAGCCGCTGATCCCGTACGAGAGCGACGACGTCACCCGGCTGATCCTGGACACGCATGACGCGGCGGCGTTCGCGCCGGTGGCGGGGATGACGGTGGGGGAGCTGAGGGAGTGGCTGCTGGCGGCCGACGGCGAGGCCCTGACCGCCGTGGCCGCCGGGCTCACCCCGGAGATGGTGGCGGCCGTCTCCAAACTCATGGGCAACGCCGACCTGGTGGCCGTCGCGCGCAAGGTGCGGGTCGTCACCGCGTTCCGCTCGACGATCGGCCTGCCGGGACGCCTCGCCACCCGCCTCCAGCCCAACCACCCCACCGACGACCCGGCGGGCGTCGCCGCCGCCCTGCTGGACGGGCTGCTGCTCGGCTCGGGCGACGCGGTCATCGGCATCAACCCGGCCACGGACAGCCCGAAGGCGGTACGGGACCTGCTGGACCTCCTCGACGGGGTCATCCAGCGGTACGGCATCCCCACCCAGTCCTGCGTCCTCTGCCACGTCACGACCAGCGTGGACCTGATGGAACGCGGCGCCCCCGTCGACCTGGTCTTCCAGTCGATCGCCGGCACCCAGGCCGCCAACGCCTCCTTCGGCGTCACGCTCGGGCTGCTGGACGAGGCGTACGAGGCGGCCCTGACGCTGGAGCGCGGCACGGTCGGGCGGAACGTCATGTACTTCGAGACCGGGCAGGGCAGCGCCCTCTCCGCCGACGCGCACCACGGAGTGGACCAGCAGACGGTGGAGGCACGGGCGTACGCGGTGGCACGGCGCTACGACCCCCTGCTGGTGAACACGGTGGTGGGCTTCATCGGCCCGGAGTACCTGTACGACGGCCGCCAGATCCTCCGGGCGGCCCTGGAGGACCATTTCTGCGGCAAGCTGCTCGGCCTGCCCATGGGCCTGGACATCTGCTACACCAACCACGCGGACGCCGATGACGACGACGTGGCCACCATGCTCACCATGCTCGGCGTCGCGGGCGCGTCCTTCGTGATCTGCACGCCGGGCGGCGACGACATCATGCTCAACTACCAGTCCGCCTCCTACCACGACGCGTTGTACCTCCGCGAGGTCCTCGGGCTGCGCCCGGCACCGGAGTTCGAGGCATGGCTGGCGACGATGGGGCTGCTCGACGAACGGGGCGGCATCCGCGAGGTCGACGCCCACGCACTGACGGAGATCGCCGGAAGGGAGCTCGCGGCATGAGTGAACTTGCCCTGGGGCAAGGCGAGTTGTGGCAGTCGCTGCGCCGCCGCACCCAGGCCCGCATCGGCCTCGGCCGGGCGGGCACCGCACTCCCCACCCGGCACCGGCTGGAACTCCAGGCCGCGCACGCCGCCGCCCGGGACGCGGTGCACTCGCCGTTCGAGCCCGACCGGGTCGCGGCGGGGCTGCCGGGGATGCCGACGGTACGGGTGCGCAGCGCGGCCGGTGACCGGCTGACGTATCTGCAACGCCCGGACCTGGGACGCCGGTTGGACGCGACCGACCGGGCGCATCTGCCGACGGGGGAGTGGGACGTGGTGTTCGTCGTCGCCGACGGGCTGTCCAGCCGGGCGGTGCACGAGCACGCGGCGACGGTGGTGACGGAGACGGTGACCCGGCTGCCCGGGTGGCGGATCGCACCGGTCGTGCTGGCCGAGCAGGCGCGGGTGGCGCTGGGAGACGCGGTGGCGGCGGCCATGGGGGCGGCGATGGTGGTCGTCCTGATCGGCGAACGGCCGGGCATGTCGGCGGCGGACTCGCTGGGCGCGTATCTGACGTACCGCCCGGAGCCGGGTGCCACGACCGACGCCGACCGCAACTGCCTGTCCAACATCAGACCGCCCCTGGGCCTGTCCTACGAAGGCGCGGCGGGCAAGCTGGCGACGCTGATGGGGCGCGCGCGGGAACTGGGGGCGACCGGGGTGGGCCTGAAGGACGAGTCGGACGCGCTGCCGGTGTAGGACCGGGGCGTACGACTGGCGCCGGCGTCTAGACCGGCATCCCGCGCCGCAGCAGATCCGCCCGCTCGCGCAGACGTACGGTCCTGTCCTGGGCGTCCGGCACGGGCACCTGGACGTCGGTGAGCCCGGAGGGCCGGTCGGTGGGTGCGGGGCGCCCCGGCTCGATGCCGGCCCGCCCGGCGAGCACCAGCACCGTCGCGACGAAGCCTTCGGAGAGCGCGTCGATGACCGAGTGCCGGGTGCGGTCGTGCAGGTCGAGGAGGGCGTCGACGTACGTCGCGAAGGCTGCCGGGTCGATCTTGCACTCGTCGTTCTCCATCGGCCCGAACCCGGAGGGAACGCCCAGCTCCTCCTCGTACAGCCGCACATGGCGCAGGAAGAGACGGGCGGCTCCGTTGGAGGGGTTCCAGAGGGTCTCGTCGCCCACGTCGAAGTACTGGCTCATGCGCCTTCCCGGTGTGATCGGCGGACCCGCACGGTAGCAATGGCCGGATCACCGCCCCGGCAGCGTCAGCCCCAGCGCCCCCTCCCACACCGTCCACGTCCGGCGCCGTACCGGGCCCGCCACGCCCGCGTCCGCGCCGTAGCGGAAGTCCGCGCCCGTGACCGTCACCGTGCGGCCGGAGGCCCGCAGCGGGAGGGCCTCGGCGCCCACCGACACCGGCCGCACCTCCACCTCGGCCAGCCCCGCCGCGCCCGGCGTCACCGACACCGCCTCCACCGGCTGGCCCAGGTCGACCAGCGTCACCCCGTCCACCTCCACCCGGAGCCGGGAGGGCCCGGGCGCGGGCGGCGCGGGTTCCCGGACGGGGCGGGCCGGGACGAGGGTCCGCACGAGCGTCTGGCAGGTCCGCAGCCAGGGGTGCCCGGCACCCGCCACCCCCGCCGCCTCCAGCTCCGGTTCCGGCGGCTGCGGAGCCGGCGCGGGGATGCGCAGCGCGCCCAGCACCACCCCGTCGCTGTCGTCGACGAGCAGGTCGAGGCGGCGCTCCACGCCGTCCAGGACCGTCCGCGCGGCGGCCACCGCGCCCGTCGGCACCCCCAGGGAACGGGCCACCGACAGCGCACCGCCCACCGGCACGAAGGACAGCGCACATCCGGCCAGCTCCCGCTGCCGGTGCAGCAGGGACACCGCGCGCAGCAGCGCCCGGTCGTCGCCGACCACCACCGGCCGCCGCGAACCCCGGCGAGCCAGCACCCGAGCGAATTCCTCAGGCCCCTCCGGCATGCAGACCTTCGTGGTCGCACCCGCGCTGAGCACGTCTTTCGCGATCCGGACCGACTCGCCGTCGGTCCTCCGGGCGACCGGATCGATGACCACCAGCAGCTGATCGGAAGTCGCTGAAGTCGCCACCTCGGTCCTGCCTCGCTTCCTCGGGTAGCATCTTTGTGCAAGAGCCCCTTGCGCTATTGCGCCAGGGGCTTCGTCTATTCCGGGGCATCCGGGTCCGACGGGTTCGCGGCCGACCACGGCCGACGGTGGCCGAAGAAGGTCGCCGGTGTACGCAGCACAGAGTTGTGCCGTGTACGCCCCTGACCTTGGACATGCCCCGCCCGGAAGGGGTGTACGCGCGTGCCCGCACTTGTGCTGCTCGGTGCTCAGTGGGGTGACGAAGGCAAGGGAAAGGCGACGGACCTGCTAGGCGGGTCTGTCGACTATGTGGTGCGCTACCAGGGCGGCAACAACGCCGGTCACACGGTGGTCGTGGGCGATCAGAAGTATGCCCTGCACCTGCTCCCTTCCGGAATCCTCTCCCCGGAGTGCACTCCGGTCATCGGCAACGGTGTCGTCGTCGACCCGTCGGTCCTGTTCTCCGAGCTGAACGGGCTGAACGAGCGAGGCGTCGACACGTCCAAGCTCCTGATCAGCGGTAACGCTCACATCATCACGCCGTACAACGTCACCGTCGACAAGGTGACGGAACGCTTCCTCGGCAAGCGGAAGATCGGCACCACCGGGCGGGGCATCGGCCCGACCTACGCCGACAAGATCAACCGCGTCGGCATCCGCATCCAGGACCTTTACGACGAGTCGATCCTGACGCAGAAGGTCGAGGCGGCGCTGGACGGCAAGAACCAGCTCCTGACCAAGGTCTTCAACCGCCGCGCCATCGAGGCCGGGCAGGTCGTAGAGGAGCTGCTGTCCTACGCGGACCGGCTCAAGCCGTACGTCGCCGACACGGTCCTGGTGCTGAACCAGGCACTGGAGGAGGACAAGGTCGTCCTGTTCGAGGGCGGCCAGGGCACCCTCCTGGACATCGACCACGGCACGTACCCCTTCGTGACCTCGTCGAACCCGACCGCGGGCGGCGCCTGCACCGGCGCCGGCGTCGGCCCCACGAAGATCAGCCGGGTCATCGGCATCCTCAAGGCCTACACGACCCGCGTCGGCTCGGGCCCGTTCCCGACCGAGCTCTTCGACGAGGACGGCGAGGCGCTGCGCCGCATCGGCGGCGAGCGGGGTGTCACCACCGGCCGTGACCGCCGCTGCGGCTGGTTCGACGCGGTCATCGCCCGCTACGCGACCCGCGTGAACGGCCTGACGGACTTCTTCCTCACCAAGCTGGACGTGCTGACCGGCTGGGAGCAGATCCCCGTCTGCGTCGCCTACGAGATCGACGGCAAGCGAGTCGAGGAGCTCCCCTACTCGCAGACCGACTTCCACCACGCGAAGCCGATCTACGAGACCCTCCCGGGCTGGTCCGAGGACATCACCAAGGCGAAGTCCTTCTCCGACCTGCCGAAGAACGCCCAGAACTACGTCAAGGCGCTGGAGGAGATGTCCGGCGCCCCGATCTCCGCGATCGGCGTGGGCCCGGGCCGCGACGAGACGATCGAGATCAACTCGTTCCTGTAGGTCCTCCGGGGCCTCCGGGTCCTGCCGCGCATGGGCCGGTCAAGGATTTCCTTGACCGGCCCATGGCCTTTTCCTGGTTCCGTCGGGAAGTGGCGGAAGGCAACTATCTACGCGGGTAGTTGTGCCCCTCCTCCCCTCTCCCGTCCCAGGAGTCCTCGATGCCCGTCAGTCCCATGAACCGCCGTGAGTTCGTGCAGAAGTCGGCCGTCACCGGTGCCGCCGTCGCCGTGGCCGGAGCCCTCACCGCCGGTGAGGCGGATGCCGCCGAGCAGCGGCCCCGCACCTGGTCGTTCTCCATCCTCGGCACCACCGACCTGCACAGCCACGTCTTCGACTGGGACTACTACAAGGACGCCGCCTACAGCGACAAGGCCGGCAACTCCGTCGGGGTCGCCCGGGTCGCCACCCTCATCAAGCAGCAGCGCGCGGCCAAGGGCGAGCACCGGGTGCTGCTCGTCGACGCCGGTGACATCATCCAGGGCACCTCGCTGGCCTACTACTTCGCGCGCGTGCAGCCCATCACCGACAAGGGCGCGCCGAAGCACCCGATGGCCGTCGCCATGAACCACATGCGCTACGACGCCGCCGCCCTCGGCAACCACGAGTTCAACTACGGCATCGAGGTGCTCCGGAAGTTCGAGCAGGAGTGCCACTTCCCGCTGCTCGGCGCGAACGCGCTGGACGCGAAGACCCTGAAGCCCGCCTTTCCTCCCTACACCGTGAAGCGGATCCGTGTGCCGGGCGCGCCGGACATCAAGGTGGGCATCCTCGGTCTCACCAACCCCGGTATCGCCCTGTGGGACAAGGACAACGTGAGCGGGAAGATGGTCTTCCCCGGGCTCGTCGAGCAGGCGAAGAAGTACGTGCCGCGGCTGCGTGCCCTCGGGTGCGACGTGGTGTTCCTGACCGATCACTCCGGGCTCGACGGTTCCTCGTCCTGGGGCGACTCGCTGCCGTACGTCGAGAACGCCTCGAACCTGGTGGCCGAGCAGGTGCCGGGCATCGACGCGATCCTGGTGGGCCACACGCACGTCGAGGTGCCCTCGTACACGGTGAAGAACGCGGAGACCGGCGACGAGGTGCTGTTGTCCGAGCCGTACTGCTGGGGCTACCGGCTGAGCGTCTTCGACTTCGAACTCGAACTCCACCACGGCCGGTGGAAGGTGACGAGCAAGACCGCGCAGACCCTCGACCCCAAGGACGTGGACGAGGACCCGGAGATCAAGAAGCTCCTCGAGGCCGACCACGAGCTGGTCGTGAAGTACGTGAACACGGCGGTCGGCACCTGCAGGCAGGACCTCTCCGCGGCGGAGTCCTGCTGGAAGGACGTGCCGATCATGGACTTCATCCACAAGGTCCAGATGGAGACGGTGAAGGCCGGGCTCTCGGCGTCCGACGCGGCGCTGCCGCTGATCTCGGTCGCCGCGCCCTTCAGCCGCACGGCCGACATCCCCCAGGGCAGCGTCACCATCAAGGACATCGCCGGGCTCTACATCTACGACAACACCCTGTACGGCAAGAAGCTGACGGGCGCCCAGCTCAAGGACTACCTCGAGTTCGCGGCGAAGTACTACTACCAGGTCCCGGCCGGCACCAAGGTCGACACCGCGACCCTCACCAACGCCAACAAGTTCTGGGACTACATGTACGACACGGCGGCGGGCGTCGACTACGAGATCGACATCGCGCAGGCCGAGGGCTCCCGGATCAAGAACCTCACGTACAACGGCACCCCGGTCGCCGACGACCAGGTCTTCGTCGTCGCCGTCAACAATTACCGGGCCAACGGCGGTTCGGGGTATCCGCACATCGCCACCGCCGACATCGCCTACAGCTCCACCAACGAGATCCGTCAGCTGATGATCGACTACGTGACGGCCAAGGGAGCGCTGGACCCGGCCGACTTCGCGGTGACGAACTGGAAGCTGACGCAGGCCGGGACGCCGGTGTTCTGAACCTCAGCGGAAGGCCTCCCCATGTGCCGCCGCCCACTGCGCGAACGTCCGCGGCGGGCGGCCCAGCACCTTCGCCGCCGTCGGGACGACGACCGCGCCGCGGTCGTCGTCCAGCGTGCGGCGCATGATCGCGTCGACGACCTCGGGCGGGAAGCCGTACCTCTCCATGCCCGCGCGGGCCGCCTCGGGCGGTACGGGACGGACCCGCAGGGCGCGGTCCAGGACCCCGCCGAGGAGGTGCAGCTCCTGCGTCGGGGTCAGGGACTCGGGGCCGCTCAACTCGTAGGTCATGCCGGCGTGGTCGTCGGTCGTCAGGGCTTGCGCCGCGATCTCCGCCAGGTCCGCCGGGTCGATGCTCGCCGCCGGGCGGTCCGCGAACGGGATCGCCACCTCGTCGCCGACGCTCAACTGGCCCGTCCACTGGAGGGCGTTGGACATGAAGCGGCCGGGGCGCAGCAGGGTCCAGACGGGGGCCGCGTCGACGACCGCGGCCTCCGCCGCGGCGTGCCAGCGGGCGATCGGGTCGCTGCCCGCGCCGCCGTCCAGGACGGAGAGCTTCACCAGCCGTCGTACTCCTGCTGTGCGGGCAGCCTCCGCCAGTGCCAGGTCGTGGGTCGGGGCGGGGGCCGTGCCGACCGGCTGGGCCGACATCAGGAAGGCCGCGGAGACGCCCGCGAACGCCGCCGGCAGACTCGCCGGGTCGCCCGCGTCGCCGTACACCGGCTGTGCACCGGCGGGGAAGCGGGCCTCGTCCGGGCGCCGCGTCATGGCCCGCACGGGCACGCCGGACGCCACCAGCCGTCGTACGAGTTCACTGCCCACGTGCCCTGTCGCACCGGTCACCAGGATCATCGCCGTCTCCCCTCAGGTGGGTTCCAGCGTGCTCCGGGCGGCGGCGGGGCGCGTCGCACCGGGGGAGGCGCTCGGTGTGCTTCCGGTGGAGTACGGGAACGGGCATATCGGGCATACGATGTGAAGGTGCGCGTGTCAGCCGACAGAAGAAGGTGAGTGCGATGCGCGTCCTGCTCAAGGCGTCCATGAACACCGAGAAGGCGAACGAGTACATCCGCAGCGGCAAGATGCCGCAGCTGATGCAGGAGACCATGGAGCACCTCAAGCCCGAGGCGGCCTACTTCACGCTCGACCACGGGGTCCGCACCTGTTACCTGGTCTTCGACATGCAGGACAGCTCCCAGATGCCGCCGACCGGCGAGCCCTTCTTCATGGACCTCGACGCCGAGCTGGAGCTGACGCCGGTCATGAACGCCGAGGACCTGCAGAAGGGCCTGTCCCAGCTGCGCTGAACCCCTGTCGTCTCAGCTGAAGATGATCATCGAGCCCTGCGCGAGGCTCCGGGTCGCCGCCGCGTGCAGGCCCAGCCAGACATGCCGTTCCCGGGCGAAGGGACTGGGGTCGTACGGGGCGGGGACGGCGGGTTCCTCCAGCTCCGTGGGGCCGAGCGGCGGCTGCGGGGCCGCCGGGGGGTTGGCGGGGTCTATGCCGATCGACGGGCCGACCAGCGCCAGCTCCCGCAGCAGGGTCTGCGAGGAGCCCAAGGGGCCGCCGCCCGCGAGGAGTTCGTCGTTGGCCAGCGGGTGCGGGAAGTCGACGGGGACGTAGGCGCCCGCGTGGTCGTAGTGCCAGACCAGGTGCGACTGCTGGGCCGTCGCCTCGAACATCTCCAGCAACTGCTCGTAGTCCCCGCCGAGTTCGTCGACCGGCGTGACCGGCAGCCCGCAGACCTGGAGCAGATACGCGCGGCGCAGGAAGTGCAGGGCGTCGTAGTCGAAGCCGGCCACCGGGGCGACCTCGCCGGACAGGCCCGGCATGTACTGGTACACCGGCACCGGCGGCAGCCCGGCCTCGGCGAGCACCTTGTTGTATTGCGCGAGTTCCTCGGCGAACGGGTTGTCGGGCGTGTGGCACAACACGTCGACGAGCGGTACCAGCCACAGGTCACAGGCCAAAGAGGGCTCCTCGGATAGCTCGGTGCGGCACGACGGACATAGCTCCGTGTAGCGGAGTGGTCAGGGAAGAGTAGTCGTGAAGTCCCCATACCCACACCCCGGGTACCCCGCTCATCGCGGGAGGCTCATTCCCCGGCCATGCGCTCGATGACCGCCAGCGACTGCGCGTTGTACGCGGCGACGATCTCCCGCGCGGCCTTGGTGTCCCGGCGGACCAGCGCGTCGACCAGCCCCGTGTGGTCGGCCCACAGCTCCCCGCGCAGGTCGTCGATCCGGCGCAGGTGCTGCACCGCGCACACCCAGGACTGCACCCGCAGCCGGTGCAGGAAGTCCGAGAGGTAGGGGTTGCCGAACAGGGCGCTCAACTCGCGCCAGAACCGCAGGTCATAGCCGATCAGGACGGTCAGGTCACCGGCCCCGGCGGCCCGCTGGGCCTCCTCGCCGCGGCGCCGCACACCGGCGAGCAGGGCCGGGATGCGGGTGGCGTCCGGCTCGTCGACCAGGCCCAGATGGCCGTCGTCGAGCGCCTTGAACATGCCGTCGATGACGAGGGCGCGGGCCTCGATGATGCCGCGGTAGTCCGCGACGGAGTACTCGTGGACCCGGAAGCCGCGATGCTGGTCGGCTTCGAGGAGGCCCTGCGCGGCGAGGTCGACCAGGGCCTCGCGGACCGGCGTCGCCGACACCCCGTACTGCTCGGCGATCTCCTTGACCGTGAACTCCTGCCCCGGCTGGAGCCGTCCGCCCAGCACCTCGTCGCGCAGCGCGTCGGCGATCTGCTGCCGCAGGGTGTTGCGGGTCACGGCGCCGTTGCCGGGCATGGTCGGGCCTCTCCCTGATGGCGGTCGGGTGGCGTGCACGTATATCTCTACGGGCACGCCACCTTACGCGTTCGGGTTCCCGGTGTTGACCCGCGTAGCGCCGGGAAGGACCGGCGGCTACTCCGTGTACTCGTCCGCCACGGAGAGCGCCGCGTCCAGTGCGGACAGGCCCTCCTTCAGCTCGGCCTCGGAGACGTTGCACGGCGGCACCACATGGGTGCGGTTCATGTTGATGAAGGGCCAGATGCCGTGCTTCTTGGCGGCGGCGCCGAACGCGGCCATCGGGGCGTTCGCCTCCCCGGCCGCGTTGTACGGCACCAGCGGCTCGCGGGTCTCCTTGTTCTTGACCAGGTCCAGCGCCCAGAACATGCCGACGCCGCGGACCTCGCCGACGGAGGGGTGCCGCTCGGCGAGCTCGCGCAGGGCGGGCTCGACCACCGCCGCACCGAGGTTCCTGGCGTTCTCGACCACGCCCTCCTCCGCCATCACGTTGATCGTCGCCACGGCGGCGGCACAGGCGAGCGGATGCCCGGAGTACGTCAGACCGCCCGGGTAGGCGCGCTTGCCGAAGGTCTCCGCGATCGCGCCGGAGATGGCGACACCGCCGAGCGGGACGTACCCGCTGTTCACGCCCTTGGCGAAGGTCATCAGGTCGGGCACGACCCCGAACAGATCGGCGGCGAACCACTCACCGGTGCGCCCGAACCCGGCCATGACCTCGTCGAGGACGAAGACGATCCCGTACTTGTCGCAGATCTCGCGGACGCCCGCGAGATAGCCGGGCGGCGGGACCATGATCCCGGCGGTGCCGGGGATGGTCTCCAGGATGATCGCGGCGACGGTGCCCGGCCCCTCGAAGGCGATGGTCGTCTCCAGGTGCTCAAGGGCCCGCGCGCACTCCTGCTCCTCGGTCTGAGCGTAGAAGCGGGAGCGGTACAGGTACGGCGCCCAGAAGTGCACGACGCCGGCGGAGGCGCTGTCGGAGGCCCAGCGGCGCGGGTCGCCGGTGAGGTTGATCGCCTGCTGCGTACCGCCGTGGTACGAGCGGTACGCGGAGAGCACCTTGGGCCGCCCGGTGTGCAGCCGTGCCATGCGCACCGCATGCTCGACGGCGTCGGCCCCACCATTGGTGAAGAAGATCTTGTCCAGGTCACCGGGCGTCCGCTCGGCGATCAGCCGCGCCGCCTCCGACCGCGCCTCGATCGCGAAGGCGGGCGCGAACGTGGACAGGGTTGCGGCCTGTTCCTGGATCGCGGCGACGACCTTCGGGTGCTGGTAGCCGATGTTCGTGTAGACGAGGCCACTCGTGAAGTCGAGGTACCGCTTGCCGTCGTAGTCCCAGAAGTACGACCCCTCCGCGCCGGCGACGGCGAGCGGGTCGATGAGCTCCTGCGCGGACCAGGAGTGGAACACATGAGCACGGTCCGCGGCCTTCACGGCGGCGCCGACCTCGGGGTTTGGCTGAGGGGTCATGCGGGTGAGCGTAAATGTCCGCGATGCGGAAGCGGTATCGGCGTCCTGTCTGTGGACGGGGGGTTTCCGCGACAGGTTGTCGGGCTTGGCGTCACGGAACCTGTCGAAGCCCGTCGGAACCACAGGTGGGCGGGCTCGGCGTTACGGAACCGTCGACCCCGGGGCGGCCGTCACCTCGTAGGACCGCACTATCGTGAGCCTCACGCACGGGCACGTGTCGGGGGAGTACGGGGAGGGCCTGCGATGGAGAAGCTGGGGGCCGGGGATCCGCAGAGGATCGGGGCGTATCGGCTGCTGGCGCGGCTCGGGGCCGGTGGGATGGGGCAGGTGTACCTCGCCCGGTCGGAGCGGGGGCGGACCGTCGCCGTGAAGCTGGTGCGGGAGGAGCTCGCCGCGCAGGAGGAGTTCCGGGCGCGGTTCCGGCAGGAGGTGCGGGCCGCCCGGCAGGTCGGCGGGTACTGGACGGCGCCCGTCCTCGACGCCGACACCGAGGCCGCGGTGCCCTGGGTCGCCACCGGGTACGTCGCCGGGCCGAGCCTCCAGCAGGTCGTCGGCCATGATCACGGGGCGCTGCCCGAGCGGTCGGTGAAAATTCTCGCCGCCGGGCTCGCGCACGCGCTGAAGGACATCCACGCCGCCGGAATCATCCACCGGGACCTGAAGCCCTCCAACGTGCTGGTGACCATCGACGGGCCGCGGGTCATCGACTTCGGTATCGCGCGGGCCCTGGAGACGGTGACCGACGGGGGTCTGACGAGAACCGGCGCGCTGGTCGGCTCGCCCGGCTTCATGGCGCCCGAGCAGGTGCGGGGCGACCGGATCACGTCGGCGTGCGACGTCTTCTGCCTGGGTTCCGTGCTCGCCTACGCCGCCACCGGCAAGCTTCCCTTCGGCGCGGGGGGAAGTGGCGTGCACGCGCTCATGTTCCGGATCGCCCAGGAGGAACCCGACCTGGAGGGGGTCCCGGAGGGCCTCGCCGATCTCGTCCGGGCCTGCCTGAAGAAGGACCCGGCCGCCCGCCCGACCCTGGACCAGGTCCTGGACCGCACCGGCGCCGAGGACACGGTCTCCGGCGGCCGTTCCCGCGACCCGTGGCTGCCGAGCGCCCTGGTGGCGCAACTCGGGCGGCACGCGGTGCAGTTGCTGGAGACGGAGGATCCGGAGGGGGATGGGGATGGCGTTGGCGGCGGGGGTGCCGGCGGTGCCGGGGGTGGCGTTGGCGGCGGGGGCGTGGGAATCGCTGCGGCTGCTGGGGTAGCTGGAGGCGCGGGACTCGCGGCCGGTGCCGGCGCTGCTGGAGGCGCGGGAGCCGCTGCGGGTGCCGGGGCCGCTGGGGCTGCCGGGCAGGCCGGGGTCGCCGGGCCGGCCGGAGCCGCCGGGGCCGCTCAGGGCGCTGCGCGTGTGGGAGGCGCTCAGGGCGGGGGCGGTGAGGTGGCGCCCGAGCATGCCGCGGCCGCTGCCGAGGACGCGCCGCCCGTGCCCGGGCAGCCCGGGGGCGGGGCGCCGTTGAATCACCTGCCCACGGCCGTCGGGCAGTACGGCGGGGCGACCCCTCCGCCGGCCCCGCCCGCCCATCCCGCGTACGGCTACCCGCAGCAGCCGCCTCAGCAGTACGCGCCGCCGCCCCCGTCCACCCCCGCCTACGGCCACCCACAGCAGCCCTGGGCGCCCGGCGTCCCCGCGCAGTACAACCCGTACAGCGGCGGCCCAGGCACCACCCCGCCCTACGGCCCAGGCGCCACCCCGCCGTACGGCCCAGGGGCAACACCGCCCTACGGCCCAGGGGGCACCGCATTCCCGCACCAGCCGCACCCGCAGCCGGACCCCCCGCGCCGCGGCGGCCGGTCCACGGCCGCGCTCGTCGCCGTAGCGCTGGTCGTCGCGCTCGGTGCCGGCGGGTCGGTCTACGCGCTGATGAGCAGCGGCGGCGACGACCAGGCCGACCCCACGCCCACGCCCACCACCAGCGCGCCCACCACACCGGGCCCCTCGCCCACCCCCACGGAGCCCTCGCCGACGCCCACCACCTCGGCCCCGGCGGACGGCACGGTCCCCGCCGGCTACCTCGGCACCTGGACCGCGGGCATCGACAACGCCGACGGCCACCACACCCGCCAACTCACCATCCAGCAGGGCGAGGTGGGCGACACGGTGCTCTCGCTCGTCGCCGACGGCCCCGACTACCACTGCGTCTTCGAGGCCCCGCTCACCGCGTCGCCGGGCAGCGACGGCCCGTTGGAGATCGGCCCCTCCACGGTGACGGTCGGCGAGCCCGCGACCTCCTGCACCCCGGGCGGAGCCACCGAGATCACCCTGAAACCGGACGGCACCCTGGAGCGCGTCAACACCGGCAACGGCGAGAAGCTGACGTACACCAAGCAGTGACGCGAAGTGCGCGCCGCAGTGGGGGCGTTGAGGTCGCTCGCTCGTACGGATCCGGCGGTACGGCCGTCTTCCGTGCGAGCGGCAGGAGGAGTTGTGTGGGTGACAGCACCTGACCCACCGCACCCACCGACCCCGGGAGAGCGCATGCGTCCCAGCAGAAGAACGGTCCTGACCGCGACGGGAGGGGCCACGCTGGCCGCCGGGACCGGCACGGCCGAGGCGGCACCGTCGGGCGCCCGGCCACCGGCCACCGCACAGCCCCCCACCCGCGAACTCCGGGCGCTGTTACGGGAGATCGACCCGGCCCGCATCGAGGCCACGGTCCGCAAGCTCGTCTCCTTCGGCACCCGCCACACCCTCTCCGCGCAGGACGACCCGGCCCGCGGCATCGGCGCCGCCCGTGACTGGCTGCTGGCGGAGCTGAGTTCGTACGCCGCCGGCTCCGGTGGCCGGATGACGGCGGAACTCCAGTCGTACGTCCAGGAACCGGGCCCGCGCATCCCGACGCCCACCCGGATCACCAACGTCATCGCCACCCTGCGCGGCGCGGTGACGCCGGAGCGGATCTACGTCGTCTCCGGGCACTACGACTCCCGGGTCACCGACGTCATGGATGCCACCTCCGACGCCCCGGGCGCGGACGACGACGCGTCCGGGGTCGCGGTGGTCCTGGAGCTGGCGCGGGTGATGGCGAGACGGCGTCCCGCCGCGACGATCGTGTTCGCGGCGGTGGCGGGGGAGGAGCAGGGTCTGTTCGGATCGGCCCACCTGGCCCAGCAGTTCAAGTCCGCCGGGGCGGACGTGCAGGGCATGTTCACCAACGACATCGTCGGCAGTTCGACGGCGGACGACGGCACGCGCGACCCGTACACCATCCGCCTCTTCGCGGAAGGCGTGCCGTCCTCCGAGACCGCCGAACAGGCCGCGGTCCGCCGCTCGGTGGGCGGCGAGAACGACTCGGCCACCCGCCAGCTCGCCCGCTTCGTCCGGGACGTCGCCGACAACGACGCCACCGGCATGCACGTCCGCGTCGTCTACCGCCACGACCGGTACCGCCGCGGCGGCGACCACATCCCGTTCCTCGAACGCGCCTACCCCGCCGCCCGCTTCACCGAGCCCGCCGAGGACTTCGCCCACCAGCACCAGGACGTCCGCGTCGAGGACGGCAAGCAGTACGGCGACCTGCCCGAGTTCTGCGACTTCGACTTCACCGCCCGCGTCGCCAAGGTCAACGGCGCCGCCCTGTGGACGCTGGCGCAGGCCCCGGGCACCCCGAGGGGCGCGAAGATCGTCACCACCCTGCTCACCAACTCCACCCGGCTGGTGTGGACGCGGGGCACGGAACCGGACCTCGCCGGCTACGAGATCGTGTGGCGGGAGACGACGGCGCCCGAGTGGACGCATGTCGTCCCGGTCGGCGACGTGACGACGTACGAGATCGACCTGTCGAAGGACAACGTCTTCTTCGGGGTGCGGGCGGTGAACACGAAGGGACTGGCAAGCCCGGTCGCCTTCCCCGACCCGCAGGCCTGACCGCCGCTAGATCCAGCCCTGCTGCCAGGCGCGGTGGGCCGCGGCATGCCGTGTCGTGGCCCCCAGCTTGGACATCGCGGCGGAGAGGTAGTTGCGCACGGTCCCCGGCGCCAGATGCACCTGCTCCGCGATGTCCGCAACCGACGCCCCCGTGCGGGCCACCCGCAGCACCTCCAACTCCCGTGCGCTGAGCGGGCAGTCGTCCTCGGCCAGCGCGGACGCCGCGATCTCCGGGTCGACGTAGCGGCGCCCGGCGGCGATGTCCCGGAGAATCTCGGACAGCCGGGCGGCGGGGGTGGTCTTGGGCACGAACCCGCGCACCCCGGCGGCCAGCGCGCGGCGCAGCACGGCGGGCCGGGCGTGCCGGGTGACGAGGACGACGTGGGTGCCCGGCCGCCCGGCACGGATCTCCTCGGCGGCCCGCAGCCCGTCCGTGGGCGGCATCTCGAGATCCAGTACGGCGATGTCGGGCCGGTGTTCGAGGGCGAGGCGCACGGCGTCGGTGGAGGTCGAGGCCTCCGCGACCACGGTGAGGTCGTCCTCCAGGGAGAGCAGGGCGGCCAGCGCACCGCGCAGCAGGTCCTCGTCGTCGGCGAGCAGGACCCGGATCACGCGGCGGCCCCTGGGCGGGCGGTGTCGGGCCTGGTCGGTCGGTGGCTCTTGAGGGGGGTGGTGTCGGGCCGGTTGGCTTGGCGGTCCTCTGGGCGGGCGGTGTCGGGATGGTTCACTCGGCGGTCCCGTGGACGGGGAGAGTCGCGGTCACCGTGAAACGGTCGCCGTCCGCCCGCTCCCAGGTCAACTCCCCGCCCGCGCCCCGCAGTCGCTCGGCGAGCCCCCGCAGTCCGGTGCCGTCGGCGGTGCCGGGACGGGTGACGGCCCCGTCGTTGGCGATCCGCAGCCGGGCCCGGTCGTCGACGAGCCGGTAGTCGACCTCGGCGGTGCGGGCCTGGCTGTGGCGCAGCACGTTGGTGGTGGCCTCGCGCATGACGAGGCCCAGGAGACTGCGGGTGGGATCGTCCAACGTCCCCTGCCTCGGATCCGTTTCGAGCGTCATCCGCGCGTCGATGCCGGCCGCGGCGAGCACCCGGGTGGCGTTGGCGATCTCGTCGTCGAGCGTCGTACGGCGTATGCCCTGCACGACGGCCCGAGTGTCCCGCAGCGCGTCCGCGCACAGCTGCCGTATCTCCCGCATCTCGGCGGCCGCGCGGGGCGGATCGGACTCGGCGAGCCGCGACGCCAACTCAGCTTTCAGGGCGATGACTTGGAGGTGATGCCCCTGGATGTCATGGAGGTCGGAGGCGAACCGCAGCCGCTCGTCCTTGACCGCAAGCTCCGCCTCCAGCCGCCGCGCCCGGTCCAGCCGCCCCGCGATCCGCCACGCCCACAGCGGTCCGAGCACGGTCCACACCGTGAACGCCGTCAGACAGGCCGGGAACAGCGCCGCGTACGCCAACTCGCCGTCGCCTGCGGCCAGACTCACCGCGCCACCGGGCAGCGGTGCGAGCGCGACGGCACCCCCGACCAGCCACCGTCTGCGGGGCGCGGCGGGCAGACCGGCGGCGACGATCGCCACGGTCACGGCCGGGGCGACCGCCCACAGCCCGTAGTCGTGCCGCGCGAGCGGCGGTACGGCGAGTACGGCGGCGGCGAGACAGGCGGTGACGACCCATCCCGCACGCGCCCGCCCGGCGGGCTCCCGCTCCTCCATCGACCCGCCGAGCAGCACGACCGCGGCCACGGCGTGCACGGCCAGCGCCGGCACGACCGACACCCGCGCCCACAGCGGCACGTCCCCGTCCAACGCCCAGGCCCCGTACGCCACCACCAGCACACACAGCACGGTCCCCGGCACGGCCCACCACGTGTACCGCCGGAAACCCGCGAGCCCCGCCCCCTCGTCCACGCGGTCATTGTGGCAGCGGGGAGATGACAGATGTCATACGACGACGTGCGCTCCCGGCACTACTGCCGTTTTCCGCCCGCCGCGACCCTGAACGCCATGACGCACATCAACACCGCACCCCTGACCCGCCGTTGGCCGACGCTCGCGGCGATCGCGATCTTTGCCGCCCAGGCGGCGGCGAGCGCGTCCGACACGGTGGCGGACTCGGTCGAGGGTTTCGGCCAGGTCCTGCCCCTGCTGCCCCTGCTGTACGTGGTGATCAACCAACTGGGCACCCCGCGGGCGACCTGGCCGGTGCTGGGCGGGGGCATGGTCCTCGTCTTCGGCCTCCAGGCCCTGGACCTGGTCTCACCGGCGGGCGTGATGATCGGCATCGCGCTGGCGGTGCTGCTGTGGGGGCTGCTGCGGGGCGCGCCGCGCGTGTGGGGTGTGCAGGCGGCGGGGGTGGTGGTCTTCGGGGCGCTGGCGGTGGCGGGCCTGGCGGTGGACCCGGAGGTGGGGCGGTGGCTGGTGGCGGCGGGGTGGTTCTGCCATGGGCTGTGGGACTTGGCGCATCTGACGCTGGAGCGACTGAAGGGAGTGGTGGCGCCGAGCTTCGCGGAGTGGTGTGCGGTGGTGGACGTGCTGGTAGGGGCCGAGTTGTCGCTCCTGGGCTGACTGCAACGCCCCAGGGGCGCGGGGAACCGCGCGATCAGCCGCAGACGACCCGCACCCACATGACCTGACCAGCCCCTACGGCACCCCCCGTCACCTGGGCTCCGGCGGCCGCTGCCGAGGCATGTTGGGCCGCGTACCCCCCGCCCCCGGAGGCAACGGAAACCTCCCCTGCACCACGTTCGCGTCGGCCCGCGGCGCCCCCGCCACCGCCGTCTGGATCCCCAGCGGCGCGGACCCGGTCCGGAACTCCACCATCCAGTCGGTCGTCTCCACCCGCACCAGCTCGGTGATGTCCTCCGAGAACCGGCGCAGCACCCCGAGACACCGCTCGGCGGCCTCCCCGGCGGTCCCCTCGGTCGGCCCGAGCACCTCGCGCACACTCTCCGAGGCCCAGTCGAACTGGAGTACCTGGAGCCGTCGCTGCACGGCCTGCGCGGTGGCCACGTCCCTTATCCACCCGGAAGTGACCCCGAAGAACCGGTCAACCGCGACGCACGCGACGGCGAGCAGCAGCGCGAGATACCCCCAGGCCGCGACCCCGCCGACCACCCCGGCGAGGTCGAGCAGCGGCAGCGCGGCCCCGGCGACGGCGCCGGCCGCCGCCCCGCCTCGCAGGGCCCGCGCGCCCCGGCGCTTCCACACCCGGTCCGCGAGATACCAGGCGGCGGTGTCGAGCGCCCCGCGCTCCACCCACCGGTACAGCTCGTCCAGCCGGGGCGCGGGCTCGCCCCAGTCCCCGAGGGGGAACGTCCGTCCCGTCAGGTCGCCCGGCCGCAGCCCGGCCGCCTCCCCACCCCGCTCGTCCTGAGGCGGACCCTCGGGCTGCATCTCCGGCTGACCCACCCGGCACTCCCTCCACGACCGAACACGACCGACCACGCTGCGTAATGCACGTGTGACGCATGATGCCGACGTGCCGGACCTTTCCTACCTCCCAATGGGTGGCGAAGGGACGGCTTTCGCTCCTTTTCCGCCCGGAAGTGGGCCTTGATCAGGTATAGGACACGGCGTCATCTCACTCGAAAGAGTGCTGGAGCGATGCCTGCGTGGAGCACGTAGGCTCGTGACAGAGGACAAGACACAGACCGAAAGAGCGGGAGCTGATCGTGATCCCCGGTGGTGGCCAGCCCAATATGCAGCAGCTGCTCCAGCAGGCCCAGAAGATGCAGCAGGACCTGGCGAACGCGCAGGAGGAACTGGCGAGGACCGAGGTCGACGGCCAGGCCGGCGGCGGCCTGGTCAAGGCGACGGTCACCGGCTCCGGTGAGCTGCGCGCGCTGAAGATCGACCGGAAGGCGGTGGACCCGGAGGACACCGAGACCCTCGCCGACCTGATCGTGGCGGCCGTGCAGGCGGCCAACGAGAACGCGCAGACGCTCCAGCAGCAGAAGCTGGGCCCGCTGGCCCAGGGCCTGGGCGGCGGCATCCCCGGCCTGCCGTTCTAGGACAGGACCAGGACCGAGCCCGCCTTCCTCAGAGGGCGGTCCGCCAACTACCGTACGTACGTGTAAGGAACCCCGGGAAGGACGGCAGTCCGTGTACGAAGGCGTGGTGCAGGACCTCATCGACGAACTGGGGCGGCTGCCCGGCGTCGGTCCCAAGAGCGCCCAGCGGATCGCCTTCCACATCCTGCAGGCGGAACCGACGGACGTACGGCGTCTCGCGCAGGCGTTGATGGAGGTCAAGGCGAAGGTCCGCTTCTGCGCGACCTGCGGCAACGTGGCGCAGGAGGAACTGTGCAACATCTGCCGTGACCCCCGCCGCGATCCCTCCGTCATCTGCGTGGTGGAGGAGCCGAAGGACGTGGTGGCGATCGAGCGCACCCGGGAGTTCCGGGGCAAGTACCACGTCCTGGGCGGCGCGATCAGCCCCATCGAGGGCGTGGGTCCCGACGATCTGCGTATACGAGAACTTCTCGCGCGGTTGGCCGACGGGACGGTCACGGAACTGATCCTGGCCACGGACCCCAACCTGGAGGGCGAGGCGACCGCCACCTACCTCGCCCGCATGATCAAGCCCATGGGCCTCAAGGTCACCCGCCTGGCCAGCGGCCTCCCGGTGGGTGGCGACCTGGAATACGCGGACGAGGTGACCCTCGGCCGCGCCTTCGAGGGGAGACGACTCCTAGATGTCTGACGCCACACTGCACGCCACTGCGCAGGACCCCGACGACTTCGCGGTCCAGATCGCCGACCAGGTGGAGAGTTTCCTGGTGGCGGTGACCGAGGTGGCGAAGGGCGACGAGCCCGACTCGGCCGTCCCCTTCCTCCTCCTGGAGGTCTCCCAGCTCCTGCTGGCCGGCGGCCGGCTGGGCGCGCACGAGGACATCGTGCCGGACGAGCGGTACGAGCCCGACCTGGGCCCGGAGCCGGACGTGGACGAACTCCGCGAGAACCTGGCCCGCCTGCTGGAGCCGATCGACGTGTACTCGGAGGTCTTCGACCCCTACGAGCCGCGCAAGTCCCCGGTCCCGGCCCGCATCTCCGACGACCTCACCGACGTCATCACCGACCTCCGCCACGGCATGGCCCACTACCGCGCGGGCCGCACCACGGAGGCCCTGTGGTGGTGGCAGTTCTCCTACTTCTCCAACTGGGGCACGACGGCATCCGCGACCCTGCGCGCCCTCCACTCGGTCCTGGCCCACGTCCGCCTGAACCAGCCCCTGGAGGAACTGGACGGCCTGGACACCGACCAGAGCATGGGCGACGAGACGCTGGAGTTCGAGGCGGGCAAGGTGATGGCGGAGGAGATCGGGGCACCGCTGGGGGTACGCCCGGGGAAGTAGGGGACGTGGAGGACGTGGGGGGAGGCTCGTCCGCCGGCAGTTCGCTGATCACAGCCCCCACAACCCCCACAACCCCTTGCCCACCGCTGTCACCCCGCCCGTCAGCGCGAGCAGCAGCACCAGCTGCCGGGCCCGCCGCTCGGGGATGCGGGAGGCGAGCGTCCTGCCGATGACTCCGCCCACTCCCATGGCCGCGACCACCGCGACCCACCTGGGCGGGCTCAGCTCCGGGACCCCGTTCGCCGCCACCGAGAAGGCGTTGACGACCACGCCGTAGAACATCGCGTTCGGCACGAACTCCCGTACCGTCCACTCCGCGTTGAGGGCGTACAGGGATATCGGCGGTCCGCCGACGCCCGCCGCGGAGTTCATGAACCCGCCCGCCGCCCCCGCGGCCACGGCGCCCTTCGTGCCGCGCAGGGCGGGGAGGCGAGCGCCGCGCATGACGAGCAGGACGGCGACGGTCACCAGTGCGCCCATGACCAACAGGAGGACGGGGGGCGGGAGTTGGCGGGTCAGCCAGGCGCCCGCGGGCACCGTGCAGGCCGCCGCCACGCACAACGGCACCATCGCGGCCGGGCGCACCCGCCGCCACCCGCCCACCAACCCCACGACACAGATGACCCCCGACGCACAGTTGGCGAGCACCACCCCCTGCGCCGGTCCGAGCAGCAGGATCAGGGCGGGCACGGCCACCAGGGCGAAGCCCATGCCGGTGAGCCACTGGACGGAGGAGCCGAGCAGCACGATGCCGGCCAGCACGCCACACGTGATCAATCAAGCACCCTGCGTGAGTTGGGTCATTTCTGGATCTCCCCTGTACGACGGCTGCACGGACCCTAACCGGTGCCGGGCGAATCTGGAGTCACTTCCGAAGCGGGGAACCGAACCCGCACCGGAAGCCAACCCCCCTCGCCCGCACTGGAGATGAGATGACCCCTCGCCCGATAACCAAGCGTGTCGCCGTCATCACCGCCGGTGCCCTCGTCGCCGTCGGCACCTTCGCCGCCGGGGTCGGGGTCGCCGGGCCGGAGAAGCAGAGGTACGGCAAGAAGCCCGCCACGGCCGAGATCGCCGCCCTCTTCGACGGCTGGAACGCGGCCTTGAAGACCGGCGACCCGGAGGTGGTCGCGGACCGGTACGCCAAGGACGCCGTCCTTCTGCCCACCGTCTCCAACAAGGTCCGCACCGACCACGCCGGCATCGTCGACTACTTCGAGCACTTCCTCAAGAACAAGCCGGTCGGCAAGAAGGTCGAGACGCACATCAACGTCCTCGACTCCGACTCCGCCCTCGACGCGGGCGTGTACGAGTTCACGCTCACCGATCCCGACACCGGCGCCAAGCGCCTCGTGAAGGCCCGCTACACGTACGAGTACGAGAAGCGCGGCGGCACGTGGAAGATCGTCAACCACCACTCTTCGGTGATGCCCGAAGGGTGAGCCGGACCTCCAGTCCACCACCAGGCGCGTCCGCCAGAGCCACGGTCCCGCCGTCGTCCGTCACCAACTGCTTCACGACGGCAAGGCCGAGCCCTGACCCGGAGCGCCCCGTCAGACCCTGGCCGCGCCAGAAGCGGTCGAAGGCGCGGGGCTTCTCCGCGTCGGACATGCCCGGGCCCTGGTCCCGCACGGTCAGCAGGATCTCGTCGCCCTGCGGCTCGTAGGAGACCGTGATCGTGGCCCCGTCCGGCGACACCTCCAGGGCATTGGAGAGCACGTTGTCCAGGACCTGGTCCAGATGGCCGGGACTGGCCAGCACAAGCAGCCGGCCGTCGACGGAATTTTCCCCCAGCGCGATGGTGACTCCGCGCTCGTCGGCGGCCGGCCTCCACACCGCGAGCCGTTCGGCCACGATGTCCCGCAGCGGCAGCGGCTCCGCGGCCGACACCTTCGCCTCGGCCCGCGCCAGCACCAGCAGTCCGTTCACCAGGCGGCTCATCCGGACCACCTCGGCCGTCGCCTGCTCCACGTCCTCCCGTACGAACTCGTCGTCCACGCCGTCCGCGATGTTGTCCAGGGACAACCGCAACGCCGTGAGGGGCGTGCGGAGTTGGTGGGAGGCGTCTGCCACGAAGATGCGCTGCGAGGCGACCAGGGTGTCCAGGCGTTCCGCGCCCTGGTTGAGGGTGCGGGCCAGCGTCTGGGTCTCCGGCGGGCCCGTCACCGGCGAGCGCGCGGTCAGGTCGCCGTCGCTGAACTTGCTCGCCATGTCGTTGAGTTGGCGCAGGGGCGCCGTGATCCGGCGGGCGGCGTACGCGCCGATCGCGGCCGCGGCGGCCAGCACCAGGACCGCCAGCGCGGCCCGGAAGCCCCAGATCTGCCAGAGCCGCCGCGTCATGTCCGAGGTCGAGTACACGATCCGTACGCCCGCCTCGCCCTGCGCGGGGACGGTGACCGTCAGATGCGTGCCCCAGATGAAGTCCGAACCCCAGTCGGTGGTCGTCCTGTTGTGCTCCACGGCCTGCGACAGCGCCGTGTCCGCGACGGGCTCCGGCAGATCCGGGACGCAGGCGCTGGTGGGCGTCACCTGGACCCGGCCCGGGGTCTTGCGGCCGTACGCCTTGGCCACCTCGGACAGGGCCTCGCACGAGATCCGGTCCCCGTTGCCCAGCAGCAGCGCCATGGTGTTCGCCTCACGCAGGACGGACTGCTTGGTGTCGTCCCGCAGCTGGCTGGTGAGCGTGAAGGCCACCGGCACCGTGAACAGCAGGATCGCCACCGCGACGAGCAGGATGTAACTGCGGATCAGTTGCCGGTTCATGAGGCCGCGGAGTCCCGCGCGATCTCCAGCCGGAAGCCGACGCCCCGCACCGCCTCGATGGTGACGGCACCCGCCAACTTCCGGCGCAGGGCCGCCACATGGACGTCCAGGGTCTTCGTCGGGCCGAACCAGTTCGCGTCCCAGACCGCTTCCATGATCTGCTCGCGCGACATCAGCGCGCCCGGCTCCTCGGTGAGGAAGGCCAGCAGGTCGTACTCCTTGGGGGTGAGGGCCACCTCCTCGCCGTCCAGCCGGACCCGGGCCGCCTTGCGGTCGATGGTGAGGCGGGTGCCGTAGCGGTCGGGACCGGCCGCCGCGGGCTCGGTGCGCGGCTGGACGCGGCGCATCACCGCCCTTATCCGCGCGATGACCTCCCGCACCCCGAACGGCTTGGAGACGTAGTCGTCCGCGCCGAGCTCCAGGCCGACCACCCGGTCCGTCTCGTCGCTGCGCGCGCTGATCACGATGATCGGCACGTTCCCGCGCTCGCGCAGCGCCTTGCACACGTCGAGGCCGTCGGTGTCCGGCAGACCGAGATCCAGGAGTACGACGTCGTAGGGCTCCTCGTGCCCGAGGGCCGCTCCGCCCGTGGTGACCCAGGCCACCTCGAAGCCGTAACGCAGCAGTCCGCGCCGGAGCGACTCGGCGACCGGCTCATCGTCTTCCACCAGCAGTACGCGCACAGCCGCACCCTAGTGCTTGAAGTTTAAAGACGGCCGGTCACCGAGCCGCTCAGCACACGGTCACCACATGACCGGGAGCCGTTCCGGCAGGCGTTTCATGAAGCCCGTCCGCCACACCAACTGCTCGATCGGCACCGCCAGGCGGAACTGTGGCATCCGCTCCAGCAGTACTTCCAGGGCGATCTCGGCGTGCCGCCGGCCGAGCGCGGTGGCGGGGCAGTAGTGCCGGCCGCCGCCGAAGGACAGATGCGCGGCGCTGTTGGGCCGGGTGAGGTCGACGGTGTGCGGGTCGGGGAACGCGGCCGGGTCGAAGTTCGCGCCCTCGACGAGGACGAGGACCAGCTCACCCGCGGACACGTCCACCTCCCCCAGCCGCACGTCCGCCAGCGCCAGCCGCGGCAGCCCGTCCCCGATCGACAGGTTGATCCGCAGCAGCTCCTCCACGGCCGCCGGGATCTTCCCGGGGTCGGCGAGCAGCTCGGTCCGCAGCTCCCGGTGCTGGAGCAGCGAGACCAGGGCCATGGTCAGGAACCCGGCCGTGGAGACGACCCCCGCACCGAACATCGTGACGCCGACGGTCGCGAGCATCTCGTCGGTGAGGTGCGCGTAGTCGGGGGCGGTGCGCAGGGCCGCCAGTTCGGCCATCAGGCCGGTCGTCGCCGGGTCGTCCAGCCGTTCGGTCATGTACGCGATGTCCCGGTCCCAGTTGAGCCGGGCCCCGGCCACCGGGCACGCCGAGTTCATGAACGCGATGTCCAGGCTCCGCATCAGCCGGGGCGCGTCCGCCTGCGGGATGCCGAGGACGCGGCAGTGCATGCCGGCCGAGTACGGGTCGGCGAAACGGCCCCGCAGATCCACGGGCGCGCCCTCGCGCACCAGCCCGTCGACGAGCTGACCGGCGTACGCCCGCATCCAGTCGACCAGTCCCGGCGACTTCGGATTGAGGGCCTTCAGTACGGCCTTCCGCAGCCCGGCGCCGGTGATGTTCCCCATGTTGTTGACGACCTCGGGCGGGATCGTCAGCGCGTACTGCCGGGGCACGCCGGGCGCCGAGGTGTCCTTGAGGCTGAAGCGCGGGTCTTCGAGGACCTGCTTGCAGAGGTCGTACGACGAGACCAGCCAGGCCTCGTCACCGGCGATGGTGCGGACCCGGCGCACCGGGGCCGTGGACCGCAACTCCGCCACCTCTGACGGGAGTCGGTCGCCGCGCCAGGAGAACGGGAAGTCGATGAGGGTGTCAGCGGACAACGCGCACCTCCTCGGCGGGCGTCACGATCGCGTGGCCCTGGTTGCGGGAGGCGCGCAGGCCGGCGCCGGGCGCGTACAGCAGCTCGGCCATCGGCAGCAGCTGGTGGTAGCAGTTCAGGGAGGACGGGACGCCCAGGATCGCCGGGGTGTCCAGGAAGAGCGGGGCCTCGGCGCAGACGTACGCCATGCAGACCTGGCGCTGCGCCTCGGTCACCTCCGTCACCTTGCCGGCCAGGAAGGTGCCGACGAGCTGTTCGCAGGTCGTGCGGAACTCGTCGTCGGTGGTGAGGCGGGCGGTGAGATGGGTGTGCAGGTCGCGGTAGGCGGGCACGGCCCGCAGGTCCGACATGGCGTGGGCGTGCAGCCGGGTTCCGCCGGGGTCCGCCGCCTGGACGGCGGCCTGCACCTTCGCGCGCACCCCGCGCAGGTTCTTCACCGCCTTGCGGCGCGCGTCGTCGGCCGGATAGCCGGAGGCCTCGTACATCTCGGCCACGTACAGGTCGGTGTAGACGAAGTCGGCCCGGTCGAAGCGGGCCAGCGCCCAGCGGGCCAGGTCCAGGACCCGGCGGGCGGAGAAGTAGCTGTTGCCGGGGGAGACCCCGATCACGGCGTGGTCGCCGGCCGCGCGGATGACCTCGCAGTGCGGGGTGAAGGGGCGGACCTCGAAGAGGCCGGCGGGAGTGACGTGCTGGATCTCGGAGACGGTCGCAGTCGTCAAGGGAAGGGAATCCTTCGCGCGTCGCTAGTCCCGATGGAGCCTCGTGCTCCTGGTGTGGCGACGACGACGCGAAGTTAGCGCCCGGCTACGGAGAGCGTCAACGGGTGACCTGGCCCACTTTGCCGAGTGTTCATCGTCCGGGTGGGCAGGGTCGTGCTGGGCGTCCGGGTCTCACCATGTGGTTTCACGAAGGTCGATTTCGGACGCTCGTTAGACTGAGCCGACCGCAGTACATATACGTATGTGCGGATAGTGACTGACTGAGCGAGGAGCGCACGTGGGCCTTGTCGTGCAGAAGTACGGAGGCTCCTCCGTAGCCGATGCCGAGGGCATCAAGCGCGTCGCCAAGCGGATCGTGGAAGCGAAGAAGAACGGCCACCAGGTGGTCGTCGTCGTTTCCGCGATGGGCGACACGACGGACGAGCTGATCGATCTCGCCGAGCAGGTATCCCCGATGCCTGCCGGGCGTGAGTTCGACATGCTGCTGACCGCCGGAGAGCGTATCTCCATGGCCCTGCTGGCCATGGCGATCAAGAACCTGGGCCACGAGGCCCAGTCGTTCACCGGCAGCCAGGCGGGTGTCATCACCGACTCGGTCCACAACAAAGCGCGGATCATCGACGTCACGCCCGGCCGCATCCGCGACTCGGTGAACGAGGGCAACATCGCCATCGTCGCGGGCTTCCAGGGCGTCAGCCAGGACAAGAAGGACATCACCACGCTCGGCCGCGGTGGTTCCGACACCACGGCCGTGGCGCTGGCCGCCGCCCTCGACGCCGAGGTGTGCGAGATCTACACCGACGTGGACGGCGTGTTCACCGCCGACCCGCGCGTGGTGAAGAAGGCGAAGAAGATCGACTGGATCTCCTTCGAGGACATGCTGGAGCTGGCGTCGTCCGGCTCCAAGGTGCTGCTCCACCGGTGTGTGGAGTACGCCCGCCGGTACAACATCCCGATCCACGTCCGGTCCAGCTTCAGCGGGCTGCAGGGCACCTGGGTCAGCAGCGAGCCCATCGAGCAAGGGGACAAGAAGGTGGAGCAGGCCATCATCTCCGGTGTCGCGCACGACACCTCCGAGGCCAAGATCACGGTCGTCGGCGTGCCGGACAAGCCGGGCGAGGCCGCGACGATCTTCCGGGCGATCTCCGACGCCGAGATCAACATCGACATGATCGTGCAGAACGTGTCCGCCGCCTCCACCGGCCTGACGGACATCTCCTTCACGCTCCCCAAGACCGAGGGCCGCAAGGCCATCGACGCGCTGGAGAAGCAGAAGGCGGGCATCGGCTTCGACTCGCTGCGCTACGACGACCAGATCGGCAAGATCTCCCTGGTCGGCGCCGGCATGAAGACCAACCCGGGCGTCACCGCCTCCTTTTTCGAGGCACTGTCCGAGGCGGGCGTGAACATCGAGCTGATCTCCACCTCCGAGATCCGCATCTCGGTCGTCACCCGCGCCGACGACGTCAACGAGGCCGTCCGTGCCGTCCACACCGCCTTCGGGCTCGACTCCGACAGCGACGAGGCCGTCGTCTACGGAGGCACCGGGCGATGACCAGCCCCCCGACGCTCGCGGTCGTGGGAGCGACCGGAGCCGTCGGCACGGTCATGCTCCAGATCCTGTCCCAGCACGCGGACATCTGGGGCGAGATCCGCCTGATCGCCTCGCCGCGCTCGGCCGGCCGCAAGCTGGCCGTGCGCGGCGAGCAGGTCGAGGTCGTGGCCCTCACCGAGGAGGCCTTCGACGGGGTCGACGTCGCCATGTTCGACGTACCCGACGAGGTCTCCGCGCAGTGGGCGCCGATCGCCGCGGCGCGCGGGGCGATCGTCGTGGACAACTCGGGCGCCTTCCGGATGGACCCGGAGGTGCCCCTCGTCGTCCCCGAGGTCAATCCGCACGCCGCCCGGGTGCGGCCGCGCGGCATCATCGCCAACCCGAACTGCACCACGCTGTCGATGATCGTCGCCCTGGGCGCGCTGCACGCCGAGTTCGGGCTGCGCGAGCTGGTGGTGTCGTCGTACCAGGCGGTGAGCGGGGCCGGTCGCGCCGGCGTGGAGACCCTGCGGCAGCAGCTCGCCCTGGTCGCCGGCACGGAACTGGGGACGCACCCCGGGGACGTACGCCGGGCCGTGGGCGACAACACCGGCCCGTTCCCGGAGCCGGTCGCGCTGAACGTCGTGCCGTGGGCCGGGTCGCTGCGCCAGGACGGCTGGTCGTCGGAGGAGATGAAGGTGCGGGACGAGTCCCGCAAGATCCTCGGCCTGCCCGAACTGCCCGTCGCCGTCACCTGTGTGCGGGTCCCGGTGGTCAC
Source organism: Streptomyces sp. NPDC057280 (assembly GCF_042668605.1). Classification (NCBI taxonomy): domain Bacteria; kingdom Bacillati; phylum Actinomycetota; class Actinomycetes; order Kitasatosporales; family Streptomycetaceae; genus Streptomyces; species Streptomyces sp. NPDC057280. The sequence goes on from NZ_JBHUYR010000013.1 coordinate 107,986, forward strand.
CACGCACTCGCTGACCGTCCACGCCCGCTTCGAGGGCGAGGTCACAGTCGCCAAGGCGCGGGAGATCCTCGCCACCGCGCCGGGCGTCGTGCTGTTCGACAACCCGGCGGCCGGGGAGTTCCCGACGCCGGCCGACGTCGTCGGCACCGATCCCACCTGGGTGGGGCGGGTGCGCCGGGCGCTCGACGACCCCACCGCCCTCGAACTCTTCGTGTGCGGCGACAACCTGCGCAAGGGCGCGGCGCTGAACACCGCACAGATCGCCGAGCTGGTCGCGGCCGAATTCACGGGCCGCTGAAGCCGACCCGTTTGTAAGATCTGTGAACCAAGTGTGAGCCGGTCGATGGTCCGGACCACTTGCTGCGGACGTCGTTGTCGTCCGAAGATTTTCCTCCCCGCCCTCCGCAACCGCGTGCAGGGCGGGGAGCGTCTTTGCGAACGCCCTTCAGGGGTTGCGGGGATGCGGTACGGGGTGTGGGGACACCTCGATCATTCGGGACACAGGGGAAGAGCGGGTAGGCATGAGGGCGTTCGAGGCACGGTCGGTTGTGCTGCCTGACACCAGAGGGCCGGTCGCGAGAGATGACGCAAAAGTGACACGCGGCACGTACAACCCTGCCGGGGGGAAGCGTGTCCAACTGGCGTGGCAGAGGTACTCGACTTCAGCGCGGCACGTGGCGGTACGGCCCTTCGGCCCCGCCCCGCAGCCCTACGACCCCGCATGCCCGGCGCGCCCGGCGGCATGCCGGTGATCGCGCCCATGCCCGCAGCGCGGCCCGCCCGCATTCCGAACCAGCGCGACGGCGCCGAGGACGTCACGGCGGCCGGCACGACCGTCGACCACCTCACCGAGACCTACCGGGCGCACTACAGCTCCCTGCTGCGTCTCGCCGCCCTCCTCCTCGACGACACCGCCTCCTGCGAGGACGTCGTCCAGGAGGCCTTCATCCGCGTCCACTCCGCGCGCAAACGCGTCCGAGACCGCGACAAGACGCTCGCGTACCTGCGCCAGACGGTCGTCAACCTCTCCCGCTCGGCCCTGCGCCGCCGCATCCTCGGACTGAAGCTGCTGTCCAAGCCGATGCCGGACATGGCGAGCGCCGAGGAGGGGGCGTACGACCAGCTGGAGCGCGACTCCCTCATCAAGGCGATGAAGGGACTCCAGCGCCGCCAGCGTGAGGTCCTCGTCCTGCGCTACTTCGCGGACATGACCGAGGCACAGGTCGCCGAGACCCTCGGGATCTCCCTGGGCTCGGTGAAGGCGTACGGCTCCCGCGGCATCGCCGCGCTGCGCGTCGCCATGGAGGCACCGGCATGAGCGGGGACCACGAAGGCCGGGACGGGCGGCGCCACCTGCACCGCCCCTTCGACTGGCACGAGCCGGGCGGGGACGGGCAGGACACCCCGAAGCAATCACACGCTGGGAACGGAACTGTGAACCACGGCCTCGACGACCAGAGCCCCCACGAAGGGTTCGACTCGGACGAGCTGGCACTGCGCCGCATGCTGCACCAGGCGGTCCAGGAGATCGAACCGCGCGACGGCACGCTGGACCATCTGCGGCTGGCGGTGCCCGCCCGCCGGGCCCGCAAGCGACAGGCCCTCGTGGGCATGGCCGCCGCGGCGCTCTTCATCGGCACCGCCGTCCCGGCCCTGCTGCACGTCTCCGGGGCCACCGGCTCCGGCGCCGACCCGCAGAACGCCGGCCTCTCCTCACAGGCCCAGGGGGGCGCGAGCCAGGGCAAGAACCCCGACGGCGGCGAGTCCACCTCCGGAGGCGGCTCCGGCAAGGCCGAGGACAAGGACAAGGGCGACAAGGACAGCAAGGGCTCCTCCACCGGCGGCGGCAGCGCCGGCGCCGGCGACCCGTCCGCGGCCAGCACCGTCGGCGTCCCCGTCTGTACGGCCACGGACCTCGGCTCGGCGACGGCCACCTCCGCCGCCCCGGACGCCTCCGGCGTGGTCTACGGCACGTTCCGCTACACCAACACCGCCACGGCCGCCTGCACGATCGCGGGCCCCGGCTCGATCACCCTCGCGGTGGCGGGAGCGGCGGACTACTCCAAGGTCGGCCAGGCCCGGCACACCGCCGGTGACGCCGCGGCCTCCCTCCCGGACCCGTCCACGGAACTCGCCTCCCTGGTCCTCCAGCCCGGCGCCTCCTACGACGTGAAGTTCGCCTGGGTCCCCTCGGAGACCTGCCCCGTCGAGGGCGGCGACCCGTCCCCGGATCCCGACCCGACCCCGGACCCGACCCCGAGCGAGACCGGCACCACCACGGAGGGCACCTCCACCGGCGGCGACACCGGCACCACCACCCAGCTCGTCAGGGAGGACGGCGGCACAGCGGACGGCAGCGTGACCATCACCAACTCCGCCGAGGGCGGGGTGGCGGCGGCCACGACGACGGTGAACAACGCGTGCGCGGGGACGGTCTACTGGACGGGCGTGCTGGCGGCGTCGTGACGTCGCCGACGGCCTGCGCGTGCGTATGCGCGTGGTCCGCGGAGGCCTTTGACGATGCCGGTGATCGTGGTTGATGCCGGTCGGCGTCAGACAGCCGCTCGCTGCTCGCTCACCTCGGGCACCAGGCCCAGCTCCGCGTCCCGGGCGAATTCGACCTCGCGCCGCAGCAACCGGAACCACATGAAGACGACGAACCCGGCGAACACGAACCACTCGCCGGTGTAGCCGAGGTTCTGGAAGGCCTTCAGGTTCAGCCCGCTGTCGGCCGGCGCGCTCGCGGGCACCGCCTTCATCCCGGCATCGGCCTTGTCCAGGGTGACCCAGGCGTCGTACACGTCGTACGACACCAGGTTCACCAAAGAGGCCGCGCTGATCGCCGAGGTCTGCCCCGCGGGCAGCCCGCCCCGTGCGCTGACCCCGTTCTCACCGGGCTGCTCGGACGCCTGCAAGGCGCCCGTGACGGTGACCTCACCCTTCGGCGCGGCCGGCGCCTTCGCCGGGTCGGCGTCCCCCGGCAGCCAGCCCCGCACCACCGGCAGCGCCTTGCCCCCGTCGGTGCGCAGCAGCGTCAGCACATAGAACCCGCGCCGGCCGTCCAGCTCCCGGCCCGGCACCAGCAACTGCTTGCCGTATCGCCCGCTCACCGTGGCCTGCCGTCCGGAGGTCTCCTGGTCCACCGGCAGCAGCTCGGCCAGCGGCGCGGCGGCCTCCCGCTCATTGGCCGCGGCCTGCGTGGTCGCCCGGTCGTGGTCCTGCATCCGCTCCTCGAAGCGGCTCAGCTGCCAGGACCCCATGAACACGCAGAAGGGGATGGCGAGCAGCACGAAGACGTTGATCCCCCACCAACGGGGCGTCAGCAGAAACCGGTACACACCTCAACGGTACGGGGCAGCCGGGAAGCCTCGGTCCGCGGGGTCGGCCAGGTTGTCCACAGGCAATGAGTTGTCCACAGGCTGTGCACCCCGCCCGTGAATTGTCTGTGCGGGCGGGCAGTATGGGCCCATGACTGAGAGCAACGGGTCCGCCGCGCCCGGACAGAACGAACAGAGTGACCTGCAGGGTGTCGCGAGCGAACGGCGGGAAGCGATGCCGGAGTGGGAGAAGCGCTTCCGGGCGCCCCGGGTCTCCCTGCCGGACTGGGCGGAGGACGCCCCGGACCGCTCCCTGTTCGTGTCGAACGCGACAGGGACGTACGAGCTGTACGCCTGGGACCGGGCCACCGGCGCCCAGCGCCAGGTCACCGACCGGCCGAACGGCACGACGGACGGCGTGCTGACCCCGGACGGCGCGTGGATCTGGTGGTTCGACGACAAGGACGGCGACGAGTTCGGCGTCTGGCGCCGCCAGCCGTTCGAGGGCGGCCCGGACGAACCGGCCGCCCCCGGCCTCGACGCCTCCTACCCGGCGGGCCTGGCTCTCGGCCGCGACGGTCGCACGGCGGTGGTGGGCCGCTCGACGGACGAGGACGGTACGACGATCTACGTCGTCCGTACGGCACAGTCCCCGTCGGAGTCACCTTCGGAGCCCTTGCCGGAGTCCCCGTCGGAACCCCCGGTGGAGATCTACCGGCATCGCGAGTCCGCGGGCGTCGGCGACCTCTCCCACGACGGCTCGCTGATCGCCCTGGAGCACACCGAGCACGGCGACGCGATGCACTCGGCGCTGCGCGTGGTCCGCCTCGACGGCACACCGGTCGCCGAGCTGGACGACACCAAGGGCGGCACCGAGGAACTGGGCCTGGAGGTGCTGGGCTTCGCGCCGGTCGACGGGGACAGCCGCCTGCTCATCGGGCATCAGCGCCGGGGGCGTTGGGAGCCGCTGGTGTGGGACGTGGCCTCGGGGGAGGAGACGGACCTGGCCCTCGACCTGCCGGGCGACGTCAGCGCGGAGTGGTACCCGGACGGCACGGGGCTGCTCATCGCCCACAGCTTCGAGGCCCGCAGCGAGTTGTTCCGCTACGACCTGACCACCCGCGTGCTGGTGAAGATCCCCACCCCGGCGGGCTCGGTCTCCGGCGCGACGGCCCGCCCCGACGGCAGCGTGGAGTACCTCTGGTCGTCGGCGGCGCAGCCCTCGACGGTCCGCTCCACGACCGGCGCGGTGGTGCTGGACCCGCCAGGCATGAAATCCCCCGGCTCGGTGCCGGTGGAGGACGTGTGGGTGGAGGGCCCGGGCGGCCGCATCCACGCCCTGGTCCAGAAGCCGGCGGGCGCGACGGGTCCGCTCCCCACGGTCTTCGACATCCACGGCGGCCCGACCTGGCACGACAGCGACGCCTTCGCGGCGGGCCCGGCGGCCTGGGTGGACCACGGCTACGCGGTGGTCAGAGTGAACTACCGCGGCTCGACGGGCTACGGCCGCGCCTGGACGGACGCCCTCAAGCACCGGGTCGGCCTGATCGAGCTGGAGGACATCGCGGCGGTCCGTGAATGGGCGGTGACGTCCGGCCTCGCCGACCCCACCCGCCTGATCCTCACCGGCGGCTCCTGGGGCGGCTACCTCACCCTCCTCGGCCTCGGCACCCAGCCCGACGCGTGGACCCTCGGCATCGCGGCGGTCCCGGTCGCCGACTACGTCACGGCGTACCACGACGAGATGGAAGCGCTGAAGGCCATGGACCGCACGCTCCTGGGCGGCACCCCGGAAGAAGTCCCGGACCGCTTCGAGGCCTCGTCCCCCCTCACCTACGTCGACCAGGTCAAGGCCCCGGTCTACATCTCGGCCGGCGTCAACGACCCCCGCTGCCCGATCCGCCAGATCGACAACTATGTGAAGCGCCTGGAGACAAGGGGGGCGACCCACGAGGTCTACCGCTACGACGCGGGCCACGGTTCGTTGGTGGTGGACGAGAGGATCAAGCAGGTAAGGCTGGAACTGGACTTCGCAGCCCGCCACTTGAACAACAGCCCCACCCCTGCCTAACCCCGCCGGGGCGCCGCCCCACGATCGGCACGGCTGCCGGACAGCCGCACCACAAGGGCCGGCGCCCACTCGGACAGCGGCAGCTGGCTGACTGCTTACTCGTCTGCGGTCAGCAGTGCCGCCGGGCCCGTACCCAGCCGAGCAGCGGCAGCCGGCTGTCGACCTGCCTGGCCGCGGGCAGCCGAGCGCTGGGTCGGCGCCCAGCCCACTAGCGGCACCTGCCTGTGTGCCTGCCTGGCTGCGGGCAGTCGCGCTGCTGGGTCGGCGCCCACCCGAGCAGCGTCCGCCGTCCACTTGTCGCCGCTGCACCCGCCCGGGCACGCCAGCCGCCTCTCCGCCGCCGCTGCGGTCAGTCGCGCTGCTGGGTCGGCGCCCACCCGAGCAGCGTCCGCCACTCACTCGCCGCCGCTGCACCCGCCCGGGCACGCCAGCCGCCTCTCCGCCGCCGCTGCGGTCAGTCGCGCTGCTGGGCCGGCGCCCACCCCAGCAGCGTCCGCCACCCACTCGCCGCCGCTGCGGGCAGTCGTGCCGCTGGGGCGGCACGGGTGGGCGCAGCGGCACCCCGCCAGCGCGGGCGAGCGAGACCCACCCCCGCCCAGCCCCCACGCCGGGTGGCAGACAAGCCGCCGCTCAGCGCCACGCCGGGGGACCGCCAAGCCGCCTCAGCTCCGACACCGGGTCCCGGGTCCCCCAAGCCAAGCCGCCTCAGCTCAACGCCCCGTCCCGCGCCCGCCGCCCCAACAACTCCGCCAACCCCCGCCGCGTAGCCGCCAACACCACCCGGTCCGACCCCTTCAGCACATAGTTGTGCGGCAGTTCCCACACCAACCCCGAAGGCACAGCCCCCTCCTCGTACGCCCCCTCCACAGCCGGCTCCGCCCCAGCCCGCTCCCCACCCGCAGCCGTGTCCAACGCCAACACCCGCCACGCCCCCGCCCGAAACGCCTCCCCCACAGTCCGCCCCTCCAACTGCGGATGCCCGCCCACCTCCATCGCCGCGAACAACAACACCCGCCGCTCCACAGGAATCGCCCCGAGGATCTGCCGCCCCATCATCGCCCCGGCGAACGCGGGCGCGGCCAGATGAGAAACGCTCCGACTCCGCGTCGACGCCCGAGGATGCGCAGCCCGCAGCGTCCGGTACACCGCCGTCGCGAAGTCGTCGTCGTACAGCCGCAACACCACCCGCAGATCGGGCCGCACGGACCGCGCATACAAGGCGGCCTCGAGGTTCGTCGTATCCGAACTGGTCACGGCCAACAGCGCATGCGCCCGATGGATCTTCGCCGCCTCCAGCACCCCTTCCTGCGTCACATCCCCGAGCACCACCGGCACCCGCAACCGCCGAGCCGTCGCAAGCCCCCGCGCCTCCGCCCCCGACTCGACACACACCACAGGAATGTCCAGTTCCCGCAACCGCGTGAGCACCCGCGTACCGATCTTCCCGAGCCCGAGGAGCACCACATGTCCACCCAGCCCCCGAGGAGGTTTCCGCAGCGCCGACGCGGACCGGAAGGTCCCGAGCGCCTCCAGCACCGCGGCCAGCAGCACCGGGAGCAGCAACAACCCCACGAGCCCGGTGAGGAGTTGCAGGATCTGCCGCCCGATCGGCGCCCCGAGCGCGGGATCGTTGATGGCGAAGAGATCCAGAAGCGTCTCGTAGGTGGCGAACAGCGGATGCTCACCGGTCACCACCGACAGCGCGAGGGCGAGCGCGGCCACACACCCCACGAGCCCGGCCAACGACCACCGCAACCGCCGCGAGAACAACGAGGCGAACGGCGGCACGATCCCCCCGCCCCGCCCGGCGGGCAGCGGCGGTCCGGCGTACGACACCTGCTCCAGTACGACGGTCCCGCGCCCACCCGACGCGCGTACGGCCTCGGCATCCGGCAGCAACTCGGGCCCTTGCTCTCCGGCGACGCCGTTGCCGACCCCGTCACCGGCCCCATTGCCAGCCCCGTTGCCAGCCCCGTTCCCGGTCCCATTTCCGGTCCCGGACAGCAAGGCCAGCGTGGCAAGCCCGGCCCCACGGGCATCCCCCGGCGGCCGCTCCACCGCCCGCAGCAACAACCCGTCCGTCTGCACGACCTTGCTGGTCCCGGCGACCGCGGAGGCCACGAGCGCCGGCGCGGCGGTATCGGCGTCGGACAACACGGTCGTAGAGGCGTCGAAAACCCCGTCACCGGCACCGCCACCCTGGCCGCCGCCGGAGGCCAACGCGGCCGCCTGATCGAGCAGTTCCTCGATGTGCTGCCCCAACCTCCGGTTGTAGAGCCGCAGTACGAGCCGCAGCCGTGGATTGAGACGACGGGCGGTCAGCGCGGCGCGGATGTTGGTCTCGTCGTCGTCGTACACGAGCGCCAGCGCCGCGGCCCGCTCCACACCCGCGTCGGCGAGCACGGCTTCCGAAGCCTCCGCGGCCTCCACCAGCCGTTCCCCGCCGACGGGTTCACTCCCGCCGGTCCGCCCGGCGGCGGCGCTCACCATCCGGTCGAGCAGCGCCGCCGACGCCGCCCGGGCCCGCCCGACCACGGGCGGCCGCACCGTCCGCTCGGACGCCGGTACGACGAGCGTGACCTGCTCCCCGTACACGCCCCGCAACTCGGCGGCCAGCCGATGGGCGAGCCCGTCGTCCCCGCACACCACCATGTGCGCGGCCGTGTCCCCCTGCCGACTCTGCTGACCTTGTTGACCCTGCGGACTCTGATTCGGAAGGCTCGCCACGAGGGAAAAGACTGCCTCAACGAGACGGGTGGTTCCAGAAGCGACCGACAGCCACCGACAGCGGCCAATAGCAACCCACGGCGGCCAACAGCGACCGGCACGAGCTGAACGCGCACCTCGCACCCCCCGTACTGAAGGGGAGGGAAATCCACGTGCACCCCACGCCCTCGCGCACCACCGGAGGTACCTCACCCGTGGCGATCACCGAAGAAGCCCCGCCCGCGGCGGCGGAACCGACGCCACCCCCGAAGTCCGAGCAGCCGGCGCCCAAAGGCGAGGGTGAGGGCGAGAGCAAGGGCAAGGGCGGCGACGAGCAAGCCCGCCACCTGAACTCCCCGCTCCTGCTCACGATGCTCCTGCTCCTGACTCTCCTCCTCCAGGGCCCCATCCGCGGCGCGCTGGCCAGCCCGGTGATGCAGAGCTGGATGACGGTCTTCGTGGCGGTGACCGTGCAGGCGCTGCCGTTCCTCGTGCTCGGCGTCCTGCTGTCGGCGGCGATCGCGGTGTTCGTGCCGGCGTCGTTCTTCGCCCGCGCCCTGCCGAAGAACCCGGCGCTGGCGGTGCCGGTCGCGGGCGTGGCGGGCGCGGTGCTGCCGGGCTGCGAGTGCGCGTCGGTGCCGGTGGCGGGCGCGCTGGTCCGACGCGGCGTCACCCCGGCCGCGGCCCTCGCCTTCCTCCTCTCCGCCCCGGCGATCAACCCGGTGGTGCTGACGGCGACGGCCGTCGCCTTCCCGCGCAACCCGGAGATGGTGCTCGGCCGCCTGGTCGCGGGCCTGCTGGTGGCGTGCGCGATGGGCTGGCTGTGGCTGCGCCTCGGCCGCGCGGACTGGCTGCGGCCCCCGGCCCGTGCCTCGTACGAGGGGCAGGGCAAGGGAGCGGCGTTCTGGGGTTCGGTGCGGCACGACGTGATGCACGCCGGCGGTTTCCTGGTCATCGGCGCGATGGCGGCGGCGACGCTGAAGGCGGTCGTACCGCAGGAATGGCTGCGGGCGGCGGCCGGCAACCCGGTGGTGTCCGTCCTCGCCCTCGCCGTCCTCGCCGTACTGCTGTCGATCTGCTCGGAGGCGGACGCGTTCGTGGCGGCGTCGCTGTCGCAGTTCTCGCTCACGGCACGGCTGGCGTTCCTGACGGTCGGCCCGATGATCGACCTGAAGCTGTTCGCGATGCAGGCGGGCACCTTCGGCCGCGGCTTCGCGCTCCGCTTCGCGCCCGCCACCTTCGCCCTCGCCGTCCTGGTGGCGGTGCTGACGGGGGCGGTGCTGCTGTGAACCGGCACGCCCAGTCGGCGGTCATGTTCCTGCTCGGCGCGACCCTGCTGCACGCGGGCTCCACCGACCTGTACCTGCGCTACGTCAAGGCAGGCCTGCGCCCCCTGCTCCTGCTGTCCGGCGCGGTCCTGATCGCGGCGGCACTGGCGACCCTGTGGTACGAGCGCCGAAGCGCCCACCACGCGGACCAGGACGACCATGCGCACCAAGACGACCACGCGGACCAGGACGACCACGCGGACCACAACCACCGCGAACCCCGCGTCTCCTGGCTCCTGGTCCTCCCCCTCCTCGCCCTCGTCCTCGTCGCCCCACCCGCCCTCGGCTCCTACAGCGCGATGCGTTCCGGTACGGCACTCCAGCAGGCATACGGCTACGAGGACCTCCCCGCCACCGGCCCGCTGCGCCTCGGAGTGGCCGACTACGCGGGCCGTGCCGTCTACGACCACGGCCGTGAGCTGCGCGGCCGCGAGATCAAGATCACCGGTTTCGTCGCCCTGGACGGAGCCGGCCACCCCTACCTGGTCCGCATGGCCCTGAACTGCTGTGCCGCGGATGCCCAGCCGGTGAAGATCGCCCTGAACGGCAAGATCCCGCCGGTGCTGAGACCGGACGCCTGGCTGGAGGCCACCGGCACCTACACGCCCGAGCGCACCAAGGACCCGGTCAACAACGGCCCGATCCCCTATCTGAAGGTGACGTCGGCCCGCCCGGTGGCGACGCCCGCGGACCCGTACGACGAGACCTGGAACAACTGACCAGACGAGCAGTTTGCTGGTGACCAGGCGAGCAACTCGCTGGTGACAGGCGAGCAACTCGCTGGTGACAGGCGAGCAGCTCGCTGGTGACTAGGCGAGCAGCTTGCTGAGCGCGGCAGCCTCAGGACTGCCCTCCGCCGCGCTGAACACATGCAGCACCAGCCCGGACTCCCCGGGCGCGGCCGGCACATGCAACGTCTCGAAGTCCAACTCCAGCACCCCGACGGCGGGATGCCGCACCCGCTTGCGCCCGGCCGCGCACATGGTGACCTCACCGGAGTCCCAGATCCGCCGGAACTCCGCACTGCGCTCGGCGAGTTCGGCGATGAGCCCGGTCAGTTCGGCGTCGTCGGGATGACGCCCGGCAGCGACCCGCAGCTGCCCGACCGCCTCCGCGGCCCGGTCCTCCCAGTCGGGATGGAGGTCCCGCGCGGCAGGGTCCAGAAGCACGAACCGGGCGTTGTTGAGGTCGCGCCGCCCCGGCACGTCCAGACCACCCATGAGCGCGGCCCCCAGCCGGTTCCAGGCAACGACGTCGAGCCGGTGGTTGGTCACGAAAACGGGCAGCCCGTCCATCGCGTCCAGCGCCCGCCGCAGCCCCGGCCCGATCCGCTGCCGCGGCACGGGGTCGGGCCGCCCGGCGGCCAGGGTGTCCAGATGCCGCCGCTCCGCCGCGTCGAGACCGAGCGCACGGGACAGGGCGTCGAGCACCTCGGCGGACGGCGCCGTGGCCCGCCCCTGTTCCAGGCGGACGTAGTAGTCCACGCTGATCCCGGCGAGCTGGGCCAGCTCCTCCCGCCGCAGCCCCCGCACCCGCCGCCGCCCGCCCCCGGCCACCCCGGCCCGCTCCGGGGCGACCCGCCCCCGACGGGCCCGCAGAAACCCACCGAGGGCGCGCCGGCTGTCGTAGATCCCGTCCATGCGTCCCAGTATCCGCGTGCCTCAGGCTGGTCCTCGCAATACCAGGATTCGCATTCCACCGGTCAAGGAGGGTTCTGGCTAGGCCGCTGCCCACCGGGAGACCGTGACGGCATGAGCTCCATGACCCCCATGAATTCCACGAACGGCATGAACGGCATGAACGGCATGAACGGCATGAAGAAGAAGATCCTGATCGTCAGCGCCCACCCCGAACCCCGCTCCCTGAATGCGGCGTTGACCAGGTTCGCCGTAGACCACCTGCGCGCGGCGGGCCACGACGTCCGGCTCTCCGACCTGTATGCGATGAAGTGGAACCCGACGGTCGACACGAACGACTACCCGGACCACGGCCACCGAGGACGACGCCGCCTGCACGTGATGCGCGACTCGGAGGAGGCCACACTGTCCGGCCGCCTGGCCCCGGACATCGCCGCGGAACAGGAGAAGATCCGCTGGTCGGACGCGGTCGTCTTCCAGTTTCCGATGTGGTGGTTCTCGGCCCCCGCGATCCTGAAGGGCTGGATCGACCGCGTCTTCACGAGCGGTTTCGCTTACGGCCCGAAGGTCCCGCCACCGTACGACGACACCGGCAGCGCGCTGGCCGGCCGCCGGGCCCTGCTCTCGGTGACGCTCGGCGCGAGGGAGACGGCCTTCTCCGACCGGGGCATCCACGGCCGCCTCACCGACGTCCTCCACCCGCTCCAGCACGGCCTGTTCTGGTTCACCGGCATGACCCCGCTGGAACCCTTCGCGGTCTACGACACGGACCGCATGCCCCCCGAGCGCTACGCCCCCGCCCGCGAGGCCTACGCCCGCCGCTTGGACACCCTGTTCACGGACCCCCCGATCCCCTTCCGCACCCTCACAGGCGGCGACTACGACCACGACATGCGACTGCTGCCGGGCAGGGAGAGGGAGGGCACAACGGGCTTGGACCTGCACAAGCACCCCGACCCGCACTCGGACGTCATCCACTGAGAGGCTAAGCACGGGGTCGACACCGCCGGGGTCGACGCCGACTCAGGACTGATAAGGCTGCTGGGCTTGCCCGTACCCCTGCCCCTGCCCCTGGCCCTGCCCGTACGGGGCGGCAGCACCCGCCGCCTGCGCCTGAAGCTGCTCGGCCTGCTCCTTCCCGATCTTCACCTCCGTGCCGCAGAAGGTGCACTGCGTCGCGTACTTGGTCGAGATGGGGAACAACGGCACGAAGAACAGCGTGAACTTCGTGACGCGCTTCCGGAGGGTGTGAGCGGCGGGGTTGCCACAGCCGCCGCAGACCAGCGTGAGTATCGCGAGCTGGTACAGATATCCCTTGGTGCCAAAGATGATCATCGGGTGGACGTCCTTAACGGGCTCATCGGTTCACTTCCTGCGCCCCAAGGCTACGGCCGCCCGGGCAACACCAGCCGAACGACAGAGCGCCCGAAGCCCCGCGGCACCCCACGTCACCGCTTCCTGCTCCGCAAAACGCCACGCCAGAACGAAGCCGGCGCGCGGACTCGGAAACTCGGACCTGTGATTCGGATGCGCCTTCAGAACCAATGACCGTCTCACGGTGGTGCAGAACGGCGAGTTCCCCGAGACCTGATCGAGGTCCTCGAAGACCGAGGGATCGAGCCATACGTCCCGCTATCCCGGCGGATTGGCCAGAGCAAGGACGACGGGCACGACGTGGACTCGAGGTCCGCTATACGCCGATCACCTTCGCTCATTACACCACCGACCCTGACGGCCCGACCCCGCAAGCAGCACCGAAGCGTCCCCACCGCGACGAGCAGTCCACCCCGCACACGCAGAAACAGGTGAGGCACCTACGAAACCGGTAGGCGCCTCACCTGCTGTTTTGGCTGTCGGGGTGGCGGGATTTGAACCCACGACCTCTTCGTCCCGAACGAAGCGCGCTGCCAAGCTGCGCTACACCCCGATGTCGCTGCTGTTCCTGCTTGTCGCGGCGACGTCGTTTACTTTAGCCCACTGGTGGCTGGAGACGAAATCCGGTTTTCGCGCGGTGGTGGGCGCGATGGCGGAGGGGGTTCGGGCGGATGTGGTCGAGGGCTACGAGGAGGACGGCGAGGGCGTAGAAGGAGAGGCCCAGGAGCAGGGCGTTGCCCAGGACCGTCTTGTAGCCGTGCACGTCGACGTCCAGGAACGGGTAGAGGTAGCGGGCCGGGGTGCCGGGGACGAGCAGCTCACCCCGTGTGAAGGAGAAGGCCAGGTAGGCCAGCGGGAACAGCAGCCAGGTCGCCGCATGCCGCAGGCGCAGGCGGCCCGGGGCTGTGAGCAGCAGCCAGTCCAGCGTCGCCGCGATCGGCAGCGCCGTGTGCAGGGCCACGTTCGTGATCTTCGCCCAGCCCGTCGGCTCGGCCGCGTCCGTCATCGAGAACGGTGTCGTCGTGTCCGCCAGGAGCAGGTGGTAGACCAGCCCCGTCAGGAGGACGTAGAGGAGCGTCGCGCCGGTCAGGCCGGCCGGCAGCGGGCGGCGTGCGGTCCAGGCCCTGCGGGCCGACGCCGCGGAGACCAGCGCCAGCAGGGCGGCGCTCTGGATCGTGAAGTAGCTCAAAACGCGCGTCGGGCTGCCCAGGAGCAGGTCGATCGTCACCGCCGCGGTGGCCGCGAGGGCGACCAGCAGGCGGTACGTGGCGGCCAGCGGGCGGCGTACGGGGGCCACCACCGCCGCGGCGGGGACGGGGGAGGGCAGCAGCGCGGGTGCACCCGGGACCGCGGGGAGGTCCGGGATGTCCCTGGGTATCGGGGCGGTCATGCCCTCACGCTAAGCAGGGGCGACAAAAGGGGCGATACGGGCGGGCCGTGCGGGTTAATCACCCGCTCAACCCCGGCCGGCCCTGCTCAACCCCGGTCAGCCCCGGCCAGCCCCGGCCAGCCCCGCTCAACCCGCTCAACCCCGGTCGGCCCTGCTCAACCCCGGCCAGCCCCGCTCAGGCCCCGCTCAGCCTCCCAGCCCCGGTCAGCAACGGCCCGCACCCTCACCCGCGGTCCGCGACGCCAACCCGACCGACCCGCCGCCACCCCGTTGTTCCGCCAAGCGGCCAAGCGGCCAAGCGGCCAAGCGGCCAAGCGGCCAAGCGGCCAAGCGGCCAAGCGGCCAAGCCGCCAGTCGGCCAAGCCACCAGTCGGCCAGTCGGCCAGTCGGCCAGTCGGCCAAGCCGCCAGCCCGCCAGCCGACGACCGCCCTACTCCCGCCCCACCAACGTCAACAACGTAGCCTCCGGCGGACAAGCGAACCGCACCGGTGTGTACCGGTTCGTGCCGCAGCCCGCCGAGACGTGCAGATACGACGTCCTGCCCTCCGCCGTGTGCGTCGACAGACCCTTCACCCGGTCCGTGTCGAGATCGCAGTTGGTGACGAGGGCGCCGTAGAACGGGATGCACAGCTGGCCGCCGTGCGTGTGGCCCGCCAGGATCAGCGGGTACGCGTCGGCCGCGTACGCGTCGAGGACGCGCAGGTACGGCGCGTGCACCACACCCATCGAGAAGTCCACCGCGGACGAGGGACCGCCCGCCACCTCCGCGTACCGGTCCCTCTTGATGTGCGGGTCGTCCAGTCCCGTCAGCTCCACCGACACACCCTCGACCTTCAACGTGCCGCGCGTGTTCGTCAGGTTGAGCCAGCCCGCCGCGTCGAAGCCGTCCCGCAGGTCCTCCCACGGGTTGTGGACCACGCTTACCGCGGGCGGGTTGCCGTTCAGGCCGTGCCGGCCGCTGGCCTTCTCCAGGAGATAGCGGGCGGGGTTGCGGGGGCGTGGGCCGTAGTAGTCGTTGGAGCCGAAGACGTACGCCCCCGGGAACTCCATCAGCGGGCCCAGCGCGTCCAGGACCTCCGGCACGCCCTCCGGGTCCGACAGGTTGTCGCCCGTGTTGATCACGAAGTCCGGGCGCAGCCCCGCCAGCGACCGCAGCCAGCGCTGCTTCTTGCGCTGGCCGCCGACCATGTGGATGTCGGAGACCTGGAGCACGCGCAGGGGCCGCATGCCGGCGGGGAGGACGGGGACCGTCACCCGTCGCAGGCGGAAGGAACGGGCTTCGAATCCCGCCGAGTAGAGCAAGCCGGCGGCGCCAACCGCCGCCATTCCCAAGGGAACTCCGTATCGCGCGCGCATGCCTCCATCGTGTCAGACCGTGGGCGTCCCCTTGACCAGACGTCCGCGGTCCCGTAAATGCACGGGCGTCCCGCGTCGTACACCTGCGAGAATCGGACCCATGACCACCACGCTCAAGTCGAAGCTGCAGGAAGACCTCAACGCCGCGATCAAGGAGCGCGATGAGCTCCGCTCCTCGACGCTCCGGCTGACGCTCGCCGCGATCACCAAGGAAGAGGTCGCGGGCAAGGAGAAGCGCGAGCTCTCTGACGACGAGGTCCTCAAGGTGATCGCCAAGGAGGCGAAGAAGCGCCGCGAGGCCGCGGACGCCTTCGCGCAGGGTGGTCGCGCCGAGAGCGCCGAGCGGGAGAAGGCGGAGGGCGAGGTCCTCGCCGAGTACCTGCCCAAGCAGCTGTCCGACGACGAGCTGAACGACATCGTCGCCCAGGCCGTCGAGGAGGCCAAGGCCGCCGGCGCCGAGGGGCCGCGGGCCATGGGTGCCGTCATGAAGATCGTGAACCCGAAGGTCGCGGGCCTCGCCGAGGGCGGCCGCGTCGCCGCCACGGTGAAGAAGCTGCTGGCCGGCTGAGAGAAGGCCTCCAACTGAGAGAGGGTCCCCGGCTGGGGCTGAGAGAAGGCCCCCGGCTGAGAGAGGGTCCCCGGCTGGGGCTGAGAGAAGGCCCCCGGCTGAGAGAGAAGGCCTCCGGCAGCAAGGGGGGCTCAGGGCGGCCGACTGAGCCCGGCTGACCGAGAGCCCTCACGGCCCGGCTGACCGAGAGCCCCCACACTCAGCCCCCAGAACGCGTCCGGCCCCTTCACCGTCGTACAGAGAAGACAGACAACTCCGTACGACGGTGAAGGGGCCGTCGTCGTGAAGCGAAGCGGCGGTAAGCCGCCGCCCCTCCCTCCGCGGCTACCCCCGCCGCCCTCCGTTCCCGTTGTTCCCCTGGAACAGGTTCTCCGGGATCGAGATCGTCGGGTTCGGGAAGGCGCCTCCGTCGGTGCCGCCGTTGCCGTTGCCGCCGTTGTTGCCGTTGCCGTCTCCGTTGTCCCCGTCTCCGTTGCCGTTCCCGTCGTCGTTCCCGTCTCCGTTGCCGGGGTCCGGGGTGTTGTGCTCGGGGATCTCGACGTAGTTGAACCCGGGGGCGTCCTTGCCCGCGAGGGCGCCGGTCATGGCGTCCTTCCAGATCGGGCCCGGGACCTTGCCGCCGAAGACGAGGTCGTAGTACTCGCCGCCGATGGAGATCTGGTGCATCTCGACCTTCTGGGTGGCGCTGCCGACCCAGACGGCGCCCGAGAGGTTCGGCGTGTAGCCGACGAACCAGGCGTTCTTGCGGGAGTCCGTCGTACCCGTCTTACCGGCGTTCTGGCGGTCGGTGAGGCCCGCCGTCTTGCCGGTGCCGGAGTCGACCACGCCCTTGAGGAGCTGGTTGATGGTGTCCGCGGTCGTCTCGGACATCGCACGCGAGCAGGTCGACTTGGGGACCTCGAGCGACTTCTTCTCCTGGCCGACCTTCTGGGTGATCGACTCGATGGCGACCGGCGTGCAGTACATGCCGCGGGCGGCGAAGGCGGCGTACGCGCTGGCCATCGTCAGCGGGGAGATGCCCTTGGAGCCCAGGGCGATGGCCGGGACCTCGGGGAGCTTGTCGCCGTTGCCCTGCACGACCTGGAGCTTGTTGGTCATGTTGACCACCGGGCACAGGCCGATGTCGGAGATCATCTGCACGAAGTAGGTGTTGACCGACAGCTCCATCGCCTTGCGCAGGCGGAAGGGGCCCCGTTCCGACTCCGACTCGTTCTCCAGCTTCTCGCCGTTGGTGTTGACCCAGGGCCTGCTGTCGCAGGTCTGGACGGGGCTCGGGTACTCCATCTGGTACGGCGACGAGTACTCCTGGTCGGCCGGGCGGCCCTCCTCCAGCGCGGCCGCCGCGACGAACGGCTTGAACGTCGAACCGGTCGGGAAGCCGAAGTTGGAGCCGCCCATGCTGTAGTTGACCGAGTAGTTGATCACGGTCTCGTGCTGCTTGGCGTTGGTGCCGTACGGCTTCGACTGGCCCATCGCCACGATCTTGCCGGTGCCGGGCTCGACGAGGGTGGCCGCGGCGGCGACCTTGTCCGACTTGTAGACGTGGTTCTTCAGGGATGCCTGGACCGAGTCCTGCGCCTGCGGATCGAGGGTGGTCTTGATCGTCAGACCGCCCCGGTTCCAGATCTTGGCGCGTTCCTCCTTGGACTTGCCGAAGATCGGGTCGGTGAGGAAGACATTGCGTACGTAGTCGCAGAAGAAGCCGGCGCCGTCGACCGCGGTGATGCAGCCGTTGCGCGGCTTGCTGACCTTCAGGCCCAGCTTCTCCTTCTGCGCCTTGGCGGCCTCGGCCCGCGAGATGTCGCCGACCTCGGCCATGCGCTGGAGCACCACATTGCGGCGCTTGGTGGCCTCCGCCTCGTCGTTGACCGGGTCGTACCGGCTGGGCGACTGGACGATGCCCGCGAGCAGCGCCGACTGGGCGAGGGTGAGGTCCTTGGCGGACGTCGAGAAGTAGCGCTGGGCGGCGGCCTCGATGCCGTAGGCCTGCTGGCCGAAGAACGTGATGTTCAGGTAGTTCTCGAGGATCTTCTGCTTGCCCAGCTCCTCCTCGACCTGGATCGCGTACTTCAGCTCGCGGATCTTGCGGCCGATGGTCTGCTGGGTGGCCTGGGCGACCTTGGTGGGGTCGTCGCCCGCCTCCTCCACGAAGACGTTCTTCACGTACTGCTGGGTGAGGGTGGACGCGCCCTGGGCCACCCCGCCGCTCTGGGCGTTCTGGTTGAGGGCGCGCAGCACGCCCTTCAGGTCCACCGCGCCGTGCTGGTAGAAGCGCGAGTCCTCGATCGCGACGATCGCCTTCTGCATGTACGGCGAGATGTCCTTGAGCTCCACCACCGTGCGGTCACGCGAGTAGACCGTGGCGATGGTGCCGCCCTTGGCGTCGAGGATCGTGGTGCGCTGGCTCAGTGGGGGCGTCTTCAGATTGGCCGGGAGTTCGTCGAAGCTCTCGACCGACCCCTTGGCGGCGAGTCCGAGCGCGCCGACGGCGGGCAGGGCGATGCCGGCCAGCACCGCTCCCGAGAGCACGCTGACACCGAGGAACTTCGCGGCCTGCTGGGTGGCGGAGAGACCGCCACCGGAGCGCTTCTTCGACATGGGGGCAGCCTAATCCGTACTCATGAGCGTTCGACGAAGTGCACAGGCCGTTTCGAGCGCATGGCAAAGAGAGACTCTGCCTTCTCATTCGCCGGACACGCGCGCAGGCCTTGGCCTAAGCTGCTCTCAACTGTCACAGCAGTGCGGCCACGTATCAATACGTCCGGCGACCCCGAATCGTTCCGGAGGTTCCCCGACTTTCTGGTGGGGGCGTGTCCGAATCCGCCTTGTGTGTCACCAGGTGCCCGTTGTGACTCAACAGAACTGTCCCGCTTTGCCGGGATGGTCGCGCATGTCGCGGGCTCACTCCCCCGGGTGATCTGCCGCTTACGCATAGTCCGTTCGGGCCATTCAAGATTGGGCCCGAAGGGGGTGTTGCGCTGTGCCCACCTTCCGTAACGTCCTCAACTGGCGGCGGTGAATATGCCGCTGCCGCCGTGGGGGAGCCTCGATTCGGGAGAGGACGGCGCCGGTATGGGCTGGGTAACCGACTGGAGTGCGCAGGCGGCCTGCCGCACTACCGATCCGGATGAACTGTTCGTTCAAGGAGCAGCGCAGAACAGGGCCAAGGCGGTGTGCACCGGATGCCCGGTGCGGACCGAGTGCCTGGCCGATGCGCTCGACAACCGCGTCGAGTTCGGCGTGTGGGGAGGCATGACGGAGCGGGAGCGCCGCGCACTGCTGCGCAGGCGGCCAACTGTCACTTCATGGCGCCGGCTTCTGGAGACAGCGCGCCTGGAGTACGAACGAGGGGTCGGCATCCTGCCCCTCGACGACGACGAGGTGTACGAGAACTTCGCGGCGGTGAGCTGAGCCCACCGGCTCAGCCATCGGTCCGGCTCGGTCGTCCATCGGCACCGTCGCCGGTCGGCTCAGTCGTCGGTGGTCTCGGGCAGCTCCGGCCGGCCGGCCGCGAGCCGTGCCCCGATGTCCCGCAGCCCCGCGAGGTCATGGACGTCGCCGGGCAGCGCGGCCACCTCTGCCACCGCCACCTCGGGGTGGAGCGCGGTGAAGCGGTCACGCGTGCGCTGCTCGCGGGAGAGCAGCTGCATACGCTCGGCATGCAGCCTCAGCAGGCCTGCGGTGAGTTGTGGGACGGTCGGGTCCGAGGTGGGGGAACCTGAACTGCCGTCTGTGTCGGGAGAGTTACGAACTCCAGCTTTCCCGTCCTCCTGATCGACAATGCGGGCCTCTTCAAGATTTTCCGCGGCGCGGTCGCCCACCAGGTCGAGATCCTCCGCGGCGGCGAGTGCCCGCTCGGCCGACAGCCGGGCGGCGCCGCTGCCGTGGACCCGGTTGAGCACCAGCCCGGCGAGCGGCATGTCCTCGGCCGCGAGCCGCTCCACGAAGTAGGCGGCCTCGCGCAGCGCGTCCCGCTCGGGCGCGGCGACCACCAGGAAGGCGGTCCCGGGCGCCTGGAGCAGCTTGTACGTGGCGTCCGCGCGCGTACGGAAGCCGCCGAAGGTGGTGTCCATCGCGGAGACGAACGTCTGGACGTCCTTGAGCAGCTGGCCCCCCAGCAGCTTGCCGAGGGTGCCGGTCATCATCGACATCCCGACGTTGAGGAACTTCATCCCCGCGCGGCCGCCCAGTTTGGCCGGGGCGGTGAGCAGCCGGATGAGCCGGCCGTCGAGGAAGGACCCCAGCCGCTTGGGCGCGTCCAGGAAGTCCAGGGCGGACCGGGACGGCGGGGTGTCGACGACGATCAGGTCCCACTCGTCGCGCGCCCGCAGCTGCCCCAGCTTCTCCATCGCCATGTACTCCTGCGTGCCCGCGAAGCCCGCCGAGAGGGACTGGTAGAAGGGGTTGCCCAGGATCGCGGAGGCCCGCGCGGGGTCCGCGTGCGCCTCGACGATCTCGTCGAAGGTGCGCTTCATGTCGAGCATCATCGCGTGCAGCTCGCCGTCGCCCTCGACGCCCTTCACCCGGCGCGGGGTGTTGTCCAGGGAGTCGATGCCCATGGACTGGGCGAGCCGGCGGGCCGGGTCGATGGTCAGCACGACCACCTTGCGGCCCCGCTCGGCGGCCCGCAGCCCGAGCGCCGCCGCGGTCGTGGTCTTGCCGACGCCGCCCGACCCGCAGCACACCACGATGCGGGTCGCCGGGTCGTCGAGCACGGGGTCGAGATCGAGCACGCGCGCGTGGGATAGGCGGTGCTGCCGCTCGGCGTCCGGGCTCATGACATCCCCTGCTTCCGCAGTTCCTTGGCCAGTTGGTACAAGCCCGCCAGGTCCATTCCCTCGGCGAGCAGCGGCAGTTCATGCAGCGGCAGGCCCAGTTCGCCGAGCACCGCACGCTGTTCGTGCTCCAGCGCGTACCGCTCGGCGTACTCCTCGGCCTGGGCCAGGAGCGGGTCCACCAGCCGCTCGGCATGCCCACCGCGCCGCGCCCCGCCGAGCCCCGCGGCGGACAGCGCCTGCGCGAAGGAAGAACGCGCCGTGCCGCGTACGAGTTCCAGCTCGGCCGCGTCCAACACCTCCGGGCGCACCATGTTCACGATGACCCGGCCCACCGGCAGCTTCGCCGCCCGCAGCTCCGCGATGCCGTCCGCGGTCTCCTGGACGGGCATCTCCTCCAGGAGCGTCACCAGGTGCACGGCCGTCTCCGGCGACTTCAGCACCCGCATCACGGCCTGCGCCTGATTGTGTATGGGCCCTATCTTGGCGAGCCCCGCCACTTCGTCGTTCACGTTCAGGAAGCGCGTGATGCGCCCGGTGGGCGGGGCGTCCATCACGACGTAGTCGTAGGCGAACCGCCCGGACTTCTCCTTGCGGCGCACCGCCTCGCACGCCTTGCCGGTCAGGAGTACGTCCCTGAGGCCGGGCGCGATGGTGGTGGCGAAGTCGATGGCGCCGAGCTTCTTCAGGGCGCGGCCCGCGCCGCCGAGTTTGTAGAACATCTGGAGGTAGTCCAGAAGGGCCAGTTCGGGGTCGATGGCGAGGGCGTACACCTCCCCGCCGCCGGGAGCTACCGCGATCTTCCGTTCCTCATAGGGCAATGCCTCCGTCTCGAAGAGCTGTGCGATGCCCTGCCGGCCCTCGACCTCGACGAGAAGCGTGCGCTTCCCCTCGTCGGCCAGGGCCAGCGCGAGGGCTGCGGCCACCGTGGTCTTACCGGTTCCGCCCTTGCCGCTGACGACCTGGAGCCTGCTCACGTCTTCGAGCGTAACCACTCGGCGTGCGCGTCAAGCAGCAGGCTGTGGATAAGCGCCAAAGCAGCAGGCTGTGGACAAGCCGCCCGGAGCCCGCGGGCCGGCCACCGCCGAAGCCGGTGGGCGGCGCCGGTCTGGGCCTGTGCGCGCGGCAACGGCCTGAGCCTGTGAGCGGGGACGGTCTGAGCCCGCGCGCGGCAATGGCCGGATCCTGTGGGCGGCGACGGCTGGAGCTTGTGGGTGGCGACGGCCGGGAAGCCGGGCCCGGCCAGCGGCTAGAGTCGGCCACATGACCAAGTGGGAATACGCGACTGTGCCGCTGCTCGTGCACGCGACGAAGCAGATTCTGGACACCTGGGGCGAGGACGGCTGGGAGCTCGTCCAGGTCGTGCCCGGGCCGAACAACCCCGAGCAGCTGGTGGCCTACCTCAAGCGGGAGAAGGCGTGAGCGCCGTCGAGGCTCGGCTGGCCGAGCTCGGACTGACGCTGCCCGAGGTGGTGCCGCCGCTCGCCGCGTACCAGCCGGCCGTGCAGTCGGGCGTGTACGTGTACACCTCCGGCCAGCTGCCGATGGTCGAGGGCAAGCTCCCGGTCACCGGCAAGGTGGGCGCCGAGGTCACCGCGGAGGAGGCCAAGGACCTGGCCCGCATCTGCGCCCTGAACGCGCTGGCGGCCGTCAAGTCCGTCGCCGGTGACCTGGACCGGGTCGCGCGCGTGGTGAAGGTCGTCGGGTTCGTGGCCTCGGCCGCGGACTTCACCGGCCAGCCCGGCGTGATCAACGGCGCCAGCGAGCTGCTCGGCGAGGTCCTCGGCGACAAGGGCGTGCACGCGCGCAGCGCCGTGGGCGTGGCCGTGCTGCCGCTGGACGCGCCGGTGGAGGTCGAGGTCCAGGTGGAGCTCACGGAGGCGTAGAGCGCCGCCTACGGGCCCGTACGGCGGCATCGCCGCACTTCCGGGCCCTTCCGGGCCCCTCTCGAACATTCGCACACCACGGGATAGCCTCCGCCCATGGCGAATGGGCAGTGGTTTCCGCAGGACTGGCCGGCACGCATCCGTGCGCTCGCGGAGGGCACCCTCACCCCGGTCGTCCCCAAGCGCGCGGCCACGGTCATGCTCCTGAAGGACACCGCCGCCGGCCCCGCCGTGCACATGCTGCGCAGACGCGCCTCCATGGCCTTCGCCGGAGGCGCGTACGCGTATCCGGGCGGCGGCGTCGACCCGCGCGACGACGACCACCGGATCCGCTGGGCGGGCCCCACGCGCGCGTGGTGGTCACGCAGGCTCGCCGTCACGGAGACCGAGGCCCAGGCGATCGTCTGCGCGGCCGTCCGCGAGACGTACGAGGAGGCAGGCGTCCTTCTCGCCGGTGAGACCCCCGACTCGGTGGTCGGGGACACCACCGGCGCGGACTGGGAGGCCGACCGCGAGGCTCTGGTCGCCCGGGACCTGTCCTTCGCCGGGTTCCTGGAGCGCCGCGGCCTGGTCCTGCGCTCGGACCTGCTGGGGGCGTGGACGCGCTGGATCACTCCGGAGTTCGAGTCGCGCCGCTACGACACCTGGTTCTTCGTCGCCGCCCTGCCCGCCGGCCAGCGCACCCGCAACGCCTCCACGGAGGCGGACCGCACGGTGTGGATCGCACCGGCGGACGCGGCCTCGGCGTACGACAAGGGCGAGCTGCTGATGATGCCGCCCACGATCGCGACACTGCGCCAGCTGACCGGGTACTCGGCGGCTGCGGAGGCGCTCGCGGCGGCGCCCGCCCGCGATCTGACCCCGGTCCTGGCCCGGGCCAGGCTGGACGGCGAGGAGATTGTGCTGTCCTGGCCGGGGCACGAGGAGTTCACCAAGCACATCCCGACCGGTGGAGCCACGGCATGACGGACGCAGCAGCCCTTCCCGGCCAGCCCCGGGGCGGGGTCCTCTCCGGCCCCGCCACCCCGCGGGCCGTGAACGTGCTGGCGCCCAACGCGTCCGCGATGACCCTGGACGGCACGAACACCTGGATCCTCGCCGAGCCCGACTCCGAACTGGCCGTCGTGGTCGACCCCGGACCGCTCGACGAGGGCCACCTGCGCCATGTCGTCGACACCGCCGAGAAGGCCGGCAAGCGTGTCGCGCTCACCCTGCTGACCCACGGTCACCCGGACCACGCCGAGGGCGCCGCCCGGTTCGCCGAGCTGACGGGCACGCGCGTGCGTGCCCTGGACCCGGCGCTGCGGCTCGGCGACGAGGGGCTGGCGGCCGGGGACGTCGTCACCGTCGGCGGCCTGGAGCTCAGGGTCGTGCCGACTCCGGGCCACACCTCCGACTCCCTGTGCTTCCATCTCCCGGCCGATCAGGCGGTCCTGACCGGTGACACCATCCTGGGCCGCGGTACGACGGTCGTGGCGCACCCCGACGGCCGCCTGGGCGACTATCTGGACTCCCTGCGCCGGCTGCGGTCCCTCACGGTCGACGACGGCGTCCACACGGTCCTGCCCGGCCACGGCCCCGTCCTGGAGGACGCCCAGGGCGCCGTCGAGTTCTACCTCGCCCACCGCGCCCATCGGCTCGCCCAGGTGGAGACGGCGGTGGAGGACGGCTACCGGACCCCGTCCCAGGTCGTCGCCCACGTCTACGCCGACGTGGACCGCTCCCTGTGGCCGGCGGCGGAGCTGTCGGTGCGGGCGCAGATGGACTATCTGGAGGAGCACGGGCTCATCTAGCCCCGGGAGGCCCTAGTCGGGGCGCGGTGCCTTCACGCCGTGCACGCGCGCGTACTCGTCCGCGAGCCAGGGGCCCAGGTCGTCGACATACGACAGCAGGACGGCCCGGTCCCCGGTCGGCTCGTGGCCGCGTACGGCCGCCTCGCGCAGCTGCTCGGCCCGCTCGGGGTAGTACGTGCCGAACGCCGCCGCCATCTCGCCCAGGTCGCTCGTCCAGCCGTTCCAGCGGGGCATGACGAGCGTGAAGCCGGTGCGGACGAGGTGGCGGGACATGAAGCGGACGAGGGGGCGCAGGGCCTCCTCGGAGTCGCCCGAGGCCTCGATGCGGGCGCGCCAGCGCGGGAGCAGCAGGGCGAGGTCGCCGTTGGTCTCGCGGGCCAGGAGCGAGTCGGGGCGGTAGCGCGGCAGGTATTCGGCCAGGTCGTCACCGAGCAGCGGCGTGCAGAGGCAGGCCACGAACCAGCCGAGGTCGTAGGTCTCCGGCTCGCTCAGGAGGCGCGTCCGGCTGTAGAGCAGTGTCCCGACGCCGTCGATCTCCGGGAACTCCTTGTCGAGCGCGTCCCCGAGGGCCCGTACGGCGTCCCGGTCGGCCTCCGTGGGCTCCTCGCGCAGGGCGACCAGCAGATCGAGGTCGCTGCGGCCCACGCGCGCGGTGCCGCGCGGGATCGAGCCGTAGAGGTAGGCGCTGTGCAGCCGGGACCCGAAGACGTCCAGCAGCCGGTCCCGTGCCATGGCGACGACGGGACGGAAGGCGTGCGGCACGCGCGCGAGGGAGCCTTCGCGCGCGATGTAGCCCTGCGGGTCGAGACCTCTGGAGGGCACATTTTCAGACATGGGACAACTACAGCAGCCCGTCCGGCGTTTGAGGACGAGGCCGTGCGGGGGCTGGGGCCCCAGCCCCCTGAAAGACCCCTGCGGTCAGCGCGAGCGCTTCGCGAGCCGCTCCACGTCCAGCAGGATCACCGCTCGCGCCTCCAGGCGGAGCCACCCGCGCTGGGCGAAGTCGGCGAGGGCCTTGTTGACCGTCTCGCGGGACGCGCCGACCAGCTGGGCCAGCTCTTCCTGCGTGAGGTCGTGGACGACGTGGATGCCCTCCTCGGACTGCACGCCGAAGCGGCGGGACAGGTCCAGGAGCGCACGGGCGACACGGCCGGGGACGTCCGAGAACACCAGGTCGGACATCTGGTCGTTGGTCTTGCGCAGCCGGCGGGCCACGGCGCGCAGCAGGGCGCCGGCGACCTCGGGGCGGACGTTCAGCCAGGGCTGGAGGTCGCCGTGGCCGAGGCCGAGCAGCTTGACCTCGGTCAGCGCGGTGGCGGTCGCCGTGCGCGGGCCCGGGTCGAACAGCGACAGCTCGCCGATCAGCTCGCCGGGGCCGACGACGGCGAGCATGTTCTCGCGGCCGTCGGGGGAGGTGCGGTGGAGCTTGACCTTGCCCTCGGTGACGACGTAGAGCCGGTCGCCGGGGTCGCCCTCGTGGAAGAGGGAGTCGCCGCGAGCGAGAGTCACCTCACTCATGGAGGCGCGCAGCTCCGCGGCCTGCTCGTCGTCGAGTGCCGCGAAGAGCGGGTTGCGCCGGAGGACGTCGTCCACGAGTTCTCTCCTTGTCGACCTGCTCAGGGGATCTTTCTCCCCCTTGGTACCAGGGGACCGTGGTCCCCATTTTGCCGGACGGTCCAAACAGTGTGATCTGTCACAAGGATGCCGCACACCTGTCCTGAGGTAAGCGGCAGGGGTCCAATCGGGGGCCGATCTCCTGGGTCCGGGGCGATTGTCGGTGTCGGGCTTTAGGCTGGCCGGGTGTCCAAATCGCCGGTGAGAACACAGGCCAAGGGGGCTGGACGGGTGGTTGCACATCGGGATTCCGCTGTGGGCGAACAGAACTCCGGTGGCGGAAAGAGCAAAGCGAAGAAAGCCGTAAAAGCGACAAGGAAGGCTGCGGTGAAGAAGGCCCCGGAGGCCGTGCAGAAGGCTGCCGCCAAGAAGGTCGCC
This sequence comes from Streptomyces sp. NPDC057280, assembly GCF_042668605.1. Lineage (NCBI taxonomy): Bacteria > Bacillati > Actinomycetota > Actinomycetes > Kitasatosporales > Streptomycetaceae > Streptomyces > Streptomyces sp. NPDC057280. The sequence goes on from NZ_JBHUYR010000013.1 coordinate 134,180, forward strand.
GTGAAGAAGGCCGCCCCGGCGAAGAAGGTGGCCGTCAAGCCCGCCAGAGCCGAGTCCGCCACCGCCCTGGTCCGCCGCGCCCGCCGTATCAACCGCGAACTGGCCGAGGTCTATCCGTACGCCCACCCCGAGTTGGACTTCACCAACCCCTTCGAGCTCGTCGTCGCCACGGTCCTGTCGGCCCAGACCACCGACCTGAGGGTCAATCAGACGACCCCGGCGCTCTTCGCCAAGTACCCCACCCCCGAGGACCTGGCCGCCGCCAACCCCGAGGAGGTCGAGGAGATCCTCCGCCCGACCGGGTTCTTCCGGGCCAAGACCAAGTCGGTCATAGGGCTGTCGAAGGCGCTGGTGGAGCAGTTCGGCGGCGAGGTGCCCGGCAAGCTGGAGGACCTCGTCAAGCTGCCCGGCGTCGGCCGCAAGACCGCGTTCGTGGTCCTCGGCAACGCCTTCGGGCGGCCCGGCATCACCGTGGACACGCACTTCCAGCGGCTGGTGCGGCGCTGGCAGTGGACGGACGAGACCGACCCCGACAAGATCGAGGCCGCGGTCGGCGCGCTGTTCCCGAAGAGCGACTGGACCGACCTCTCCCACCACGTCATCTGGCACGGCCGCCGCATCTGCCACGCCCGCAAGCCCGCCTGCGGCGCCTGCCCCATCGCCCCGCTCTGCCCGGCGTACGGCGAGGGCGAGACGGACCCCGAGAAGGCGAAGAAGCTCCTCAAGTACGAGAAGGGCGGCTTCCCGGGCCAGCGCCTCAACCCGCCCCAGGCCTATCTGGACGCGGGCGGCAAGGCGGCCCCGCCGCTGGGGGCCGGATGACGGAACGATCAGGGGATACCCGGGCGTTGAAGCGGGTGGAACGGGGGTGGCGATGACGCACGCGAGCAACGCGCAGGGCAGCGTGGCGCTGCGCAAGGACGGCCTGCCCGGCTGGCTGGACCCGGTGGTGCGTGCCGTGGAGACGGTCGAGCCGGTGCAGCTGAGCCGCTTCCTGCCGCCGGCGGACGGCGCGGGGCGGCAGTCCGCCGTGCTGATCCTGTTCGGGGAGGGCGAGCGCGGGCCCGAGCTGCTGCTCATGGAGCGGGCCAGCTCGCTGCGCTCCCATGCCGGGCAGCCGTCCTTCCCGGGCGGCGCCCTCGACCCGGAGGACGGCGATCCGCAGGGCGACGGGCCGCTGCGGGCCGCGCTGCGCGAGGCCGAGGAGGAGACGGGCCTCGATCCGACCGGCGTCCAGCTCTTCGGCGTGCTGCCCAAGCTGTACATCCCGGTCAGCGGCTTCGTCGTCACGCCCGTGCTGGGCTGGTGGCGCGAGCCGACCCCGGTGGGGGTCGTCGATCCCAACGAGACGGCCCGCGTCTTCACCGTCCCCGTGGCGGATCTCACGGACCCGGGCAACCGGGCCACCACCGTCCACCCCAGCGGCCACCGAGGTCCGGCATTCCTGGTCGAATCGGCCCTGGTCTGGGGATTCACGGCCGGAATCATCGACCGGCTGCTGCACTACTCCGGCTGGGAGCGCCCCTGGGACCGGGACAGGCAGGTCCCGCTCGACTGGCGGTCATGACAGGGTGTCTGCCGTGCAGTGTCATGTGATGAGGCGAGGCCTGAACCGGTGAACGTGCTGGACATCCTGTTGCTGGTCGCCGCCGTGTGGTTCGCGATCGTCGGCTATCGCCAGGGCTTCGTCGTCGGCATCCTGTCGGTGATCGGTTTCCTGGGCGGCGGTCTCGTCGCCGTCTATGTGCTCCCCGTCATCTGGGACGCCCTGACCGACAAGTCGGAGGTCAGCACCACCGCGGCCGTCGTCGCCGTGGTCGTCGTCATCGTCTGCGCCTCCGTCGGCCAGGCCCTGACCACCCACCTCGGCAACAAGCTCCGCCGCTACATCACGTGGTCCCCGGCCCGCGCCCTGGACGCCACCGGCGGCGCCCTGGTCAATGTGGTCGCGATGCTCCTCGTGGCCTGGCTCATCGGCTCCGCCCTCGCCCAGACCACCCTGCCGACCCTCGGCAAGGAGGTCCGCGGCTCCAAGGTGCTCCTCGGGGTCTCCGAGGCGCTGCCGGACGCGGCCGACACCTGGTTCAAGGACTTCACCTCGGTCCTCGCGCAGAACGGCTTCCCGCAGGTCTTCAGCCCGTTCTCCGACGAGCCGATCAAGGAGGTCCAGCCGCCGGACCCCGCGCTCGTGGGCAGCCCGGTCGCCGCCAAGGCCAAGCAGTCCATCGTCAAGGTCATGGGCACCGCCCAGAGCTGCGGCAAGGTCCTCGAAGGCAGCGGCTTCGTGTTCGGCGAGCGCCGCGTCATGACCAACGCGCATGTCGTGGGCGGCGTCGACGAGCCCACCGTCCAGATCGGCGGCGAGGGCCCGAAGTACGACGCCACGGTCGTGCTGTACGACTGGAAGCGCGACATCGCCGTCCTCGACGTACCCGAACTGAAGGCGCCCGCCCTGAAGTTCACGGCCACGGACGCCGTCAGCGGCGACGACGCGATCATCGCCGGGTTCCCGGAGAACGGCGCGTACGACGTCCGTGCCGCGCGCGTGCGCGGGCGCATCCCGGCCAACGGTCCGGACATCTACCACCGCGGCACCGTGCACCGCGATGTGTACTCCCTCTACGCGACCGTCCGCCAGGGAAACTCCGGCGGCCCGCTGCTCACGCCCGAAGGCGAGGTGTACGGGGTCGTGTTCGCGAAGTCCCTCGACAACGCCGAGACCGGGTACGCGCTGACCGCGGACGAGATCCGGGAGGACATCGACAAGGGGCGCACCGCGAACCAACAGGTGGACAGCGACAGCTGCGCGCTGTGAGTCGCGGGGAGGGTCTGAGGGCGCGTCAGCCTCGGGGGTGACGCAGCCGTACCGAGACCCAGCGGGCCCGGCGGCGCAGGATGCGCGGGATGCCCACCCGGAGGTCCGCTCCCTGCTCCTGCGGGGCACCTCCTCGCTGGTGGGGGCTCAGACCGTGGCCCGAGCGGCGGGAGCGTGCTGCGTCACTGTAGTCGTGCGTCCAGCCCATACCCCGACGTGTGCCCCTGCCCCAAGGTCGATAACCGCCCCCACGGCCCCCAATTGGCCTATGCGCCGGGCAAGTGGCTGTTCGTAGGACAGATGTTCAGGTCCGGATACCGGGCGCGTTCGGACGGTCACCGATCGGGTTCGGGGTCTTTCAGCCAATTGATCAGTTCGGTGGAGAAAGCGACCGGATCCTCCTCGTGCGGGAAATGCCCGAGACCGTCGAACAGCCGCCAGCGGTACGGCGCTTCGACGTACTCCCCGGAACCGGCCGCGCTCCGGGTCCGCATCACCGGATCGAGCGAGCCGTGCAGATGCAGCGTCGGCACGCGGACCGGCCGCTTCATGCGCCGGTTGAACTGGACGCCGTCCGGGCGGGCCATCGACCGCACCATCCAGCGGTACGGCTCGATCGAGCAGTGCGCGGTCGACGGGATGCACATCGCGCGGCGGTACGTCTCCACCGCGTCGTCGTCCGGCAGGCTCGGCCCGGACCAGTCCCGGATCAGCTCGGCGACCAGCGCACCGTCGTCCGCGGTCAGCTGCCGCTCCGGGATCCAAGGGCGCTGGAACCCCCAGATGTAGGACCCGGCGCGGGTCTGCTTGACGTCCGAGAGCATCGCCGAGCGCCAGCGCCGCGGATGCGGCATCGAGGACACCGCGAGCCGCCGCACCAGCTTGGGCCGCATCGCCGCCGCCGTCCACGCCAGATACCCGCCCAGGTCATGGCCGACCAGCGCGGCGTCCGGCTCGCCCAGCGAGCGGATCACGCCGGTGATGTCGAGGGCCAGGTTCGCCGGGTCGTAGCCGCGCGGGGTGCGGTCGCTGCCGCCGACACCCCGCAGGTCCATGGCGACGGCCCGGAAACCGGCGTCCGCGAGGGCGGGCAGCTGATGCCGCCACGCCCACCAGAACTGCGGGAAGCCGTGCAGCAGCAGCACGAGCGGCCCGTCGCCCATCTCGGCGATGTGGAACCGCGCGCCGTTGGCGGCGACGTCCCGGTGGGTCAGCGGTCTGTCACCGAGGACGTCGGGCCGTACGACGGATTCGGCCGAAGGAGTGGCGGGCTCGCTCATGACGACGAGCGTGCCACAGCCTCGATGGCCTCCGGGACACGGTCCTGCGGCAGCTCGGGCCGCGGGTGCGGCTTGGCGTTCTGCAGGATGCTCGCCGTCTCCTTCATCGACGCGGCGGTCTTCTGCGCGCCGCCGCTCTGCTTGGCCTTCTTCGCGAAGACCATGCCGATCAGCGCGAGGACGCCCGCGATGAGGACGTTGGCGGCGAAGGACAGCAGGAAGCAGACCGCGAGGTTCCAGTCGCTCCAGGTCCGGATGCCGTACGCCAGCGCGAAGTTCAGCATCGGCAGCGAGAACACCAGCACGCCGCCGGCCACCATGAACGCGCCGCCGCTCGTCGCGCCGCGCTTCACGTCCCGCTTGAGCTGTGCCTTGGCCAGTGCGATCTCGTCGTGCACCAGCGCGGACATCTCGGTCGTCGCCGAGGCGAACAGCTGGCCGATACTGCGTTCGGCGCCGACCGGGCTGCCGTCGGGTGCGCTCATCGCGGTCTCCCTATATTCACTGGGACTCTATGGGGGCATGTCTTTTGTACCGTCCCGTCAGATCATGCCCGACGGTCGTCCTCCTCGCCTGCCCCGCCCGTCACTTCGGCAAGCCCGGCGCGTTGCGCGGCCTTCAGTTCGGCGATCCGGCGGTGCTCGGCGGCCTTGCTCTCGTGGATCTCGGCCATCCGCAGGTGGTACGCCGGGTCGTCCTCCTCGTAGATGTCCGGGATGCCGTCGAGGTCGTCGTCGCGCTCCTCGGCCTCGACCATCCGCCGGTACTTGGCGTTGCGCACCTTCAGCAGCACGGTCGCGAGGGTCGCCGCGATGAGCGAGCCCGTCAGCACGGCCGCCTTGACCTCGTCGGTGAGGGCCGCGTCCCCGTCGAAGGCCAGCTCGCCGATGAGCAGCGACACGGTGAAGCCGATGCCGGCGAGGGTCGCGACGGCGAAGACGTCCGCCCACTCCAGGTCGTCGCTGAGCGAGGCCCGGGTGAAGCGTGCCGTCAGCCAGGTCCCGCCGAAGATGCCGATCGCCTTGCCGACGACGAGTCCGAGGACGACGCCGAGGGTCTCCGGCTTGGTGAACACGTCGCCGAGAGCGCCGCCGGAGACTGAGACACCGGCGCTGAACAGCGCGAACAGCGGTACGGCCAGACCCGCCGAGAGGGGGCGCACCAGGTGCTCGACATGCTCGCCGGGGGAGTGCTGCTCGCCCTCGCGCGTGGTGCAGCGCAGCATCAGGCCCATGGCGACGCCGGCGATGGTGGCGTGGATGCCGCTGTTGTACATCAGCCCCCAGATCACCAGGGCGAGCGGGACGTACACGTACCAGCCGCGTACTTCCTTGCGCAGCAGCAGCCAGAAGACGGCCAGGCCGATCGCCGCGCCGCCGAGGGCGGCGAAGTCGATCCGGTCGGTGAAGAAGACCGCGATGATCAGGATCGCGAAGAGGTCGTCGACGACGGCGAGCGTGAGCAGGAAGGCGCGCAGGGCGCTCGGCAGGGACGTTCCGATGACGGCGAGCACGGCGAGCGCGAAAGCGATGTCGGTCGCGGTCGGGACCGCCCACCCGTCGAGCGATCCGCCGCCGCTGAGGTTGGTGAGCGTGTAGACGAGCGCCGGTACGGCCATCCCGCACAGGGCCGCGACGACCGGCAGCGCGGCCGCCTTGGGGTCCCTGAGGTCACCGGCGACCAGCTCGCGCTTGAGTTCGATGCCGGCGACGAAGAAGAAGATCGCGAGAAGGCCGTCGGCGGCCCAGTGGGCGACGGAGAGGTTCAGGCCGAGGGCCTCGGGGCCGAAGTGGAAGTGGCTGGCCGACTCGTAGCTGTCGTGCAGTGCGGGGACGTTCGCCCAGATCAGCGCGGCGATCGCGGCGGCGAGGAGCAGCACACCGCCCACGGTCTCGGTGCGCAGCGCGTCCGCCACGAAGGTGCGTTCGGGCAGCGAGAGCCGTCCGAAGACCTTGCGGGGGGTGGAGGAGCGGGGCGCGGCCATGAGGGGGACCTCCGGTCGGTGGGTAGGGCTGAGCTGCTCGCCGACCAGACTTCCCGGCACACCTGTGGAGTCACGCTAGTTTTGTTTAGTTTACCTAAAAGGGGCGCCCGGCGCGTTCTCACGCCGGGCGCCCCTTTTCTACGGCGGTGACGCCGCCCCTCTTCTCGGCGGGCTCAGTCCTCGCTGGGTGCGGCCGGGAGCTTGGCCTGGATGAGGTCCATGACCGTGGAGTCGGTCAGGGTCGTCACGTCACCGAGCTGGCGGTTCTCGGCGACGTCCCGCAGCAGGCGGCGCATGATCTTGCCGGAGCGGGTCTTCGGCAGCTCGGCCACCGGCAGGACGCGCTTGGGCTTGGCGATCGGGCCGAGGGTGGCGCCGACGTGGTTGCGCAGGTCGGCGATGAGGTTCTCGTCCTCGGCGTTCGCCGTGCCGCGCAGGATCACGAAGGCGACGATGGCCTGTCCGGTGGTCTCGTCGGCGGCACCGACGACGGCCGCCTCGGCGACGGACGGGTGGGAGACGAGCGCGGACTCGACCTCGGTGGTGGAGATGTTGTGCCCGGACACGAGCATCACGTCGTCGACCCGGCCGAGCAGCCAGACGTCGCCGTCGTCGTCCTTCTTCGCGCCGTCACCGGCGAAGTACTTGCCCTCGAAGCGCGACCAGTAGGTGTCGAGGAAGCGCTGGTCGTCGCCCCAGATGGTGCGCAGCATCGACGGCCACGGCTCGGTCAGCACCAGGTAGCCGCCACCGCCGTTCGGCACCTCGTTCGCCTCGTCGTCGACGACGGTGGCGGAGATGCCGGGCAGCGGGGTCTGCGCGGAACCGGGCTTGGTCTCCGTCACGCCCGGGAGCGGCGAGATCATCATCGCGCCGGTCTCGGTCTGCCACCAGGTGTCCACGATCGGCGTCCGGTCGGCGCCGATGTGCTTGCGGTACCAGATCCAGGCCTCGGGGTTGATCGGCTCACCGACCGACCCCAGCACCCGCAGGCTGCTGAGATCGAACTTCGCGGGGATGTCGTCGCCCCACTTCATGAACGTACGGATGGCGGTCGGCGCCGTGTACAGGATCGTGACCCCGTACTTCTGCACGATCTCCCAGAAGCGGCCCTGGTGCGGGGTGTCCGGCGTGCCCTCGTACATGACCTGGGTGGCGCCGTTCGCGAGCGGCCCGTAGACGATGTAGGAGTGCCCGGTGACCCAGCCGACGTCGGCCGTGCACCAGTACACGTCCGTCTCCGGCTTGAGGTCGAAGACGGCGTAGTGGGTGTACGCGGCCTGGGTGAGGTAGCCGCCGGAGGTGTGCAGGATGCCCTTCGGCTTACCCGTCGTACCGGACGTGTAGAGGATGAAGAGCGGCTGCTCGGCCTCGAAGGCCTCGGGGGTGTGTTCGGTGGACTGCCGGTCGACGATCTCGTGCCACCACAGGTCCCGGCTGTCGTTCCAGGCCACTTCCTGCCCGGTGCGCCGCACGACGAGCACGTGCTCGACGTTGCCCGCCTTGTCGGCAGCCTCGTCCACGGCCGGCTTGAGCGCGGACGGCTTGCCGCGCCGGTAGCCGCCGTCGGAGGTGATGACGACCTTGGCGTCCGCGTCCTGGATACGGGTCGCGAGCGCGTCGGCGCTGAACCCGCCGAAGACGACGGAGTGCGCGGCGCCGATCCGGGCGCAGGCCAGCATCGCGATCGCCGTCTCCGGGATCATCGGCATGTAGACGGCGACCCGGTCGCCCTTCTGAACTCCCAGCTCCAGCAGGGCGTTCGCGGCCTTGGAGACCTCGTCCTTGAGCTCGGCGTAGGTGATCGCGCGGCTGTCGCCGGGCTCCCCCTCGAAGTGGATGGCGACCCGGTCGCCGTGGCCCGCCTCGACATGCCGGTCGACGCAGTTGTACGCGACGTTGAGCTCGCCGTCCTTGAACCACTTGGCGAACGGCGGGTTCGACCAGTCCAGCGTCTCGGTCGGCTCCTTGGCCCAGGTCAGCCGACGGGCCTGCGCGGCCCAGAAGCCGAGCCTGTCAGCCTTGGCCTGTTCGTACGCCTCCGCGGTGACGTTGGCGTTCGCTGCCAGGTCCGCGGGCGGCGCGAACCTGCGCTCTTCCTTGAGCAGGTTGGCCAAGGATTCGTTGCTCACGACATCTCCCTTTCCCAGGGTGTCCGTTGTGTCCCAGGCCACAGCTCATCAGACCGAAGCCCCTGCTGACAAGGGTCGACGGAAAATTGGTTTAGACCTGTGCGGGACGGTCTGTGGGACCTTTTCGTACGTCTTCGGTGGCGGCCGGCGTCATCCGTACCCACGGACGCCGACCAGGCAGAGTTCAGTCCCTGTAACGCCTTTCACACTCCGGCCCAAGTACTGATGAAGCGCCCCCGACATGAAGGAGGTACGTGTGGAAGGGATACGGGGCGGGCCGCAGGCGGCGGTCCGCGACCCAGAGCTCTTCGAGGAGTTCTACCGGCGCCATGTGGACGCGATGACATCTTTCGTGGCCCGGCGTGTCGCCGACCCGCACACGGTCGCCGACCTGACCGCCGAGATTTTCCTCGCGGTCCTGGACTCCGCCCACACCTACCGCCCGGGCCGGGGCAGTGAGACCGCCTGGCTCTACGGCATCGCCCGCAACGTCGTCGCGGGGGAACACCGCCGCGTGGCCCGGGAGACGGTCCGCGACCGGCGCATCTCCGGGCGGCGGCTGCTGGAGCCGGACGACATCGCGCGCCTGGAGGACAAGCTCGACGCGGAGTCCCCGGGCCGCCGCGCCCTCGCCGCGCTGGAACGGCTCCCCGCGGGGGAGCGAGCCGTTCTGGAGCTGATCGTGGTCGACCAGCTGACGGTCCCCGAGACCGCCGCCGCCCTGGGCATCACCCAGGTCACGGCCCGCGTACGGCTGCACCGGGCCCGCAAGTCGCTGCGCCGGGCGGCGGACGAGCCCGCCGACGGGCCGCGCGCCACATCCCTGTCGTACGTCACCGGAGGAACCGGGGGAGAGGCATGACCACCAGGACGACATTCGAGGACCGGCTGCTGGCGGAACTCCGACGCGAGATCGGCTTGCGCGCGGACGACGGTACGGCCGAGGCGGCGCCGACGTCCGTGGAGCGCCGCCGCTTCAGGGCCCGTACGGCGTTCACGGCGCCGAGGCTCGCACTCGTCGCCCTGGCCTGCGCCGCCGTCGCGGGTGCCGCGGTGCTGCTGCCGGGCTCACCAGCCGAGAGCCCGGCCTATGCGGTGGTGTCGCATGCGGATGGGACCGTGACGGTCACCATGAACGAGTTCGGCCTCGGCGGCACCATGCCGGACGCGCTCGTCAAGCGGCTGGAGGCGAACGGCATCCGCGTGGTCGTGGACAAGCTGCCGAACGGTTACGAGTGCACGGAGAACCGGGGGGAATGGGTCCGGGGCCGCCCGGATGCGGACGGGGGCCCCAGCAGGGTGTTCGACCTGCGGCGCGGGGACACCCTGGCCGTCGTGGAGATGGGGCAGCGCCAGCCCGACGGGAGCTTCCTGCCGGTCTCCAGCCTCTCCTTCCTCCGCGGTGAGGCCGGCCCTTGCAATCCGGTCCCCGCCGCACCCCACCCGGCAGAGACATCCGGTCTCCGCTGAGCGGGGCACGGGGTAAGGGAGATCGGGGATGCGCTTACGCCGGGCTGCGCAGCTCCTCGGCGCCGGTCACGTGGTCGAACACCCCCGCGTCCGAGGCCTCGGTGAGCAGATACGCCTGCGCCTCGCCCACGTGGAAGTACATCCCGTGCAGCTCCAACTCCCTTCTGTGCAGCGCCCGGGCCACCGACTCGTGCGCCCGCAGATGCTCCAGCTGCTGGACCACGTTGGTCAGACACAGCTGCTCCACCGCGTCCGCGGGCGCCCGGCCGGCGAGTCTGGCCCACGGCCGGCCGTCGTCGGCCATGCGCTCCAGACTCGGCAGTCCGTGCCGCAGCCACCGCTTGAGCGGCGTCTGGACGCCTCCGGGATCGGAGTTGAGCAGGGCCTGCATGGCTCCGCACCCGGAGTGGCCGCACACCGTGATGGACCGCACCTTCAGCACGTCCACCGCGTACTCGATCGCGGCCGCGACCGAGTCGTCCCCGCTCTCCTCGCCGGGTAGCGGGACGAGGTTGCCGACGTTGCGCACCACGAACAGGTCGCCCGGACCACTGGAGGTGATCATCGAGGTGACCAGCCGCGAGTCGGCGCAGGTGAGGAAGAGCTGGGAGGGCTGCTGCCCCTCACGGGCCAGCCGGGCCAGCTCACCCCGCACCAGGGGAGCGGTGTGGCGCTGGAACGCGCTGATACCACGGGCCAGTTCATGCCCGCTCGGGCCGTCGGCGCGGGCGGCGCCGGGGGAGGGGGTGTCGGGCGCACCGGTCGTCGCGCCGGGTGTGCCGGGCGCCTGGGGTGCGTCGGACGTCTCGGACTGTGGCGCGGACGGTGGGCGTTCGCACTGGTGGTTGCGCCAGGGTGTCCAGGGGCGGCAGCGGCAGCCGGCGGCGGTCGGTGGAGCGTCGGCGTCCGCCGGGTGCGTGGTGCCGGTGCCGGTCGCGGGCGTCTCGCCGGGCTCGGCGATCGTGATTCCGGCGCGGCGGCCCGTGAGTTCGACGGTGCCGCCCTGCGCGGTGTGCGTGTTCTGCCAGTCCTGCAGTGCCTCGAACGCCGCGTGGTCCATGAAGGAGCCGTCCAACTCGACGACGACATGGGCGCCGTGGGGAACGAGGTGCAGGGCCCGGCTGAGGCGGGGCACCGCGAGGAACGTCAACTGGCCTCGTACATGGACGTGATGGACTCCTTCCTGTTCGTCGTGCTCATGCGTGATGCGGGTGCGGGTGAGGCGGTGCAGGGCGACGGCGACGGCCACGGCGATGCCGAGGGTCACGCCCTCCAGGACGCCGAGGGCCACCACGCCGAGGGTGGTGACGGCGTACACCAGGACCTCGCGGTGGCGGGTCACCGTACGGATGTGGTGCAGGGACACCATCTGGATGCCGACGGCCATCACCAGGGCGGCGAGTGAGGCGAGCGGGATGAACTCCAGGACGGGGACCATCAGCAGTGCGGCGATCACTACGAGAACGCCGTGCAGCATCGTGGAGTTCCGGCTCACGGCACCCGCGTGCACATTCGCCGAACTGCGCACGGCGACCCCTGCGACCGGGAGTCCGCCGAGCGTGCCGGAGACGATGTTGGCGGCGCCCTGGCCGAGCAGCTCACGATCCAGGTTGGAGCGTCCGACCCGGGCGGTCAGACCGGGCCGGGCGGCCGCCATCTTGTCCACGGCGACCGCGCCGAGCAGCGACTGCACGCTGCACACCAGGGTGGTCGTCAGGACGGCGGCGGCGATGCCGAGCACCGGCCCCTCGGGCAGTCCGGCCAAGGCGTGGCTGCTCCAGGAGGGCAGGTCCACCTTGGGCACGGACAGCCCGGTGAGGGCCGCGACCGCGCTGGCGCCGGTGACGGCGACGAGAGCGGCCGGGACCTTGCGCAGCAGACGGCCCACCCGGCCGGGGATGCGCGGCCAGAGCAGCAGCAGGGTCAGCGTCAGCACGCTCACCGACACGGCGGCCGGCGCGAGGCCGGCCAACTGGGCGGGCAGCGCACGGAGGTTGGCCAGGACGGAACTCTGCGGGGTGCCGCCGAGCACGATGTGCAGCTGGGCCACGGCGATGGTGACGCCGATGCCGGCGAGCATGCCGTGCACGATCGCGGGGCTGACGGCGAGGGCGGTGCGGGCCACGCGCAGGCAGCCGAGGCCGAGTTGGGCCAGACCGGCGAGGACCGTGATCGCACAGGTGGTGCGCCAGCCGTAGCGGTGGATGAGGTCGGCGGTGACGACCGTGAGCCCGGCGGCCGGGCCGCTCACCTGGAGCGCGGAGCCGCCGAGCCGTCCGGCGACGAGGCCTCCCACGGCGGCGGCGACGAGACCGGCCTGGAGGGGCGCGCCGGTGGCGAGGGCGATGCCCAGGGACAGGGGCAGGGCGATCAGGAAGACCGCGATCGAGGCCGACACGTCGGCGCCCGCGATGCGGAAGCGGCGGGGCCGGGACGGCGGGGGGCTGTGGGGTCGGTGGATGCGCTTCGTCCGACTCGAGTCGGCGGCGCGGGTGGGGACGCAGGCGGACATAGTTCCCGTCTCCTCCGGGGCAGCGCGGTCGCGGAACAGGTGGTCCCCCGCCCGATGGCGGGGGTCGGGTCGCGGCCGTGGGTCACGGCGTGCAGCGGCGGGATGAATCAACGCTCGGTAAACGGATCGTAATTCAGAGTAAAGGCCAGGCATAGACTTTTCTGGCAAATGGCCCCATAAGTCACCCATCAGGGTGATGCAGATATTTCATCGGCTTGTCGTACTAATTCCTTCTCGGTCTCGTGCGAGCTTGGCGGCGCTGTCGTTGGCCCCAGTTCCCGGACAGAAGGAAGTAGGTGGGCGGAACATGGCCGCCACCCAGAGGATCGCCGCCGGCGCCGTGGTCGCCGCGGTCTGTGCCGCATCGCTCGCCGGATGCGCGATCGGCACCGACGGTTCCAAGGAAGGGGCCGCCGGCCCGCAGAAGGCGAAGCCCGCCCAGGCACCGCCGAAGAGCGCGGTCCGCCTGATCGGCGACGGCTCCACCGCGTACACCGGCGCCCAGCCCCACCTGCCCCGGCCGGAACGGATGAAGACCGGTCAGAAGCCGCCGCAGTTCGTGGTGTTCTCCTGGGACGGCGCCGGCGAGGACGGCCAGAAGCTGTTCTCCCACTTCCGCAAGGTCGCCAAGGCGAACAACGCGACCATGACCTACTTCCTCAGCGGCGTGTACATGCTGCCGGAGGAGAAGCGCGACCTGTACCGGCCGCCGCAGCACTCCCCGGGCCGCTCCGACATCGGCTTCAACGACGAGGAGGGCATCGCCGCGACCGTGAAGCAGCTGCGCGGGGCGTGGCTGGAGGGCAACGAGATCGGCACCCACTTCAACGGCCACTTCTGCGGGAGCGGCGGCGGGGTCGGCCAGTGGTCGGTCGAGGAGTGGAAGGACGAGATCGCCCAGGCGAAGCAGTTCGTGAAGTCCTGGAAGACCAACACCGGCATGAAGAAGGCCGCCCCGCTCCCCTTCGACTACGACAAGGAGCTCGTCGGCGCCCGCACGCCCTGCCTGGAGGGCCAGAAGAACTTCATGAAGGCCGCCCGCGAGCTGGGCTTCCGCTACGACACCAGCGGTGTCAACGAGCAGCTCTGGCCGCGGAAGAAGGAGGGGCTGTGGGACCTGTCGATGCAGCTCGTGCCGTTCCCCGGGCACTCCTACGAGCAGCTGACCATGGACTACAACTTCATGGTCAACCAGTCCGGCACCAACACCCAGGGCGACCCGAACAAGTACGAGTTCTGGGGCGACCAGATGCGTGACGGCCTGCTCAAGGGCTTCCACCGCGCCTACGACGGCAACCGCGCCCCGCTGATCATCGGCAACCACTTCGAGTCCTGGAACGGCGGCACCTACATGCGCGCCGTCGAGGAGACCGTCGAGCAGGTCTGCAACAAGCCCGACGTGCGCTGTGTCTCCTTCCGGCAGCTCGCCGACTGGCTGGACGCCCAGGACCCCGAGGTCCTGGCCAAGATGCGGACGCTCGGCGTCGGCGAGGCCCCGAAGCAGGGCTGGGCGTCCTTCCTCTCCAGCCGCCCGGCCCCGGCCCCGAAGGGCGTACCGGGGGCTCCGGCGGCGGGGCGGTAGGGGTCCGTCAGGCGGTCGCCACCAGGCTCTCGCCGAGCACGAACCCGGGGTCGACCTGCGCCGCCAGGTCGGCCCCGGTCCGCTCGTTGCCCCAGGCCTGGGCGTTCTTCAGGTGGAAGTGCACCATCTGGTGGGTGTAGCGCTGCCAGTCGCGCAGGTCGTACGTCGCGTCGACGGCTGTCTGCAACAGGCGCAGCGCGCGGCGGTTGGCGTCCTCCAGGAGCGCGAACCGGGGCGGCCGGCCCTTCTCCATGGCGCGCACCCAGTCCGAGTGCCCGACCGTCACGAGCAGGTCGTCCCCGACCTCGGCGCGCAGGAAGTCGAGGTCGTCCTGGCCCTGCACCTTGTTGCCGACGACTTTCAGCACGACGCCGTAGTCCTGGGCGTACTCCTTGTACTGGCGATAGACGGAGACCCCCTTCCGGGTCGGCTCGGCGACGAGGAACGTGATGTCGAAGCGGGTGAACATGCCGGAGGCGAAGGAGTCGGAGCCGGCGGTCATGTCCACCACGACGTATTCGTCGCGCCCGTCCACCAGGTGGTTCAGGCACAGCTCCACCGCTCCCGTCTTGGAGTGGTAGCAGGCCACTCCCAGGTCGGCGTCGGTGAAGGGCCCGGTGACCATCAAACGGACGGTGTCGCCGTCGAGTTCCACCGGCCGGGCGCAGGCGTCGTAGACCGGGTTGTCCTCGCGCACGCGCAGCAGGCGGGAGCCCTCGCCGGGCGGTGTCGTCTTGATCATCGTCTCGGCGGAGGCGATGCGCGGGTTGTCGCCGCGCAGGTACTCCTTGATCAGCTTCAGCCGCTCGCCCATCGCGGGCAGCGCGGCGGCCTCCGCCTCGTCGAGGCCGAGGGCGGCGCCCAGGTGCTGGTTGATGTCGGCGTCGACCGCGACCACCGGCCGCCCGGTCGTGGCGAGATACCGGATGAACAGGGAGGACAGGGTGGTCTTGCCGCTGCCGCCCTTCCCGACGAAAGCAATTTTCATGTTCACGAAGGGTAGTGGTGCAGTAGCTGTACGTGGCAGGTGTGCGTGAAGAAGACCACTCCATCGTGGGGTCCGGCCCGGCGTTGCGTAGGGTCGTACTCATGAGTACGACAGGCGCGACCGCCGACCCGCTCGCGGCCCTGGGCTCGCTGCCCGGTGTGGCCGACTCCGTGGAGTCCGTGCGCAAGGCCGTGGACCGGGTCTACGGACACCGGATCATGCGGCGCCGCAGCAACACGGTCACCGGCGAGGCCGCGCTGCGTGGCTCACGCGGCTCCGCGGCGCTGTCCGGTGCCGACTGGGCGCTCGAAGAGGTGCGCCGCCGCTCCGACTTCAGCGGGGACGACGAGGCGCGCGTGATGGGCGCCGCGCTCAGGCTGACCGCGGAGGCCGGCCAACTCCTGTCCATCTGGCGGCAGTCGCCCCTGCGCGTCCTGGCCCGGCTGCACCTGGTGGCCGCGGCGAGCAGCGGCGACGAGGTCGGGCGTCCGCGCCGGGAGGGCGAACCGGTCGACGAGCCGCTGATCGAGCTGCCGCTGCCGAGCGCGGCGGAGGTCAACGGCCGCCTGGAGGGCCTGTCCGAGCTGATCATCGCGGGCAGTTCCGCCCCCGCGCTGGTGACGTCGGCCGTCGTGCACGGTGAACTCCTCGCGCTGCGGCCCTTCACCTCCCACAACGGCCTCGTCGCGCGTGCGGCCGAGCGCATCGTCCTGATCGGCAGTGGTCTCGATCCCAAGTCCGTCTGCCCGGCCGAGGTCGGCCACGCCGAACTGGGCCGGGCGGCCTATCTGGCGGCGCTCGAAGGCTATGTCTCCGGCACTCCGGAGGGGATGGCCGCCTGGATCGCCCACTGCGGCAAGGCGATCGAACTCGGTGCGCGCGAGTCGACCGCGGTGTGCGAGGCATTGCAGCGCGGGGCGGCGTAGGAACGAAACAGGCCCCCCGCGCGGGGGGCCTGAACAGGGTTGCGGCGGTACGAGGATTCGTACCGCCGCTGGCATGCTCACCGGGTTACCAAGCGTCCTCGATATGTTGCCCATCAGGTCGGGAACTTTGCCCGTCACCTGGTGCGGCTGGCCCGTAATCGACGGGTCGACGTCGCGTGGGTGCCCAGTGTTCATGCGCGGTCCGTGGGGCCAAATGCGTTATTAAGGTGATCCTCTCGGATGTCCTTGGTCTCGCGGGCCGTTAACCCCTTTGTACTCCAGGACCCGGGTAAGCGGAAGTGCTGGCTGCAGTTCTTTACTTTTACTCTCAAACAGGCGCTAAACGGGCACCGATATGCCGGACATGGGCACAGTCGTGACCCCGGCGCAGCTCAGAGAGCCGACGCCCGGCGCCGGCTCGCGTACCAGACGAGGCCCGCGGTGGCGGCCGCGGCCCCTATGGCGGCCGCCGCGACCAGTGCCGGGCGGGGCGGTACGGAGAACGCGGGGAAGCGCTGCTTGAGCCGGACCGGACGGTGGAAATCGAGAATCGGCCACCCGCGCGCGAGCGCCTCACGACGCAGCGCGCGGTCCGGATTCACGGCGTGCGGATGGCCCACCGACTGGAGCATCGGCAGATCGGTCGCCGAGTCGCTGTAGGCGTAACAGCGCTCCAGGTCGTACCCCTCGGACTCGGCCAGCTCCTTGATCGCCTCGGCCTTCGTCGGACCGTAGGCGTAGTACTCCACCTCGCCGGTGAAGCAGCCGTCCTCGCCGACCACCATCCGGGTCGCCACCACGCGGTCCGCGCCGAGGAGTTCACCGATCGGCTCGACGACCTCCGCGCCCGACGTGGACACGATCACGACGTCACGGCCGGCCCGGTGGTGCTCCTCGATGAGGGAGGCGGCCTCGTCGTAGATGATCGGGTCGATCAGGTCGTGCAGGGTCTCGGCGACGATCTCCTTCACCTGCTGCACGTTCCAGCCGCGCACGAGCTGGGAGAGGTACTCGCGGGTCCGCTCCATCTGGTCGTGGTCCATACCGCCCACGAGGAAGACGAACTGGGCGTACGCGGTACGCACCGCGGCCCTGCGGTTGATCAGGCCGCCTTGGTAGAACGACTTGCTGAACGTGAGCGTGCTCGACTTCGCAATGACCGTCTTGTCCAGGTCAAAGAAGGCCGCTGTGCGGGGCAAGGAGTGGTTTTCCACGACCCCGAGCATAGGCGCAGCCCATTCGGCGTAAGGTGGGGCGCGTGGGTTTGCCTGAGAGGGCTCTCGGGTACACCATGGAAGTCACGGATCGTTCGCGACCGTGCTAACCCGGCCCGGCTCCTCCCCCCCCGAGTCGGCCGTGGAGACGACCCCCACTCTCCCCCCCGGTGGGGGTCGTCGCATGTCCGGGTGGGTTTTCTCTTTTTCGCAAGCGGCTGTAGCGCCGCACCGAGGCGGCTTCGGCCGCCTCTTCCGTATGCCCGTGATCCGTCACTGTCCGTAGTCGTAGCGCTGCTCTGCGGAAGTCGCACAGAGGTCGGCCGGAACCGGTGCGGAGCTCACCGGTTTGGGTGACGGACATATTCACAACGGGCGAGTTGTCCACAGATATCGACCAAGATCCACTTCATTTCCCGCTGCGTTGCACCGTGATTCCAGCGCGGCCCGCCGACGCCGATCCGATGGCCGGATCCGGTTAACCGGGCGCGTTTGGCCGGTTCCTATCGGCCGTTCATATGGAGGCCGGTTGCCGGTTCTTCACACGTTCGGGAATCGCGAGGCGCTTGATGCCCTCGCGGGATGCAGCGAAGGGGGATGGAAAGCGTGGCCGCAGCCGTCACACACGATCCGCCGTCCGGCGCCGGAGGGCGCCAGGGCGGACCGTTGATCATCACCGAGGACCCCGGGCTCCTCGACGACCTGCTCCGGCTCTGCGCGGCGGCCGGCGCCACACCCGAGGTGCACCCAGGGGTGCCCGAGCCGCGGGACCGATGGGAGGCCGCGCCGCTCGTCCTGGTCGGCGACGATGCCGTACGACGAGTGCGGGGCGCCGCGCGCAGAGGCGGGGTGGTGCTCGTCGGCAGGGACCAGGACGACTCCGGGGTGTGGCGCCGGGCCGTCGAGATCGGCGCCGACCACGTCCTGATGCTGCCCGACGGCGAGCAGTGGCTCGTCGACCGGATCGCCGACGTCGCCGAGGGCGTCGGCCGGCCCGCCCTCACCGTCGGCGTCATCGGCGGCCGGGGCGGGGCCGGCGCCTCCACGCTCGCGTGCGCGCTGGCCGTCACCTCCGCGCGGGAGGGACTGCGCACCCTGCTCGTGGACGCCGATCCGCTGGGCGGCGGACTCGACGTACTCCTCGGCGGGGAGACCGCCGAGGGGCTGCGCTGGCCGGCGTTCGCCGCCTCGCGCGGCAGGGTCGGCGGTGGCGCCCTGGAGGAGTCGCTGCCCGAGCTGCACTCCCTGCGGGTGCTCAGCTGGGACCGCGGCGACTGCGTCGCCGTCCCGCCGCAGGCCGTCCGCGCGGTGCTGGCCGCGGCCCGACGCCGGGGCGGCACGGTCGTCGTGGACCTGCCCCGCCGTATCGACGGCGGCGTGGCCGAGACGCTCGCCCAGCTCGACCTCGGCATCCTCGTCGTTCCCGCGGAGCTGCGGGCCGTCGCGGCGGCCGGACGGGTGGCCTCCGCGGTCGGGATGGTCGTACGGGACCTGCGGGTCGCCGTACGGGGCCCGTACGCACCCGGACTCGACGACCGTGAGGTGGCACGCCTGCTCGGCCTGCCCCTGCTGGGCGAGGTGCCGGTCGAGGCGGGCCTGCTGCGACCGCACGAGGCCAGGACACCGCCCGGCGCCGGGAGGGGACCGCTGACGCGGTTCTGCAAGGAGTTCTGGGAGCGGGCACTGGTGGAGGCGGCATGACCGCGGCGCTGGAGGACGCGTGGGCACGCGCGCGTGCGGACGAGCTGACATGCGCGCGTGCAGATGAGCGGGCACATGCGCGTGGCGGGCCGGGTGGCGACGGGGCTGGGCCGGGTGCGTTCGAGGGTGCACGGGGTGGCGCGGAGGCGGGGCCCGGTGGGTTCGAGGGTGCACGGGGTGGCGCGGAGGCGAGGTCCGGTGGGTTCGGTCGGGCAGGGGGCGGCGCGGACGTCCGGCCGGGTGCGTTCGGCCGGATAGAGGACGGCGCGGACGGGCGGCCGGGTGTGTTCGGCCGGATGGAGGACGGCGCGGACGTGGGGCCGGGTGCGTTCGGCCGGGTTCGGGGCGGCGCGGGTGCCTTTGATGGCGCGCGGCGTGGCGAGGGCCTGGCTCCGGAGGTCTCGGGCGGGGTGCGGGGTGATGTGGGCCCGGCTCCAGGGCGGTTCGGGAGTGCGCAGGGCGGGGCCGACATGGCTCCGGAGCTTCTCGACGGTGTGCGGCAGTGGCTCGCCGAGAGCGGGGCCGAACCGACGCCCGCGCGTGTGGCGCAGGCACTGCGTGAGCAGGGGCGGGTGCTCGGGGACGCCGAAGTCCTGGGCGCCGCCGCGCGGTTGCGGTCCGAGCTGGTCGGCAGCGGGCCGTTGGAGCCGCTCCTGGCCGACCCGTCCGTCACCGATGTCCTGGTGTCGGCGCCGGACCGGGTCTGGGTGGACCGGGGCGGCGGACTGGAGCTGACGGGGGTCTCCTTCCCCGACGCCGCGGCCGTACGACGCCTCGCGCAGCGGCTGGCCGCGGTGGCCGGGCGGCGCCTCGACGACGCACGGCCGTGGGCGGACGCCCGGCTGCCCGACGGGACACGGCTCCACGCGGTGCTGCCACCGGTGGCCGTCGACTGCACCTGTCTGTCGCTGCGGGTCGTGCGGCCGCGCGCGTTCACGCTCGACGAGTTGGTGGCGGCGGGCACCGTGCCGCCGGGCGGGGACCGGGTGCTGCGGGCGCTGGTCGACGCACGGCTGTCGTTCCTCATCAGCGGCGGGACCGGCAGCGGCAAGACGACGCTGCTGAGCGCGCTGCTGGGGCTGGTCGGGCCCGGGGAGCGGATCGTGCTCGCCGAGGACTCGGCGGAACTGCGGCCCGACCATCCGCACGTCGTCCGCCTGGAGAGCAGACCGGCCAACCAGGAGGGCGCGGGTCTGGTCACGCTCCAGGACCTGGTGCGGCAGGCGCTGCGGATGCGGCCGGACCGGCTGGTCGTGGGCGAGGTGCGGGGGCCCGAAGTGGTGCATCTGCTGGCCGCGTTGAACACCGGTCACGAGGGCGGCTGCGGGACGGTCCACGCGAACGCCGCCGCCGATGTGCCGGCCCGTCTGGAGGCGCTCGGCACGGCCGCCGGGCTCGACCGGGCCGCGCTGCACTCCCAGGTGGCGGCCGCCCTGTCGGTCGTGCTGCACCTGGTGCGCGACCGGACCGGACGGCGGCGGATCGCCGAGGTGCGGGTGCTGGAACGGGATCCCTCGGGGCTGGTGTGCACGGTGCCGGCGCTGCGCTGGCGCGCGGAGGGCTTCGCGTACGAGCAGGGGTGGGAGCGGCTGCGGGGGCTGCTCGGAGAGGGATGCCATGACCGGGGTGAGTGAGATGTCGGCGGCTGCCGCCGTGGCCTGTGCCGGGGCGGTCGTCTGGTTGCTGGGCGGGCCCCATGTCGGGGCTCGACGGGCACGGCTGCTGCTCGCGGGGAGCGGCGGTGCGGCCGGCACCGGGCCGCCGCCCCTGTGGGGGCGACTGGGCGGTGAGGTGCGGCGGTTGCGGGCCGGCCTGGGGGCCGAGTGGTGGTCGGCGGCGGCAGGGGCGGTGCTCGCGGTGCTGGGGGCCTCGGTGGTGCCGCTGGTCGCCGGGTTGGCCGGGGTGCCGTTGCTGCGGCGGGTGCGGTTGGCCCGGCGGGAGCGGCGGGCTCGGGAGCGGCGCGGGGACGCGGTCATCGCGCTGTGCGGGGTGCTCGCCGGAGAGGTGCGGGCCGGGCGGCAGCCGGGCGAGGCCCTGCTGCGGGCCGCGCGCGACGGCGACGGGCTCGGTGACGCGCAGGCGGCCGTGCTGGCGGCGGCGCGGTTCGGCGGTGACGTGCCGGACGCGCTCGCGGCGGCGGCACGGCAGCCGGGGGCCGACGGGCTGCTGGGGCTCGCGGCGTGCTGGCGGGTGGCTGTGGACCGGGGTGCGGGGCTGGCCGCGGGGG
The DNA here is from genome assembly GCF_042668605.1 of Streptomyces sp. NPDC057280. NCBI lineage: Bacteria > Bacillati > Actinomycetota > Actinomycetes > Kitasatosporales > Streptomycetaceae > Streptomyces > Streptomyces sp. NPDC057280. Next base: position 155,011 of record NZ_JBHUYR010000013.1, read on the forward strand.
TCGACCGGCTCGAAGCGGCCTTGCGCGCCGAGCGGGATCAACGCGCCGACCTGCGCGCCCAGTTGTCGGGCGCCCGCGCCACGGCCCTGATGCTCGCCGGCCTGCCGGTCCTGGGCCTGCTGCTCGGCACGGCCCTCGGCTCCGACCCGCTCCACGTCCTGCTGCACACGGGACCGGGGCTGGGGTGCCTGGTGGTGGGCGGGGTGCTGGAGGGGCTGGGGATGTGGTGGGCGATGCGGATCGTGCGGGGAGCGGAGGCGGTGTGAGCGGGGCGCGGGGCGGTGATGGGCCGGGGCGTGCGGAGAAGGGGGCTGTGAGACGGGGGAGGGCCGGGGCGTGCGGAGGAGGGGGGCTGTGAGACGGGGGAGGGGCGCTGGTGGGCCGGAGCGGCGGAGCGTGAGGAGGGTGCGGTGAGTGCGGAGGTTGTCCACAGGTTGGGGGCAGTGGTGGGGGCCTTGCTGGTTCTCGCGTGGGGGGCGAGGTGGGTCGAGCGGGTGCGCCGCGAGCGGGCGGTTCGGCGGCGACTGGCCCGGCTCGTGGCGCGGGAGGCGAAGTCCGCGGGGCCGCGGGGTGACCCGCGGAAGGCCGTGCGGCGGTGGCTGCCCTCGGCGGGCGTGGTGGCCGGCGGGTGGGCTCTCGTCGGGGGTGTCGCCGGGGTCGCCGTCGGGCTGGGCGTGGCCGTCGGGCTGTGGTGGTGGCGCAGGCGGCAGACGGCCGCGGGCGCCGAGGAGGAGTACGACGCCGGAGAGGCCGCGCGTCAACTGCCCCTCGCGGCCGATCTGCTGGCGGCCTGTATCGCGGCCGGTGCCGGACCGGTGGTCGCGGCGCAGGCCGTGGGCGAGGCGCTGGGCGGCCCGGTCGGGGAGGGGCTGGCGCGGGGCGCGGCGGAGGTGCGGCTGGGCGGTGAACCCGGCGACGCCTGGCGCCGACTGGCCTCGATGCCGGGCGCCGGACCCCTGGCGCGGCTGCTGGAACGGGCCGACGTCTCGGGACTGCCCGCCGCCGTCCCCGTCGCCCGGCTCGCCTCGGAGGCCCGGGCCGACTGGGCGCGCACCGCGACGGCACGGGCCCGGCGGGCCGCCGTCCTCGTGACCGCGCCGGTGGGGCTGTGTTTTCTGCCCGCGTTCATCGCGGTGGGGGTGCTGCCCATCGTGATCGGACTGGCGGGCGCGGCCATGGGAGGGGGTGGTGGATGACGGGGGCGGGCGTGAGCCGGCTGCGGTGATCGAGAAGTAAGAGATGGCAGAGCAGAAGAGACAACAGAGCTGATCCTTACGGGGGTTGAGATGTACAAGGTGGTACTCGCGCGGCTTCGAACGGCGCGGAAGGACACGGGGATGGTCACCTCGGAGTACGCGATGGGGATCGTCGCGGCGGTGGCGTTCGCGGTCGTCCTCTACAAGGTGGTGACCAGCGGGGCCGTCAGCGCGGAGCTCCAGGGCATCGTGAAGCAGGCCCTCGATGCGCGGATGTGAACGGGACCGCGCGGACCGGGGGTTCGTCACGGCGGAGTCCGCCGTGGTGCTGCCCGTGCTGGTGATGTTCGCGATGGCGCTGGTGTGGGGGCTGCTCGTGGTGGCCGCGCAGATCCAGTGCGTGGACGCGGCTCGGACGGGGGCCAGGGCGGCGGCGCGGGAGGACCCGGCAGACGCGGTCGTCGAAGTGGCCCGCGGGGCGGCGCCGCGCGGTGCGAAGGTCACGGTCAGCCGGGAGAAGACGCAGGTCCGGGTGGTGGTCGTGGCCAGGCCGCCGGTGCTGGGCGGGTTGCCGTTCGAGGTGCGGGAGGAGGCCGTGGCCTCGGTGGAGGGCTGGAGATGAGCGGGCGCGGTGTGCGTCGGCGGGGGATCGGTTCCGACCGTGGCTCCGCCACCGTGTGGAGCGTCGGTGCGATCGCCGTGCTCTGCGTGGTGTTCGGGGTCGTGCTCGCTCTGGGGCAGGCCGTGGTGACCCGGCATCGTGCGGCCGGCGGTGCGGATCTGGCGGCGCTCGCGGCGGCGGACCACTGGGCCGAGGGCGCTACCGCGGCCTGCGCCAGGGCCGGTCGGGTGGCCGTGGCGCAGGGCACGCGGCTCGTGCGGTGCGCGCTGGTGGGTGACGTCTCGGACGTGACGGCGACGGCAGGGCGGGGGCCGTTCGCGGCGGAGGTCAGGGCCCGGGCGGGACCGGCGGAACAGCCGGTCCCGGCGCCGGATCCTGGAGATCCACTTCCGGCGCCGAACCCTCCGCCGACGTCTGGTGACCGGCTTCCGGGACCGAACCTTGCGCCGGCGCTTGGTGACCGGCTTCCGGGACCGACCCCTCTGCCAGCGCCTGGGAACCGGCTTCCGGGACCGAACGCTCCGCCGGCGCCTGGGGACCAGCTTCCGGAGCCACCCCCTCCGTCGGCCCCGAGGACCCAGCCGCCCCCTCCCCCGGCGCCCCCCGCAGCAACGCCGTGAGCAACCGCACCGCCCCCCTCTTGTGCAACGGGTCGTTGCCGTTGCCGCACTTGGGGGACTGGATGCAGGACGGGCAGCCGGCGTCGCACTCGCAGGAGGCGATGGCTTCGCGGGTGGCGGTGAGCCAGGCGCGGGCGGTGTGGAAGGCGCGCTCCGCGAAGCCCGCGCCGCCGGGGTGGCCGTCGTAGACGAAGACCGTCGGGAGGAGGGTGTCGGGGTGCAGGGGGATGGACACCCCGCCGATGTCCCAGCGGTCGCAGGTCGCGAAGAGGGGGAGCAGGCCGATGGAGGCGTGTTCGGCGGCGTGCAGGGCGCCGCCGAGGATCTCGGGGTTGATGCGGGCCTCGTCCAACTGGTCCTCGGTGACGGTCCACCACACCGCGCGGGTGCGCAACGTACGAGGAGGGAGGTCGAGTTTCGTCTCGCCCAGGACCTCGCCGGTGATGAGGCGGCGGCGGAGGAAGGAGACCACCTGGTTGGTGACCTCGACGGAGCCGTAGCACAACCGGCCCTGGCCCCAGGGGACTTCGACGTCCGTCTCCAGGACGGCGATGGAGGTGGTGTCGCGGGCCACGGTCGAGTACGGCGGGTTCGCTTCCGACACCAGCGCCACCGAGTCCTCCAGGTCCAGGGACCGGACCAGATAGGTGCGGCCCTGGTGGAGGTGGACGGCGCCCTCGTGGACGGTCGTGTGGGCCGCGCCCGCGTCGACCGTGCCGAGCAGGCGGCCCGTGCCGGACTCGACGATCTGCACCGGGCGGCCGCCGCCGCCGCGGATGTCGGCGAGGTCGGCGGCGGACTCCCTGCGGGTCCAGTGCCAGGCCTTGGTGCGGCGGCGCAGCAGCTTCGCGGCCTCCAGCTGGGGGAGCAGGCCCGCGGTCTCCGGGCCGAACAGCTCCAGGTCCTCGTCCGTCAGCGGAAGTTCCGCCGCCGCCGCACACAGGTGCGGGGCGAGGACGTAGGGGTTGTCCGGGTCGAGGACCGTCGTCTCCACAGGGCGGTCGAAGAGGGCCTCGGGGTGGTGGACGAGGAAGGTGTCCAGGGGGTCGTCGCGGGCGACCAGGACGGCCAGGGCGCCCTGCCCGGAGCGGCCCGCCCGGCCGGCCTGCTGCCACAGGGACGCGCGCGTGCCCGGGTAGCCGGCGATGACGACGGCGTCCAGACCGGAGACGTCGATGCCCAGCTCCAGGGCCGTCGTCGCCGCCAGCCCCAGCAATTCGCCCGAGTGGAGGGCCTGCTCCAGGGCGCGGCGCTCCTCCGGGAGATAGCCGCCGCGGTAGGCGGCGACACGCCGGGCCAGCGAGCGGTCGACCTCGGCCAGCCGTTCCTGGGCGATGACCGAGATGAGCTCGGCGCCGCGCCGGGAGCGGACGAAGGCGACCGAGCGGACGCCCTGGACCGTCAGGTCGGTCAGCAGGTCGGCCGTCTCGGCGGTGGCCGTGCGGCGGACCGGCGCGCCCTTCTCGCCCTGCATCTCGGTGAGCGGGGGCTCCCAGAGGGCGAAGACCAGCTCACCGCGCGGGGAGGCGTCGTCGGCGACCTCGACGACCGGCAGGCCGGTGAGGCGGCGGGCGGCGACCGCGGGCTCGGCGGCGGTCGCGGAGGCCAGCAGGAAGACCGGCGAGGAGCCGTAGCGGGCGCAGAGGCGGCGCAGTCGGCGCAGGACCTGGGCGACGTGGGAGCCGAAGACGCCGCGGTAGGTGTGGACCTCGTCGATGACGACGTACCTGAGCGCCTTCAGGAAGGAGGACCAGCGGGGGTGGGACGGGAGGATGCCGCGGTGCAGCATGTCGGGGTTGGTCAGCACGTAGTTGGCGTACTGGCGGATCCACTCGCGTTCCTCGAACGGGGTGTCACCGTCGTAGACGGCTGGTCGAACTGAATTGCCCAGCGGTTGTGAAAGTTCCTTCACGGAACGGCACTGATCCGCCGCGAGCGCCTTCGTCGGGGCGAGGTAGAGCGCGGTGGCGCCGCGGCCGTTGGGGGCCTCGGAGCCGTCCAGGAGGGCCGACAGGACGGGCGTGAGGTACGCCAGGGACTTGCCGGAGGCGGTGCCGGTGGCGACGACCACCGACTCGCCGTCCAGGGCGTGCTCCGCGGCGCGTGCCTGGTGGGCCCAGGGGTGCTCGATGCCCGCCGCCTGCACGGCCGCGAGCACCTCCGGGCGAATCCGGTCAGGCCAGACGGCATGCCGACCCGCCCGCGGGGGCAAGTGCTCCGTATGAGTGATGCGCGAAGCACGGCTCGGCCCCGAGGCGAGCCTGCCCAGCACCGTGCCCGGGTCCACCCGGGATACGGCGTCCGTCGGGGATCGATCGGATCGGTGATTCTTGGCCATCGGCACCGAGTGTGTCACCGGCGTGACGGACAATGGGACCAAGGCGTCGTGCACGCCTGCCGGTAAGTGATTGAATGCCATCGCGGCTGGCGAACCGTCCTGGGGGCTCTGCCGAGAGTGTCCTAACGGGCGACCGCTCGATAGCAAGGTGCTGGAGGATCCGTGGACCTGTCCCTGTCGACCCGTACCGTCGGCGATCGTACGGTCGTCGAGGTCGGTGGCGAAATCGACGTATATACCGCGCCCAAGCTGCGCGAGCAGCTGGTCGAGCTGGTGAACGACGGGAGTTTCCACCTCGTCGTCGACATGGAGGGCGTGGACTTCCTCGACTCCACCGGGCTCGGCGTGCTGGTCGGCGGCCTGAAGCGGGTGCGTGCCCATGAGGGCTCGCTGCGCCTGGTCTGCAACCAGGAGCGCATTCTGAAGATCTTCCGCATCACCGGTCTCACCAAGGTGTTCCCGATCCACACCTCGGTCGACGAAGCGGTGGCGGCGACCGACTGAACCAGCGGACCGGGCGTGGTGACCTGAACCGCGCCCGGGACGGCTGTAGTACCTGGGGGGTCCGGACAAATCGGCGGTCCGGTCCCCCGACAGCACGCCCGTAGTTCCGAGGGGGATGCATGGCCACCGTTGAACTCCGCTTCAGCGCGCTGCCCGAGCACGTCCGGACCGCCCGCCTGGTGGCGGCGGCGGTGGCGCGCAGGTCCGGAGTGGACGAGGCCGTGCTCGACGAGGTGCGGCTCGCCGTCGGCGAGGCCTGTTCCCGTGCCGTCGGACTGCACCGGAACGGCGGCATCACCGCTCCGGTGAAGGTGCTGCTGATCGAGGAGGAGAAGCAGTTCTCCATCGAGGTCGGCGACGAGGCGCCGCGTTCGGCCCCGGGTGACCGGGCGCCCGGCGCGGCGGCCGAGGACCCGGACGCGGAGACCGAGGAGGACGAGATGGGCCTCGCGGTCATCAGCGGCCTCGTCGACGACGTGGAGGTCACCGCGGGGGAGCACGGCGGGTCGATCCGTATGACCTGGCCGACCACTCCGCCGGCCGCAACGCTTCCCTGACCTTCATATATACGAGTACATGCGAGTACATACTTGCAGAACATCAAAGGGCTCCGCTCCGGCGGGGCCCTTTGTATTTTCGGAATTCGTGAAATGATTCACGATCAGTCAATGCCTTTGGGGCATTAGCTCTTTCGGGTTCTGTGGCGTGACGTCGATCATTTGCTGAAGAGCATGTGAAGGCGAATTCCGTTTACCGCCCACTGTTTTGATCAGGTTCCGCTACCTACAATCCGTCCACATCTTGAGCTCAGCCCAAGCGTCAAGGAGGACGAATGGCGGGGCTTTCTACCCCTCAGTTGGACCATCCCACTTCTCTCGCAGCCGCGGTCCTGACGGACGACAACCGGATCATCGTCTGGGTGATCGCCGCCGTCGCGGTGGCCGCGCTCGTGGTCGCGGGTGTCCTGGTGCGCCAGGTGCTCGCGGCGGGCGAGGGAACCGACAGCATGAAAGAGATCGCAGCGGCCGTACAGGAAGGCGCCAACGCCTATCTGGCCCGGCAGCTGCGCACACTCGGCGTATTCGCCGTGGTCGTGTTCTTCCTGCTCATGCTGCTGCCCGCGGACGACTGGAATCAGCGTGCCGGTCGATCCGTCTTCTTCTTGATCGGCGCGGGGTTCTCGGCGGCCACCGGATATATCGGCATGTGGCTCGCCGTGCGCAGCAATGTGCGCGTTGCCGCGGCGGCACGGGAAGCGACCCCGGCGGAAGGTGAACCGGAAAAGGATCTCACCGCCGTCTCGCACAAAGCAATGAAGATCGCTTTCCGCACGGGCGGCGTCGTCGGCATGTTCACGGTGGGGCTCGGTCTGCTGGGCGCCTCCTGTGTCGTGCTGGTGTACGCGGCCGACGCGCCGAAGGTGCTCGAGGGCTTCGGCCTCGGGGCCGCCCTGATCGCCATGTTCATGCGTGTCGGCGGCGGCATCTTCACCAAGGCCGCCGACGTCGGCGCCGACCTGGTCGGCAAGGTCGAGCAGGGCATTCCGGAGGACGACCCGCGCAATGCCGCGACCATCGCCGACAACGTGGGCGACAACGTCGGCGACTGCGCCGGTATGGCGGCCGACCTCTTCGAGTCGTACGCCGTGACCCTGGTCGCCGCGCTGATCCTCGGCAAGGCGGCGTTCGGTGACTCCGGGCTCGCCTTCCCGCTGATCGTGCCCGCGATCGGTGTGCTGACCGCCATGATCGGCATCTTCGCGGTGGCGCCGCGCCGGTCCGACCGCAGCGGCATGTCCGCGATCAACCGGGGGTTCTTCATCTCCGCGGTGATCTCGCTCGTGCTGGTCGCCGTGGCCGTCTTCGCGTACCTGCCGTCGTCGTACGCCGATCTCGACGGCGTCACCGACGGCGCGATCTCCGGGAAGGACGGCGACCCGCGGATCCTCGCGCTCGTCGCGGTCGCCATCGGCATCCTGCTGGCCGCCGTCATTCAGCAGCTGACCGGCTACTTCACCGAGACCAGCCGCCGTCCCGTCAGGGACATCGGCAAGACCTCGCTCACCGGCCCGGCCACCGTCGTCCTCGCCGGTATCTCCGTCGGTCTCGAATCGGCCGTCTACACCGCCCTGCTGATCGGCCTCGGCGTCTACGGGGCGTTCCTGCTCGGCGGTACGTCGATCATGCTGGCGCTGTTCGCGGTGGCGCTGGCCGGCACCGGTCTGCTCACCACAGTCGGCGTGATCGTCGCCATGGACACCTTCGGTCCCGTCTCCGACAACGCCCAGGGCATCGCCGAGATGTCCGGTGACGTCGAGGGCGCGGGCGCGCAGGTGCTCACCAACCTGGACGCCGTGGGCAACACCACCAAGGCCATCACCAAGGGCATCGCCATCGCCACCGCCGTCCTGGCGGCGTCGGCGCTCTTCGGGTCGTACCGTGACGCGATCCTCACGGGCGCGCAGGACGTCGGGGAGAAGGTGTCCGGCGAGGGCGCCCCGATGAACCTGATGATGGACATCTCGCAGCCCAACAACCTCGTCGGCCTCATCGCGGGCGCCGCGGTCGTCTTCCTCTTCTCCGGGCTCGCCATCAACGCCGTGTCGCGGTCGGCGGGTTCCGTGGTCTACGAGGTGCGGCGGCAGTTCCGCGAGCGGCCCGGGATCATGGACTACAGCGAGAAGCCGGAGTACGGCAAGGTCGTCGACATCTGTACGAGGGACGCCCTGCGCGAGCTCGCCACACCCGGGCTGCTCGCCGTCATGGCGCCGATCTTCATCGGGTTCACGCTCGGTGTCGGCGCGCTCGGCGCGTATCTCGCGGGCGCGATCGGGGCGGGCACGCTCATGGCGGTGTTCCTCGCCAACTCCGGCGGTGCCTGGGACAACGCCAAGAAGCTCGTCGAGGACGGCCATCACGGCGGCAAGGGCAGCGAGGCCCACGCCGCGACCGTCATCGGCGACACGGTCGGCGACCCCTTCAAGGACACCGCCGGGCCCGCGATCAACCCGCTGCTGAAGGTGATGAACCTCGTCGCGCTGCTCATCGCGCCTGCGGTCATCAAGTTCAGCTACGGCGAGGACAAGAGCATCGGCGTCCGGATCGGGATCGCCCTGCTCTCGCTCGCCGTGATCGTCGGCGCGGTCTACGTCTCCAAGCGGCGCGGGATCGCCGTGGGGGACGAGGAGGACGGTGCCAAGAGGGTGGCGAGTTCGGCCGACCCCGCGGTGGTGTCGTAGGCGGTCTTGCGACAGCCTCCTCACCTGGGGCGGGCGGGCGGCGCGGTGGATGCGCTGCCCGCCCGCTCTGTGTGCGCACGCCCCCTTCGTGACCCTTCTCTCACTTGGTGCAAATGGCTTTAATGCATGACTTATCGGACGTCCTGCTTGTAGATGTCCTCCAGGTGCCGTGTATGTTCCGGGGCCGAGGAGCCATGGAAGGGACCAATCCGGTGAACAAGAAGCTCGCAGCCGCGCTGTCCGGCGGTGCGGTACTGGCGATGGCGCTGTCGGCATGCAGCAGCGGTGACGACAACAGCGAGAAGCTGGACGCCTGGGCCAAGCAGGTCTGTGACGCCGTCCAGCCGCAGGCCAAGAAGATCGAGGCCGCGAACGCCGCGATCCAGCAGCAGACCTCGGACAACAGCAAGCCGGAGGACGTCCAGAAGACCGACGCCCAGGCCTTCCAGGACATGTCCGACGCCTACAAGGCGATCGGCGCGGCCGTGCAGAAGGCCGGGGCCCCCGACACCGGCGACAGCAAGAACGCCGAGAAGAAGCAGCTGGACGCGGTCAAGGAGCTCAACAGCCTGTCCGCCTCCTACGCGTCTCTCAAGAAGCAGGTCGACGAGCTCGACACGAAGGACCAGGGCAAGTTCGCGGACGGCCTCAAGGACGTCGCGACCGAGCTCGACAAGCTGAGCACCAGCGGCAGCGACGCCCTCAAGAACCTCGAAGAGGGTGACGTCGGCAAGGCGATGGCCCAGCAGGAGAGCTGCAAGAGCGCGTCCGCCACGCCGTCGGCGACGAACGGCTGACACCCGCTCCGGCCGTCCCGGCGCCGCAGGCACCGCCTGCGGCGCCGGTTTGCGTCCACAATGGGGTGGTGAGTGACTCCAGCCTTGCCCCCCTGCCCTCCGCCGACCGCCCCGACGTCGCCGCCGCCCTGCGCGACGCCCTCCTGGGCGCCTCCTTCACCGCCGACGGCCTGCTCGAACTGCTCGGCGCGCCCGCGTACGCGGCGCTCGCCCGCAGCGAGACGGTGCCCGCGCTGCGGGCCACCCGCGGGGACAGCGCGCTGGAGGTGCTCGTACGGCTCTTCCTGCTCCAGCAACCCGTGCTCCACGCGCGCGTGGCGGACGTACTGCCCCTGGAGGCGTGTCTGGAGGCCGGGTGGCTGGTGCGGGCCGGTGCCGAGGAAGTGGCCGCGACGGTGGACGTACGGCCGTACGGCGGGCCCGACGGCGAGGACTGGTTCATCGTGTCCGACCTGGGGTGCGCCGTGGGCGGCGCCGGGGGCATCGGCAGCCGCGAGGAGGGCGTCGTCCTCGGCGTCGGCGGCGCCTCCACGACCCTCGCCGGCATCACCGTCCGCACGCCCGTCGGCGCCGCGCTCGACCTCGGCACCGGGTCCGGCATCCAGGCGCTGCACGCCGCTCGGCACGCCACGCGCGTGACGGCGACCGACCTCAACCCGCGCGCGCTGCACATCACCGCGCTGACCCTGGCCCTGTCCGGCGCCCCCGCGGCCGACGTGCGGGAGGGCTCCCTCTTCGAGCCGGTGCGCGACGACGAGACGTACGACCTGATCGTCTCCAACCCGCCCTTCGTGATCTCGCCGGGCGCCCGGCTGACGTACCGGGACGGCGGGATGGGCGGGGACGATCTGTGCCGGTCGCTCGTTCAGCAGGCGGGGGAACGGCTGAACGAGGGCGGGTTCGCGCAGTTCCTCGCCAACTGGCAGCACGTGGAAGGGGAGGACTGGCAGGACAGGCTCAGGTCGTGGGTGCCGCGCGGTTGCGACGCGTGGATCGTCCAGCGCGAGGTGCAGGACGTCACGCAATACGCCGAGCTGTGGCTCAGGGACGCCGGTGACCACCGTGGGGACCCGGCCGAGTACCAGGCGCTGTACGACGCCTGGCTGGACGAGTTCGAGGCGCGCAAGGTGAAGGCGGTCGGGTTCGGCTGGATCACCCTGCGCAAGACGGCGGCCGCCGTGCCCTCGGTCATCGCGGAGGAGTGGCCGCACCCCGTCGAGCAGCCGCTCGGCGACACCGTCGCGGCGCACTTCGAGCGGCTCGACTATCTGCGGGACCACGACGACGCGGCGCTGCTGGAAGGGCACTTCAAGCTGGCGCCGGAGATCGTGCAGGAGCAGGTCGGGCTGCCCGGCGCCGAGGACCCGGAGCATGTGGTGCTGCGCCAGAACCGCGGCATGCGCCGCGCCACCAAGGTGGACACCGTCGGCGCGGGCTTCGCCGGCGTGTGCGACGGCTCGCTGAGCGCGGGGCGGATCCTGGACGCGATCGCGCAACTGGTGGGCGAGGACCCGGTGTTGCTGCGGGACCGTACACCGGCGCAGATCCGGGTGCTGGTGGAGCAGGGGTTCCTGGAGCCGGCGTGAGTGCGACGCCTGCGCCCCGCGCACACGCCTGAGGCGCGTGCGCCAGGTCTGGCCTGATTGGTGACGAAAAGGTCTCCTGTCAGTGGGGCGTGCGAGGCTACCTTCGAGGGGCAGGCCCGACGCGTCCTCGGGGGAGGCGTACCCGCTCGGGCCTCGGGGGGAGGCGTGATGTCGGGGGAGACGCCGGATCACGGTGAAGGCAGGGTCGTCGGCGGCCGCTACCGGCTGCTGCGGACGCTCGGCGCGGGCGGCATGGGCCGGGTCTGGCTGGCGTACGACGACGAGTTGGCGTGCGAGGTCGCGCTGAAGGAGATCGCGCTTCCGGACGTACCGATGGACGCGAGCGAGCCCGCGCAGCGCATCGCGCGGGCCCGCAGCGAGGCGCGGCACGCGGCGCGGCTGCGCGGGCATCGCCACGTGGCGACGGTGCATGACGTGGTGGTGCACGAGGGACTGCCGTGGATCGTCATGGAGTACGTGCCGGACGCGGTCGACCTCCAGGCGGTGGTGCGGAGTTCGGGGCCGCTGCCGCCCGTCCAGGCGGCCCGCGTCGGACTCGCCGTGCTCGACGCGCTGACCGCGGGGCACCGGATCGGCATCCTCCACAGGGATGTGAAACCGGCCAACATCCTGCTGGGCTCGGATGCTTCAGGCGACCCGTACGCGCGCGTGCTGCTCACCGACTACGGCATCGCCCTCCAGCCCGAGTCCCGGGAACCCCGGCTCACCGCCACGGCGGGCATCCTCGGCACGCCCGGCTATCTCGCGCCGGAGCGCGCGCGTGGGGAGCCGCCGTCACCGGCCGCGGATCTGTTCTCGCTGGGCGCGACCCTGTACTGGGCCGTGGAGGGCCACGGCCCCTTCGACCGAAACGGCGAGTACGCGACCCTGACGGCCCTGCTCGGGGAGGAACCGACGGCACCGGTACGGGCCGGTGAACTGGCACCCGTACTCCAGGGGTTGCTGGTGAAGGACCCGGTGCGCAGGTCGTCGCCGGAGGCGGTGGCGCGGGGGCTGGAGCGGGTGGTGCGAGGGGCATCGCCGGGTTGGCCCGCGGCGGCGGGAGAGGCGGGACAGGCGGGGGCAGGTGTCGACGCCGGGGCGGCGGCGGGGTTCGGCGCGACGCCCGGATTCGGGCCGCCGCACGGTGGGTTCGGTGCGGGTGCAGGGGCGTTCGGTGCGGGTGAGGGGGCGGGCGGGCAACCGGTCGGCTCCGGTGCCGCTCCGGGAGGCGGGCTGATGGACGGCTCACCGCCGGGGTACGTCGCGAGTACGTCGCCGGGGTGGGCCAGCGGGGGTGGCGGGGGTGGTGGTGCGGGGCCTGGGACGCCGGGTGCCCCGCAGACGCCGGGTGCTCCGCAGGCACCTGGGACGCCGCAGACGCCGGGCACGCCGGGTGGGGGCTTCACGCCGGGGGCGCCGCCGTCGTCGGGTGGGGGCTTCACGCCAGGCGTTCCGCCGTCGTCGGGCGGGCCCTTCACGCCGGGCGCCCCGCAGACGCCCCACACGCCGGGAGCAGCAGCCGGCGGAGGTGGGGCGGCCGGGGCCGCGTACGACCCGTGGCGGCAGGCCGCCGTCCCTCAGCAGCCGTCCTCACCCTCGCCCGAGCCCGGCAACCCCTATGCGCAAGGGCCCTACGCGAGCAGCGGCGGCCCCACGCCCTACGGCCCCTACGCGGGCGGCGGCGCCCCGTCGCCGTACGGCAGCAGTCCGACGCCGCCCTACGCCGGCAGCGCCGCTGTCGCCGCGAGCCCCACCCAGCCCTACCTGGGCGGCACGTCCGGAGCCGGCTGGGGTACGGGTGGGCCGGGGATGCCCGGAGCCGGTCCACCCGCGCCGCCTCCCCGGGACAAGAAGCGGCTCGCGCTGATCGCTCTCGTCGTGGCCGCCGTCCTCGTCGTCGCCGGCGGCACCTGGCTGGCCGTCTCGCTGACCAAGGACAGCGGCGACGGAGACACGAACAACACGGCGAACAAGCCGCCCACCTCCAGCGTCCCCAAGAGCGATCCGCCGCCGACCGGGCCCGTGCTGCCGTACGGCGATGTCGTCGGCCTCAGCGAGCCGTTGGAGACCGGCGACTGCGTGCAGGCGGTCTGGTCGGGGACGCCGTTCAAGTCGGAGCCGAACCTCGGCGTGGTGGACTGCGCCGAGGACTGGCCGGACGGACAGGTCGTCGCCGTCGACACGGCCACCGACTACGCCGACGCGCGCGCGGAGGGTGCTCAGCGCTGCGCGAACCAGACGCGCGCGGTCGTCGACGCCCTTCCCGACGCGGCGCTCTACGCCGTCGTACCGACGAAGGCGGGCTTCACCGCGGCCAACAGCGGTACGGCATGTCTCGTACTGGGCCGCCATGCGGCGATAGGCGGTGAGGTCGGCCGGCTGCGGGACGAGGGCACGCGGCTGTGGGTGGGTCAGATGAGCACCGGCGACTGCTGGATCTACGAGGAGCAGGACGACGGCTACAACGCCCCGCTCACCGACTGCGTGAAGCCCCACACCGACCAGGTCATAGGCGTGGTTCAGGCACCCGAGGAAATGACCTACGAGAAAGGTTCCGACAACGCGACCAAGCTGTGCCGCAACAAATTCGAGTCGACCTGGGCGCCCGGTTCGGAGCGCACCGTCTACGGCTGGGTGGCCGACGAGGAGGACTGGAACAAGGGGTTCAAGAAGGCCGTGTGCACGGTGAGCCGGACCGACGGCGAGAAGACGACCGGAAAGATACCCGCGCCCGGTTCGGTCTGAGCCCGGCCGGGGCCGGCCGCCCCGGCCGTCCACAGCCGGGCCGGTCCGGCGTTCACCTCGGGTTCGCCTGGCCGCCGCCCGTGCGTGTCAACCTCCATGCCCGAGGGCACGCGCGGTCGGGAGAAAAGGGGCACGGGGAGCCATGGAGAGCGGACCGGCGATCTTCGCGGGATCGGTGTTCGCGCTGTTCGGGACCGGACTGCTGGCGTGGACCGCGGTCCGCGCACGGCACCGGGAACCGGTGGCGCACGGTGTGAGCCCGGTCGCATCGGCGATGATCGCGAGCTGTGCCGCGGTGATCGCGCTCGTCGTCGGCGCATGGTGCTTCACCCAGCTGTGACGACCATGGAAAGGCCGAGGTCCCGGTAATTGGGAGGGGGTCCTCCACTAAGGCTCGAAATGGCCGGTGGGTACTCCGGGCGGCAGGAATGGCGGTAGTCGGGTTACCGTTCGAGTGGCCGTTGCGGGCTTTTCCCGTTTGACACGGGGGCGGGATGTACCGTCACACTCCGCAGCGTCACCATGACCCGACCCCGGGGACCGCCTGGGGAGGCCCCAGCGTCGACCGGAGAGAAGAGCGAAGTTGTCCCCGACCAGCGAGACCGCACACGGCGGCCGCCGACTCGTCATCGTCGAGTCGCCAGCCAAGGCGAAGACGATCAAGGGCTACCTCGGCCCTGGATACGTCGTCGAGGCGAGCGTCGGGCACATCCGCGACCTCCCCAACGGCGCCGCGGAGGTGCCGGAGAAGTACACCGGCGAGGTGCGCCGCCTCGGCGTGGACGTCGAGCACGACTTCGAGCCGATCTATGTCGTCAACGCCGACAAGAAGGCCCAGGTCAAGAAGCTCAAGGACCTGCTGAAGGACTCCGACGAGCTCTTCCTCGCCACCGATGAGGACCGCGAGGGCGAGGCCATCGCGTGGCACCTCCTGGAAGTGCTGAAGCCCAAGGTCCCGGTCAAGCGCATGGTGTTCCACGAGATCACCAAGGACGCGATCCGGGCCGCCGTCGCCAACCCGCGCGACCTCAACCAGCGCATGGTCGACGCCCAGGAGACCCGCCGCATCCTCGACCGTCTCTACGGCTACGAGGTCTCGCCGGTCCTGTGGAAGAAGGTCATGCCGCGCCTTTCGGCGGGCCGTGTCCAGTCGGTCGCCACGCGGCTCGTCGTCGAGCGGGAGCGCGAGCGCATCGCCTTCCGCTCCGCCGAGTACTGGGACCTGACCGGCACCTTCGGCACCGGTCGCGCCGGTGACCCGAGCGACCCGTCGACCCTGGTCGCCCGGCTCCAGACGGTCGACGGCAAGCGGGTCGCGCAGGGCCGTGACTTCGACTCGCTGGGCCAGATCAAGGGCGCGAACACCCTCCACCTCGACGAGGCCAACGCCCGGGCGCTGGCCGCCGCGCTGGAGAACACTGACTTCGCCGTCCGGTCCGTCGAGTCCAAGCCGTACCGCCGCTCGCCGTACGCCCCGTTCCGTACGACGACCCTCCAGCAGGAGGCCAGCCGCAAGCTCGGCTTCGGCGCGAAGGCGACCATGCAGGTCGCTCAGAAGCTGTACGAGAACGGCTACATCACCTACATGCGTACGGACTCCACGACGCTCAGCGACACCGCTGTCGCCGCGGCCCGCGCGCAGGTCACGCAGCTGTACGGCGCCGACTACCTGCCGTCGAGCCCGCGGACGTACGCCGGGAAGGTCAAGAACGCGCAGGAGGCGCACGAGGCGATCCGGCCCTCGGGTGATCGTTTCCGCACGCCCGCCGAGACCGGTCTGACCGGCGACCAGTTCAAGCTGTACGAGCTGATCTGGAAGCGGACCGTCGCCTCCCAGATGAAGGACGCGACCGGCAACTCCGTCACGGTCAAGATCGGCGGCACCGCCGCCGACGGCCGGGACGTCGAGTTCAGCGCCTCCGGCAAGACGATCACCTTCCACGGCTTCCTGAAGGCCTACGTCGAGGGCGCCGACGACCCGAACGCCGAGCTGGACGACCGCGAGCGCCGGCTGCCGCAGGTCAGCGAGGGCGACCGGCTCTCCGCCGAGGAGATCACGGTCGACGGGCACGCCACCAAGCCCCCGGCCCGCTACACCGAGGCCAGCCTGGTCAAGGAGCTCGAAGAGCGCGAGATCGGCCGCCCGTCGACGTACGCGTCGATCATCGGCACCATCCTCGACCGCGGCTATGTCTTCAAGAAGGGCACGGCCCTCGTCCCGTCCTTCCTGTCCTTCGCCGTGGTCAACCTCCTGGAGAAGCACTTCGGGCGGCTCGTCGACTACGACTTCACCGCCAAGATGGAGGACGACCTCGACCGCATCGCCCGCGGTGAGGCCCAGTCCGTGCCGTGGCTGAAGCGGTTCTACTTCGGCGAGGGCACCCCCGAGAGCGGCGGCGCGGCCGAGGCCGGCAACGGCGACGGGGACCACCTCGGCGGCCTCAAGGAGCTGGTGACCGACCTGGGCGCGATCGACGCGCGCGAGGTGTCGTCGTTCCCGGTGGGCAACGGCATCGTGCTCCGCGTGGGCCGCTACGGTCCGTACATCGAGCGCGGCGAGAAGGACTCCGAGGGCCACCAGCGCGCGGACGTGCCGGAGGATCTCGCTCCGGACGAGCTGTCGGTCGAGTACGCCGAGGAGCTGCTCGCCAAGCCCAGCGGCGACTTCGAGCTCGGCGCCGACCCGGTCAGCGGCAACCAGATCATCGCCCGCGCCGGCCGCTACGGCCCGTACGTCACCGAGGTGCTCCCCGAGGGCACCCCGAAGACCGGCAAGAACGCCGTGAAGCCGCGGACGGCCTCGCTGTTCAAGTCGATGTCCCTGGACACGGTGACGCTGGAGGACGCCCTCAAGCTGATGTCGCTGCCGCGCGTGGTCGGCGTCGACGCCGAGGGCCAGGAGATCACCGCGCAGAACGGGCGCTACGGGCCGTACCTGAAGAAGGGCACGGACTCACGTTCGCTCACCTCCGAGGAGCAGCTCTTCACGATCACCCTCGAAGAGGCGCTCGCGATCTACGCCCAGCCCAAGCAGCGCGGCCGGGCCGCCGCCAAGCCGCCGCTGAAGGAGCTCGGCACCGACCCGGTCAGCGAGAAGCCGGTCGTGGTCAAGGACGGCCGCTTCGGCCCGTACGTCACCGACGGGGAGACCAACGCGACCCTGCGCTCCGGCGACAGCGTCGAGGACATCACCCCCGAGCGCGGCTACGAACTCCTCGCCGAGAAGCGGGCGAAGGGCCCCGCCAAGAAGACCGCGAAGAAGGCGCCCGCCAAGAAGACGGCCGCGAAGAAGGCCACCCCGGCCAAGAAGACGGCCGCCAAGAAGACCGCCGCGAAGAAGACGACGACGGCCGCGAAGAAGACCACCGCGAAGAAGGCGGCGGCTTCGAAGACGGCGTCGGAGGACTGAGACCGGCGGCACCGGGGGCTGTTTTCGGCCCTGTTGCCCCACTGAGGCTTCGCGAAACGAACGCCCCGGCATCACTTTGGTGTCGGGGCGTGCGCACGTTCGGACGGGCGCCGCGGTCTGTCGGCGCTGCCCGATAGGCTGAAAGCATGACGCGAGCCGAGCAGCCAACGGCCCACCACCCGGCCCCCGACGACGCCCTTGCCGCGGACTCCCGCGAGCGCGCCGTCCGCGCCCTGCTGCGCCAACCACAGCTGAAGAGGCTGTGGAGCGCCCAGCTGGTGAGCGGTGTCGGCGACACCCTCGCCCTTCTGGTCGTGGTCCTCCTCGCCCTCCAGGCGGCGATCGCCGAGGGCTCCTTCGGGGGTGGGTACCGAGGGGTGGCGTTCGCAGTGGCGACCGTCTTCGGGGTACGCATCCTGGCCACGCTGCTGTTCGGCGCGGTGCTCCTCGGCCCGCTGACGTCCCTCACCGCGCAGGAGGGGCCGCTCGACCGCCGGTGGACCATGGTCGGCGCGGACGGGGTGCGGGCGGCGCTGCTGATCGTCGCGCCCCTGTGGATCGACTGGACGCCTCAGAACGCGCTGGCGATGCTCCTGGTGACGGCCTTCGTCACCGGAGTCGCCGAGCGCTTCTGGTCGGTGTGCCGCGAGAGCGCGGCGCCCGCCCTGCTCCCGGCCCCGCCGCCGGAGGGCGCGACGGTACGACCGCTGCCGGACCACCTGGACGCGTTGCGCCGCCTGTCGCTGCGTACGGGCTTCGTGGCGATCCCGCTGGCCGCCGCCGCGCTGGTGACCGCCGCGCTCGTCAACAACCTTCTGGGCGCCGGGATCGACTGGTTCGACCAGCACCAGGCCGCCCTCGCCTCGTATGTCGCGGCGGGGCTGTTCGCCGCGTCGCTCTCCGTGCTGACCTTCCTGGAGCTGCCCGACACGCGTACCCCGCGCGCGCGTTCGCCGCTGGAGGGCCTGCGCCGCCCCAAGACGGGCACCGGCGTCGACAAGGGCCGCACGGGAGTGCTGCCGCTGCTGGTCCTCGCCTCCGCCGCCGTCGCGGGCGCGGTCTCCGCGGCCGTCGCCGTCTCCGTGCTGCACGCCAAGGACCTGGGCGGCGGGCCGGTGACGTACGGCCTGCTGGTGCTCGCGCTGACCGGCGGGGTCGTCGTCGGCATCCGTACGGCGCCCAAGGTGCTGGTCTCGCTGTCGCGCCGCCGGCTGCTCGCGCTGGCGATCGCCTTCACCGGCGTCGCCCTGCTGGCCGCGGGCCTGGTCCCGGACGTCACCACCGTCCTCCTGATCGTCGTGCTTGCCGGCATCGGCGCGGGCGTGGCCGCCAACACCGGGCACGCGCTGCTCGACCAGGAGACCGAGGACCACCGCCGCCCCCGCACGACCGAGCATCTGCACGCGGTCGTACGGGTGTTCGTGGCGCTCGGCGCCGTCATCGCCCCGCTGGTCGCCGCGCTGATCGGGCCGCACCGGCTGGAGAGCGGCAAGTTCGTCTTCGCGCACGGCGGGGCCGCGTTCACGCTGATGCTGGTCGGCGCGCTGCTGCTGCCGGTGGCCGCGCTGGTGCTCGCCAAGGTCGACGACCGCGCCGGAGTGCCGCTGCGGCACGACCTGCGGGACGCGCTGCTCGGCGGCGACGACCCGGTGACGGCGCCCATGGCCACAGGGTTCTTCATCGCCCTGGAGGGCGGCGACGGCGCCGGGAAGTCCACCCAGGCCGAGGCGCTCGCCGAGTGGATCAGGGCCAAGGGACACGAGGTCGTGGTCACGCGCGAGCCGGGCGCGACCCCGGTCGGCAAGCGGCTGCGGTCCATCCTGCTCGACGTGTCCTCGGCCGGACTGTCGCACCGCGCGGAGGCGCTGCTGTACGCGGCGGACCGCGCGGAGCACGTCGACACCGTCGTCCGGCCCGCCCTGGAGCGCGGCGCGGTCGTCATCTCCGACCGGTACATCGACTCCTCGGTGGCCTACCAGGGCGCGGGCCGCGACCTGTCCCCGACCGAGGTGGCCCGCATCAACCGCTGGGCCACGCACGGACTGGTCCCGCATCTGACCATCCTGCTCGACGTCTCCCCGGAGATCGCCCGGGAGCGGTTCACCGAGGCGCCCGACCGGCTGGAGTCGGAGCCGGCGGAGTTCCACGCGCGCGTGCGCTCCGGGTTCCTCACGCTCGCCGCCGCCGACCCCGGCCGGTACCTGGTGGTGGACGCGGGCCAGGAGCCCGAGGCCGTCACCACCGTCGTACGCCACCGGCTTGACCAGATGCTGCCGCTCTCCGAGCAGGAGATCCGCGAGCAGGAGGAGGCCCGGCGCAAGGCCGAGGAGGAAGCCCGCCGCAAGGCCGAGGAAGAGGCCGCGCGCAAGGCCGAGGAAGAGCGCCTGGAGCGGGAGCGCCAGGAGCAGTTGGAGCGGCTGCGCGCCGAGGAGGAGGAGCGCAAGCGGCGCGAGCTGGAGGAGGCGCAGCGGCGAGAGGCCGAACGGCAGGCGGAGGAGGCCCGGTTGCGGGCCGAGGAAGCGCGTAAGCGGGCCGAGGAGGAACGGCAGCGGCTGCTCGCCGAGGAGAAGGCCCGCGCGGAGGAGGAGGCCCGCCGCAGGGCCGAGGAGGAGCGGCGGCGCAAGCAGGCCGAGGAAGAGGCACGGCTGCACGCCGAGGCCGAGGCGCGGCGTCTGGAGAAGCAGCGCAAGGCCGAGGAGGCGCTGCTGCGGGCCGAGGAGGCGCGCCGGCTCGCCGAGCAGGCGTCCGCGGCGGCCGAGGCGGGCCCGAAGAAGCCGACGCCGCCCGCGGTGGCGCCGGACGCGGCGACCGTGCCCACGCCGGTGGTGACGCCGACGAACGCGTCGGGCGGGCCGGTGGAGGAGACGGCGGTCCTGCGCAAGGCCTCCGACAGCGCCTCCGGAGAGGCGGATGCCGGTGAGGGGGGTTCGGCTGAGGCGCGTGGTGCTGCGGGACGTGGCGCCGAGGGGCGGGTCCCCGACAGTGAGGTGACCGCCGAGCTGCCCAAGCCTCCGCCCGCTTCGGCCGTGGACGAGACGGCGGTGCTGCCTCCTGTCGTGCCGGGTGCGGCGGACGAGACGGCGGTGCTGCCGCCGGTCGTGCCGGGGGCGGCGGACGAGACCGCCGTGCTGCCGCCGGTTGCGCCCGGGGCCGCTGACGAGACGGCCGTGCTGCCGCCTGTGCCGGGGGAGGATCCCGCGGACCGGGTGCCGCCGGGGTTCTTCCGGGAGGAGCAGCCGCGGCCCGACGGAGCGGAGGACCGTACGCGTGAGCTGCCTCAGGTCGACGAGACCGGAGCGCCACGGCGACGGACCCGGTCGGACTGGGCCGAGGAGACTCCGCTGGACGATCTGCCGTCGCTGGCGGACGAGTTGCTGGGCCCGCGGGACCGGGACGGCGACGAGTTCGGCGACGGGCGTGGGCGGCGTGGCCGGGGGCGCCGGGGCTGAGGCCGGATGCGCTGAGGTCGGGTGCGGGGCGGCGTTGTCAGTGCCGCACCGCACAATGGAATCCGCGACCCCGAACCAGGGAAATCGCGACCCCGAACACGGGAATCCGCGACCCGAGCAATGGAATCCGCGACCCCGGCCATGACGAAAGGGCGGCGTGAGGCATGACCGTCTGGGACGACCTCGTCGGACAGGAGAAGGTGAGTGAGCAGCTGAGCGCTGCCGCTCGGGACGCCGACGCGTTCGTCACCGCCGCCGCTACCGACGCGCCGCCGCCCGCCGCGTCGAAGATGACGCACGCGTGGCTGTTCACCGGCCCGCCGGGCGCGGGGCGTACGCAGGCCGCGCGGGCCTTCGCCGCGGCGCTGCAGTGCGTGAGCCCGGACCGGGCGCTCGGCGGCGTCCCCGGCTGCGGATTCTGCGACGGCTGCCACACCGCCCTCGTCGGCACGCACGCGGACGTCACCACGGTCGCCGCCGTCGGTACGCAGATCCTCGCCGACGACATGCGGGACACCGTCCGGAAGTCCTTCACGTCCCCGGCGAACGGCCGCTGGCAGGTGATCCTCGTCGAGGACGCCGAGCGGCTGAACGAGAAGTCGGCCAACGCCGTGCTGAAGGCGGTCGAGGAGCCCGCCCCCCGCACGGTCTGGCTCCTCTGTGCCCCCTCCATCGAGGACGTCCTCCCCACCATCCGCTCCCGCTGCCGGCACCTCAACCTGCGGACGCCCTCCGTGGACGCGGTCGCCGACCTTCTCGTACGACGTGAAGGCATCGAGCCCGCCGTGGCGGCGGCCGTCGCCCGGGCCACGCAGGGGCATGTCGACCGGGCCCGCCGGCTGGCCACCGACCCCGCCGCGCGGGAGCGCAGGGCCGCCGTTCTGAAGCTCCCCCTGCGCGTGGACGATGTCGGCGGCTGCCTCAAGGCCGCGCAGGAACTCGTCGACGCCGCCGCCGAGGACGCCAAGCTGCTCGCCGAGGAGAGGGACGGCAAGGAGACCGAGGAGCTGAAGGCGGCGCTGGGCGCGGCCCAGGGCGGGCGGCTGCCGCGCGGCACGGCGGGCGTGATGAAGGACCTGGAGGACAAGCAGAAGCGCCGCAGAACCCGGACCCAGCGCGACAGCCTGGACGTGGCGCTGACCGACCTCACCGGCTTCTACCGCGACGTCCTCGCCCTCCAGCTCGGCTCGCGCGTGGCCATCGCCAACGCGGATGCGGAAGACGCCCTGGAGCGGCTCGCCCGCGGCAGCTCCCCGGAGGCCACGCTCCGCCGCATCGAGGCGATCGCCGCCTGCCGCGACGCCCTGGACCGCAATGTGGCGCCGCTGCTGGCGGTGGAGGCGATGACGATGGCGCTGCGAGCGGGCTGACTCGGCCGACCCGACCGCGGCACGCCTCCGTACCGACGATCAACAGGAGGTTGACCAGGTAACTCGTACGAGCCGGATTGTGTACGGAGAGCGTTCATGTCACTGCGCACAGTTACGCTCACGTGATGCACATCAGGCGCCGTCTCCGCTCCGCAGCCCCGCCCGTCCGGCCCCTCACCCCGCCCCGCCACCGGCGTACCCGCACCGGCGGTGCCGTGCTCGCCGTCGCCGCGCTGCTCGTCTCCGCCTGCTCCGGGAGCTCGTCGGGCTCCCCGAGCTCGGCCGCGGAGGCGGCGCTGGCCGCCCTGCCGAAGGCCACGCCGGCCGCGCTCACGTCGTACTACGGGCAGAAGCTGAGCTGGCGCAGCTGCGGTGTCCCCGGCTTCCAGTGCGCCACGCTGAGGGCGCCGCTCGACTACGACAAGCCGGACGCCGGTGACGTCCGCCTCGCCGTCGCCCGCAAGAAGGCCACCGGCTCCGGCAAGGCGCTCGGCTCGCTGCTGGTCAACCCGGGCGGGCCGGGCGGCTCGGCGATCGGCTACCTCCAGGCGTACGCCGGGATCGGCTACCCGGCCGCGGTCCGCGCGCGGTACGACATGGTCGCGGTCGACCCGCGCGGCGTCGCCCGCAGCGAGCCCGTGGAGTGCCTCGACGGGCGCGAGATGGACGCGTACACGCAGACCGACACGACACCCGACGACGCGGAGGAGACCGACGAACTCGTCGCCGCGTACCAGAAGTTCGCGGAGGGCTGCGGGGCGCGGTCGCCCGAGCTGCTGCGCCATGTGTCCACCGCCGAGGCGGCCCGGGACATGGACATCCTGCGGGCCGCGCTGGGCGACGCGAAGCTGACGTACGTGGGGGCGTCGTACGGGACGTTCCTCGGGGCGACGTACGCCGGACTGTTCCCGGACCGGGTCGGGCGGCTGGTCCTGGACGGCGCGATGGACCCGTCGCTGCCCGCCCGTCGGATGAACCTGGACCAGACGGCGGGGTTCGAGACGGCGTTCCAGTCGTTCGCGCGGGACTGCGTGCGGCAGCCGGACTGCCCGCTGGGGAAGCGGGCGGACCAGGTGGGGGCCAGGCTGAAGGCCTTCTTCCGCAAGCTCGACGCGCACCCGATCCCCACCGGCGACGCGGACGGCCGCAAGCTCGGCGAGGCCCTCGCCACGACCGGCGTGATCGCGGCGATGTACGACGAGGGTGCCTGGGCGCAGCTGCGTGAGGCGCTGACGTCGGCGATGAAGGAGAACGACGGCGCGGGGCTGCTGTTCCTGTCGGACAGCTACTACGAGCGCGACGCCGACGCCCGCTACTCGAACCTGATGTTCGCCAACGCCGCCGTGAACTGCCTCGACCTCCCGCCGGCGTTCTCGACGCCGGACGAGGTGCGCGAGGCGCTCCCCGAGTTCGAGAAGGCGTCCCCGGTCTTCGGCGAGGGCCTGGCCTGGGCCTCCCTGAACTGCGCGTACTGGCCGGTGCGGGCCACGGGCGAGCCGCACCGCATCGCCGCACGCGGCGCCGCCCCGATGGTCGTCGTCGGCACCACGCGCGACCCGGCGACCCCGTACCGCTGGGCCCGCGCCCTGGCCGCCCAGCTCACGTCGTCCCGCCTCCTCACCTACGAGGGCGACGGCCACACCGCGTACGGCCGCGGCAGCACCTGCATCGACTCCGCGATCAACACGTACCTGCTCCGCGGCACGCCTCCGGCACAGAGCAAACGCTGCGCCTAGCCCCTCCACCCAGCCCCGGAATCACCGCCTCCGGGGCTGGTGCGGAGCACCCCCGGAAACTGTGTAGACTTACCGACGTTGCTGATCGCACCATAGTGCGGACGGCGCGCCGCCTTAGCTCAGATGGCCAGAGCAACGCACTCGTAATGCGTAGGTCTCGGGTTCGAATCCCGAAGGCGGCTCTTGTGAAAGTCCAGGTCAGACGCCGCTGACCTGGGCTTTCTCGCGTTTTGGGGTGCTGTTCTGGTCTGGGCTGACCCGGCGGTCCGTGCCGCCAAATCCAAGGGGTGCGCGAGGGGAGCGCATCAGCGCAGAGCTTGTGCGCGGGGGTGCGCAAGGGGTGGCGCGACAGCGTCGCCGAAAGCCATGGCGAGGGTTCTCGGCGAGTAGGCCGGTTTTGTGGAGACGCTCCAACCCGGACTTCTAGGCTGGGGCCGTGGCAGATCGATCGGACACCCTCCCGTTCAAGACCCTTGTGACGCAGGCGAGCGCCGTGTTGCTGACACACGGAGTCGAGGTCGAGCCGACATCGGTGCGGGGCGTCGCGGAGCACCTCGTCGAGGTCATGGGCCGGCAGATGGGCATGGACCATGACGAGGCTGTCCATCTGGTGACCCCGGAAGCCGTCGCGGAGATCATCATGAAGGCGGCGAGCGAAGCCGACCAGGGAGTCTCTGGACCACACGCGGTGCGGCCGGTGCGGATCGACGACCGTACGGTCAGCGCCCCCGTCGAGTCGCTCGGCCACTTGGTCATGGCCGCTTCGCAGGCCGGTAAGTACGCCGGCCTCAACGACGACGGAGCGGCTGAGGCCCACCTCCTAGATCTCGCTACTGAGATCGGCGCGGCCCTTGTGAAGAACCATGCCGACGGGGCAGCAGAGATCTCTGTGGGTGTGCTCGATGAGCTGGCCGAGTTGGTGGACACCGTGGCTGACCATGTCGAGACAAGCGGATGGAGTATCTGTCCGTGCGGCGATGACCACGACCAACGCCGGGTGGATATCTGCACGGTCCGGGTCATGCGTCACCATGCTGCTCTGGCCCGTGGCATGCGGGAGCAGGCCAGTGGCTAGCTTCGTCAGCGTGCGGTGACGAGTTCGGCGCAGAGCATGGGCCAGAAACTGCGGCTGAGAGGAGGCTGGAGTCGCTACGAGGCCACGTCCGGCCGGGGGCCGGTTCGCTCCAGGCTGGCCTGATGCCGAGTTTGTACCAGAGCACCATCGTGCGGGTCATCAACGCACTGCGCAGGGGAGCGCACGGCCGAGCTTCCCAGTGAGCGGCCAGGGGTTTCTTCGCGGGAGATCTCGGCGCGAGTCCACGGGATCTCCGTCACTTCTGGGTCGGTGTGCCACCGCGTCTCGCCCCTGAGCCGTTGCCGGAAAACGCGGCGCGTGCGGCCCTTGGAAGAATGGGAGTCGCTCAGTAAATGCACGTGGTGTGACGGACCAACGGGACATTGCCCGGATCACGGCTCGACCGACTCGTACAGACGGAAGGAGACGCTTCCCGCCAACGGATCCCGGGCCCCTACGAGGCCATACCCAACTCTGGAAGACCCGGGGCGCCGAACAGGTCGTCGAAGCGGCGGGCTCCTTGTGCAGAGATCAGAAAGTACGGGGTCCCGGAACCAACAACGCTGTGCGGCCCTTCCTGCCCCGCGATAAGGACATCATGCGGTGCCCACACGTCGAGCCCGTCGAACACGTAGTAGACCGGGAGACTTGTCCAGGCAACGAGCTGCAAGTGCGCCTGAACTGCAGAGCGTTCAACGGCGTGACGCCCTGTTCGCTGGCTGGTCATCCCACCTTTACAGTCGATCAGCACCAGGTCCCTTGCCTTCGCCGCGATGAGATCCGGGAACCAGCGAATGGAACTGTCCGTCCGCCGGAGCGCGCATTGAAGCGCCCTACTCAGCAGGCCCTGCCCCCAGAAATCCACTTCCCATCCTCGTCCGATAAGTTGCTCGGCGACGTATCGCTCGTGCGCATCGCCTATCGCTTTCCGCTGCTGAAAGCTCGTCATGAAGGCAGTGTGACCCGCTGGGGGAAGTAGGTAACTCTCCGTGGATCGAACCAGGCCAGTCCCCCTCTGTCTCAGTAGTTCTCACTGTGTTCGCACCGGTTCGTGGACGTCCGCCTACGTCCACGGACACTGTTTCCAACATGGCCGAAATTTGACCGCTAAGGCCGCCTTAGAGGTTGTGCCGTACGGGGTCTGAGCCGTCCAGTGAAGGCCGTCACTCACCTGCTCATGCGCCGTCTCGCGTTGCGCTCCGCCTGCGGTGGCTCATCACCGTAGAGCGCCGCCAGCACTAGGTCACGCTGCCCGCGGAAGGTACGAAATACCTGCTGGCGGACAAGATCGCTACTGATTCCAGTCGTGCCGATCTGCCCCGTCTCGACCAGGCGCGTGAACAGCGTGTTGTCTAGGTATCCGGGCACGTTCTTGTATCCGAACCGGACCGCACCCTGCCGCCCGTCCTTCAGGCGGGCATCCTGACGCAGCGACTCAAACTGGCGTCGGGAGAAGTACATACCGTGAATCATCTCCGAGGTGTGGGGCAGTACCGACCTCGGGTGACACAGCTTGATCCAGCTCGGGTTCCCGTCGAGACGCTGCTCGCTTCTTCCGTCGGCCACACTCGCCGCATACCGATCCAAGGCCCTCATGCGCTGGAGCTCCTTGGCAAGGTTCCGGTCGCTATTCGGGTAGTAGAAGCCGCCCTTCTCCGCGTCGAGTTTCTTGTACTGAACAAGGACCATGCTGTTTCGTGAGACGTTGTAGAAGATGACGTCGCACCCCAGCAGTCGTTCCGCTGTCGCCCGGTTGGCGTTCCCGACGAGCAGAGTTCGCCCGTGCTCGCGGAACTCTCGCCATGCGACGTGATCAGTGGCGTTGCTCAGCCATCCCCGCATCGTGTGCGTGTCGTGGGCGATGAGGTGATCCTCAAGCGCAGGCTGAGCATCCATCGTGTCCGGACGGTGAGTTCTGTCCTGAGGATTGGGCTGACCTCGGCCCTCTGAGGCTGATGGCTCCGCAACCAGGTCAAGGAAGAGCGGCGGCACCCTGTCGTCGTAGAGCTCCTCTGCGGGAGGATCCCATTCGGCCAGATCTAGGGCCCGGAAGCCCGCCATACGCGCGGATATCAGGGTGCCGTCGCGCTGCAGGGAGACTGCCTGGCCAGCGCGCGAGGCCCCGAAGTCCCATGAAGAGATGGCGCCTTCGATCTCGTCGACGGCATCACGTGCTTCGGGGCGTCGTTCCAGAAGGAGGCGTCGCAACTCTGAGCCTGCGGTCTTGGTCTGCTGCCCCTCCGTAGCAAGATGGCGCTGCAGATGTCTCGGTACAGCTTCGAGCAGCTCAGACAACGGCACCGGAACCTGCAGAGGACGGACATAAGTGACTCGCAGCTGCTTCACCGAGTCTGCCGCCTTGCGGCCGCGCACGCACTTGCCTACGTACTTGACCTCGTAGCGTCCATACCTGTCTTGGGCTGCGATCAGGGCCAAGTGCCGCCCCTTGAAGAGCTCTTCCTTGCGTATGAGTGTCCACTCGTACTCGAGACGACGGGACCGATAAATTTCCTCGAGGGCCCTGACGTCTTCGTACTCGAAGCTCTCGCACTTGATGATCGCGACCATGGCTGCATTCTGGCCCAGCCCGCCTACCGACGGGTCGGCTTCACCCAGCGTGGGCCGCTTCTGCCGTACCTCTGGCCACCCGGCGGGCCAGCAAGGGCGGATGAGCCTCCGTAGAGCCCGGGGCGCAGGAGGTAGAGACCTTGCATCCTGGGACGGAACAGCGCCTGGCTACGCCATGAGCGCTTCGCCGTCAGCGGCATCGCATGTGCACTTGCACGTACAACGGGGAGAGGTAGCGATGGAGAGGGCAGGCCGGGCCGCACGCTGTTCGATCACCGAACGGATCGCGCGGGGCGCGCGAGGCACGAGTTTCACGACCGCCTCCGCCGCCGCCCGCGCGAGATCGTCGAGGACGGACTGGTAGATGTCGCGGGTGATGCGGCTGTCGCTGTGGCCCAGCGTCTCCGAGACCACCTTGATATCGACGCCTGCGGCGAGCATGAGGGTCGCGGCGCCGTGACGCAGGTCGTGGAGGCGGATGGGCGGGAGTCCGGCTTCGGCGACGAGTCGCTCGAAGAGGTCGGAGATCTTGCCCGGGTGGAGGAGGGAGCCATCCTCCTCGGTGAAGATGCGGCCCGTGTCCTTCCACGCGTCGCCCCACTTGCGCTTCTCCTCCTGCTGGAGGAGCTTGCGTCGCTCCAGTGCGTCCACCGTTTCCTCGTCGAGGGCGACGGACCGGATGCCGCTGTTGGTCTTGGGAAGACCTTCGAGGACCTCCCAGCCGTCCTGGACGAGCTGAGTGGCGATTTCCAAGGAGCGCGTCCTCTTGGAGAAGTCCATCCAGCGAGGGCTGCATCCTTCGCCGCGGCGCAGGCCGCGGAATGCGATCAGACGCCACATGGCATCCAGACGGTCACCCTCGACGTGGTCCAGGAACTGGCCGGTCTGCTCCGGGGTCCAGACCATCACCGGGCTGGGCTTCTCGCCCGTAGCCAGCCAGTGGGCCACCCGCTCCTCGGTCCAGACGAGAGCCTTGGGCTTGGTCCCGGGCTTCATCTCGACGTGCTCGGCCGCGTTGTAGTTCGGGATGATCCGCTGCGCGATGGCCGTGTTGAGTGCGGCGCGAAGCGTAGCCCTGATGTGGTGCTGGGTGTTGACGCTGGTCACCCGGCGGAAGGGCGGCATCTGGTCGATGGCGGCCTTGAGCCACTTACGACGGGCGCGGTTCTCGGCGCCCTTCCAGGGGATGGCCTTGAGCTCGTCGAGAGCTGCACGCCTCTGGGCGTTCTGTTCCTGGATCTCGATGTTCGTCTCGTTGATGGCGTCGAACATCCGGTCGAGGTGTGGGACGTTGAGCTTGTCGAGCCGTACTTCCCCGAGGTGGGGTTTCAGATGGACCCGGATGTCGCTCTCGTAGCGCTTCTGGCCACCCGCGCGGAGGCGCTTCTTGCCGCTCAACCAGAGGTCGAGCCATTCGGACACCGACATCCTGGGGTTGAGGGCCTGCCCGGCGGCGAGCCGCCGACGCGTCTCGTCGTAGTCCGGCAGCGGCTCCTTGTTCTTGGCGCAGGTCTCCAGCATGTCGCTGACCGCGAGATGGCCGACTGGATCGTCCTCTTCGGGTATGGCGAGCAGTGCACGGACCTTGTTCAGTTCCTTGGTCGCCTCGGCCGAGGATTCGAAACCGCTGCGACGAAACTCCCGGCGGGTGCCGTCGGACCGGTTGCTCAGCTCGTGGCGAATCGCCCAGGTGCCGTGACGTCGGTTGGCCAGCTTGGGGCACGACTTGCCGTAGTTCTTGCCGGTTTCCGGGTCGCGGCACGAGCAGCGTCGGGTGGTTGCGCCGCCGGAGGAGGAGGTGGTGCTGGTCACGCTAGTCCTGGGGGTCGGGTTCGTCGACGAACGAGAGATCGGCGGGGAGGGCAGGCGGAACCAGCCCGCGTTCCCGCATCACCTGGCGGAAGACCCGTAGCTCTCTGCAGTCGTCAAAGGCGAGTTGCTCGTACGACGCAGCGGCTTCCAGGAGGGTCTCGCGACGGCCGGAGTCCAAGGTGATGCTGGCCTTCCGCCGCCGGTCCTTCGCCAGGCGGGTGGATGCGGCAGCCGTGGCCACGGCGTCGCTGTGGACGCGGAACGTGTCCAGCACTTCCCGGGCGGAGCCTTGCGGCGCGGACTCGGCCAACGGTGTCTCGCCGGTGAACCAGGCGACGGCCTCCCAGGTCGGGACCTCCCGGTCGGGGAGCACGGCGACGGAGGCGTCCGTGCCCAAAGGGAACAGCAGGCTGATCGGCGGCACCTTGTAGACCTCGGCGAGCACGAGGAATTCCGCCAGGTCGATCGAGGTGCGCCGCCCGGTCTCCAGATTCGTGATCGTCGTCTTGGGGACCGCCAGGCCCAGCCCGGCGCACGCCTGTGCGGCCTCCGCCACGGTGAGGCCGGCGGCCTTGCGGGCCTGGCGCATCTGCTCGGCTACGCGGGCGGTGAAGCTCGGCGACCAGTCTCGATTCGTCATGGCTACAACTTACGTCGCAAAAATGAGCGGCTGCAACATCCGTGGTACACGTTCTGCTGTCACTGCACACATTGGCGATCGGAATGCATCATGGCGACATCGAAGGCTGGCCGGGGGATGACCCGCGACGAACTGCTCGCTCTGCCTGTTGCCGTCGACCTCGATACGGCCAACAAGGCGCTGACCATCGGCCGCAGCACGGGATACGCCCTGGCGAAGAGGGGTGAGTACCCGGTCTCCGTCCTCAAGCTGGGCAACGCGTATCGCGTGGTCACGGCGGAGCTGCACCGGATTCTCGGCGTAGGACAGGAGCAGGAGGCCGAGCGCGGGCGGCTGTGTGCCTAGAGCTGAGCGCGCTCCAACGGGGAGTCGACGGACGGGGCGGCAGCGGAGCCGGATGCCGTCGTTGGCCCCGCTGCCGTATGGAACGTCAACTGGGTGAAGCCACGGGAGTACCCGCGGCTTTGGGCGGCTCGCTGGCGAGTGGGGAGTCAGGCCACAGGCGGCAGGCGAGAGCATTCGCCGCAGTGATCATCTGGGCGTGGGTGGGTTGATCGGTCTGTGGGTCCAGGACGGTGGGCGGATGCGGGCTAAGCCCGGGGCCGTGAGCGATTGGCCGGTTGGCGGGGAAGCGCCCGAGAACAGGTGTCCCGTAACGGGCGAGCTCATTCTCGACGGCCTCGTCGAAGTCGTCGAGCTGTACGTCGTGGGAGGCGGGGTTGACGAGCAGCATCCCGGCCAGGGGGCGTTTCAAGGTCCAGCGGCCCAGTTCCTGCTGTCGCCACTGCATGGCCGATTCTGCAGGTGTCAGCATCACGGCGTCGGTGTCCTGTCCGGATTCGGCGGGGAGCGGGATACGCCGCTCGTAGGGCTCTGCCCGGTGCACGAGGATGCGCACGTCGGTGAGCCGACTGAGGGAGTGTTCTTCCCAGCGCCAGTCGTCGTTCCTTTTGATCAGGAAGACGCGGTCGAAGCGACGTCGAGCCTCCGCAAGCGCGCCGGCGATTGCTTCGTCCCCATCGGAGACCCTCAGCGACCAGAGTTCTCCTGGTGGCGGGGCGATACGAAGTCGCCGCCACCCCTCGACTGTGTCTGGGACCGGGGCCGTGGCCCATGTCGGCTTCCCATGGTCACGGAAGCCGATCCAGCCGTCCCGGTCCCGGGCCAGGATGAAGGCGGTGACCAGTCCCTGCGTTGTCCATACGGCCGCGATCTGCTCCGCCACCCAGGACAGGTCATCCCGGTGCAGGCCGCCGGTGTGTGGCACCCCTGTGAGCTGGATGGTGACACCGTCGCGGTCCTGGACGCCGCGATCTGGACCGGCGAAGTTGGTGACCGGACGGCTGACGCTGAGGCGATCACCGATCGCGATCAGGGGCCGCGGACTGGGGAACTGGACGTGTGGCAGAGACGCGGCCCTATGGCTGCGTACGGTGAGCACGCCTCTCCAGTCCCACGTCCCGGGCCGCGGGGCCAGGCGTACCGTGCACTCATCGGTGCCGCAGGCGTGGTCCAGGATTCGTAGGCCGCAGCCCGCGACGCGATCCGTCAGCACTTCGATGAGCCTAGCGTCGTCGAACTGCGGTCCGACCACATGGCGTTCCAGGATCCAGTCGAGTCCGTAGTCGGTCATCTGGGTAGCCACCCGCACCCCGGCGTAGCCCGCCAGGCTGTCCCACAGGCGCGGACGCCGCAGAAGGGCACTGCCCATCGCAGAGGAGGCACTGAGCTGGCGCACCAGACTGCGCGCCGCTGGCTCTCGCCGCCGAGGCCCAGGTTCCGGACGCTGAGGATCCCACTGCGTGCTGTGCCCAGCCGTCCGGATCCGCTCTTCGTGGGCGGTCAGCAGCGCGGGCAGGTCCACCCCGTGTGGTCCGGTCACCCACACCGCTGGCTCGGCAGCCCGCCAAGACCGCTCGTACGCCCAGGGGCGAAATCCGAAGCGCAGCCGCTTGGCGTCGGTCTGGACGACCAGTCCGCGCACCCCGCGCCATGGCCCCTTCTTCGGCTGGTAGGGCAGCAGCTCAAACAGGGCGTGCACGTCCTCGGATCTCTCCACCCGGAGCACCAGACCCTTGTCCATGGGCTTGGCCTCCCGCACTCCGAACGGCCGGGTCTGTCCAGTCACCGCGCCCAGTGCGGAGACGAGCACGGACTCCAACAGGGCCTGGGCCGTCCAAGCGGCAGGGATCAACTGGTCGAAGCGTTGAAGTGCGCCGAGGCGCTGCCGCGCGCCTTCCAGGGACTCACCGGTGAGCTGGGCGGCGGCGTTACTGATTTGGTCGAGGTCGTACATGACGCGCTCCCTCCGCAGAAGCCGCCCCCCGACCTGGGCAGCGAAGGCGCGTGTCAACACAGCGACAGCAGATAGAAACCGAGATGAGGTCAAGCGACGTCGGTTCTCCGGGCAATGCCCTCTGAGGTCGGGGCAGGCATCCAGAACTGGCCGCGTCCGAGGCCAGGCGAGAGCAAGTTAGCCCATCTGCCCGACGGGCTCCAGCTACACGACGAGCTGATCACTCGATTGGCGGACGGGCGCGCTTCTACGGCGAGGACGCCCTCTGTGCGCGGTCGGCAGACGGAGGGCGACGCTGATATTGCAGTCGCGACTCGAGAGGATGGCGCCTGATGCAAGGATTCGCAGGCAACAGGTACCGCGAAGGACTCCCGAGCACCGGTACTGCACTGGCCTGTGGGTAGTGGCTCAGCCGCTGGTTCGTGCAACAACTAACCGAAACGTCAAGTACTTTGCCGTGCTTTGCCTACGGACGGACTGTCCTCACACGGCACTTGTCGGATGGAAGGCTTCCGTTCGCTGAGGTCGCTACCAAGGTGAGGTGTCGTCATGGAGCGTTGCGATCCCAAACGTCCGATGCACGAATTCACGGTCGCGGCTGCTGTCGAGGCCGTCCCGTCTGCACGTCGCCAAGTCGCCGTGCTGGTAGGGAAATTGGGCTTCTCCGTCTCGGACGACATGCTGGAAACCGTCGAGTTGTTGGCGAGCGAGGTGATCGCCAACGCCGTCCTGTACTCGGATGCTCCGTGCGACGTCGCTGTGACGCGGATCGACGAACGGCTCCGTGTCGAAGTCACGGACATCGCCCCGTCGCTGCCGAGCGCTGTCGAGGCTGGGCCGAACGACGAGCGCGGCCGGGGCCTACTGCTCGTTGACGCTTTGGCGGACGCCTGGGGAGTGCAGCCGGACTCCCCGGGCAAGACGACGTGGTTCGAGATCGCGCCAGAGTCTTTGACCGAGAACCTGGGTTACGACTCCGCATGTCCCCAGTCCTCGGGCGCGGCTGCCGTGCGACGGACTGATCGAGAGGACGGCATAGAACCGCGGGCCAGGTCACGGGTACCGTCCGTCCAGGCGAGTGCCGGGGAACGGCAGCGAGCCGCCTGAGGCCGTGGGCCGCGACGACCGACCCCACTACGGCCTTGGAAGAAGCGTCGGCAAACACGCCCACCGCGAGCAAGGTGGCTGACCGTGGGTGAGACACGGACGCGGGTGGAGCCAGCTGTGGATGTTGTCTGCGCGTGCATCTGATCGCGGCGGTGACGGCGCCCCGTACATTGCTCTCCAAGGTGATGCTGTTGTGGCCCGAGATCGGCCTGCCCGGCTCAGGCGCTGAGAGTGGAGAGGTCTGCGTGTCGTCACGTGGTTCGGAAACGCCTTCCAGCGATCCGACACGCGAGCACCGTGGCGGTCGAAGAGTGCTCACGGCGGAACTGGTGCGTGACGCCCGGCGGCAGGTGGGAAACGGGGCATCGATAGAGCACCTCGCACGCGTGATCGGCGTGAGCGGCAGGGCGCTTTCCAAGGCGGTCTACGGTGCCACCTGGCGGCAAGTGGACGATCCACCGCCGATCAGTCGGCCCCAACCAGCTGATCCGGATCGGCCCAGCCCCACGGTTCTGAACGAAGATCATGTGCGCATGCTGAGGCGCGAGCACGCCGCCGGCGCTTCTGTGCGCTATCTCGCGACGAGGAACGGCCTTACCTATAACACCGTTCATGACGCGGTTCGCGGAGTTACCTGGGCGCATGTCGCTGATCAGACACCCGAGGAGTGCGCCGGGGAGCTTCGCCGGCCAGGCGTGCTCCTGACCGCCGCGACAGTCGGAGAGATGCGGCGTGCGCATGCCGATGGCGCTTCCTTGCGATCACTCGCCGACAAGTTCCATCTGAAGTACGGGACGGTTCGAGCCGCTGTACAAGGGGCGACCTGGCGTCACCTCACCGATCCGCCCCCTGTGCCGGCCACTGGACGAGGCGGACGGAATGTGCTCACCAGTGAACAGGAAGGGGACCTTGTGCGGATGCGGGAGGAGACTGGAGCCACGTACGCCCAGCTCGGCGCCACGTTCGGAGTCAGCGAGGCCACGGCCTGGCACGTCTGCAATCGACGCCGCTCCGCCCAGGACTGACGGGCGCTGGTCTGGAGTGGTCGTATGACGCATGCTCCCCGAGCCGGAGCGGGGGGACGCTCCGGCAGGCGCGGTCGAGTGGTCTTCGGGAATCGGTAGGCTTGCGCCCATGTCTACAGCCTCCACACGCGTGCGTTTCGCCCCGTCCCCGACTGGAATGTTCCATGTTGGCGGGGCCAGGTCGGCTCTCTACAACTGGGCCGTCGCACGACAGTCGGG
The DNA here is from genome assembly GCF_042668605.1 of Streptomyces sp. NPDC057280. Lineage (NCBI taxonomy): Bacteria > Bacillati > Actinomycetota > Actinomycetes > Kitasatosporales > Streptomycetaceae > Streptomyces > Streptomyces sp. NPDC057280. The sequence goes on from NZ_JBHUYR010000013.1 coordinate 189,366, forward strand.
GGGCAAGTTCGTCCTGCGTATCGAGGACACCGACGCGGCCCGCAACAAGCCGGAGTGGATCGACGGCATCATCAGCGCGCTCGCGTCGATCGGTATCTCAAAGGACGATCCCGCCTTCGAGGGGCCGTACTTCCAGTCGCAGAACGCCGACCGCCACACCGAGGCCGCACAGCAGCTCTACGCGCAGGGCCGCGCGTACTACTGCGACTGCACCCGTGAGCAGCTCCAGGAGCGGACCGGCTCGCAGCATCTCGGCTACGACGGCTTCTGCCGGGACCGGGGGCTGGAGTACGTCGAGGGCCGGGCGCTGCGGTTCCGTACGCCCACCGAGGGCGAGACGGTCGTCGTGGACCTCATTCGGGGTGAGCCGTCCTTCCCGAACTCGGCGATCGAGGACTTCGTCATCGCCCGCGGTGACGGCTCCCCGGTCTTCCTGATCGCCAACGTGGTCGACGACCTCGACGAGGGCATCACCCTGGTCATCCGAGGCGACGAGCACCTGTCGAACACGCCCAAGCAGCAGTTGCTGTGGGAGGCGCTCGGCGCGAAGGCCCCGGTGTGGGCGCACCTGCCGGTGATCGTGAACGAGAAGCGGCAGAAGCTGTCGAAGCGCCGGGACAAGGTCGCTCTTGAGGACTACCTCGCAGAGGGCTTCCTGCCGGAGGCGATGACCAACTACCTGATGCTGCTCGGCTGGGGCCCCGGGGACGACGTCGAGCTCCGTCCGTACGAGGAGCTGGAGCAGAAGTTCCGCGTCGAGGACGTGAACACCTCCCCGGCCTTCTTCGACATCAAGAAGCTGACCGCCTTCAACGGCGAGTACATCCGGGCCCTGCCGCTGGAGACCTTTGTCGCGGCCTGCGAGCCGTGGCTGCGTGCCCCGTACGCCAACTGGGCGCCCGAGGACTTCGACCAGGCCGCGTGGGAGGCGATCGCCCCCCACGCGCAGACCCGTGTGGCCGTCCTCTCAGACATCACGGCCAACGTCGACTTCCTGTTCCTGAAGGAGCCGGTGGAGGACGAGGCATCCTGGGACAAGGCGATGAAGGGCGACCCGGTGGCCCTCCTCACGACGGCCCGCGCCAAACTGGAGACGGCCGACTGGACCAGCCCCGAGTCCCTCAAGGAGGCCGTCCTGGCCGCTGGCGAGGACCACGGCCTGAAACTGGGCAAGGCCCAGGCCCCGGTGCGCGTCGCGGTCACCGGCCGCACGGTCGGTCTGCCCCTCTTCGAGTCCCTGGAGGTCCTCGGCAAGGACCGCACGCTCGCCCGGATCGACGCTGCGCTGGCGAAGCTCGCCGGCTGATCACTTCGAGGTCACGGTCCCGTCGCCTTCGCGAGGAGGAGACGGGACCATGCGTCGCCGAAGTACGTCGTATCGAAGCGGGCCAGTGTCTCGTACACGGTCTTCGACTCGTCGGGCGCTGCCTCCGACCGCTCCCGAATCTGCTGGGCCAACCGAGGCGGATCCGGGTGTGGCTGCCCGGCCAGATGCGCGAGGTCGCCGAGCCCGGCGATGGGGTGGATGAGGCAGGGCATGCCCAGGAGCAGCGCCTCCGCGGCGCAGCGGCTCCACCCCTCTCGCATACGGGGAGTGAAGACCCCGACGTCGCAGGCCCGCAGTAATTCGAGGTACCGGGGACGGGGCAGGTCAAAGTGGAGTCCCGTGGAGCCGATGGTGTTGCTCCCGGTGGTCACGAGACGGAGCCCGGGTTCGCCCTCGATGGCCCTGGCGACCGTCTCGACGCCTTTCCAGTGCACGGCTTTGCCCGCGTACACCGTGATCTCGTTCTGGGGGAGACCGAGGCGGGCCTTGCATTCGGCCGGGTCCATACCGCGGACTCTGTCGATCTCGGCGAGATCGAAGGCGTTGTAGATCACCTGGACGTTGTGCACCCCGCGCTCCCTCAGGAACGCCGCCCAGGACGGAGCGACGCACACGACCGCGCGGCACTGCGACAGAACCGCGAACAGCCTGCGCCACAGCAGCGGTTCGAGGGGCCAGGAGTCGAACTGGAGCGGCTCGTAGTGGTGGAAGACGAAGACGGTCCGGGCCCGCATCTCCGGGGTGAAGAACAGGACGCTGAGGTCGTCCCAGAGGAACGCGCCCGGCTCGTCTCTGAGTTCGCGGATCTGAGGCGCGAGGCGGGAGAGGTGGCGCACCTTCCGGCCTCGGCGGACTGTGTAGGCGCGCTTGTAGTCCGGCACCGTGCGCCACTCGATCGAGTCGGCTGTGACCTCGTGGATCATGCGGAGGTAGACGCGGCCCCCGGTGCGACCCTGCGGCGACATGGAGTGGACGACCGGGGTCACGTGCCCGCCTCCGCCTGCTGCCGGTACTCGGCGTGGAGCATCTCGTACGCGGCTCGCAGTGGTGCGCTCACGTCGCGGGACTGCTCAGCGAGCGGCAGGTAGGTGCTGGTCAGGCTGTCGAGGAAGCGCGCCCGACGGGCCGGGTCCGGCGAGTGCCGCAGGTCGCGCAGGTTGTCGATGCGGTCGGCGAGACGGATGAGCAGTTCCTCCGGACCGAGGCACCTGATCTTGTTGTGCCAGACGTCCGAGTCCCACGCTCGCTTGGGGCGCTGCTCCAGCCGGTGGTCGGGGGTCATGGAGCGCAGGCGTTGGGTGAGAGGAGGGCCCAGGTGGGACGCTATGAGGCGCTCAGCTGTCGGGGAGATCTCCAGCGCGTCGTGCAGCAGGCCGAGGATGAGCAGTTCGGGATCGGTGACGCCGAGTTCGTCCTTCAGGATGGCCACGACGCGCACCGGATGGCTGATGTAGGGCGTGCCCTGGTCTCGGACGTGACCGGCGTAGATCGTCGTGGCGAGGGTCGCGGCGAGCCGGCCTCGCGCTCGTTCCGGCTCCGGCCAGTCCTTGAAGCCGAGTTCGTCCGTCATGGCGGGGGTGCTGGTCATGCGCGGTCCGTTCCGTCGGGGGCCGTCAGGGCCGTGTCGAGCCGCACGTGCGGGGCGAGGATCAACGTGTCCTCGACGGCCAGGGCGTCGAGGCCGAGTTCGACCGCGGCGGCGACGGCCTGCTCGGCGGTGCGGAGGATGGGCGTTCCCTTGAAGTTCAGGGAGGTGTTCAGCAGGACGGGTACGCCGGTGAGTCGGTGGAACTCCTCCAGGAGCGGGCGAACGCCGGAGTGCCCTCGGCTCACGGTCTGGAGACGGGCGGTTCCGTCGTGGTGGACCACCGCGGGCATCCGGTCGGACTTGCAGTGGCGGGCGCGTACGACGCGGTTCATGAACGGGTCGCCGTCGCCGAGGAACCACGCGTCGGCTTCCTCGGCCAGGGCCAGGGGCGCCAACGGGCGGTAGTCAGCTCGCTGTTTGAGGGTGTTCAAGCGGGTCTTGGTCTCCGCCTTGCCGGGGTGGGCGAGGATCGAGCGGTGACCGAGGGCCCTCGGCCCGAACTCCATGCCGCCCCGCACCCAGCCGACGACGTGGTGGTCCGCGAGGAGCGCGGCGACGGTGGGGATCAGCCGCTCACCGAGGCCGGCGACAGCGCGGTAGCCGCCCGGGAGCCCTCCGTCAGGCAGGGCGTCGGCGAGCGGTCCCCAGTCGGCGTCCTCGGGTGTCGGCAGGAGTGGCTGTCCGAGGACGTAGTTCCAGGCGTACAGCGCGGCGCCGACCGCGGTGCCGGCGTCGTGTGGTGCCGGGGCGACGAACAGGTTCTCGAAGCCGGACTGCTCGGCGAGTGTGCCGTTGAGATGGGAGTTCATTGCACAGCCGCCGGAGAAGACCAGCGTGCGGGCGGCCGTCAGATGGCGCAGGTGACGGGCCACGTGGACGACCGCCTCGGCGAAGACCCGCTGGGCTGCGGCAGCCAGGTCGGCGCGGGCGGCCAGTGACTTGGAGTCGGCAGACTGCGCGGTCCAGATGACGTCCTCGATCCCGAGCGGAGTGTCGGCGTCGTACGAGCCCCATGGCGCCGCGATGTGTACGTGCCCGAGCTCACCGAGATGGACGAGGTCGCGGAGTTCCTTGTAGTAGCGGTCCGGGTCACCGAAGGCGGCCAGGGCCATCATGCTGCCCTCGACCTCGTTGCCCGGCGGAATCACCCGCAGCGCCAGGTTGCGGTAGAAGTGGCCGAGGGACGGATGGGTGCGCACGGGCCCGGACGGGCCAGGGGCGATGGCTGGTGTGACCTGGTGGATCCGGTCGATGCTGTCCGGGGTCAGGTCGTAGCCGGTGATCCGCTCGCGTCCCGACGCGATGTCCGCGCCGAGGGCGGACCCGCCCGCGTCGATGACCAGGCCGGCGGCGTGGTCCTCACCGGAGAGCAGATAGCCGGACAGGACGTGCGCGGTGTGGTGCGAGATGAGCTTCAGCCGCTGCCCGAGCACCCCGGGGAGCAGGGCGGCGAGTTCGCCCTGCTCGGTGGACGCCCACGATCCGTGCCGAGGGCTGGGACGCATGGACGGCGTCCACACGTGGTCGATGTCCTCGACGGCGATGCCGGCGGACCGCAGGCACCAGTCGAGGGCATGGGTGGGGGCGGTGAGGATGCCCTTGCGTGTGGTGCGGTTGTGTTTGACGCCGCTCCATCGCTCCTCCTCGGCCGCGTAGATACGGCCGTCGACGACGAGGCAGGCGGAGGTGTCGTGGTGGAAGTTCAGACCGAGCGCTGCGGGCATGGGGACCTCCGGGAAGGGGGTGGTCAGACGGAAGCCGTGCGACGGGCGAGGGAGGGGACGACCTGAAGGCCCGAGTCCCTGTACTCGTGGCACTTCAGGCAGAAGTCGTAGTGCTCGCGGCGCGGCGCGAAGACCTTGGTGGCGAAGTCGTCGTCCCAGACCGTGAACTCGCTGTCGTTCTTGGCCATGGCGTTGAAGCACCGGTAGCAGTCGCCGTCGACCTCGATCATGAGGTGCTGGTCGACGTTGCGGTCGCAGAGTCCACCGAGATCGTTGGCGGGCTGGCCGACGTCGATGTGGTGGACGTGGTTGGTGACGTGGATGGCGCCGTACTCGTCGCACAGGGTGGCCAGTTGACTGAGACGGTCCGGGGCGATGGCCTCCAGCACGCTGTTGATGACGACGGTCTTTCCGGCCTCCCGGAGCACAGGGATGACGGCGCCGACCTCGTCGTAGTTGTCGTGCTCCTCGTCGCAGCCGATCAGGACCTGGTCGTAGTGCGCGAGGGTCGTCTGGAGGAGACGCTCGTTGCGGGCCAGGGTGATCGCGTTGGAGCCGAGCACCATGACCTGGTCCGGGAAACGGTCGCGGGCCAGGCCGCTGAGCTCGCTGAAGTCGCGGTGGACGGTGGGTTCTCCGCCGTTGATGTGCAGCTGCCGGAACGGGATCTGGCCGAGGCGGTCGAGGACCTGCCTGAACGTGTCCAGCGGCATGTTCTCGCCTTGGCCGCCTTCGGCGAAGATGCAGAAATCGCAGTGGCGGTTGCACTTGGTCGTGATCTTGATTTTCGCGGTCTTGAGGGTCCTGGGCGCGCCGGACAGCACGGAGGACGTCATGGAAAGCCCCTTTGGTCACGCGGAGTTGGCGGAGAAGAAGTCTTCGACGACGGAACGGTGACGACTCCACTGGGCGAGGAGGCCGCGAAGAGCGTCCGCCGTGGTCGGGCCTGCTGGCAGCAGCTCCGTCATGGCCTTCACGAGCGACGCGTCGGTCCCGGAGGTTCGGTCAGCCAGGCGGGTCAAGGTGTTCCGGGCGGAACGGAGTTCCTTCTCCTCGCGAGCGATCAGGTAGCCGGTCTCGGTGTCCGGCGGAGGGTCCAGGTAGTAGATCCAGCGTGCGACGCGCACGCGCAGCATGCCGGCGGTAGTGGTCCACCCTGCTGCTTCCGCCTCAGATGCCTCCGGCAGCGGCCTGGGGCGCGGTGTGCGGCGCAGTACGGCGTCCACGGCCGCGTGGGCCGAGCGCAGGAAGTCCGTGGGAGAAGGGTCCGGATCCGAGGCGGTGGCGGACAGGCGGAGGAACTTTTTGGCGAGTACTTCGAGCTCGCCGGGGTGCCACTGGTCGAGAGCCGCTGTCTTCCCGGGGAAGCGGGTGCGCGTGGCGAGGGCCGCTGACGCGAACCAGCACGGCGCCACGTAGTGCCAGGCGACGCAGTGCCTTCGGTAGCCGTCGAGGTCGTGATGGACGTTGTCGGTGCTGTCCTTGTCGAGTTGGTAGCGACCTCCGATCCGAGCGTCGAGGATCCCTCGGTAGAACCTCTCGTCCGCGCGACTCCACGGCATCATCCGCGCACGGGACTGCCACCGCCCGAGAGTGGCCGCGCTCCCCGTGACCAGGCTCCAGGTGGAGATCTCGGCCGGTGACACCTGGTTCCGGTCTAGCTCGCCGTCGGTGAACGCGAATCCGGGCGGATGTTCGAGCAGCCGGCTGTGGGCCGGGTCCAGGAGCACCGCCCGGTGATGGGCGGCGGCCAGCTGCTCGTTCCACTCCCACCACGAGTCGGGGGTCTGGTCGAGGATGACGCGGATGTCGATGTCCGAGTGCGGTGCGATGAGGTCGTCGGCCTGCCACTTGTGCGTGAGCATGCTCGTGGTGACGCCTTGAGCGGCTAACTGCTCGGCATAGATGACGCCGAGCCGCACGTACGACGTGGTGGAACGGACCGTGGTCACGCGGGCTCACCGCCGGGTCGGCGGAGCGAGCAGCCCCCACCCGTACCGCTGGCCACGGGTAGCAGGGGAAGCACGGGCACGCCTTCCGGCCGTTCCATGCGGTCCCAGCGGAGGTCGTAGTCGACGTAGTGGAAGCCCTGCCAGGCGTCGTTGCTGTCCCGTTCGAGCATGGCGTTGAAGAGGTGGGCGTAGGCGTCGGCCATGGTGCCGTTCGCGAGGTGCGGCTTCAGGGGGATGTCACGGTTGTGCAGGATGCAGGGCCGAGCGATGCCGGTGGGCGTGACCTTGATGCGGTTGGCGTCGGAGCAGGTCGCGCAGGAGGAGTTGGAGATGAACCCGATGGAGCCCGCCCAGCCGGGCGGCCGCATGTACCGTCCCGGGCTTCGCACTCCCAGATCGGTGCGGGAGATCTCGCCGGCCTGCTCGAACCAGGCGTGGAGGCGTTCGCGGACCTCCGCCTCGGGCACGAACTCGGTGGGGAACAGTGCCTCCGCCGGTCCGATGCGCTGCAGTTCGATCAGCCGTACGGCGATGGGGAGTCGCTTGGCGAGTTCGGCGACACCGAAGGCGTCGTCCAGGTACGACCGCTGGAGCACACAGTTGATCTTGACCTTGAGGCCGAGTTCGAGTGCACGGTCGATTGTGGCGCGGGAGACTCGTGGGTCACCGCCGCCCATGATCTCGGTGGACCGTTCGGGATCGAGGCTGTGCAGGCTGATGTTCAGGTACGTGAGCCCGGCATCGTGCAGCGCGTCCACGGTCAGGCCGCGGCGCAGGTTGCCGTGACTGGTCATGCCGATGGTCGCCCTGTCGCCGAGTCCCTCGGAGAGCGCGCTGATGATGTCGAGGATGTCGGCACGCAGCGTCGGTTCCCCGCCCGAGCAGTGAGCCTTCCGGATGCCCCAGAGCCCGGCCTCGTTCGCGATGCCCGCGTAGTCGGAGATCGTGAGCGTCTTGTCCTTGTGTCCGTAGTCGGGCATGCACCGGGGCTTGCAGAAGACGCAGTCGAGGTTGCAGATGGAGTTGAGCGTGAACGCCAGGTAGGGGTGGTTCCGACCCGACTCGGCGAACCGCCGCAACAGGTCGGTCCTGGCGGACTGCTGGTCAGTGGGGGTCATGTGTCCCTCCGTGGGTTGGGGTGACAGCACCGTTGAGGGGCTGGCCGGCGACGAAACGCCGGAGGTTGTCGATGAAGAAGGCGACCGCCTCGTCCATGTAGGTGTGGCTGAAGACGGCGCTCTTCGGCGTGAGCACGATCCGCGGGTGGTGGCGGAGCGGATCGTCGAGCGCCGGCGGCTTGCGCGGCTGCACGTCGAGGGCGGCACCGGCGAGCGGGCCCTGGTCGAGGGCGTCGAGGAGTGCGTCGTGGTCGACGGTGCTGGCCCGCCCGAGGTTGATGAAGACCGTCCCGGGGCGGCACGCCTTGAAGGCGCTCTCGTCGAAGAAGCCGTGCGTCGCGGCGGTCGCGGGAAGCAGGTTGACTACGGCGCGTGAGCGCGGGAGTGCTTCATCAACGCGGTGTGCCGGCACCCATTCGATCCCGCCGGGTTCGGAGTGCGGAGGGCTACGCCGTACGCCTATGACGTGCATTCCGACGGCCTGCGCCACCTCGGCGAGGCGGAGGCCGACGGAACCGCAGCCGACGATCGTGAGCGTCTCGCCGTACAGGTCGAAGAAGCTGCTGGCGAGGTCGTCCTTCCACCAGGCGGACCTGGTCTGGAGCCGTGTACTCGTGAACAGGCCCCGCGAGAAGCCGAGAAGTAGCCCGATCGCGTGCTCGGCCATCGGCCTCCCGTGGTAGCCGTATCCGCGGGTGACCGTGACGCCCGCGGCATCGAGCGCGGCGACCGGCCAGTGATCGACGCCTGCGGACGGGGTGGCTGTCCAGCGGAGCCTTGGGGAGGCATTGAGCCACTCCCGGCCGAAGGACCAGCCGAAATAGACGTCAGCGGTGCGGATCTCGTCAGGAATGTCGCGCTCGGGGGCGACGCGGAAGCGGACGTCGGGAAAGGCGGCCTGTAACTGTCCAGCGTGTCGATCGGATAACTGCCAGAAGGGATAGGGGGAGTTGAGGGCGAGCAGCGCCGTGGTTGTTGTCACGCTCCGCTCCCCGAGGGGGCGCTGGGCGCTATCGCCCAAGGGACGTGCTGGCGCAGGTAGGAGCGGATCGTGCCTTCGTAGTCGTGCCGAGCCGTGAGCAGTGCTCGGCCGCACGCACGCATCTGCTCACGCCCTTGGGCACTGATGTGGAGCGCCCGCCTGATCGCGTGAGCGAGGCTTATGGGGTCACGAGCTTCCGCCGTGAACCCGGTCAGTCCGTCGACGACGGTCTCCGTGAGCCCGCCCGCCCGAGTCGCGACCACCGGCGCGGCGCCCGAGGCGAAGGCTTCGAGGGGGATCCTTCCGAAAGGTTCGGCTCGGGAAGGCACCACCACTCCCCGGAGGGCCGGGCTCCGCAGCCACGAGCGATACTGCGGGGAGAACCGAGGTAGGAACGTCGCGTCGATCGCGTAGTCCCGGACCATCGCCTGGAGTCGCTGCTGGTAGCTGGTCAGGGACTCCGTGTGCGTCGCGGGTGCGAGCAGGAGGTGCGGCACCCGATCGCCTCGCGTACCGAGGATGCGGACAGCTTCCAGCAGGTCCTCGAAGCCCTTGCTCTCCACCGCCCGGCCCATGGCCAGCAGGAACCCTGCTTCGGCACGCGGCGGCAACGGGGCGGGCGCCGCGTCCTCGTGGTCGCTCAGGAGCAGGCCGTTGGGGAGGTCGACCACCGCACGTCGCGGGACGCCGTAGACCTGCTCAAGATGACCGCGCATGTGGTGCGAGATGGCGGCGACGAGTGCCCCGCCACGCACCGCCGCTGTCAGTCCCTCGTGTTCCCAGCGGATGCGGCGCCGGTCCTCCGGTGAGGCGAGCTCACTCGTTGACCGAGGCAGGAGAAGGAGACTGAACGGATCGTCGGAGCGCCGATGCGGCCCGAGCCCGAGGAAGGGGATGTCCAGGCCGATCAGTTGGGCCATGGAGACATCGGCAAGGCGCTCTCGGGCGGCTTCCGTGACCCGCTCGCACAGTGCTTCGCAGCCCGCGAGGGCGGCGGTCGCCGCTCGACCACCCGGAACCGGAAGGACCTCGGCCCCGGAGTGCCGCAGCATTCCCTCCGTCTCGGTCACCCACACGGGGTCGTAACTGGGGTCGGAGCGTGAGATGTGTACGGGCATGACCAGGAGGCGCCCTCGCGGCAGTGCCCGCGCGAGTACCTCAAGGAAGGCCCTGTTGCTGAAGCCTGTGCCCGATGTGCACCCGTAGTAGCCGTCATGCAGCGCGACGGCGATCGTCGGCGAGAGCGTGGCAGTGGACAGCCCAGCGGTTCCTTCCGCACCTGTCTGCTGCTGGAGGGGGGCCGTTTGGTTGGCCGGAACGGGGGCCACGTCCTCTGAGCTGCGTATACGCGCTGCCATGGGAACACTCCTCCAGTGCGGGATGGGCGGGGGAGAACGCTGACTCGGACGGTGAGACACCTGGGTCGCGCATAGGTGGTGTGGTCCGTCGGAAAGTCGTGCAACGGAGCGTGAAGAGACGATTCCACTACGCGAGTGCGACGAGCGGACAAAGTGTCCGCAGGAATTCGCCGCCGACCTATTGACAGCAACAGGCTTTGTTTGAAGGCGAGTTGGGGGGCGTCAAGAGTTCTAGGCGATCGCTCCAGGCTGGTGGAGATTGCTCGGGCCGTACATTCGCTGCCCCTTGAGGATGCGCTCTGGAGGCGCGACGAGGTCTTGCCGGGTGGCCTGGCGAATGCTGGTTGAAAGTCGACGGCGGAGCGTGTTGAGACCGTCGCAAACCCTCTCCGCTGATCTCCGCACCCTTCGTGTGCCCTTGTTCGGTCTCTTCGCGTGATCTTCTCCGGCGTGTCGACGTGGCCTTGGAGTTCCGCGGGGAGCCTGCGTGAGCCATGAGTTCGCGCGGGAGGAGGACGTAGATGCCCACGCTCGGAATCGTCAGGGACGAGGGCGAAGTGCGACGGACCGCGGCCATGGCCGAGAACAAGGACCGGGGCGGTGGCCGGCCCGAGCCATCACCCGGTCAGGAGACCTTCGGTGAATACGCGAAACGCTGGTACGAGGCACAGGACCTGGCCGCCTCGACCATGCAGAACTACAAGCGCCACATCGAGGAGCACCTGCTCCCCGACTTTGAGGACAAGGCGCTCGCCAGCATCCTGCGCACGGACGTCGACCTGTGGGAAAAGAAGGAGAACGCCGTCTACGCGGCTTCCAGCGTCAGGACGTGGCGAGCGACGCTCCATGTGATCTTCGAAGACGCGATCTACGAGGGTCTGATCACGACCAACCCTGCCGCGAGACGGCGCGGACGCGGCAAGCGAGCCGGCCGCTCCCGCAACCGCGGTCCGGAGAAGGTCGTCACCGATGCACTCGGCATCCTGCTGACCGCCGAACGGGCCGCTCTGCTATCCGGCCGCGATGACGAGTTCGTCGCCGTCGTCCTGAAGGGGTACACCGGCATGCGTTGGGGCGAGATCGTCGGCCTGGAAACGGAATTCGCCCGCCCGAGCTCCGTCCGTGTCGAGTGGCAGCTGTACGAACTCGATACCGGTGAGTTGGTGCGCTGCCCGCCCAAGGATGACAGCTACCGCACCATCGACTCGATGGACTGGCTGGCGGCACTGGTCGCCAAGCACGTCGCCCGAACGAAGCCGAAACCCTGCCTGTGTCACGGCAAGGCCTACGTCTTCCGTGGCCAGGGCACTACCCGAACCGGCGGCCACCAGGGCGCGAAGCTCGTCGACGTCGCACGCCATGCCGAAGTCTCCACGGGCACGGTGTCCAACGTCCTCAACCATCCCGACCGTGTCACCGAGGCCAAGCGGCTGAGGGTGGAGCAGGCCATGTCCGACCTGCGGTTCGTGCGAGGCGGCGTGGTGTCGGAGCATGCGGCCCACTGGCGCCGAAACGGCTTCGCGACGTGGCTGTTCACCCCGGCGGTCTCGGGCTGGTACCCGAAGAAGGCGCCGCAAGAATCCCGCCCCGTTCCGCTTCTCGGCGAGCCGTGGCCTGGTGTTCCGGTCCGAGGGCGCGCGGCCAGTGACCGGGCCGACGCCTGTTGGCTCCCGATCGCCAAGGGCCTTACACCCCACGGCCTCCGCCACACCCACCGGACAGTGATGGAGGACCTCGGCACGGAGAGGGTCCTCATGGACCAACGGATGGGCCACATCGACAGCTCCGTCTCGGCGCGCTACGCCCACGTCACCCCCGGCATGCGCCAGCGACTGATGCTCGGGTTGACCGTGCAGTGGGAGACAGCACTCGACGCGCGGCTGGCCCTGTCCCCGACGTCTCCTGTGCGTGTGCTCAATGATCTCCTGCGCGAACGCGCGTCTATGGTGCGAACTCCCTGCCATAGAAGCGGATCTAGTCGCCGATCCGGCTTGCGGTCAGGGCGCCCTCGTTCGGCCCAGCCTGAGCCCGCCGACTTGCGCTACTGCGCACGCTTCTGGGCGGGTTAGTCAAACCCTGCCCGGACCCGGCGGTATGCGCGTGGTGGGTCAGGCGGAGGCTCCGAGTTTGGTGAACACCACACCTCGACTGTGGGGGCCCGCTGAGGCCGCATCCTGGACCCAGCGGCGGCTCTGACCTATGGGGCGTCGGTCTGGGGGGCGTCGTCCTCGTTGTCCGTCGCCAGTGCGGCCGGGAGCGGCAGGCCGTACTTCTCGCACAGGAATCGGGTCTGGCAGTACCGCTGGGCGTCGGCGGCCACCCTGCCGAGGACGGCGGCATTCATGCCTGCGCCGACGAGAATCCCCACGAACGGCACGACCTTGGCGACGTTCTGCACCGGCACCCTGGAGCCGGCGGGGCCGAGCTGCTGCATCAGCTTCTCCAGGGCGGCCACGAGGCGATGGTCCTGGCGGAGCTTCTGCGACCAGTTGACGCGGCCCTTGAGGGCGTGCGCGGCACGGGCAGTGTCACGCAACGGCTCGGCTTTCGCCGCCTGCGCCATGAAGGAACGGCGTACCAGGCGCTGGATGAAGACCTGCTCTTCGGGGTCCTTGGCGTCGTAGCCGTACGAGTACGCGATGCGCGAGGCGATCGACGTGCTCAGTACCTGGACGACGAGGATGTCCGCCGTCATCGCGGCGGGGATACCGGCGACTGGGACCAACGCCAGCACGCCCATGGCGCCGCCTTCGAACGCACCTGCGGTGCGCCACTTGAGGGTGTTGCGGGTCAGCAGGCGGTCGCAGAACTTGAGGTCCTGCTTCCGTAGTTCGGTGAAACTGTCGAGTTCGAGACCTCGCTTGCGGGCGATCTTCTCGACGCTCTTCGGGTCGTTGAGCTCCATGGCCGACTCGTTGACCAGTTCGAGCAACGCCGCAGCGCCTGCGAGAGCCGGTCTCATGGCCTTGTCGGCGACCGCGTCGCCTGCGCGACGTATCGGCTCCGAGACCGCCTCTGGTACGGCGTCCGTCACCCGTCTCGCGGCGTTACCGGCGACCTCGCCGGTGCGACTGAGCGCGGTGCTCGCCCAGTTCGGCAGCCCACGGCGGTTGTTGCGGCGCTGCCAGTGCTCGTTGAGCGCGTTCCAAACCTGCCCCTCGTAGGCGCTCATCGGGGTTGCACCGTCGACAAGTGGGCTGGCGTAAGTGCTCATTGAGGTTCTCCGTTTCCACTGTGCTCATGGGGGCCACGATGTCCTACGAGCCGATACGAGAGTGAAGCGCAAGTGCAAGGGGCGATGCGGACCACCTGTGTGATCGTCATCTCCAGCGCCTCAGGGCGCAACGGCGTTCGGCAGAGCAGATCCCTCGATCACCGGCCCGAGGTCTGAGCGCAGGCGCATCGTGGCTGAGCGTGCTTCGGTGGATTGATCTCGGAGCGGCAGAGAGAGGGCAGCGCTGGACGGTTGCGTCCAGGGAAGTGGTGTACGGGTTCGACCTGATCCGGGGGTTTGCTCCGGCGTTGGGATGGTGCCCGCATAGATGAACGGCCACCGGCT
>NZ_JBHUYR010000014.1:0-184515 GCF_042668605.1 Streptomyces sp. NPDC057280
ACCGACGACACCGACCTGCCCACCGAACTCACCGCATAGCCTCAAAGAAGAGATCACCGAGTGGCCGTCAATACACCACTCCAGCGGACGTGACCCGCTGGACAGCGAGGAGAGTCGCATCTCCGCTTGATTGGCTGTCACCTCTCACCGAAAGTGCGCGTCACCGTCGCGATTTCGGACAACAGCCGCAGTACGTCCTCAAGGCTGTCGAGTACTGCGTCGGCTCCCGCTGAGGCCAGTTCGTGGGCGGTGGCCTTGCCGGACGCGATGCCGATCACCGAAGCCCGCCTTCGATACCGGTGCGGACATCTTCGAGGGAGTCTCCGATGATGACGGTGTTGGTGCTCGTGAAAGCTGTCCCGAGCTTGGCCTGAGCCCGCTTCTGCGCGACGGCGACGAGGGAGGGCCGGTGCTCGTCATCCGAGGAGTATCCGCCGATCTCGGTGTCCAGGAAGGCATCAAGCCCAAAGGCCTCGAGCTTCAACTGCGCGTTGGGCTTGAGGTTCCCTGTGACGACGGTCGGCACGTAGAGCGGCTGCTCGTGCACGGCCTTCAGGGCCGATACGGCGCCCCGCATGAGCACGCCCTGCTGGCGCAGGTCTTCCCGATGCGCCGCGAGCCGCTCCGGCAGGAGTTCGACCATGCGCGGCAGCAGCCGGGGAACGTCCGATGTCGGCACGCCGTTGTCCAGGAGCAGGGATCGGATCGCGAGGGGCATGGTGACGCCGGTTCCCCGGGCCGGAAGCCGCTTTGCGGGGCCGCCCGACGATCTCGGCGAAGGTCTCGCGGTAGACCTGCCGATCGATCTCACCGACGTACAACAGCGTGCGGTCGATGTCCCACAACACGAGGAACTGTTCGGCTTCAGCCACTCCCGACTCCTTGCCCTTGACCGGGACCACCCTGTGGCTGCGAGAGTACGTGGATCCAGCCGCGCCGATTATGTCAACGTGAGTGCCTGGCTACTGTCCGCGGCCAGTGGCGAGGGAGGGTTTCCGACACGGCTGGATTCGCGCGGACAATCTGTCCGTAGGTACTTCGACGCTGACCTCTTGACTGTCAGGCGATGGCCCTACTCATTTCTCGTCCGCTTCATCCAGACATGCCCCGTTTCGGTCGTGTGATCGGCGGATCAGGAAGCGACGGCAAGCCGCTTCGGGCCGCTGTCACGAATCCACGTCTCGGGCGCGGGGCCATCGGCTCTGTTAACAGTTGGCGACCAAGGGCGCAGGCTTGGACATTATCCGTACTCTGATCGAAGTGCTTCATCGCGAAGGGACAGGTCCACCGATGAGTGAAAACCTGACGCTGGGAGACCGTCTCCGTATCGCTCGTAGGACACGGAAACTGTCTGCCGCCCAACTGGCACAGAAGGTCGCGGTCTCCCCGAGCTACGTGCAGAAGTTGGAGTCGGGCGCGCGCAAGGCTTCACCCTCGCTGGTACTGGCTCTCGCCAAGGCGCTGCGCTTCGGTCCCGAGGTCCTGACCGGCCAGCCGTACTACGGCGAGCCTGAGGCGGAGGACGGCGTCCACGCCGTCATACCCGAGCTCCGCCGTCTTCTGCTCTGCTACGACAGCCCCGACGACCTGGAGATCGCTCCGCGGGCGCTTCCCGTGCTCGCCTCGGAGGTCGACCAGGTGGCGGCCCTGCGCCGCGACGCACGCTATGCCCCGATGGGCCCCCTGCTGCCGCCGATCATCACCGAGCTGACGCATGTGGCCCTCGCTGGCGACAATGGCGATCGGGCCAAGGCGTTCTGGCACCTGGCACGCGCCTATCGCGCGGTGAATTCCCTGGCCCACAAGATGGGCCACCACGACCTCTCGAACACGGCCCTGGAACGCGTCCGTTGGGCGGCCGACCACTCCGGCGACCCGCTGATGCAGTTCACGGCTGGCTACCTTGTCGCGGGAGCGATGCTGCGCCAGGGTGCGTACTCGCCTGCCCGCCGCAAACTCCTCGGGCTGCGAACCGAGTTGGAGCGGGTCCAGCCCGAACGCTCCTTCACCCAGGACGCGCTCGCCGTCGACGGCGCGCTGCTGCTGAAGCTGGCCGTACTCGAAGCCCGCGAGAACAACGCCGACCGCGCCGACGACTACCTGAGGGAGGCGGAGCAGGTCGCGGCCATGGCAGGCAACCGTGACTCGCTCGCGTACGAAATGTCGTTCGGTCCGACGAACATCCGCATCCACGAGGTGCACGCGATGATCGACACGGGCGACACCGAGCAGGCCCTCGCCCGTCTCGTTGAATGGTCTCCGACTTCCGGCGGTGAGTGGGCGCCGCCCGCTACGACCGTCGGCGAGCGGTCGAGCCACCACTTCATCGACGTGGCCTCCGCGAAGCTCGCGGAGAACGACCGGGACGGTGCCTTCGCGGACCTCAAGCGCGCACGGAAGGTCGCGCCCAACCACACGCGGTTCCACCCGTCCGTTCGCGAGACCACTGCGGCGCTGCTCAGGATGGACGCTCATCCCTCCAACGAGCTGTCCGCGTTCGGTAGTTGGACTGGCATTAGCACAACCTGAGGTTGTGTCAAGGGCTTTGGCGAGCGGAGCCCACGGACAAGCTGTCCGCGCAGGACAGCTTGCTGAATGGAATGGTCTCCTCACACGCAGTGGTGAGGAGGCCTTTTCCATGTCCGACGACAATCCCGCGGCTCGCGCGAACCCGCCGCGCTGGATGCCCATCGGCGAGGAGCCCGAGCTGTGCTCGGCGGGGGAGTGGTGGGATGCCGTGCGCGCCGTGGAGGCCGTGGGCCAGCGCGCGATCGAGATCCTCCAGGAGGGGGACGAGCCGGTCGGTCCGGTGATCCTGGACCACGGCGGTCCGGAGCCCCGGCTGTACTTCCTGGTTCCCGTGGGTACTGCGGCCCGCTGGGAGGAGCCGGGAACCGTCGCGCTGGGACAGAAGTGCCACGTCGTCGTGCCGTCCGCCGAGAGCACGACACCTCCGGGGATGCACTGGCACGTCTTCCCCCGCGGCCCGCGGGCGCTCACACGCCCCGATGCTCTGCGCCAAGCGCTGAGCCAGGCTCGCCGGGAGCGGCGAGGGACCGCCGAGGAGACGGCTTCCTGATGGCTCTGAGTATCTCCCTCGTGCTGCTGCTCGGCATCCTTGTGATCGTTCTGGTCCGCGGCAAGTCCGTGAAACCCGGACCCGCGATCGTGTGCGTGCTCTTCGGGTTCTTTCTGGCGAGCACTTCCGTGGCCCCGAGCATCAACCGGTTCATGACCGGCGTCGCCGACATGATCGGACAGATTCGCTTCTAGGGACCCGACTCGGCTTCGGATTCCTCTTCCCCGCTCGGCCGGCGGTCCGCCCCATGCACTTGGCGGCCCTTCCCCCAACCTGCCTGAGGCCCTGATGACATTCACGTCCAACTCGGAGATCGCGTCCGCTCGCACAGCCCGTCCGCATCGGACGAAGGGTTCCGATCCCGTTCGCCAGCCGCTCTTGGTCCGTGGCGAGGGAGTCTGATGCGTCTCGTCTATCACCCCGCCGGCCATGACGACGCCCTACGTGTGGCCCTGGTCGAACTTCAGGCGGGGCGTTGGAAGTCGGCGCGCGAACTGCTGGGGAAGACGGGCACGCACTGGACACTGCGAACGTCACGCACCCAGTTACTGGCCGTGGCCGCCGCCCGGTCCGACGTGGTCGACGTCTGGCTCGCCGAGGAGCCCGACAGCTACGACGCGCAGCTGATGGCTGTACGTGTCGCGGTCGAGAGGACGCTGCGTGCGCACCGTCAACAGCACCCGAGAACCCTGGAGTTCGAGACGCGGGCGCGGCGTGCGGCGCTGCTGGCGGCTCGTCGTGCTCCGTACGATCCCGTGCCGTGGGTGTGCCTGGTGGCCCTGGCCCAGGTCGACGCACAGCAGCTACGTCAGGAGCACCGGATGCGGTCCGCCGAGCCGATGCTCCCCAGCGGCCCCTGGGGACTCCTCCATGAGGTCAACCAGCGTGATCCGTACAACCGCGAGGCCTACCATCGCGTACTGCAGTTCCTGCTTTCCCTCGATGGTCTGCGGGCTTCCTCGTTGGCGGCGGTCGTCGACTTCGCCTGGTCGGTGGCGGGGCAGAGGCCGGTCGGCTCGCCCCTGCTGCTTCTGCCCGCGTACGCGCAGATCGAGCAGCGTCGTGCCCGGACGGATCCGCTCTGGCGGCGGCAGTGGGCGGAGGATCCCGCGCTCGGCTACACACTGAACGCCTTCCACGACTGGTTTCGCAAGGCGCCTCCCGGGCTGTGCTCGGTGTCCGACCTGAACCATCTCGCCTACGCCTTGTGGGCTGGTCACCAGTACCTCGAAGCGTCCGAGGTCTTCGAGGCTATGGGCCCGTACGTGGCGCGTGAGCCCTGGGCCTCTGTGCATGACGGCGCGGCAGCGGCGGACCCCGGGGAAGCGCTGCTGCTTCGGGCGCGCGCTGAGTCTCTCTCTTTCTCCCGGAAGCGCAGGCCTCGCGCTGGGCCGCACCCGTAGTCGTCCGCTGACGCCCGCTCAATGTCAATTGGCATGCACCTGTCCATTCGGTTGTTTCTCGCTCCCTACGGAGGTTGACCTGTGTCTCGCCCAACTCCGCACCACCGCGCCCAGCGACAGAAGGCCGATGACGCCTACCTGAGGGAACTCGGTTACGAGCCTGTGCTGACCCGACGCATGGGGCCGTTCGGGAACTTCGCGCTCAGCTTCTCGATCATCAGCGTCCTGTCCGGGTGCATGACCCTCTTCGGCTTCGGCCTCGCCACGGGTGGCCCGGCCGTCATGCTGTGGGGCTGGACCCTGGTGGGTCTGATGGTGCTGATGGTCGGTGCCGCGCTCGCCGAGGTCACCTCCGCCTACCCGGTGTCCGGCGCCCTGTACTTCATGGCCAACAAGCTCGGCGGCCCCCGCTGGGGCTACGGGACCGGCTGGCTCAACCTGCTCGGTCTGATGGGAGGAATGGCCGGCGGTTGCTACGGCACCGCCCTGTTCACCGGCGCGTGGCTCAACCTCCAGTGGGGTTTCACCCCTACCCCGGAGCGGACGATGGTGATCTTCGCGGTCATCCTGCTGCTGCTCGCCACACTGAACCTGTTCGGCGTGCGCCTGGTCAGCATCCTGAACTCGATCAGCGTCTGGTGGCACCTCGCCGGTGTCGCGGTCATCGTCGGGGCGCTGGCGTTCGTCCCTTCCCACCACCAGCCGGCGAGCTTCGTGTTCGGCGAGTTCACCAACCACACGGGCTGGAGCAACCCCCTCTACGTGGGGCTGCTGGGACTCCTGCTCGCCCAGTACACCTTCAGCGGCTACGACGCCTCCGCCCACCTCTCCGAGGAGACCGAGCACGCGCAGGTCAGCGCCGCCCGGGGTATCGTCCGCTCGATCTTCTGGTCGTGGGTCGTCGGCTTCGTGCTGCTCGCCGGGATGCTGTTCGCGATCCAGGACTACGCCGGAACCATGGGCAGCGCGACCGGCGTTCCCCCCGCCCAGATCTTCCTCGACGCGCTCGGGCCGACGGCCGCCAAGGCCCTGCTGCTGGTGATCATCGTGGCGCAGCTGTTCTGCGCTAACGCGGGCCTGGCCTCGGCCAGCCGCATGGTGTTCGCGTTCTCCCGGGACGGCGCCCTGCCCTTCTCCAACACCTGGCGTCGCCTGAGCCGCCGCACCCAGACTCCCGTCTTCGCCGTATGGCTCGCGGTCGCAGTGCCCTTCGTGCTGGCTCTGCCGAGCCTGTACAGCACGACCGCGTACACGGCGATCACGAGCATCAACGTCATTGGCATCACGCCGGCCTACGCCATACCGATCTACCTCCGGATCAAGAACCGGCACCTGTTCCGGCCCGGCCCGTGGAACCTCGGCCGGTGGGGCGTGACGGTCGGCACCGCCGCCGTCGTCTGGGTGGGGTTCGTGACCGTGCTCTTCTGTCTGCCGCAGACCCGCCCTGAGGGCGACGCGTTGGTGAGCGTCGACTCCTTCAACTACGCGCCGATCGCGCTGGTATCCGTCCTCGTCCTGGCCTGGATCTCGTGGCGATTCAAGGGGAAGCGGTCGTACGAGGTGCCCGCCCAGAGCTTTGACCATTCGGCGAGCACGTACGAGGACGAGGTCGTCTAATGACCGAGTCCTCTTCGACTAACGGGTCCGTCGCCCGCCTCGCTACCAAGCGCACCTCCTCGCCGCACGGCCGCTCGGAAGGTCAGCTCTCTCTGACTGACCTTCGGAACCTGGTCAAGGCGTGCCGGATACGGACGGTGCTGCTGGCCCTTCCCGACCTCCAGGGGAGGCTGAAGGGGAAGTGGTACGACGCTCGGCACTTCCTCAGGAACGTCGCCCACGACGGGGCCGAGTTCTGCGCGTATCTGCTCGCCACGGACGTCGACATGAACCCCGTACCCGGCTTCGCGCTGGCCTCGTGGGAGACCGGCTACCAGGACCTGGCCGTCAGTCCGGCGCTGTCGACGCTGCGGACACTGCCCTGGATGGAGGGGACCGCCGTCGTGCTGGGCGACGCGGTGCACCATGACGGCACACCGATCGAGGTCGCACCCCGCCAGATACTCCAGGGGCAGCTGACGCGCCTGGCCCGGCACGGCCTGCACGTCAAGGCAGGGCTGGAGACCGAGTTCGTGCTCTACCAGGGCACGTACGCGGAGGTCGCCGGGTCCGGACACCAAGGGCTGAGGCCTCTTACGACGGAGAACCTCGACTACGCGCTTGATCACCCGCCTGGTGCGCACCGGTTCTTCCGCCGCTTACAGCGCGCGCTTGCCGGGGCCGGCCTTCCCCTGGAGGCAATCAAGACCGAGGGTGCCCCGGGCCAGGTGGAGGTCACCTTCCCGTACGGCGGGGTGCTCGCCGCCTGCGACGGGCACCTGCTTTTCAAGCACGCGGTCCGAGTCCTGGGGGCAGGGGCGGGGCTGGCGCCCACGTTCATGGCGGCTCCGGCGACCGGCATACAGAGCGGCCTCCACCTGCACGTGTCGCTGTGGAGGGGCGGCATCAGCCAGTTCAACGAGCCCGGCGACGGCGGCCTTTCGCGGATCGCGCGCCAGGCCGTCGCCGGACTCGTCGACGCCCTGCCGGAGCTGGCCCCGCTGTACGCGCCGAACATCAACTCCTACAAGCGGTTCGTGTCCGGTTCGTGCGCGCCCACCACGATGACGTGGGGTTACGACAACCGCACCTGCGCGGTCCGTGTCGTCGGATACGGAGACGGCCTGCACCTGGAGATCCGCGTCCCGGGGGCGGACGCCAACCCGTACCTGGCCCTGTCGGCGGTCCTGGCGGCCATCGACCACG
This sequence comes from Streptomyces sp. NPDC057280, assembly GCF_042668605.1. Classification (NCBI taxonomy): domain Bacteria; kingdom Bacillati; phylum Actinomycetota; class Actinomycetes; order Kitasatosporales; family Streptomycetaceae; genus Streptomyces; species Streptomyces sp. NPDC057280. The sequence continues at coordinate 7,285 of NZ_JBHUYR010000014.1, forward strand.
GCGTCGAGCAGCAGCTCGCCCTCGGTGCGGCTACGACCGGCAACGCCCACGACGCGGAGGGCACAGCGGTGCCACCCACCCTCCAAGAGGCGCTCCATGCCTTCCGGAACAGCGCCCTCGCGGAGGACGCCTTCGGCACCGAGGTGGTCGCCCACTACGCCCACCTCGCCCAGTTGGAGATCGACCACCATCACCCGCTGGTCACCGATGCCGAGCGGCAGCGGTGGCTGGCGCGCGCGTGACCTGCTCCTCCCGGAAGGATCTCTGGTTCCCATGACTGCCCGCCCGACCCGCCAACCGTGTCCCCAACCAAAGGTGACCAGTTCAGGCCGCATTGTCAGTGGCCCTTGGCAAGCTACTCACCCACAACATGACACTGAGCGCGTCCGGATTGTCACTCATCGTGGTACGTCCGGACGGCCCGGCGAGCGGAAGGGCGCACAGTGACCGACATGCCCAGCGCGCTCCACCACCTGGTGGAGTCGGTGACCGACACGTACGCGGTGGTCGCCGAGCACCTTCGGCCCGGAGACATCCGGCCTTCCGTCTGGGAGGTCAACGGGCCTAGCGGCGAAAGGTGGTTCGGGAAGCTCCACGCGGGCCCGAAACTCCATCGACGCGAGGTGCACGCGTACCGGAACTGGACGGTTGCCCTGGGCCCGGGTAACGCACCCGAGTTGGTCTCAGCGGACACGCAGACGCGCACCGTCCTCGTCACCGCCGTTCCCGGGCGCGGCCTCGACACGCTGCGCCTGCCGGCCGAGCAGGAACGGGCGGCCTACGAGCACGCCGGTGAACTGCTCGCCCGGTTCCACACCGCGGCAGCCGACGAGCCGATGCCGGAAGCGACCGAGGAGTCATGGGACGAGGAGGTCGCCCGGCTGATGGACCGTACGGCGGCGCACGCGCCAGAGCACGACGTCGCGATGGTGCGCATGCTCGCCAAGGAAGCTCCTCCACGCCTGCCCCAGGTGTCCCAGCACGGCGACTACATGCCCAAGAACTGGATGTGGGACGAGACCGAGCAGCGCCTGCGGGTCATCGACTTCGAGCGGGCCGAACTCCGGTCCGCCGCCTACCGCGACATGAGTCGGCTGCGCTACCGGATCCTGTGCCACCGCCCCGACCTCGACGCTGCTTTCCACCACGGATACGGCCGCCCCCTCACCGAGGAGGAACAGAGCGCGTGCCGGGCATACGCGGCACTGGATGCCCTGGACTCTCTGGACTGGGGGATCAAGCACCGCGACATTGGCCTGGTCGACGAGGCGCAGACCATGTTGGAGAACCTGCGCCGGGAGACCGGCAGGAGCGTGTGGGGCGGGTGGCGCGCGTGAACGCCTTCGCCGTCCTCATGGCTCCCCGTCCGTCCGCACGTGGAGACCGGTGATCCGTATGGACGAAGCAGGCTGGGGTGACACGCTGACCGCCGAAGTACTGGAAGACCGGTACGGGCTGGTCGCCGACGTCGTGGAACCGGTGCACATGGGCACGGACACCATCAACCGGCGAGTCCTGACGGACGACGGGCTGAGGCTGTTCGTCAAGCAGTACCGCTCGATGGCCGACCTGGACCCGGCACGCAGCGCGTGGGACATGTCGGAATACTGCCGTGCAGCGAGGCTCCCCGTTCCCCGGGTGTGGCCTGACGCCGACGACAACCTGGTCACCATCGCCGGAGGCAGCGCATGGGCCGTGGTCGACGAGGCTCCTGGCCGGGTGACGGCATCGGCGATGACGGTCCCCCTCGCCGAGCACATCGGCGTCGTCATGGGGCGCATGCACCGTGCGCTCGCCGCGTACCCGCTCCCCAGGCGCGTGCAGCACACCCGCTGGAGGACCGAGCCCGTCGAGGACGCCGTGGCGAAGTGCGACATCGTGATGGCCAGGGCCACGCGCCAAGGCCACGACCGGCTGGATCAACTGCGAGTTGACCTCGACCAGCGGCGTGCGGACCTACGGGCCCACATCCTCCAGTTGCGGGAGCATGTCCCCGACACGCTGGTGGAACAGGCGCTGCACGCGGACCTCACCCGCACCAACCTGATCACCCTCGCCGACGCCGTCACCGGCGTCATCGACTTCCGCTGCGCCAGCGCGACGCCGGCCTGGGAGTTGGGGCGCGCGGCGTTCGACCCTCGTACCGTCGCCACCAGCACCGAGTGGGCCACTTGCGCCCTGGCCATGGTCAGGGCCTACCGCTCGGAGCACCCCAGTCTCCCCATGCGGGAAGTACAGGCCTGCGCGCGGATCGCGCTGCTGTACATGCTGTTCAGCTTCTACGGCGCCACCACCGCCGAGTACGACCTGCCGCGGGAGGCGGAGGCGGATCTACAGCGGCACTGGGACGAGCGCCAGATCGCCATCCGGCGCCTGCTCGATGACCTGGAGGGCCTCGAAGACGAACTCACCACCCTCGGGGCGAGCGGAGGTGCGGCTTGACCACCAGCGGTTTCCGACCGCACTGAACGAACTACAGCCTCAACCACATATGGCATACAGGGGGGTGCTTTGGCGTATCAAACCGTGGTCGGTCCGCATGTGGCAGCCAACCGCGCAAGGCGCGCAGCTGGGGTTCCGTACGACCTCTCCGGCCCTCGAGTTGGGCTTACAGGTGGACCGGGCCGCAGTCATCGCGCTGCTCGACGTCCAGATCCTCCCGGGGCTCCTAGAGGCGTTTGGACTGATGGGCACCACCGCGGTGCCCTCGCTGTGCCCTTCAGTAACAGCACAGCGAGGGGTGTCGTCGAAGCGGCCATCTACCCCGTGGTGAAGACCAGTTGCGGACAGTACATGCGGCCGGTGACCAGGTAGGCCGGTGAGACGACGAAGCTGACGGGGGCACGGGCGTCGCAGGCGGCCCAGACGTCTTGGCGTGCGGGGTCGGCAGGGATACCGCTGGAGGCGGTGAAGTCCCAGGCATGGTCCAGGCCGGCGTGGCGGATGCGGGTGGCGAGATCGGTGCAATGTCCGCGCAGAGCGGTGATGGCAGCCTCGATGTGCCCGTCATGTTCCGGCAGGTGTAGAAGGCGGATGGTGTCCTGGACCGTGGGAAGGGGCTGGTCCTCGGCGAAGAGCTGTCGGCTGAGCAGGCTGATCAACCGGGCGGTCTGTTCCGTGGCGGGCCGGTCCAGGACACGGTCGCACCGGCTGGCGTAGCGGCGGGCGAAGGTGAGGAAGTTCTGTTCGATGAGGGTGCGGAAGCGGCGGGCGAGGACCTGATGGTCTCCGTGCGGGGCTGCGGCCAGGTCGTCTCGCCCCTCCAGCCGGGCGGCGAGGAGGATTCCCACCTGGCGTTCCAGCCGCTCGATGGACCGACCCATCTGGGTGTGCTGCCGCTCTCCGGCTTTGACGGTCTGTTCCAGTTGACCGATCCGCCTGAGGGCCTGCTTCAGCGGGTCCTCAGGCAAGGCGTCGTAGGTGGCGGCTCGGGCCGAGGGAGGCGCTGGGCGGCTTCGCTCCTGCGCGTCGTGGCTGAAGATGCCGATGATGTCCATGGCTCCTCTGCTAGTCAGTAGTTGGAGTGGAAACGGACCTCGGTGGCCACGCTCTGCCCGCCGTGGACGAGCTCGGCCCGCACCTTGATCTCGGTCTCGCCGAACTTCATGAAGATGCGCACCGCGCGTTCCCTGCGCGGGAACCGCATGACGGAAGCGAGGTCCACCCGTACCGTGCCGATGAGGTCGCAGCCTGGGTCGGTGACGTAGCGGGGATCGGCGTCGTTGGTGGCGAAGATGTCGAACTCCATGGCGTCGACGTCGTCCTCCAACGGGACGTAGCCGTGCATCACCTCGGCATCGGTGGCGATGGACTCTCCGGCGCGGGCGAACACGGAGAACCGATCACGGCAGGTGACCAGGCCGTAAGTGGTCACGTACCGCTTGTCCTCGGGGTCGACCCCTTCCTTGAACGGCTTGTTCACCTCGGTGCCGTAGGTGAACCGGCTGCGTCGGGCGCGCGTCTGTGGGTCGTAGCAGAAGTGGGTGGCGCCGAACAAGACGGCGATATCGGGATTGGGGGGCACCATCACGAGGGCGCGGTCACCGAAGCGTTCCTTGACGGCCTGCTGAAGGTAGGGGGAACTACTGAAGCCGCCGACGAGGAGGATGACGTCGGGTTTGGTGTTCTCGCCGCGCGTGGCGGCCATCGCCCGCAGCTGGGTGTCGATCAGGTCCAGGGTGCCGGGAACGACGGTGTCGAACAGGGCGTGGATGTCTGCGGGGGTTAGAACGATGGCATCGTTGACCTTGTTCTGGCGCCGGGCCAGGCGCTTGCGTGCGGCCGCGCCGATGCGGCGGTCGATGGCGGAGGGGATCAGCAGGTTGATGCTGTCCTCCTGGTCGAGGGTGACGTGCAGCTTGGCGCGTTCCCACTGGTCGATGAGGTTGAGCAGGGCCTCGGGGCAGCTGTCCCTGATCTCGTCCAGGATGTCTGTGTCACCGAGACACTCGGCCAAGTGGCTTTCCTCGAAAGCCCGGTTGAGGAAATCGGAGCCGAACCGGTCTCCGATCGAGCGGCCGATCTCGACCATCTTTCCGGCCGCGTCGTTCTCGTAGGCGGTGATGTCGATGGTGCCGCCGCCGCAGTCCACCACCATGAAGCGAGCCCCGGGCGCCATCAGGTCTTCGCCTGCATCGCCGTCCTCGCCGATGACGCGAACGCCGCTTACGCGGGCATAGTGCGCCGCCGATTCCGGCTCCAGGGACAGCAGCACCCGGCCGTCCTCGCCGGGGAGGCCGGCGTTCTTGGCGACATCCCGCATTACCGCCTTCTGGTAGTCGCTCCAACAGGCAGGGACGGTCAGGCACCAGCGCAGATCGTCCTCGTCGTAGCCAGCGGCAGTGATCTGTCTGAGCGTCGTCGTCACCACCTGACGCAGCAACGTCGACAGCAAGTCCGGCGTCACCTCGTCGACGCTCAAGCTGGTGGAACCCGCCGCTGTCGGGGCACTCTCCTCCTCGGCCGGGTCGTTCTCGGCCAGGATCGCGTTCTCCGGATCTGACACCGGATGCGCGCCGAGATCCATTTTGAAGCCCTGGTGATAGCGGGCGCCCTTCTCACGGAGTTCGGCTCCTTGAGTCAGCCATAGGCGACGGGCTTCGTACCCCCAGGCGATCAGATCTCCGTCGGCGTCCAGCAGGAGCGCGGACAGGTTCTTGGCGGTCGGTGCAGGCTGGGACTCCCATTGGTTGAAGAAGTGGATTTTCCGGCTGACCGGGTCGGCGTTGGAGTCTGAAATAACGCACCAGGACGAACCGATGGCGTGCGTGCCGACGTCAATGGCCACGACAAGGCGAGCTGAGGACACGAGGCTCATTTCGATGAGAGGCGGGACAGGTGGGTCTCCGCTGACGATGGGACAACTCGGGGGGTGCGCTGTGCAGAACTGCACAGGGAGCCCGGTTGAGAGCGCAGCGGCAGTCTCAGATCTGGCAGAAACACTCGCTTCGCTCAAGGATGTGTGCCCACGGTGGGCGCGCGGCCACTCGAACGGCGCAATGGTCGTGTGCAAGCCTGAACACGGGTGCGCAGAACTGTGCATTCGCAGGCTGTTACGGGTTAGCGTGCCCGCATGTACAGCGACAGCACGAGGCGCTCGCACCTGATCGGCATTTACGAAACCAGCGGTCCCGGCGCACACCGGCCGCAGGGGGAGGACGCCTCAGAAGATGATCTGCGTGAGCGACTCGCTGAATATGGGCGTATGCGCGCCTCGCGGGATCCCCTCGTAACCGGCGCGAAGAAAGCAGGCCTAAGCGAAGTGGAAATCGCGCAGCTCACCGGGCACTCACGGAATACCGTTCGCAGCATTCTGAAGCGGAACGGCGTGGTTTGAAAGCTGCAATCGCTGGGGTCTGAGTAACAGTGCCTAACAGAATGGGCACTGAGGCTTGCGCTTACGGGTATCCCGGGTCGGCACCGGCGTTGCACCCTGTCAGGGAGCGCTCCAGCAGCTCCAGAAACTGTCGAAGGTCATCCGTCAGCCTGTCGAACCCTGCTTCGTCCAGCGAGGCCGACGGTGCCCGGTGAATGGCCCCGTCGGGCCCCGCGACGTAGATCAGGCCGCCCGTTCGAGCCGATAACCAGGCCATGGCCCTTTTTGGTCCGTGCCCACGTCGACAACGCCGTACTCCTGGAACTGGACCAGGACGCGACCGGATCGAGGTAGTAACCGTTGCCGACGTCCGCCCGGTGACTTGGGCGAGCTTGCGAGCCGCGGGTTGATCGTCGTAGATGGCCGGCCGGACCTGGTTGGTCCCCGGAGGGAAGCAGCGCCGATGATCGAACTCGCCTGTCATGGCCGAGAGAGTCTCGGAGACCCTGTCTGTCCACAAGGCCAGCCAGGAAGTAGGAAGCGATCGGTCACTCGTGAGGCTGGATCACGGCATGAGCCACGGACATCCACACAACTAAGACTTTCCTGTAACCAGGATCACGGAAAGATGCACTTAACGAGACAGCCTTTACATGACAGGTGTCAGCTGACCCTCTCATACTTCAGCCAACTCCGGTTCGGTCCGTATCGCTGTCTCCAGAAGACCGGGGTCCCGTCGATTTTAGTGTCGCAGCGCTGAGGCCCCGTTGCGGGTTTATAATCGCTCGCCGCGAGCAGAAAGCACGAGCTGATCCTCTCCCCAGAGTGGACGGTGGAGATCGCATGGAAGGCGATGTATTCGGGGTATCGATCGCTCATTGAAGGCAACTCTGCTTTTAAAGTCTCAAAACCGTCGACGCCATTGATCATCTTCGTTACGCTGAGATTCCGGGGAATGTCTATCACGATGGATGTAGTTGACTTGCGTGCAAGGACGGCACCCGATGGGCGGAACCGCAGCTGCAGTTGGTCCATTCCGCATCCCCAATTCAGTTCCCCCGAGGCGGGGGTTGTGAATCCTTGCGCCAGTCCAGAATTAGCAGAAACTGATCCTTGTTTTATTTTCCCTGAAGGGTCCACGGTGATGGGCGCTTGGATGCCGTAGACAAGTATGTATGGGACTTCTGCGCAAACTGGCCCTTGAAATGTGACGATGAGTTCCACTTCGGCGAGGGACTGATCCTCACTTCGGAGGTTTTGGAGAGGGAGTATGGCCCTGTATGATTTATCTGATGAAGCTACGGTAAATCCTAGGTTTTCTATTCCTTGTGTCTCCTTTTCGGGGCTTCCTGAGCGTGCCCCATCCACAGTCCCGGAGTGGTTCCGGTCCAGGACCACTGTCAACGTCGCCGTGAGCGTCACCGCGCTAATGACAGTCGCCACCATGAGTGCCCGTTTTCTCACGGAACTGCCACGCCAGCGTCTCACAACTGAACGCATTTGATGCGTGAGCATCGACTGAGGCTGTGGCAACACCTGGAAATCGACAAGCTTTACGCCCAACTCTGTCCACCACGAGTTGGCGTTCGGAAGATTTTCGATGAGGCTAATGGGAACCACAGTGAGGGAAGACTCTCCCTGCCGTTCGACATGCTCAGAAATCACGCCCAGAATTCTGTCTTCCACAAGGACGGCCGCACCCGACATGCCCGACCACTGCGATTCCCTCAATGGTTCCCGACCAGGGGGAAGCGGTCTGGGTTTGTGCGTTACCTGAAGGGTTAGGAGGCCGGAGACAAGGTGCTCTGCGATGGGGATGTAGCCGCTGACGTGGCAAGTCTCGCGGACGGCCGACGGACCGTCGCTGTTCTTCATGAAGCGGGGAAACCCGACGGCGTGACATTTTTCCACGGTGGTCAGATTCGGTGTCCGTCGGGAGATCCGCGCAAAGCGCATCGGCGGCAGGTCACTGACCTCTTCGTCGAGCTCGATCAGCGCCAGATCCGCAGTCTCCAAGTCGCCAAACAGTTTTAGGGTCGCGTTCCATTCTGTCTTGGGCCCACCGATTTCGCCGGCACGTCGAACGAACAAAGCACCCTTGCCTGCGACATGCCCTGAGGTCAGGACGCGCCGACCATCGATGAGGAAGCCCGATCCCACTGCCCATCTAGGGACGGTGTCGGTTCCGCGATCAGCCAGGACCTCGACCAATCGGTCTTGAATCACAGCGCCACGCACGATTAGTTGGGCTTGCTCTGAGACCCGGATGACACTTTGATGGGGTCTCCATTTGTGTCGACAGGCGGCTCGAGGACTATGGTCACTTTCTGTACGGCGTCGTGCTCTACTTTGCCGCCCGCACCAAACTGCAGCACCCACACTTTGACCTTGCCATCGGCCTCAGCAGTCTTTTTCAAGCCGACTTGGAACTCAAGGGTCACTTGCCCTACAGGGAACTGGATGTCCGAGGCGGCTCCGGCTATGGCTAGCCTCAATTCATCACGAATCGTCTCGACAGCCTCTGCTAGACCCAGTTCGCTCATGTCGCCCCGTTTCGGATGATTCTGACCGAATAGACATCACAAGCCTAGTACCGCAGGTGGAGACAGGTGCAGCACTTGCTGAGATCTGATTCGGAGACCGGTACGCCGTGTCTGACCATGCGGACGACGGCCTTGAGGTGGTTCCCGTCTCAGGCACCTGGAACGGCAACAGCACCAGCCACTGCGTCGACGGCGACGTCCTCACCCCCACCCGCAGCCCGCTGAGAAGCACCAGGGCCAACCTCTGACTGGCTGTTTTCACCCCCGGGGCGCACCGGCTCGACAGCCTGATATCCGGCAAGACTCTGGCCGGCGCTGCCGATGAGCAGCGCGTGTCGCGGCCCTGGGGACCCTGTACACGGTACTGGGCCGTGACGGCATAATCAGGAGCATGACCGGCGAGGACGTACCGCTCACACCGGGACCCTCACCCGAGCGTCGTGCCCCCGCGGTGGTGCAGTACGGGCTGGGTGACGTCTGGGTGATCGCCGTCAGCGGCGAGTTCGATCACCACACCTCTGCCGCTCTCGCGGAGGCGCTGCAGACCGCCGCGCGCAAACACCAGCGGGTAGTGGTCGATGCGGCAGGGGTGGCGTTCGCCGACTCGATGTTCCTCACCCTGCTCCTGAACATCCACGGCCAGACCGACCTGCGTGTGGCCGCACCCTCCCCTCAGGTAGCGCGCATCCTGGAACTGACCGGCGCCGACACCGTGTTGCCGGTGCGGCCGACCGTCGCCGAAGCCGCCGCCGACTGACTCCCCTCAGCCGTCCCGTTCACGGTTTCTGATCCATTTCGAAGGCAGCATCCTCCCGTTGCCCCTGCCTCGGAGGACAGACCACTGTCCCCGTGTCGGCTGTAGCGTCGGCTGGCGGGTGGCGGGTCCTCGCCCAGAAACGCCACGATCAACCGTCCCTCGGCGTCCATCTGCGGCTGCCCGCCCAGCCGCACGCCGCATTCCCGTCCATGCGGCCAGATCAGCCGTGCCTGACGCCCCGGCCGTAGCGCGCCCGCGAGCCGCAGCGGAACACCCCGCACTGGGCCGCCCCACTGGGGAACCTCGGCGGGCGTGACCTCATCGAACTCCGCCTCGATGGGGATGTGCTCGTCGTCCACCAGCAGCACGGCGGACACGGAGAAAGGCGACACGCCCTCAGTGTGCCCGCCGACGGTCGCATCCGCGATAAGCCACCCCGGAATATCGGTGGCCCCTGGTCTTCGAGGGGAAGACCAGGGGCCACCTGCCATGACAGCCGCTCACCAAGGCAGGGCGCACGAGGTCCCGTGCCTCACGCCGGCGAGGAGCTGGTGACCGCGCGACACCCGGTGTGTACGCGCGTGTCACCCTCCCAACGCACCCGGCCCGACACGGTCACGGGTCTTGGCCGACGCTCGGGCGGGCCGGAGCCGCTTCCCGCAGAGGTGCGGTTGCTGCTTGCTAGGCGGACACGTGCATCGTGTGTTCGTCTGTATGTGCGCGGCGTTCAGGACCGGTCTTGATCAGCCGCGCGTGGTGGCACGACTCCGGGCACTCCAAGATCAGGCAAGGCCGGCTCGGTCCGTGGTGGGGTGTTGAGCGCCGCCTCGTACCGGGCGTCGATGATCTGGTTGAAGTGCTTCATCCGCCGGGTGGAAGCCGTCGAGATACGGGCCTGTCGAGTCCGTGCCCAGAACGAGCGGCCGATCTCGCCGGCGAAGATCTCGTCGCACATGGACGCCAGCCACTGCTCCGTGAGGTCCCCGAGCTCGAACCACATCTCCCAGTGCGAGACCACCAGGTTGACGTACATGTGCTGTCGTCGGAGCAGAACCGTCCGGGAGGCGTCGGGGCCGCCCCAGCAGTCGAGGTACTCGGGGTTCTCCATGGCCTGCTTGGTGAACTCCATGTGCATCAAGCGGGTGTTCTGCACGCGGGCAGCCTTCGCTTCCCGTGCCTGGAGTACCAGCGAGGCCGCCACGCCGACGACGGCCAGACCGGACAGGAGCGCGGACACGGCACCGTACGCCTGGGCGATGTCGCCGATCCGCTGCCAGTCCTCTCCGTTGCCGTCCAGCGCGGGAAGCGCCAGGGGAGAGATGACGACGAGGCCCATCGAGCACACGACCGCGAGTACAGACAACGCCAGCGTCGCCGCACGCGACCGGTACCAGGGGCGTCCGTGGAGGACGCGTGCCGCGCGGGTGGCAGTCCCGGGAACGGGTTCCGGAGGTGGTGTCATGCCGACGCCTCCGCGCAACGGGCGCGCAGCAGAGGGCCGGTGACCCGGTCGTGGAACGACGAGAAGTCCTCACCCGTGCCGTAGAGCTGCTCGAAGTCGGTGCGGCAGGCCTCGATCAACTGGGCGTCGTCGTACTGGTACGCGCCGGCCAGTACGCCGTCCGGTCCGTACCTCAGCTCATAGAGACGGATGGTCCCGAGAATGACAAGTTCGGAAAACCATCGGGGGGGTGCCTCTATGTCTTTCGTCAAGCGAGGCGTGGGGTTCTGGGTTCATAGAAGGTGCCGTCGCGGAGCATCGCGAACAGCACGTTGATCCGTTGTCGGGCCAGGCGGAGAAGTGCCTGGGTGTGGGTCTTTCCGCGGGCCCGGCATCGGTCGTAGTAGGTGCGGGAGGCGGGGTCGTGCAGCGCGGCGAACGCGGACAGGAACATCGCGCGTTTCAGGACGCGGTTGCCGCTGCGGGGTGCGTGTTCGCCGTGGATCGAGGTCCCGGACGACTTCGTGGTCGGCGCGAGGCCGGCGTAGGAGGCCAGGTGGGCGGCGGTGGGGAAGCTGGTGCCGTCGCCGACGGTGACCAGCAGGGTGGCGGCGGTCCTGACGCCGACGCCGGGCAGCGACGTCAGGACCTTGGAAAGAGGGTGTGCCTCCAGCAGGGCGCTGATCTGGGCTTCTGTGGCCCGGCGTTGTTCGTGGACGGCGCTGAGGGAGCGGGCCAGGGAGGGAATGACGATGTCGAGTGTGCCGGTGCCCGGGACCACGACGGTCTGCTCGTCGAGTGCCTCGAAGACGTCGTCGATCAGCCGCGTGGCCATGCGCGGGGCCTTGGGGCGGATCACCTCGACGAGTTTGCGGCGTCCAGCTTTTCGCAGGGCGGCTGGGGATCCGTAGCGTTCGAGGAGCCAGGTGACGGCCTGGTGGTCGAGCCGGGGGCCGAGGACTCGTTCCAGGGACGGGTGGAACTGGGTGAGCAGGCCGCGGATCCGGTTGCTGGTGCGGGTGGCCTCGGCGGCCAGGTCCTGGTCGAAGCCGACGAGGACCGTGAGTTCAGCGGTGATCTCGTCGGTGAGTTCCAGCGAGCGCAGGGTGTGCGGCATGGTGCGGGCCGCGTCGGCGATGACGGCCGCGTCGCGGGCGTCGGTCTTGGCCTCGCCGGGGTAGAGGTCGGCGATCCGCCGCATCGACAGGCCGGGCAGGTAGGCGACCTTGCAGCCAGCATCCCGGGCCACCGTCAGCGGCAGGGCGCCGATCGAGGCGGGCTGGTCCACGATCACCAGGACGGTGCCGAACTTGGTCTTCAGCTTCTCGAAGACGTCCCGCAGCTTCGGCTCGGTGTTCGGCAGCTGCTTGTCGAAGACCTTCTTGCCGCCCGGGGTGAGTCCGTGGCCGTGGTGGTGGCTCTTGCCGACGTCCAGGCCCAGGAAGACGCCTATCTCGTCGCTGTCGTTCAAGCCGTCCTCCGATGCGGGGTTGTGCGGTGCTGGCCGGGGCGTTGGCGTCGTGCGCGCATCCACGTTATGCAGACCTGCCGCCTACGAAAGGCCGGGCGTTGCGCTCGGCCGGGCGGTAGTCGGACCTCTCATCAGCGTCTCCAACGGCGCCTCTCGGGCCCGGTGGCACCACCCCCCAGGTCATGCCCTCGACAGGGGGGAACAGCCATGCCGGGCCCGGAGGCCAGCGATCCTCTTGCAGGACCGCGGAAAACATAACGGGGGTGCCAGGAAGCCGGGTCGGGCCTGGCTGGCCACGACCCGGATGTGCTCGCCCTGGCTGACCCGCTCGCGGAGCACGGCCATCTCCCAGACGAGGTAGTCCGACGGTGGGAGCTCGATGTAGCGGGCCCGGCGCAGCACGAGACCGCGGGACTCGGCGTCATCGAACTGCCGCTTGATCGCGGGCTGCACTTCCTCGATCAGGTCGACGGACTCGCGCCAAGCCCCTCGGTTGAACGCCTCCCACGACGAGAAACCTGGTTCCTGGAAGTGCTGCCCGCACTCCAACTTGTCGAAGGTCGTGACCTCGGGACGGGCGTAGTCCTCCCGAAACGCCTGAAGGTATTCCCTGACGGGCAGGAAAGGACCTCGGGCTTCGGGCGCCGACGCGACAAGCGCGCTGATGCTCGGCGCGTCGACGCCCGGTGGCTCGGCCGCGCTCACATCAGGCATCGGGCATGTCCGGCTTCGCAGCAGCGAGGAGACTCCTCGGAATGATCACAAGGCGCTCGTCGGGCCCGACGGAGACTCCCTCGGGAAGACGCTCGGCCACGAGAGCGGTCACGTCACGACCGATCACCGCGACGTCGCCGTTGTCCATCTCCCAGATGTCCGGGCAACTCTCCGAGCCGCTCGTCAATCCCAACTCCTGTGGTGAACGGCCCAGCCGGCGCACGAATCCAGCGTCGGCATCCGCTTCCCACGGGCGACCTATCGCCATCTCCCCAACCTCAAGCCGTAGTTGAAGGCCTACACCATGTGAAGATCGATCCGAGGCTAACAACCGGGCAGGGCACCCGCAATGACACCGTTGGCGTCACCACGGAACTCACCGGTGACATCGGCGTAGATGTCGGGTTCTGCCCTTCCATAGGCTCTTGCGGGTCAGGCCGCAGCGCTCGCCGTCTTCGGACGGGCGGCGTTCAACTGGCCCATGGCCCGGTCAATCGTGATCTCGATGACCACGCGCTCTGGGTCCGGAGCCGGAGTCCGGCCGTACCGAACCGCGTAGCGGGCCACAGCGTCGTCGACCGCCGCTGCGTCGGTCAGCACTTCGGCCGTGCCCTCCAGGGTGGCCCAGCGGCCTCCGTCGACCTGGCAGACAACCGCGCGAGCTTCGCCGGGGCGGGACGCCTGGATGTTGGCGACCTTCCTGCTTGATTTGCGTGTGATAACTCGGGCGACTCCTGCGTCGACATCAAGCGTGACGCCGACAGGCACCACATGGGGAGTGCCGTCGGCGCGAAGCGTGGTCATTGTGCACAGATGGTATTCGCTCCAAAACACTGAGTGCTCAGGTGTCTGGCTGAATATGTCGCTAGGCATGGTCGGGAGCGTAACGCGGATGACTGCACAGAATGGCGCAGAAGTGACCCCTTACACACATCTCTTCGTGCCCCTGGGGCCGCAGGTTCGCTCCTTTAGTGACTAAATACACGGTTTATGCTCCCGCTAAATGTCTCAAAGAGATAACGGATGTGCCCGCCGGTGATGCCGCAGCGGTCAATATGAACGCAAGTGAATCAGCAGTTCAGGGTCATGATCGAAATCGGGATTAGTTGATTTGTCGGGTTTTGCTGCGGCAGATGATCTCTGGTCGTTGGATCTTCAGGGGTGGCTTTTCGGTCTTGATCTCATGTGGGCCTCACGTAAGGTCCGAATCTGTTCCCGTAGAGGCTTCGACGGGTCTCTTGGCTGTTCGCGTTAGCGATCCAGCGGGCTCGGAGAGGCTCTCTCACGTCCTCGTGGCTCGATCGCTGAGGTAGGCATGTGCCCTTTGGCCGGTGCTGGTCTCGGCGCCCGTGACCGCCTTCGTGCGCCGTCCGGGGACACGAACATCGTTGACCCGCGGTGGCTGGTGCCCGGCTCCGAGCAAGAGCCCGATCGGCCGGTACGAAGGGATAGCTCAAATGTCTCTGGGAGAGAGTCGTCGCGACGCATCGCAACCTCCGGTGCCTGTGCAGGAGAGGGGGAGACGCCGGAGGCTGGGGCGCTGGCGAACAGCTGAGCGGCGGACCGTGGAACGCGATCTTCACCGCCGACTGCGGCAGGAGCTGCGCGAGCTCGGCATCCGCCCGCCTCTGGACGTGGAGGAGCTGGTCAAGGCCCTCAGTGAGAGGCGCGGACGTCCGATCGCCCTGCGGCCTTTCCCGCTGGAGAAGCCGGGGCCCTCGGGGCTGTGGGTCGATACGCCGCAGATGGACGTGATCCTCTACCAGCAGGAGACGACCCGGCTGCACCAGCGGCAGATCATCCTCCACGAGATCCTCCACATCCTCGTCGCCGAGTGGGAAGAGGACCAGGCCGAGGGGTCGCCGGAGGAATCCCCGGACGACTTCGTCGAGGGTTGGGCGACCCTCATTCCCGTACTCGATCCCAAGCTGATCCGGCGGGTCGCCCGCCGTTGCTCGTACGAGGACAAGGAGGAGTGCTCGGTCGAGCTCGCGGCCACGATCATCCTGGAGTGGTCCTCGGTGCTCGACGAACTCCCGCCTCTGTCGGAGGACCCGGAGGTACGTCGCGTCCAGTCGGCCCTGGGCGACCGGCGAGGGTGGCTGTAACCAGTGAGCGGGATACTCCTGCTGATCATCGCGGCCGCCGTCGTGTGGAGGCTTTACCTCTGGTCCCGAGCCCCACATGACGCGCCCACGAGGTCGGTCGCCCTCTGCCTGCTGAGCGCGGGCCTGTCGTACCCCGTGGCCATGCCGGGCGGCACCACCGGTATCGACACCGTGGCCGGGCACGGCACGGCGAAGCTGATCCAGAACGTCCTGTTGCTGCTGACGGTCTACTTCCTGATGTGCTTCTACCTGTACTCGGCCGACGCGCCGGCGGCGCGACGTCGCGCGCGGTTGGAAGCCGTCGTCGTGTCCGTGGTCACTGTGGCGATCATCCTGGCGGCAGTGACCGTGCCGTACGAGGACTTCGCCGGCTCGTTCAGCACGGCGGACATGACGATCCCGCAGATCGCCTTCTTCTACGCCGGCGCGGGCCTGTACCTGATGTACGCGCTCGGCGCCGCCGGACGGTGGACCGCACGCTATGCCCGCATGTCGAGCCGACCGCACGCCACAGGGCTGTGGATGACGGCGATCGGCCTGGGCGCCATGGCGGTGGCCTGCGCCGTCCGCGCGGTCTTCGTCGCCGTCCGGTGGAGCGGCGGAACGGTTCCGGACCGGCTCACGGCTGGCGTGGCGTTCTGGCTCGTCGTGTCGATCCTGCTCTTCGTCGCGGGCATCACCTATTCGGCGAGTCGCTCCAGGTTCACGGCCATCCGGCTGTGGCTGCGGCGGCGCCGCGATCACCGTCGGCTGAGCGCCTTGTGGCAGCTGCTGACCGACGTCTACCCGGAGAACGAACTGCGTCCCGCCTCCCGCGGCCTGTGGGATCGGTGGCGGGCGCGTGGCGTGCACCGTCGTTACCACCGGCGGATAGTGGAATGCCGGGACGGCCTGGTCGACATCAGCCCCTACCTGGTCGACGAGGACGGTGACGCCGACCTGCTCAGCCTGGAGCCGGTGGAACTCGCGAACCGACTGCGGCGTGCCGCCGACACGATCCGACAGGGCTCGCCGGCGCCGGGACAGGCAGTGCCGCTCGCGGTGCCGAAGGAGGACGACCGGGACGCGGACGTCCGTCAGTTGATCGCGGTGTCGGAAGCGCTCCGGCTGACCGCGTGACCGTGGAAGTGAGAGGGAGACCTAACGAGATGCTGATCACCGCCAGCCGGGTCCTTACAGGCTCCGGGACGTACCTGAAGGACGGTGCCGTCCTCGTCGAGGGTGACTCGATCGCCGCGGTCGGGCCGCGCGCCCAGCTCGCCGACCGGGCCGGCGCGGACGGGAAGCACCTGGCGTTCCCCGACGCGACGGTGCTTCCCGGACTGATCGACGCCCACGTGCATCTCGCGTTCGACGGCGGCGGCGACCCGGTGGCCACCCTCGCCGAGTCGAGCGACGAGAAGCTGCTGGACGACATGCGCCGGCGCGCGAAGCAGCTCCTGTCCAGCGGGGTCACGACGGTCCGGGACCTGGGAGACCGCAACGGCCTGGCACTCCGCCTTGACGAGGAGATCAGCCGAGGCGGCACCCCTGGCCCGCGCATCGTGTCCGCAGGTACACCAGCCACCCCTCCTGGCGGCCACTGCCACTTCCTGGGCGGCGAGGTCTCCGGCGTGGACCAGGTCCGCGATCTCGTACGGCGCAACCTCGCCGCGGGAGCGGGCGTGATCAAGGCCATGGTGACCGGAGGCGGCCTGACCAAGGACGGGCCGAAGAGCTGGCAGAGCCAGTTCACCCCGGAGGAGTTGCGGGCCCTGGTGGACGAGGCGCATAAGGCTGGTGTGCCGGTGGCCGCCCACGCACACGGTACGGATGGCATCGCCGCCGCCGTGGAAGCGGGCGTGGACACGATCGAGCACTGCACCTGGATGACAGCTGACGGCTTCGACCTCCGGCAGGACGTCCTGAAGCGGATCGTCGCAGACGGCATCGCCGTCTGCCCGGCCGTGAGCCCCCACTGGCAGATGCTCCCGCGCTTCTTCGGCGAGGAACGGGCGGCGGCCATGTTCGACCTGGTCCGTCAGATGGACGAGGCAGGCGCCAAGCTCGTCGCCGGAACGGACGCGGGAGTCCAGCGGGCGGGGTTCGACGGACTGGTGCCTGCCCTGTCGTTCTACGCGCACCTGGGCCTGCCGAACAGCAAGATCCTCGACATGGCAACGACCGACGCGGCCGACGCGCTGGGACTGGGCGAGACGACGGGCCAGATCGCTCCGGGATTCCGTGCAGACCTGCTGGTGATCGAGGGGGATCCCCTCGAAGACCTCGACTCACTACGCGCTATCCGCGCCGTGATCGCCGCCGGCCGACACCACGACCGGTAGAGAACGACCCGAGAACAGGAGCGGCCCCGCACGCTGTCCGAAGCCTCCGGTCGGGCTTCGGACAGGCGCTACTCGCTGTCGTTCGGCTCTCTCTCCTCCAGCTCCGTGACCAGGTCGTTGACGAACTCCATGACGTTCGTCGGCAGGCCCTGCGGGCCCATCCCGCGCCCCTTGACCCGGCCCACGGTCCCCTGCCGCGAGGCCGACAGGAGCTGGAGACCCTCGTAGACCTGGCGGGCCACGGCGTCATCCGGCTGGAAGTACATCGGTGAGACACCGAGGAACGCCGCCAGGCCCTCAAGGACGACAGGCGCTGCCGTCTCCACGGCGCCGGTACGCAGATCCAGTACGCCTGCTGCGGAGATGACCCGCGCCCCGGCATGCGTGTTGATCGCGTCGGCGATCTCCTCGTCCGTTGGCGGACCCTGCTCGCCGGGATACGAACGCTCCAGGATCAGGGTGATTCTCTCCGCCAACGTGCCGGGCGGTCCTCCGGTCGTGGGTACGGTCGCGGTGGCCTCCGATTCGGCTTCACCACCCTGCGCCTTGGCGATGGATCGGTCCTCCGCGCGCCGCAACTCCTCCTCGCTCACCCCGTAGGCCGCTGCCAAGGCGGGGACGTACTTGTCCTTGAGTCGCCGCTCACCCCGTTCAGCTCCCGCCACGGGACCCGCGCTCTTCGTCCCGATCAGCTTCGCCGTCTCGTACTGGTAGTAGCCGGCGTCGCAACGCAGATCGGTCAGGTCGGGGAGACCTGTGCGAGGGAAGAGATCGTCCAGTTCCCGCCGGAGTGCCTTCGCCAGGGCGGGCAGCTTCTCCGGATCGGGCGTTGCCAACCCTGTCTCCCAGCCAGCGACCGTCGAGTCCGCTACGCCGACGGCCGTCGCCACATCGGTCTGGGCGACCTCGGCGGCGCGTCGCACAGCGCGTACTCGACCTCTGTCGAAGTGGCGGGCGGGCATCGAACCTCATTTTTCTGCAAACCGAAGTAACTTCGGCGCGTTGATTTTTTGTGCGAGTGGATGTAGCTTCAGCTTAGCGAAAAACGGGGGGCGTCGCACGCTCGCTCGGTCTTCGCTGTCGATCTTCAGCGGTGCAGTGGCCGAGGAGATCGATCCGGGAGGGCTCCATGCGGTCCCGCGTGTGGAGCGATCTCAAGGTGTAATCGGCGAAGGGGCCTTATCCCTCGATCGTCGGGCGTGCTCCTGCCTTTCGGTAGGGCGCCGAGATCACATCACGGCTGCTTCGCGTTCACGCGCGGTACTTACAAGGTGGCTGATACGCAAGGAGTTTCGCATGTTTCTGCTTCAAACGGCGGCTGGCTGTATGGCTGTTCGGGCAGGGCTTGTGATCAATGGAGAAGCTCCAGCCCGTATCGCGGTGCTGTTAGTCGCATCGGATCGCACGTTCCTGAGTCGCACGTCTGCCGTGGATTTAACCCGTCCATGCTGGGGCGCTCGGGAGCTGATGAGCCATGGAGACGGAAGCGTAGTTCGGTAACGCGGCCGGGAAGGCGGCAGCCAGGAGTCTGCACCTCAAGGCCCCGCAGCGGCTTCGCGGCCACCAAGTAGAACGCTCCCTGCCGGAGGGCGGGGGTGCATCACCTCAGCAATATATGTCGAGTTGGCGTCGGATCAGCCCACAGGCCGCAATCCACTGGAGTGTTGGAAGCGGTGTGCATATGTTGCTGGTCCCTCGGCGAAACCGCCGAACCAGGATCTCCTCAAGGGGGAAATGAGAGCCACATCAGACGCCAAATACGCGGTCTTCAGCGGGAGATGAGACCGGCGCCCAGAAGTTAGCAGCTTCCGGGCGCCTGGCCCGCCACCCCTGAGGGCGCGGATTCATAACCGGGGCGAGTCGGCTGACCTTTTCGACGAGAACGGCCGTCTCACCCCACCTACGAGTAAGGAATTGTCGCATGCCCGAGTCCTGGACCGGAAGGGCACTCGCCGCCCAGCCCGCCAAAACCGACGACCCCACCGCCGGCACTCGCCAGCACCGCCTGGCCGTTCTCCTCGCGGACATGGTGCCCGGTGCCCGTATCGTCCGCGTCTCGCGGCATCAGCCCACCCAGACCTGGCCGAGCCCCTACACCCGCGCGTACGACGAGCGGGGGCAGCCCATACCTCTCAACCGGACCCAGCGCGTGGCCGCCGCCCGCTGGGTGATCCGAGCCTTCCCCGAGGTGAATTGGGACGAGGCGCACGACCTCGATCTCGCCACTGGGACCCTGCGTCCCACGGCCGGGGCCCGTGCCCATTCGGACGGGGGCCGCTGACCCGTGGCCCGGATCCGAACGATCAAGCCCGAGGCCTTCGCGTCCGAGTCGCTCGCCGCGGTCTCCCTCGCCGCGGAGCGGACCTTCTTCGGCCTCCTCACCCAGGCCGACGACCACGGTCGCTTCCGCGACCAGCCCGCCGTGATCACCGGACTGCTGTGGTCGCTCCGCCCGGAGCACGGCCCCGTGGACGTCGAGGACGACCTGACCCAGCTCGCCTCCGCCCACCTGATCTGCCGCTATGCGGGCGATGACGGCAAGCGGTACCTGCACATCGTCACCTGGCGCCAGCATCAGAAGGTCAACCGGCCCAGCGGCGTCCGTTTCCCCGCCTGCCCGTACCACGACGTCGTGCAGCCCGCGCCGGACGCACCACGAACTCACGGAGACGGCACTGAGTCCTCCGTGAAGACTCACGGAGGACTCAGTGAGGACTCACGTACCCCGCACGAGCTCCCCGACCCTCACAAAACCGCAGATCAGAACGCATCCCAGGACCCTTCACGGAGCACTCATGGAGGACTCCGTGAGCCCTCGATGAGCCCTCACGGTCCGGATCTAGGACCTAGGAACTTGGATCTAGGAACTACTTCTCCTTCCGGGAGCGCAGGCGCCCCCGCACCGGAGATCGTCTCGACCCAGCAGCTCATGGCCGAGTACGCGGCTGCATGTGCCCACCGCCCGCCCAGCGGCGTGCTCGGTCACCTCGGACGGGAGACCGCCAAGCTCCTCGCGGAGGGCATCGATCCGGTCCACATCCGGGCCGGGCTGGCCCGTCACCGGGCGAAGGGGCTGCACCCGAGCACCCTGCCGAGCCTGGTCCACGAGGCCATGAACGCCGCCCCCGCCGGTTTGGTGCGGACGGAATCGCGGCCTAACGTGCCCGGTCACCGGGCCTGGGCCAACCCCGCCGACCCTGCCGCCGCCTACGCCGAGGAGCTGTGATGCGCGACCGTGACGCCCAGCCCATCGGCGGCATCGCCCGCCGCCTGGCGGGCATCCTCACCGCCCGGGGCATCGACCCAGCCGTCCAACTCACCGACCCCGTCGAGCCGATTCCCGCCCTCCAGGCGGCACAGGCCCGCATCCCGGCCCGCTACCAGGCCGCCGTCGCCGACCACCCGGCGGTCGCCGCCTGGGTGCGCGCGATCGCCGAGGCCGGCCGCCCCGGACCCGAGGGTGCGCCGGGCATCGCGCAGGGCCGCTCGCTGCTGATCGTCGGCACCACCGGCACCGGCAAGACCCACCAGGCGTACGGCGCGATCCGCTCGCTGCTCCTCGCCGGAGTCCGGCTGCGCTGGAAGGCCACCACGGCCGCCGACCTGTACGCCGAACTGCGACCCCGCCCCGGACACGACGGCGAGCGGGAACTGATGGACCTCGCCCGCTGCCCGCTGCTGATCATCGACGACCTCGGCGCGGCCAAGAACAGCGAGTGGACCGAGGAGATCACGATGCGGCTGATCAACCGCCGCTACAACGAGATGCTCCCGACCCTCATCACCACCAACCTCGGCATGGCCGACCTCCGTCAGCACATCGGCGACCGGGTCGCCTCACGGCTGACCGAGATGAGCGACAAGGTCATTCTGGACGGCCCCGACCGCAGACGAGCCCTCGCAGCCGAGCGGCGCCGCATCGCCGCCGCCTGATCCCCGCCGCGACCGGCTGCCACCGCCTCCGCCTCCTTCACGCACCAACCCCTGGGACGCGCCTGCCCAAAAACGCGCCCAGGGCGACCGGAGACACCTACATGCACAGCACCGAGAACCAGACCCCGCGCACCCTCGGCGACCTCACCTGGCACGACAGCGCCGCCTGCCGCTCGACGACCCACCACCAGGTCGACCCGGAGATCTTCTTCCCCGAACCGGACGAGATGGACCGCATCCGCGCCGCCAAGGCCCTATGCGCGCAGTGCCCCGTCCGCGCCACCTGCCTCGACGCGGCCCTCGAAAACGGCGACCGCGACGGCATCCGGGGCGGCATGACCGAAGAGGAACGCGACCCCCTGCACCGCAAGCTCCACCGCCGCTTCGACTACGCCCGCGTGAACGAGGTGTTGGCCGGCCGCGACATCCACCTCACCCAGGCCGAGCGTGACGCCGTCGTCATAGCCGCCTACCACGCCGAGGTGCCGGCGGAGCGGCTCGCCTGGCTGCTCAAGTTCACCGAGGAGCACGCCGAGAAGCTCTACCGCAACATCCGCCGGGAGATCCGCAACCGCGCCCTCGACCAGAAGAAGGCGAACAAGGGGAAGAAGAAGCCGAAGAGTCCTACCAAGGAGCTCAAGGCACCCGCAGCCGAGACCCCCGCACGCGACGACCTCGGGACGGCCGCGTGAGCCACAGCGCACCGACACCGGCTCAGATCACCGGTTGGGACCGAGCCGCGATCGTCGCGCTCGGCGGCGCAGGGTGCGCGCTCTCGTACGACGCCCTGCAGCAGATGGCCACCGCCATCCACGTCCGCGGACCCCTCACGTTCCTCTTCCCCCTGGTGATCGACGGCTTCATCGCCTACGGAGTACGCGCCCTCCTCGTCCTGCGCACCGCCTCCTTCGCGGCCCGCCTGTACGTGTGGACGCTGTTCGGCACCGCGACGGCCGCCAGCATCTGGGCCAACGCCCTGCACGCCGTACGCCTCAACCAGCAGCACCTCGGAGGTGGCGGACTGCGGCTCGGCGACGTCACCGTCGGCGCCCTGTCCACCCTCGCCCCGCTCGCCCTGGCCGGAGCCGTCCACCTGTACATCCTCATCGCCCGCCGGGTCACCGAGGCCGGTCACCACGGACACTCGGACACCTTCACCGTCCGCACTGACCGGATCGCCGCTGACCGGCCGGAGACCGCGCTCGCGGCGGACGGACACCGGCCGGTCCCGGCCACCTCCGGCCACTCGGCCACGCTCGCCCGGCCGGAGAGCGGCCGTCCGGCGGTCACCTCCGGCCCGAACGTGCCGCGAACGGCTGACCGGGAGGAGCCGTCCGGACACACGGCGAGCGCTCCGGAGGCGGAGCTGGCGAACGGCGGAGAGGCCGCTGACCTGGGCGGACAGCCGGTCAGTAGACCTGCCCCGGTCACCCGCCTGCGGCTTGCCGCCCCCACGGTCACCGAGCCGGAGACCGGCCCGGACACCGCCTCGGAGAGCTCGGACAACGGCGGCTCGGACACCGCAGAGGCGGCGGACACCTTCCTGCCGATCGCCCGCCAGGCGGTCGCCGACGCGGGCAAGGTCACTCGCGGGGTCGTCGCCGACGCCATCCGCGGACAGGGCAAAACGCTGGCCAATGACCGGCTGACCGCCCTGATGCAACAACTCCGCGCCGAGACCGGCCAAAAGTCGGCCACCAAGACCAGCTGACCGACCGGCCCGGACAAGCGGGCGGCCAACGGCCACAGCCGGGCCGCCCGCACCCCACCAAACTCCCCTCCACGCACCGGAGACACCACGATGCGCACCACCCCGGCAACTCCCGCCGAAGCCGACGCCTGGATCACTGTGCTCCGGCGGTACGGCCATCTCCACCGCGCCGAACCCGGCCCGGACGGCACCTGGACCGTCCAGCGAACCCCCGCCAGCACGCCTCGCACCCTGCACCACCCGGTCCTCGCGCTCGACTTCGTCACCGAGGTCCACCGCGACATGCGCCGTACGAAGGCCCAGACGCCCCGATGACGTCCTCCGAGTCGCCCGAAACAACCTCTGACCTGCGGCAAGGTGACTGCCCGGCACGAAGCCGAGCAAGCTGTACCTTCCGAAACTCCTCCGCCGCCACGGGCTGCGGAGGAGTTTCGGAAGGGCTTACCCCCGCCCCAGGAGGGGTGGGGGAGGCCCGGCACCAGGGGGTGCCGGGCTCGGAGGCTGCGACCGAGGGCGGATCGCAGCCAGGAGGGGAATCGAAGCTGCCCGCCGCACCGCGTACGCGACCTCGCCTGCGCCAGCGTGTGCACCGTGACCAAGTCCGCAGCGTCCGCCTGACCTCCGACGAACTCGCGCTGGTGAAGCACGCGGCGGAAGCCGTCGGCCTGAAGACCGCCGGGTTCCTCGCCGACGCGGCGGTCGCGGTCGCCCAGGCCCAAGGAGGCCCCCAGCCCTGGCTGTTGGACCAACGCGGCCGGGTCGAAGAACTGATGGCCGCCAGCGCACAGCTCGCCCGCGTCGGCGGCAACCTCAACCAGGTGGCCCGCATCCTCAACTCCGGCGGTCACGTGGAGTACGTGGACGCCGCGGTCGCCCGTGTCCTACGGGCCGCGGACCGGGTCGAGGCCGCCGCGATCGAGATCGCGCGGCGCTGACAGTGGTCCCCGACATCTCCACCGGCAGCCGCACGTACGGACTCCTCAACTACCTCTACGGCCCCGGCCGCCGTGAAGAACACACCGACCCGCACCTCGTCGCAGCCTGGATGCCCGAACTCGCCCCCGACCCCGGACGCGACCCGTCCGCCACGCTCAAGCAACTCACCGACCGACTCGACCTCCCCGTCCTTGCCCTTCCGAAGGACCGGCGACCGGCCCGGCACGTCTGGCACTGCCCCGTCCGCACCGCCCCCGGCGACCGCCACCTCACCGACGCCGAATGGGCCGAAGTCGCCCGCCGCATCGTCCACGCCACCGGCATCGCCGAATACGGCGACGACAAGGCCTGTCGGTGGATCGCCGTACGCCATGCAGACGACCACATCCACCTCGTCGCCACCCTCGTCCGCGAAGACGGTCGCCGCCCCCGCCGCCACGAGGACGGCATCCGCGCCCAGGCCGAATGCCGCAAGATCGAGAAGGAGTTCGGCCTGCAGATCCTCAACGGCGGCGACAGCACGGCCGCCCAGCGCCCCACCAGCGCCGAACGCTCCAAGGCCGAACGAACCGGCCGGACCGAGACACCCCGCGAGACCCTGCGGGAGAGCGTCCGCCACGCCCTGGCCGGCGCCGCCAGCGAGGAAGAGTTCTTCCACTGCCTCGCCGAGGCCGGCCTCCGGGTCGAACAGCGCATCGCCCCGTCCGGCGACACCCTCGGATACAAGGTCGCCCTCCCCGGCGACCGCAACCGCGACGGCGAACCCATCTGGTTCTCCGGCTCCAAACTCGCCCCGGACCTCTCCCTCCCCAGGATCCGCCAGCGCCTCGACGCCGGACGCCCCGACGACGAACCCGTCACCGACCACGGTGACGAACGAGTACTTCCCCCGGCCCGCGCCCGACGCCAGGCAGTCCCGGCCGCCGAACGAGCGGTATCGATCCTCCACGAGGACGACGACGAAGACTCTGCCGCCCAACTCGTCGGCGTCGGCGAACTCCTCGACGCCATCGCCCAGACCGCCCCGGCCTCCACCCGCAAGGAACTCGTCGAGGCCGCCCGCGCCTTCGAACGCGCCACCCGCTCCCACGTCCGCGCCGAGCGCGCCGACAACCGCGCTGTACGCGCCGCCGCCCGCGGCATCATCCGCGCCGGCAACGCCCTCGGCAAGGGCGAAGACGGCGGCGCCACCGCGATGGTCCTGTCCACGATGGTCCTCGTCACCATCGCCGCCGCGCGCTGGCACTCCGCCCGCGGCCACGCCCAGCAGGCAGCCGCCGCACAACGAGCCGCACAACACCTGCGCAGCGCCTACCGATCGGCCGCCGCTGCCCCCATGAACACGATGCGCGAGCACGGTCGACGCCTCCCCGAACCCGTACGAGAACGGTATGTCGGCACTCTCGAAACCGCCCTGCCCGACGCGATACGCCACGAACCCGGCTGGGACGCCCTCGCCGCCACCCTGGCCCAAGCCGAGCGCGCAGGACACGACCCCGACGCCCTCCTCCAGCAAGCCGTCGAATGGCGCGAACTGGAAACCGCGGACAGCGTCACCGACGTCCTCGTCTGGCGACTACGACGCATCGCCAACCTGCCCGCCACCATGGCGCCCCCGCGTGCACGCACGGCCACTCGGGCGGCGCAATTGCGCTCTCACCCATCTTTGCCACCGGCACCCGAGGCTCCGGCCGTGACCCACCGGGCGGACCCTCACCCCCGAGGACCAAGGCGCTGAGTAGCGCAAAGAGCTGGACATCGACGGCCGGCGCCTGTTAGGGCTGGTTGATATGGAGAAGGAGACAATGCAGATACTCGACGAAGGCCTCCACCCTCAGAGAACCGTTCTGCCGGAGACGGCCCTCGGCGACGACCCCCTGCGGCGCCTCCAGGAGGAGATGCAACTCGGCGACGGCAGCATCGGCCTCCGCGCCACCACCCACCCCGAGGAAATCGTCATCACCGGGATCCCTGCGATGTGCCCGCAGTGCGGCGCCCGGCGCGACTGGATGGTCATCTGCGACCGCGACGAGATCAGCATCCGCTGCCGCTGCGCGCACCAGTGGGTCGAGCGCGAACTGACCCGCGCGGACTACGAGGCGATGATCGACGTCGGCGGCCAGGACTACCCGAGCCTGGAGGCCGCAGCTCAGGCCACGGGCTACGACGGCACGCTCGCCGGCATCTATCTGACCGAGCCCAGGCCCGAATAGGTCCCGCGGGCATGCACCATGGACGACGTCCGATGGTGCATGCACCCAGGGCTCATGAGGCTCCCTGTGAACGACCTGGTCTCGCACCGGGGTGCACCTCAAGTACGCCTGGGCGTAGGCAGAATGGGGCGATGGACGCTGGACTCGCCGCTCTGCTCGGTGCCGCCGTAGGCTCACTCGCCACCCTCGGCTCCGCGATGGTCACCGGACGCGCGGCGGCGCGCTCGCAGTTCGTGCAGTGGCGTCGGCAGCACCGCCGGGACGCCTACGCGAACTACCTGGGCGCGGTGTACGACCGCGACGTCGCCCTGGACGCAGTGCGTGACGCGCTACGGGCCGACCGGCCGGACCTGAGGGACGTCGACCAGAAGATGGAACGCTTCGTCGCCCAGGCCCGCGACGTCCACCGGGCCGCCGAACTCGTCGTCCTGGAGGGGCCGCCTTCCGTGGTGGAGGCTCTCTACACCGTGGTCCGAGCGGCTGCCGACCTCGCCGAAGTCGTGCGGCGGATGGTGCGTGACGCTCACGCGGAAGACACCTCCCGCAAGGCCGAGGACACCGCGCTCGCCGCCGAGCGGGAGCACTTGCTCTACCAAGCCGTGAAGGGTCTTCGCACGGCAGCCGCCGACGTCCTGGGCGACAGCGGGATTCGTCTCTGATAGCCGCGCTCGTGGGCATAGCAGCGGCCAGCAGTAAGAAGGCACTCGGCCGTCCGACACAGGGCTGCGATGTCCCAACGCCACGAGGGCTGCCCCCAATCTTGGGGCAGCCCTCGAAAGTTCGCGGGGAACGGCTCGTCAGCGGGTCGCCAGGTGGTTGGCGAGGTGCAGCGCGTCGGTGGCGACGGACAGCGCGGTGTGAAGCCCAATGACCTCGTGAAGAGTGGGGTGCACGACCGTGGTCCAGTCGCCGTGGAGGTCCGGCCATCTGGCGAGGAGGACCTCCGCCGAGGCCAGACGGAGGCGAGCGGTCACATCCATTCCGCCTCCGAGCCCGGGCTCCCAGCTGAGCAGGATGGAGCCGGGATGGAGACGCTCGGACTTCAGGTTGCTTATCCACACCGTGTGGATCGGCTGGGCGGGATAAGGCGGCACGCAGCGGAGGAGAGCGCCGCGCACCGACCGTGGCATGGGGTGATGGACCAGGTCGCTGAGGAGCAGGTGGTGCGAGGAGTCGGAGGATTTGATCGGCGGCGCAGTGGGCCGTGTCCGCGGGTGGCACGTCATACGTCGGCCCAGTCCAGCTGGTTGCGGACGGCGGGCGGCAGCACGCCCTCCTGGCCGTTTTCAGCGATGTAGACGGCTCCGGTCGCCCCGGTGATCTCCATGGTGCGGCCGATGCGGTGGGCGTAGGGCCAGTCGGGATTGATGGCGAGGTACACGGGCAGGTCGGGGTCGAAGGTCTGGAGCTGGTGAACCAGTTGGCCAACGGTGATCTCGGAGGGCAAGACGGTCTCCTGGGCGATGAGAGTGCGGAGCAGGTGTTACACGCAGGTGCAGTAGCGGGTGGGGAAGTTGATCAGAGCGGCGAGGAACCCGGCGACGGCCTGTGCCGGGGTATCCGGTCCGAAGGTCTGGCGCCAGGCCTTGGTGCCGCTGTTGTCCGTGACGTGGATGTGCCACAGCTCGCCGCGTGCTGCCTCCTGGGTCTCGGGGAGAAAGCCCACGTACACGCGTCGGTCGGGGCTGGAGCAGTGGACGTTGCAGTCCAGGTCGGCGACGACGTCCCATCCCTGGGCCTTGAGAAGGTCGGTTACGGGTCGGGCGCAGTGGCATTCGAGGAGCCACTCACGCTCGCCGAGGGCGGGGGGAGGAAGCTCTGCGAGAGGCCGGAACACGGTTGTGGCGGTGAGCGTCACGAACAGAGAACCCTTCGTTGACCTGCGGTTTTTCCGGGCTCCCGTACGTTGCCATGGTCTTGGGCGGTGTCTCCAGTCGTTGCCCGCGGTGTGCGTCTGCCGTGGGCGAACTGGCTGCGGATGCGGCGACTGATGTCCGTCCGAGACGGAATGAAACGGCTGTTCTCTCAGCTGTTGCGGGAGCGGCTGTTCGCAGGAGCCGGGCGGAGGCCGGGGGAGGAGCTGGCTTGGGCAGCGAGGAGATCCGCGTGTACGACGAGTCCGCTGATGACGTCGCGGCCGCCTCATTGGGCAGGTCCCGGATGGCTGATGGGCGGCGGATCGAGCTGACCGTGGAGGAGCTGGTGCGGCTTATGGGGGCCGAGACCGACGGAGTGCTGTTAGCGGACCGACACGAATGGCCCGGCATCGGCTAACGCTGCGCAGGGCGAACCCTGTTGCGTGAGCTCGGGGGTACGCCGGGACGTCGGAGCTCGGCGGCGAGGCTGCCGTTGGCTCGTAACGACGGCTGGCTACCCACTGCTGGAGGCTTGACTTGCCCTGGTTGGGGTTGACCCTGCCCAGGGCTGGGGTCGCCCCGCCCCCCGTCGTGTCGGTACTCGCCCCGCCCGGCGGTGGAGTCGCCGTGTAGGGGCCCGCGTCATGGTCTGTTCAGTGGTCGTGAACGGTGTCACCATCGTGCCTGGCGGTGAACCGGGCGTCGTCCGGGTCACCTTCCTCGCCAGTTCGCCATACGCACACGCGGGCTCCACTGCGGGCGAGGGAGTGGTCGATACGCTCACCGAGTATCTGGTCGGCGACACTGGCGGCGGACTCGGTGGCGCAGAAGGTTCCGGACTCGACCGGTTCCCACGTGCCCTCGCCGGTCGCGCGGTACATGGTCCATACCGCGTCCCATGGGTTGTTTCGCAGGATCCTGTGAACGTACGACGCGGTCACGCCTAGCTCCGCAGCGATCTCGGCGGCCGTCCACCCATCGATACGAGCCCCGACGATCACGCTCGGTAGGGCGCCCTCGACGGCCTTGGCGGTGCGGCGGATGACACCAGCCTCGGTGAGGGAGAGGGACGGACCGACCCGCTCGGCGAGGGCGGCACGCGCCGTGGAGGTGGCCGCTCGGGCGTACTCCTGGGCGAGGCGTTCGAGGCCCGACGATTCGGCGGGTTCGTACTGGCGCTGCTCGGCCTCGGATTCCTTCTCGAACTGGTCGAGAGCGGCGAGCAGTTGTGTGCGCAGCCTTCCTGCGGCCGTCTGGTAGGGCTGCTCGTTGCTCATGGTTCTTGCTCCTGGTGGCGCGGTCGGGTCCAGCCTCGGACGACGCTGGACGGGGCGGTCATACGACGCACACGGCGTTTCGCTCGCGCGGGGTCGGCACGCGGTCTAGAGCGACCTGCTCGACGCGCGCAGTCCGGGTGGCGGAAGTCGACCAACAGCGGGCATGACCCTCGTCGGCGGGAAAGCCGTCACGACCATGGGGAAGAACTCGACGAACACCAGCCCCCCTCCGGTATGGGCGCTCGCATGGTGGGTCAGTCGCGGGTGTCGAGGATGTGGGCGCGGGCGGCGAGGGCGGCTGTCTCGATGAACCGCCACTCGCCGTCAAGGGCGTCGAACCCGTCCCCCCCAGCCTTCGCGACGGACACCTTGACGGGGCTACCTGGGTAGATCTGGGCGCGCGCCTCCCCGTCCTCGAATAGGACGGCGTACCTCTCGGTTGGCCAGGCACAGACCCACCCGTCGGCGGTGACCTGCGAGAACTGTCCGGCCTCGCGGTTGTCGCGTAGCTCTGTGAACGTGATCAGGCGAGTAGGGTGCAGCTTCTCGATGGCCAGGGCGAACGCGCTTTCGCGGGTCGAGGCGCCCGCGAGCAAGTAGTCGCGGCCGCCCAGGGACGGGTCCTCGGTGGGGACCCTGGCGACGGCCCAACGCTCCTCAAGGGCCTTGCCCGAGGTGTTGAACACGGCGTACTCGGCGCCGTCGAACTGGAACGTGGATCGGCCCTTCTCGTCAGCGTCGGTGAGCCGAGGCTCGGCGGCGGCCTCGCGACGGTGCTCGCCGTCGCACTTCTCGCCGCGCTCGGCGCAATCGCACGGGCACCCGCAGTCCTCGACGGCCTGCACGAAGAAGGCGAACGTGTCGATGTGGTGCTCGCCGACGATCTCGGCGTCGTCGAGGGCATCGAGGAATGCGTCAAACGGGCTCGGGTCCTCGACATCTTCTGCGACGGCTTCGACGTCGGCGCGCAGCCACTCGCGGGCCTCGGCGAGGGTGCCGATGCACTCGACGCGGTACTCGACGTCGAGGCCGATCTCGCGGTTTCCGACGTGGTACCGCGTGCGTTTTGTGCTGGTCACAGGGCGGGGCGCTCCCTTGGTCTGGCCGGGTGGAGTCCGGTTGCGTAGCCCTCACGATAGATGGAATGTACTCAGTACACAAGGCTCATTGTACCGAGTTCTCTCTGGTGGGGGAGTCGGGTGACTTCAACCCTGGGCGGACCGCGGACGCCCAGCGGCGGCGGTACCGGCGGCGTGGCCGGCATGGAGCGGGAGAACGCTTCGGCGGCTCGCGGACAGCGTGTCTACCACCGCCGAGCTCTGGCAAGGTGCGGCGGTTATCGGCGCCGGAGTGCGCGCACCGGAAGGGTAGCGGAGGGGCCGCCTGCCGTCGCCATCGCTGGGGCACGCACGACGGCCCGGGGAATGGTGGTGCGAGCGCGGGCGGCAGCGGCTCGGCGGACATCCAGTGGAGTCGGTACCGGCGGTGTGACTGGAGTGATGTGGGCCGCTCCGCGGTTTCGGGAGGGGATCTCGGCCGCGTACCGGAGCACGGGTGTGGGGTCGGCAAGGCGTGCGGTGGTCGCCGCGATCAGGTGGATGGGCGTGCGGGAGGTGAAAGTGGCGTACCAGCGTGAGTGGTAACCGTCCTTGCCGCCCCACAGCAGCCATCGGTGTGCGCCGGAGTGCAGCTCGGCCTACGAGTTGGGGAGGCGGCGCGAGTAGGTGAGTCCGGCCAGTTGGTCAGGTGCGGTGCACGTGGTCGCGGCCCACGTGTCCGTGCGCTGCCACCCAGCTCGTGTCAGGGGCCGCAAGGCCTCGTCGATCGGATGGTCCATACCGGACAGGTAGGCGTCCGGCCCCTTCGTGTAACTGCTGGCGAGGGCAGTGGTGAAGGCGGTCACCAGCTCGGTGGGGGTGGGTGTGTCAAATGTGGCCATCCAGTGCGGAGGGCCGAAGGGATCAGCGTGGACGGCGACTTTCCACAGCGTGTCGTCCTCCCCCTCGGGCAGATAGCCCAGGCGTATGTGCCGTTGCGGGGAGGAGACGTACACGTTCGCCAGCTCGTCGTCGTGGAGGGCGAAGCCGTGATCGAGGAGGGGTGCGAGGGCGGGGTCGCCGGTGAAGGTGCAGCCGGCGAGGTAGAGCGGGGAGACGTACAGGTCCCCGTCGGGGGCGGTGATCGGCACGGTGGGACTCCGGGGCTGAGGGTGAGGGTTAGCGCTGCCGTCGGGAGCCGACGTGCGTGGCGAGCGCGGTCGGCGCGGCCAGAGGCGGAGGTACGTGTATCGCCTGGGCTTGGGTGCTGCGCGCGAGCGCCGCTGCGGCCCGCGGGCCGGGCCCGGCCGCGTCCGCGCGGGCGACCGAGACCAGTGAGCGGTGCCGGTCGGGGATCTGGTCCAGGGCACGCGGCACGGGGGTGGGGTCCGTGAACACGGCGGTGGAGGCCGCGATGAGGTGCTGCGGCGTGTACCGGCTGAAGAAGGCCTGCCAGCTCGGCGTATACACGGGATCAGGGCCGGCGGACATCCGCCACGTCGACTTCTCGGGCGTGAGCAGCTCGTCGTACTCGTGCAGCCAGCCGACGCTCATCTGATACGTGGCGTGGCCGTCGGGGGAGACCGTACGGAACGGTCGGGTGCCGTTTACCGGCTCCCACCGATGCCGTGCCGTCAGGGACGCGGGGCTGATGCCCGTGTAGCGCCGGCCACCGCTGAGGAAGTCGGCGAAGTTGTTGTGCACTCCCTCGACGAGGGTCCCAGTGAAGGCGGCCACGATTTCGTGGGGTGTGTTCCGGTCGAACGTGGTGATCCAGTCGGGGACGCCGAGCGGGTCCTCGGCGTAGGAAATGGTCCACCCGCCGTAGAAGCTCTCCAGGGCGTTGGCGACACGTACGCGCTGGCACGGGCTCGTGTAATACGTGTCGGTGCCGAAGGCGACGGCCTTGGTCCAACCGGGAGCGAGATCGAGGGAGTTGAAGATGCTGCGGTTGTCGCCAGGACCGGCGAGGTAGCCGGGGCTGACCAGGACATCCGCGTTCGGGTCGAGGGCGAGGGGATCCAGGCTGGGCATGAGAGGGCCTTCGGGCGGTGGGGCACGGGTCGCTGAGCGGCTCGCGTGGGGGCACGTGGGCGCGGTCGCGCGGCGGCATCTGGCTGTCGGCACTGGAATCACCTGGTCCGGGACGGGTGCGTGAGTGCAGTGACGTACGCCGGGACGCGCGGTTGCGAGTCGGGGATGTGCGAGAACAGCTCGGATGAGGCCACCGGGCTGCGGTGCACTGCCGCGCTCGCGCGTATGGCGTGCTGCGCTGTCGCACCGTGCTCGTCCGGGAGGGATGTCGCTGGGTTTGCCTCGCGGGCGAACTCCGCGAGTTCGGCGTACACCGGTGTGAGCCCGCGGGCCGCGGACGTCAGGGTGTACACGGCGCCCCGGCCGGAGAAGGGGCTCGTGCGGGTGATGAGCTGGTCGGTCTGGAGCTGCGTGATGCGGTAGTGGAAGGAACCGGTGGCGAGCCCGGCTTCGTCTCGCAGCGCACCGTTGGGCAGGGGACCGTGCTGCGCAAGGGCGTGGAGGAGGGGGATCGTGCCCTTCCCGCGCAGTCGGCCGAGCGCGTCCTCTACGCGTTCTGCCTCAGCGAGTGACGCCGTGCGGTCGGTGAGGTGGGTACGGTGCCAGGCCGAGAGCGCACGGTGAACGTGTTGGGCGTCGCGGCCGACCGGTGTGAGGTCGTATACCCCGACCTGAGGACGGTCCAGGAGGTTGCTGGTCTGCATGCGGCGCACGATCTGTGCCATGGCGTGGACACCGACCCACGGCAACGCGGAGTTGATGTCGGCCAGGCGCATGGGGCCGTGCTGCTGGATGGTCTGCAGGGTCCAGGTGGTCCAACGCGGTGAGAGGCGGGCGACGGCTTGGTCGACGAGTTCGGTGTGACGGGTGGGCGTGGTGGAGAGGTCGGGCACGGTGGGTTTCTCCGAAGGGTGGTTGAGTGCCGTCAGCGGGACCGTGTGGCGCGGTTCGTGGCGGAGGTCGTTGCCGCGGGTTGCTGGGTAGTGGCGACCGGCTGCCCGCCGCGGTGCTGAGGGGAGCGAGCCCTGGCGGCTTGGGCCCGCCGGTCGTGTGGGGAAGTGGCGGTGGCCGCCCGTTCGCGCTCCAGCCGGAGGGCCGCGGTGCGGTAGGCGGCCTGGTCCTGGCGCTCACCAACGGCCAGGAGGTAGATCTCCCGTTTGTGCTGGGAGGAGGCGGGAGCGTCCCGGTACTGGATGACCAGCCGCCAGCGGGTTTCCGGGTCGACGTAGACCTTGTGGCAGCCCGCCAGTTCGCGCTGGAGGGCGGCGCCCCGTTCGTTGCCGTGGACCAGGTGCTGCAGTTCGAGCAGGGCCAGGTCGCGGATGTTCTCCGGTACGGCGCGCAGGTCGGCGAGAGCCTCGGGATGGGCGGCGAAGGCGTACCGTGCCCGGCTCATCGCGCGCGTCCACGGGAGTGCGCCGGGGCAGGTCCCGTCGCTGGCCGCGGTGGTGATACGGGTGCCGGAGCTACGGCGAGGCCGTTGCCCGTGACCGTGGAGCGAGCGCGGGCGGCTGCCGCCCTGCGGCCGACGGAACCCGGTGGGGCAGGCGCTAGGGGGAGCGGCGAGTCCCGTTCCATGATCCACGTAGCGGCCTCTTCGGCGCTGGTGAAAGCGCCCTCCCGCACGGTGTAGGAGCGCATGTCCTTGGTCGTCTCTTCGAGGAAGAGGCGATACGGCGCATCCGCGGAGTCGGGATGGCTGTCGTAGACGAGCGTGCGTACCTCGACGCCGACGTCGAAGGAGCAAGGGTTGTCGGTGTAGTGATCGAGGACCTCGTACCGGTTGTCGGAGTTGGCCCGGAGCAGGTCCTCAAGACGTGCCGTGAGGCCGTCGGCAGGGCGTGGCCCGTGGGGGTGGGATCCCCTGACGACTTCCGGCGGGCAGCCCCGGCGGATCAGCCAGTTCTGCGCCAGCGGAACGACCGGGTGACGTTCGGAGGCGAAGTCGAATGTCCGCTGGTCGACGTCGCGAGTGATGTGCAGCGTGACGTACTCCGCCGTCCCCGGGACGTCCCAGATCGCGGACCGGTCGTACAGCAACAGATGGCTGTCGCGGCCGTCGGCGCTGTGGTGCTCGGAGAAGGGAACGAACAGGTCGTCCGAGAGCGTGACGGAGGAGAAGTCGTCCTCGGTCTGCTGGGTGACGGCCTGGAAGCCGTCGAGCCGGTAGTCCGGCGCAGAGGGTTCGTACGCGCGGGCCATCTCAGACTCCGGCGGGTTCGGGCGAGGACAGCAGCCGGTGATGGGGGCGGGCCGCACTGGTGGTGCAGGCGCCGAACGGGCCATCTGGGGTGCGGAGTTGGAGCAGGGCCGGGTCCAGGTGGTCGCGGTGCCAGGTGGAGGGACCAGTGAGGCCGGCCTGGACGTCGGTGAGTTGCTGCCAGGCGAGCCAGAGGGCGTGCAGCCGGGCCACCGCCTCGGGGTGCTCCTGCCACTGGTGGCACCACGGGCGGCCGGTGGTGATCTCCCGTCCGTAGACCGGCAGGAGCAGGTTGTGCACCCAGTTGGTCAGCGCGGCCAGTTCCACGGCGTACGCCTGGGCGCCGAGCGCCAGGATGAAGACGGAGGCCGGTCCGTCCTCCTTGGTGCCGTTGGTGTTGCTTCCGGCCGGGCCGGAAGCGGATGCCGGGTTTTCAGGGTGCTCGGGACCGGCTGGTTCGCCGTCCTGTGGGGCGGACTGGTCGTCGGTGAGCCGGGCGAGCGTCTCGCCCTGTTTGCGGCTCTCGGCGACGAGCCGGGTGACCGTGGCGACGAGGTCGTCGAGGTCGTGGTCCGGTATGCGCACCGGCTCGCTCTCGTGGGCGGGTTCGGACATGGTTACCCCTGGTGCAGGTTCTGGTGGGTGGGGTGTCGAGGTTCCGGAGAAACGGGGGTTTGGCCCGGCTGGGAAAGTGGGTGTAGGAGGCCCGGGTCAGCGCGGCGCGTGATGGCGGCACCCGGTCCTGGGCGGGGCCAGGATCTGCAGGGCGCGGGCGGCCTGCTGGGGCACAACTCCGTTGCCCAGAGCGGTCAGTTGGGCGGGGCGCCCCAGTCCCGGGGTGCCGGTCACCCATCCGGGCGCAAGGCCTTGCATCCACTCCACGAACCGCGGGCTGAGACGGCCGACGTCGTCGGTCGGCCGAGGCGCTGGGCGGGTGGCCCGCTCCCAGCGGGTGATCGCGGCGGCGTACGGCCCCCAGATCTCGGCCCGTCCCCCGTGGCCGACGGGTCCCCGAACAGCGGCAGCGACGGCGTGAGCGGAGCCCTGCCCATCGAGCTCTTTCGCTGCCCGGCCGTGCGTGTGGACGGGGCATTCGGGGCTGGCCGCAGGCGTGCCGCCGCCGAGGGCAGGGTCAAGTCCCCATTGCCGTGGCGCTGGTTGGGCGAGCCCTTGGTTCCGTCCGAGGCCTTCGGGGTGGGCAGGAGCCACTCGACCTCGTCCGCCAGGTTCGGGCCGTGGCCGCCCTGCTTGCGTTTCGCCGGGTGCTGGCTGCCCCCGTTGGCGCCCAGGTTGCTGGTCGGGGTCTTGAGTAGCGGTGATCCGTCCGGAGGGCCAGGCGGCGAGGAAGACCCGCTCGCGACGGTGCGGGGCTCCGACGTCAGCGGCGCGAAGCACACACCAGCGCGCATCGAACCGGATGTCGGCCAGGGAGCCGAGTACGGCACCGAGTGCGCGCACAGGAGGCTGGCCTGCGGCGTCTCCCAGACACCACGGGCAGAGTTCCACGTCGCCAGGGGAACCGGCGGGCGAGGTGAGGAGCCCCCGGACATTCTCGATCACCACCAGGCAGGGGTTGAGGGCTTCGATGGCGCGAACGACGTGGTGCCACAGACCGGACCGGGTGCCATCAGCCAGTCCGGCGCGACGGCCGGCGACCGAGACGTCTTTGACACGGGAACCCGGCCGTCAGGACGCACACCTCCGGGACTTCGGCCCAGTTCACGGCCGTGATGTCGCCGAGGTTCGGCACGGCCGGCCAGTGCCGGGACAGGATCCGGGCCGCCCCCGGATCGATCTCGGCATGCCAGGCGACCGTTCCGCCGAGCACTGCCTGGACACCGAGATCCAGACCGCCGTACCCGGAACACAGGCTCCCGATCGGCAGCAGAGCCTCCGCCGAGGGCAGGTCAGCGGCCATGGCGGGGCGCCGGGGTGTAAGCGAGCCGTACCGGACCAGGGGCGGACGGTTCCGCAGGCAGGCGGTAGATCGAGTTCGTCGGTCGTGCGGAACGGCTCAGCGCGGCGAGAACACGAGGCGGAGTGCCGTCGATCCAGTCGGCAGCACGCCGCAGCGTGACGAAGGTTTCCTGCAGCGAGTCCACCGTGAGGTCCAGCCGGTCCTTCGTGACGTCGAACGCGGACTGGCGGGCGTCGCGCAGATTCGCCGAGGCCGGGACTTCCGCGTACCTGCGCAGGAATCCGAGCTGTTCGAAGGCTTCGGTGTAGTTGTTCATGGCGCGTCCCGCCGGGGCGGACGCGCTGGTGTAGGAGGCGATGACCGGGCCGAAGTCGAGTCCCGGATCCTTGTCGGTGGCGCGGAAGAGGACCTCGTCGGACAGGTCCTTCACGAGTCCTGTCAGTGTGCCGAGGTGATGGGATGCGGCGGCGAGGTCGGGCAGGGTGCTGTGGGTGTACGACCGGACCACTTCAGTTCGGAGCTGCTCGAACTCCAGGGCCAGCGCGTACAGTTCGTCCTTTTCCAGGCCCGCTCGGCCGGTGTGGTCGGTCATGACGGACTCCGATGGTTGTGCCGGTCGGGGAGCGCGGCGCACGAGGCCGCGACCGGCGCAGACGGGGCTGGGGGAGCTGTAGGGCGGCTGCGGGCTCGGGCCGCCTCGATACGGGCGGCAGGCGGCGACGCACCCGGCCGACTGGTCGGCCGCCGCGGCTCGGGGTCGGCTTCGTGCGTGCGGTGCAAGCGGCTGCGTACGTCGTCGAGGGGACCGAGAGCGTGCAGGGCGTAGCTGATCAGCCGTCCTGGGGCCAGGGCTTCGTCGTCGGCGAGCGCGCGCACCTGCCGGGCGACGGCGGCGGCTGTGCGGACGAGGGAGGCCTGGACGACCTGCTCGCCGAAGTGCTCGGCCACACCGGAGAAGGACAGCGGGTCGCAGATCCTGAGGACGCGTTCGGCGTTGAGCGTCCCGTCGGACAGCGCGCCCCGGCGCTGGGTCTCCCACAGCACGGTCAGCTGGTCGATGGGCTCGCTGCGGTGATGCAGGGCGCCCAATGCGCGGTAGATCTGCTGGTGGCCGATGTCCGCGAAGTCGCCGGGGCGCAGCCAGTCGACGACGTCGAGGAGTTGCTGGGGCCGGGCGCTGATGCAGCCGAGGAGGAACTCCTCGTCGGCGAGGACCTGTTCGTCGACAGCTTGGGGCTGCTGGGCGGGTGACGTGATCGGCTCCGGGGGCGGTACCGGTCGCGACTCGGTTCCCCACCGGCGGGAGAGATCGGCGAGCACGTCGGACAGGACCTGGGCGTGGTGGACCGTCTCCTCGACTCCACCGCGGACGGCGTCGGCACGCGCGGCCTGGTGGAGGCGGATGGCGTGCTGGGTGACGCTGCGGTGGATGGCGCCCTCCAGGACCATCCGCCCGTAGACGGGCGCATGGGTGGGACGCGGACATGCCGATATCAAGGAGTGGGCGTACGACGCGGTGAGCCCGCGGGTCCGGGTGCCGGCCTCCCGCACCGTGTCCGTCACCCAGGACAACGGGATCGGGTCTCCACTCTTTGCCGAGGTAGCTGGGTGACCGTCGGCGTGGAGCTTGAGCATCGCGGCGTAGAGGGCCGCGTGGATCGGACGGTAGAAGTGATCGGGCCGCAGCCACGGCGAGAGCTGGTCGAGTTGGCCGGGATCCAGGAAGACCGCGCCCAGCACCGCCTGCTCGGCTTGCACGAGCGGAGTCACGGCTGGTCCTCGCGTACGGCTGCCCGCTCGGTGCGCAGCTTCGCGACGGCACGCTCGGCGGCGGCCATGTCGGCGGCGAAGCGGTCCAGCTCGCCGGTGAGGCCGGGGCCCGAGGCGGGCATGGCGCCGGCCGGGGTGACCAGCCACCAGCGACCGTCGCGACGTACGGCGGGAGTGCCGGCGAGCCGCTCGGACGGGCGGACGGATGCCCAGGTTGGTACGGGGTGGGACACGGAAGCACCTCAAAAACAAGGGGGTTGGTCGAGCAGTGGCTCGGGGACGCGACGGGGGACGGGGAACGCCCGTGCGTGCGTCTCGTACGCGCGTCGTGCCGGGCCGGGGCGGTCATGCCGCCGGGCCGAAGTCGTCGCGGTGCAACTGCTTGGCCAGGGCCCGCTCGGTGATGGCCGCGGTCGCCTTGGCGGAGGCGACGCCGAGCCGCTCGGCGTCTGGCTCGCGGTACCAGGGCTTGAGGTCGAGGAGGGCGGGGCGGACCCCGGTGGCCAGCAGCAGGGCGGATCCCTTGGGCAGGGCCCGGATCGCGTCGGCCGGCAGCACCCGCTCCTGGCGCATCGACACCGACGTGGACTTGCCCGACTCGCTGGTGGACACGGAGACGGTGCGTACGTCGTGGTCGCCGACGAGGCGGGAGAGCTTGTCTGCGAAGTCGGCGTCGTCGATACCGGAGCCGACCAGCTTGATCGTCGCGGCGGACCACAGGGCGTCCATGCCGGCCTCGCCCCAGACCCGTACGCCCTGGCGGTAGGACTGCAGGATCGTGATCGGGATGACGCCGCGGGACCCGAGGTGGGAGTAGAGGTCCGGGAGGTCGGAGATCTTGCAGACATTGGCGGCCTCGTCGAGGATCGCGAGCAGCGGGGCGTCGAGGCGCCCGCCGTCGCGTTCGGCCTGAATGACGGCCGCGCGCATGACCGCGTCGGCGGCTGCGGCGATGATCGCCGAGGCGGATCCGCCGCCGTCCTTCGACAGCAGGAACAGGGTGTCCTTGCTGGTCGCGAACGCCTCCGGCTTGAACTCCCTTACCTTCTCCAGGCCGTTGGGAGGGGTGACCCAGGCGGCGATGCCCGGATCGAGGAGGCAACTGGCGTACTGCCGTGCGGTCTCGAAGATGCCATCGCGGGTCTCGACGGCTCCGGCCACCGTGCCCTGGAGCTGGGCGGCGACGCCGTCGAGGCCGGCGTCGTGGAGGAGGTCGATGGGGGTGCGGTCGGCGGGGGAGGCGAGCCAGGCCAGCACGTCGGTGATCGGCCGGTGGTCGCGGGCCGCGGCGAGGAACAGCGCGGTGAGGGTGTTGGCGGCGGCGGTGGACCAGAAGTCGCCCGCGCTGGACTCGTCCACGGAGGCGGTCACGAAGTGCCCCGCCAGCCGACGAGCCCCGGCGAGATCGTGGGCATCGGCCAGGATGTCCCACCACATCGTCTGCGGGGCGTGGGCGATCTGCTGCGGGTCCAGCGTCCACACCGTGCCCACCCGGGCACGCTCGTCGAGGGTCGCCGTGAAGGCGTCGCGGGCCGCCTTGTTCGAGGTCAGCAGCACCGGGCCGGGGGCGCGCAGGATCGCGGGGATCGCCAGTCCCGAGGTCTTCCCCGAGCGGGGCGCCATGATCGCGAGGAGCACGTCCTCCCAGGACGAGCGAACCTCGGTGACCCCCGGCTTCAGCGTGCCCAGCAGGACGCCGCGGTCGTCCGGGGCGACGTCTTTGGGTTTGATGCCCTTCAGACTGGGCCGCAGGTCGATGGCCTTCGCGGCGATCTTCTTGGGCAGCAGGTCGGCCAGGTCCCGCTGATCGGCCAGCCCGCTGGGGTTCCGGCGAACGCGCAGCCACAATCGGCCGCCCAGGATGGCCGCCGTAGCGAGCGCGGCGGCGGGCAGTAGGTAGCAGCCGGTGAGAACGGCGGGCCGGGCGAGGTGCGGCCAAACGAGCTCGGGGTGCAGGAGGGCGTTGGTCGGCTGGAAGGCGGCCCACGGGTCGGAGCCGGCTATGGCGTTGGCGAGATTGCCGAACAGCCAGGCCAGCGAACCTCCCGCCATGCCGAGAGCGGCGATGCCGATCAGGAGGTAGAGGAGGAAGTCGGTGCCGGTGGTGGTCGAGGGCGTGCTGGTACGCGGAGATGGCAAGGCGGGATCCAGAGGGGTGCGGACCTACGGGTGGCGGCGGGTCGGCGGATGGCTCTGGTGATCACGAGTGGGCTCCTGGTGGCTGTGGCGGTGAGTAGGGGAGCTGGGCGGAGCGGGCCGGGGCGCGGTCAGCGAGACCGGCCCGGCCGGGACGTGTCGGGCGGCGTGACGGAGGGCTCTTCGGCGGCGGGCGTGGCTCCGGTGCGCGGGCGCGGGGCGGTTGCGTAGTAGGTGGCGACGCCTTCCTGCCAGCTCCGCTTCCAGGGCGGTCCGAGCCTCTGCATCTGCAGGCCGGCGTCGCGCACGTCTTCGGCGCGAGACGTGAGCGTGGCAGCGGCCTCCTCGCAGAGGTGGGACAGGTGCCAGCCGTCATCGGTGTCAGCAACGTTGGCCTGTACAGCCGCGGCCTCGAAGAACTCGCCGAGGCGGACGAGGACGCCGTCCTCCGGGTCCACGATGTGCTGGACGAGGCTGGCCGCCCCCGTATACGACCCGGCTCCGTTGAGCTGGTCGGTCAGGGACAGGATCTGGTGCCCGTCCACGCGCTTACCGCAGGGATCGGTGGGCGTGGTGATCCGGTTGATGTCCAGGTCGGCATCGAGTTCGACCTGGTAGCCGACCGCAGTGAGCATCCGGGCGGCGTGGCTGGCCATCTGGTTCTCGCGCTCCTCGCCCATGTCCCAGGGCAGTCGGTACCAGAAGGTGCGCGGGGTGGTCTCGATGACGAAGCCCGCGCGCTTGAGGAGGGTGACGGCCAGTTCGTCCCCGCCCTCGGCGATGACGTTCCCGGTCGGCTCGCGGGTGATGACGACATAGGGCGTGGTGGACATGGAGGCCTCCGTGGGCGGGTCAGAAGTGCGGGTTCTCGGTGGGCCGGTCGCCCGCGGTGGCGGCTGCCAGCAGTTCGGGCAGGTCGGTGGGGGCTGCGTCGCGTTGGTCCAGCCACCACCCGGCACGCGTCAGGGGGCGCGCGGCGTCCTCGATGGCGGCCCACTCCGCCTCGCTAGTGGCGCCTTCGACGACGAGGGCGGTGTACGCGGCGGCCATGAGTTGAAGGCGGCAGCGGGTGCCCCAAGCGATGGCGCGGTCGGTGCCCTCCAGCGGAGGCATCCGATACCGCGTCGACCACTCCTCGGCCTCGGCCTGCTCGGTGGCACGC
The DNA here is from genome assembly GCF_042668605.1 of Streptomyces sp. NPDC057280. NCBI lineage: Bacteria > Bacillati > Actinomycetota > Actinomycetes > Kitasatosporales > Streptomycetaceae > Streptomyces > Streptomyces sp. NPDC057280. The sequence goes on from NZ_JBHUYR010000014.1 coordinate 48,641, forward strand.
TTCTTCGCCAGCCACTCGGCCTTGGAGTCGGCGTCCTCGCCCTGGGCGGCGCGCCAGCAGTCGGTGCAGTTGCGCTCGGCGAGCCAGCGGGCGTAGCCGGCACGACGGTCGGCCGGACGGTCGGAGAGATCGACCTGACTGATGTCTCCGCAGGCGTGGTTGATGGTCCAGATCTTCTTGACGGCCATGAGCCGGACTCCTTCGTGGGATCGAGAGGAAGGTCAGCGCGTACGACGGGGGCTGGACGGGGCAGCCGGTGCACGGGCTGCCTCGTCCGCCGCAGTGGACTGTGCGGTCGGGCGGTTCGGGGAGGACGCGAGAGCAGCGCGGGCGCGTGCGGTGTGCGTGACCGACGGGAGCTCGTACCGGGGCAGCAGCGGTACGTCGGCCAGGGCCGGGGCGCCTTCCGGGGTCACGTCCGGCATGACCGCCAGGTCGAGCTGGGCGGTGACGAGCTGATCACCGAGGAACGCGACGTGGTGGGCGATGGTGCGCAGGTGCTGGCCCAGCTCGCGGCCATTGGCGGTGCCCAGCCGGTCGCACCAGGCGGCGGCCGTGTCGATGAACTCCTCCAAGTCCCCGACAACGCCGTGGTGTTCGTCGAGGATCTGGTCCAGGACGTCGGCGACATCGGCCGAGCGGCGCAGTTCGTGCAGTTCCCCGGTCAGCGCGGTCAGCGACTGCCCCGGCAGCGCCTGACGTGCGGGCACCCCGTCCGGCGTCGGGATCGGCGGCGGCAGCATGATGCGCGGATCGGCGGCGACCGAGAGGCCGACGTCCTGGAACTCGCGGCTGGCACGAGCCACGGCGCGCACCGCCGTGTTGTGCGGGGTGTCATCGCCCAGCGTGTAGAGATCGAGGGTGCTGTTGTGGCGGAAGTGGTGCTTGCGCAGTATCTCGTCGAGGAACGGGTGATCGTCCGACACAGCGGCGACCACACCGAGGTCCGGGTGGATGCCGAAGGCGACGTCGGGCTCGATTTGCAGTTTCATGCTGAAGGATTCCTTCGGGTTCGGATGACCTAGCGGGCGCGGGCCGGCTGCCGGGGAGCCGGGGCCGGGCGGAAGGCGACCGTGACGTCGGGCCGCTGCGGCACCGAAGCGCTCGCGCGGGCCGGGGAGATGGCGGTGGCTGCCTGGACCCGGCGCTGCGAGGTCGCGGGAGTCGGATCGGGACGTCCGTTGCCGCGGATGTAGGAGAACGCGTCGAACGCGAGGGCTGTGCTGTCCAGCCGCGTCTCGACGTAGCGCAGATCGCCCTCGCCGTGCAGCAGTACGCCTTCGCCGGTGCGTGTGTCGGTGCCGACCGCGCGCAACGTGCCGTCGGGATCGCGGACCTGGTCGTGCACGACGATCCGGGCGGCCCGGATGTCGGCGTCGAGCGCGCGGGCGGAGGAAGAGACTGCCTCCCCGGCGCCGAGGATCTCCGGGACGGGGGTGGTCGCCTGCCCGTCGAAGAGACCTCGGCCAGGGTTGGGCCGGGTGACGGGCTTGAGGTCGTACACGGCGTCGGAGGTGACGCTGTACTGCGCGGCGCGCAACGACTGAACGGCCTGCTGTCCGCGCCGCGTCAGATCACGGTCCGGCTCGGTCAGGGCGTACAGGCGGCTACCGGGCAGCCGCTCGAAGCCGACCCGCCGCAGCATGTGATCGGCGACGTGGTTGTCATGCGACATCGCGGCCACGACGCCGTACTGGGCGTGGTGAGCGACGGTGATGTGAGGGCGTATTTCCGCCACGAGAGGTGCACCTCGCAGAGGTCGGGGCCATGCGGAGGACGAGGATGTGGCCCGAAGACGGATTTGGCGGGGCCGGGGAATGTGCGCTAGCGCGATCGGCGCACGCGGTCGTGCGCGAGGAGGCCGGGCGGCGCCTCAGTGACGGACACTGCTGTCGTCGCGACGCCCTGGCCGACCGTATGAGGCGACCGGGCGCGGGCGGCCTGGACCCGCGCGGACTGCTGCGACCTGACCGGCCGGCCGCGCTCGGCTTGGGCCATCTCGACGAGCACGCCGCCGCTCTCCATCCAGGTCAGGGAGTAATGCCAGCCTTCGGCATTGCGCTCGACGACAGCCTTCGCGAACGCGGCCCCGGCGCGCGGGTGATCCGGCAGCAGCGCACCAGTAACGAACTCGAAGTCGGCCTGCACGCGCGCGCCGCCCTCCAAGGCCTCGCGCAGCACCCGAAGCCGGTACGGCCACCGCCCCTCCGCACGATCCTGCGGATCCAGGAACGGGAGCATCTCCTCGGCGTGGGCGACCAGAGGAGGGCCGTGGTCGAGGAAGGGAGCGAACAGAGCCCACATCTCCGCATCCCGTTGCTGCTGGCGCAGGTCGTAGCGCTCATCAAGGGGCCAGTGGTCGGCGTCGCACAGACTGTCGGAGATCGCGTCCCACTCGGCAAGAACTCGCTCACCGGCAGCTACCGCCACGGCGACCTGCTCGACGCGTGCCGCACGTACGGCCTGCTCGTAGCGGGGAAGCAGCCGGTCGGCCACCGCCGATGCCGCGCGCGCCGGGTCCGCATCGACGACGATCCCGTCGGGTGCCTTGACCCGGTCCGCGACGTCGCTGCCGCTTGGCTGCAAGGCGGCGACCAGAAACTCCCGTGCGCGCCGCGGGCGGTCGACGACGACCAGTTCGCAACCGGTGCCGGTGGTCAGTACGGCGTGGCGGGATAGCACGAACCGTTCGAAAGCCCACTGCACATGCCCGTCGTCCCAGAGCCGCTCCGCGAGCGGGGGCTGATCGGCGTACGCGGCACGCTCCTGGGTGACGGCGGTCCAGGAACCGGGCAGTCGGGCGGCGAGATCCTGGGCGAACGTCGCAAGGTCCGCACGCTCGCTGGCCTTGCGGGCAGCGAGGGAGACCGGGTGGTCTGCAGAAGGAGACGCAGGAGTGCCGACGGCGGGCGTCGGTATTCGTTCAGACATGACGCAAGCCCGATTCCTGCCGGGCGCCGAGCCGCCGGGATTCATCGAGAGCGCCGAACGGGCCTGTGGCCAGGGGGATGTAGCCGTGAGAAGCGTTGACCGTGGTGGCGCGGAGGTAGCGCTGGACGAGCCGATGCATGGCGCGGCGGATCTTGTACTGCTGAAACATGAAGGGGGACATCCTAGGAACGCTCGGAGCGGGAAGACGCGGGGGCCGGGACGTGACGCCGGCCCCCGAAGGGCGGGATTGATCAAGGGCGAGTGATCGCGCCCATCCGGGCGTCCGTGTCAAACAACTCGCGCTCCCGCGGATGCAAAAGATGTTGAGTAATGAACGATCGACCCGCCACCTTCCACAGGCCACGCCCCTTGGTGAGAGCGGAGACAGCCTGCGTCTCGACGCCGGTGAGCCCCAACAAGGCTGTGGCGGAGGCGAGTTGGTCGGCTTCCTGGCGGTAGATGATCCGAGTGGAGCAGTCGGTGAGCAGGCCCTCGGCCAGGGCCCGACCCCGGGAGCCGGCATCACCGGCGGCCAGCAGGTCGCTCAGGCGGTGGATGACCATCAGGTTCGCGATGCCCAGGCCGCGGGAGAGCTTCCACTGGCTCTGCATCCGCTCCAGCAGCGCGACGTGACGCATGACGCGCCAAGCCTCGTCGTAGATCACCCAGCGCCGTCCGCCTGCGGGGTCGGCCAGCGCGGACTCCATCCAGGCCGAGGCGCAGGTCATCGCCAGGACGAGCGCGGTGTCGTCGCCCGCGCCGCCCAGGCGGGACAGGTCGATGGACAGCATCGGCGCGCTCGGGTCGAACGCCACGGTGCTCGGCGCGTCGAACATCCCGGCCAGGTCGCCGTGCACGAGTCGGCGCAGTGCGTGGGCGAGGTCCTCGGCGGCGTGCCCGAGGCGGCCGGACAGCTCGCCGAGCGCGGCATCGAGGCGCTCGGGGGAGCTGAGGACGTAGGCGACCTCGCCCAGCAGCGGGGTGGTGCCGTTGGCCTCGGCGTAGGCGACGACCTGGTCGAGCGCCACGTCAAGGGCGGTGTGCTCCATGGGATGCAGCTCGCGCCCCAGGACCGTCTTCGCGAGCGAGCCGAGCAGCAGCAGGCGCCGCTTGCGGACCTCGGTGATCCAGTCCTCCTCGCTGACGCCGTACGGCCGGGCGGGCGCGTCCAGAGGGTTCAGGCGTCCCGGCAGGCCGGGGCCGAGGGCGATGGTCTGTCCGCCAAGCTCTTGGGCGACGACGGTCCACTCGCCCTTCGGGTCGCACGGCACGTAGATCCGGTAGCCGAAGGCCACGGCGCGCACCGTGAGGGACTTGGCCAGGGCGGACTTGCCCATGCCGATGATCCCGGCCAGCAGGATGTTGGGATTGGTGAAGCCGTCGAGGCGCCCGTACAGGGCGAACGGGTCGTAGGTGAACGCCGCTTCCGCGTGCACGTCGCGGCCGATGTAGATGCCCTGCGCGCCGAGACCGCCTTCCGCAAGGAAGGGGTAGGCCCCGGAGGCGGTGGCCGTCGTCATCCGGTGGGCGGGCAGCTTGAGACGGCCGCTGCGGGCGGAGGCCGGCCCGGGACGGCCGGCGGCCGGGTAGGTGGCCCGTAGCTCGGGGTCGAGACCGGGCGCGGTCGGGCGCGCTGCGGGGCGTGCGGCGTGCCGGGCCTGGTCGCGGGCGGCGGCGAACTGATGACGGGCGGCGCGTGCCGTACGGCGGTCGCTCTTGCGCGGGACGAACAACGGGCTGGCGCTGGCGCGGGTGGTGCGAGAGGCCATGAGGTGGTGCTCCTGATGGTCAGTGGCGGGTGAGGCCGGTGAAGGGGTCGCGCAGGTCGGCCGGTGTGTGGTCACGGCGGACGCGGGTGGCGGTGGCCAGGTGGCGCTGGCACACGGTGAGTTCGGGCGCTCCCTCGGGCCGCCGGGCCCGGCACGCCTCCCGGGTGGGCAGACGGCCAGATCCGGGATGCGGGGCGGCGTGGAAGGCGGCGTGGAGGTGTTCGGCTGCCTGCCACAGCCGGATCCGGCACGCCCGCAGGTGGTCGCCCTCCGCCCTGGCCACCGGGGTGGTGCGGGCGGTGTGGGCGTCGAGCAACCCGTACAGCGCGACGACATGGGCGTGCAGGGAGTCGAGTTCGGCACGGCCGGCGGCGATGGGGGCGACCGGCATGTTGATCGCCTGGTGGAAGTCGAGCGCGGCGGTGGCGAACGGGACGAAGTCCGGAGCCAGTTCGGGCAGGGGCTCGGTCGGCATGGGGGTGCCCTTCGGTAGAGCGCGAGAGGGTGGTGCGGGTGCGCTACGGGCGGGCGAGGGGCAGGGCGGCGTTGGTGAAGGCCTCGGCCTGCTGCCAGGTCAGAAGGCGCAGGTCGACGAGTGCGGCGACGGCGGCCGTCTCGATCGCGGCGCAGGCGGCGTTGAGATGCTCGTCGGTGTCGGCGCTCACGGTGAGCAGGCCGGTGAGGGCGACGTCGGCGTGTCCGGCGATCAGCTGGCGCTCGCGCTGCTTGATGTCGGCGTACTCGACCGAGTCCTCCTCGGAGTCGACCTGGCCCTTGCGCTGCCGCTCGGCGGCGTCCGCGATCACCGTGGCCTTGCGGCGCTGTACATCCTTGAGCGCGGAGTCCAGGCCCTTGGGCTCGTAGGTGAGCGAGAGCGTGCGGCGCACGCCGGAGGTGAACAGGAGCTGGTGCAGGAAGCCGGGTGAGGTCTCGATGCGGGGCCAGTTCTCGATCCAGAACGTGGCGTGGTGGGCCGAGTCGGTCTGGATCCGGTCGGCCTTCTCGACCAGGACGACGGGTCCGGCGGCAGCGGGTTCGGCCTGCGCTCGGCCCGAGGCCGACCACTGGTCCAGGGCGGCCGACGCCTTGGGGTCGTACGCGGTACGGATCACGGCGGCGATCTCGGACGCGTCCAGCCAGCCGCTGGGCGTGAGACCGGAGTTGCGGGCGGCCTGGTCGAAGGTGGCGGTGAGCTGGGCTAGGACCGCGAAGCTGCCGGTGAGTCCGCCGCCGGCCTGGTTGATCAGGCGTCGGGCGGCCTTGAGGTCGAGGGCGAGCGCGACGTACGCCTCGTGCGGGGCCGCAGCCGGGCCGGCGGCGGCCAGCAAGTCGCGGTAGATGGGGCCGGCGAGGTGGGTCTCGGCGTTGCCGTGCTCGTGCCAGTAGCGGTTGAGCGCGTCGCCGGAGTCGGGCACCGTGCGCTCCAGGACCTGGACGCGGGCGATGTGCCCGGTGCGCGACAGCGCCGCCAGCGTGCGCCCCCAGCCCGCGACGTTGCTGGCCTGGGTGGCCGGGTCGAGCAGAGCGAAGGCACGCGAGGAAACCTTGACGACCGCGGTGAGCGTGCCGTGGTGCGGATCGTGCACCGCACCGAAGCGACCGTGCGGGGCGGTGACCACCCGCAGGGACGCCGCCGTGCCCGGGAGATGCAGCAGGCCCTCGCGGCGCGGACGGGCAGACGGCCGGGCGAGCCAGACCAGCTGGCCCCGGAAGCGGCGCAGCGCGTACCCCATGGCGATGGGCCCCCAGTCGGCAAGCGACCGTCCGCGATGGCGGACGAACACCGCCGCCAGAATGACCGCCCACACAGGGATGAGCTTGAGCGCGCCGGTGACGCCAGAGGTGAGCAGCACCGCGAGCAGCAGCAGCCCGGTCACGGTGACGACGATCAGCTGAGGAGCCGACAGGCCGAGCAGGATGCCGCGCCGCGAGCGATGCGGGAACTTCACGGTGGCCGGGCCGTCGGGCTGAGAGGTGTCGGAGAGCATGGCGAAGCCGTCCTTGGAACGTGGAGAGCAAGAAGAAGAGGGGAGCCGACGGGGCGGGCGGCGCCGGAGGCGACCGGTGCCGCCCGCCCTGTCAGGCGAGGGCTACGAGCCCGATCCGCCCGGCGGCTCGGGGTAGACCCACCGCTGCGGCGTCGCACCGCCCTGCGGAGACGGCCCAGCCGTCGGCCCGGGGCGCCGGGGCGCCGGCGGATCCAGGTGCGTGATGCGCGGCGGCGTCACCGCAGCGCCCTGGGGCGTTGGTCCGGAGGAGACCGGTGCCGCGTCGGCCGCCGTCTCCTGACCGGGACGCTGGATCAGTGGCTGACCGCGGTCCCCATCGGTAGGAGGCCGCCGGATCAGCGCCCGGCCCTTATCGCCGCTGGCGTTGGGGTCCTCACCGAAGCGGAATTGGGTCTGCTTCGGCTTCTCGCCGTCGCCCGATCCGCCGGTCGGGTCGATGCCGGAGGCGACACCGCCCCAGCCCTGGCCCGGAACCTTCGAAGGCCCCTGCGGAGCCCGCATGCCCGTACCTGCCTGCATCGCGAGTTGGCCCGCGGTCTTCGCGGCACCGGCAGCCACCGCGACCCCTGCGACGCCCGTGCGGTGCAGGTCGTCCTGGCCACCGCCGTCGGCCGCCCAGTGGACGAACTTGTACGTGGCGTAGGGGCACAGCATCACCAGGACCATGACTACGATGCCCGCCATGGCGTCGGACAAGGCGGCGAGTCCGTCGGAGGCGTCGCTCTTACCCATGGCCGAGACGCCCAGCAGGAACACGATCGTCATGAGCAGCTTGCTGACGATCAAGGTCGATGTCGCCTCGATCCACCCGCGTCGCCAACGGCGCGCGACTTCCCAGCCGCCGCCCGCGCCGGCGAACACCGCCAGCGTCACCAGGACCAGAATGCCGACCTTGCGGGCGACCATCACCGCCCAATAGAGGAATGCGCCGATGGCGCACCCGAGGCCGACCATGGCTGGGATGGTCCAGCCCAACGCGTACATCGGGCCCAGGTTGTTGACCTCGATGATGCGGCGGATGGCATCGTCGACCGAAGTGTTCGCCGCCTTGAACAGTCCGGCGGACAGCGCGTCGACGACGGTCAGCGCGACGGTGGTGCAGGCGATCGCGGCGAACGCGAACAAGACGCCAGCCACCGTCCCGGTCACCGCCTGCGCGAGGGCGCGCTCGTCACGGCGCCAGGCGGCCCGCATCAGCTGCAGACAGAACGTGCCGACGGTCAGGACGAGACCGATGGGCAGCAGCAGCTCGTAGTTGTCGCGGAACCACTCGGCGTTGAGATCGACGGCCGTGGTCTTGTCGACCGCCGTCGAGGCCAGGTCCGCAGCGGACTGGGCCAGTTCGCCCATCGACTTGGCGATCCAGGCACCGATGCCATCGGTGATCGCTTCGCCGGTCGAACCGACGACCCCGCCGACGGTGTCGCACACCGCGCTCATCAGGGGAAGGTCACAAGCCCCCATGGGGGCACCTCCTTTCGGGAATTGGGGGCGTCAGGGCGCGACGTTCGGCAGCACGCCGACCAGGGCGCAGGCCTTGTCGGGGCGGCACTGGACGGCGAGCGTGCTGGAGCGGGACTCGGCTCCAGATCCGGAGCCCTTCCAGGCGATGGACTGCCTGCCGGTGACCGTGACGGCGTAGACGTACGCCTCGGTGATCGCCCCGGGGTCCTGGGCCAGGGCGGTCTTGAACGCCTGCGGGAAGTGGCCCTCGCCGACCTTGGCGGTCGCGCGCTGCTGGTTGTCGTGCATCCGCGACCACAGCACCGGGCTCGGTATCTGGTCGGAGACGGAGCCCCAGTCGGCGTACTTCTTCTCGCCGGTCATCCACCGCTTGAGGCCGGCGACGTGCTCGGCACGGGAGAAGGACCGGGTGTCGTACGTCCACAGGACCTTGGTGGCCGCCTTGGCGAAGACGATCGGATCGCTCGTCCTGGGCGGCGATGCGACAGCCTCGCCCTCATCGGCGGTCGCCTCCGGCGAAGCGGCCGGCGGTGTGGACGCCGGGCTTGGGGAGGGCTGCGCGGAGGCGGGGCTCTCCGCGCGGGTCAGATATGCGACGAGACCGGCGACGGCCAGCAGCACGACGAGCACGAGGCCGCCCATCAGGGCACGCCGCAGGACGGAGGACGGCGCCCCGTAGGTGCGCTCCTGGGCGGCGAGAAAACGTTTCTTCGACATCAGTGAACCTGCGTCCCCATCGCCGAGAAGAACGCGACGATCCCGTTGGCCGCGCCCAGCAACAGCGCGCACCCGGCGGCGATGACTGTGCCCTTCTTCCCGTTCGCCTCGGCCTGGTGGCCACCGCTGTGGTGACCCCACGCCCAGACCATGGCGGAGATGGCCAGCGCGCCGACCACCGCGATGATCCCGAAGAGGTTGATCGAGGAGACGACGTTCTTCAGCACGCTGAGGCCAGGGAGACCGCCCTCCTTCGGGGTGATGCCGGGGTTGTACGCCAGATACTGGGCGTGCTGCATGAGCTTCACTTGGAACTCCAGTGCGATTTTGGGCACGCGAGGGCCCGAGAGGAGATGGAGCGAGGGGAGGGGGAGAAAGAGGCCGGTCAGACGACCCGGCGGGCGGCGACGATGTCTGCGCGCCAGTCGGCGAGGGTCGAGATCTTGACCACGTCACCGGTCTTTGGGGCCTGCAGGATCAACCCCTGGCCAATGAACATCCCGACGTGTTCGGGCACCTTGGCCGTGCCGCGGGTGAACAGGAGGTCACCCGGCTTGAGGGCATCGACGCTGACCGCCTTGCCCTCCCGGACCTGCGTGTACGTCGTCCGGGAGATCGAGACACCACCGGCCTTGTACGACGCCTGCATCAGGGACGAACAGTCGCACCGGCCCATCGGGTCCTGACCGTGCGGAGCGGAACACGAACCGCCCCACTGATACGGCGTACCGAGTTGACCAAGGCCCCAACGGATCGCCGTACGCACCGACTTGGGCGCACTGGCCGGGATCTCGTAGCCCTCGGGTATCGACCCCTCGGGAATCGGGCCGAAGGAGGCCCCGTCCTCGTCGGTGCCGCACCCGGCAGTCGTTGAGGTGGCCGTCTGCTCGGCCTCACTGCCGGTGTCGCTGCCCTTGCCGGAACTTCCGTTCTGGTTCAGCGACTTGGCGATGGCCTTCTGCAGGGCCGTGGCCAGCGGCTCCCACTTCGCGTACGCGTCGGGATAGCCGCTCTTCTGGACCGCCTGCGCGGCTTGGGCGATGGTCATCGACTGCCAGCCCGAGACCTTGAGGAGGCCCTCGTAGAACTTGGTCGAGGCGTGCACCGGATCGCGAACCTCGGCAGCCGTACCCCAGCCCTGGCTGGGGCGTTGCTGGAAGAGACCGAGCGAATCGCGATCCCCATAATCCAGGTTCCGCAGCCCAGACTCCTGCAGAGCCGTGGCCAGGGCAACGATCTGCCCTCGCGCCGGCACCTTCATCGCGATGCCGGTGGCCTGGATCGTCTCGGCGTTCGGTATCTGTTCCTCGGGGTCATCCAGACCCGAAACGGACACGGATCCCTTGCTGCCGTCCTTGAGGATCGACTTCACCAGCTTCGCGACCGCCGCGCTGTCCACAGCCTGTGCACCGCCTGCGGAACAGGCGGCCTGAGCACTGCTGGAACCAGCGAGAGCGACAGCGACCGGCGCTATCAACAACGTCGGGCCGAGCGCCACGGCCCCTGCTATGGAGATGGCCTTCTTCACGGACGCGTGCCGAACGCCGAGCGGCAGGACAGGGAATCTGGTCCGGGGGAGGGGTGCGCCTGGGCATGCTGCATCGACAGCTCCTTGCTCGTAGGCAGCGCGGCGCGGGCGTTCTCGTCGAAAAGGCCACCGGCACCGCGCCGGTTATGAATTCGCAATCCCTGAGGGGAGGCAGGGAAACCAGGGCCGGGAGCTGCTAACTCCCGGCCGCTGGCGCCTTACTGGAAAGCGGCAGCCAGCCGCGCTCGTAATCTCACTCGCCACATGGGGAGTCCCCTTCGCCGGTTAGGAAGCCCGTCGGTGGAGTGTCAGGGACGCCGTCCTTTGGATGGAACGGCACGCATCGACACAGCTCAGCAGGGGTGAAACCAGGTCCCGTCCTGCGAACACGGCGAGACTGTAGGGACGAAATCCGGCCGCACCAAACGGCCCGTGCCTCGGGTGGTTTCGGGGCGCTCGGCCGAGATCGACCTCATTGGGTGGGGCCGGAATTCGGGGTTAACCTCCAGCGCATTGATCGCCACGGCGACTGCTCTCGCAGTTCCACGGAGCGACCCATGCCGACGTGCGCATCCTTCCGCGAGCGGAGAAATACGCGCACGACCGCCTCCCCGAAAGAGAGAACCGCGCAATGCCGTACACCCTCCACCGAGGCGACGCGCTGACCGCCCTCGCCGGCATCCCCGACAACAGCGTCGATGCCGTCATCACCGACCCGCCCTACAACAGCGGCGGCCGAACGAGCGGCGAGCGCACCGGCCGCTCCGCGCGCGCGAAGTACACCTCGGCGGACGCCGAGCACGACCTCGCCAACTTCCCCGGCGAGAACCGAGACCAGCGCTCGTACGGCTTCTGGCTCACCCTCCTGCTCACCGAGTCCTATCGCGCGACCGTCGAGTCCGGCACCGCGCTCGTCTTCACAGACTGGCGGCAGCTGCCGACGACGACGGACGCGCTCCAGGCCGCTGGGTGGACCTGGCGTGGGATCGCGTCGTGGCACAAGCCGGTCTCCCGGCCGCAGAAGGGCCGGCTCAAGCAGTCGTGCGAGTACATCGTGTGGGGCACCAAGGGGCCGGTCGACGCCAACCGGAACCCCGTCTACCTCCCGGGTCTCTACACGGCGAGTCAGCCCCGGAAGGACCGCGTGCACATCACGCAGAAGCCCGTGGAAGTGATGCAGGAGCTGGTGAAGATCTGCCCGCCGGGTGGAACGGTCCTCGACCCGTTCGCCGGCTCGGGGACGACGGGCGTGGCCGCACTGCGGGAGGGGCGTCAGTTCGTAGGGGTCGAACTCTCCGAGCACTATGCGGACATCGCGGAGCAGCGGCTTCAAAGTGCGCTGACCCAGGACGACTTCGAACTCGCCGGGCCCGAAGAGTGAGACCGGCAAGCCCCGGCCGCAGGGCCGTAACGCAGAAGCGGGGGGTTGTTCCACCACCCTGGTGGAACAACCTCCCGTGGTCATGCTGGGGACTTACGCCGCCTCGACGCTCCGCTGGATCAGGTCGGTCGCTCGTGCGAGGTCGTCGCGCGAGCCGATCCGCACCTCGACGCCGTCACGGATTCCAAGGGCCCCGAGGCCGCGCATATCCCGGGAGAAGCCCTCCCGCAGCTCGACCGTTTCCGGGTCCAGCCTCAGATTGATCACGAGTAGCCGGTTGCGCGGCTGCACGCGAACCGTGGCCACGTTCATGATCCGCCGGTAGGCGACGTAGTGGAGCTGGGGCTCCTTGAGCACATCCCGGTGGGACAACAGCAGCTCGTCGAGGTCTGCGTACAGCTCCTTGAGGTCCTCGGCCGACTCGTCGAGGTACTGCTGGACCGACTTCGGTGCCGGAGACGCACCGTGGGTCGACCCTGACGCATTGCCCCGTGAGGAGATACGGCTGCCGCCAGCGGACGCGATGAGCTGCAGCGTGAGCACATCCTCGAAGACTCGGTATGTCACTAGGTCGATCCGGTGGCCGATCATCTCCACAGCGACCGTGTCGTGGTGGGTGAAGGCGCCAGCAACACAGACGATCCGCGGGGCGCTCCAGTCGATCTCCACGGCAGCCTGGTCGCCAAGCTTCCCCCGGGTCAGACTCTCGAACTCGTGATGGTGGTCGTGGAGCCACCACAGGTATGAGAGCCCCTGGCTGATGACGTTCTGGTCGCGGCTGCGCTTGTACTCGACGATGACCGGCGTGCCGTTCTCGTCCAGTCCGAGAGAGTCGATACGGCCTCCGTGATGCCCGGTACGGTACTCGGTCGCCAGGAAGCGGATGCCGAGCATCGCTTCCATGTTGGCCTCGATCAGCCGCTGCAGCTCGACCTCCACCCCCACGGACGCTCCCGAGACCTCAGTTGCCTCCCCGCCTCTCACCCTGAAGACCTTCAGATTGCTCATGGGCCTCTCCGCCTCACCTTGATCACCGGGAAGGAACAATGGGGGCCAGGAAGCATTTATTCCGGTCCCTGTCGGATCAGCCTTGCTGCCCGGCGGGACCGCTCACCGCGGGAGGCACCCACAGCCGAACGGTGCGGTCGAGGCTGGCGGTGGCGAGCACGGTGCTATCCGGCGAGAAGGTGAGCGCTGTCACGGCGTCGTGGTGGCCGGTGAGAGGCTCGCCGACGGGTTGGTGGGTGGTCGGGTTCCACAGGCGTACGGTGTGATCTTTGCTGGCTGTGGCGATCAGGCCCCCGTCGGGAGAGAAAGCCAGGGCCGTGACAGCGTCGTGATGGCCGGTCAGGGGCTTTCCGTCGGGCTGGTAGGTGGCCGCGTCCCACAGCTGAATCGCGTGATCGTCGCCAGCGGTGGCGATCAGACTGCCGTCGGGGGAGAACGCGACTGAGCTGACGGAGCCTCTGTGACCATCTAGGAGTTCGCCGGTTGACTCACGGCTGGTGGTGTCCCACAGAGATACTTTGCCGACATCCGTGGCTGTGGCGATCAGACCGCCGTCGGGGGAGAACGCGACCCCTGTGACGAGCCCGTGATGGCCGGTCAGCGGAGCGCCGGCGGGTTGCCGGGTGGCAGGCACCCACAGTCGTACGGCGGCACCATCATTGGCGACGGCGAGCAGGGTCCCGGTGGGCGAGAAGACCACCGACGTGATGGGGCCGAGGTGGGAGGCCAAGGGGCTGCCCGACGCCGGTACTCGGGCAGCCGCGTCCCACAGGCGCACCGAGCCACCCTCGTCCGCTGTGGCGATGAGGGTGCCGTCAGGGGAGAAAGCCACCGCCCTGACGGAGTCTCGGTGACTCGTTAGTGGCCTGCCGACCGGTTGCCGGTTGGCAGGGTCCCAGAACCGCACCGTATCGTCAGCGCTCGCCGTGGCGAGTTGGGTTCCGTCAGGCGAGAACACCACGGACCAGACCGCTTCCCGGTGTCCCACCAGGGGAGCTAGAGAGATGCCTTCGCCGTTCGTGAGCGCGGTGAGGACGCTTCGGCTGGCGAGGCCGCGTGCGGTCAAGAGGTTTACGCGGGTGCGTAGTCGGTCATTCTGGGCGATCAGGTTCTCGGGCGAGTCCTCTTCATGCAGCGCACCCTGTGCCGAGGAAGGCGTTGGCTGGGCCTCCTCGGCTTCGTATAGCCGCACCGTTTGATCGTAGCCAGCGGTGGCGAGCAGGCCGCCGTCGGGAGAGAAGGCGACGGCTGTGGTGGCGCTGGTGTGGTCGGTCAGCGGCGTTCCGACGGTCTGGTGGGTTGTCGGGTCCCAGAGACGCACCGTGCCGTCGGCGGCGGAGGCGGCGAGCAGGCCGCCGCTGGGGGAGAAGGCGACGGCTGTGGCGGCGCCGGTGTGGCCGGTCAGCGGAGCGCCGGCGGGTTGCCGGGTGGTTGGGTCCCAGAGACGTACTGTGCCATCGTCACTGGCGGTGGCGAGCAGGCCGCCGGGGGAGAACGCTACCGATCTGACGGGGCCGTCATGTCCGATCAAGGGCTTACCGACCGCTTGACGAGTAGCGGGGTCCCAAAGACGCACCATGCCATCGAAGCTGGCGGTGGCCAGTAAGGCGCCGTCGGGGGAGAACGTAACGGCTGTTACAGGGCGGGCGTGGCCGATCAGTGGCTCGCCGACCGCCTCATAGGTGTCCCGATCCCAGAGGCGTACCGTGCGGTCATAGCTGGCGGTAGCGAGCAAAGTGCCGTCGGGGGAGAACGTGACGGCCGTGACACCTTCCTGTTTCTTGGTCGGGAGGGCTCCGGCCTCCTCATAGGTCGCTGGATCCCAGAGCCGTACCGTGCCGATGTCGCTGGCGGCGGCCAGTAGACCTCCGTCCGGGGAGAACGCGACGGACCTTACGGTCGTGGTGTGGCCGGGCAGCGGCTTGCCGACCGCTTGACGGGTGACGGGATCCCAGAGCATCACGTTCCCGGCGGCGCTGCCGGTGGCCATCAGGCTGCCGTCGGGCGAGAACGCCACCGACCATACGAAGCCGGAGTGGGGCAGGACCGGTGGTGTGTGACGGAACCTCAAAGGCTGGTGATTCTGGATCGGCGCGGCGGTGTTCGTCGGCGGTGCCGACGCTTCGCCGCCCTGTACTGGGGGCTGCGACGCGCCATCCACGACCGGCTGCCGCACGGACTCGGGCGTGGTCGACGCGTGCCGGGCCTCGTCACGTAGGTGCGCGAGCCGGGTCCAGTCCGTGCGCCAGGGCTCGACCCTTGGATCATTCCGGCCCACGGGGGACTGGTTGTCGTTCGCGAGGCTGAGTAGCGTCCGGACGAGGGCGAGCAGGAAGTCGATGCTCGGCAGACGCTTTCCGTTGAGAGCCTCGCTGATCGCGGAGACCGAGAGTGACGGTCCCGGGGGTGCGGCATCGCTGACGCTGCGCTGGGAGGGGTTGCCGCATTCGATCTTCAGCTTCCGGAGCCTGGAGGCGAAGTCCGCGAGTTCCCGCTGATACGCGGCCTCGGAGACGTCCTCATGCGCCACGTACGTCCCCCCGATGGTCTGTGGGACTCAGCGTATGACGCTGGTTGCCGAACATCACCGAATTCCGCCGAACACCACCATACAGAGTGGGTGTTCGCCCGGAGTTCCACGCGTTACGGCGATGGCCTGCGACGATCGAGCTTGTCCGGGTCTGTTCGTGCTGGTTGGGGCATAACGGATGAGGCTGATGTGCTGGGCGCATGGATGAAATCGAAGGGCCCGCCTCGCACACTGTCCCTCAGGCCGCCCCCACGTCCGGGCCGGTACCGGAGGCGCCGACCCGCGATCGGGTACTTGACCTAATTGCCCTGTTGATCCTGATCACGTTGGTGACGGGCGTCTTCATGCTGGCCGGCCCCGAGGCGTTCACCGCAGTCACCAGCGTCGGGCTGGGCCTCTTCGCGGCCTGGCGTGGCAGGCCGCCGCGCCCGTGAACGCCTCGGTATGCGGGAGACGGTGGTCCGCTGGGTACCGGGGCGTCGGCCCCGACCAGGGCGTTACGCGAGGGAGGCCGCCGGGCTGTCTCGCGTACCCCCTCATTCCTGGACCGACGTGGGCCGGACACGCGAGGCGAGTGTGCGACGTCGGCTCCTCTCCGGGGCCCCAGTTTGATCGGACCGGCCCGCCGGCTGCGGTAGACGATTGGCACTTCTTGTGACCTTGGCCATGCGTGGCGGAAGGACGGGCTGGAACCGCCTCCGGATGATCTCGGTGAGCGGCTCGCGCGATTGGGCTTGGTGGTACGCGAGTCGGAGGGCTCACTTCCCCTTGCCGACCTGGGCTCGTTCCTCGCGGATGCCCCTGAGCCTCGGATCCGGGGTGCCCGACCTCTGGTCCGCGACCCCGGAGGGGATGACGATAACGGTTTGGGATCGCCGATCGAACCATCCTCGGCCAGTCGTGGGAAGGAGGTGAACTTTCTCTAAAACGGTCACACGAATCACAATTTCCGCGGTATGCTTTCGCAATGTCTGAACTGCAAGAAGAGCCAAAGCAGGATCGCACCGGGGTCGAGTTGTTCGCGGGCGCGGGTGGCCTGGCGATGGCGGTCCATGGGGCGGGCTTCCGGCCATTGCTGTTCAACGAGGTCGCCCCGCGGGCCTGTCAGACGCTGGAAGCGAACGGGGCCAAGCTCCGAGGTGACGAGGAGCGCATCCCTGAGCCCGGGGAGCCGTGGCCGCTGGTCGCGGGGGACGTCCAGGACCTGGATATGAGCTATCTGCGCGGTCGGGTTGACGTGCTCGCCGGCGGCCCGCCGTGCCAGCCGTTCAGCCTGGGCGGGATCGCCAAGGGGGACGAGGATAAGCGGAACATGTTCCCGCAGATGTTCAAGGCGATGCGCCAGATTCGCCCAAAGGCCGTTATCTGCGAGAACGTCGTCGGACTGCTAAGGCCATCGTTCAAGCCCTACCTCGACTACATCTTGCGCGAGATGGAGATGCCGTTCGAGCTGCGCGATTCTGAGGTCACCTGGCAGGAGCACGACCAGAATCTCATCGACGCCGGGCGCAAGGCCGCCAGTGATCCGTCGGAGCGCTACAGGGTGGTGATGACACGCGTGAACGCCGCTGATTACGGGGTTCCCCAGATCAGGCACCGCATCATCATCGTTGCCTTCCGGGAGGATCTTGGGGTCGACATCGACCAGTTCAAGAAGGATGTGCTTCCCCAGTACTCGGAGGAGGCGTTGTACCGGTCCATGCTCGACGGCTCCTACTGGGAGCGTCACGATGTTGACCCGCGTGTGCGCGCCCGGGCTATGGCCAGGATCCCCAAGGACGTTCCACTCGATTCGGATGGATCGAAGAAGCCTTGGCGTACCTTCCGAGACGCCATCGCCGGCATTGATGAGAACGAGGGCAAGCCCCTGCCGAAGATCCCCTGGAACAGGCTGGACCGTCGCGAGTATCGCGCGGGGGGGTTCACCGACCACATCGGCTGGCCTGACGCTCGGATCTACAAGGGTCACACGCCCAATGAGCTGGACCGTCCGGCCAAAACTGTGAAGGCCGGCGTGCATGGTGTCCCTGGCGGTGAGTCGGTAATGCTGACCGACGATCTGGAAACCCCAGGAGGTACCACTTATAAGCACAGGTACATGACCGTGCGTGAGACCGCTCGCGTCATGACATTCCCTGATGACTGGAAGCTCGAAGGCCCTCGTGGGGAGAAGATGCGGCAACTGGGCAACGCGGTCCCGGTGAAGCTCGGTGCGGTATTCGCCGATGGGGTAGCGAAGGCCCTCGATACGGCGCAGGGGCCAAGACCGTGAGCGATGCGTCCAAACCGCATCAGAACCGGTGGAATGACAAGATGCCCCCAGACCGTGCCTGGAAGGGACGGGCGGGACGGACTCGAAAAGCTCTATCCGCTGAGCAGGACAAAGCGGCGGGCGGTCACCATCGGCGTCTCGTTGACCTGGGTAACGGCCGCGTGGCTCACGCCTCGGTGTCGTTGAGGATCCTGCCCAACACTCGGCGTATCCGCGCGGTACTACGTTGGGGCGATGGACGGAAGTCCCCGGAGCGTTACCTTGGCGAGGTCGAACATGACACTCGTGCGGCCAACCTTGCTGAGGGCTGGCGCCTCGCCTGGGATAAGGGCCTCTTGAGGGAGGAGGCCTTGCCCGACAACTCGACAGCCTCGACTCCTGCGGTCCGCGCCTCCATGAGGGGCAACCGTGGTAAGGACACGAAGCCTGAGAGGGCCCTCCGCTCGCTTCTCTTCAAGGAAGGGCTCCGCTACCGGGTCCACGCACAGCCGGTCCAGGGCCTCCGGCGGAGCGTTGATGTGCTGTTCCCGAAGGCGCGAGTAGCGGTCTTCGTCGACGGCTGCTTCTGGCACGTCTGTCCGGAGCATCACCGACCAGCGACCAAGAACACGGATTTCTGGAGGGAGAAGTTCGCCGATAACCAGCGGCGGGACGCTGAGACCACCCGGATCCTGGAGGAGGCGGGCTGGACGGTCATCAGGGCCTGGGAACACGAGGCGCCGGAGGACATGGCCCGGCGGGTTATCTCAGCGGTCCGCGATGTGACTGGCGAGGCGTAGTCACAGTTCCTCGCCGAGCAGTAGGTCATCGATGGCGTCGTTCAACCTGCGCAGAACGATACGGCCATCACCATCGCTGTACGCGAGGACGGGACTCTCCGTATCGAGACCTGCCTCGGCGAGAATCCCCAAGGGGATCTGCACCCGGCCGCTCGCATCGATGGTGACTTGCGCGGGTTCCCGGATCATGAGGCGAGTCTCGCACGCGTGAAGCCCAGGAGGACTCCTCGGGGCGGGGCGGCATCACCAGGGGTTTCGAGATCTTTGTCCCGCAGGTGTCGGTGCCGCCCATTAGGGTTGACGGCATGCTGATGGATGCTCCAGGAGCGTGCCTGACCCGGGCCGGCGGTGGGCAGCTTGACGCTGGTGGGCGCGCTTTACGTCCCGCTTGCCAGGCATGTGTTCACGACGAAGACGGGGGCCGGCTGTGACCGAGAACCAGTACATCAATGTCACCCCACACCCGCGCATCCTGGGTGTGCTCGGCGACATCGAGTTCTCGCACTGGCAGTGCCTGGCCGAGTTGATCGACAACTCCTTCGACGAGTTCCAGGCGGCCGGCGAGACGGTGGACCGGCCCTCGGTCGCGGTCTCGCTCCCTCCGGCCAACTCGAAGCGTGCTACGGCTGAGATCACGGTTCAGGACAACGGCCGAGGCATGAGCCTTGAGGCAGTCACCAACGCCATCAGCGCGGGCTGGACGAGCAATGGCCGACACGGTTCCCTCGGCCTGTTCGGCATGGGTTTCAACATCAGCACGGCGCGACTCGGTCGGCGTACCACGGTGCGTACCAGTCGGGCGGGTGACCCGGACTGGGTCGAGGTGACCTTGGACCTAGTGCAGATCGCCAACTCCTCCAAGTACCAGGCACCGTACCGCACGGTGCCCAAAACCAATCGTGAAGAGCACGGCACTACGGTCACCATCAGCGACCTGAAGCAGGAGCAGTACGCCACGCTCTGTCGTCCGCAGACGCAGAACGTGATCCGGGAGAAGCTCGGAGACGTCTATAGCTACCTATTGTCGGAGAAAGGCTTCCTGCTCACTCTCAATGCCAAGAAGGTGAGGCCACGCCTGCCCTGTGTCTGGGATGAGAAGCGGACTGTCACCCGCCAGGGCGTGGAGATCCATGCGGTCCAGAGGATCGATCGCGAGCTGAGCCCCAAGAACGCCTGCATGGCTTGCGGGTATTGGAGCTCCGCCGACGCTGAGCGATGTGAGGAATGCGGGCAGGACCGCTTGGAGCTAAGGGAGCGCAGGATCTGGGGCTGGATCGGGATCCAGCGGTACGTCCACCGTACCGACTACGGGCTGGACTTCCTTCGCAATGGACGAAAAATCCTCCTCAAGGACAAGCGTGTCTTTTACTGGGAAGACGAGGACGGTCTCGCCGAGGCGGATCCTGAGTACCCCATCGACTCCGGAGTCGTGAAGATGGGCCGGATTGTCGGTGAGATCCACTGCGATCATGTCGCTCCGAACTATCAAAAGACCGCGTTTGAGTTCGAGACCGCCGAATGGCGGCAAGTCCTGCGCGAGGTTCGGGGAACAAGCCCCCTGCGTCCAAAGATCGCGAAGAACCTCGGGTTGCCGGAGAACCGCAGCCCCCTTGCCTTGCTCTACGCGGGCTTCCGCCGCCAGGACCCGGGGCTCAACTACCTGATCCCTGGTGACGGACGCAACGCTCTCCACGAGACGGCCGCTAAGTGGGCCGCGCTAATGCGGAAGGGATCCGCCGAGTACCAGACCGACGAGGTGTGGTATCGCGCGGCCTACCAGCACGACAACCCGATAGCCGCGGAACCGGAACCGGGGAATGACGACATCCTCCCCGGGGTCGGCGCTGGTTTCCTCGACCCGGATGACGACACTGAGGGCGGCGCGGAGCCCGGCACGACCGCGGCGGGCCAAGAGCCGCCCGACGACGATGCCGCACAGGTGGAGACGTTGGACCAGCGGCTCCAGCGATACCGAGACCACGCCGACCCCATTGTGGATCTGACGGGCCCGTACTACCTCGAAGACCTGGGCCGCGTGGATCTGACGGCTTGGGCGGTTAGTGGCCAGCATCTGGTCACCAAAGACGGGCGGCCCGCGCCTGTGATCGTCTCAATGGTCCGAGCCCCGCAGTTGGAGGTATTCGTCGACACCGGGCACTCGCTTTTCCGTGAATATGGGACAGACATGCGCGACTTGGCGCTCATCGAGGTCGCGGAGTTCATGCGAGTACGGGCGAACAACGTGTCGATGCCTTTGAGCGAGATCGTCGCGCAGCTCAAGACCCACACCTCCAGCCCCAGGCTGACGCCGGCGGCGACGGCGGAGGAATCCGAGCGGCTCCTCGAACAGGTGCGTATGGCCATGGTGGCGCCCGTTTCGGCGAACCCAGCGGTGCACTGGCTGCTGCTCACGAAAGACGAACGAGCCGACGCCGAACGCCGGTTCGCGGTCGAGGCCGGTGGAGCGTCCCCCTGGAACGACGCGATCTCCAATGGCGAGTTCATCCGCTACGTTCCGGCCAGCGCCGTCATCCGCATCATCCAGGACTCCCCGGAGACCTTCCTCGATGGGTGCGTCTTCAAGCGCGGGTACATCGCTCTAAGCGATCCCGGGGCACGAGAGCTCGTCGTGGAGCGACTGCTTAACCCGCTGGGGGACCTCGCGCTGCTGGAACAGCACCGCCCACGCCTCGACGTCGAGGAGTTGGCCCGGATCAGGATCAGCTGCCGCCTCATCGCGCGCGACCTCGCTGACAATACGTAGGGAGAGCGGAATGCAATTCCTCGACGCCGCTTCCCTGCTGGACTCCGGCCCACTGCAGTTTCCGCGTCGTATCGAGCGCCTGCTGTGGCATTTGGGCTTTTCCGATGTGTCCAACATCGACGGCTCCGGCGACGAGGGCGGTGACATTCTCGCCCTCCGCAAGGGCGAGACTTGGGTAGTCCAGTGCAAGTGGAAGCGACGCGGAGCCGTAGGAGCCGACGCGGTGGACGAGGTCGCTCGCGCCCGGGATCACTATCGCGCTCACAAGGCGGTCGTCGTCACTAACACTCGCTTCAGCCCTGACGCTCGGCAGCGCGTGGCGAATCTGGCACGCCTAGGGCCTGGAATCCTCTTGTGGGGCGGAACAGACCTAACGACCAGCTTCGACCGGGTACCGCGCCGCTTCGGACGAGTGACGCCTCGGCCTTATCAGGCTGAGGCACTCCAGGCGCTGACCGCCGATCTCGATGCCTCTGGTCGTGCACTGCTCGTGCTGGCCACGGGCCTGGGTAAAACGGTCGTCGGAGGCGAGGTGATCGCGGCGCACCTGCGACGCGCTCCGCAGGACCAGGTCCTGGTTGTCGCACACGCCAAAGACCTCGTACAGCAACTAGAGCGGGCGCTCTGGCGGCACCTACCCAAAGACGTTCCAACACGGCTCCTCACGGGCGACACCCGTCCTGATGACCTCTCTGGGCTTACCTGCGCGACGGTCGGCTCGGCGCTGTCCGCCGCGCGATTCGGGTACCGCCCTGAGCTCGTCATGATCGACGAAGCTCACCATGTAGGTGAGGAAGGCCAGTACGACGAGCTGTTGGAACTCCTCAGCTCGGCACGCCACTTGGGCGTTACCGCGACCCCATGGCGCGGTGATAAGCACGACATCACCCATCAGCTCGGCGCCCCCAGCTTCAGCCTGGGGATCGAGGAGGGGATGAGGCGCGGTTACCTCGCCCAGGTCGACTATCGCCTGTTCGTCGACGACATCGACTGGGACATCGTCCGCGAGGCCAGTGACCACTCATACGGATTGGCCGAACTCAACGCGAAGCTCTTCCTACCGCAGCGAGACGAGGCCATCCGTGACGAGCTTGCCACCGCTTGGGCCGCCACGGCCAATCCCCGAGCCATCGTCTTCTGCCGCACTATCGAACACGCGGAGCGGCTCGCTGACATGCTGCGGCGCACCCCCCTTTGGTCAGGTGCCCTCGCTATCCACGCGGGACTCGCCAAGAGGGAACGGCAGAACCGTCTGCTTGCTTTCCGCGCCGGCGAGGTGCCCATCCTGACGGCGGTCGACATCCTCAACGAGGGCGTCGATGTGCCGGACGTGAATATCCTCTGCTTCGCACGAGTCACGCACTCCCGCCGAATCTTCGTTCAGCAGCTTGGGCGAGGGCTCCGCCTGCGCGACGGAAAGGAGCGAGTCACGGTGTTGGACTTCGTCAGCGACCTCCGCCGCATCGCCGCTGCGCTCAAGCTCAAGCGTGCGCTTGACGGGGATGGTGAGATCGAGACCCTCAGGAAGATCACCCCGTCGAACATCGACTTCAGCGACCAGAAGGTGGCCACGCTCATGGATGAGTGGATCAAGGACGCGGCCAGTCTTGAGACCGCGTACGACGAGCACCGACTCCAGTTCCCCGCCACCCGCGCCCCCCAGGAGTAATCACCGTGGCCTTGCAGCAATTGCCTGCGCCCATTCGCGAACGCCTCCTCATTGAGATCTACCAACAGGCCAACGACCTGGACTGGGAGTTCTTGAGCAACACCGAGAAGACGAACCAGTACCGGAGATGGATCGAGGATCCCAAGGTCGGTGGAGTCCTGCTCTCCTACGGGCCGGAGAAGGACGCCAGGGTCTGGATCAAGGATGTCCCGATGAAGGAGTACGCCCGAGCGCAGGAGGGGATCGGAAGTTATGTCCGCTATGCGGTAAATAGATTCCAAGGGCCGGAGGAAATTGTTCGCGCGGCATGTGGCAGTGGCTGGGTGATGAAGCCCGATTCGGTTGGAGAGAAGCCGAACCACTGCTACGCCATCGCTGGCGACGCCACTCGGTACGTTTGCTGGGGCCGCGCTGGAACCTTTCGTGACCTCGTCTGGGCCGCGCTGAACGAGGCCATCGACTCGGTGGAGCGGCCCGCGATCGTCATCACGACCCGCAACGGTGAGACCGTCTCCACGGCTGAGCGCACGCGACAGAAACGAGTCGCTGAGCGTTGCGGCGCGGACTTGCGGTACCTACACCGCGAGATGATCCCGAACCCTGACTACCTTGGAGCGGCGGGTGGTGGCCATGGCCCATCGCAGCCCACCCTCATCGACTAGCCTCGGGCGACTCTCCATAAAAGGCCGCCCGAGGCTCTGACGCGGTCAGCGGTTTGCTCGGGGCCAGGTCGTGGCCGCGCTAGGGGCGGGAGATCGCAAGCAGGACGGACTGCTGGTGAGGCGATGGACCCAAGTTGGTGGCAGGCATAGCGACTTCCTGCTGCCCGAGGGGCTCGTCGCCCTATCCCGCCACCACTACGTTCACCAAGCGATGAAGGCCCACGGCTCACGGAGCCCAGAACGCCTGCCATGTGATTTCGTCCGGTGCCCCGCCGGGATCCGTGCCATTTGCAGAGGGCAGGGTGCCGAACAGGAGGTTGCGGTCTAGAACCGTATTGAACCGCTCGCAGGAGATTTCACTGGTGTGCAAGCAAGCCGCGCATGCGCCTCCGAAGGAGCGGCGGCACGGCGGGTCGAAGACGCACCGCGGGTCGGCGGCGAGCTCGGACAACGCGTCGGCGAGGTCGTAGCGATATACGTGCTCGATGCCGCCCAACGTGAAGTCGCTGCGAGTGTTGGCGTAGACAAGGAACGCCAGTGCTGAGGGGAAGAGGTACTCGGCGAGCGAGTCGATATTGAGTCCGCACCGGGCCGCGATGGCCTTCATGAACCGATGAGACATCGAGTGGACCAAGCCGAGGACGCTGCGGGTGATCCTCTGCTCCGGGGCGTTGAACACATCGACGACGGGTTCTCGGACTCGCAGCAGCCACTTGTACGCGTTCGATTCGTCCGTGACCTCAGGGTCGGGAACGACGCCGGAGTCGACCAGCCAGCGGATTACGTCCAGAGGCTTGATGCGGACGAGCAAACCCTCCGTCTCGGTCCGCTTGCCGTACATGGGGTACTTGCTGTTGGACGCTGGGAAGAACTTGAACCACGTGCCCTTGTCGCCGGCGCGTGTCTGCTGGACGGCGTGGGCCGAGATCCGTGTGTAGCCAGCGACCACGTTTGCGATTGGAAGTTCGCGCAGCAAGGTAACGTCGGCCAGTTTGTAGCGGTCGAACAACTCGCGGTACTCGCCATACGTAGCGATCAGGTCGGTCGACGGGGGGTTCCGCAGCAGGCCATCGACGTCGAGCGACGGCGCCGCTGCGGCGCGGGTGAGGGAGAACGCCTCGTCGCCGATGACGTCCAGAGTCTCTGGGGGAAGCCCGAGAGCCTCGACCTCCTCCTGCCAACCCCCTACGGACACGGCGGCCTGACGCGCTTTGTCCATCATCGACTCGTACAAAGGATCGCCGGGGTGGATCCCGAGCGCCTCACAGGTGGCCTTGACTTGCGCCAGTTTGTCGTCACCACTGCCTCCGCTGGTCGCGGCGCGAAGCGCGTCGAGGCCCGGGGCAACCGCTCCAATGAGCTGTCCGACGGCGGCGGCGCCGATCGTGTCGCCCTTCATGCCGGTGTACTCGGAGCGTGTGGGTGGATTGATCACGGTCAAGGACTGCGGATAGTGAAGAGAGGTTTGTGGCACGCGCAGCACAGACGTGGGACTGGTCTTGCAGTCGGGGCAGTAGACAACACGTCGCTCCGCGCGCGTGCCGCACTTGCCGCATTGCCACACCCATTGGCGTGTGTCCAGCACGCGCCAGTTCCGCAGGAGCATCGGCCCGGAGCAATTGTTAGCGCATCTGGGAGCCCGGATCTCGCGAAGCAGGCCGCAGTTATGCGCTTCGGCGAACTGGAACTGAGGCTTGGGGCCGTGTCCGAGGGGGCAAGTGGGCGTCTGACTGGTGGGATTGACGGTGCTTAGGTGGCCGCACTCGCGGCAGATGAATGTGTTGGGGAATCGTGATGCCTGCAGATCATGGGCCTCGACGATGCTGTATTGCCCACGCTCGATGATGTCGAGTTCCGGACCGGAGTTCGGAATTCCGGAATGCTGTTGGGCGAAGGGCCGGATCAGTCGCTTCAGCTGGGGCGCGAGCCATGCTTCCGGGACATCGAGTGGTGAGGCGTGTCGGGGCGGCTCGCCGATGACGGACACCTGGTTGTCCCAGTTGTACGGCTGGCCTGGCATGTGGTTCCACAGCGCCTGGGTGGCGGTGCGGTTCAACGTGTCGTAGGTCATGGAGCGCTCCTCACACGTTTCCGTGAATGGTGATCGGTGCCTCGATGTCGCGCAGCGAACGCGGGACCGACGGGTCCAGGAGGTCGGCCGTCCTCGTGTTGGACTCGCCGGACACAGACACGACGGACATCATCGCGTCGACGTACCGAGCGACCTCGGCGCGGTGCATGTCGTGGTAGGGGTTAGCTGGGTTCAGGCCGAGGCCGGCTGACAGATCCTCGATCAGGCGAGTCCGATCGAGGAATGCTGTGTCGAGGGCCTTGCGGAACTGGTCGGACTTGCTGAGGGCGTAACGGCCTTTGCCCGACTTGGTCCATGCGACCTCGTAGACCTGGAGGGTCCAGGCCATGAGAGCCCCAGATAGCACCCTGCGCAGTACGGGCAGCGACTCGCGGTTGACCGGCACCTTGTGCACGAGTCGATCGAGATAGGTGATCCACGCCGTGTAGTAACGGAAGACAGACGCGTCGCGGTCCCGTGACGGATTGAACACATGCACGATCAAGCCGGGGTGTGTTCGACCGACCCGGGCCGTGGCCTGGATGACTTCCGCCGCTTGAGTGGGCGTGCCCATGAGAACCATGACGCCGAGACGCGGCGAGTCGAAGCCGTGGCCGATCGCCCTGGTGGCGGCGATGAGCCGGATGCGGCGGCTGGGGTCCTCTGGTGGAGCACCGAGCCGACGGACCGCCTCGCGGACAGCGGCGGGCTCGGCGCTGCCGGAGATGATCGCGAGGTTGTCGCTGGTCTCGACCAGGGACCTGACGCGATCGTCGCGTGTGTACGAGGAGAGGTCCTCGTTGCGTAGGCAGTACCCGAGCAGGACCGCGTAGTCATCGCGTAGTGCCTTCTCCACTACCGAGAGGGCGTGTGGATCGGCGTGGTTGAGTCCGGCGTCGGCGGCCGCTGAGGCGGGGTTCGCGATGGATCGCTCAAGCCATGCGGCGTACATACGGGTCACTTCAGCGGCTGCGGTGACCATGGTGATGCCGCGAGGCCGCACTCCGACGTAGCGGCGCAAGGGATCCTCGGGGTCGGTATAGGAGAAGAACGTCTCGCCGGCGTCGGGGCCGGGGGCGGGGAAGCGGCGGGCTGAACGCTGGTAGAGATGGAGCACCTGGTTCTCGTAGCCCTCAAGGGTGGCGGTCGCGGCCACGATGTGGAGGGGCCGGTTGCCGAGCCTGGCGCCGATCCGCTGCAGGAGCGTTTCGTACATGCCGTCGAGGGCACCAAGACTCTCCTCCAGGAGGTGCAGCTCGTCGGCGATCTCGCAGCGCAGGGTCCCGAACCCGGGTGGGATCGGCACCCGCGGGGCCTTGCAGCCGAAGACGGCGCAGTAGGTCGGGTCCGGTGTGTATCCGTGGCGGGGGCATCGGGACTGTGCCTGGCCGAAGATGATCTGGAATGCCTTGTTCTGGGCGATCTGAGCGAGCCGGTCGACAGTGCCGACTAGTACGGACGGGGCGTTTCGGTAGACGTCATCGTCGACGACCCAGATTGGCAGTACTCCGGAGAGCGGACACACGGGGTTCTGGCAAATGTGCCGCATGGTCCAACTGGTCTCGTCGAACTGAACGAGGACCTTGCGGCCGCTGCCGGACGGATCGCAAGCGGGGCAATGTTCCAGGACACGGCAGCGTTCGGCGAGTTTCGGCGAGTGCGGGTCGACGCCGTTCGAGTACGGACTGTTGGCCGCATAGATACGGTTGGGCGTGTTGGTGCTACCGACGAAGAAGCCGACACCGAACGGATCTCCGGCGCTGATCCGCGGATCGTTTCGGCGCAGGACCTCGGCCGCGAACACGGCTTCGGCGAAGCGAGCCGTCTGCTGCGTGGACAGCAGTCGCAGAGGGAAGCGCGCCCAGACGTTCACGCCGGCCGTTTCTCCCGTGAGGCGGGCGTGGAACAGGTGAATGAGCATGACACCGAGGTAGGCCTCGGACTTACCGCCACCAGTCTGCACGGTCTCGATCTGAACGCTGGGATCGGCCTCTGGGTCCGCGACGGCTGGCAGGCAGCCGACCATCCAGGCGATCTGGAATAGGCGCCACGAGTCATAGCCCTTGCTTGCGCCCACCATCTTCATGGCTCGGTTGGCGAGGACGAAGGCTTCACGCAGCACCTCGTCGCGCTCGATGGTGCGGACGCCGGCGCGGATCCACTCAACCTCGTCCCGGGCGGTGTCGGCATCCCTCTTGGCCTCCGCGATGGCTTCGCCGCTCCAGCCTCTAGCTGTCGCGCGCGCAGTCAGGGCGGCATCCGACCAGTGCTCGGCCACCCACGCCGCATGGGCGTCGACGATCGCGGTGACCGCCCCGACAGGGTCGGCGATCACAGCGTCGAACCTGGCGTCGATGGTCTTGTCCCCGTCAGAGGTTGCCCGGGGGTGGGGGCGCTGGGTCAGGGCAGTCGCCCCATAACCGGTTTCGAACGTCGTCACGCCGGTTGAGGGGTCGGTTCCCGCGACCACCGGGGCGGCCTGCCCGAAAGCGGGTACGGTGCGGTCGTAGCGGTGGGAGTTCGCCACCTGTTCCAGGGTGTATGGGGCCAGGGCTGCGTCGGTGCGCGCCGTGACTCTGGCTTCGTAGAGCCGGGTGTCCAGGTGTTTCCGGTCAAAGGGGATCGTACGAGCCTGG
This sequence comes from Streptomyces sp. NPDC057280, assembly GCF_042668605.1. Lineage (NCBI taxonomy): Bacteria > Bacillati > Actinomycetota > Actinomycetes > Kitasatosporales > Streptomycetaceae > Streptomyces > Streptomyces sp. NPDC057280. The sequence continues at coordinate 76,831 of NZ_JBHUYR010000014.1, forward strand.
TCGGCGAACTGGGCATCCTCGGGCGGCGTGGTGTTCACGAGAGTGATCAGGACGTCGCGTCCCGCCTCGGTCGCCAAGACGTCGACGTCGAGCGCGGCGGCGAATTGGGGGAGGACGGCGTCGGCCGCCGCGATCAAGTTGTTGGCGCAGTACGACGCCCACGCCGGGTCGTCGGCCATGTCGGCGTCGCGTGGCAGGGATCCGGCTGGTGATGCCGTGCGACGGGGACGAAAGGGCTCGCTACCTGCGGCTGGCCGCACAGCGGCTTGAATCGCGTCGGCGATGGCCTGGGCGCCGAAACGCGTCGACCCGCGTGCCCCGTCGTGGACCTCCACGCGCACGCTGACCGGTCCGACGGGTACCTTCATCCAGACTGCGGCCAGTTGGCGGCCGGGTGTCTTCCCGCCCACCTGGGCGGCGGCCTTAGCGGCTGCGGAGGGGTCGATGTCGTCCGTGACCGCGTGTGTGAACGCGTGCTGTTCGGCCTGTGAGGCGTGCAACGCGATGTACACCGCGAAGCTGACCTCGACGTCGATCTCGGCGGGAGCCGGCCCGGCGAGCCGGAATGAGAATCCTTGCGCCGCCGGGACCAGGCGATCTCCGCTGAGGCCCCTGACCCGATCGACAGTCAACTGCGCTTCGCTGGACAGCTGTCCGAGCCAGATCGCGCGCCTCTGCGCGTCGGTGAGGCGAACTCGGGCGGGCAGTTGCCCGCCAGCTGCCTCGGTGAGGATGTGCCGTTCGAGCGAGGCGAGCAGCGCGTCGCGGACTTTCGCCTCGAAGTTCACGGCGGTGCCGTCTGCGGGTGCCGCCGGTGTGGTGGCCATCGTTTTTCGCTCCGTCCCAAGTGATGCGAAGGACATGCAAGGCGCCTCGTGCGCGGACTTCGTAGACCGCACGGAGGCTTGGGGTGGGGTCAGGCCACATACGCCGAGCCCTATTCGCTCAGATGAGCGCGCGATCTCCCGTCACTAGTTGAGGGGCCGTCAGCCCCGGGAGTGCGGATTGCTCTATGAGGACGCCGATCGCGCTGGCTGGCACGCGCGCAAGCTTGGCCTGGACGGCCGTGACCCGGTGCAAGGTCACGGCCTCGAGGAGGTCGGCGACGTGGATCCCGAGAGTTGGGTCGATCAGGGTGTCGGTGTCGTCCATGCGCGCGCCGGTGATCTGTCCGGACAGCCAGCGCCCGACCGTCCGGTGGATGGTGCGGTTCGTGCACAGCGCCTTGCCCACCAGGTCCGCGCGGCGGACCAACTCGGCGTCGCGGACCGCCTCCGCGAAGCGTCTGACGTCAGCCGGGTCCTCCGGGCCCTCGGAGTTCCCTCGGACCCAGGTCCCGATGGTCTGCTCGCTGGTGATCGTCGTCGGATCGGCGCCGCGTCGCATCGCCGCGAGTATCTCTCGATAGGTCCAACGGCTGGAGGAGACGCGTGCGACCCGCTCATGCCAGAACGCGATCAGTGCGGCGAGCGGCATGTACGTGGGCAGTTCCGCCAGTACGTCGATGATCGAGTCGAACAGATTCCTGCGCGCGGCGGCGTCGACGAGCGCGACGACATCACCAGCCTGAAGGGACTTGGCCGCGACCTGACGCGTGTTCCTCTGCCGCTTGCGATAGACCACGTCGTTGGGGTCCATCAGCATCGCGCGGCCGTCGGCGAACTCCACGGTGATCGCGTCCACTCGGGCCGTGGAGCCACCCTCACCGCCACGTGCCGGGGGCGGGGTCTCCATCGCGTCGGAACCGACCACCCCAGTCCTGGCCAGGACCTTCAAGACGTCGAGACCAAATGGCTCCCACGGTGAGCCGTTCACGTCCCGCGCCACATCCGCGGCCTTGACTACCGTGGTGTCCGAGCGGACGACGATGTCTGGATCGGAAGGACGGACGACGATCGGGCGGGTCCCGAGCCGGACGGCGCTCTCCGTTGCGGTCTTAGCGCGCAACTCGGCCAGTGCCAGGAACGTGGTCCTCGCCTGCCGAGCCGCCCGTTCGGCCTCCCAATCCCCAGCGGCTGTGACCAGTAGCTTCGTCGCTGCGGGAGCGGCCAGCAAACTGGCATAAGCTCGCGGCAGCGGCCCCGTGATCAGCATCGACGAAACCGGCAGACCGGAGACCCGTCCGCAGGCGAGGTCACGGACGGAAACCACTCGGATTCGCTCCGCCCAACCATGCGGAACCAGAGGCGACTCATCCAAGTCGGCGGTCAGTGCCGTCACCGCAGACTGGTTGCGCGTTACGATCATCCCGGTCGCGCGCCGCCCGGCCTCCTCACGGACCCAGTCCTGTACGAGAGCGAACTTCGGCCGTTCCCCGGCTGCCTCGTAGATGTCAGTGAACCCGTCGGCGACCACTGCCCAGGCGTCCCGGGTCGGCCCCGCGCTCTGGCGGGATACGGCCCGCGCGTGGCTGGTGGCGTCTCCCAGCAAGACCGAGAACGGTCCTCGTTGGACACGCGCGTCGTAGGAGGCGGGAGTGGTGACTGACAGGCTGAACGTGGACAGCACTCCCCAAGCCCAGCGAACCGCATGCGCCATCGCGAGGTTCTCCGACCCGCCGGTCACGGCGGCGAGCCGTCCCAGAGCCTTCCAAGTGTCACTCAACGTCTGATCCAGCGATGTCGCGGCCTCTGGCGCTTGCACGACACACGTGGCCATAGCGGTGGCGTGAAGCAACTCCGAGGAGGCCGCGAACTCGCCTGTCGCCTCACTCAGATTGAAGGGTGCCGCCAGTTCCCTGAACGATGGTGGGTCGAACGCCCACACGACACCGCCTGCCTCACGGATGGCGTCCAGATTCGAGTCGAACGGCGTGTCCGTGATGTAGACCAGGTCGCGGTACCGGCGCAGACGCGGCTCGAGATCACCCACATCAGCGGCCGTCCCGTCGATTACCAATGCCCCACGGCCGATCACCCGGTCTATGTCCGATGTGAGAATCAGCCGACCGGCCCGGTTACGAACGGGACCGCCGATGACCTCGACCTCGCTGTCGGCTGTAAGGCGCGCTCGGGGGATGAAATCGGCCAGCCGCTGACCCTCGATGTACAGCTGGTCATATGCGGCACGCTGCGATAGCCGCTTGGAGACCACCGTCGCGGTCACACCAAGACTGCCGGTTCGAACGATCTGTGCCACCAGGCTGGCGGCGCCGAGCGCGATCGGGGTATCGGCGGCTGGAAGCGGAATGACCAAGGCCAGCGGCACTTCCCGCGCACTGGCCGCGTCGACGGCCTCCAGCAATTCCACATCGAATCGGGTGGCCCCGAACTTGCGGACGCCCACGCCGGAGACCCGACGTCGCAGTTTGCCGCGCCGGACCACATCTGAAAGGCCACTTGAGCCCGTCGTGGTCATCTGTCACTCAGCCTTCCCCCGTCACAGAATCTTCACTTATTACCATAGAGGTCCGGACTGACATGAGCTTGGCGCTCCTATGGATCAGGGCTTTGGCGTAGCCGCGTGACGCCGGGTTGTGACCAGCCGAGGCCGAGGAGTGCGGGGGGCTGCAGGGGTTCGGGTGCTGTGGCGAACGCGGACCGCGAGATGGATGCCGTGGTCCAGCTATCTGTATCGGATGCGCTCCCTTGGGTGGCGATGCCGAGCCCCGAGCATTGTCCGACTTTGACAACGCGGCCGCAGGCGGGCGGTTGGGGTCGCTGTCCGGGACTGGAGCGTCACCGGCGGCGACCAGGGGAGCGCGAGGGGAGCGCGGACGCCTTTGGACGGTGCAGCACGGGGTACGAACAGCGGGACCGCGACGTGTGCTCTGATCTGCGAAAACGGGATCTGATACGACCGCGCAGCACGGCCCGGCACGATCCCTATCGGTCTCGTAATGCGTAGGTCTCGGGTTCGAATCCCGAAGGCGGCTCCATTCAAGCCCAGCTCAGGTCGATTCTGAGCTGGGCTTTTTGGTTTGGCGGAGGCGGGGTCCCGCTCAGATCCAGGTGTCCAGCCACATCCGCGCATGCCAGTCCGCGTACGGGATCGTCTGGGCGGTGTAGATCGGGAAGAAGTAGATGAAGTTCCAGGCGATGAGCAGGACGATCACGCCTGCGGCGACCGCGCCTCGGAGGCGGCGGGTCTCCGTCGCGCCCGGCGGGCCCAGCAGGGCCGCCAGCATCATCGTCACGGCCAGGCAGAGGTAGGGGACCAGGACCACCGCGTAGAAGGAGAAGACCGTGCGGTCCTGGTAGAGGAACCATGGGAGGTAGCCGGCGGCCACCCCGCAGAGGACGGCGCCGGCGCGCCAGTCGCGGCGCAGGGCCCAGCGGTAGAGGAGATAGGCGAGAGCCGCGCAGGCCGTCCACCACAGGGCCGGGGTGCCCAGGGCCAGGATGGTCTGGGAGCAGTTCGTCGGGGTGTGGCAGCCGGGCGCGCCGGGTTTCGGGGACTCATACTGGAAGAGGACCGGGCGGCCCAGGACCAGCCAACTCCAGGGGTTGGACCTGTACTTGTGGTAGGCGTCCAGATGCACGTTGAACTGGTAGACGTCGTACTCGTAGTGCCACAGGCTGCGCAGCGGGGCCGGTATCCAGGACCACGTGCCGCCGCGGGCGTCCGCCCAGTGGCGGCCGTAGCCGTCGGAGGAACGGAACCAGCCGGTCCAGGTGGCCAGATAGGTCACGGCGGCGACGGGGATCAGGGAGAGCAGCGACCAGCCGAGGTCCTTGCGCAGCACCGCCCGGTAGGGGCGGGGCGCTCCGGCCACCCGGCGGGCGCCGACGTCCCACAGCAGGGTCAGGGCCACGAAGAACGCCAGGAAGTACAGGCCGTTCCACTTGGCCGAGGACGCCAGGCCCAGGCAGACGCCGGCCGCGAGGCGCCAGGGGCGTAGGCCGGTGCCCGCGCGGGTTGCGGCACGGGAGTTCGGGCGTGTGGGGCCCTCTTCGTCGGCGGGCGGTAGTGACGACGCCAGCCTCGCCCTTGCCTTGTCCCTGTCGATCAGCAGGCAGCCGAATGCCGCCAGCGCGAAGAACATGACCACCAGGTCGAGCAGTGCGGTGCGGCTCATGACGTAGTGCAGGCCGTCCAGCGCCATCAGCGTCCCGGCCAGACAGCCCAGCAGTGTCGAGCGGAACAGGCGGCGGCCGATGCGGCACAGCATCAGCACCGACAGGGTGCCGAGCACCGCCGTCATGAAGCGCCAGCCGAACGGGTCGAGGCCGAACATCCACTCGCCGACCGCGATCACCCACTTGCCCGCCGGCGGATGCGCGACGAACACCCCGGGGTCGGAGAGCGGGATCACCTGCGGGTCGGCCAGGATCTGCGGGTCGGCGATCTTGCGGTCCGGCCACGTGCCCTCGTAACCGAGGTGCAGCAGCGACCAGGCGTCCTTGGCGTAGTACGTCTCGTCGAAGACGAGCGCGTGCGGGTCGCCCAGGTGCCAGAAGCGCAGCACGCCGGCCAGGGCCGCCACCAGCAGGGGGCCGGCCCAGGCCGACCAGCGTGCGAAGGGCTGGGGGTGCGGGAAGGGGGCGGTCAGGCGGTCCCGGAGGGGGGTGTGCGGGCGGGGCGTGTAGCCGAAGCGGCGCAGGCGCTGCTCCCAGGAGACCGGGAGAGCGGTGTGCGCTGCTGTGACCGCGGGCGGGTTCTCGTCGATCACGTCGTGCGGGTTCCGCCGCTGGGGGAGGGGTGGCGCGGTGATGCCACCGGGACAGTGCTCGACGTGTGGGCCGGTATCGGGGCGCCGTCGGCCGTCGAGTGGGTCGGGAGGGGCCCGGCGGAGGTGGCCGGGCGTGGGTTCCGGGGCCCGGGGCCGTTCTGGGCGAAGGAGTCGGGCAGGGTCATCAGTACGGCACCGAGTGCGGCGATCGTCAGCGCCGAACCGGTGGCCATCCAGGCCCGCCGCGTACGCTGCCGGGCGCGGACGCCGGCGTACAGGCGTCGGCGGTGCCGGTCCTCGTACCCCTCTCCCGGGGCACCGCTGTCGCGCATCAGGCGCGCCAGCTCCTGTTCGAAGTGGTCCATGGCTCCTTCTTCACCCCGCCCTTCACTCGGCTTCTTCACCCCGCCCTTCACTCGGCCGACGACGACACAGGCGACACGGGCTCGGCCGTCTCCGCCATCAGCCGCCGCAGCCGTCCGACGCCCCGTGCCGTGAGCGAGCGGGCCGTCCCCACCGGGCAGCCCAGCGCCTCGGCCACCTGCTGCTCGGGCAGGTCCTGGTAGTAGCGCAGCACCACCGCGGCCCGCTGACGCGCCGGGAGCTGCGCCAACATGGCCTCCAGATGGGTCCGTTCGTCCACCGCCGCGGTCTCGTCCGCCGGTTCCGGCGGATCGGGCAGCCGGTCGAGCGGGTCCGTGGGCTGCTCGCCCCACCAGCGACGGCGTGCCGAGCGGGCCGCGGCGCGGGCCAGGATCTTGCGGACGTAGGCCTCCGGCGCCTGGTCGGCCACCCGCGGCCAGGCGAACCACAGCTTGACCAGGGCCTCCTGCAACAGGTCCTCGGCCCGGTGCCGGTCGCCGCCGGTGAGCAGCCGCGCCAGGTGCAGCAAGGCCGGCCACCGGTTCGCCACGAACCGGTCGAACGCGTCGGACCGCCCCTGCCTCATCAGCGTCGCCCCTCCCTCACACCCTTAATAAGGACGTCGGGCCCGGTCCCGCTATGCACCCCAGTCGCGTGGCGCGGGTCACACTCACCGGGAGAGAGTGAGGGAGACAGACATGACGAGTGGCTACTCCGGGACCCCGCTCGCCCGGAAGATCGGGATCAAGGGCGGACAGCGGGTGGGGCTGCGGCACGCGCCCGAGGGGTGGGACATCCCCGGGCTGCCGGACGGGTGTTCCCTCGGCGGCGGCGGGCCTCGGGGCGTGGATGTCACGCTCGCCTTCTACCGGGAGCGTGCCCGGCTCGCGGCCGAGGCGGCGGCGCTGGTCCGGGAGCTCGCCGACGACGCCATGCTCTGGATCGCCTGGCCCCGCAAGGCCGCCGGGCATGTCAGCGACATCACCGAGAACGACCTGCGGGATCTCTTCCTCCCGCTCGGCGTCGTCGATGTGAAGGTGGCGGCGCTGGGGGAGGACTGGTCGGGACTGAAATTCGTACGGAGGAAGGAGAACCGGGGGGCGGAACGGCGGACTCACCCTCGTACCTGAGGAGTCTTCGAGAAGTCCTTACCGTGAACCACTAGCATCGCGGCGGTACTTGAACATCGAGCCGGCCGGCCGGGATGAGGTGAGGGCATGGAGGAGACCGCGCGGGCGCCGCGCGTCGCCGTGGCCGTCGTGACCATGGGGAACCGGCCCGCAGAGGTCGACGCCCTGCTGGAGTCCGTGGCCAAGCAGGACGTCCCGCCCACCCGGATCGTGATCGTCGGCAACGGCTGCCGGCTGCCGGAGTTCGCCGAGCGGCTGTCCCTGCCCGGCGAGGTCACCGTCGTGGAGCTGGAGGAGAACCTCGGCTGCCCCGGCGGGCGCAACGTGGGGCTCGCCCGGCTGCGGGAGTTCGGGGACGTCGACGTCGTCGTCGAGCTGGACGACGACGGGCTGCTCGTCGACGCCGACGTGCTGCGGCGGGTCGGCGAGCTGTTCGCGGCCGACGACCGGCTCGGCATCGTCGGCTTCCGGATCGCCGACGAGCACGGCGAGACCCAGCAGCGCCACGTGCCCCGCCTCGGCTCCGCCGACCCGCTGCGCGGTGGGTACGTCACCGGCTTCCTCGGCGGCGGACACGGCTTCCGGATGGCCATGCTCGACGAGATCGGGGACTGGCCCGCGCGGTTCTTCTTCGCGCACGAGGAGTCCGACCTGGCGTGGCGGGCCGCCGACGCCGGCTGGCGCATCCTGTACGCCCCCGAGCTGCTGCTCCAGCACCCGAAGACCTCGCCCGCCCGGCACGCCGTCTACTACCGGGTCAACGCCCGCAACCGGGTCTGGCTGGCCCGGCGCCGACTGCCGCTGCCGCTGATCCCGGTCCACCTCGGCGTGTGGATGCTGCTGACCGTCGTACGGAACCGGTCCGGGGCCGGGCTGCGGGCCTGGTTCGGCGGGTTCGCGGAGGGGCTGCGGGAGTCGGCGGGGGAGCGGCGGCCGATGCGCTGGCGGACGGTGTGGCGACTGACCCGACTGGGGCGCCCGCCCGTCATCTGACCCGCCTGGGCGACCACCTGCCGGCTGAGTCGGGGCTCGGTGCACGGACGAGGACCCCGGTCGTTCACCTCCGACGACCGGGGCCCTGTCACTTCCCCGGATCCGGCCGCGACGGCGACACTCCCCCGAGTAACGCGTCAGACGCGCGCACCCTCGGGCCAGATCCGATGGAATGATCACATCAGGCGTCACCAACGGATCGCTAACATGTGGTCAACGGCGAGATTTCGCCAGGTACAGCGCGTCGGAAGGCAGTGGGTCGGTGTGAAGCGGTGCGAGCTGCGCTTCGGACTCCTGGGTCCGCCGGTCCTGTACGACGCCGGTGCCGAGGTCGGCGCCGACACCGAGGGCCCCGTCGCCCGGGTCGTGAGCAGCCCCAAGGTGCGGGTCCTACTGGCCGCGCTGCTGCTGGAGGCCGACCGTACCGTCTCCGTCGACGCCCTCAAGGACGCCCTGTGGGGCGGGTCGCCGCCCGCCTCCGCGCAGGCGTCCCTGCACAACCACGTCACCCGGCTGCGCCGGCTGCTCGACGACCCCGACCGGCTGCGGGCCGTGCCGCCCGGCTATCTGCTCCGCGTCGAACAGGGCGAACTCGACGTCCACGTCTTCGAGTCCCTGACCGCCGAGGCCCGCGCCGCGCACGCCGGACGGGACTGGGAGCGCACCCTGCGCGCGAGCACCGCGGCGCTCACCCTGTGGCGCGGCACTCCGCTCGCCGGGCTGCCGTCCGAGCTGGGCGGATACGCCTTCGTGCAGCGGCTGGGGGAGGCCCGGCTGCTGCTCCTGGAGTGGCGGTACGACGCCGAGCTCGCCGTCGGCAGCGGTCGACTCGACGCCGTCGTGCCGGAGTTGACCGCGCTCGCCGCCGAACATCCGCTGCGCGAGGCCTTCCACCGCCAGCTGATGCTGGCCCTCCACCGCACGGGCCGCCAGGCCGAGGCCCTCGCCGTCCACCGCGACCTGCGCAGCCGCCTCATCGAGGAACTCGGCGTGGAGCCGGGGGCGGGGGTGCGGGAGGCGCATGTGGAGGTGCTGCGGGCGCCGGGGGCCGAGGGTGCTGGGGTGGTGACGGCGTCGGAGACGCCGGCTGGTGCCGAGGCCGGGACGGCCGCCTCCGACGCTCCGTCAGCCGTATCCGCCGGTTCGACGGCCGTCGCGGCATCCTCCGCCCGTGCCGCGACCGAAGCCCGCCCGGCAGCGAACCCCGCCCCCGAACCCGCCCCCGAGCCCCCACCCACCCCACCCCCACCCCGTCCCGCCCAACTCCCCCCACCCCCACCCCACTTCACCGGCCGCACCACCCACCTCGACGACCTGCGCCGGACCCTCGTCCCCGACGTCGCCCTCCCGGGCGGCCACCACACCCCCGTCGCCGTCATCAGCGGCACGGCCGGTGTCGGCAAGAGCGCTCTCGCCCTGCACACGGCACACGCCCTGCGGGACCGCTTCCCCGACGGGCAGCTGTACGTCAACCTGCACGGCGCCACCCCCGGCATGACCCCCCTCACCTCGGCCCAGGCGCTCACCGCGCTGCTGCGGGACCTCGGTGCCGACCCCCGTTCCCTCCCCGAACACCCCGACGCGGCCGCCGCGTTGCTGCGCTCGATGCTCGCCCCGACCCGCACCCTGATGGTGCTGGACGACGCCGAGAACGCCGCGCAGGTACGGCGGTTGCTGCCGGCCGGCCCCGGCTGCGCCGTGATCGTCACCAGCCGCTCCCCGCTGGCCGCGCTCGACGGCGCCCGCCGCTTCCCGCTCGAACCCCTGTCGGCGGAGGAGAGCGCGGCACTGCTGCGGGCGGCTTCGGGCCGCGACCCCGGCGCCGACCCCGGCTCCGATGGCGACCTCATCGACGCCACCCACCCCCTCGTCGAACTCACCGGCCGCCTCCCCCTCGCCCTGCGCATCGTCGGCGCCCGCCTGGCCGCCCGCCGCGCCCTCACCCCGGACGTGCTCGCCGACCAACTCGCCGCCACGGAGAGCAGGTTGCAGCGGCTGGAGTACGACGACCTGTCCGTACGCCGTTCCCTGGCCGTCGCCCACGACGCGCTCGCCGCCTCGGGCCGCCGTTCCGACCGCGACGCCGCCCTCGCGCTGCGCCGCCTGGGCGCCCTGGACCTGCCCACGTACGGCGCCCCGCTCGTCGCCCGGCTCCTCGGCACCGACAGCGACCGCGCGGAGGAGGCGCTGGACCGGCTCGTCGACGTGGCACTGCTGGAGGAGACGGCGTACGGCCGCTACGCCCCGCACGACCTGGTCCGCGACTTCGCCCGCGAACTCGCCGGCAGCGGACAGGCCGCCGACGTCGCCCGCACCGGCGTGCGCTGGTACACGGCCGTCGCCGAACGCGTCCTCACCGAGACCGTCCAGCCCGGCTTCGACCAGGAGGACCGGCGTCGCCCGACCCCGACACAACCCCCCGAACACACCGCGCACGTCCGGTCCGTGCCGCCCTTCGCGGGCTCCGAGGAGGCCTTCGCCTGGAGCATCGCGGAGCTGGAGAACATCGTCGCGCTCGCCGAGCGCTACGCGGACGCCTCCGACGAGCGCACCGCCGCCCACGTCTCCACGCTGCTGCGGCTGATCTTCCCCTGCCTCCAACGCGGCGGCCGGGTCTCCGAGATGGAGGTGCTCGGGCAGGTCGCGCTCGAGCTGGCGCGCCGCCTGGGCGACGAGGTGGCCGAGGCGTACGCGCTGAGCGACCTCGCCGGGATGCACTTCCTCGCGGGCCACTACGGCGAGTCCCTCGCCTTCATGGAACAGGCCACCGCCCTGTGGCGGCGGCTCGGCATGATCTCGCGGGTCCGGCGCTGCCTCGGCAACCAGGGCCTGCTGCTGGAGAGCCTCGGCCGGTACGCCGAGTGCGAGCAGGCGCTGCTCCAGTGCCTGGAACTCTCACCGCAGCTGGACGACCCGTGGGGCGACGCGGTGGCGTACGGCCATCTCGGCAACCTCTACGAGCACACCGATCCGCGGGCCGCCATCGAGTACCACCGGCGCTCGCTCGCGATCGGCAACGAGATCGGCAACGTCATCGTGGCGCACTCCGCGCTCTGCAACATCGGCTACGCGTATCTCGCCCTCGACGAACCGGCCGCCGCCGTACCGCACTTCGAGGAGAGCCTGAGCATGCTCGGCGGGCACAGCGACTGGCACGGGGAGTCCCAGTCCCGGCTCGGGCTGGTGCGCGCGCTGCGGCTGCTCGGCCGGGACGGGGTGTGCGAGAGCGAGTGTGCCGAGCTGCTGCGCCGCGCGGACGCCCGCGCCGACGGGTACACCGGTGGTCTCGCCCGTCACCAGTACGGGCTGCTGCTGCGGAAGGCGGGGCGGCCGGCGGAGGCGCGGGAGCAGTGGCGCGTCGCGCTGGCCGCGCTGGACGGCACGGACAAGAAAGAGGTCCTGGCCGAACTCAGGGAGCTGCTCGACAGCTGACCCCGCGCCCCTACTTGGCGTCCGCATAGCACTCCACCACCGACGTCGTGAACGGGAACCGCACCGGCGTCTCCCCGAACGTCAGCCGGGCGGCCAGCGCCGCCGCCTCCCGGATCGCGGCGACGACCCGCTCGGCCTCCTCCTCGGGGCAGTGCACGATCACCTCGTCGTGCTGGAAGAAGACCAGCTCGGCCGCCATGTCCGCGCAGGTCCGCCGCAGGGCCGCGAGCAGCAGCAGGGTCCAGTCGGCGGCGCTGCCCTGGACGACGAAGTTACGGGCGAACCGGCCCCGGGCGCGGGCGTTGGTCGACGCGTAGCCCGGTACCCATCCGTCGGCCTCCTGGGGAATGCCGGCCTCCTCGGCGCTGTCCTCGCCCGAGCCGGCCGCGGGTGGGCAGGTGCGGCCGAGCCAGGTCCGTACGAGCCGCCCCTCCTCTCCCGCGCGGGCCGCCTCGTCGACGTACGCCACCGCCTTGGGGAAGCGGCGGCGCAGCGCGGCCAGGTTCTTCAGGCCGTCCCCGGAGGTCTGGCCGTACACGGCGCCCAGCACCGCGATCTTCGCCTGGTCGCGGTCGCCGGAGAAGGCGCGGTCGGAGACGGACTGGTAGAGGTCGCTCTCCCGGCCGGCCACCTCCATCAGGCCGGGGTCGCGGGAGATCGCGGCGAGCACGCGCGGTTCCATCTGGTCGGCGTCGGCGACGACCAGCCGCCAGCCGGGGTCGGCGACGACCGCGCGGCGTATCACCTTGGGGATCTGCAGGGCGCCGCCGCCGTTGGTGACCCAGCGGCCGGTGACCGTTCCGTGGCAGAGGAACTCCGGGCGGAAGCGGCCATCCCGCACCCAGTCCTGGAGCCAGGACCAGCCGTGGGCGACCCAGATGCGGTACAGCTTCTTGTACTCGATGAGGGGCTTCACGGCCGGATGGTCGACGGTCTCCAGCTCCCAGCGGCGAGTGGAGGAGACCTTGATGCCGGCCTGCGCGAAGGCCTTGACGACGTCGGCGGGCAGGTCGGGCCGGACCCGGCGGCCGAAGGCGGCGGACACCTCGTCGGCGAGCTCGGCGAGCCGCCGGGGCTCACCGCCACCCGCATAGCGGTCGCCCAGCAGCTCGTGCAGCACGGTCCGGTGGACGTCGGCGCTCCACGGCAGCCCGGCGCGGTTCATCTCGGCGGCCACCAGCATCCCGGCCGACTCGGCGGTGATCAGCAGCCGCATCCGGTCGGGGTGCGCGGTGGCGTCCTGGCGGCGCAGCTGGTCGGCGTAGACCTCCAGGAGGTCGGTGAGGGGGAGGTGGACGGCCTGGGGCTCGAAGAGGGAGGACTGGGAGCCCGGTTCGGCGGAGCGCAGCGGCGGGTCGGGCGGTACGGGGCCGCCGCGCAGCCGGGCGAGCGCGGCGGCGGCCGACCGGGGCTCGCCGTACCGGCCGGCATGGCCGAGCAGCAGGGTCTCGGCGTCCTCGATGTCGTAGCACCGCTCCACCCGCACCCCCGTGGCGAGCAGCCTCGGATACACCTCGGCGGTGGACCGCCAGACCCACCGCGTGACCTCCGGGCGCTTCCGCACGGCCGCCGCGAGGTCCGCCTCCCGCAGCACGGGCCCGACGGGCAGCCCGTCGTCACCGAGGGGGGCGACCTCCGCGCCACCGCCCTCGGCCGGAGCGAGCGCCCAGCGGTCGGTCATGAGGGCGAGTGTCGCAGGAGGGTCTGACAACGCCCCTGCTGACGACACCCGCCCGAGGCCCTCGGCCAGGCCTGCCCCTCGGAGGGCCCTGCTGACGACATCCGGCCGAGGCCCTCGATCCGGCCTGCCCTTCGGAGGGCCCTGCTGATGACACCCTGCCCGGACCCTCGGTCAGGCCTGCCCCCCGCCCTTCCCCGTGACCTCCGACAGCGCGGCCGCGATGTTCGCCTCCGTCGCCTCCTTCGTGATGCCGAGCTCGGACAGCAGGCCCTGGCCGTTCTCGAACTCCAGCAGCGCCAGCAGCAGGTGCTCGGTGCCGACGTAGTTGTGGCCCAGGCGCAGGGCCTCGCGGAAGGTGAGTTCCAGGACCTTCTTGGCGTCGGCGCCGTACGGCACCAGCTCCGGGGGGTTCTCCGCGGCCGGCGGGAGCGCGGCGGTGGCGGCCTGGCGGACGGTGTCGAGGAGGACGTCCTGCGCGAGGACCGCCTTCGCGGCCAGCCCCTCCGGTTCCGCCAGTAGGCCGAGGACCAGGTGCTCGGGGCGGCCCTCGGCGTTGCGGGCGGCGACCGCCTCGTTGTGGGCGGCCATCACCACGTTCCGCGCGCGCGGGGTGTACCGGCTGAAGTCCTGGTTGGCTCCGGCGTCCCCGCCCTCCTTGGGCACGAACCGCTTCTGCGCCGCCTGCCGGGTCACCCCCATGCTCTTGCCGATGTCCGTCCAGGAGGCGCCCGAGCGACGGGCCTGGTCCACGAAGTGGCCGATCAGATGGTCGGCGACCTCACCGAGGTGATCGGCGGCGATCACCGCGTCCTCGAGCTGTTCGAGGGGCTCCGCGTGGACCTTCTTGATGGCCGCGATGAGGTCGTCGAGGCGTACGGATGACGTGATGATGGGGTTCGTCGTCATGTGTCAACCGTAGGTTGACAGTCATGGGGTGTCAACCCTGAGTTGACACTACTTCGGTGCCGATACGGCCAACCGCACCGCCAGCCCCGTGAACACCGTCCCGCTGAAGACGTTGAGCCCGCGCGCCACGCGCCGGCTCCGCCGCAGCAGCGCCGACAGCTTCCCGGAGAGCAGCCCGATCGAACCGTCCACCGCGAACCCCATCACCGTGATCGAGAGCCCGAGCACCAGGAACTGCTCCCACACATGACCCTTCTCGGGCGCCACGAACTGGGGCAGGAACGCCACGTTGAAGAGGATCACCTTGGGGTTCAGCAGATTGGTCACGGCGCCCTGCCAGAACGCCCGCCGCATCCCCGGCCCCGCCGCCGTCCCCTCACCCGGCACCGAACGGTCCCGGAACGCCTTCACCGCGAGGTACAGCAGATAGGCCGCGCCCGCCCAGCGCAGCACGTGGTACAGCGTCGGCAGCGCCAGGAACAGCGCCGACAGCCCGAGCGCCGCGGCGACCGTGTGCACGAACATCGCGCAGGCCACCCCGAAGGCCGCCATCACCCCCGCCGACGGCCCGCCCCGGCCGCCCATCGCCACGATGAACATCATGTCGGGACCCGGAGTCACACAGAGCGCGAAAGCGGCCACGAGGAAGGCCGCGTAGAGAGACATGTCCACCATGCGGCCATGCTCGAAGCCCCCATGGCCCACGGCACCCGATTTTCGGGGAGTGAGACGATCGCCCCGTGACCAGCAGCAGCGCCCCCGGCACCGTCGACCGCGCCTTCGAGGCCGCCCTCTACACCGACGCCGACTCCGCCCTCGACACGGCCGCCTCCCTCCTCGCCGCCGACGCGGAGGCCGACGCCGAACTCGAACGCCGGGGGAGGGAGTTCGTCGCGGCCGCCTGGCGCCGCGGCTGGCAGCCCGCCGACGTCGTACGACTGGTGCGGCGCGAACTGGACGACGTACACCTGCGCCTGCTGTCGGCGCTGATCCGCGCGCAGGCGCCCGACGACCGGGCGCGCGGCCCCCGGTGGGCGGCCCAGTTGGCCGGACTGCCCGCCGAGCCCGCACCCCGCACCGACCGCTTCTCGCACGCCACCACGGTCCTGGAGCTGTACCGCCTGCTGCTGCGGCTGCCCGCCCTCGAACCCCTCGAGGAGCCCGTCACCCGGCACTCCTCCGCCGAGCCCCGCATGCTCACCCGGATCCGCGCGCTGCTCGCCAAGGCGGAGGCGACCGGCTACCCGGACGAGGCGGAGGCGCTCACCGCCAAGGCGCAGGAGCTGATGGCGCGGCACAGTGTCGACGAGGCCCTGCTGGACGCGCAGGCGCCGGCGCACGACAGCCCGGGCGCCTGCCGGATCGGGGTCGAGCCGCCGTACGAGCAGGCCAAGGCGGTGCTGCTGGACGCGGTGGCGACGGCGAACCACTGCCGGGCCGTCTGGAACGAGGCGTTCGCGTTCTCCACGGTGGTCGGCTTCGGCCCCGACCTCGACGCCGTCGAGCTGCTCTACACCTCGCTCCTGGTGCAGGCCACGACCGCGATGACGAAGGCGGAGGCCGCCCAGCGGGCCGGTGGCCGCAAGCGGACCAAGACCTTCCGGCAGTCCTTCCTCGCGGCCTACGCCCATCGCGTCGGCGACCGGCTGCGCGCCGCCGCCGAGACCCAGGTCGGCGACGACCTGCTCCCGGTCCTGGCCACCCGCGAGGTCGCCGTCACCGACCGCGTCGACCGCATGTTCCCGCAGACCACCACGACCCGCCTGCGCGGTGTCACCGACGAGGCGGGCTGGGTGCAGGGCGCCGAGGCGGCGGACCAGGCGCAGGTGAAGTCCCGCAAGCCCCTCAGCTGAGCCGGGTCACTCGCCGGCCTCCTGGAAGCCGGCCACCGCGGCGTCCGGCGTCTCGCCGTCCTTCTTCAGCGCGACATCGCCGTACGTCCACTTGAAGGGGTACGTCTTGGTGGACCCCGGCAGGGAGAACTCCCCGCTCGTCACGGCGAGGCTCCGGTCGCCCTTCTCGCCCCGGACGTAGGTGAGGGTGAAGACGACCGAGGCGCCCTGGGCGAGGGACGTCTTCCGGGCCGTGACGGCGGGATCGGCCTCCACGGTCACCGAGTTGCCGCCGGCGATGAGGTCCACCCCGGGAAGGCTGTCCAGGGTGCACTTGGCGCCGCTCTTGTTGGTGAGCGTCACGGGCACGTTGCCGGTGTCGCCGGCGGCCGGGGCGGCGTTGGCGGGACCGACCTGCACGCCCAGTTCGTCCAGGGCGCAGGCACCGCCGGACTTGGCGGAGGCGGAAGCCGAGGCGGAGGCGCCGGTGCCGGTGTCCTTGCCGCCGTTGTCGTCGGAACAGGCGGTCAGCAGGAAGGCCGCGGCGAGGGTGGCGGCGGCGAGGGGGAGGGCGCGCATGGTGGGTCCTTGGATGCTCCGGGCGGCCTGGTGCCGCTGAGGCTCGTGCATGGATCATCACGCACGAGCCCGGGCAACGGTTGCCCGCCCCCGCCGAACCGCCCCTACGCCGGCTACGTCAGCCCAGGCTCGCCGTAGGCAGGCCCGACGGCAGCTTGCCGCCCTCGGCCTTGGTGTACGTCTCCGCGCCAAGACCACCCTCCCACGTCACCTTGAGGGTGGTCTTGTCGACGGAGTCGACCATCCCGGTCGCCCGGTCCTTGCTGCCGTCCGTGCACTTGAGGTGGATCATCTGCATGCCGGACTCCTCACCCGCGGTCCCGCTGCACACGGTCCCGCCGGTCGCGAACAGCCCCGCCTCGGTGCCGTTGACCATCAGGACGACGGCCTTGCCCTTGGCGGTGGTGAGCCAGCTGCCGGCCAGGTCGTCGGAGGGGGCCGAGGAGCCGGACGAGGAGGCCGGCCCGCTGACGGACGCGCTCACGCTCGGGGTGGCGTCGTCGGAGTCGGACCCGCCGTCCGAGCTGCACGCACCCAGCACAAGGGCGCCCGCCAGCGCCAAGGCCGCGGCCGTCGCGATGCGCGAGACGTTCACCGAAGCCGAAGCCGAAGCCGAACTCATGGAAGCTCCCTAGCGGAGGGCGGGCGACGCCACGTCAGCGGCGACGCTACGACCGCAGCAAGCTACCAGGACGACTTGCGGACCCCCGGAAGGTACCCGGCATGCGCCTGCTCCCGCAGGCTCACCCGGGACAGCCCGAAGGCCCGGAAGTAGCCGCGCGGCCGCCCGTCCACCTGGTCGCGGTTGCGTACCCGGGTGGCGCTGGCGTCCCGCGGCTGCCGGCCCAACTCCCGCTGGGCGGCCTGCCGTTCGGCGTCCGTCGAGGATGGCCGCCGGATGATCTCCTTGAGCTCGGCCCGCCGCTCGGCGTACCGGGCGACGATCTCCTGCCGCTGCTCGTTCTTCGCGATCTTGCTCTTCTTGGCCATCAGATCCTCACTCCCCGGGCGCGGATGCGCGCCACGGCCGCCTCGACGCCGATCGTGTCGACGGTCTTGATCCCCTTCGCGCTCAGCCGCAGCCGGACGTACCGCCCCTCGCTGGGCAGCCAGTACCGCTTGGACTGGATGTTGGGGTCGAAGCGGCGCGAGGTGCGCCGGTGGGAGTGGGAGATGCGGTTGCCGAAGCCGGGCCGGGCGCCGGTCAGCATGCAGTGGGCGGACACGGGTGACGCACCTCTCTCGAAGCAGTTGTGTAAATGGAATTCATTTTCAGTAAGATACACGGCATGGCTCGCAACGAACTCCGCCCGGTCATCAAGCTCCGGTCCACGGCCGGGACCGGCTTCACCTATGTCACCCGCAAGAACCGCCGCAACGATCCGGACCGTATGACGCTGCGCAAGTACGACCCGGTCGCCGGCCGCCACGTCGACTTCCGAGAGGAGCGCTGACCGCCGCCATGCGCAAGGACATCCATCCGGCGTACGGGCCCGTCGTCTTCCGGGACCGCGCCGCTGACTACGCCTTCCTCACCCGCTCGACGATGACGAGCGAGAAGACGGTCGAGTGGGAGGACGGCAACACCTACCCGGTCGTGGACGTCGAGATCTCGAACGTCAGCCACCCCTTCTACACCGGCACCGCGCGCGTCCTGGACACCGCGGGGCGCGTGGAGCGGTTCGAGCGGCGCTACGGCCGGCCGGGGGAGCGGGGCTGATGCTCTCGGTCGTGATCGTCGGCGGGCTGCACGCCGACGCCCGTAAGGCGGCCGTCGAGCGGCTCCTCGCCGATGTGCCCGGCAGCGTCGTACTCCACCACGACCTGGCGACGGCCGCGGCGGGCACGGTGGTGCGGACCGTGCGGGACGCCTCCGGCCTGCTGTCCGCCGGGGAGACGCCCCTGGTCAACGACTGTGCGTGCTGTGCGCTGCGGGAAGACCTCGTGCCCGAGCTGCGGCGGCTCGCGGACGACGGGACGACGCGGCTCGCGGTCGTCGAGCTGTGGGACTCCGTCGAGCCCAAGGCCATGGCGGAGGTGGTGACCGCCGGCGGCCTCACGGTCACCGGTGTGATCACCGCCGTGGACCCGGCACTGGTCCTGCCCTACCTGGGCAACGGCGACGACCTCGCCGAGCGCGGCCTCGCCGCGGCCGCGACCGACCAGCGCACGATCGCCGACACCTTCGCCCGCCAGCTGGAGTACGCCCCCGTCCTCGCCGTGGCCGACTCGGAGGAGGCCGACGACGAGGACCGGGAGCTGCTCACCCAGCTCCACCCGACGGCCCGCCAGGTCCCGATCGGCCCCGGCGACCCGGCGGGCGCGGCGCCTTCCGCGGCGGGCGGGGCACTGGAGGTGCCGGCCCCGGGCAGCCCCGCCGCCCCTGCTCCCGTTCCGCACCCCCTCTCCCCCCTCGCCCGGGCCGCCCTCGCCGGTTTCGACGTCGAGGCCGCCGCCGCGGCCCAGCACCCCGCCTGCGCCCTGCTGCCCGCCGAGGCCGACGCCCACGGCGTGTCCACCCTCGTGTGGCACCGGGATCGGCCCTTCCATCCGGAGCGGCTGTACGAGGCGCTGGAGGACATCACCTGTGCCGCCGCCCGCAGCCGCGGCCGGTTCTGGCTGGCGGACCGGCCGGACACCCTCCTGCACTGGGACGCGGCCGGGGGCGCGCTGTGCGTGGAGAGCGCCGGGCCCTGGCTCGCCTCCCTCCCCGATGCGGCCTGGGACATGGTCCCGCCGGTGCGTCGCGCCGCCGCCGCGCTGGACTGGCACCCCGAGCACGGCGACTGCTGCCAGCACCTCGTCTTCACGTCCCCCGCCCTCGACCGCGACGGACTCGAACGGCTGCTGGAGTCCTGCCTGTTGACCGACGCCGAGTACGCCGCGGGCCGCAGCGCCTGGAAGCAGTTGCCGCCCGCCTTCGACACCCTCCTGGAGGTCTGATGCCTCGTCAGAGCGACCGCAAGCCCCTCAAGTCCCGGCCCAACCCGCTGGACGCCGCCGGGATCACCTACATCGACTACAAGGACACCGACCTGCTGCGGAAGTTCATCTCCGACCGCGGCAAGATCCGCAGCCGCCGCGTCACCCGCGTCACGGCCCAGCAGCAGCGACAGCTGGCCCGCGCCGTCAAGAACGCGCGGGAGATGGCCCTGCTGCCCTACTCCAGCGCCAAGTAAGCAGCTACGGGTGTCCAGCACCAGGTGAACGGCTATAGGTAGGCGATTCCCTACGTTTGACGCGTAGGGAATCGCCTACCTATCCTGTTCCGCATGACCATCACCCACGCTTCCTTCGTCACCCTCCCCGTCGCCGACCAGGACCGCGCCCTGCGCTTCTACACCGACGTCCTCGGCATGGCGGTCACCGTCGACCGGGACATGCCCCAGGGCCGCTGGCTCCAGGTCGCCCCCGAGGGCGCGCAGACCGTCTTCACGCTCTCCGGCCCCGGGATGGGCGGCTTCGAGCCCGGATCGGCCCGGGGGATCATGTTGGTGACGACCGATGTCGACGCCGACTGCGCGCGCCTCGCCGAGGCCGGCGTGTCCGTGCAGGGTCCCGACGAGCTCCCCTGGGGCCGGATGGCCGCCTTCACGGACCCCGACGGCAACGGTCTGATGCTGCTGACGGAGAAGGAAGGCTTCTGACCTCGCCATGAACGGGACGGGTACCGCCGCCGCGAACGACCGCGTCTTCGCCGCGCTCGCCAACTCCGTGCGCCGCGAGGTGCTGCGCCTCCTGCGCGACGGCGGCCCGCAGCCCGTGCAGGCCCTCGCCGCCCACTTCGACATGGCCCGCCCGAGCCTCTCCGAGCACCTCAAGGTGCTCCGCGACGCCGGCCTCGTCTCCGAGCAGCGCTCCGGCCGGCAGCGCATCTACCGCCTGGAGGCGGCCCCGCTGGCCGAGGTGCAGGACTGGCTCCACCCGTACGAGCGGTTCTGGCGCGACCGGCTGAAGGGCCTGGGCGAGCTGCTCGGCCGCATGCCCGACGATGACGCGACATGAACGCCACCCCTGACGACGACCTCACCGTCATCCGCGTCGACCAGTTCTTCCCGCACCCGCCCGCCAAGGTGTGGCGTGCCCTCACCGAGCCCGCGTTGCTCGTGCAGTGGCAGATGCAAGGCACCGAGGCGTTCCGTCTCGAGGTCGGTCACCGGTACACCATGACCTCCGTCCCGCGTCCCAACACCCGCTTCTCCGGCACCGTCGACGTGGAGGTTCTCGGTTTTCAGCCGGAACGGATGCTGAGCGTCCGCTGGACCGACACCGATCCCGCCAACTCCGCCGACTGGACCATCACATGGAGGTTGGAACAGGAAGGGCGCGGAACGCGTCTCTTTCTAGTACACGAGGGATTCGACCCGGACGACCCCGCACAGCTGATGGCCCGGACGATCATGGACGGGGGCTGGAGATCGCATGTGATGCGGGCTCTGGGGGATGCGCTGGAACGGATGTAGCGGCTCCTGCGTCACATCTGTAACCACGGGAACACCCCGCGTGCACGTGCATCTGCTCATGCATCTGCACGTGAACAGAGCTATGATCCGGACCAGTTGACCATTGCATCAATTGGCCCCTAGGCCACCGCAGCACCGGGGAGCGACCTGTGGACCACGACGTGTACCGCGGCATGGACGTGTACAACGGCATGGCGGCCACGGACCTGAGCGGGGTGGCCTGGCAGAAGAGCAGGCACAGCAACTCGCAGGGTTCCTGTGTCGAGTTCGCGCGGCTGCCCGACGGCGGCGTGGCCATGCGCAACTCGCGCTTCCCCGACGGTCCGGCGCTCGTCTACACGCGCGCGGAGATCGAGGCGATGCTCCTGGGCGTCAAGGACGGCGAGTTCGACCACCTGATAGCGGGCTGAGGGTGACGGACGCCCCGGTCAACCCGGGGTGACCGGCTCCCTACGTGCGGTGACGCGCGTAGAACCCCGGCGCGGAAAAACGCCGCGGGGGCTCACTCGGCGGACTCCCGCGGCTGGAGCAGGAACAGGGCCCAGACGACCTTGCCGTTGAGGGAGCCGGCCAGCGGGTGCCAGCCCCAGCTGTCGGCGAAGGAGTCGACGAGGAACAGGCCGCGGCCGGATTCCGCCGAGAAGTCGTCCGAATCGCGCGCCACCGGGCTGTCGTGGCTGGGATCGCGCACCGCGCACACCAGTCGGTCCGTCCAGCGCATCAGATGCAGCCGCACCGGCGGGATCTGTGCGGGGGCGTGGCCGTTGCCGGCCGGCAGTCCGTGGCGCAGGGCGTTGGTGACCAGTTCGGAGACCACGAGACAGATGTCGTCGAAACGGTCGCCGATGTCCCACTGGTCGAGCGTTCTGCGGGCGAACTGCCGTGCCTCGCGCACCGCTTCGTAGCGGGCGGGCAGGGCGCAGGAGGCGGCGTTGGACACGGCCGCGGGATCCAGCGGCGGAAGGCCCTGCCGTAACGGCTCGAGCATGGTCGATCCATTCATCCCCATGCGAGGCACTCCCGGGAACTCGCGGTCGTTGCGATGCAGCGGTTGCGCGGGACCATGGTTTCGGATGTGTGGTGCAGATGCAAGGTGCAGATGCACGTGCACGTGACCGAATTGGATGGTGCCGTACCGCTTGTTGGGCATTTTTTCCGCCAACTTCCTCCTCTCTCTTGCCTTCTCGCGGCCACCTCCTGTGTGGAATCTTTGGCTTCTTTCCATCTCTGTAATCGGACGAGTACAGCTCGAAGTGTTTTAGTGGCAGACTTCGGCCCCGGAAGACGGTTGGGGAGGCTGGCGAACGTGAGCGCGGGAGAGCCGGGATCGGTGGTGCGGCGCATGCTGCTCGGATCACAACTCAGGCGACTGCGTGAGGCGCGGGGGATCACGCGCGAGGCCGCGGGCTACTCCATCCGCGCCTCCGAGTCGAAGATCAGCCGGATGGAGTTGGGCCGGGTGAGCTTCAAGACCAGGGACGTCGAGGACCTCCTGACGCTGTACGGCATCACGGACGAGGCCGAGCGCATGTCGCTGCTCTCCCTCGCCCGCGAGGCCAACGTGGCGGGCTGGTGGCACAGTTACTCCGACGTGCTGCCGAGCTGGTTCCCCACCTATGTGGGGCTGGAGGGCGCGGCGAACCTCATCCGCGCGTACGAGGTGCAGTTCGTGCACGGCCTGCTGCAGACCGAGGCGTATGCACGTGCGGTCGTACAGCGCGGCATGAAGGGCGCGAGCACGGCCGACATCGAGAAGCGGGTGGCGCTGCGCCTGGAGCGGCAGAAGTACCTCGTCGCCGAGAACGCCCCCGACTTCCACATCGTCCTCGACGAGGCCGCCCTGCGCCGGCCCTACGGCGACCGCGAGGTGATGCGGGGCCAGCTCCAGCACCTCATCGAGATCTCCCAGCACCCCAACATCCGGCTGCAGATCATGCCGTTCAGCTTCGGCGGGCACTCGGGCGAGAGCGGCGCGTTCACGATCCTGAGCTTCTCGGAGTCCGACCTCACCGACGTGGTCTATCTGGAGCAGCTCACCAGCGCCCTCTACCTGGACAAGCGCGAGGACGTCGCCCAGTACGAGACCGCGCTCAAGGAGCTCCAGCAGGACAGCCCGGGGCCCGACGAGAGCCGGGACCTGCTACGGGGTCTCCTCCAGCTTTCTTAGGGTTCTCCCCATAAGTTCGCTCTCCGTCCCCAACTCGCCGGCCCCGCACGTACGATGACGTGTGCTCAGACCGTGATGCAGATCGCGCGTCCGCTAGTGATTTGGGGATCGCATGTCGTCGTACTTCACTGACCTGGCCCAGCAGTACATCGACGGTGAGTGGCGTCCGGGCACCGGCTCCTGGGACATCATCGACTTCAACCCGTACGACGGCGAGAAGCTGGCATCGATCACCATAGCCACGGTCGACGAGGTCGACGACGCGTACCAGGCGGCCGCCCGCGCCCAGAAGGCATGGGCCGCGACCAACCCGTACGCCCGCCGAGCCGTCCTCGAAAGGGCGCTGCGCCTGGTCGAGGAGCGCGAGCAGGAGATCGCCGACGCGATCATCACCGAACTCGGCGGCACCCGGCTGAAGGCGGACTTCGAACTGCGCCTCGCCAAGGACTTCCTGCGCGAAGCGGCCCACCAGGCTCTGAGCCCCGAAGGCACGATCCTCCCCTCTTCCGTCGACGGCAAGGAGAACCGCGTCCACCGCGTTCCGGTCGGTGTGGTGGGTGTGATCAGCTCCTACAACTTCCCCTTCCTCCTCTCGGTCAAGTCGGTCGCCCCGGCCCTCGCCCTCGGCAACGCCGTCGTCCTCAAGCCGCATCAGGAAACCCCGATCGTCGGCGGCTCGCTGGTCGCCAAGATCTTCCAGGACGCCGGTCTGCCCGGCGGCCTGCTGAACGTCGTCATCACCGACATCGCCGAGACCGGTGACGCCTTCATCGACCACCCGCTCCTGAAGGTCATCTCCTTCACCGGCTCCGACCAGGTCGGGCGCCATGTCGCCGCCCTGTGCGCCGCAAACCTCAAGCGCTCGGTCCTCGAACTGAGCGGCAACAGCGCGCTGGTGGTCCTCGACGACGCCGACGTCGACTACGCCGTCGACGCGGCCGTCTTCAGCCGGTACATCCACCAGGGCCAGATCTGCATGGCCGCCAACCGCATCCTGGTCGACCGCTCGGTCTTCGACGAGTTCACCGAGAAGTTCGTCGCCAAGGTGAAGACGCTCAGGACCGGAGATCCGCGCGAGCCCGAGACGGTCATCGGTCCGCTCATCAACCACTCCAAGGCGGACGCCGTGACCGGCGTGATCGACCAGGCGCTCGCAGAGGGCGCCACGGCTCTGGTGCGCGGCGGCCGGACCGACAACCTCGTCGAACCGTCCGTCCTGACCGGCGTCCCCGCCGACTCGGCCCTGCTGCGGCAGGAGGTCTTCGGCCCGGTCGCCTTTCTCGTCCCCTTCGACGGCGAGGAGGAGGCCGTACGCATCGTCAACGACACTCCGTACGGCCTGAGCGGCGCCGTCCACACGGGCGACGTCGAGCGGGGTGTCGCCTTCGCCGAGCAGATCGACACCGGCATGTTCCATGTGAACGACGGCACTGTCCACGACGAGCCCGTCGTCCCCTTCGGCGGCGAGAAGAGCTCGGGCATGGGCCGCCTGAACGGCGAGAGCGTGGTGCACGCGTTCACCACCCTGAAGTGGATCTCGGTCCAGCGCGGCCGGAGCACCTTCCCCTTCTAGGTATTTCCCGCTCCAGGTATTTCCCGCGCGCCGGGCCCTTGCGGACGGAAGCTGACCGCAAGGGCCCGTAGCTTCGTCGGTGTCAGGGGGAGAGCCCCCCGGGTCCCGACGAAAGGCGGCCGGTCATGGTCACCCACGTTCCCGCGGAAGCACACGGCGACGAGCGCGGAGCGCTGCTCGGCTATCTGGCCGCCGAGCGCGGCGCGATCCGGCGCGCGCTGCTCGGGCTGACGGACGAACAGGCGGCCGCCAGGCCCAGCGCCAGCGACCTGTCCCTCGCCGGGCTGCTGAAGCATGTGGCCGAGGTCGAGCAGGGCTGGGTCGCCCGCGCCAAGGGCGAGCCGCCGGCCGTGCAGCGGACCGAGGCGAACTGGCACGAGTGCTTCGCCCTCGTGGACGGCGAGACGGTCGAGTCCCAGCTGGCCTACTGGGAGAAGGTCGCCGCGGAGACGGAGGCGTACGCCCGTTCGGTCCCGAGCCTCGACGACACCTTCGCCCTGCCGAACGACCCCTGGTTCCCGCCGGACAGCCGGGTCTCCGTCCGCTGGATGCTGCTCAACCTGATCCGCGAGATGGCCCGGCACGCCGGCCACGCCGACATCATCCGGGAGTCCCTGGACGGCGCCACCGCCTTCGAGCTGGTGGCCAAGGAGCAGGGCACGACCTGGACCTGACGTCAAGCGTCCTACGCTGGCCCCATGTCAGCGATCCGTCTCCTCGTGCTCGGCGCGGTCCGCCAGCACGGGCGGGCCCACGGCTACCAGGTGCGCAACGACCTGGAGTACTGGGGCGCGCACGAGTGGTCCAACGCCAAGCCCGGCTCGATCTACCACGCCCTGAAGCAGATGGCGAAGCAGGGACTGCTGCACGCGCACGAGATCGCGCCGTCCACCGCCGGTGGCCCGCCCCGTACCGAGTACGAGATCACCCGGGCGGGCACCGAGGAGTTCCTGCGGCTGCTGCGCGAGGCGCTGACCTCGTACGACCAGAAGATGGACGTGAAGTCGGCGGCCATCGGCTTCATGGTCGACCTTCCGCGCGCGGAGGTGGTGTCCCTCCTGAAGGAGCGGATCCGCCGCATCGAGGAGTGGCGCGCCTCCGTCACCGAGCACTACGTCCCCGAGGAGGGGCCCGAGCAGCTCGGGCACATCGGCGAGATCATGAACCTCTGGATCCACACGGCCGATGCCGAACTCGCCTGGATCCAGGGCCTGATCGGCCGCGTCGAGGACGGGGCGTACACCTTCGCGGGGGAGGGCGAGCCGTTCGTCGGCGTGCTCGCCGAGGGCGAGGAGAACCCGTACGCGACGGGGGAGCGGCACCCGGAGGACGCTAGCTAATCAAGTTTGACCAATGGGTCTCGCTGAGTTACCTTCGATCGGGTAGTCAACTTTGACTAGTGAGGGAGTGGCAGTGACCCAAGCGGCGATCACCGTCGACGGAGCACGCAAGAAGTACGGCGCGAAACAGGCACTGGACGGGCTTGACCTCACGGTCGCCCGCGGCACGGTGCACGGAGTGCTCGGCCCGAACGGCGCCGGCAAGACCACCTTGGTCCGCATCCTCTCCACCCTGCTGCGCCCGGACGCCGGCCGCATCGAGGTGGCCGGCCACGACGTCGTGCGCCAGGCCTACGCCGTCCGCCTGCGCATCGGTCTGCTCGGCCAGCACGCGGCGCTCGACGAGGAGCTGGGCGGCCGGCAGAACCTGGAGATGTTCGGCCGCCTCCACCACCTGGGCGCCCGCCGGGCACGCGCGCGTGCCGACGAGCTCCTGGAGCGGTTCGCCCTGACCGACACCGGCCGCAAGGCCGTACGGCACTACAGCGGAGGCATGCGCCGCCGCCTGGACCTCGCGGCCTCGCTGATCACCGAACCCGAAGTGCTCTTCCTGGACGAGCCGACCACCGGCCTCGACCCGCGCGGCCGCGCCGAGGTGTGGGCGTCGGTCCGCTCCCTGGTCGGCGGCGGTACGACGGTCCTGCTCACCACGCAGTACCTGGAGGAGGCCGACCAGCTCGCCGACCGCGTCTCCGTCGTGGGCGCCGGCCGGGTCGTCGCGGACGGCACCCCGGAAGAGCTGAAGAAGGCGGCCGGCGGCGACCGCATCGACGTCGTGCTGCGCGACGCGGGGCAACTGGGGGCGGCGGTCGCGCTGCTGCCGGTGGGCCGGGCCGGAGTCTCCGTGGACCCCGACCGCCGGCTGCTCAGCGCCCCGGTCACCGACCGGATGGCGGCGCTCTCCGGGGTCGTACGGGCGCTTCAGGACGCGGGCATCGAGGCGGAGGACGTGGTGCTGCGCCGGCCCACGCTGGACGAGGCGTTCCTGCACCTCACGGAGGGAGCCGCATGACCCCGTACGCGCTGACCGACTCCTGGACCATGACCCGGCGCGAACTCGCCCACTGGGCACGGCAGCCGGTACGGGTCGTCGTCGGCCTGGTCTTCCCGGTGATGCTGCTGCTGATGTTCGGCTATCTCATCGGCGGCGGCCGGGGTGTCGAGGGGGAGTACGTCGACTATCTGGTGCCCGGGATGCTCGCGCTCACCATGGCCTTCGGCCTGGAGGGCACGATGATCGCCGTCACCCAGGACCTCGACAAGGGCGTCATCGACCGCTTCCGCTCGCTGCCCATGGCCAACGGGGCGGTACTGGTGGGGCGTTCGGCGGCGGACATGCTCCAGTCGACGGTGGGGCTCGGGGCCCTCGTCGGTGTCGGCTTCGCCCTCGGCTGGCGGCCGAGCGGCGGCCCGGGGGCGTTCGTCGGCGCCCTCGGACTGCTGCTGCTCTTCCGCTTCGCCATGCTCTGGATCGGCATCTTCCTGGCACTGGTGGCCGGGAAGCCCGAGATGGTGCAGGCCGTGCAGATCCTGGTCTGGCCGGTCGGCTTCCTGTCCAACGCGCTCGCCACGCCCGCCTCCATGCCGGACTGGCTCGGCACGGTGGTCCAGTGGAACCCGATGTCCCGCACGGCGACGGCCGTACGGGACCTGTTCGGCGGGCTCGGCACGGACCACGTGTGGGCGGCCGTGGCCTGGCCGCTGGCGCTGCTCGCGGTCTTCTTCCCGCTGGCGGTGCGGCGGTTCGCGGCGCTCAGCGAGTAGCCGTCCTCGGGGACGGAGACCCGTCAGTGATGGAAACCCGTCGCCGCACCCTTGTCCCGGGTCGACGGGTGCGGCTGGCGGCGCAGTTCGGGCAGCAGCCGCCGCAGGTCGTCCACGAACAGCTCGGCGAGATCGGCGGAGAAGCCGTTGCGGCAGACGACCCGTAGGACGCTCAGGTCCTCGCGGTGGGGCGGGAAGGTGTACGCCGGCACCAGCCAGCCCCGCTCGCGCATCCGCCGGGACACGTCGAAGACGTCGTACGCCGTCACGTCGTGCCCGGTGGTGAAGGCGAACACCGGCAGCTGGTCGCCCCGGGTCAGGAGCCGGAAGTCGCCGAGGGCCTCGATGCGTTCGGCGAGGCTTCCGGCGACGTCCCGGGTGGTCTGCTGCACGGCCCGGTAGCCCTCGCGGCCCAGCCGCAGGAACGTGTAGTACTGCGCGACGACCTGCGCGCCGGGCCGGGAGAAGTTGAGCGCGAAGGTCGGCATGTCGCCGCCCAGGTAGTTGACGCGGAAGACCAGTTCCTCGGGCAGGGCGTCCTGGTCGCGCCACAGCGCCCAGCCGACGCCCGGGTAGACCAGGCCGTACTTGTGCCCCGAGGTGTTGATGGAGGCGACACGCGGCAGCCGGAAGTCCCAGGCGAGGTCCGGGTCGAGGAAGGGCGCGACCATGCCGCCGGACGCCCCGTCGACGTGCACCGGGATGTCGAGGCCGGTGCGCTCCTGCAGCGCGTCCAGGGCGGCGCACAGGTCGGCGACGGGCTCGTAGGAGCCGTCGAAGGTGGAGCCGAGGATCGCGACGACCCCGATGGTGTTCTCGTCGCACAGCGCGGCGGCGGCCTGCGGATCGAGATGGAAGCGGTCGCCCTCCATCGGGATCAGCCGGGGCTCCACCTCCCAGAAGTTGCAGAACTTCTCCCAGCACACCTGGACGTTGATGCCCATGACCAGGTTGGGGCGGGCGCCCGGCTTCGGGTTCCGCTTGCTCCAGCGCCGTTTCAGCGCCATCCCGGCGAGCATGCAGGCCTCACTCGATCCGGTCGTCGAACAGCCGACGGCGGTCGCCGGATCGGGTGCGTTCCACAGGTCGGCGAGCATCGCCACACAGCGCCGCTCCAGCTCGGCGGTGCGCGGGTACTCGTCCTTGTCGATCATGTTCTTGTCCCGGCACTCCGCCATCAGGACGCCGGCCTGCGGCTCCATCCAGGTGGTGACGAACGTGGCGAGATTCAGCCGGGAGTTGCCGTCCAGCATCAGCTCGTCGTGCACCAGCTGGTACGCAGTCATGGGCGGCAGCGGGGTGTCCGGCAGCCGGTGCTTGGGCGGGGCCTCGGTCATGCCGCCGACCGGATTGGCCTCCCCGTAGAAGGGGTTGACGGACATCGGGCGCTCGTCGCGCTTCTCGGGACCTTGGTGGAGCGGCATCGATGGACTCCTCGAAGTGGGTTCAGCGGACCGGGGTTCCGTCGTCGCGCAACTGCATCTGGGGCCGCCCGGTCACCAGCAGCCAGGCCGGCAGCGAGGCGAAGCAGAGCAAGGCGATGATCGCCGGCGAGGCCACCAGGACGGCGGCCGTGAACAGGCTCACCCAGCCCTGCCGGGTGATGGCGAGGAGCATGCCCAGCACACCCGCGGCGACACCGACGGAGGGGTGGACGCCGGACACCAGGGCGTGGGCGCACAGACCGAAGGCGGCGCCGACGAACACCGCCGGGAAGATCCGTCCGCCGCGGAAGCCGCAGGACGCGGCGACGAGCAGCGCGGCCAGCTTCACCGCGGTCATCGTGGCGAACTCCCCGGCCGACCAGCCGTCCGGGTCGGCGGCGATCTCCCCGACCTCCTCCAGCCCCTTGAAGAGCGTGAGATGGCCGCCCACGGCCGCGAGCAGGCCCAGGACGAGGCCGCCGGCGGGCAGGGCGAGCATCGGGTGCCGCAGCCGGGAGAACGCGCCGTGGACGTACGGGAAGGCGCGGACGGCACCCATGCCGAACACGGCCGCAGCGGACGCGATCACCAGCGCCGCCAGCAGATCGCCCCAGCCGGGCCGACCGAACGCGGGCAGGTGGAGATCGAAGGACGGATGGGCCACCAGGGTGGTCGTCAGGGCGCCCGCGGCCGCCGCCATCAGCGGCGCGAAGACGTTGTCCCACAGCGCGCCCTTGACCTGCCGTCCGGCCAGCGCCTCGGAGATGACCAGGGCCGCCGCCACCGGCGTACCGAAGAGCGCGCCGATCGTCGCCGCCTCCGCGAGCGCCGGCCACAGCGGGCCCGGCGCCCGGGGCAGGAACCGCCGGCCGAGCCAGAAGAAGATCGCGACGTTCACGGCGATGATCGGGTTCTCGGGGCCGAGGCTCGGCCCGCCGGCCAGCATCAGGCCGGTCGCGAGGACCAGCCCCGGCAGTACGACGGGCGGCAGCACGGGGGCGTCCAGGCCCATGGTGGCCGGGTCGGGCCCGGCGTGGCCGGGCACCTTCCACACCACCAGGCCGACGGCCACGCCGGTCGCGGTGAGCATGACCAGCATCCAGAGCACCGAGTACCGGCCCACACCCAGCGCGTCGGGCAGGTCCTGCCACAGCACGTCCTGGAAGGCCTCGGCCGCCGCGCTCACCCCGAGGAAGATCAGGCTCGCACCCACGCCCACCGCGAGAGCGGGGAGGATCAGGGGCAGCAGCGCACGGGCCGGGGTCGCCGGGGCTGCGGGTGCCTGCTGCGCGGTGTCCTGGGCCACGGGCCCACGATAAGCGGGCAAAACGGGCACCACATCCGGAGTCGCCCCAGGGACTTGCACCTCACGTGGCGTGAGGACGCACCGTGGACGGCGTACCGAGAAGGGAAGGAGCGGAGAAGTGAGCTACTCCGTGGGACAGGTCGCCGGTTTCGCCGGAGTGACGGTGCGCACGCTCCACCACTACGACGACATCGGCCTGCTCGCGCCCAGCGAGCGCAGCCACGCGGGCCACCGGCGCTACAGCGACGCCGACCTGGACCGGCTGCAGCAGATCCTGTTCTACCGCGAGCTCGGCTTCCCGCTCGACGAGGTCGCCGCCCTCCTCGACGATCCGGACACGGACCCGCGCGCCCACCTGCGCCGCCAGCACGAGTTGCTGACCGCCCGGATCGAGCAGCTGCGGAAGATGGCGGCGGCCGTGGAGCAGGCCATGGAGGCACGCAAGATGGGCATCAACCTCACGCCGGAGGAACGCTTCGAGGTCTTCGGCGACAAGGATCCCGAGCAGTACGCCGAGGAGGCGGAACAGCGCTGGGGCGGCACCGAGGCGTACGCCGAGTCCCAGCGCCGCGCCGCGACGTACACCAAGGAGGACTGGAAGCGCATCCAGGCCGAGGTCGACGACTGGGGCCGGCGCTACGCCGCCCTGGTGACGGCCGGCGAGCAGCCGTCCGCCGAGGCGGCCATGGACCTCGCCGAGGAACACCGGCAGCACATCAGCCGCTACTACTTCGAGGTCCCCTACGAGATGCACCTGTGCTTCGGCGACATGTACGTCTCCGACGAGCGCTTCAAGGCGTTCTACGACGCGATGGGCGACGGCCTGGCCGAGCACCTGAGGGACGCGATCAGGGCGAACGCGGCCCGGCACACCTCCTAGTCCGTCCTGGCCCGGGGCTCACTCCCGGGCCAGGACCACGGCGGTCCCGTAGGCACACACCTCCGTGCCGACGTCGGCCGCCTCCGTCACGTCGAAGCGGAACGCCAGCACGGCGTTCGCCCCACGCGCGCGTGCCTGCTCCACGAGCCGTTCCATGGCCTGGTTGCGGGTCTGCACCAGCGTCTTGGTGAGTCCCTTGAGCTCACCGCCGATCATCGACTTCAAGCCCGCGCCGATCTGGCTCCCCAGATGCCGGGAGCGCACGGTCAGCCCGAAGACCTCCCCCAGTACCCGCTGCACCCGGAAGCCGGGCACGTCGTTGGTGGTCACCACGAGCACATCGGGCTCGGGGCCCTGGCCGCCGCCGAAATCATCGATACTCATGGCTCACAGCTTTCTCCCGGAGAGCCCACAGCGCATCCCCGGCGGCCCCGTGGAACCTGGGCTCCGGGGCCTGCGTTGATACTTTTGGGGCAGCCAGCCCCGCCCGTTCCCCAGCACCAGGAGCCACAGACCCGTGACCACGCTCGCGCTAGGCCCCGAGTGGCTCAGCCCCGACTATCTGATCCAGACGTTCAGCCTCCCCGGAATCCTGCTGATCGTCTTCGCCGAGTCGGGTCTCTTCGCCTTCCTGCCGGGCGACTCCCTGCTGTTCACGGCGGGTCTGTTCGTGGCGCAGGGCGACTACATCAGCCAGCCGCTGTGGCTGGTCTGCCTCCTGATCGTGCTGGCCGCCGTCCTCGGCGACCAAGTGGGCTACATGATCGGCAAGTTCTTCGGCCCCAAGCTCTTCAGCCGCCCCAACTCCAAGCTCTTCAAACAGGAGAACCTGGAGAAAGCGCACGAGTTCATGGAGAAGTACGGCCCCAAGGCGATCGTCCTGGCCCGCTTCGTCCCGATCGTGCGCACCTTCGCCCCCATCGTGGCGGGCGCCGGCCGCATGAAGTACCGCACCTTCCTGACGTACAACGTCATCGGTGGCGTCGCCTGGGGAACCGGCGTCACCCTCGCGGGGTACTGGCTCGGTCAGATCGACGTCATCCACAAGAACGTCGAGGCGATCCTCGTCCTCATCGTCTTCGTGTCGGTGGTCCCGATCATCATCGAGTACCTGCGGGAGCGTTCCAAGAAGAAGGCGGCAGCCGAGCAGCCTGCGGCCCCCCAGCCCCAGGCCTACCAGCCCCCGCCGATGGACGACGCGACGACCCAGCTGCGCCGCATCCCGTCGAACGACCAGCAGCAGCCTCCGCAGTCCTACGGCGACCAGCAGCAGTACGGCTACAACGACCAGTACGGCTACGACCAGCAGCAGTACGCCCAGCAGTACCCACAGCAGCAGGGCTACGACAACCAGCAGAACCAGCAGTACCCCTATAACCAGGGTTACTAGAAGCGCCCTGTCAGAACCCCCGCGTCCGCTTCGCCGCCCGCCGCCCCGCGGCAGACGCCCCACCCGGCACCCTCAAGAACAACCGCGAGATCTCCGACCCCAAATTCACCCCAATCGCGATGGCCATGGCCAAAGACGCGGCCGTGGCCAGCGACACCAGCCCCTTGTCGACATCGTCCCGCGCGATGGACAGCAGCCCGAAGTACGTCGCGGAACCCGGCAGCAGCGGCCCGATCGCGGCGGTCGTGTACGGCAGCGCGGAAGCGAACCGGTACCGCGACAGCATCTGCCCGAACAGGCCCACCAGCCCCGCCGCCACCGCCGTGGAGGCCACCGGCGAGATCTCTCCGACGTAGTGCAGCGCCCCGTACACCGACCACGCCACACCCCCGTTGAGCGTCACCACCAGCACGGTGGACCGTTCCTGCTGCAACAGCACCGCGAACGTCAGCGACAGCAGCATCGACGCCCCGATCTGCCACAGCGGCCGCTCCTCGATGATCAGCACCACGTCCGGGTTGAGGTCGGCGCCGAACTGCACCCCGAAGTACAAGACCACCAGCACGCCCACGACGATGCCGACGAACAGGTACATCACCTCCAGGAGCCGCGCCGACGCGGTGATGTAGAACCCGGTCAGCCCGTCCTGCACGCCCGCCACCAGCGCCCGCCCCGGCAGCAGCGCGAACAGTCCACCGGTGATGACCGCGGACGCCTTCACGTCCACGTGGGCCACCGTCAGCGCCACCCCTATCGCCGCCGGCGGCATCGCGGCGACCGTGAACTGGTAGAACTCCGGCAGCCCGCGCCCCGCGCACAGCCACGCCAGCCGGTCGCCGAGCATCGCGCCCAGCGCGGCCGCCACGAACACGATCGCGTCACCGCCGACGAGCACGGACGCGGCGCCCGCGAGCAGCCCGCTCGCCGAGGTGAGCACCCAGGTGGGGTACGGGTGCCGGTTGCGGCGGATCTCGGCGAGCCGCCGGTACGCCTCCTCCAGCGAGAACGCCGTCTCGGGGTAGCTGAGGTCGTCCACCAGTTGGTAGACGGCCGCGAGCCGCGTGTAGTCCGTGCCGCGTCGCCGTACGGTCCGGGAGGCCGTCACGGGGTCCTCGACGAGGGACGGCTGGTACGAGATCGACAGCAGCGTGAAGGTGACGTTCGGCTCGCACCGGTCGAGGCCGTACGAGCGGCAGACGGCGAACATCGCCGCCTCCACGTCCTCCGCGCCCTCACCGCCCGCCAGCAGCAGCTCCCCGATACGCAGGGTCAGGTCGAGCACGCGCGGGACGGCCGGCCCGGTCTCGTCCTCCTTGTGCAGGGGCTCCGGCGCGGGCCGCT
Source organism: Streptomyces sp. NPDC057280 (assembly GCF_042668605.1). NCBI lineage: Bacteria > Bacillati > Actinomycetota > Actinomycetes > Kitasatosporales > Streptomycetaceae > Streptomyces > Streptomyces sp. NPDC057280. Next base: position 111,006 of record NZ_JBHUYR010000014.1, read on the forward strand.
CGGCCACCGGCATCCGCAGCATCGTGCGCATCCGGTCCTGCCAGGGCACGTCCTTGGTCAGCGAGACCACGGGAACACCGGTCGCCGGGGTGAACGCGGGCGGGGCGTGCTTGGCGCTGTAGGTGCGCGGTGTACTGAACGCCGACCCCTCCGGCTCCGCGGCCGGTCCCTCGGGCGCCTGAAGGCCCTCCGGCACGGCGAACTCCGAGGACGTCTCCGACTCGCCGCCGACCCCCTTGGGGACGGCCAGGCCGTCGGGGATGGCGAACTCGGACGTGATCTCGGGGTCGTAGACGCTCCTCGCCTCGTCCGACTGCGGCTTGCGGTCCTCCGCCGACGTCACTTGCGTATCGCTCCCTGTACAGCACCATCTGTCGCCTCAGTATGCGCACAGTCGCGTTCCCCACAGGCGTCCGGATACGCGAACGGGCCGCACGCGTGCGCGTGCGGCCCGTGGACATCACGGGGCTCAGTGGCCGCCGGACTCCTTGAAGCGCTTGTAGGACCGCTCGATCTCGGCCTCGGCGTCGACGCGGCCGACCCAGTTGGCGCCCTCGACGGACTTGCCGGGCTCCAGGTCCTTGTAGACCTCGAAGAAGTGCTGGATCTCCAGGCGGTCGAACTCCGACACGTGGTGGATGTCACGCAGGTGCTCCACGCGCGGGTCCGTCGCCGGGACGCACAGCAGCTTGTCGTCGCCGCCGGCCTCGTCCGTCATGCGGAACATGCCGATCGCGCGGCACTTGATGAGGCAGCCCGGGAAGGTCGGCTCGTCAAGAATGACCAGCGCGTCCAGCGGGTCGCCGTCCTCGCCGAGGGTGTTCTCGACGAAGCCGTAGTCGGTCGGGTAGGCGGTCGAGGTGAAGAGTCGACGGTCCAGGCGGATCCGACCGGTCTCGTGGTCCACCTCGTACTTGTTCCGCGAACCCTTCGGGATCTCGATCGTGACGTCGAACTCCACCGGTGGCTCCTCCATGATCAGCACATAGTTCTGGTGGTTAAGTGTCCCTCACGCAGGTGTGTGATCGCGAAAGGGGCTGGTGGTCGTGCCTGAACTGAGGCCTTGGCGGGCCGCGAGACCGCATGTGACGCGGCTCGCGAACGCCGTACGACCCCGTCTGGCAGCCGCACGCCCCCAGCCGGCACGCCTCGCGAACGCGATGAAACCGCAGGTCAAGCGTCTGACGACAGTGAAGACCTGGCAGTACACCGCGGGCGCCGCCACCGCCGGCCTGGCTCTGACGGCCGTGGTGGTGACCAGCGCGGGCCCCTGGGACTCCACCGGTCAGCGTACGGCCGAGCGGGACCGGGCGGTCGCCCTGGAGCACACGGGTGGCGCAGATCACGGCCGTGATTCCGGTACGACGGCAGCGGCTCCCGAGCCCGCCCCGAGCGCGTCCTCGGTCCTCGCGGGCCTCGGCGGCGCCACGAACACCGTGAAGTCCGCGCCGAGCGGCGAGGCCCTCTCCACCGTCCTGGGGCCGCTCCTGAAGGACGGCGCGCTCGGCAGCCGCCGTGCCGCCGCGGTCGTCGACGTGGCCACCGGCAAGCGCCTGTACGGCGTCGGCGCCGACGCCCCGCTCACCCCCGCCTCCACCACCAAGATCGCCACCGCGGTGGCCGCCCTGTCGGCGATGGGCCCCGACCACCGCCTCACGACCCGCACGGCCCTGGAACCCGGCACCCACGAACTGGTCCTGGTCGGCGGCGGCGACCCCACCCTCACCGCCCGCAAGGACGCGGAGGGCTGGGCCAGCCTTCGTGACCTGGCCGTGAAGACGGCGAAGGCCCTGAAGAAGGACGGCGTACGCAAGGTCACGCTGTCGTACGACACCACTCTCTACGCCGGTTCCGCCCTGCACCCCATCGGTGTCGACGCCAACCTCGCCCTGGTCAGCCCTCTGATGGCCGATGAGGCCCGGACGAACGACTCCACGAGCGGCACGGCCGTCCGGGCCCTGGACCCGGCCGACGACGCGGCCCGCAAGTTCGCCGCCTTCCTGGCGGACGAGGGCATCGGGACGACGTCCCCGGGCCCCTCGAAGGCGACGGACGGCGCGGAGACGCTGGCGGAGGTCTCCTCGCCGCCGCTGTCCACTCTGGTCGAGCGCATGCTGACCAACAGCGACAACGACATCGCGGAGGCCCTGGCCCGCCAGACGGCGGTGGCGACCAAGGTCCGCGCCGACTTCGCCGGCGGCGGCAGGGCCATCCGGGCCCAGCTGAAGAAGCTCGAACTCCCGGTCTCCGGCGTCTCCTTCAAGGACGGCAGCGGGCTGAACCGCGGCGACAAGCTCACCGCCGACCTCCTGACCGCCCTCCTCGCGAAGGCCGGCGACCCGGACCACCCCGAACTCCGGTCGGTCCTCACCGGCCTCCCCGTGGCCGGCTTCACGGGCACGCTGACCACCCGCTACACGCCCGACGGCGCCGCCGGCGTCGTACGCGCCAAAACCGGCACCCTCACCGGCGTGAACACGCTGGCGGGCACGGTCGTCGACCAGGACGGCCGGCTCCTCGCCTTCGCGTTCCTGGCGTCGGACACGGTGAGCAAGGACGCCGCCCAGGCGGCCCTGGACAGGGCGGCGACGGCGCTGGCCGCGTGCGGCTGCGGCTGACGGGCCGCCAGGGAGCCGACGCCCTCGCGGCCTGCCCCCAGCGCGGACGCTCACGTACGGTTGACGCATGACGAGCATCGGCGGTGCTGCTTCTTCTCAGATGGTCGACTGGAACCTCGCGGTGGCGACCGCGACCCGGCTGATGCGGCCGGGACCGGAGGTGAGCCGCGACGAGGCCCGGGCCGTCGTCGCCGAGCTGCGCCGGCACGCCAAAACCTCGGAGGGGCACGTCCGCGCCTTCACCGGGCTGGCCACCGAGGAGGGCCACGACACCCCGGTCCTCGTCGTCGACCGCCCCGGCTGGGTCCGGGCCAACGTCGCCGGCTTCCGGGAGATCCTCAAGCCCCTCCTCGACAAGATGCAGGAACGGCGCGGCAACACCCCGGGCGGCGCGGTCCTCGGCGCCGTCGGCGGCAAGGTCACCGGCGTCGAACTCGGCATGCTGCTGTCCTTCCTGGCCTCCCGCGTCCTCGGCCAGTACGAGACCTTCGCCCCGGCCACCCGCGAACTCCCGGCCGGGGAGAACGGCGGCGGACGGCTGCTGCTGGTCGCGCCGAACATCGTGCACGTGGAGCGCGAACTCGACGTACAGCCCCACGACTTCCGCCTGTGGGTGTGCCTGCACGAGGAGACGCACCGCACGCAGTTCACCGCGGTGCCCTGGCTGCGGGACCACCTGGAGGGCGAAATCCAGTCGTTCTTGGGGGAGACCGAGGTCGACCCCATGACCGTCCTGGAACGCATCCGGGAGGCCGCCCAGTCGCTCGCCGGCGGGCGGCCGGAGGGCGAGGAGGACGACGGCGGGCGCTCGCTCGTCGAGATCGTGCAGACCCCGGCCCAGCGCGAGATCCTCGGCCGCCTCACCGCCGTGATGTCCCTCCTGGAGGGCCACGCCGACTTCGTGATGGACGGCGTGGGCCCGGACGTCGTGCCGAGCGTCCAGGAGATCCGCGAGAAGTTCCAGCAGCGGCGGGCCAAGGGCGCCTCCCGGCTCGACATGGCCCTGCGCAAACTGCTCGGCCTGGACGCCAAGCTCAGGCAGTACCGCGACGGCGAACGCTTCGTGCGGGCCGTCGTCAACGAGGTCGGCATGGACGGCTTCAACCGCGTGTGGACCTCACCCAACACACTCCCGACGAAGACGGAGATCGCCAAACCGGCGGACTGGATCGCGCGGGTGCACCGCAAGGCCGACTCGGGGAACTCCGGGACCGAGTCGTGAACCGGGCGGAAAGGTCGTGAAAGAAAACCGGCCGACGGCAGGCGAACGCCCCTCCAATCACCCGTCCGAGGGACCGTGAGCCCTGGGTAGGCGTGCAATGCTCGGGGAACGGCCCGGTTCTGTCACCATCTACACACTCTGAGTGACCGAACCTCGGGCTCACCCCCGAAAACTTCATGAAGGGAACCGGACATGGGTCCCCATCCTGCGGTCGCGGCGATACGCCTGGCGGTCCGCCGCGTCCTCCACGACATCCTCAACGAGCACATCCGCCCCACCGACGACTCCTCTGACTCCTCGCACGAGCGCCCGCCGTCCCCGCTCGTGCTCGTGGCCTGCTCCGGCGGCGCCGACTCCATGGCCCTCGCCTCCGCCCTCGCCTTCGAGGCCCCCAAACTCGGCATCCGCGCCGGCGGCGTCACCGTCGACCACGGCCTCCAGCCCGGCTCCGACCTGCGCGCCGAGGAAGTCGCCCTGCGGCTGCGCCAGCTCGGCCTCGACCCCGTCGAGTCCGTCGCCGTCACCGTCGGCCGCGAAGGCGGCCCCGAGGCCGCCGCCCGCGACGCCCGCTACGCCGCCCTCGACGCCGCCGCCGACCGCCACGGCGCCACCGCCGTCCTGCTCGGCCACACCCGCGACGACCAGGCCGAAACCGTCCTGCTCGGCCTCGCCCGCGGCTCCGGCATCCGCTCCCTGTCCGGCATGGCCGCGGTCTCGGGGGCCGACGGCAGGTACCGCCGCCCCTTCCTCCAGCTCGACCGCCAGACCGCCCGCAAGGCCTGCATGGTCCAGTCGCTGCCCGTCTGGGACGACCCCCACAACGCGGACCCGGCCTACACCCGCTCCCGGCTGCGCCACGAAGGCCTGCCCGCCCTGGAGAAGGCCCTCGGCAAGGGCGTCGTCGAGGCGCTCGCCCGGACGGCCCAGCTCTCCCGCGACGACGCCGACGCCCTCGACGCCTGGGCGAGCCAGGCCGCGACCGCCGTACGTGACGCGGCCGGCCTGCTGGAATGCGCCAAGCTCTACGCCCTGCCGCCCGCCGTGCGCCGCCGCGTACTGCGCCGCGCCGCCATCGAGGCCGGCGCCCCGGCAGGCTCGCTGTTCGCCCGCCACATCGAGGAAGTCGACCGTTTGATCACCGGCTGGCGCGGCCAGGGGGCCATCAATCTCCCCGGCAAGGTCGTCGCCCAGCGTCAGGGTGGCAGACTGGTGATTCGGCAAGGCTGAATCCTTACCCCTCCGCGAGGGGTGACGGGCAGGCCGGTGGGACGACCGAAAGTGATGCGGGTGGACGCGAAAGACATGGGCACCGACCTCAAAGAGGTGCTCATCACCAAGGAACAGATCGACGCCAAGCTGGTTGAGCTGGCCGCGAAGATCGACGCGGAGTACGCGGGCAAGGACCTGCTCATCGTCGGCGTCCTCAAGGGCGCGGTGATGGTCATGGCCGACCTCGCGCGGGCGCTGTCCACCCCCGTCACCATGGACTGGATGGCCGTGTCGTCGTACGGCGCGGGCACCCAGTCCTCCGGTGTCGTCCGGATCCTCAAGGACCTCGACACCGACATCAAGGGCAAGCACGTCCTGATCGTCGAGGACATCATCGACTCCGGCCTGACCCTGTCGTGGCTGCTGTCCAACCTCGGCTCCCGGGAGCCGGAGTCGCTGAAGGTGTGCACCCTGCTGCGCAAGCCGGACGCCGCCAAGGTCGCCATCGACGTCGAGTGGGTCGGCTTCGACATCCCCAACGAGTTCGTCGTCGGCTACGGTCTCGACTACGCCGAGAAGTACCGCAACCTCCCGTTCGTCGGTACGCTCGCGCCCCACGTCTACGGCGGCTGAGCCGGCCTTGAGGCCGAGCGGGCCTTCTTCCTAAGACGATCGGGAACCCCGGCGGGTTTCGCGCCGTTGGAGCATGCAGACGGGCTCGTTCAGCCGTCCCGTGCGGCTTCGCGTGACGAAGCTGGGGTACCGTCAGAAGAACTGTCTTATCAAACTCACTATGGCAGGAGGGACGGGGCGACACCGCTCCGTATGGATGGACGTGAAGCGATACTTCCGTGGGCCGGTCATGTGGATCGTGCTGGCCGTCCTTGCCGTGGTCGTGTTGATGCAGGTCGTCGGCTCGTCCGGTGGGTACAAGACGGTGGACACCGGCCAGGTCGTCCAGGCGATCAATGACAACAAGGTCCAGCAGGCCAAGCTGACCACCGGCGACGAGCAGACCATCAAGGTCGAGCTCAAGGACGGCCAGAAGGTCGACGGCAGCTCGAAGATCCAGGCGAGCTACATCGGCGACCAGGGCCAGAACCTCGCCGCGACACTGCAGACCAAGTTCGAGCAGAAGCAGATCCCCGACGGGTACACCGTCTCGCCGACCAAGCAGAACGCGTTCGTCGGCATCCTGCTCTCCCTGCTTCCCTTCGTCCTCATCGTCGTCGTGTTCCTGTTCCTGATGAATCAGATGCAGGGCGGCGGCTCCCGGGTCATGAACTTCGGCAAGTCCAAGGCGAAGCTCATCACCAAGGACACCCCCAAGACGACCTTCGCGGACGTCGCCGGATCCGACGAGGCCGTCGAGGAGCTCCACGAGATCAAGGAGTTCCTCCAGGAGCCGGCCAAGTTCCAGGCCGTCGGCGCCAAGATCCCGAAGGGCGTCCTGCTCTACGGTCCTCCCGGCACCGGCAAGACCCTGCTCGCGCGTGCCGTCGCGGGCGAGGCCGGCGTGCCGTTCTACTCGATCTCCGGTTCCGACTTCGTCGAGATGTTCGTCGGTGTCGGTGCCTCCCGGGTCCGTGACCTGTTCGAGCAGGCCAAGGCGAACGCCCCGGCGATCGTCTTCGTCGACGAGATCGACGCGGTCGGCCGCCACCGCGGCGCCGGCCTCGGCGGTGGTCACGACGAGCGCGAGCAGACCCTGAACCAGCTGCTCGTCGAGATGGACGGCTTCGACGTGAAGGGCGGCGTCATCCTGATCGCCGCCACCAACCGGCCCGACATCCTCGACCCGGCCCTCCTGCGCCCCGGCCGCTTCGACCGCCAGATCGCGGTCGACCGTCCGGACATGCAGGGCCGTCTGGAGATCCTCAAGGTTCACCAGAAGGGCAAGCCGGTCGCCCCGGACGTCGACCTGTCGGCCGTCGCCCGCCGTACGCCCGGCTTCACGGGTGCCGATCTCTCCAACGTGCTGAACGAGGCCGCGCTGCTGACGGCCCGCTCGGACAAGAAGCTGATCGACAACCAGATGCTGGACGAGGCGATCGACCGCGTGGTGGCGGGCCCGCAGAAGCGGACCCGGATCATGTCCGACAAGGAGAAGAAGATCACCGCGTACCACGAGGGCGGACACGCCCTGGTCGCGGCGGCCTCACCCAACTCCGACCCGGTCCACAAGATCACCATCCTGTCCCGCGGCCGCGCCCTGGGCTACACGATGGTCCTGCCGGACGAGGACAAGTACTCCACCACGCGCAACGAGATGCTCGACCAGCTCGCCTACATGCTGGGCGGTCGCGCGGCCGAGGAACTGGTCTTCCACGACCCGACCACGGGCGCGGCGAACGACATCGAGAAGGCCACCGCCACGGCCCGCGCGATGGTCACCCAGTACGGCATGACCGAGCGTCTCGGCGCCATCAAGTTCGGCGGCGACAACACCGAGCCGTTCCTCGGCCGTGAGATGGCCCACCAGCGCGACTACTCGGAAGAGGTCGCCGCCCTGGTGGACGAGGAAGTCAAGAAGCTCATCGAGAACGCGCACAACGAGGCCTGGGAGATCCTGGTCGAGAACCGCGACGTGCTCGACAACCTCGTCCTGCAGCTGCTGGAGAAGGAGACGCTGGGCAAGGAGGAGATCGCCGAGATCTTCTCCGCGATCGTCAAGCGTCCGGCCCGGCCGGCCTGGACCGGCTCCTCCCGCCGTACGCCGTCCACCCGTCCGCCGGTGCTCTCCCCGAAGGAGCTCGCCCTGACGAACGGTGCCAACGGCGCCACCCCGGCGATCTCGACCGCCAAGGCCACGGCGGCGGAGTCCGCGCCCGTGACCGAGCCGGCCCCCGAGGACCGTCCGGAGAGCTGATGTTCCGGGCCCCTGGTGGCCTCACCAGGCCCGGAATGGATGCCGCGCCCCTCAGGTTCTAGCCTGGGGGGCGCGGCGTTTTTCGGCCGTGCAGGCAGGGACACCGAGGAACGAGGCACACCAGATGACCGACCCCGTGACGCTGGACGGCGAGGGCTCCATCGGCGAGTTCGACGAGAAGCGCGCCGAGAACGCCATCCGGGAACTGCTGATCGCGGTCGGGGAGGACCCGGACCGGGAGGGGCTCAAGGAGACGCCGGGGCGGGTGGCCCGGGCGTACAAGGAGATCTTCGCGGGGCTGTGGCAGAAGCCCGAGGACGTGCTGACGACGACGTTCGACCTGGGGCACGACGAGATGGTGCTCGTGAAGGACATCGAGGTCCTGTCGAGCTGTGAGCACCACCTGGTGCCGTTCGTCGGTGTCGCCCACGTCGGGTACATCCCGTCCGCCGACGGCAAGATCACGGGGCTGTCGAAGCTGGCCCGGCTCGTGGACGTCTACGCCCGTCGGCCGCAGGTGCAGGAACGTCTCACCACGCAGGTCGCCGACTCCCTGATGGAGATCCTGGAGCCGCGCGGCGTGATCGTGGTCGTCGAGTGCGAGCACATGTGCATGTCGATGCGGGGGGTGCGCAAGCCCGGGGCGAAGACCATAACGTCGGCGGTCCGCGGCCAGCTGCGTGATCCCGCGACCCGTAACGAGGCGATGAGCCTGATCATGGCGCGGTGACGGTGCTGGGGTGCTGATGCCTCTGGGGTGCTGATGGTCCTGGGGTGCTGATGGTGCTGGGTGCTGATGTGCCTTGGGCGGTGACGTGCCTGAGGTGCTGATGCCTCTGGCGGGCTGACGGTCCTGGGGTGCTGATGCCTCTGGCGGTCTGACCGTCCTGGCGGCCTGATGGTCCTGGCGGGCTGACGGCCTGGGCCGCTGGCGCTTCTGGGGTCGTGGACGCTCCTGGGTGCTGGCGCCTGGCGGGTCAGGCCGTCGACGTCGCTCCCGTGTTCCGGTCGTCGTCCTCCGGGAGTTTGCACACGCGCTCTAGGAAGATGGCGGCCGCTATCACCCCGACGCCCGCCAGGACCGAGAAGCCGGCGTAGATGGCCTGGTCGCGGCGGGCGGGGATGTCGAGGGACTCCAGCAGGAAGACGCCGGTGCCGCCGTACATGCCGGAGACCAGGGCGGCGACCAGGGCGCTGGCCTGCCCGAAGACGACGGCGCGGGCCGCCATCAGCGGGTCCACGCCCTTGGCCTCGGGGCGGCGCTCCCGCTGGGCCTTGAGGCGGGAGCGGATCGAGAGCGCCGTGGACAGCAGGACCACGGCGATCAGGGCCAGCACGATGGGGGCGGCCAGGGGGACGCTGGGGAGGGTCCCGATCGAGGCCCACAGGCGGGCGCCCGCCCAGGACAGGACTCCGGCGACGACGAACACGCCGGCCAGCAGCCTGATGCGCAGCTCTCTCACGGTGACCCTTCAGCTCCCCCGGATGGCAGGGACGGTGTGGTGGCCCTGATCCTCGTGCTCCTTGTGCCCGATGCTCGTGGTCTTGACCTTAACGAGTTCGTGCTCTTGACCTTAACGACTATTCGGGCAGCCGGAGTTCCAGGTCCTTGCGGGGTTCCACGCCGTCCCGGGTGACGTCGGCCAGGAGGCCGGAGACGGGGCCGCGGCCGGGGAACTGGGCCTGCGGCTCCACGTCGTGCCACGGCGCCAGGACGAACGCGCGTTCGTGGGCGCGCGGGTGGGGGAGGGTGAGCGCCGGGTCGTCGGAGACGACGTCGGCGTACGCCACGATGTCGACGTCCAGCGTGCGCGCGCCCCAGCGCTCGTCACGGACCCGGTGGAAGGCCTCCTCGACCGCGTGGGCCCGCTCCAGCAGGGACGACGGGGGGAGCGTCGTCTTCACGACGACCACCGCGTTGAAGTACGACGGCTGGCTGCCCGGCTCGACGCCCCACGGCTCGGTCTCGTACACGGGCGAGACGGCCTTCACTCGGACGCCGGGGGTGTCCTCCAGCGCGTCGATGGCGCCCTGGAGGGTCTCCAGGCGGTTGCCCAGGTTGGAGCCGAGGGAGATCACCGCGCGCTGGGGGTTGTGCAGGGTGGTGTCGGCGGCGTCCACCTGCTGGACGACGGCGGCGGGCACCGGCTGGACGGTCGGGTCGCTCGGGCCCGTGGCGAAGGACGCGGTCATACTCGGCTCCGGGTGATGGTGATCGTCACGTCGTCGAAGGGGACCGTGATCGGCGCGTCCGGTTTGTGGACGGTGACCTCGACCTCCTCCACCCCCTCGTGCTTCAGGCAGGCCTGGGCGATGCGCTCGGCGAGGGTCTCGATGAGGTTCACCGGCTCGCCCTCGACGACGGCCACGACCTCCTCCGCCACGATGCCGTAGTGCGCGGTCTTCGCCAGGTCGTCGTCGGCGGCGGCCGGCCGGGTGTCCAGGCCCAGGACGAGGTCCACGATGAAGGTCTGGCCCTCTTCGCGTTCCTTGGGGAACACACCGTGGTGCCCGCGGGCCTTCAGGCCGCGCAGCGCGACACGATCCACGCGAATCACTCCTGCAATCGTCGGTTATGGCCGGTTCGTACCGGGTGCGGGCGGCACACCGGCCTCGAACGAATCTACCTGCGGGCACTGACAGCACCGGGCCACGGGGGCGTGGGGCCGGGCCGGGGCCAGGAGGTTTCACGGTGTGTTTCCCCTGGGGAACCCGGCGGCTCACGGGTTGGTAGCCGCCCCTACCCAAGGGGTGGTGATTCCAACCACTTGTTGGTCCGTCCGGTGCGCGGTCCGCATCCGGTCCTGAGGGCCTCGGGGTGCGCCTACCCGCTCAGGAGGGGGTGTCGTCCCCTTCGGCCTCGTCGTTTTCGGCCAGAACGGGGGAGGCGTGGTGGGACCAGAGTTTCCAGCCGGACGGAGTGCGGTGGAACACGTTGGTGGCGACCACCAGCTGGCCTACGAGCGGGCCGAGCTCCTCGCCGCCCTCGGGGGCGGGCCCGCCGCTGAGGATGTTCTCCGTGCAGGTCACCAGGGCGGTGTCGCCGGTGACGGACACATGCACGTCGGTCAGGAAGAACTGGATGTAGTCGGTGTTCGCCATGATCAGGGCGTACGACCGCAGGACCTCGCCGCGACCGGTGAGCACGGGCCAGCCGGGGTGCACGCAGGAGATCACGCCGGCGTCGGCGGGGTCGTGGTACTCCTCGTCGACGCCCAGGTCGGCCGGGGTGAGCCAGAGCGAGGAGAGCGCCTCGAAGTCGCCGCGCTCCATCGCCTCGTAGTAGGCGGTGTTGGCGGCTTCCACCTGCTCGACGTCGGTATGGGGGGCGCTCACCGGGCTCCTTCTGCGCCGTTGCCCGCTGCGCGCGCCCCTTCCACGGCGCGTGCGACCCGTACCGCGTCCGCCGTCGCGTGGACCTCGTGCACGCGCACGGCCCATGCGCCGGCGTGCGCCGCGAGCGCGGAGACGGCGGCCGTGGCGGCGTCGCGCTCGCGGGCGGGCGGGGGCGCCGCCTCCGGGTCGGCGGCGAGGACGCGTCCGAGGAAACGCTTGCGGGAGGCGGCGACGAGCAGGGGGTGCCCGAGGGTGAGCAGGCGGTCGAGGTGGGCGAGGAGGACGAGGTCGTGCTCGGCGTCCTTGGAGAAGCCGAGGCCGGGGTCGACGACGATGCGGTCGGGGGAGACGCCGCCGGCGAGGACGGCCTCCACGCGCGCGTGCAGTTCGTCGACGACTTCGGTGACGACGTCGTCGTAGACGCCCTTGACGTTGCCGCCCTCGAGGAAGCCGCGCCAGTGCATGACGACGAAGGGGGCGCCCGCCTCGGCGACGACCGGGATCATCGCGGGGTCGGCGAGGCCGCCGCTGACGTCGTTGACGAGGGCGGCGCCGGCGGCGAGGGACTGGGCGGCGACGGAGGCGCGCATGGTGTCGACGGAGACGGTGACGCCTTCGGAGGCGAGGCCGCGGACGACCGGGATGACGCGCTTGAGCTCCTCGGCCTCGTCGACGCGGGTGGCGCCGGGGCGGGTGGACTCGCCGCCGACGTCGACCAGGTCGGCGCCCTCGGCGACCAGGGCGAGGCCGTGCTTGACGGCGGCGGCCGTGTCGAACCAGCGGCCGCCGTCGGAGAAGGAGTCGGGCGTGACGTTCACGACTCCCATGACCGCGCAGCGGTCCCATGCCGGTAGGCCGACGACGCGCCCGCGTCCGCTCTGCTTGCTCATACGTTCAGCGTAGGCCCCGCGGGGAGCCGGACCGGCGTGCGGCCCGAGCGGAAGCCCCCGGGCTGGGGGGTGGGGCTTCCGCCCGGGCCAGTCTTCAGGCGGCCCGGGGTGTACCCGGGTCAGGCCGCGCGGACGTCTCTTTCCGCCACCGAGTGCGCGCACGCGCGCGGGGCGGTCCTGCGGCGGCGCAGGAACCGCGGCAGCGGGAGGGCGAGGTTCACGAACCCCTCGGCCTGCATGGCGGCGAAGCCGATGCGGGGCAGGTCACCGGAGGCGCGGTAGACGACGAAGCGGGGCTCCCAGCGGGGCTGGAACTTGGCGTTGAACTTGTACAGCGACTCGATCTGGAACCAGCGCGACAGGAACACCAGCAGTCCGCGCCAGGCGCGCAGCACCGGTCCCGCGCCGATCTTCTCGCCGCGCGCGAGGGCGGAGCGGAACATGGCGAAGTTGAGGGACACGCGCGTGATGCCGAACTTCGGGGCGGCCTGGAGCGCGGCCACGATGAGCAGTTCGTTCATGCCGGGGTCAGCCGAGCGGTCGCGGCGCATCAGGTCCAGGGAGGCGCCGTCGCGGCCCCAGGGCACGAAGTGCAGGATCGCCTTCAGGTCGCCGTACTCGCCCGGCTGTTCGTCGGCCTTGTGGGCGGTGGCGATCAGACAGTCGCCGTCGGCGAGGTCGCCGATGCGGCCCAGCGCCATGGAGAAGCCGCGTTCGGTGTCGGTGCCGCGCCAGTCGTCGGCGGCCCGGCGGATGCGCTCGAGTTCGGCGTCGCCGAGGTCACGGACGCGCCGTACGCGGGTCTCGTAGCCCGCGCGCTCGATGCGCTTGACCATCTGGCGCACGTTGCGCATCGCGCGCCCGGCGAGGGAGAAATCCGCGACGTCCACCACCGCCTCGTCGCCCAGTTCGAGGGCGTCCAGGCCGGTCTCGCGGGTCCACACCTCGCCGCCCGTCTCCGAGCAGCCCATGACGGCGGGCGTCCAGGAGTGGGCCTGGGCCTCGTCCATGAAGCGCTCGATGGCGCCCGGCCAGGCCTCGACGTCGCCGATCGGGTCGCCGCTGGCGAGCATGACGCCGGAGACGACGCGGTAGGTCACCGCGGCCTTGCCGCTGGGGGAGAAGACGACCGCCTTGTCACGGCGCAGCGCGAAGTGGCCGAGGGAGTCGCGGCCGCCGTGCTTCTCCAGGAGGGCCCTGAGGCGGGCCTCGTCGTCCTCGGTGAGGCGCGCGGCGGGGTGTTCGGGGCGGAAGGCCAGGTAGATCGTCGTGATGGCCGTGAGCAGCCCCAGGGCGCCCAGGGAGAAGGCGACCGTCCAGGAGGTGTTGCCCTGGTAGTCGACCGGGCCCTCGAAGCCGAACAGGCCGTACAGGACGTGCGTCAGGCGATCGGCCAGGCTCGGGTCGCCGACCAGCGTCTTGGGGTGGACGCTGACGATGACCAGTCCGAGGAGGAGGGAACCGGCGCCCATGAGGACGAAGTTGGCGAGTGCGCGCCAGCGGCTGCGCGGGTCGGGCAGTGCCTTGAACTGGTCGCGGTGGATCAGCAGCGGCGCGAGCAGCGCGAGCGAGATGAGCACGCCCACCGGGGAGTGGCGGTACGTGAACTGCGCCACCGCGCCGACCGGCAGCAGGACCACGGCGGCCCGCCAGGCCCGCCGCTTGCGGCGCCGCAGGCCGTGCGCCAGCAGGAGCAGCAGTACGCCCGCGCTCAGTGAGAGCGCCGCGGCGAACGGGCCGAGCGCGCCCGGCAGCACCTCGGCCAGGGTGTGCATACGGCTGTGACGGAAGCGCGGGAACACGCCCGCGGCAATGTCCAGAAGCCCCACGACCGCGCAGGCTCTGGCGACCAGGACCGGGACGGCCTCGGGGCGCGGGCCACGCGGTACGCGCCGCACGCGCGGTGATCGGCTCGGAACCCCGCCCGACATTTCCTCATCTGTCCTGACAGACATCGCATCCCGTAGTTCTGCGAGAGACCTGGATCCGGTGCCCGATTCGGGCATCCGGCGACATTGCGCCCTCTAGGACGGTGTCTCGGGGAGAGAGGTTCACTCACTTCCTCAAAGCCGGTTCAAAGGCCGGGAAAAGGGCCGGACAAGCCTTCGCGAAGATCCGCGGGAGGCGCGTCGGCACGGGGAGAAAGCGCAGGCAGGAAGCAAACCATGGGTCTCACGAGCAATAGCGTGCTGGTGCTGGCGATCGCGTCGGCCGTGGCTCTGTTCGTCGGCACGGTATGGCTGTGGCCACGGCTGGCGCGGCGCGGCTGGCGGGCCGTCAGCGGGCGCGTGGGGCTGCTGTTCGCGACCCAGCTGGCGCTGTTCGCGGCGCTCGGCCTCGGCGCCAACCAGTCCTTCGGGTTCTACGCGAGCTGGTCCGACCTGTTCGGGCAGGAGGACGAGCAGGGCGTCGTCGTGGACCACACGGCGAACCGCGGCTCGGGCGGCCCGCTCCAGGTGACGGGCGTACGACGGGTCAGGGAGACGGGCAGCGGGCGGCCGCAGCGCGGCGGCCAGATCCAGAAGGTCGCCATCGTGGGCCGTACGACGCACATCGCGACGTCCGCGTTCGTGTACCTGCCGCCGGAGTACTTCCAGCCGCGGTACCGCACGCGTACGTTCCCGGCGGTCGTGGTCCTCACCGGGTATCCGGGCACCGCGCAGGCGCTGGTCGACAAACTGCACTACCCGAGCACGGCGTTGGAGCTCGCCAAGGACGGCCGTATGCAGCCGATGATCCTGGTGATGCTGCGGCCGACCGTGGCTCCGCCGCGGGACACGGAGTGCGTCGACATTCCGAACGGACCGCAGACGGAGTCGTTCTTCGCCAAAGACCTGCCGGATGCCGTGCTCGCGCACTACCGGGTCGGGAAGAAGCCGGGCAGCTGGGGCGTCATCGGCGACTCCACGGGCGGTTACTGCGCGCTGAAGCTCGCCATGCACCACCCGCAGGTGTACGCGGCGGGCGCGGGCCTTTCGCCGTACTACAAGGCGCCGATCGACCCCACCACGGGAGATCTCTTCCAGGGGAACGAGGAACTCCGCAATCGCGCCGACCTGTGGTGGTACCTCAAGCACGAACCGGCGCCGGACACCTCACTGCTCGTCAGCAGCAGCAAGGTGGGAGAGTCCAACTACAAGGACACCCTGAAGTTCATAGAGCGCGTCAAGGCGACCGACCGGACCCGCATCTCGTCGATCATCCTCGAAAGCGGCGGGCACAACTTCAACACCTGGCGGCGGGAGATTCCGGCGACCTTGCAGTGGATGAGCGGGCGGCTGAGCGACCGGTGAGACCGGCAATGATCTTGCGGGTCGAGGGTGTGCGGGTGTTCCGTTTGTCGAATTCGGTGACCCGCCTGATTCCTGATGTCGTGTGAAGGCTTCGGTATGGCTGTGTTTTTACGGGCCGGGGCACCATCATTCGCCTACGCGCGGTAAGTTTCTGGCCATGCCACGTGGACGTCACCGCCATTCACCGCCCTTGCACAGGCTGCTGCCCCCGTCGGCGATCGCAGGCGTCTCGCTCGTCTGCGCTTTCGGCCCCTGGGTGTTCTCGCAACAGGCCGTGCTGCGTGTCATCGCCGCGAGCGCCGCGGCGACGGCGGTGGTCGGCGCCGCCGTCATGCGCCGCTGGGACGCGCAGGCCGGCAAGCAGGTCGCCGACCTCACGCGCGCGCGTGCCAGCGACGAGTGGCGGTTCGAGGAGCGGGTCGCCGAACTGGAGACCGACCTCGAGGAGTCGCGCGAGCTGCGCGCCAAGCTGGAGCAGCGGCTGCGGGCCAAGCGCTCCGAACTGGCGGGCCTGCGCAACGAGCACGCGGCACTGCTGCGCCGGTACGCCACGGCGGAGACCGAGCGCGCGAGCGCCCTGGAGGGCCGCCGGCTGCTCGAGATAGAGACCGCGGTTCCGGTACGCGAGCTGCCGCCCGTGTCGGTGCCGGTTCCCGGCGGCGCCGTCGAGGAGACCGAGGCTGTGGCTGCCCCGGTCGAGGACGCGGAAGCGGACGTGGAGACCGCCGAGGCCGGCGACGACAAGCCGGAGACGCCCGCGATCTTCTCGCCGGAGGGTTCGCAGTTGTTCCTGCGGGCGAAGGTGGCGCTGGCGCGGCTCGACGCGGAGGACGCGGGGGCGGCCGCCGACAAGGCGGACGAGGCGTCCGGCGACTCGGCTGACGCCGATGACTCCGCTGCCGCTGCCGACGCCGGTGACGCGGTGAAGGGCGACGAGTCATCGGGCGACGAGGCTTCCAAGGACACCACCGGCGCCACCGACGTCACTGACGCCGTTGAGGTCTCCAGGGATCTGTCCAAGGACATCTCCAAGGAGGCTCCCCAGGGCGAGGGTTCGCCCAAGGACGACGGTTCCCCGAAGGGGGACGGCACGCCGGACGGCGACGGTGGCCCCAAGGGCGACGGTCCGGCGAGGAGCGTGCCGGCCCAGGCCGGTCCCGTCACCGCCGAGGTCGCCGCCCCCGGCGACTCCGCAGCGGAGGCCGCGCAGGAGGACGAGGCACAGGGGCAGCCCGCGGCGGCCGACGGGCATGAGCGCGCGGCCGCCGTCACCAGCACCGCGGCCAAGCCGGCCCAGCCCGTGCAGCAGCCCTCCGGACACTTCGTCGCGCCGACCGCGGTGGCCGTCGTACCGGCCGCGCCCGTACGGCGCCCGGCGGTCGAGGGCGGCTTCGACTTCTTCGGCACCCAGAAGGCGTCCGCCGCCCTGGAGGCGGTGCAGAACGAGGATCTCGCCGACGTGGTGGGCCAGGAGGCGCTCGCCCTCCACAAGGCCGAGGCCGAGTCGGAGTTCAAGCCGGCCGACGAGGAGTCGCGCGGCGCGGGTCAGGTCATCGACCTGACGGCCCACGACGAGACGGAGCAGATCGATCTGCAGGGGCTGCGGAGCGCGGTGTCCTGAGCGACGTACGTGCCTGACGACGAGGCCGCGTGGTCCCGGGTGGGGCCGCGCGGCCTCGCCGTTTTCGTCCGCGCTCGCGGGCGTGCTCGCGGTGCTGTCAGGCCATCCAGCGGTCCGGCAGCGCGTCGCGGCGTCCGGTGCGGGAGCGTTCGGCCTGTGAGCGGAGCAGCTCGGCGGCTTCCTCCGCGTCCCGCAGACGGGCGGTGACGGTCTTGTCGGCCCCGGTGTCCACATGGACGTCGGCGAGCCGCCACAGACGCTGCCAGGGGCCTTGCACGAGCCGTACGCTCTGCACCTTGGCGTGCGGGACCAGTGCGAGGCTGCGCCTGAGGAGTCCCTCCCGGGACGCGAACACCGCGTCGGTGACGGCGAGTCCGTAGCCGCGCCACCACCACGGCACGCACCGCCCCGCGCGCCGCGGCGGCCGGGACAGGGCGTCCGGCGACGGCACGGTCACCCCGGGCAGCACGCGCGCGACGACCGCCTCGGCGACCGCGCGCGGAGCGACCGGTACCAGCACCGAGTTGGACGACCCGGCCACGTCCAGCTCCACCCGCACCCAGCCGCGCCGCCGCCACAGCAGCGGCTGCACGATCCGCACGGTCTGCACCCGTCCCGGCGGCACCGTCTCGTGCGTGCGGTCCAGAAGCCCGTGGTCGATCCGCAGTCCGTCGGGCGACTCGCCCACGGTCCAGTCGTACTCGCCGACGAACCGCCCCACGCTGCTCGCGCCCGCCGCGCCGAGCAGGGGCACGCCGGTCGCGAGGACCGTCCACAGGCTGTGGGTGGCGAACCACAGGACGGGCGGTACGACGAGAGCGGCGACCAGCGCGCCCCAGGTGGCGCCCGTGAGCGCGAGGGCGATCGCGAGGTCGCGCGGGGGCGTGCGCAGCAGCTCGCGCGCCGGGGCTTCGCCGACTTCGTGCGCCGTCTCGGGCGCGAACCCGGCGGCGCGCGCGAGGAGTTCCGCGCGCAGCGCACGCGCCTCGCGCTCCCCGAGGAAGGCGAGCTCGTCCTTCTTGTCGGCGCCTATGACGTCGAGTTTCAGCTTGGCGACGCCGGCCACGCGCGCGAGGAGCGGCTGGGTGACGTCGACGGCCTGGATGCGTTCCAGCCGGATGTGCACGGTGCGCCGGAACACCAGCCCGGTACGGATGCGCAGTTCGGACTCGGTGACCGCGAAGTGCGTGGTCCACCAGGTGAGGAAGCCGTAGAGGGCGGCGGCCGGGACCAGCACGGCGAGCGCGATCAGCAGGGTCGTGGTCGTCAGCCGGGTCAGCTGGCGCTGCGCCTGGTCGGGGTCGTGCACCGCCCAGCCGATGAGCACCGCGACCGGCGCCCACGCCCGCCTGAGCGGCGTCACGGGGTGCAGCCGCCGTTCGGTCACCGGCGGCTTCGCCCGCAGCTCGGGCATGCCGTCGTCGAGGCCCGGCGTCGTCACAGGCCCGCCGATCGGGCCTCGCCGAGCTCGGTGAGCCGGTCGCGCAGCCGTTCCGCCTCGGCCGGGTCGAGGCCGGGGATGGTCGCGTCGGTCGCGGCGGCGGCCGTGTGCAGCTGGACGCTGGCGAGCCCGAAGTGCCGCTCCACGGGGCCGGAGGTGACCTCGACGAGCTGCATCCGGCCGTACGGCACGACCGTCTCCTCGCGCCACAGCACGCCCCGGCTGATCAGCAGGTCGTCCGCGCGCTCGGCGTAGCGCCAGGAGGACCAGTTGCGCCCGAGCATCACCCACCCCCAGGCGATGGCGGCGACCGGCAGCAGCGCGGTCGCGGCCCAGACCGGCCCGGCGAACAGCCCGAGCAGCCCACCCAGCGCCAGGGCGATCAGCCCCAGCCACACCACCAGCAACAGCCGTCGCATCCGCAGCAGCCCCGGGGGCAGCCCGATCCACACCGGCTCACCCGCCGCCGACTCCGTGTCCTGCCCGCTCCCCGTCTCCATGGGGCCAGCGTACGTAGGAGAGACTGTGTCCATGACTCCCACGACGGAGACCACGGTCGGTATCGGCGGCGCCGCGGAGAGCACCGACATGGTGCTCAACATCGGGCCCCAGCACCCGTCGACGCACGGTGTGCTGCGCCTCAGGCTCGTCCTGGACGGCGAGCGGATCCAGCACGCGGAGCCGGTGATCGGCTATATGCACCGCGGCGCGGAGAAGCTCTTCGAGGCGCGCGACTACCGTCAGATCATCATGCTCGCCAACCGCCACGACTGGCTGTCGGCCTTCTCCAACGAGCTGGGCGTGGTCCTCGCCGTCGAGCGCATGCTGGGCATGGAGGTCCCCACCCGCGCGGTGTGGACGCGCACGCTCCTCGCCGAGCTCAACCGGGTGCTCAACCACCTGATGTTCCTCGGCTCGTACCCGCTGGAGCTCGGCGGCATCACGCCGGTCTTCTACGCGTTCCGGGAGCGCGAGGTGCTCCAGAACGTCATGGAGGAGGTCTCCGGCGGGCGCATGCACTACATGTTCAACCGCGTCGGCGGCCTCAAGGAGGACCTCCCGGCCGGCTGGGCGGGACGCGCGCGTGCCGCCGTCGCCGCCGTGCGCTCGCGCATGGACGTGTATGACGACCTGGTGCTCGGCAACGAGATCTTCCGGGGGCGCACACGGGGCGTGGGCGCGCTCGCGCCGCAGACCGTGCACGCGTACGGCGTGAGCGGGCCCATCGCGCGCGCCTCCGGCGTCGACTTCGACCTGCGCCGCGACGAGCCCTATCTCGCCTATGGCGAGCTCCAGGACACCCTGAAGGTGGCCTCCCGGACCGAGGGCGACTGCCTGGCGCGCTTCGAGGTCCTCCTGGAGCAGACCCACAACTCCCTCGACCTCGCCGACGCCTGCCTCGACCGGCTCGCCGAGCTGGAGCCCGGCCCGATCAACCAGCGGCTCCCCAAGGTCCTGAAGGCGCCCGAGGGCCACACCTACGCCTGGACCGAGAACCCGCTCGGCATCAACGGCTACTACCTCGTCAGCAAGGGCGAGAAGACCCCGTACCGCCTCAAGCTGCGCTCGGCGTCCTACAACAACATCCAGGCGCTGGTGGAGCTGCTGCCGGGGACGCTGGTCGCCGACATGGTGGCGATCCTGGGGTCACTGTTCTTCGTGGTCGGGGACATCGACAAGTAGGTCGCCCAGGGACGCGCTCCCGATGCCGACCGGCTGGAGCAGCCAGCCGAAGTCGCCGAGGCCGCCGGGTGCGGTGAGTTCGGCGGCTTCACCGGCGCTCGCGAGGGCGCGTACGTAGGCCGCGGGTTGTGTGGTCGCGAGTGCGAGCGGGGGGCGCGCGCCTGCGATCCCCAAGGCGCGCAGGGCGGCGCGCTGCGTCAGTACGCGCCCCCCGGATGCGGCGCACGCCGCTCGCGCTGCCTCCCGCGCCGCGTCCAGCGCGACGTGCGCCGTGATGTCGCACGACCCGTCCGGCACGGGCGCCGTCTCGCGCCCCGCGCGGAACCCGGTGAGCGTCCCGAACAGAGGGCGCGCGTCCGCGGTGTGCGCGTAGTCGACCGCCACCGCGAGCCCCCGCGCCACCGCCGCGACCGCGTCGGCCCACGCCTCGTCCCGGGGCAGCCCGACCTCCGCCCGCAGACCCTCCTCGGCCGGCAGCGGCCACCACCGCGCGAGCCACTCCGCCTCCGCGCCGGACAGCGGCTCCCCGAGCCGCTCGGTCCCGTCCCGTCGTACGAGCACCCGGCGCGCGACCCCCGCGGGGTCCACCTCGGCGATCTCGACGGGCACGTTGTCGAGCCACTCGTTGGCGAACAGCAGCCCGGTGATCCCGTGCGGGGGCTCGGGCAGCCACTCGATCCGGTGGTCCAGGCCGTGCGGGCGGCCGGCGAGCTCGACGGCGTACGCGCGCGTGCGGGACGCGACGTCCGCGGGCAGCGCGGCGAGGACCCCGGTGACCAGCTCGCCCCGGCCGGCCGCCATGTCGACGAAGTCGAGCGCCGGGGGCCGGCCCAGGGCCTCGTCGACCCGGCACAGCAGCCGGGCCACGGCCTCGGCGAACAGCACCGACGCGTGGACGGACGTACGGAAGTGACCCGCCGGGCCCTCCGGGCGGCGGTAGAAGCCGTCAGGGCCGTACAGGGCGGCCTGCGTCGCCGCCCGCCAGCCGCGCCACTCCCCTGCTGTCCCGTCCGTCACGGCGCCAGACTATGCGCACAGGGGAGCGGAGCCTCCACCTTGGGGAGTAGGCCGGGGGCGCATGGATCGACCCTCCGGTTGACCCCTGCACCTATCACGCTTCCCTACGCTGGGTTACGTGCAGCGCCTCTATGACTTCCTCCGCAGGCACCCGACATGGGTCGACGCCTTCTGGGCCGTCTTCCTGTTCGGGATCTCGGTCGTGTTCGAAGTCGCCGAGCAGTCGGACGAGGGGACCGACTCGGAGGCCGCGGTCATCCCGATCGTCCTCCTGCTGTGCATGGTGATCGCGCTGCGCCGGCGCCTGCCGGAGAAGATGCTGCTGCTGGCCATCGCGATCGGCGTGGCCCAACTGCTGGCGGACGTGCCCACGACGCCGGGTGACTTCGCGTTCCTGGTCATCGTCTACACCGTGGCCGCGACCGGCGCCCGCTGGGCGTCCCGGCTGGCGCTCGCCATGGGCCTGAGCGCGGCGTGCGTGGCGCATCTGCGGTGGTGGAACCACGACGCGAGCGCTCTGGCCAACGCGGCGCTGATCGTCTTCCAGACGGTGCCGTTCGCGCTGGCGTGGGTGCTCGGCGACTCGATGCGCACCCGGCGCGCCTACTTCGCACAGCTGGAGGAGCGCGCGAGCCGGCTCGAGAAGGAGCGCGAGGCGCAGGCGAAGGTCGCGGTCGCCGCCGAACGCGCCCGCATCGCGCGCGAGCTGCACGACGTGGTCGCGCACAACGTGTCGGTGATGGTCGTGCAGGCCGACGGTGCGGCGTACGTCCTCGACACCGCGCCAGACCAGGCGAAGAAGGCCCTGGAGACGATCTCCTCCACCGGCCGCCAGGCCCTCGCCGAGATGCGCCGCCTGCTGGGCGTGCTGCGCACCGGCGAGCACCAGGAGGTCGGGGAGTACGTCCCGCAGCCCGACGTCGAGCAGATCGACGACCTGGTCGAGCAGTGCCGCACCTCCGGCCTGCCGGTCGACTTCAAGGTGGAGGGCACCCCGCGCCCGCTGCCCAGCGGCGTCGAGCTGACGGCGTACCGCATCGTGCAGGAGGCGCTCACCAACACCCGCAAGCACGGCGGGCCCAACGCGGGCGCGAGCGTGCGCCTGGTGTACTTCGACGACGGGCTCGGTCTGCTCGTCGAGGACGACGGCAAGGGCGCGCCGCACGAGCTGTACGAGGACGGCGGCGCCGACGGCCAGGGACACGGCCTGATCGGGATGCGCGAGCGTGTCGGTATGGTCGGCGGCACCCTGGATGCGGGACCGCGTCCGGGCGGAGGATTCCGTATCAGCGCGCTCCTCCCGCTCAAACCGGCGCACTGACGCCGACGCACGCCCCCTGTTGACACCTGTCACACCCTTGCCGACGCAACCTGAAGAGTCGTAGAGAGACGGAAGAGGCCCCGATGACGATCCGCGTGATGCTCGTCGACGACCAGGTGCTGCTGCGCACCGGGTTCCGGATGGTGCTCGCCGCCCAGCCGGACATGGAGGTCGTCGCGGAGGCGGGCGACGGCGTCGAGGCGCTCCAGGTGCTGCGGGCCACGACCGTCGACGTGGTGCTGATGGACGTGCGTATGCCGAAGCTGGACGGGGTGGAGACCACCCGCCGCATCTGCCAGGAGGAGAACCCGCCGAAGGTGCTCATCCTGACCACCTTCGACCTCGACGAGTACGCCTTCTCCGGGCTGAAGGCGGGCGCGTCCGGCTTCATGCTCAAGGACGTGCCGCCCGGCGAGCTGCTCGCCGCGATCCGCGCGGTGCACAGCGGGGACGCGGTGGTGGCCCCCTCGACCACGCGCCGCCTCCTCGACCGGTTCGCGCCGATGCTGCCGAGCACCGGCAAGGAGCCCCAGCACAAGGAGCTGGAGCGGCTCACCGACCGCGAGCGCGAGGTCATGGTGCTGGTCGCCCAGGGACTGTCCAACGGCGAGATCGCGGCCCGGCTGGTCCTGTCCGAGGCGACCGTGAAGACCCACGTGGGCCGCATCCTGACCAAGCTGGGGCTCCGGGACCGGGTGCAGGTGGTCGTCCTGGCCTACGAGACGGGGCTGGTGCGGGCCGGCGGGCACGGCTGAGTCACGCGAACGTGACGCCCGCGTGACCGCCGCGCACTAGGGTCTGCGCATGCTCCTGTGGATCAACGGCCCCTTCGGCGGCGGGAAGACGCAGACGGCGTACGAGATCCAGCGCCGCCTGCCCGGCAGCGTCGTCTGCGACCCCGAGCACGCCGGCTTCGGGCTGCGCCGCATGCTTCCCTCCGAACTGCGCGGAGACTTCCAGGATCTGACGTCCTGGCGGCAGGGCGTCGTCGAGGTCCTCGATCTCGCCCTGACCAAGCACGACGGCGTGGTCATCGCACCGATGACGGTGACGGACTCGGGCTACTTCGCCGAGACCGTGGGTCGCCTGGGCGAACTCGGCCATGACGTACGCCACTTCACGCTCCTCGCGCGGCGCGAGACGGTCGTGAAGCGGCTCCGGGAGCGCGGCTTCGGACACCTCCTTCGGTTCGTGGGCGGCAGGAACGCCGGCCTGGGACGCGAGACCTGGGCCCTGCGGCAGCTCGACCACTGTCTGGAGCGGCTGCGCGAGCCGGAGTTCGCCGAGCATCTGTGGACCGACGACGCGACCGTGCCGAAGACCGCGGACCGGATCGCCGTCCTCGCCGGGCTGCGGCTGCGGCCGAACAACGAGGGCGCGCTGCGGACACGGCTGAGGCAGGCGCGGATCGGGGTGAAGCACATCCGGTTCGACTGAGCACATCCGGTTCGCTCGAGCCGGACTCCGGCGCGCTCAGCGCAGGATGCCCTCCAGGAAGTCGCTGCCCAGCCGCGCCACCACGGTCACGTCCAGCTGGTGCAGGACGTACCGCCCGCGGCGGCGGGTGGTGATCAGGCCCGCCTTCTTCAGGACGCTCAGATGGCGGGATATCTCGGGAGCCGTCATTCCGTGCGCCTGGGCCAGCTCGCTCGTGGTGTACGCGCTGCGGGCCAGATGCCGGCACAGGCGCATCCGGACGGGGTGGGAGAGCGCGGTCATCCGCAGGGCCAGCTGTTCCACCGAGGACGGTGACGCCAGCTCGGGCGAGCCCACCGGGTAGTGCAGCGTCGGCTGCCAGCCATGGCGGTGCAGGACGCTCAGATGCGGCCAGCCCAGGCTCGTCGGGACGAGCAGCAGGCCGCCGTCCTCCGTGGCGGTGCGGCCGTCGCCCAGTTTGTCGACGACGATCCGCGCGGAGGCCTCGTCGAGCGCCACCGCCGGGGACACCGCGGTCAGCGCCTCGGCGAGGCCCTTGTGCCGCAGCAGGTCCGTCTTGAGGCGGGCGTCGGCCGCGAGCTGGTGGCGCAGCCGGCACCAGGTGTCGGCGAAGAACGCCGCGTCGCAGTCCTCGACGAACTCGCGGAACCAGGTCCGGATCCGGACCGGGTCGGCCAGCAGCCGCTCGGTGAAGCGCACCTGCTGGGGCCCGCGCGACGCGGCCAGCTCCAGGGCGCGCCGGTGCAGCGCGGGGTCGGAGAGCATGGTGGGGCCGTACGACGAGTAGGGCACCGCGCAGGTGAACTCCAGGGCCGCGTCGACGAACTGCTCGTCCGTCAGCTTGTCGAGCTGGTCCAGCTCCTGGGCGATCGTCGCCCCCGGAAGCGTGCTGCGTCCCGGAATGCCGGCGAAGGGCATGAACAGGTCGGAGAACGTCGTCCGCCACAGGAAGTCCGCCTCGCACATCCGGTCGGCGAGGTGCGAGTCGAGCCGCGCGGTCACGCCGGTCACCCAGCCCTGCAGGCCCGGATGATGTCCCGGCTCGGCCAGCGCGTGCAGCGCCATGCCGAGCTCGGCCAGGGGTGAGGGCACGACGGCGACCCTCTCCGGCCGCAGCCCCGCGATGTCGATGCGCACGCTCATGTCCTCATCGTGCACCCCGCCACTGACAACGCCGCCCTCGATTGACGGTGGCCGTCAATCGACGCGACGCCGCCGCCGTACCGGCGCAATCTGGGAGGACCGGGGCAGCCGCGGACCCCGCCCCGTCGGAGCACGAGCCGAGAAGGCGATCAGCCATGAGCATCACGCAGCAGTACCTCCTCGACACCTACCGCGCGCGGCAGCACGGTGAGCCCGCCCCGCCCGCGCCCGGCACCCACGACCGGCAGGTCGTGCGCGCATGGCGGGACCACCGCCGCTTCCGCGCGGTGCTCGCCGAACGGCCGGCCCGGGGGCGGATACGGCGGTCCCTGAGCCGCCGGCTGCACCTCACCCCCTGAGCCGAGCCCTACGGCAGCCGCGCCACGAAGTCCGCCACCGCCGCCTTCACGTCCTCGGCCGTCCACTCGAGGCCGGCCGCGCCGACGGTGACCTCGGTGCGGGCGAGGCCCGGCCCGCCCCGCTCCCAGTAACCGGTGAACAGGTACGTCCCGGTCTCCTCCGCCTGCCGCACCGCCGCCTCGATCAGGACGTCGGGCTCGTACGGCAGCCAGACCTGGAACTCGTGGGTGTGCGGCTCCTCGGGATGCACCCGTGCCCACGCCGCGCCCGCCTCGGCGAATCCCTCCCGCAGCGCGGCGGCCACCACGCGCGCGTGGCGGACGTACTCCGGCAGGCGGGGCAGTTCCCGGTCCAGGCCGACGAGCGCCGACAGCGCCGTCGGGAACTGCTGGAAGAGCGTCCCGCCGTACCGGTGCCGCCAGGTCTTCGCCTCGTCCACCAGCGTCCTCGGGCCCGCGAGAGCGGCTCCGGCGAGGCCTTCGAGGGACTTGTAGAACGACACGTAGACGCTGTCCGCCAGGCCCGCGATCTCGTCCAGGGGGC
This sequence comes from Streptomyces sp. NPDC057280, assembly GCF_042668605.1. Classification (NCBI taxonomy): domain Bacteria; kingdom Bacillati; phylum Actinomycetota; class Actinomycetes; order Kitasatosporales; family Streptomycetaceae; genus Streptomyces; species Streptomyces sp. NPDC057280. The sequence continues at coordinate 137,009 of NZ_JBHUYR010000014.1, forward strand.
GGCCGAAGTGGACGGTGGTCTCCCACAGGCGCGCGCCGTCGAAGTGCACCACCGCGTCGCGCTCCCGCGCCGCCTCCACGACCTCGGTGAGCTCCTCCCAGGTCGGCAGGACGAAGCCGGCGTCCCGGAGCGGCAGCTCCAGCATCAGCGCGCCATAGGGCTCGTCGAAGTCGCGCACCTCTTCGGCGGTGGGCAGCCGGGGCTCACCGGTCAGGCGCACCGGGCGCAGGCCGCTGACCTGGGTGAAGGCATGGCGTTCGTGGACCTCGGGGTGGGCCAGCGGATGCAGGGCGACCGCGGCGTTCCCGGTACGGGCCGCCCAGCAGCGCAGGGCGATCTGCTGTGCCATCGTGCCGGTCGGGAAGAACGCGGCGGCCTCCTTGCCCAGCAGGGACGCGACCCGCTCCTCCACTGCCGCCACGACGCCGTTGCCGTAGACGTCCGGCTGCTCTTCCAGGTCGTAGACCTCGGGGGCGGCCTCCACCAGTGACGCGAGCCGGTCCCGGATCGTGAGGCTCAGCCCGCCCCGCCACAGGACCCGCCGCGCCGCACGGACGGCCTTCTTGCGGCGCCCGCGCAACCGCTCCTCCGCCGACTTCTCGTCCACCTGCTCCGCGGCATCGCTCATGCCCGTGATCATCCCTCGCGGCCCGTCCCACGGGCACCCGCATTTCCGTTCCCGAGGGACGTGGGGAAACCCACAGCCTGTGGACAACCGGACGGCCCTCGAACCAATCGCGTTAACATGACGAGAAATCGTCCGGTACCCAGATGCGGACTGGAACGGGAAGGCCTCCGTCGCGTGAGTACTAGCCAACAGCCAGACCCGAGGGACCGCCCCGCGCGCCTCACCGTCGGCGTCGTCGGCGCCGGACGCGTGGGGCCCGCGCTGGCCGCGTCCCTCCAGCTCGCCGGGCACCGTCCGGTGGCCGTCTCCGGGGTGTCCGACGCCTCCCGCAGGCGCGCCGCGGAGCTGCTCCCGGACGTGCCGCTGGTGCCGCCCGCCGAAGTCCTCCAGCGCGCCGACCTGGTGCTGCTGACCGTCCCGGACGACACCCTGCCCGGCCTCGTGGAGGGCCTCGCCGAGACCGGCGCCGTACGGCCGGGACAGCTGCTGGTGCACACCTCCGGGCGGTACGGCGCGAAGGTCCTCGACCCCGCCCTGCGCGCGGGCGCGCTGCCGCTGGCCCTGCACCCGGCGATGACGTTCACCGGCACGCCCGTGGACGTCCAGCGGCTCGCCGGCTGCTCCTTCGGGGTCACCGCGCCCGAGGAGCTCAGGATGGCCGCCGAGGCCCTCGTCATCGAGATGGGCGGCGAACCCGAGTGGATCGCCGAGGAACGCCGGCCGCTCTACCACGCGGCGCTCGCGCTGGGCGCCAACCACCTCGTCACGCTGGTGGCCCAGTCCATGGAGCTGCTGCGGGAGGCCGGTGTCACGGCCCCCGACCGGATGCTCGGCCCGCTCCTCGGCGCCGCCCTCGACAACGCCCTGCGCTCCGGTGACGCGGCCCTGACCGGCCCCGTCGCGCGCGGGGACGCCGGCACCGTCGCGGCGCACGTGTCCGAGCTGCGCAAGTACTCCCCGCAGACCGTCGCCGGCTATCTGGCGATGGCCCGCGCGACCGCGGACCGGGCGCTCGCCCACGGGCTGCTCAAGCCCGAGCTCGCCGAGGACCTCCTCGGGGTACTCGCCGACGGGACCCATGGAACCGACGGGACCCCCGGCACCGACGGCACCGAGGGAGATGCCGGATGACCACCACCCTGCTGCGCACCGCCGACGAGCTCCACGCGCGCGTCCGCGAAGGCCGCCGTGCCGTCGTGATGACCATGGGCGCCCTGCACGAGGGGCACGCCACCCTGATCCGGACCGCGCGCGAGATCGCGGGGCCCGAGGGCGAGGTCGTCGTCACCGTCTTCGTGAACCCCCTGCAGTTCGGCCAGGGCGAGGACCTCGACCGCTATCCGCGCACCCTGGACGCGGACATCAAGATCGCCGAGGAGGCGGGCGCGGACGCCGTGTTCGCGCCCTCCGTCGACGAGGTCTACCCCGGCGGCGAGCCCCAGGTCCGCATCAGCGCGGGCCCCATGGGCGAGCGCCTGGAGGGCTCCTCGCGCCCCGGCCACTTCGACGGCATGCTCACGGTCGTCGCCAAGCTGCTGCACCTCACCCGTCCCGACGTCGCCCTGTACGGGCAGAAGGACGCCCAGCAGCTGGCCCTCATCCGGCGCATGGTGCGGGACCTGAACTTCGGCGTCGAGATCGTCGGCGTACCGACCGTGCGCGAGGAGGACGGCCTGGCCCTGTCCAGCCGCAACCGCTACCTCTCGCCCCAGGAGCGCCACACGGCCCTCGCGCTCTCCCAGGCGCTGTTCGCGGGCCGCGACCGGCACGCCGCCCAGGAGGCGCTGCGGGCCCGCGCGCGCGAGGTGCCCGCCACGCACGCGCGTGCCGAGGCGCTGAGCGCCATAGGGGAGTCCCGCGCGGCCGCCGACGCGCACGCCGTCGCGAAGGCGATCCCGGGCGCCCCCTCGGCCGTACGCGCCGCCGCCCGCCTGGTCCTCGACGACGCCGCACGCCTGTCGCCGCCGCTGGAGCTCGACTATCTGGCCCTGGTCGACCCCTCCGACTTCACCGAGGTCGAGGACGACTTCACCGGCGAGGCCGTCCTCGCCGTCGCCGCCCGGGTGGGGACGACCCGGCTGATCGACAACCTCCCGCTCACCTTCGGAAACCTCGGAGCCGCCTCGTGACCAGCACAGGCATACGACTGCACGCGCCCGCGCCCGGGTGGTCCATCGACGCGGACGTGGTCGTCGTCGGCTCCGGCGTCGCCGGCCTGACCGCGGCCCTGCGCTGCGAGGCCGCGGGCCTGCGCACCGTCGTCGTCACCAAGGCCCGCCTCGACGACGGCTCGACCCGCTGGGCGCAGGGCGGCGTCGCCGCGGCCCTCGGCGAGGGCGACACCCCCGAGCAGCACCTCGACGACACCCTGGTCGCCGGCGTGGGCCTGTGCGACGAGAACGCGGTCCGCATCCTCGTCACCGAGGGCCCCGGCGCGGTACGCCGCCTCATCGAGACCGGCGCCCACTTCGACGAGTCCGAAGAGGGCGACCTGGAGCTCACCCGCGAGGGCGGCCACCACCGCCGCCGCATCGCCCACGCGGGCGGCGACGCGACCGGCGCGGAGATCTCCCGCGCGCTCGTCGAGGCCGTACGCGCGCGTGGACTGCGCACGATCGAGAACGCGCTCGTCCTGGACCTGCTCACGGACGCCGACGGCCGTACGGCGGGCGTCTCCCTGCACGTCATGGGCGAGGGCCAGCACGACGGCGTGGGCGCCGTGCACGCCCCCGCGGTCGTCCTCGCGACCGGCGGCATGGGCCAGGTCTTCGCCGCGACCACCAACCCGTCCGTGTCGACCGGCGACGGCGTGGCCCTCGCGCTCCGCGCGGGCGCCGAGGTGAGCGACCTTGAGTTCGTCCAGTTCCACCCCACCGTGCTCTTCCTGGGCCCCGACGCCGAGGGCCAGCAGCCCCTGGTCTCCGAGGCCGTCCGCGGCGAGGGCGCCCACCTGGTCGACGCCGACGGCGTGCGCTTCATGGTCGGGCAGCACGAACTGGCCGAGCTCGCGCCCCGCGACATCGTCGCCAAGGGCATCCTGCGCCGCATGCTGGAGCGGGACGCCGAGCACATGTACCTGGACGCCCGGCACTTCGGCGCCGACATGTGGGAGCACCGCTTCCCGACGATCCTCGCCGCCTGCCGCGCCCACGGCATCGACCCGGTCACCGAGCCCATCCCGATCGCCCCGGCCGCCCACTACGCCTCCGGCGGCGTGCGCACCGACTCCCACGGCCGGACGACCGTCCCGGGCCTGTACGCGTGCGGCGAGGTCGCCTGCACCGGCGTGCACGGCGCGAACCGGCTCGCGTCGAACTCCCTCCTGGAGGGCCTCGTCTACGCCGAGCGCATCGCCGCGGACATCACGGCGGAGCACGCCGCGAACGGCCTCCACGCGCGCGTGCCCGAGCCCGTCGAGCACCCCGAGAAGCCCGCGCACCCCCTGCAGTCGCCCGAGGCCCGGTTCGCGATCCAGCGGATCATGTCGAGCGGCGCGGGCGTCCTGCGCTCCGCCGAGTCCCTGGCCCAGGCCGCCGAGCAGCTCCAGCGGCTGCACGCCGACGCCCGGGACGCCCTCGACGAGAACGGCAAGACCGCCGAGCCCGGCGTCGACACCTGGGAGGCCACCAACCTCCTGTGCGTGGCCCGCGTCCTCGTCACCGCCGCCCAGCTGCGCGAGGAGACGCGCGGCTGCCACTGGCGCGAGGACGAGCCCGACCGCGACGACGCGGCATGGCGGCGCCACATCGTCGTACGGCTGAATCCGGACCGCACCCTCGCCGTACACACCACGGATACCGCAGACTTCCCCCCGACCCGGCAGCCCCTTCAGGAGCAGTGACAGCAGTGAGCACCGACGACCTTCCCCTCGCCTCCTCCGGAGGCTGCGGCGACGGCTGCGCCTGTGGCGCGGACGGCGGCGAGGAATACCTGGAGTGCGGGCTCGACCCCGCGCTCGCCCAGCTCCTGGCCGACGCCGGGCTCGACCCCGTCGAGGTCGAGGACATCGCCAACGTGGCCATCCAGGAGGACCTCGACCACGGCGTGGACGTGACGACCGTCGCGACCATCTCCGAGGACGCCGTCGCCACCGCCGACTTCGTCGCGCGCGAGGCGGGCGTCGTGGCCGGCCTCAGGGTCGCCGAGGCGGTCGTCTCGGTGGTCTGCGAGGACGAGTTCGAGGTCGAGCGGCACGTGGAGGACGGCGACCGTGTGGAGGCCGGGCAGAAGCTCCTGTCGGTCACCACGCGCACGCGTGACCTCCTCACCGCCGAGCGCAGCGCGCTCAACCTGCTGTGCCGGCTGTCCGGCATCGCGACCGCCACGCGCGCGTGGGCGGACGCCCTGGACGGCACCAAGGCACGCGTGCGGGACACGCGCAAGACGACGCCGGGCCTGCGCTCGCTGGAGAAGTTCGCCGTGCGCTGCGGCGGCGGCGTGAACCACCGCATGTCGCTGTCCGACGCGGCCCTGGTCAAGGACAACCACGTGGTCGCCGCCGGTGGCGTCGCCCAGGCCTTCAAGGCCGTACGGGAGGCGTTCCCGGACGTGCCGATCGAGGTCGAGGTCGACACCCTGCACCAGCTGCGCGAGGTCGTGGACGCGGGCGCGGACCTGATCCTTCTGGACAACTTCACGCCGGGCGAGTGCGAGGAGGCGGTGGCGCTCGTGCACGGGCGGGCCGCGCTGGAGGCCTCGGGCAGGCTGACGCTGGCCAACGCGCGCGCGTACGCCGACACCGGCGTCGACTACCTCGCCGTAGGAGCCCTCACCCACTCCTCGCCGATCCTCGACATCGGTCTCGACCTGCGTGAGGCGGAGTAGTCGCGATGCTCCTCACGATCGACGTAGGCAACACCCAGACCGTCCTCGGCCTGTTCGACGGAGAGGAGATCGTCGAGCACTGGCGCATCTCCACGGACCCCCGCCGCACGGCCGACGAGCTGGCGGTGCTGCTCCAGGGCCTCATGGGCATGCACCCGCTGCTCGGCGACGAACTGGGCGACGGCATCGACGGCATCGCGATCTGCGCGACCGTCCCCTCGGTGCTGCACGAGCTGCGTGAGGTCACGCGGCGCTACTACGGCGACGTGCCGGCGGTCCTGGTCGAGCCGGGCGTGAAGACGGGCGTGCCGATCCTCACCGACAACCCCAAGGAGGTCGGCGCGGACCGCATCATCAACGCGGTCGCCGCGGTCGAGCTCTACGGCGGCCCCGCGATCGTCGTCGACTTCGGTACGGCGACGACGTTCGACGCGGTCTCCGCGCGCGGCGAGTACGTCGGCGGGGTCATCGCGCCCGGCATCGAGATCTCCGTCGAGGCGCTCGGCGTCCGGGGCGCGCAGCTGCGGAAGATCGAGGTGGCCCGCCCGCGGAGCGTGATCGGCAAGAACACGGTCGAGGCGATGCAGGCCGGCATCATCTACGGCTTCGCCGGCCAGGTCGACGGGGTCGTGAACCGGATGGCCCGGGAGCTGGCGCAGGACCCGGACGACGTGACGGTGATCGCGACGGGCGGGCTGGCGCCGATGGTCCTCGGCGAGTCGTCGGTGATCGACGAGCACGAGCCGTGGCTGACGCTGGTGGGGCTGAGGTTGGTGTACGAGCGGAACGTGTCCCGGATGTGAGGCGGCGGCGGTCACGGGTGTGACCTTGCCGGGGCCGCCGGCACGCGCGGGGTCCCAGGTGGCTGTGCGCAGGAGGCGGCCGTGCCGGGCGGGCAACCGGGTGGCCGCTCGCGCCACGCCCATCCGCTATGTCGAATTTGTCTGATTAGCGCGTATCGTCGCCGCATGCCCACGCCATACGGATCCCGCGGCGGCATGGCGTTCGGCGTGGAGGAGCTGCGTGTGCTCCGCCGCGCTCTCGCCCTCGCCCTTCACCCCCGAACCGCCTCGGCCGAGGACGTCCAGGACTGTCTCCGCCTAGCCGACTCCCTCGACGAGGCGATGCACGAGGGCGCCCGGCTGCGTGCCTTCCTGGTGGCCGACCTCGCCCGGTACCGCGACGCCCTGCCCGGCACCGCCGCCGGCTACCTCGCCCTCCTGGAGGAGGCGCTGGGCGCCGGGTACCGCCCGAACCCCGACGACCTCGCCGCACTGCGCGCCCTGCGCGGCAACCCCGCGGCGGCCGCGCTGCTGGACCGCTGCCAGAGGCTCGCGGAACAGGACGTACGCGCCCGTCTGGCGCGCGGTACGGCTCGCCGGGCCGCCCCGGCCGTCCCGGCCTCCCGTACGCGCCTCCTGGCCCTCCCCGGGGGCCTCTCGGCCGCGTCCGCCGGCTCCGGTGGAGCCCTCGTCGGAGCGCTGGGACAAGCCTCCGCCGAGCAGCCGGAGAAGCCCGCGTCTCCCGCGAAGAAGCCCGCGGAGAAGCCGGGGCCGGTCCCTGCCGCCCCCAAGCCGAGCCGCCCCATCCCCACCCCGGGCGAGGTCTTCCCGCGCCGCAAGCCGACCCCGCCGCCACCACCCGCGAACCCGCCGCAGCAACTCGCCGCAGGCTGACTCGGCCGGGCGTCCGTCATGACACGCCCCCGTACGGGGGCACAGCCCGCGGCAGCAGTTCGCCGCGGGCTGGCTCCGCGTCGGGAAGCGCCGGGAAATACCGGTACGCACACCCCGGACCCGCGCGTGTGGGCCCCCTGGCTACCCTGGACCCATGGACTACGTCTCCGCGCTCGTGCCCCCCGTCGTCATGGCGGTGTTCTTCATCGGTGTGATCAGGGTGATCGTGAAGACCCAGGGCGGGGCCAACAAGGCCAAGGAGGACGCGGTCGTCGACGCCGCTCTCGCGCGCGCGGAGGGCGCCCGGCAGGCGCCCGCGAAGACGGACGTCTGACCCGCGTCCGAGCCCGACCTCACCGGCGTACGACTCCCCCGCTTTCCGAGTCGTACGCCCTTTTTGTTCTTGTTTGCCGGTGAAGTGCACGTCCGGCACGCCAATACCGAGATCTCCCACTATTGTGCTGAGCTGTGCCTCGCCCATTGGGAGAACTCGAAGACGCGGTCATGACGCGGGTGTGGAAGTGGAACCGCCCGGTGACCGTTCGGGAAGTCCTGGAAGATCTGCAGCAGGAACGGTCCATCGCCTACACCACGGTGATGACCGTTTTGGACAATCTCCATCAGAAGGGCTGGGTGCGCCGGGAGGCCGAAGGACGGGCCTATCGATATGAGGCGGTCTCCACTCGCGCCGCCTACGCCGCCGCCCTGATGAACGACGCCTGGTCCCAGAGCGACAACCCCGCCGCCGCTCTCGTCGCCTTCTTCGGCATGATGAGCGACGAACAGCGACAGGCGCTGCGGGACGCCGTACGGATCGTCCAAGGACCGGAAACCCCGGAAGCGCCCGCGGCGGATACCGTCGCCGAAACCAGCCGCGAGAACCCCGCCTCGGCGCCGGGCGGCGGCGGGCGATAGCGTCCGCACATGTCAGCAGAGAGCTCGTCTCCTCAGAGCCCCGAAGTCACCGCAAAAGCCATCACTGTCCGGCGGGCCCGCACCAGCGATGTGCCGGCGGTGCGCAGTCTCCTCGACGAGTACGTCCAGCGACGCATCCTGCTCGACAAAGCGACGGTGACGCTTTACGAGGACATCCAGGAGTTCTGGGTCGCCGAACGGGACGACAACGGCGAGGTCGTCGGCTGCGGCGCACTCCACGTGATGTGGGAAGACCTTGCCGAAGTTCGTACTCTCGCGGTGAAGCGCGGCCTGAAGGGTGCCGGTGTCGGGCACCAGTTGCTGGAGAAGTTGCTGCACACCGCGCGCTGGCTCGGTGTTCGCCGTGTTTTCTGTCTGACCTTCGAAGTGGACTTCTTCGGCAAGCACGGCTTCGTCGAGATCGGTGAGACGCCCGTGGACACCGATGTCTACGCGGAGCTCTTGCGTTCCTATGACGAGGGTGTCGCGGAGTTCCTCGGGCTCGAACGAGTGAAACCGAACACCTTGGGCAACAGCCGGATGCTTCTGCATCTGTGATCAAGGCGTATTCGGCCGGGGCGCGCTGCCCAGGTTCCCTATGTCCGAAACGCGCATGTTTCCGGACCGGGGTCGGCCGGTCTGTCTCTCCCAGGGGTTTGTGTTTTTCCAGCAAAAGCGGTTTGCTTTCCGACGTACTGCAGTACTGCATATAACAGGGGTGGCGAAACGGCGGACGCCGCAGACCCTGGTCCTGAAGTTATCGATGAAAGGAAATCCGGTGGCACAGAAGGTTCAGGTCCTTCTTGTCGACGACCTCGACGGCGGCGAGGCGGACGAGACCGTGACGTTCGCGCTGGACGGCAAGACGTACGAGATCGATCTCACGACTGCCAATGCGGACAAGCTCCGTGGCCTTCTCGAGCCTTACGTGAAGGGCGGTCGTCGTACCGGAGGCCGTGCTGCGGGCGGTCGCGGAAAGGCGCGCGCCGCTTCCGGCGGCGGCAGCCAGGACACCGCGCTGATCCGTGCCTGGGCGAAGGAGAACGGCCACGACGTCAACGACCGCGGTCGTGTTCCCGCGGCCATTCGCGAGGCATACGAGAAGGCCAACGCCTGAGCGCGACGCCTATGAAAAGGCAGGTGGCTGAGCGCACGCGCGCAGCCGCAGGCGGTGGCACTGCGTGGCCACCGTGTCCAGCACTCGCACGAGATCGGGGGCGCCCCCACCGCCCCCCAGTGCCGACAGCGTCGGCAGCGAGGCCTCGACCTCGCACCCCGCCTCGGGGGGCCGCAGCCACACGGCGGCCCCCTGAAGGGCGCCGGACGCGCTCCGGCTGAGCGCCGGCCGAGGATCGGTGGAACTCGGCTCCAGCGGGCGCGCGCGGGTTCCGGTGGACCACGGCAGCCCGTCCTGCGGGCGCGGGCCTACATCGGCGGCCGGTGTCCCGCTGTCGGCGGGCAGGGGCGCGGTCATCGTGTCGCCCTCTCCCAGCGTCCTCAGATCGAGCCGCAGGGACCCCCACTCCAGCCAGTCCAGGACCCCGGGCACCTCCTCCGCGCTGCCCGCGGCCAGCAGCAGCCGCATCCGTCCGTCCTGTACGGCCACCGGAGAGCCCGGCGCCAGATGGCGCAGCGCGGCCAGGCCCGCCTCGACCGGCACGTCCAGGACGTCGAAGCGCGGGCCCACGGAAAGTCGTACCGGAGTTCCCGGGCCGTCGGGCACCGTCGGCCACCCCAGATCGTTCTCGTACCACCGGCGGACCTGATCGCTCGCGTCGAGCGGCCGGCGGGGAAGCGGGACCGTGGGGGCCGCCGTGAGCGGAGAGGCGGCCGGGGGGAGGGTGCCAACCATGCCAAGTGCAACCGTCCGAGATGCCTGCGAGTTACGCTGGGTGCTCCGGTGGATGCGCAGCGTGGCGAAAGAGGGGGCGTCCGGGGGTGCGGGAAGACGCAAGGTTGTTCGCCCATAGCGGAGGGAACCGGGCCGCTCGGCATGGAGTGTCAGTCCCAGCGGGTAAGACATCCCTAGTGGGAGGGGGCGACACGCAGGACAGGCCGTCTCACGTTCGCCATCGGCGTACTGGCAGTAGGGGTAACTGCCTGGCCTGCGGGAACATCGTCTCGCACCATCAGGTTGGAGCAGATGTCGGCGTTCGGGGTCAGGAGGCCATCGACGGTGTCGGCAGTTGGAATGAGCGGTCCCCGCTTGCGGGACTAAGCTGCGGAAGGACAGGGAGGGGAAGTTCCCCCCACTGCCTGACCGCTCTGAGGAGCGATTAACGATGTTCGAGAGGTTCACCGACCGCGCGCGGCGGGTTGTCGTCCTGGCTCAGGAAGAAGCCCGGATGCTCAACCACAACTACATCGGCACCGAGCACATCCTCCTGGGCCTGATCCACGAGGGTGAGGGTGTCGCCGCCAAGGCCCTTGAGAGCCTCGGGATTTCGCTCGAGGCGGTCCGCCAGCAGGTGGAGGAGATCATCGGCCAGGGCCAGCAGGCCCCGTCCGGGCACATCCCCTTCACCCCCCGTGCCAAGAAGGTCCTGGAGCTCTCGCTCCGCGAGGCCCTTCAGCTGGGCCACAACTACATCGGCACGGAGCACATCCTGCTCGGCCTGATCCGCGAGGGCGAGGGCGTCGCCGCCCAGGTCCTCGTCAAGCTGGGCGCTGATCTCAACCGGGTGCGGCAGCAGGTCATCCAGCTGCTCTCCGGTTACCAGGGCAAGGAGACCGCCACCGCCGGCGGGCCTGCCGAGGGCACCCCCTCGACGTCCCTGGTCCTCGACCAGTTCGGCCGGAACCTCACCCAGGCCGCTCGTGAGTCCAAGCTCGACCCGGTCATCGGGCGCGAGAAGGAGATCGAGCGGGTCATGCAGGTGCTGTCCCGCCGTACGAAGAACAACCCGGTCCTGATCGGTGAGCCCGGCGTCGGCAAGACCGCCGTCGTCGAGGGCCTCGCCCAGGCCATCGTCAAGGGCGAGGTGCCCGAGACCCTCAAGGACAAGCACCTCTACACCCTCGACCTCGGCGCGCTGGTCGCCGGCTCCCGCTACCGCGGTGACTTCGAGGAGCGCCTGAAGAAGGTGCTCAAGGAGATCCGCACCCGCGGCGACATCATCCTGTTCATCGACGAGCTGCACACGCTGGTCGGTGCGGGTGCCGCCGAGGGCGCCATCGACGCGGCTTCGATCCTGAAGCCGATGCTGGCCCGCGGTGAGCTCCAGACCATCGGCGCCACCACGCTGGACGAGTACCGCAAGCACCTGGAGAAGGACGCGGCCCTGGAGCGCCGCTTCCAGCCCATCCAGGTCGCCGAGCCCTCGCTCCCGCACACCATCGAGATCCTCAAGGGTCTGCGCGACCGCTACGAGGCCCACCACCGTGTGTCCATCACGGACGAGGCCCTCGTCCAGGCCGCGACGCTGGCCGACCGGTACATCTCGGACCGCTTCCTGCCGGACAAGGCGATCGACCTGATCGACGAGGCCGGTTCCCGGATGCGCATCCGCCGGATGACCGCGCCGCCGGACCTCCGCGAGTTCGACGAGAAGATCGCGGGCGTGCGTCGCGACAAGGAGTCGGCGATCGACTCCCAGGACTTCGAGAAGGCGGCCTCTCTCCGCGACAAGGAGAAGCAGCTGCTGGCGGCGAAGGCCAAGCGCGAGAAGGAGTGGAAGGCCGGCGACATGGACGTCGTCGCGGAGGTCGACGGCGAGCTGATCGCCGAGGTCCTCGCGACCGCCACCGGCATCCCGGTCTTCAAGCTGACCGAGGAGGAGTCCTCGCGTCTGCTGCGCATGGAGGACGAGCTCCACAAGCGGGTCATCGGCCAGAAGGACGCCGTCAAGGCGCTCTCCAAGGCGATCCGTCGTACGCGTGCGGGCCTCAAGGACCCGAAGCGTCCCGGTGGTTCGTTCATCTTCGCCGGCCCGTCCGGTGTCGGTAAGACCGAGCTGTCCAAGGCGCTCGCCGAGTTCCTCTTCGGTGACGAGGACGCGCTGATCTCCCTCGACATGTCGGAGTTCAGCGAGAAGCACACGGTCTCCCGGCTCTTCGGTTCGCCCCCCGGCTACGTGGGCTACGAAGAGGGCGGCCAGCTGACGGAGAAGGTCCGCCGCAAGCCGTTCTCGGTCGTCCTGTTCGACGAGGTCGAGAAGGCCCACCCGGACATCTTCAACTCGCTGCTGCAGATCCTGGAGGACGGTCGTCTGACCGACTCCCAGGGCCGGGTCGTGGACTTCAAGAACACGGTCATCATCATGACGACCAACCTCGGCACCCGGGACATCTCCAAGGGCTTCAACCTGGGCTTCGCGGCCCAGGGCGACACGAAGTCCAACTACGAGCGCATGAAGAACAAGGTCTCGGACGAGCTCAAGCAGCACTTCCGGCCCGAGTTCCTCAACCGCGTGGACGACGTGGTCGTCTTCCCGCAGCTGACCCAGGAGGACATCCTCGCGATCGTCGACCTGATGATCGGCAAGGTGGACGAGCGCCTCAAGGACCGGGACATGGGCATCGAGCTCTCCCAGTCCGCGAAGGAGCTGCTGTCCAAGAAGGGTTACGACCCCGTCCTGGGCGCGCGGCCGCTGCGTCGCACGATCCAGCGCGAGGTCGAGGACACGCTCTCGGAGAAGATCCTCTTCGGCGAGCTGCGTCCCGGTCACATCGTCGTCGTGGACACGGAGGGCGAGGGCGAAGCCCAGACCTTCACGTTCCGCGGCGAGGAGAAGTCGGCGCTGCCGGACGTCCCGCCGATCGAGCAGGCGGCCGGTGGGGCTGGGCCCAACCTGAGCAAGGACGCGTAAGCCGTAGGGCGATGCGTTGAAGGGGCCGGTGCCTTTGGGCGCCGGCCCCTTTGCCGTGCCTAGCGCAGGTCCAGGTTGATCTCTATGCCTGGGAAGAGGCCCTCGTAGAGGGCGGGGGGAATGGGTTCGGCGGGGCTGCTCTGGAGCGTTACCGAGCGGAGGCCCGGTAGGCGGGGGACGAGAGGCGAAAGGGCCTCGGCGCCGTGCATGTTCGCAACTCGCAGGACTTCGATGCCGGGGAGTTCGGGCATGGCCTCGATGGAGTGCGGGAAGTCGCGGATGATCTTCGCGTTCAGATAGAGGGCGGTCAGTTCCGGCAGTTCCGTGACCTCCCGCCAGTCGGCAACGGTCAGTTCGGAGGTCAGCGGGCCGAGGCTGAGCGCCCGCAGGGTGGCCCAGTGCCGCAATCCGCGCAGGCCGGTGCCATCGGTGCTGCCGCTGCCCAGGAAGAGAAACTCCAGCGGGGAGCCGACAGGTAGGGCGTCGGTGAGAGCGGCACCCGGCAGTTCCTGTGCGACGGAGATATCGCGGATCCCCCGCAGAGAACGCAGCCGGGAAATGTCGCCGATATTGGAGAGACCGAGACGGGTCAGTGCAGTGAGTTGCTCGACGCCCTCCAAGGTCGGGCAGCCGCCCAGAAACAACCTGTTGAGCGAGGTGAGCGGCAGCAGGGCGCTCAGATCGGTGAGAAGCGGATTGTCCAACAGGTCCAGCTCGCTCACCGCCTCGGGCGCGGGCAGGCAGTCCAGTACGTATTCGAGGGTGTGCGAGCCTCTGAAAGTCAGAAAGGGCCAGGGGGCCATCCTGGCAAGCGCTGCTCGCTGCTCGATCGACGCGCAGGTGATGTAGAGGTCCGTCCGGTCCAGATGGTCCAGGACCTCCACCGCGTATTCCTCGGCGTCGAAGCGGTTCCACGTCCCCACGAGCTGACGCCGGACATCGAGATCCGGGTGCTCACGGAACCGCCGCAGCACCGCCAATGCCCCGTCGGGCTCCTCCCCGCCGAGGACCGAGGCGGTGACGGTGACGGCGAGGGCCTCCTCGGCGGTCAGTCCGTCCGGGCCCGGCAGCAGCTCCAGGACCAACGGCCCGGCCTCCGCGAGGGCCTTCGCCTGCGCGGCCGTCCGGGGCGGGATCAGCAGGGCCGCCTGTGCCTCGACCGCCGCCTTGACCGCCGCGTCCACCACGGTGTCGTGCTCCAGGGAGGACAGGGCCAGCAGCGTCAGGCGAGGCGTGTCCCGGGCCAGCAACTGCCGTAGCAGCGAAGCCCGTTCGCGGGGGCGGGCGTGGGTCACCGCCAGGCGGATGACGTCCTCCCACTGGGTGTCGTCCGCGTGGCTGAGCAGGACGTCGAGGTGGCCCTCCTCGACCGCGTACCGGGCGCCCAGGTAGTCCTGGAACGTGCGGTGGACGAAGTCCACGACGTCCAGGGCCGGCTGGCGGAGCAGGCCGCTGCGCAGCAGCAGGGCGCGGAGCACGGACGCCGCGTCACCGCGTGCCGAGATCGACGGCAGGCAGCGCTCCACGATGCCCTCGGCCGTCTCGACGTCCATCTCCGTGCGGGCGCTCAAGACGAGGGCGTAGGCAAGGCGCTGGAGCAGCTCCAGCTGCGCGTTCTCGCCCAGCTCCTCCTCGCCCAGGCCGCGCTCCCGGTCGCGGCGGGTGAGCAGCATCGTGAGGGCGGCCTCGTACAACTCCTCGCGGCCTCTGGGGAGATAGCCGCGGCGGTCGCGGTGCAGGGCGCAGATCAGGCCGCACATCAGAGGGTTGGTGGCGAGGCGGGCGAGGTCGCGTTTGGTGCGCAGGGAGTCCAGCAGCGGGCCCTCGTACTCCGGGGCCTCCGCTGCCGTGTGCCAGCGGTGGACGAAGGTCGCGACCTCCGGGCGGCGCATCGGGGTCAGGAGCAGTTCGTGGAAGCCTTCGGCCGCCAGCCAGTCGGGGCGTACGGCGGTGGGGCGGGAGGTCAGGAGCCAGCGGTTGCCGGGGAAGGCGTGGATGAGGGCCAGGAGCCAGTCGCGGGTGCGGGTGCGGTCGGGGGCCGGGATCTCGTCCAGGCCGTCGATCAGGATCAGGCCACGGCCGGCTGCCAGGACGCGTTCGGCCCAGCCCTGCGGGGGAGCCAGGGGGCAGCTCACGGCCTTCAGGAACTCCGCCGGTGCGGGCAGGGCGCCCGAGCGGATCAGCGTGCGGAGGGGGAGGACGAACGGCACATGGGCGCCCTCCTTCGCCGCCGTCACCGCCAGCCACTGCACCAGGGTCGTCTTGCCGGAGCCCGCGTCGCCGCGCAGGAGGACCCGGTCGTGGGTCAGGAGGGCGTCCTCGGCGGGGAGTTGGACGGTCAGCGGGCCGGCGGGGCGTTCCTCCGGGAGGGTGCGTTCCTCGACCGCCGTCGCCTCCAGGCTCAGGTACGCCACCTCCAGCGGCCAGCGGTCCGGGGAGTCGCGCAGATCGATGCCGTAGATGGTGATGTGGTTGTGGCGCTCGGCCATGTGGTGGAGGTAGCGGCGTTCGAAGGCGCGGTCCTCGGCGCCCGGGCGTGGGGTGCGGGACAGCAGCTCGTCGGTCTTCGCGATCAGTACGGCCTGGTTGCGGGTCTGCTCGACGAGCGTGCGGGCCACGAAGGTGGACCTGCGCGTGAAGAACTCCAGGATCTGGAGGCAGGCCCACTCCGTGGCGGAGTCGAGGAAGTAACCGGCGTCGGTGGACAGACCGGTGGGGGAGGCGGCCGCACGGGCGAGGGTTCGCGCCAGTTCCCGGTGGCCGAGGTGCACCGCCTGTACGTCGTCCATGTCCAGGTCGCCCAGGGCCAGCAGGCGGGCGGTCAGTGCGTCGATGACGGCCGGTTCCTCGTCGGCGGGGAAAGGAGTCTCGCCGGGGGATTCGGTGGCCGCGGTGACCATGCGGCGGGCCAGGGCGCGGACCTCCTTCTCGCCGAGGGTGCGCTTCTCGCCGCGGAAGGAGACCAGGGAGGACAGGCGTACGGGCTTGTCGGTCAGGCCCGCGCCCGGGGCGTCCGGCGCGAAGAGTTTCCGCACCAGGGACGCCATCAGGCTCGACGCCAACTTGCTGCCGAGGACCGCCGGGTCCATCCGCCTCACCCCCGTGATCACGTCAACGGAGGTGAGGATATCGGCAGTTGAGCGGGTCGGTCAGGAGAGCTGGCCGTCGTAGTCCGGGAGCTTGTACGTCTTCTCGGCATGGCCGCCGGAGAGGTCGGTGGCGCTGTTGCCGATGTTCGCGATGATCGTGTAGCCCTTGTTCTCGATGTCGACGCGCTGGGCGGTCTTGTACGCGGCGACGTCCTTGAACAGGTCGATGAAGCTGCGGACGTAGAGGCCGGAGACGTCGTAGCCGACGTGGTCGAGGTTGTAGTCCGTGACCGCGCGGATGATGCCGGGGCGGGCCGTCACGAAGAACAGTGAGACGCCGTGGTCCTGGGCGTACTCGGCGACGTTCAGGACCGGCTTGTTGGCCGGCTGCGGGTAGCTGAAGCCGAAGTCGGTCTCCAGGGTCGTGTTGTCTATGTCGAAGACGATCGCCTGCTTCTCGCCGGGCTTGGCGGCGGCGATCCGCTGCTTCAGGTACGGCAGTGCCTGGTTCATGACCGCCTGGCAGTCCTGCTGCCAGGTGGCGTAGTCGACGTCTTCGGCGGACGCGGTCGCGGCGTCGGCGGGGGCGGCGAGTGCGACGAGGGCCGCCGTGGAGACGGCGGTGACGGTCATGCGGCGCACCAAGGGGCGTCGGTTCGTCATGGGTGGGGGGTCCTCTCACGTCCGTGCTGCTGCCGTTGACGGGGGCATGGTGCTTGGCGTGCGTGGCGCGAGGGGAACCGTAAGGTTACTGGGGGGTAAGTGGGAAGAGGCGTGCGTCAGTTGATGTGAAGGCGATTTTTCCGCGGGCCCCGTGTCCCCGCGCGTCCTCGCAGAGGCGCCGCGGGGTAGCCCCCGTCACATCTCGCCGTCCGTGGATCTCTGCGCCCGGTGACATGCCGCACAGGCGATTTGTCCGTTACTAGCACGCTTAGTGGTAACCCCGATAGTGACAAAAGGGACTTTTGGCCTGGAACCCTTGATGCCATTTCGCCGTACTGGGTGGATTCGTCCCCAGTGTTCCCCCTGTCAAGGAAGCGGAAGTTTTCGGATGAAGTACTAGCTTCCGTCGTAGAAAGGTGGTTTGGGTGTTTCGGGATGTCGGGGTTACCAAGGGATGCCCCATCCGGTGGATGCCTGTGCGCCGGGTGGCTTTTCTGTCCCCGTCCCCATGAGGTTCCGATGTCCCCGCGTATTGCTTCCCGTTCTTCCCGTATGTCCAAGCTCCGCACCCGCGCGGCCGTGGTGGCCGTCGGTCTGGGGGCCTCGGCCGTGCTGGGGACCGGGGTTGCGGCGGCTGCCGAGACCGGCGTCGCCGCCAAGAAGGCCGCCTCCTGGGTCGACCCGGTGAAGAAGTACACGCTGAGCGCGAGCTTCGCGCAGGCCGGCGCCATGTGGCAGTCCACCCACAGCGGTCAGGACTTCGCCGTGTCCAGCGGCACCAAGGTCTTCGCCGCCCACGGCGGCACCGTCGTCAAGGCCGGCGGGCACGGTGCCGGTGACGGCCCCGCGTACGGCAACGCCATCGTCATCAAGCACGGCAACCGGCTCTACTCGCAGTACGCCCATCTGTCGCGCATCGAGGTCAAGGTCGGCCAGGTCGTCAAGACCGGCCAGCGCATCGCCCTGTCCGGCAACACCGGCAACTCCAGCGGTCCGCACCTGCACTTCGAGATCCGTACGACCGCCAACTACGGCTCGGCCGTCGACCCGGTCGCCTTCCTGCGCTCCAAGGGCGTGACCGTCTGAGGCCGCGGTAGCTAGCCCTTCGCGGTACCCCGATGGGCCTGGGTGACCAGGTCCGCCGCCACCTCCAGGACCGCCTTGCGCTTCTGTTCCGCGTCGCCGGGCAGGTCCTGGAGGAAGAACATCCCGGCGTGCAGGGTGAAGATCGCGCTGATGTAGCGGACCTGGTCGACCAGGTCCGCCGACGGGTCGATCATGATGTCGCGCAGGCCCTGCATGCGCTCCTTGAAGGTCTCGCCGACGCGCAGTTCCCGTACCGCCGCCTGGTTCTCCTGCATGAAGCGGAACAGGGGGGCGGCGTCGGCGAGGATGTCGCTGTAGCGCCGTACGATCTCCTGCTTGGTCTCCAGCGTGTGCGGCTGCCGCTTGCCCCACTCGATCAGGTCGAGGATCGGCTGGGTCAGATCGTCGAAGATGCTGACCAGGATCTCTTCCTTGGTCTTGAAGTGGTAGTACAGCGCCGCCTTCGTGACCTCCAGGCGCTCCGCGATCTCGCGCAGCGACGTCTTCTCGTAGCCCTGCTCGGCGAAGAGTTCGAGTGCTACGTCCTGGATGCGCTGGCGGGTGTCCCCGCGGCGCCGTTGCCTGGTGCCGTCCATGGTGCCGCCCATCCTCGCGCACTCCTGACTTGGGGGAAAACCGCCTGGGACAAAACTTACTTGACGCCCGGCTAGTTACGGGTCTACCTTCCCTCAGTGTAGTTAACTAGCCGGGCGGCAAGTAAGTGCCGGGGGAGTGGGAATCATGGCGGACACACAGGCAGCCGAGCCAGCAGTACCGGAAGACGAGAAACAACCCAGGAGCGTGCGGGTCGTCCTGCTCGCCCTGATGATCACGATGATGCTCGCGATGCTCGACAACATGATCGTGGGCACCGCGATGCCGACGATCGTCGGCGATCTGGGCGGACTCGAACACCTGTCGTGGGTCGTGACGGCGTACACCCTCGCGACCGCGGCCTCCACGCCCGTGTGGGGCAAGCTCGGCGACATGTACGGGCGCAAGGGCGCCTTCATGACGTCGATCGTGATCTTCCTGATCGGCTCCGCGCTCAGCGGCATGGCGCAGGACATGTCGCAGCTCATCGGCTTCCGGGCCGTTCAGGGTCTTGGCGCCGGTGGTCTGATGGTCGGCGTCATGGCGATCATCGGTGACCTCATCCCGCCGCGGGAGCGCGGCAAGTACCAGGGCATGATGGCCGGCGTCATGGCGCTGGCGATGATCGGCGGACCGCTCGTCGGCGGCACCATCACCGACAACTGGGGCTGGCGCTGGTCCTTCTACATCAACCTGCCGCTCGGCGTCGTCGCGCTGACCGCGATCAGCGCCGTACTGCACCTGCCGAAGAAGCGGGCCAAGGCGCGCATCGACTACCTCGGTGTCGCCCTGCTGACCGTCGGCATCACCTCGATCGTGCTGGTCACCACCTGGGGCGGCACCGAGTACGCCTGGACGTCCGCGCGGATCATGGAGCTCATCGGCATCGGTGTGACCTCGCTGATCGGGTTCGTGTTCTGGCAGACCAAGGCCGCCGAGCCGGTCGTACCGCTGCACATCTTCCGCAGCCGCAACTTCACCCTGATGTCGGTCATCGGCTTCATCACCGGCTTCGTGATGTTCGGCGCGACCCTCTACCTGCCGCTCTACCAGCAGTCCGTCCAGGGCGCCTCCGCCACCAACTCGGGCCTGCTGCTCCTGCCGATGCTCGGCGCGATGCTGGTGACCTCGATGGTGGCCGGACGCGTGACCACCAACAGCGGGCGGTACTACGTCTTCCCCGTCCTCGGCAGCACGCTGATGGTCATCGGCCTGTACCTGCTGTCGCTCATGGACACCGGCACGTCCCGGTTCACCTCCGGGGTGTTCATGGCCGTCGTCGGTCTCGGCATGGGCTGCCTGATGCAGATCACGATGCTGGTCGCGCAGAACAGCGTCGAGATGAAGGACATGGGCGTCGCCTCGTCGTCGACCACCCTCTTCCGGACGCTGGGCTCGTCGTTCGGCGTCGCCATCATGGGCGCGCTGTTCAACAACCGGGTCCAGGACGTCATGGCCGAGCGCGGCGGAGCGGCCGGCGCCAAGATGACCGAGCAGTCCGCACAGCTGGACGCGGCGAGCCTGGCGAAGCTGCCGGACGCGCTGCGCGAGGCCTACCAGCACGCCGTGTCCGCCGGCACCCACTCGGCCTTCCTGCTCGGGTCCGTCGTCGCGGTGGTCGCGCTGGTGGCGGCCGTGTTCGTGAAGGAGGTCCCGCTGAAGGGCGCGGGGCCGAAGACGCAGGACGCGGAGTCCGCCGCGGCTCCGGCGACGATGGTCGAGGCCGTCTGATCCGCAGAGGCACAGAGGTATAGAGGGCGCAGAGGCGCAGAAGCGCAGAGGCGCAGATGAGCTGAAGGTCCCCGGTCGGTGTCCGCCCCGGGGGCCTTCTCCTTTGCCCTACGGCGGTGTCGGCGGCGCCGCGGGCCCACGTCATGTCGTACTTCATGTCCTACGACGACGTCGGCGCCCCGTGCCGCCATCGACCGCATGGACAGGACCCGGCAGCTGCGGCTCGCCAAGGGGACCGCAATTCCGGAGAAGCGCCCTGACGGCCGTCCTGCCTACGGTGAAACCCCGGACGACAGGAGAGCAGAGCCACGATCAAGGGCCTGGGCATCACCACCGTGTGGACCTTCGACTCCATGGGCGACATGCGCTGGGTCACCGTGGGTGCCAAGGACCAGCCGGGGGCCGGGTTCATCCAGGAGCCGCAGGAGCGGCCGTACGGCGTCGAGGCGATCTGAGCACACGGGAGGGGGCTGAGCGGCTTTACGGCATCATCGGATAGCTCCCCGTGTTCGTCGGCGCGTGCTCCGGCAGCCACAGCACCGCCACCGCCCCCTCCGCCCGTACCCCGTCCGGCGCGCCCGCCGGGCGGACGTTGCGGAAGGTGAGGCGGGCGCCCAGCACCCGGGCCTGGCCGGCGGCGATGGTCAGGCCGAGACCGTGGCCGTGCCCCGCGCGGTCCGCGCTGCCCGTGCGGAAGCGGCTCGGTCCTTCGGCGAGGAGGTCCTCGGGGAAGCCGGGGCCATGGTCGCGGACGCGGATGACCCGGCCCTCGACGGTGACCTCGATCGGCGGCTCGCCGTGCCGCGCGGCGTTGGCGAGCAGGTTGAACAGGACGCGCTCCAGGCGGCGCGGGTCGGTCGTGACCATCGACTCGTGCACCACGCGGACCTCGGTGTCCGGGTCCTTGGCCGCCACCCGCCGGCTGACGAACTCGCCCAGCAGGATGTCCTGCAGCTCCGCCCGCTCCGACGCGCTGTCGAGGCGGGCCACCTCCAGCACGTCCTCGACGAGCGTGCGCATCGCCTTCGCCCGGTCCAGGACCAGTTCCGTGGGCCGGCCGGGCGGCAGCAGCTCGGCCGCCGTGAGCAGACCGGTCACCGGGGTGCGCAGTTCGTGCGCGATGTCGGCGGTGACCCGGCGCTCGGCCTCGATGCGCTGCTGCAGCGCGTCGGTCATCGCGTCCACCGCGCTGGCCAGGTCGTCGGTCTCGTCCCGTACGACACCGCCGATCGCGTCCCGTACCCGTACGTCCGTCTCGCCGCTCGCGACCTGCCCCGCGGCCGTCGCCGCCTTGCGCAGCCGGCTCGACAGGCGGCCGCCTATGAGCACGCCGAGAGCGCTGCCGCCGAGGACGACGGCGATGGAGCCGATCACCAGGGCCTGGTCGAGGTCGTTGAGGATGTCGGTGCTGCGGTCGGTGAACGACGTGTGCAGGGACAGCACGTTGCCGTTCGCCGCCGGGACGGCGGCCCAGATGTCCGGTTCGCCGCCCGGCCGGTCGGTCACATAGGTCGCCCGGCGCCCCTGCTCGACCTTCTCCCGCAGCTCCCTCGGCAGCGAGGAGTCGTTGATCTTGACGTTGGGGAAGGGGTTCGGCCGTTTGTACTGGTCGTAGTTGCGCTGGGCGATCTGGATGCGCTCGTCCGCGAGATCGCGGGCGTTGTCCAGCATCGAGACCCTGGCCGCGTTGTGCACGACCAGGCTCAGCGCGATCGCGACCAGCGCGCCGACGAACGCGATGGCCGCGCTGAGCTTCCACCGAATCCCCGTACGGATGCCCGCGCGCTCCAGTCGCGCCGGGACCAGGCGCTGCATTGTCCCCCGCATGTCCGCCCCGCTCAGGCCTTCAACTTGTAACCGAAGCCACGGACCGTCTCGATGCGGTCCTGGCCGATCTTCGTCCGCAGCCGCTGCACATGGACGTCCACCACGCGCGTGTCCCCGCCCCAGCCGTAGTCCCACACGCGCTCCAGGAGCTTGTCGCGGGACAGGACCGTGCCCGGCGCGGAGGAGAACTCCAGGAGCAGGCGCATCTCGGTCGGAGTGAGCGCCACCGGCTCGCCGGCCCGGCGCACCTCCATGCCCTCGGTGTCGATCTCCAGCTCGCCGAAGGTCAGCACCCCGCCGTCCGCCGCGGCCGCGGGGGCGTCCCCCCGCTCGCCGCCGCCCGCGTGTCCGAAGCGGCGCAGCACCGCGCGGATACGGGCGACGAGGACGGCGCCGTCGAACGGCTTCGTCACGTAGTCGTCGGCGCCGGCCTCCAGGCCCAGCACCACGTCGATGGAGTCCGCGCGCGCCGACAGCATGATCACCGGCACGGTCGACTCGTCCCGGATGCGCCGGCACAGGCTGACGCCGTCCAGGCCCGGGACCATGACGTCCAGCAGGGCGATGTCGGGGCGGTCGGCCCGGAACGCCTCCAGGCCCGACAGACCGTCGGGCATGGCGGTGACCGCGAAGCCGTCCCGCTCCAGGGCGAGCTGGGTGGCCTCGCGGATGACGTCGTCGTCCTCGACGAACAGAACGTGAGTCTGGTCTGCCATCCCGCTGCTCTCTGTCCTTGGTCCTGCGTTGTGGTCTCGCGTGGTGTCGCGCGGTCCTGCTGTCGAAAGGTGATCGTTCCGAGCGGCCCGATCGGTTCACGGAAACCGGGGGCTTCCCGGAATTCAGGTCGTCGGCACCGGCGTCGGCGTGTCCTCGGCAGGGCCGTCGGACGTCTTGCCGTACTCGCTGTACTGGTCCCAGCGCTTGACGAACCGGCCCTCCGTCCAGTGGTAGATGAACACGTACTCGCCGGAGGGTGCCGCCACCGCGTCGCCCTTCTCGTACACCTGTTTGTCCACCACCAGGTCACCCCGGTCGATCTGCGCGTAGACCGGCGGCTCCTCGGCCTTGAACACATTCTCGTACGCGCCGTCCTGGAGGCGATACACGTACGCCCCTATACCGATGATGTCGCCGCAGGTCAGCACGTTGACCACGATGTCGCGCGCGGTTCCGCCGGTCAGGTCGCCGGAGGTCACGTCGACGGGCGGGTCGTCGCCGGTGCAGGGCTGGAGGTCGTTCTTGACCTCGGCGGAGACGGAGGGGTCGTCCTTGAGCAGCTGGGCGGCCTCGGCCTTGGTCAGCTTGCCGGAGTACGAGGCGGTGGCCGCGGGCGCGGCGCCCGCCGCCCGCTCCGAGCCGGCCGAGGTCTCGACATGGGCCGGACCCTCGTCACGGGTGCCGGTGCCGCCGGTGGCGCAGGCGGAGACGAAAAGGGCGAGGGCGGCGAGTACGGCCACCGCCGTCATCGCCGCCTGGAAAGCGCCCCGCCCCGGTCCGGGGTCGAGGCCGGCGCCGAACGTTCCGTCGGCGCCGCGAGCCCTGTCGGTCAGGCCGCCGTGCAACGCTCCCGCTCCTCACGCTCCAGCGCGCGTGCGTCCAGATCGCGGCTCTCCAGCTCCTCGCGGAGCCGGGCGAGGGCCCGGTGCAGCGTGCTCTTGACCGTACCGGCCGACATGCCGAGGGCGGCGGCCGTCTCCTCCGTGGACATCTGCTCCCAGTGTCGCAGCACGACCACGGAGCGCTGCTTGGGGGCGAGCACCTTCATGATGTCCATCAGCAGGGCACGGTCCGCGTGCTGCTCGGTGGCGTCGTCGACCGAGGCGTCCGGGAGCTGCTCGGTCGGCACCTCCTCCAGCTTGCGGGCCCGCCACCACTCGGTCCGGGTGTTGATCATGACCCGGCGCAGATAGGCGTCCGCGAGCCGCTTGTCCTCGATGGTCTCCCAGCGGCCGTACGTCCGCGCCAGCGCCGTCTGGAGCAGGTCCTGCGCGTCGACGGGGTCCGGGACCAGACGACGGGCGCTGCGCAGCAGCGCGTCCTGCCGGGTGCGGACGTACTCCTCGAACTCGAGCACCTCGCCCTGCGCCATGATCGACCGCCTCCATCCCCGTTTCCGACTCGCCTGCCGCCGGTTCTCCGTTGCCTGTGTGCCGCCGTCCTTGCGGTACGCCAATGAAGCTACGGAGCTGTTGTCACGAGGCTGTGCGGAGGAGCGCGCGGCTAGCCCTCGGCTGTCCGTCGGTTGTGTAACGGAAGCAGGAAAGGGGTAAACCGGCGCGGCGAATCGCGCCGGTTCGGGGTGATTCGGGAGGGTGTTTGTACGGCGTTACGTCAACGGCAGCCGATACAAACCACCGGGCAGGGGCTCCACGAGCCCGTCCGCGACGAGCCCGTCCAGGGCCCGCGCGCGCTGCACCGGCTCGTGCCACACCCGGTCAAGGGCGGCCTGCGGCACGGGCGCGTGCGCCTCGCGCAGCACGGCCAGCAGCTTGCCGCGCACCTGGCGGTCGGTACCGGCGTACGTCTGTCCGCGCCGCGGCGGACCGTCGTGCTCCGGCTTGCCCGCGAGCCGCCAGGCGCACTGCGCGGCGATCGGGCAGCGGTGGCAGGACTCGTTCTTGGCGGTGCACACCAGCGCGCCGAGCTCCATGGAGGCGGCGGCCCAGCGGGAGGCGGTGGACTCGTCCTCGGGCAACAGGGCGCGGGCCAGCTTGCGTTCGGCGGCGGTGGTGGCGTTCGGCGGGTACTGCACGCCGGTGACGGCCCGCGCGAAGACCCGCCGGACGTTGGTGTCGAGGACCGCGTGCCGCTGGCCGTAGGCGAAGGAGGCGACGGCCGCGGCCGTGTACTCGCCGATGCCGGGCAGCGCGAGCAGCTGGGCGTGGTCAGTGGGTACGTCCCCGCCGTGCCGTTCCGTTATCGCCACGGCGGCGCCGTGCAGCCGCAGCGCGCGGCGCGGGTAGCCGAGCCGGCCCCAGGCGCGCACGGCCTCGCCGGGCGCCTCCTGGGCGAGGTCCGCGGGGCGCGGCCAGCGGGCCAGCCACTGCTCGTAGACCGGCAGGACCCGGCTGACCGGCGTCTGCTGGAGCATGAACTCACTGACCATCACCCCCCACGGCCCGGCGTCGGGGCGCCGCCACGGCAGGTCGCGGGCGTGCTCGTCGAACCAGTCGATGACGGGGGCGTGCAGATGCTCTCCGGCGGGGGCGTCGGCTTCGGAGAGGGCGGGGGAGTTGGTGAGGGGCGCAGTCATGGCCTTCCGATCCTGCCATGCCGGGGAGGGGGTGCGGGGGCACCGCCACCCCTGAGGTGTACGGCAGCGTTCGGCGGTCGACAGCAGTGCCGTTTCTCCGGTGACTTCTCCGGTCACTTGTGACGTCGGCTGGTTGAACGTCCCTCGTCATCCATGGTCACGGTCCGTAGACAGAGGGCCGATACGGTCACACCCCGCGATCATCAGGAGCCGCAGGCGACGAAAGACAGGGGTGGAACGCCCACGACCGGAATGATGATCCGGAAAAGTTGTGATCCCCCGCGGCGGGTACGGGCAGCGCAGCCGCCGATCTCTCGTACAGTTTGCGCCGTGGGATCTCTGCGCAATCCGGTCGGGCCGCTTCCCTCCTCCATCTACTGGCGACGGAGGGCCGTACTGCTGTCTGTATTGGCCCTGTTGGCACTTCTGATCGCCTGGGTGGTCACGTCGGACGGCGGTGGCGGCAAGAACGGTGCCGATGGATCCAACGGCAAGAATCCCGCGCCTTCCATCACCCCCGGACCGTCGAGTTCAGGGCCCGCGATCAGTCAAGCGCCGGGCGGGCGCGACGAGTCGAGCGGTGGCGGGGACGACGGGGGGTCGGGTTCCGACGACGGGTCCGGTGACGGCTCCGGCTCGACCGCGGGTTCCGGAGGCTCCGGGTCCGCGGGTTCCGGCGGCTCGGGCGGCGGGGCGGCCGGTGGCGGTGCGGGCAGTGGCGTCGGTCAGGACGACACGGTGCCGGCGGGGTCCACGCTGCCCAACTGCACAAGCGGCGCGGTGAGGTTGGCCGTCCGCAGCCTCCACAACGGGTACGGGCCCGGCGAGACGCCCACGCTGCTGGTGACCGCGACCAACTCCTCTGGCAGTGACTGCAAGGTCGATCTCGGCCCGAAGAGCGCGGTGTTGACGATCACTCAGGCCGCGGAGGACGACGAGTACTGGTCGTCCGCCGACTGCCCGAAGACGGCGGGGAGTCTGGTGTTCCGGGCGCCTGCGGGCAGCAGCATCACGTACACGGTGAAGTGGGACCGGAAGCCTAGTGCTCCGCGGTGTGCGACGCCTCCAGCGGGGTCGGCCGGAGCGGGGACGTATCTGGTGGAGTTGGCTGCTCCGGGGTACGCGAAGGTGCAGACGTCGTTCGTGTTGGAGAGCGACTGATGTAGTGCCGGGAAGGGTTGTCGGTCGACTGCGGGCCCGTTGTGGTCGGCCGCGCCCACGCGGCGGAGCCGCAAAGCGATACGGCCCCGCGCCCCTGAAGGCCCTTATACGTAGCGTTCCAGGATTGAACTCTCCGCCAGACGCGACAAGCCCTCCCGTACGCTCCGCGCCCGTGCCTCGCCGACCCCGTCCACCGTCTGCAAGTCGTCCACGCTCGCCGCAAGGAGCTTCTGCAGGCCGCCGAAATGTTCCACCAGGCGGTCGATGATCGCGCCCGGGAGGCGCGGGACCTTGGCCAGCAGGCGGAAGCCGCGCGGGGACACCGCCGAGTCCAACGCCTCCGGCGAACCCGTGTAGCCCAGTGCCTTGGCCACCGTGGGGAGTTCGAGGAGCTCGGCGTGGGTGAGGGCGTCCAGTTCGTACAGGGCCTCTTCGACCGTGCGGGAGCGCTTGGCCGTGGGCTCGGGGACGTAGTCCCGGACCACCAGTTCGCGCTCCGGTTCCACGCCCGCGATCAACTCGTCGAGCTGGAGGGCCAGGAGGCGGCCGTCCGTGCCGAGCTCGACCACGTACTCGGCGATCTCCGTCGCGATGCGGCGGACCATCTCCAGGCGCTGGGCCACCGCGGAGACGTCCCGGACCGTGACGAGGTCCTCGATCTCCAGCGCTGACAACGTTCCCGCGACCTCGTCCAGGCGGAGCTTGTACCGCTCCAGGGTCGCCAGCGCCTGGTTCGCGCGGGACAGGATCGCCGCGGAGTCCTCCAGGACGCGGCGCTGGCCGTCGACGTAGAGGGCGATCAGGCGCATCGACTGGGAGACCGAGACGACCGGGAAGCCGACCTGCTTGGACACCCGGTCCGCCGTGCGGTGACGGGTGCCGGTCTCCTCCGTCGGGATCGTCGGGTCCGGGACCAGCTGCACGCCGGCCCGCAGGATCTTCGACAGGTCCGAGGACAGCACGATGCCGCCGTCGAGCTTGCACAGCTCACGCAGGCGCGTGGCCGTGAACTCGACGTCCAGGACGAAACCGCCCGTGCACATCGGCTCCACCGTCTTGTCGAAGCCGAGCACGATGAGCCCGCCCGTGTTGCCGCGGAGAATCCGCTCCAGGCCGTCGCGCAGGGCCGTGCCGGGTGCCACGGCGCTCAGTGAGGCGCGCATCAGGCCATCGGCACCGGAGCTCCCGCCGGACTTTCCGGGAGCTGCTGCCCGGTCGTTGGCTGCCACTGCACTCCTCCGGTCGCAGGTTCTTCTGGCGCTCCCCTTTCGTACATGCGGTTCGTACGGACGGGCGAGACCAGGGCAAAGTCTACCGGCGCTCCTCCGCCTCCCGTGGGGCCTCTCGCCGACGCGAGCGCGGAAGGACTCTCAGGGCGTCCCCTATGTCGGCGACTTCCAGGACCTTCATACCGGGAGGGATCTTGCCGGGGTCGCCCGGCACGAGGGCGTGGGTGAAGCCCAGACGGTGGGCCTCGGCCAGCCGGCGCTGGACGCCCGTGACCCGTCTGACCTCGCCCGCGAGGCCTACTTCGCCGATCGCGACGAGGTTCTTGGGCAGCGGGGTGTCGCTCGCCGCGGAGGCCAGCGCGAGGGCGATGGCCAGGTCCGCGGCGGGCTCCGAGAGCTTCACCCCGCCGACCGTCGCGGAGTAGATGTCCCGCTTGCCGAGGGCGCTGATCCGGCCCCGCTGCTCCAGGACGGCCAGCATCATCGAGACGCGGGAGGTCTCCAGACCGGACGTGGTGCGCCGGGGGGAGGGGATCTGGGAGTCGACGGTGAGGGCCTGGACCTCGGCCACCAGCGGGCGGCGGCCCTCCAGGGTGACCGTCAGACAGGTGCCGGGGACCGGTTCGTCACGACGGGTCAGGAAAAGTCCGCTCGGGTCCGCTAGGCCCGTGATGCCCTCGTCGTGCAGTTCGAAGCAGCCGACCTCGTCCGTCGCGCCGTACCGGTTCTTGACGCCCCGGACGAGACGGAGGCGCGCGTGCCGGTCGCCCTCGAAGGAGAGGACGACGTCCACGAGGTGCTCCAGCAGGCGCGGGCCCGCGATCGCGCCGTCCTTGGTGACATGGCCCACCAGGAGCGTGGACATGCCGCGTTCCTTTGAGGCCCGGATGAGCGCGCCCGCGACCTCGCGGACCTGGGCCATGCCGCCCGGGGCGCCGTCGATCTCCGGGGAGGCCACCGTCTGCACCGAGTCGAGGATCAGCAGCGACGGCTTCACCGCGTCCAAGTGGCCGAGGACGGCGGCGAGGTCGGTCTCCGCGGCGAGGTACAGATGGTCGTCGATGGCCTTGATGCGGTCGGCGCGCAGCCGGACCTGGCTCGCCGACTCCTCGCCCGTGACGTACAGCGTGCGGTGCTCGTCGCTCGCCGACTTGGCCGCCACGTCGAGCAGGAGCGTGGACTTGCCCACGCCGGGCTCGCCCGCCAGCAGCACGACCGCGCCGGGGACGAGGCCGCCGCCCAGGACGCGGTCCAGCTCGGGCACGCCGGTGGAGCGGGCGGTGGCCTGACGGCCGTCCACCTGGCCGATGGGCAGGGCGGAGGTGGTGACGCGGCCTGGTGCCGTCGTGCGCACCGCGGGCGCGCCGTACTCCTCGACCGTCCCCCATGCCTGGCATTCGGGGCAGCGGCCGAGCCACTTCGCCGTCTGCCAGCCGCACTCGGTGCAGCGGAAGGCGGGGCGGTCCTTGGCGGTCTTCGTACGGGCAGCCATGGACGAAACCGTAGCCGCCCGCACTGACATCGCCCGCCGCGGCTCAGTTTCCGCGCCTCACCTCCGTACCTCCGTGCAGGCGACCTCCACGTCGGCGCCGTACGGCTCGATCGTGGTCCTCGTGCCCGTCGTGGTGCCGGACAGGCACAGCGAGCCGCCCATCACCCGCAGGTCGAGCGTGAACTCGACACCCCCACGCGCGCGTTGCGGCCCGTCGATGCGCTCCTGGAGGTAACCGAGCCCGCGCAGGACCGTGTCGACGTCCTCCGGCGCCGGGTGGGCGCTGCCGGCGGCGAGGGCCTTGGTGATGCGGCGGACGTGCTGCTCGGCGTCGCACTTCTCCACGGAGCTCAGCTCGATCTCCTGGAAGGCCTCCTCGGGGTCTCGCGGCTCGCTCGTGGGCGGCGGCTCGTCGGGGAGCGGCAGCTCGTCGGGGCGGGGCGCGTCGGAGGGAATCTCGTCCATGGCTTCCGACTCCTCCGGGGGCACCGCGGTCGGAAGCTCCGGCAGGCACGGTTCGGCGACCGTGTTGAGGAGCATCATGAACGCGAGGAACTCGGAGTCGCCGGACTCGTCGTCGGCCGGGTCGGGCCTGGGCGTGGAGGCAGCGTCGCGCCGGGGCGTGGCGGAAGCGGAGGAACCGGGCCGGACGTGGTCGACCTCGGTCCGCGCGGAGGCGTCCGCCGCCCGTTCGGTGCCGCAGCCCGCGAGCGCGAGCCCGCACAGCGCGGTCAGTGCCGCGACCGGCATCAGGGAAATTCGTCTCATGCCGGAAGTCTGTGAGCTCGCAAGAGACCGGACATGAGTACGACTACTCAGAAGATGGCGTGCATCACACTCAGTGCGGCGCACCGGCCCCCGGGCGGTGCGCGCCGTCGGTAACCGGCCACCGCTGTCAGGAACAAGCCACGGAACGAAGCGTTCCTGTCCCCTTATGAGGGATCGTTTCACCCGTACGGAGTAAAAGTGCTCAAGGTGGAAGAAGGGGCGATCGCCCGCGTCCTACCGTCCACGGGTGATGAGCAGCAGTCCGGAGACCTCGACCCGCACCACCGGCGCACATCGGGCGCAACGGGAGGCGCGCGATCGCGGTGCCGCGCGCACGCTGGCGCAGCGGCCACCCGCGCGCTACGAACCGTACCTGGACGGCCTGTTCACCTACTGCCTGTCGGTGCTGTGCGACCACGACGCGGCCACCGCCGCGCTCGGTGACGTCCTCGCGCTCGCCGAGAAGCGCCGCGGCCCGGACGCGGCGGGCGACCGCCGGGCCTGGCTCTACGCCCTCGCCCGCTGGGCCTGTCTGCGCAAGCTGGCCGAGGCCAAGCAGAAACGTCAGGCCACCCACGCGGCGGGCCGCCACGCCGGCGACCGCAGCACCGCCGACCGGAAGGCCGCCCCGCCCGTCTCCGAGGAGGTCCAGGAGGAGCGTCGGCGTGAACTCGCCCTGCTCGCCTGGCCGGAGGCCGCCGGCACCACCCCGGAGCAGCGCGAGGCCCTCGAACTCGCCGTACGCCACCACCTCGCCGCCCACGAGGTCGCCGCCGTCCTCGGCATGGACCTCGCCGCCGCCCGTGAACTGCTCTCGGCCGCCGCCTGCGAGGTCGAGCGCACCCGCGCGGCCCTGGCCGTCGTGGAGACCGGCACCTGCCCGGGCGTGGCCCGCCTCACCGGCGACCACCAGCTGGTGCTCAGCACAGCCGTACGCCGTGAGCTGGTCCGGCACGTCGACGACTGCCCGCGCTGCCGCCGTACCGCCGAGCGCGCGATCTCCGGCCGGTGGCCCGGCGCGAGCGTCACCCCCTCGGAGCTGCCCGTCCTGGAGGCGCCCCGCGCGACCCTGCACGTCGCCATGGCGCACTTCCCACGCGCGCGGGGCGCCGCCGCACCGCGCTTCGACCGGCGCGGCTTCCCGATGGACCCCAAGGACCGCGCGGCCCGCCGCGACCGCCTCCGCGCGCGTGCCGTCACCACGACCGTCGTCGCCACCGTCGTCGCGGCCCCGGTCCTGGCGCTCTGGGCCGCCTACCGAGGCACCCCCACCGGCGAGGGCGCCGAGGGCCGCTCGGCCTCCGCCAGCGAGGCACGCGGCCCCGACGGCCTGGACGGCGAGGCGGTCGGCGACGGCTACGAGAACGCGGGCAACGCCAGCACCCAGCCCGGCGACCGCTTCGCCAAGGGCAACCGACCCGACGTGTCCGTGGAGGTCATCAGCGTCGCGGGTGCCGGCAAGAAGGGCGCCGGCCATCTGGAGGTGGCGGCCGGCAACAGCGGCGACACCACGCTGATCACCCTCACCGCGACCGGCGAGACCCCGGTCCGCTGGTCCGCGACCACCGGTGCCTCCTGGCTCTACCTCAGCCAGTCCGCGGGAACCCTCGCCCCCGGCGAGTCGTTGACGATCAAGGTGTACGTGGACCATCTGCGCGAGCCGTCCGGCTACTGGAGCGCGCGGGTGGCCGTGTCACCGGCCGGCGCCGTCGTCTCCATCGGGGGCTACGGCACCGCCCCCACCCCGACCGACCCCGGCAGCCCCGCGAGCCCGCCGCCCTCGTCCGACGACCCCGACCCGACACCCACCACATCAGCCCCCACGGACCCGACGCCGAGCGACCCACCGCCCTCGTCGCCCGACCCGAGCCCGACCGACCCGACCCCGTCGGACCCGGCGAGCTCACCGCCGCCCAGCGACAGCGGCGACCCGAGCCCGTCGACGTCGTAGCTCGGTCACCGATGGACTGGGTCGTAGACCGGCCGTCAAGGGACTGGATCTTGGCCGGGTTGCCGATGGGTTGGGTCGTGGCCTGGGCGCCGAAGGCCTGGGCCGTAGACCGGTAGACCGGTCACCGATGGACTGGCTCCTGGCCCGGTCGCCTATGGGCCGGATCGTGGCCCGGTTGCCGATGGACTGGCTCCTGGCCCGGTCGCCGATGGACCGGGTCGTGCACCAGCCGCCGGGCCAGGTCGTTGGACCGTCGCCGACGGGCCAGGTCGTGGGCCGGTCGCCGGCGGGTCGGTCAGCGCGCCGGATCCGCCGGATGCGGTGCCAGCAGGGGCAGTTGCGAGGCCAGTCGCTCCTCGCACAGCTCGACCAGGCGGTCGTAGCCCGCCTTGCCCATCAGTTCGGTCAGCTCCGGGCCGTAGGAGACGTAGACCGGGTCGCCCGCGCCGTGCGCCGAGGTGGCCGACGTGCACCACCAGTGCAGGTCATGGCCGCCCGGACCCCAGCCGCGCCGGTCGTACTCACCGATCGACACCTGAAGCACCCGGGTGTCGTCGGGCCGGTCGATCCACTCGTACGTCCGCCGTGCCGGAAGCTGCCAGCAGACGTCCGGCTTGGTCTCCAGCGGCTCGCGGCCCTCCTTTATGGCCAGGATGTGCAGCGAGCAGCCCGCGCCACCGGCGAAGCCGGGACGGTTCTGGAAGATGCAGGAGCCCTGGTAGGGGCGGGTCTGCCGGTCGCCGTCCTCGTCCTCCGAGATCCAGCCGTGTTCCCGGCCCTCGTCGTGGAACTGCCAGATCTCCGGAGTGAGCCTGGCCACATGCCCGGCCACCCGCTGCTCGTCGTCCTCGTCGGAGAAGTGGGCGCCCAGCGTGCAGCACCCGTCGTCCGCGCGGCCCGCCTGGATGCCCTGGCAGCCGCTGCCGAAGATGCAGTTCCAGCGAGAGGTCAGCCATGTCAGATCGCACCGGAAGACCTGCTCGTCGTCCGCCGGATCCGGGAACTCCACCCACGCGCGCGCGAAGTCGAGCCCCTTCTCGTCCGCTGCCCGGGCCTTCTTCGACATCTTCGGCGACTTCACCTCGGTCATCAGCTGTGACTTCTGGGAGTCCGCCGGCGCTGCCGACGACTCCGCCGGTGACTTCGCCGACGACCTCACCTGCGACTTCGCCTGCGAAGAAGCGCCGGAGGCAGTGGCGGCCTGCTCATTCTTCGCCTTTTTGGTCTTTGGCACGCGTCCAGGGTAAGTCGCCCAGGACGGCTCCGGGGACGGCGCACTGCCTGGCTGGCAGTAGCGTTCCGTACATGAGACTCGGTGTCCTCGACGTGGGATCGAACACGGTGCATCTCCTGGTGGTGGATGCACACCCTGGCGCGCGCCCGCTGCCCGCGCACTCGCACAAGGTGGAGCTGCGCCTCGCCCAACTCCTCGACGAGGCCGGGGCCGTCAGCCCCGAAGGGGTCGAGAAGCTGATCGCGGTCGTCAAGGAGGCCCTCCAGGCCGCCGAGGACAAGGGCGTCGAGGACCTCCTGCCGTTCGCCACCTCCGCCGTGCGCGAGGCCAGCAACGCCGACGACGTCCTCGCGCGCGTGCAGGCCGAGACCGGCGTCGAGCTCCAGGTCCTCACCGGCGCCGAAGAGGCCCGCCTCACCTTCCTCGCGGCCCGCCGCTGGTTCGGCTGGTCGGCCGGGAAGCTGCTCGTCCTCGACATCGGCGGCGGCAGCCTGGAGATCGCGTACGGCATAGACGAGGAGCCCGACGCGGCGGTCTCACTGCCGCTCGGCGCGGGCCGCCTCACCGCGGGCTGGCTGCCGGGCGACCCGCCGGACCCGGAGGCGATAAGGGCCCTGCGACGTCATGTCCGCGCCCAGATCGCCCGCACGGTCGGCGAGTTCAGCCGCTTCGGCGCCCCCGACCACGTCGTCGCCACCTCCAAGACCTTCAAGCAGCTGGCCCGCCTGGCCGGCGCCGCCCGCTCCGCCGAGGGCCTCTACGTCCAGCGCGAGCTGAAGCGGGAGTCCCTGGAGGCATGGGTGCCGCAGCTGGCGGGGATGACGGTGGCACAGCGGTCCGAACTCCCGGGGGTCTCGGAGGGCCGGGCCGGCCAGCTGCTCGCGGGGGCGCTGGTGGCGGAGGGCGCGATGGACCTGTTCGGGGTGGAGAGCCTGGAGATCTGCCCGTGGGCGCTGCGAGAAGGCGTGATCCTACGGCGACTTGATCACATGGGCTCCGTGTGACGCCCGCCCGTGGCAAACCCCACAACGGCGAATAGGCACCCCGCATCCACCCGGCCCAACCCTTTAGGCTGACCCACGTGGCAGAACCAGTCGTACGGATCCCGGACGCGAAGGTGGCGCTCTCCACGGCCTCCGTGTACCCGGAGTCCACGGCGACGGCCTTCGAGATCGCCGCACGCCTCGGCTACGACGGCGTCGAGGTCATGGTGTGGACCGACCCCGTCAGCCAGGACATGGAAGCCCTGCGCAGACTGAGCGACTACCACCAGATCCCGATCCTCGCCGTGCACGCCCCCTGCCTGCTCATCACGCAGCGCGTGTGGTCGACGGACCCCTGGGTCAAGCTCCAGCGCGCCCAGCACGCCGCCGAGAAGCTCGGCGCGAGCACCGTCGTCGTCCATCCCCCGTTCCGCTGGCAGCGCCAGTACGCCCGCGACTTCGTCGAGGGGATCTGGCGGATGGCGAACGAGACGGACGTACGGTTCGCCGTCGAGAACATGTACCCCTGGCGCTACCGCGACCGCGAGATGCTCGCGTACGCCCCCGACTGGGACGTCACCAAAGAGGACTACCGGCACTTCACGATCGACCTCAGCCATTCCGCGACGGCCCGCATCGACGCGATGGAGATGGTCGACCGCATGGGCGACCGCCTCGGGCACGTCCACCTCGCCGACGGCCGCGGCTCCGCGAAGGACGAGCACCTCGTCCCGGGCCGCGGCAACCAGCCCTGCGCCGAGCTGCTGGAACGTCTCGCCCTGAGCGGCTTCGACGGTCATGTCGTCATCGAGGTCAACACCCGGCGCGCGATGTCCGGCGCCGAACGGGAGGCCGACCTCGCGGAGGCGCTGGCGTTCACCCGGCTCCATCTGGCGTCGGCCGTGAAGGCGCAGAGGCTGCCGTGACCGACGGTGTCACCGCGCGCAGGCGGGGCCGGCCTCCTCGTACGGAAGCGGCCGACACCCGCGACCGGATCCTGGCCGCCGCCCGCGAGGAGTTCTCCGAGCGGGGGTACGAGAAGACGTCGGTGCGCGGCATCGCGAAGGCCGCCGGGGTCGACTCGGCCCTGGTCCACCACTACTTCGGCACCAAGGAGCAGGTCTTCGAGGCGGCCGTGGAGGTGGCCTTCGCGCCGGCACTGATCGTGCGGGACACGGCGCTGGAAGGGCCGGTGGAGGACGTCGGCGAGCGGATGACCCGGCTCATCTTCGGGCTCTGGGACAACCCGGTGACCCGTAAGCCGCTGCTCGCGATCGTCCGCTCGGCGGTGAACAACGAGGCCGCGGCCACCGTCTTCCGCCGCCTCGTCTCCGCGCAGCTGCTGCGCCGGATCGCCGGTGAGCTCGACGCGCCGGACGCGGAACTGCGCGCCGAGCTGGCGGCCGCGCAGCTGGTCGGGATCGCGATGCTGCGGTACGTGATCAAGGTGGAGCCGCTGGCGTCGGCGGACCCGGAGCAGATCATCGCGCGGGTGGCGCGGGTGGTGCAGGGGCATCTGACGGGGCCCTGAGACCTGTGTCTCTTGAGACGTGTGTCCCGCATTCCGGACAAGCTGTCCGCCCCCTGGATGACCGGCGTACGCTCGATAGCAGCCACAACTGTCAGAAGGAGCGAGCGACGATGCCCGAGCTGAGGTCCCGCACAGTCACCCACGGCCGCAACATGGCGGGCGCCCGCGCCCTTATGCGCGCCTCCGGTGTACCCGGCGCGGACATCGGCCGCAAGCCGATCATCGCCGTCGCGAACTCCTTCACCGAGTTCGTGCCGGGCCACACCCACCTCCAGCCGGTCGGCCGGATCGTCTCCGAGGCGATCCGCGAGGCGGGCGGCATCCCGCGCGAGTTCAACACCATCGCCGTCGACGACGGCATCGCGATGGGCCACGGCGGCATGCTGTACTCCCTCCCCTCCCGCGACCTGATCGCGGACTCGGTCGAGTACATGGTCGAGGCCCACTGCGCCGACGCCCTGATCTGCATCTCCAACTGCGACAAGATCACGCCGGGCATGCTCAACGCGGCCCTGCGGCTGAACATCCCGACGGTCTTCGTCTCAGGCGGCCCCATGGAGTCCGGCCGCGCCACCCTCGTGGACGGCACGGTCCGCACGCTCGACCTGGTCGACGCGATCTCCGACGCCGTGAACGACAAGATCTCGGACGAGGACATCCTCCGTATCGAGGAGAACGCCTGTCCGACCTGCGGCTCCTGTTCCGGCATGTTCACCGCCAACTCGATGAACTGCCTGACGGAGGCCATCGGCCTCTCGCTCCCCGGCAACGGCTCGGTCCTGGCCACGCACACGGCTCGTAAGGGTCTGTACGAGGACGCCGCCCGCACGGTCATGGACATCACCCGGCGCTACTACGAGCAGGACGACGAGACGGTCCTGCCGCGCTCGATCGCCTCCTTCGCGGCCTTCGAGAACGCGATGGCGCTCGACATCGCCATGGGCGGCTCGACCAACACGATCCTGCACCTGCTGGCCGCCGCCCAGGAGGCGGGCGTCCCGTTCGGCCTCGCCGAGATCGACGCGGTCTCCCGCCGGGTCCCCTGCCTCGCGAAGGTCGCCCCCAACGTCGCGAAGAACCGCACGTACTACATGGAGGACGTGCACCGCGCGGGCGGCATCCCGGCGCTGCTCGGCGAACTGCACCGCGCGGGCCTGCTCAACGAGGACGTCCACTCCGTCCACAGCCCCTCCCTCGCCGACTGGCTGAAGACCTGGGACGTCCGCGGCGGCTCCCCGTCCGCCGAGGCGGTGGAACTGTGGCACGCGGCCCCGGGCTGCGTCCGCTCCGCCGAGGCCTTCTCCCAGTCGGAGCGCTGGGAGGCCCTCGACGAGGACGCGGAGGGCGGCTGCATCCGGTCCGCCGAGCACGCGTACTCCAAGGACGGCGGACTGGCGGTCCTCAAGGGCAACCTCGCGGTCGACGGCTGCGTCGTGAAGACGGCGGGCGTCGACGAGTCGATCTGGACCTTCGAGGGCCCGGCGGTCGTCTGCGAGTCCCAGGAGGAAGCCGTCCAGAAGATCCTCCTGAAGGAGATCAAGGAGGGCGA
This sequence comes from Streptomyces sp. NPDC057280, assembly GCF_042668605.1. Classification (NCBI taxonomy): domain Bacteria; kingdom Bacillati; phylum Actinomycetota; class Actinomycetes; order Kitasatosporales; family Streptomycetaceae; genus Streptomyces; species Streptomyces sp. NPDC057280. Next base: position 174,001 of record NZ_JBHUYR010000014.1, read on the forward strand.
CGTGGTGGTCATCCGCTACGAGGGCCCCAAGGGCGGCCCGGGCATGCAGGAGATGCTCTACCCGACCTCGTACCTGAAGGGCCGTGGCCTCGGCAAGGCCTGCGCGCTCGTCACCGACGGCCGCTTCTCCGGCGGCACCTCGGGCCTGTCGATCGGCCACGCCTCCCCAGAGGCCGCCGCGGGCGGCACGATCGCCCTCGTCGAGGACGGCGACCGCATCCGCATCGACATCCCGAACCGCACGATCGACCTCCTGGTCGACGACGCCGAACTGACCCGTCGCGAGCAGGCGCTGGGCGGGGCGTACGCCCCGAAGAACCGCGAGCGCAAGGTCTCCGCCGCGCTGAAGGCGTACGCCGCGATGGCGACGAGCGCGGACAAGGGCGCGGTCCGGGACGTGTCGAAGCTGGGCTGAACGTTCTGCCCCACGGGGCCGCCTCTCCTGCGAGGGGCGGCCCTTTCCCGTTGTCGGGCCGCCTCTTTCGTGGACGGCCTTTCCGCTGTGGGGCCACCTGTTTCGCGGGCTGCCTTTTCCCTGTCGGCCTGCTTCTTTCGTGGGCGGCCTTCTCCGCCGCTGCTACCAGGCCGCCGGGTCACGCGCGTCGACGGCGAAGACGGTGCCGTCGGGGGCGGTGGCGTAGGCGTGACCGTCGGCGAGGACGGGCACCGGCAGGGAGGACGCCACCTGGTCCGCGTGCGGGCCGAGGCGCGGCGGGGTCTGCCCGAGCAGCCTGCCGCCGGCGGCGGACACGGCGAGCAGCCGTCCGTCGGGGGCCGTGACGTACACCCGGTGGCCGTCGTCCACCGGTGCCGAACCCTGGCTCACACCCGTCTCCAGCGACCACAGCCGTTTCTTCGCGGTCATGTCGACCGCGACCAGCGAGCCGCCCGTGCCCAGCAGCCACACGCGGTCGCCGCGTACGGTGGCCTGCGCCTGGTCCACGGGCACGCCCAGCGGCACGCGCCGCGTCGCCCCGGACTCCGGGTCGTAACGGACCACGGCGCTCGTCTCGCCGTAACTGCCGCCGTCGGCCAGGAAGACGACGCCGCCGTCCGAGACGCCGACGGGGCGCAGCGCCCCCGCCAGCCGGTCGTCCCGCCGCACCTCGCCCGAGGCCGGGTCCACTCTCGTCACGCGTGTGCTGGTTCCGTCCGCGGATGTGCCCGTGCGGTAGGCCCAGGGGCTGTCGGGGAACGACGCGAAGCCGGAGTTGGCCGAACCGGGCAGGCGCTTGTGCCATTTCACCTCGCCCGTCGTGCTGTCGACACCGGTGGCCGTGCCGTCGGTGCCGGTCAGCAGCAGCGTTCCGCGCGCGTGGGCGAAGCCCCGGTACGCGGACAGGTCGAGCTTCCAGCGGGTGGCGCCCGTCGCCGGATCGAGCGCGAGCAGCCGCCGGCCCGAGTCCGTCACCACATGCGCCAGGCCGCCCGAGAAGACCGGCGGCTCACTGGGGGAGCCGCCGTTGCCGAGCGCGTGGCGCCACAGCACATGACCGTCGACCGGATCGAGGGCCGCGACCAGTCCGCGCTGCGCACACAGCAACCGCCCGCCGCCGAACGAGCATCGGGGCAGACCGCCTTCCGTGCCCGCCGGCCGGGTGGTCCACGGGCCGAACCCGGCGGACGTGGCCGGCGCCGCACTGCTCCGCGGGCTCGCGCCCCCGTCGCCGACGAGCTGCACGGACGCCAGGGTGGCGAGCGCGGCCAGGCCCAGCGCCCCGGCCCCGATCACCGCCCCCCTGCCCGGCCGCCATCCGCGCCGCGGTTTCTCCAGCTCGGCGGGCCGCCCTCCGCGCCGCGGTCCCTCCGGCCCCGCGGGGCGCGGTTCCGGCCCGTGGGTCTCGCCGGTGCGCTGGGCGGGGATGAACGTCTGGGTGTCGTACGAGGCGGCGACCGACCGCAGCTCCCGCATCAACTCGTCGGGGGTGGGCCGGTCCTCGGGTTCCTTGGCCAGACAGCGCTCCACCAGCGCCGCGAGGTTCTCCGGTACGCCGGTCAGGTCGGGCTCGTCGTGCACGACCTGGTAGGCGACGACATACGGGCTGTCGGAGTCGAACGGCCCCCGCCCCGTGGCCGCGTGCACCATCACGGAGCCCAGCGCGAAGATGTCGGCCGCGGGGCCGACGGCCCGCGGTCGCCGGAACTGCTCGGGCGCCATGAAAGGCGGGGTGCCGATCAACTTCCCCGTCTCGGTGCGCAGTTCGCTGTCCTTCGGCCGGGAAATGCCGAAGTCGATGACCTTGGGCCCGTCCTCGGCGAGCAGCACGTTGCTCGGCTTGAGATCTCGGTGGACGACGCCGACCCGGTGGATGTCGCGCAGCGCCTCGGCCAGCCCCGCCATCAGCCGGCGCAACTGGGCCGTCGGCATGGGACCGTTCCGCTTGACCTCGTCGGCGAGGGTCGGACCCGGTATGAACAGCGTGGCCATCCAGGGCCGTTCGGCCTCCGGGTCGGCGTCGACGACGGGTGCGGTGAACGCTCCGCTGACCCTGCGCGCCGCGGAGATCTCCTGCCGGAAACGACCCCTGAACTCGGGGTCCCTGGCGAACTCGGCGTGTACGACCTTCACCGCGAGGGTCATCCCGGAGGCACTGCGCGCACGATGCACGACACCCATGCCGCCGGACCCCAGACGTGCTTCCAGGCGGTAGTGACCGGCGTACTCGGGAAGTTCCGCTTCCGCGCCCGCTCCGGTGTTCTGCTGTGGCGCCATGGGACCACCCCCGTGCTGTTCGTCCGCGTGCGCGACGCACGGAGCCTAGTCGATGACTCGTACGAGACAGAGGCGGCTTGCTAGCGTTTGTGTTCGAGTCGCGCACGTCTGTTTCGAGACGTGTCGTGGGGGAATCAAAGGGGCCCACGGGAAGCGTGGGACTCAACGGGGGAGGCTTTTCATGTCGGTCGAGCGTGTCGAAGAGGTCGAGGGCGCCGAGCACGGGATCGCCGTGACGGCGACGGAATCGGCAACGACCGTGCGCTACTACTCGGTTGCGCCCGGGGTGCGGCTCAACGTCCGCAGCGGGCCGGGCACCACCTACTCCATCGTGGACGTGCTGCCCGAGGGCGCCAGGGTCGCGATCCTGTGCCAAACGCCCGGCACCACCGTCTCGGGCCCGTACGGCACGAGCAACATCTGGGACTCCATCGCCAACGGCAAGTACGTCTCGGACGCGTACGTGAACACTGGCAGCGACGGCTACATCCGTCCGCGCTGCTCGGTCTGACCCTCGTCAGATCTGCGGCTCGGACACCTGACGGGGGGCGGGCAGCGACGGCCGTACGACCGGACGCCGCTGAGCCCTCCGCCGGGCCCGCGCCCGTCCCCGGCCATAATCGACGCGTGAGCGACGAACACGGCCCCCAGGACAGCGCGGACCCGGTGACCGGGCCCCGCCCGGAACCCATCCGCTTCTTCGGCACGACCTGGGTCGACCACACCAACGGCTACACGGCCCGCCGTGTCGGCGCCGCCGTCGGCTCCCTCGCCGCGGCCGTCGCCTCCTGCCTGGTGCTCCGCTTCGCCTACGAAGGCCTCGCGATCGCCGACATCGGCAGCTTCGTCACCCTCCTCATGGTCGTGATGTTCGCGATCTGCAGCGCCCTCGCCTTCCGGCACACCTGGGACGGCTTCACCAAGCGCCCCGACCCCGACCGCCAGGCCTCCCTGCGCGGCCTGCTCGCCATCGGCTTCGTCGGCTCCCTCCTCGCCTACTTCTTCCGCTCCCTCACCGAGGCCCCCGGCGAGAAGCTCCACCGCGAGGAGTACGAGGCCGCCCTCAAGCAGCACGAGAAGCGCACCACCCGCCGCTCCGGCAACCCGTCGAAGAAGCGCCGCCGCTCCTGAGCGGCAAGGGCACAGCGCCGGGCGCCGCATCCCCTCTCACCAAAAACTCACTGCACCCTGCACCCACCTCCGCCACCATGGCCGTATGACCACGGCCTCCTCGCACAGCGCCCGTGCCCAGTCCTTCAACGCCGCCGCAGCCCAGTACGCGGCGAACCGCCCCTCCTATCCGCCCGCCCTCTTCGACGCCGTCGAGGACCTCGCGGGCCGGCCCCTCACCGGCGCCCGCGTCGCGGACGTGGGCGCCGGCACCGGGATCGCCACCGCCCTCCTGCACGCCCGCGGCGCCGACGTCATCGCCGTCGAACCCGGCGACGGCATGGCCGCCCAGTTCCGCCGCGGCCACCCCGACCTACCGATCGTGCGCGGCGACGGCAACACCCTGCCGCTGGCCGACTCCTCCGTCGACCTCGTCACCTATGCCCAGGCCTGGCACTGGACCGACCCCGCCCTGGCCGTCCCGGAGGCCCTCCGGGTGCTGCGGCCGGGCGGCGCGCTCGCGCTGTGGTGGAACACCGACGCCCTGGACGTGTCCTGGCTCGCCGACGCCGCGCGACGGATGGAGCGCCACTTCGCCGTTGACGTCCCCGCCGAGCAGCGGAACGTCAACGCCCGGGTCATCGACCCCTCCGGCCGGCTCGACTTCCGTCAGCGCACGGTCCGCTGGAGCCGCCGCGTCCCCGTCGACATCCACCTCGCCAACCTCGGCAGCCACTCGATCTTCCTGGTCGCCGACAAGGAACACACCACGGCCTTCCTCACCGAGGAGCGCCGGCATCTGCTTCAGGCCTTCCCGGACGGAATCGTCGAGGTCACCTACGACGTGAGGCTGCTGGTCGCCCTCAACGCCTGACCCCGCCCGGCGGCCCACCCCTCCAGGGCCGCCGCGCACGCATGGTCCAGATGCCGCAGCCCGCCCAGCTCCAGCCGCACCTCCCGGTCACGCGGCAACGCCTCCAGCGCGTCCAGCAGCTTGGGCAGCCGCAGGAACGTCGCATGCCCCAGCACCCTGACGACGAGCCCCGCCTCACCCCGGTCCTCGGTCTCCACATGCACATGGCTGGCATCCCACGCGGTCTTCGCCACCGCCAGCGCCAACCCCACCAACACCCCCTCGAACAAGTTCCCCACGACGATCGCCGTCGCCGTCACCACCAGCACGACCACCTCCCCGCGATGCCCGCGCCACAACACCCGCACCTCCCGCACCGGCACGAGCTTGCACCCGGCGTGCACCAGCAGCGCGGCCAGCGCCGCCACCGGAATCACCCCGAGCACCCCGGGCACGACCACCGTGAACAACAGCAGCCACACCCCGTGCAGCACCCGGGAGGCCTTGGTCTGCGCCCCCGCTTGGACGTTCGCCGCGCTCCGCACGATCACCGCGGTCATCGGCAGCGCCCCGAGCACCCCGCACACCGCGTTGCCCGCGCCCTGCGCGATCAGCTCACGGTCGTAGTCCGTACGCCGCCCGTCATGCAGCCGGTCCACCGCCGCCGCGCTGAACAGGGACTCCGCCGACGCGATCAACGCGAACGCGGCGACCGTCCCCAGCACGCCCACTTCCGTCAGCCGCCCGACATCCGCGGCCTCCGGCAGCCGTACGGCGTCCAGCAGTCCGTGCACTTCGACCCGCCGCACCTGAAGGCCGAACACCCCGGTCACCGCCGCCGCGAGGCCGACCGCGACCAGCGGCGCGGGCACCAGGCGAGCCCCGCGCTTCCATCGCGGCCACAGCAGCAGTACGGCCATAGTGGCACCCCCCACTGACAACGCCACCGGGTCCAGCAGCGACGGCAACGACACCAGCCCGGTGAGCTTGCCCAACCCGCCGCCCGGGGCCGTCGCGTCGCCCAGCGCATACACCTGACCGGCCACCAGGACGAGCCCGATCCCGCAGAGCATCCCCTGCACGACCGCCACGGACACGGCCCTGAACCACCGCCCCAGCCGCAGCACCCCGAGCCCGAGCTGCACCAGCCCGGCCCCGAACACCAGCACCCCGAGCGCCCCGACGCCGTACCGGTGCACGGCCTCGTGGACCAGCACCGTGAGCCCCGCCGCCGGCCCGCTCACCTGGAGGCTGCTGCCCGGCAGCGCCCCGGCGACCAGCCCGCCGACGATCCCGGTCACCAGCCCCAGCTCGGCCGGCACACCGGAGGCGATGGCGACCCCAACACACAGCGGCAGCGCCACGAGAAACACGACGAGGGACGCGAACAGATCGGCCTTGCGTACGCGAGCGCGCAGTACACGCATGACAGGAGCACCTCCGGTGACGAAGCCATGGGAGCTACGGGAGATGCGTGGGCGTGCCGCGTCGGGGGAGTACGCGGCACTGAAACCCATTGTCAGGAAAGGGAGTTGATCGCGCAGTCCGTTCCGGCGGGCCGCAGGGGGCTCTCGAGGCGCAAGGGCCGGACCAGGACCGGCCCACCTGCCTCCGGTCACACCGTCACGCGCCTGCGCCACCGATCACGCCGCACGCGCGCCGCTTGACGGCCCCCGTCCACGAGAGCATTATTCATCGCATGATGAATTATTCAGAGGGGCCTCCCGACACCCCCGCCGTCCACGCCGCAGGCCTCACCGTCGTCCGCGGCCCCCGAACCGTCCTGCGCGGCCTCGACTTCACCGTCCCCCGCGGCCAGATCACCGGACTGCTCGGCCCCTCCGGCTGCGGCAAATCCACCCTCATGCGGTCCGTCGTCGGCACCCAGGCCAAGGTCACCGGAACCCTCGACGTACTCGGCCGCCCCGCCGGACACCCCACCCTGCGCACCCGCATCGGCTACGTCACCCAAGCCCCCTCCGTCTACGACGACCTGACCGTCCGCCAGAACCTCGACTACTTCGCCGCGATCCTCACCCCCGGCCGCGCCGCCGCCGAACGCCGCCACTCCGACGTCACCCGAGTCATCGAGGACGTCGACCTCACCAGCCGCGCCGACGCCCTCGCAGGGAACCTCTCCGGCGGCCAGCGCAGCCGCGTCTCCCTGGCCGTGGCCCTCCTCGGCGCACCCGAACTCCTCGTCCTGGACGAGCCGACGGTCGGCCTGGACCCCGTCCTGCGCCGCGACCTGTGGACCCTCTTCCACGACATCGCCGCCCAACGCGGCGCCACCCTCCTCATCTCCTCCCACGTCATGGACGAGGCCGAGCGCTGCCACCGCCTCCTCCTCATGCGCGAGGGCGAGATCCTCGCCGACGACACCCCGGACGCCCTGCGCACCCGCACCGGCTCCGAGACCGTAGAAGACGCATTCCTGCACCTCGTGGACGAGGCCGTCGCGGCCGGACGCAAGAAGGAGACGACCCGATGAGCACCACGACCACCACCCCGCCGCTCGCCCCGGCCCCGACCAGCCCCCTCAACGCCTCCCGCACCCTCGCCACCGCCGCCCGCGTCCTGCGCCAGCTCCGCCACGACCCGCGCTCGATCGCGCTGATGATCCTGGTGCCCTGCGTGATGCTGTTCCTGCTGCGCTACGTCTTCGACGGCAGCCCGCAGACCTTCGACAACATCGGCGCCTCCCTCCTCGGGATCTTCCCGCTGATCACGATGTTCCTGGTCACCTCCATCGCCACCCTCCGCGAACGCACCTCCGGCACCCTCGAACGCCTCCTCGCCATGCCGCTGGGCAAAGGCGACCTCATCGCCGGCTACGCCCTCGCCTTCGGCACCCTCGCGATCATCCAGTCCGCCCTCGCCACCGCCCTCGCCCTCTGGGGCCTCGGCCTCGACGTCACCGGCAGCCCCTGGCTGCTGCTCCTGGTCGCCCTGCTCGACGCCCTCCTCGGCACCGCCCTCGGCCTCTTCGTCTCGGCCTTCGCCGCCTCCGAGTTCCAGGCCGTCCAGTTCATGCCGGCCGTGATCTTCCCCCAGCTCCTCCTCTGCGGCCTGTTCACACCCCGCGACAACATGCACCCCGTCCTGGAGGCCATCTCCAACGTCCTCCCCATGTCCTACGCGGTCGACGGCATGAACGAGGTCCTCAAGCACACCGACATGACCGCCACCTTCGTCCGCGACGCCCTGATCGTGGCCGGTTGCGCCCTGCTGGTCCTCGGCCTCGGCGCCGCGACCCTCAGGCGCAGGACCGAGTAGCCGCACGGGTGCCCACGCCCACACTCCGCCCCGCCCGGCCGTCCGCCCGGACATCCCGCCCACCGGACAACCGAGCCGCACCCCGACCCCCGGTGCGAGGATGAACCCCGGACGACGCAACCCCCGGAGGGCACCCGCAGCCATGACCCAGAAAGTCGCAGTCCTCGGCACCGGCAAGATCGGCGAAGCCCTGCTCAGCGGAATGATCCGAGGCGGCTGGGCCCCGGCCGACCTCCTCGTCACCGCCCGCCGACAGGAGCGAGCCGAGGAACTCCAGGCGCGCTACGGCGTCACCCCGGTCACCAACGCCGAGGCCGCCAAGACCGCCGACACCCTGATCCTCACGGTCAAGCCGCAGGACATGGGCACCCTCCTCACCGAGCTCGCCCCGCACGTCCCCGCCGACCGCCTGATCATCAGCGGCGCCGCGGGCATCCCCACCTCCTTCTTCGAGGAGCGCCTCGCCGCGGGCACCCCGGTCGTCCGCGTCATGACGAACACCCCCGCCCTCGTCGACGAGGCCATGTCCGTCATCTCCGCCGGCAGCCACGCCACCGCCGACCACCTCGCGCACGCCGAGGAGATCTTCGGCGCCGTCGGCAAGACGCTCCGCGTCCCCGAGTCCCAGCAGGACGCCTGCACCGCCCTCTCCGGCTCCGGCCCGGCGTACTTCTTCTACCTGGTCGAAGCCATGACGGACGCCGGCATCCTGCTCGGCCTGCCCCGCGACAAGGCCCACGACCTCATCGTCCAGTCCGCGATCGGCGCCGCCACGATGCTCCGCGACAGCGGAGAGCACCCCGTCAAGCTCCGCGAGAACGTCACGTCCCCCGCGGGCACGACGATCAACGCCATCCGCGAGCTCGAGAACCACGGCGTACGAGCAGCCCTCATCGCCGCCCTAGAAGCCGCCCGCGACCGCAGCCGCGAACTGGCCTCCGGCAACAACTGACACCGTCGGCCGCCCCACCCCCGCAACCCGAGGGAGGGGCGGCGCAGCGCACCCCTATACGCTCACGCCGATATCGGCAGCCGCCGGCAGCAACCCGATCGCCCGATACGCGGCATCCACGGTCGGCCGGGCCATCGCCCGAGCCTTCTCCGCACCATCCCGCAGCACCCCCTCCACATAACCAGGATCCGCGCACAACTCCTTGTGCCTCTCCTGCACGGGCCTCAGAACCTCCGTCACGGCCTCCGCGGTGTCCTTCTTCAAGGCGCCGTACGACTCATATACACCGCCCAGCTCCTCGGGGTTCCCACCCGAGCAGGCCGCGAGGATCTCCAGCAGATTCGCCACCCCCGGCCGCGCCTCCCGGTCGTACACGACCTCGGACCCGCTGTCGGTGACCGCCCGCATGACCTTCTTCCGCACCACGTCCGGCTCGTCCAGCAGATAGACGATCCCCGGCCCGACGTCGTCGCTCTTCCCCATCTTCGACACCGGATCCTGAAGGTTCATGACCCGGGCCGCCACACCGGGACGCGTGGCCCGGGGCACCACGAACGTATGGCCGTACCGCTGGTTGAACCGCACCGCGATGTCCCGCGCCAGCTCCACATGCTGCGTCTGGTCGTCCCCGACCGGCACCTCGTCCGTCTGATACGCCAGGATGTCCGCCGCCATCAGCACGGGATACGTCAGCAGCGACAGCCGCACACTCCCACCACGCGCCCGCTCCCGCGCGGCCTTCTCCTTGTACTGGATCATCCGCCGCATCTCGCCGTCGGTGGCCACGCACTCCAGCACGTAGGACAGCCGCGCGTGCTCATCGACATGACTCTGTACGAACACGGTGCACAGCTCCGGATCGAGCCCGGCCGCAAGCAACAGCGTCGCCGCCTGCCGACTGAGTCGTCGCACCCGCGCCGGATCGTGGTCCACGGTCAGCGCGTGCAGGTCCACGACACAGAAGAGCGCGTCAGCCTGATGCTGATCCACCGCGGCCCACCGCCGCATGGCTCCCAGGTAGTTCCCCAGCGTCAGATGCCCGGTCGGCTTGACCCCACTGAAGACCCGCATCATCCCTACTCCACCTCCTGGTCGGGACCGCCGCTCCTGCGGGCCGTCCCCCTGGAGCTCTGGAGGGAGATACGAGAACGGCCGCCGAGGCGGCGGCCGTTGAGTGCATACGTAGTCCGGCCGCCGTCAGGCGGCCCACCACAGCTGGGTGTACGTACGCGTCGTCATGCGTCCCAGAGTACGCCGGGAGGGTCTCCTCCGGAGCAGAGTTGACACACCCAGACCCGGTCCGTACTGTTCTCCGAGTTGTCCGACGTGAGAGCCGACTCCGGTCGGTCCCCGGACAGCCATCCCGCAGGTACCAGCAAACAATCGACGATCCGTTGTCGTGCGTATCGCCATGCGTATTTGCGAAATGAGGAATCCACGTTCGAAAGGGCGCGGACCCCGATTAGCTCGGGGGCCGGGAATCCGCTAAAGTCTCACTCGTCGGAACGGCCCAACGGCCGGGAAGGCAAGCCCCTCTGACTGGGAGTCAGGCCCGAAAGGATCTGATAGAGTCGGAACCGCCGGAAAGGGAAACGCGAAAGCGGAAACCTG
>NZ_JBHUYR010000015.1:0-125235 GCF_042668605.1 Streptomyces sp. NPDC057280
CAGGCGTACTACGGCCGCAACTACCCCGTCCTCCAGGCCGTCAAGGCCAGCTACGACCCGTACCGCTACTTCACCTTCGCCCAGTCCATAGCCTGACCCCCCCCCCCCCCCGACCCGCGGGGGGGGGGCCCCCCCCGCCCCACCGGGATCCTCGTCGTGCGTCCACAGCACGCCGGCCAGGACCAGGCACCCGGCCATCGCCGCCGTCCGCGCCAGCCGGTAGGCCCGCGTCGGGCGCCGCGGCCCGGGCCGGCGTCCGCGCCGAGGCGCGTGCCCGGGACTGCTACGCGCCATGCGGGCGACGGCGAAGCCGCAACCACACCGCCCCGCCGACCGCGGCCAGGCCCACTGCCGCCGCACCGGCGACCGGCCCCATCGCCGCGTCCCGGGCGAGTCCGCCACCGCCGGCCGGCGGGCCACCGTTCGGACCGCCGGGACCGCCGCCCGGCATGCTGGGCGTCGGCTTCGGGCTCGCGCAGTCGACGGTGAACACCTTCTGCTTGCCGGCGCCCTGCCAGTTGTCGCCCTTCCAGACGAGCTTGTACAGGCCGTTGGGCAGCCCCAGAGGCAGGCTGTGCGCATCGCCGTTGCTGTCGGCCGTCAGGGTGCCGGAGAGGTGACCGGTGCCGGCGTTCGGGCCGTTGCTCTGTCCGTCGATGGTCCAGGTGAAGTGCTCGCTGTCGTCGAAGTTGAAGGCCGCGAGGTAGAAGTCGCAGACCTTCGGCTCGTCGCGCTGGTCGTTGAAGGGCGTGCCGACCTCGTGGATCTTGACGTCCCCGTTGTCCCCGGGAGCCGCGACGGCGGGCGCGCCGATCAGTGCGGTGCCGGCGACGGTGAGCGCCGCGAGGGCTGCGGTACGGCCGCGAACGCGGCGGGGGCGAACGGCGATGGGCATGCGTATGTCCTCCGAGTCAGGCGATTTTCATACAAATCGCATCGCGTCTGACTCTGTGTCACATGTGCTGCCCGATGTGGGAGAACCCGGCCCGACACTCCGTCAGGCGTCCTCCTTACGGCCCACCGCCGCTCCCGAACGGCGGACCCCCGGCGCCGCCCCCGCCTCCCCGGCCTGCCGCGTCGGCGACCGCAGGGCCACCCCCGCCGACAGGAGCAGCAGCGCGCCCAGCATCACGAACGGCGCCGCCACGCCCGCGACGCCCGCGACCAGGCCCGCCGTGGCCGGCGCGGCAACCTGGCCGAGGCGGTTGCCGGTCAGGCGCAGGGCGAGGGCGGTGGAGCGGGCGCCGTCGGGCGCCGCCTGCACGACCGTCGTCATGGACAGCGGCTGCCCGACGCCGAGGCAGAAGCCGAGCACGGCCAGCATCAGCGCGAGCGCCCACACCGGCACCGGCAGCGCGATGCCCGCGCACAGCACGGCCGCCAGCAGACAGGTGACCGTCAGCAGCATGGCGCGGCCCAGCAGCCGCAGCAGCGGGGTCAGCACCAGCCGGCAGGCGATCGTGGCCGCCGCGCGGAGGCTGAGCAGGAGGCCGATCACGGACGGGGCGATGCCCCGGTGTTCGCCGACCACCGGGAGGTAGGCGGTGAGGATGTCGGTCGCGGAGAGGACGGCGAGGCTGATGAAGATGCCGGCCGGGACGCCCCGGGCCCGCAGGATGCGTCCGACCGGGACCCGGTCGCCTTGTCCCGTACGGGACTTGACCGCCGTACGGTCCTCGATGCGCCACAGCGAGGTGAACGCGACCGCGGCGCCCGCCCCCGCCACGAGCAGGGCGAGCGCGCTGGTGCCGGCCATGTCCTTGCCGCCGATCAGCGCGCCCGCGGCGACCGGGCCGACGAGCTGGCCGAGGGAGGCGCCGATGGTGAAGTGGCCGAAGTTGCGGTCCTGTTCGTGCGGGGCGGACTGGCGGGCGACCAGGGACTGCGCGCCGATCACGAAGCAGAGATGGCCGAGGCCCATCACGCCGCTCCAGATCGCCATCGCCCACAGGGAGTTGACGACACCGCTCAGTACGCAGCCGCCCGCTATCAGGACCACGCCGACGGGCAGCAGGGGTGCGCAGCGGCCGTGGTCGGTGCGCCGGCCCAGCGGGACCGCGGCGAAGAGCGGGAGCAGGGCGTAGACCCCCGCGATGACGCCGATGGCCTGTTCGTCCGCACCCAGCGCGAGGGCCCGGTAGGACACGGCGGGCCGGGCCATCGACACCGCCCCCTGCGCGAAGCCGAAGGCGATGACGAGGCGGAGCAGCCAGCCGCGGTTCCCACCGGGCACCATGATCGGTTTCTCCCTCCGCTGATCAGACGATGCCGAAGAGGATGCCCGCCCCGAGGATGATCAGGCAGGTGAGGGCGGCCCACTTGACCACGAACCGGGTGTGGTCGCCGAACTCCACCTTGGCCATGCCGACCAGGACGTACACGGCCGGGACGAGCGGGCTCGACATGTGCAGCGGCTGGCCGACGAGGGAGGCGCGGGCCATCTCCAGCGGCGAGACGCCGTGGGCGGCGCCGGCCTCCGCGAGGACCGGCAGGACGCCGAAGTAGAAGCCGTCGTTGGACATGAAGTAGGTGAGCGGCAGGCTCAACAGGCCGGTGACGAGGGCCATGTGGGGGCCCATGCCCTCGGGGATGACGTCGACCATCCAGCGGGCCATGTGGTCGACCATGCCGGTGCCCTGCAGGACGCCGGTGAAGACGGCGGCGGCGAAGACCATGCCGGAGACGTTCAGGACGTTGTCGGCGTGGGCGGCGAGCCGGGCCTTCTGGTCGGGGATGTGCGGGAAGTCGACGGTGAGCACGAGCGCGGCACCGAGCATGAACAGCACCGGGATCGGCAGCCACTCCATGATCATGGCGGTCAGCAGGGTGACGGTGACCAGGGCGTTGAACCAGTACAGCTTGGGACGCAGGGTGGCGCGCTGGGGGTCGAGGACCGTGAAGCGCTCCTGCTCCTCGTCGTCCTCGGCGCCGGTGCCGGCTCCTCCGGAGGTCACAGGAGCCTTCGTGTGACCGGAGCCGGCGCCCACGAGAACGGTCTCGGACTCCTTCTCCTCGACGGTCTCCTCCACGAGGACCTCGTCCAGCGTCAGCACGCCCAGGCGCCTGCGCTCGCGCAGCCCGAAGAAGTACGACATGACGAACACGCCGACCAGACCGACCGCGAGGGCCGGGATCATCGGGACGAAGATGTCGCTGGCGTCGAGCTTGAGCGCGGTGGCGGCACGGGCGGTCGGGCCGCCCCACGGCAGGGTGTTCATCACGCCGTTGGCCATGGCGGCGACACCGGTCATCACGACCAGGCTCATCTTCAGGCGCTTGTACAGCGGGTACATCGCCGAGACAGTGATCATGAAGGTGGTCGAGCCGTCGCCGTCGAGGGAGACGATCGCGGCGAGGATCGCGGTGCCGACGACGATCCGCATCGGGTCGGCCTTCGCGAACTTCAGGATGCCCCGCACGATCGGGTCGAAGAGGCCGACGTCGATCATCACACCGAAGTAGACGATCGCGAACATGAGCATCGCCGCGGTGGGGGCGAGGCTGGTGACGCCGTCGATGACGTAGTCACCGAGCTTGGCGCCCTTACCGACGAACACACAGAACAGTGCCGGGATCAGTACGAGCGCCGCGATCGGCGACATCTTCTTCATCATGATCAGGACCAGGAAGGTCGCGATCATGGCGAAGCCGAGGATGGTCAGCATGAGTGGATACCTAACGTTCGCCCTTGAACTCCCACCAGGGCCGGCGGTGCGATGGACGTTAGGTGCCGTCAAGCGGTGTTAACAAGACGTTGACGCGCGAGCAATAAGCGCAAAACTGCAGGTCACGGCTTTGTGATCAACTCGACCGGGACAGCGTTGAGGACCGCGTTGCCTGACAGCGGGTCCAGGAGACGGCCGTCGAGCAGCTGGTTCACGTTGACACCGGGGTCCTGGGCGGCGTGGTTCATCCGGGTGCCGGGGCGGTCGTGACCCCAGCCGTGCGGAAGGCTGACCACGCCCCGGCGCACGGTGTCGGTGATCTCCACGGGCGCGGTCACCGCTCCCCCGGCGCCCTTCACCCCGACCGGCTGTCCGTCGACGAGCCCGAGACTCTCGGCGTCCTCGGGGTGGATGTGCAGGGTGCAGCGGTTGGTGCCGCCGGTGAGGGCGGGGACGTTGTGCATCCAGCTGTTGTTGGAGCGCAGATGGCGGCGGCCGACGAGAACCAGGCCCTCCGCCCGCTCGGCCATGGCCTGCCGCAGACGCGGCAGATCGTCGGCGATCGGCTGCGGCAGCAGCTCCACCTTCCCGCTGCGGGTCTTCAGCGGCTGGGGCAGCCGGGAGGCGAGCGGTCCGAGGTCGATGCCGTGCGGATGCGCCAGCAGCTTCTCCAGGTTCAGCCCGTCCGGCCGTACGCCGAAGCCGTCGCCGTAGGGGCCGAGGCGCAGCATCATGTCGAGCCGTCGCTCGGGGCCCGTGACGCCGGTGAGCAGCCCGGCGAGTTCCTTGGCGTCACGGCCGTGCACGGGCGAGTGCGGCTCCTTGACGGCCTTGCCGAGGGTCTGCCCGATGACCAGGTCGTCCACGGCCGACGGGTCGGCGCCGTGCATGCCGGTGGCGGCGAGGACCAGCCGGGCCAGGATCTCGGTCTCGGCCATCCGGCCGGGCTCCAGCGGGACGGCGGGGCGGGTGTAGCGGACCTGGTTGCGGACGGCGAGGGTGTTGAAGGCGAAGTCGTGGTGCGGGCTCTGCGAGGGCGGCGGCGGGGGCAGGACCACGTCGGCGTGGCGCGAGGTCTCGTTGAGGTAGGGGTCGACGCTGACCATGAAGTCGAGCCCGCCGAGCGCCTTGTCGAGCCGGTCGCCGTCGGGCACCGACAGGACGGGGTTGGCGGCGACGGTGACGACCACCCGGATCGGCTCGCCCTCCTCGGTCGCGGTGTCGATCTCCTCGGCGAGCGCGGAGATCGGCAGCTCGCCCTTGGCCTCGGGGTGCCGGCTCACCCGGGAGTGCCAGCGCCCGAGCGCGAAGCCGTGGCTGGGTCCGGCGGGCCGGGGTGTGCGGTCGGTGGCGGCCTGCGGGAAGAGGGCGCCGCCCGGCCGGTCGAGGTTCCCGGTGAGGATGTTCAGTACGTCGACCAGCCAGCTGGCGAGCGTGCCGTGCGGGACGGTGCAGCTGCCGATGCGGGCGTAGACGGCGGCGGTGGGCGCGGCGGCGAGCTCGCGGGCGAGGGTGCGGATGGTGGCGGCGTCGACGTCACAGGCGTCGGCGACGGCTTCCGGGGTGAAGTCCGCGACGGCGTCCCGGAGTTCGTCGATCCCCTGGAGATGCGGGGTCAACTCCCCCGTGTCCACGAGCTCTTCCTCGAAGAGGGTGTACGTCATCGCCGCGAGCAGCAGCGCGTCGGCGCCGGGGCGGATCGCGAGGTGGCGGTCGGCGAGCTTGGCGGTGCGGGTGCGGCGCGGATCGATGACGGTGAGGGTGCCGCCGCGGGCCTTGAGCGCCTTGAGCTTGCCGGGGAAGTCGGGGGCGGTGCACAGACTGCCGTTGGACTCCAGCGGGTTGGCCCCGATGAGCAGCAGATGGTGGGTGTGGTCGAGGTCGGGCACCGGGATGGCGTTGGCGTCGCCGAAGAGGAGCCCGCTGGAGACGTGCTTGGGCATCTGGTCGACCGTCGAGGCGGTGAAGACGCTGCGGGTGCCGAGGCCGGCGAGCAGCACCGGCGGGTAGAGGGCGCCGGCCATGGTGTGCACGTTGGGGTTGCCGAGGACGACACCGACGACGTTCGGCCCGTACCGCTCGACGGCCGGCCGGATGCCGGCGGCGACCGCGTCGAAGGCCTCCTCCCAGGTGGCCTCGCGCAGCTCGCCGTCCTTGCGGACCAACGGGGTGCGCAGCCGGTCGGGATCGCCGTCGACGGCGCCGAAGGAGGCGCCCTTGGGGCAGATGAACCCCTGGCTGAACACGTCGTCGCGATCGCCGCGGGCGCCGGTGACCCGGGTCCCCTCGATGGTGAGGGTCAGGCCGCAGGTGGCCTCGCACAGGGGGCAGATACGCAGGGCGGTGCGGGACACGGGTCCTCCCGGGGCAGCGGTGCCTGTCCCGGCCGAGCATACCGACCAGTAGGCATGGAGGGGAGCCCCCGCACGGGGGCCGTGCGGACCGTGGTCAGTCCAGCACGCGCGCGAGGTAGGCGCGGATCATCTCCCGGGCCTCCGCGATGATCCGGTCGTCCCCGTCCGCCGCCATCCGGAACGCCAGATGCACCAGGGCGTCCGCCGTCTCCACGGCGATCAGGAAAGTGCGGCGCAGATCCTCGTCGGGCTCGCGGTGGAGGTAGCCGGAGAGGAGTTCGGTGAGGCGGTCGGCGACGCGGTGGTTGGGTTCGGCGCGGGCGCCGACGGGGATCTGGTTGCCGAAGTCGACGAGGGAGAAGCCGGGCGCGGTGCGCTTCATGGCGAGGTACTCGTCCAGGACCGCGTCCAGAGCGTCCCGCCAGCCCCCGTCGGCGCCCTTGAGGCGTTCGCCGACCTGTTCGGTGAAGCGTTCGAGGTTGCGCTGGGCGAGGGCGTCGGCCATCTGCCGCTTGTTGCCGAAGAAGCGGTACACGGAGCCGATGGGCACGCCGGCCCGCTGGGCGACGGCGCGGGTGCTCAGGTCGTCGTAGCCGACCTCGTCGAGGAGGTCGGCGCAGGCGTCGAGGATCCTGGTCAGCCGTTCGGCGCTGCGCCGCTGCACGGGCGCTCGGCGCAGCGATGTCTCGGGGGTCGCGGGTGTCGCGTGGGGCACGGGCTTCATGATGCCTTTCCGGCGCGGTCCGGTGAACCTCGCCCCCCAGTACGCACATACGTGCCCGGTGCACTCAGTGCGGCCGGGGAGACCGACGCGTCCGGCGCACCCTCCGCACCCGAGACCGTGATGTCCGCCGTGCTCTCCACCGGGTCGCCGTCGACCGCCCACACGGTGCCGTCGTCGGCGTAGAGCCGGGCGGTGACGGTGTGGGTGCCGCGCGGGACGAGGTCGCCGGGGATGCGGTATTCGGGGGTGCGCAGCCGGGTGACGAGGTCGCCGTCGACGTACAGGTGGACGAGCCCGCGCCCCTCCACCGGCGCCGGCCGGGCGCCCGCCGGGGAGAAGCGGAAGCGGGTGAGGGTCAGGCGTACGTCCCAGCCGGCGTCGGTGTCGGGCTTGACCTCGATGCCGACCTGGGGGGCGTCCTTGCCGTCCACCTCGCGGTAGTGCCGCCCCTCCTCGTCGGTGTCCTTGAGGACCTTGCCCACCGGTGAGGGTGAGACCGCTGTCTCCTTCTGCCCCGCATCGCCGGAGTTGCAGCTCGCGGTTCCGGCCAGTACCAGGACACAGACCGCGAGCGCGGCCGGGAGGGCCCGCGTCCACGTCATGACCGCGAGAGTAGAACAACCGTCCGGAAGTCGGATCCCCCTGGAGGTGGGTTCTCCTCCTCCCTGATGAGGAGGGCAGGACCGAGGAGGGCAGGACTGCGGGACCACCTCTTGCGGAGGCGAAATCGCAATCCTACGGTGGACCATAGGAATCGGACCGCAAGGGAGCGATCATGAACGGGGACGCGCGGAAGACCGCGGAGGGACTCACCTACCTCTCCGGGTTCGGCAACGAGCACAGCTCGGAGGCGGTCCCGGGGGCCCTGCCGGAGGGCCGCAACTCACCGCAGCGCGCCCCCCTCGGCCTGTACGCGGAGCAACTGAGCGGCACGGCGTTCACCGAGCCCCGCGCGCACAACCGCCGCTCCTGGCTGTACCGCATCCGCCCCTCGGCCACCCACCCGGCGTTCACCCACACCCACAACGGCTGGATCCGCACCGCCCCCTTCACCGAGTCCGTCCCCGACCCGAACCGGCTGCGCTGGAACCCCCTCCCCGAGCCCGCGGACGGCACCGACTTCCTGGCCGGCCTGTGGACCCTCGGCGGCAACGGCGACGCCGCCCAGCGCACCGGCATGGCCGTGCACCTCTACCACGCCACCGACTCCATGGACCGGGTCTTCAGCGACGCCGACGGCGAGCTGCTGATCGTCCCGGAGCGCGGCGGCCTCCTGCTGCGCACCGAGTTCGGGCTGCTGCACGCCGAGCCCGGCCATGTCGCCCTGATCCCGCGCGGCGTCCGCTTCCGGGTGGAACTCCTCGACGCGTCGGCCCGCGGTTACGTCTGCGAGAACTACGGCGCCCCCTTCCACCTCCCCGACCTCGGCCCGATCGGCGCCAACGGCCTGGCGAACGCCCGCGACTTCAAGGCGCCGGTCGCCGCGTACGAGGACGTCGAGGGCCCGGTGGAGGTGGTGAACAAGTTCTGCGGCAACCTCTGGACGGCCACCTACGACCACTCCCCGCTGGACGTGGTCGCCTGGCACGGCAACCTCGTGCCGTACGTCTACGACCTGCGCCGCTTCAACGTCATCGGGTCGATCTCGTACGACCATCCGGACCCGTCGATCTTCACGGTGCTGACGTCGCCGAGCGACACCCCCGGGCTGGCCGGGGTCGACTTCGTCGTCTTCGCGCCGCGCTGGCTGGTGGGCGAGGACACCTTCCGGCCGCCGTACTTCCACCGGAACGTGATGAGCGAGTACATGGGCCTGATCGAGGGCGCGTACGACGCGAAAGCGGAGGGGTTCGTGCCGGGCGGCGGCTCGCTGCACAACATGATGTCGGCGCACGGTCCGGACCGGGAGACGTTCGACAAGGCGAGCGCGGCCGAGCTGAAGCCGCAGAAGGTGGACGACGGGCTGGCGTTCATGTTCGAGACGCGGTGGCCGTTGACGCTCACCGCGCACGCGGCCCAGGCGGACCATCTGCAACGGCACTACGACGACGTGTGGCAGGGCATGGAGCGCCACTTCCGCCCCTTGCACTGAAGATCCCCGACCGGTACGGATGGCCCTGTGACCTCCTTCGCCCCGGACTCGATCGTCCTGAACCGCAAGCTGCCGCTCTGGTATCAGGTGTCGCAGTCGCTGCGCGCCTCGATACTGGGCCGTTCGCCCCAGGACCCGCTGCGGCTGCCCACCGAGGAGCAGCTGGCCGGGCACTACGGGGTGAGCGTGCTGACGATGCGGCAGGCGCTGAAGGAGCTGGAGGACGAGGGGCTGATCACCCGCCACCGCCGGCGCGGCACGTTCATCGAGCCGAAGGCGCTGCGGACCGCGCCGGTGCGGCTGCTCGGCTCGGTGGACGCGATCGTGGCCCAGCAGTCCGGCATGACCACGCAGCTGCTCGCGCACGGCAGGGGGCCGGTGCCGGGCGAACTCGCCGAGCACTTCCCCGAGCTGGACGAGGTGGGGACGTACCACCGGCTGCGCTCGGACGAGAAGACCGGCGAGCCGACGAACCACGCCCGCAACTGGGTCCGCCCCGAACTCGCCGCCCGCATCGACCCCGAGGACCTCGTCCGCTGGCCCATGACCAAGGTGCTGCGCGATGTCGTCGGCGCGGAGATCAGCCGCATCACGGACACGGTGGAGGCCCGCCTGGCGGACCCGGAGACGGCCCGCCTGCTCCAAGTCCCGCTGCTCAGCCCGATCCTGCACTACACGGGTGTCACCTACGACCCGGAGGGGCAGGTGCTCGACGCGGCGGTCATCCACTACCGCGGCGACCGCTTCTCCTTCACGGTGACCTTGGAGGCGACCTGACGCCCGTGTCGTACCGAAGTCGTACGATGCCCAGCGTGACGCACGACGACGCTCCGCTGCTGGCGGACCTCATGCCGTGGTCCGTCGCACCGCCGCGGCTCGGCCGGGGGTGGCCGGCGGGCCCGGACTCCGCATCCCTGAAAGCCCGCTGGGACGCGCTGCTGAAGGCCGAGGGACCGGACCGCGAGGCCCTGTTCGAGCCGACGCGCTCACGCACCCTGCGCTCGGCGGTGGGTCAGTTGCCGGGGCGGACCGGTGGCACCGAGAAGCTGGTCCGGGCGGCCGGCCCCTGCCCCGAGCCCGTCCGTGTCCTGTACGCCCCCTTCGACGAACAGTGGTTGATCCCCGACCACCGTCTGATCGACACCGCCCGCCCGGAGTTGTGGCGGGTGGCGGACGACGACCAGGTGTTCGTGGCGGAGACGGCGGGCGGCGGTCCTGGCCCGCTGCTGCTCGCCACGTCACTGTTCCCGCTGCTGCGGCCCGGCCGCGTCCGCCCGCTCTACCGCCGTCCCGGAGGCACCGAACCGAATCTGGCGCCGGGACTGTCGGCGTACCTGGGTGAGCGTCTCGGCCGGGCCCCGTCCGCCCTGGACGTCCTCGCCTGGATCATGACGGCGATCCGCGCCGACCTGGCCGTCCCGCTCACCGACGACCCCGAACTCTGGGCGCTGGGCGTGGAGTCGGGCCACCGCCTGCTGTGGCTGATGCGCCGCGACGGCGAGCGCCCCAGGCTGCCGGGCGGCCGCCGCCCCTACGTCCGCGCTCCCCTGCCGTCCCGCCCCCTCACCCTGCACTACGACCGCGACGAGGAGACCCTCCACCTGGACGAGGGCCGCATCTCGCCGGTACCGCCGGAGGCGTGGGACTACGAGGTGGGTGGGGTCCGGGTCCTGGAGGAGTGGTTCACGGCCCGGACGGCGGAGCCCGAGCCGGGCACACTGGCGGCGATCCGCCCGGCGACCTGGACCCAGACGTGGACGTCGGAACTGCTGGAGCTGATCACGGTCCTCGCACTGCTGGCGGAAGTGAAGCCGCCCCAGGAGGAGTTGACGTCCGCGATCAAGACGGCGGATCTGCGCAGGGCGGGCGTGCTGCCGGTGCCGGACTGGGCAAGGCGGCCGGCATCGGTTCTCGACCACCAAGAGGAAGGCCCAGAGGGTCAACTAGGCTTGATCTGACGCCCTTGGGGGCGCGGGGAACTGCGCGACCAGCCACAACGGACCCGCAGCCAACCGGCCACTCACCCCCGCTCCGGGTCAAAGGCGTCCAACACCCGCTCCAACGCCCGCCGGAACACCCCCTCCAGGTCAATCGGCCCGCTCTGCTCCATGAACGCCGCCGCCAGCCTCGGATACGCCCCCGTCGCCACCTGACTCCCGAGGTAGGCGATCCGCACCGCGTTCTCCTCCTCCTCGGACCACGGCAGCGAGCGGGTGCGCTCGGCGGTGGCGATCTCGTTCGCCGTGTACGTCGTCACGACCCCGTTGAGCAGCGCGACCAGCTCGGTCTTGGCGGCGTACGGCAGGTCGAGCGGCTCCAGGCACTCCAGGCAGTGCTCCAGGTAGCGCAGGCTGTTGGGGCTGAAGCCGTAGAACCCTGACATCAGCCGCGGCACCCAGGTGTGCCGGTGCATGATCCCGCGCGTCTCCATCGCGTTGCGGAGCATGTCGGCCCGCCAGTCACCCGAGGGCTCCCGGATCTCGTGCTCGGCGCCGATCGCGTCGATCATCAGCTCGTACAGGTCCTCCTTACGGGGGACGTAGTTGTAGAGCGACATCGTCCCGCAGCCCAGCTCGGCCGCGACCCGTCGCATCGACACCCCGTCCAGGCCCTCCGCGTCGGCGATCCGCACCGCCGCCGCCGCGATGTCGGCGCGGGTGTACGCCGGCTTCGGCCCACGGCCGGCGCGCTCGGGGCGCGCCCAGATCACTTCGGGTACGGCCGCTCGGCCCGCCATCGATCATCACCTCGGCCACCATCCTAGTTACGTACAGCGTACGTAGTGCGCTATGGTCGGCTCATGACTACTACGTACGCTGTACTTAGTGAGGGTCTGGAGAAGCGGTTCGGCGAGGTGCGTGCCCTGCGCGGGCTGGACCTGGCCGTACCGCGGGGCACGGTCTGCGGGGTGCTCGGGCCGAACGGGGCCGGCAAGACGACGGCCGTACGGCTGCTGACGACGCTGCTGCGTCCGGACGCCGGGTCGGCCAG
Source organism: Streptomyces sp. NPDC057280 (assembly GCF_042668605.1). NCBI lineage: Bacteria > Bacillati > Actinomycetota > Actinomycetes > Kitasatosporales > Streptomycetaceae > Streptomyces > Streptomyces sp. NPDC057280. Next base: position 11,827 of record NZ_JBHUYR010000015.1, read on the forward strand.
GGTCGCGGGGCATGACCTGGTCCGCGAGGCCGCGGCCGTACGCCGCGCCATAGGGGTGACCGGGCAGTACGCGTCGGTCGACGGGGACCTCACCGGCCGGCAGAACCTGCGGCTGTTCGCCCGGCTGCACCGGATGCGGGCGCCGAACGAGCGGGCCGGTGAGCTGCTGGAGCGCTTCGGACTGGCCGAGGCCGCCGACCGGCCCGCCGCCACGTACTCGGGCGGGATGCGCCGCCGCCTGGACCTCGCGGCGAGCCTGGTGCGCCGCCCGGAGATCCTCTTCCTGGACGAGCCGACGACCGGCCTCGACCCCGCGAGCCGCGGCGCCATCTGGGACGCGGTGCGCGAGCTCAAGGCGGACGGCACGACAGTTCTGCTGACCACGCAGTACCTGGAGGAGGCGGACCAGCTCGCCGACGACATCGCCCTGGTGGACCGGGGCCGGGTCGCGCACACCGGATCACCGGCCCAGCTCAAGGCGGTCGTCGGCACCTACGTCGAGGTCGTCGTCGCCGGCCCGGAGGCGCTCGTCGAGGCGGCGGGCGTGCTCGACCGGCTCACCGGCGGACGGCCGACGTTCGACCACGAGCGGATGGCCGTCGGCGCGGTCACCCGGGACACCACACTCACGCTCCCCCGACTGGTGCGCGAACTGGACGCGGCCGGAGTGCCGTTGCTCGACGCCGGCCTGAAACCGCCCACGCTCGACGACGTGTTCCTGCGTCTGACGGCCGAACAGGAGGTCGCCGTATGAGCACCCTCGCCTTCGACGGGACGGCCATGCTCGGCCGCCAGCTGCTGCGGGTCCGGAACAACCCGGCGCTGGTGATCCTGACCCAGACCATGCCGATCAGCATGCTGCTGTTCTTCGGCTACGTCTTCGGCAGCGCGCTGGCGATGCCGGGCGCGGAGTACCGCTCGTTCCTGGTGCCGGGACTCCTCGTGGCGACCGCCGCCAACGGGATCATGACCGGCATGTTCCAGGCCGCGCAGGACGTCCACCGGGGTGTGACGGACCGGCTGCGCACCCTGCCGGTCAGCCGGGCCGCCGTACCGGTGGGACAGGCGGTGGCGGACGTGATCGTCACGGCCGTCGGCACGGTGCCGTTCCTGCTCGTCGGGCTCGCGGTGGGGTGGCGGATCGAGGGATCGGCGCTCGCGGCGGTGGCGGCCGTGGGGCTGTTGCTGCTGTTCCGCTTCGCGTGCACCTGGGCCGGGATCTTCCTCGGGCTGCTGACGCGGAGCGAGGAGGCGGCCGGTCAGCTGGGCAGTGCGACGTTCATGCTGCCGCTGCTGTCCAACGCCTACATCCCGACCGGCAACCTGCCGGGGTGGCTGCGCACGATCGCCGAGTGGAATCCGATCAGCGCGCTCACCACGGCCCTGCGGGACCTGTTCGGCAACGCGCCGGTCCCGGCGGGTGCCGCCTGGCCGGTGGCGCATCCGGTGGCCGGGTCGCTGGCCTGGTGCGCGGTGCTGCTGGCGGTGTTCATGCCGCTCGGGGTGCGCCGGTACGCGCGCGGCGAGGGGTGAACCGCGGTGACCGAAGGGTGAGTTGAGCGGTCGCGCCACAGAGGAGCCCCGGGAGGACCCGGGGCTTCTTCGTCAACGGGTGGGCGTCGCCGCCGAGTTCGAGCGGGGCGGGGGGATGACGTGTACTCGCGCCGGGCGGTCACCCCGGAGGGTGCCGCATGCCGTGGGGATGACGGACGACGGGGTCGCGGCGCCGTGCCGGACCGGTGCGACCGCCCGGGCGCGAGTCGGGAGCTCAGTGCCCGCCGAACAGCGAACGACGCAGTCGGCGCAGCGGCGCGAAGAGCGAGACCCGACGGACCCGCGCCTTCTGGTCGCTGTGGTTGCGTACGGGCTCACGCGCTGTCAGCTCCCGCATCAGCGTGGTGGCCTCGGCCGTCTTCTGCTGCGGCACGGCGGGACCCGCCAGCACCGCGAGATGGCGGTCGAGACGCGAACTGGTCGCGCTGCTCCCGCAGGTGATCGCAGGGACCCTCGCCCTGCTCCGCACTGTTATCTGTTCCATGTCACTCCCCACCCGTACGAGTCCACCCGGCCCGGGCAGGGTAACCCTATCGCCCCCACGGGGCACTCGTGTATCGAGGTCACAGGATTCACCTTCCCCGTAAGGGCGTTGACGACCCCTCTTTGATTACTCTCCGAATCCAACCGATTTCAGGGCGAGTTGGACAACCGGCTGGCTGGTGGGTTGCGCTGAGCCACCGTCGGGCTCGACGGTTACAGCGAGTGACGTGGCGGACTTGTCGAGACCGGACGCGACCAAGGGCGTGTCGGCGTCGAAGAGCCCGAGGGAGCGCGGTTGCGCGTCGGGGCGCATGAGCCACAACTGGTTCACGCGGCCGCTCGGAATGTCGTCGTATCCGCTCAGGGTGACGACCGCCTGGCCCTCCGCCGCGGAGGCGACCACGCCGATACTGCGGCCCCGCGCGTCCTTGCCGGTGCTGGCCCGGGCGTCCGGAGCCGCGAGAACGTGGGCGATCTCACGCGCCTGGGCGCGCTCGGCGTTCAGCTGGTCCTGCGTCTGGTTCGCCTGTACGGCGAACAGGGAGGCGACGACGAGGGCGGCGGCGGCCGTGGCGGTGGCGAAGGGCACGAACAGGGGGCGGCGCGCGCGGGGCGCTCCCCCACCGCCGAAAGCGTGGGAGCGGCCCCCGGAGCGGGCGGGCGGCGCCTGGGTGCCCCAGACGTGCGCCGGGAGCTGTGGCGCGCGTGCGCGTACCGGCTGTTCCTGCGCGGTCGTGCGGACGGCGGCGAGCACCCGGTCACGCATCGCGGGCGGTGGCGGGGCGGCCGTCGACCAGGCCAGCCGGACCGCGTCCTCGGACAGTGCGCGGACCTCGGCGGCGCAGACCGGACAGTTCCTCAAGTGCTTCTCGAAGCGGGTCCGCTCGGCCGGTTCCAGCGCGTCCAGGGCGTAGGGGGCGGCCAGCGAGTGCGGGTCCTCGCGGCGCAGCAGTTTGTCGAGCAGGCTCACGCCACACCTCCCAGGCACTCGCGCAGCCGGGTCAGTCCGTCGCGCATCCGGGTCTTGACGGTGCCCAGCGGCAGCGAGAGCCGCTCGGCCACTTCACGGTACGTGTAGCCGTCGTAGTAGGCGAGGGTGACGGACTGCCGCTGGAGGTCGGTGAGCCGGTCCAGGCAGCGGCGCACCCACTCGCGTTCGAGCCCCGCCTCCACCTCCTCGGTCACCTGGTCGAAGGCGGGGTGGTGGGCCCGCCAGGCCTCGCGCTGCTCGCGCTCGCCGGCCGCGCGGGCGCTGCGCACCCGGTCCACGGCCCGCCGGTGGGCGAGGGTGAGGACCCAGGACAGGGCGCTGCCCCGGCCCGGGTCGAAGCGCGCGGCGGACCGCCAGAGCTCCAGCAGCACTTCCTGGGCCACCTCCTCGGACTGCGCCGGATCGCGCACCACACGCCGTACGAGGCCGAACACCGGCCCGGACACCAGTCCGTACAGCTTCTCGAATGCCTTCTGGTCACCGCCGGCCACGAGTACCAGAAGCTCGTCCGCCTCCAACTCGTCTCCCCCTCCCGCGAGCCCGCATCTTGGTCGCCCCGTCTCACGAGGTATTCGCAACGCACACACCTCCGGATGGGGTTACGGATCAGAAGGCCGAAAACGCGGGTCGAACTGCGAGGAAATAAGTTTTCAGGTTCGACCAATCCGGCCCGCCCCCCGCTCCGAATCCCCCAGCGTCAGGCAAGTTGGGACTGAGGACGGACGGCATGACACCTAACTCCAGGAGCGGTGCGGGGCGCAGGAGCCTCGCGACCCTCATCTGCGCTGCGCTGGCCGCCGGCGGGCTCGCCGCCGCCGGCGTGGCCACGCTGGAACCGGGGGCGGCCTCCGCCTCCAGCCACCGGGAGGCCCCGCTGATCTCGGGCGACCCGCAGTACGACAACACGGACGTGTACGCGTTCGTCAGCCCGGACAAGCCGGACAGCACGACGATCGTAGCCAACTGGATCCCCTTCGAGGACCCGTCGGGCGGGCCGAACTTCTACCAGTTCGCCGAGGACGCCCAGTACGACATCCACATCGACAACAACGGTGACGGGCAAGGAGAGTTGCTCTACCGCTTCACCTTCAAGACGCATACGAAGAACAAGAAGACGTTCCTGTACAACACGGGCGTCGTCGACAGCCTCGACGACCCCGACCTGAACATCACGCAGACGTACGACATCGACCTGTTCCGGCTGAAGAACCAGCGGGTCCAGTACAAGACGAAGGTCGCCGACGACGTTCCGGTGGCGCCGTCGAACGTCGGCAAGGCGTCGATGCCGAACTACGAGAAGCTGCGCGACCAGGCCGTCTACAAGCTGCCCGGCGGCGCGACGTCGTTCGCGGGCCAGGCCGACGACCCGTTCTTCCTGGACCTGCGCGTCTTCGACCTGCTGTACGGCGGGAACCTCACCGAGGTCGGCAACGACACCCTCAAGGGCTACAACGTCAACTCCATAGCCCTTCAGGTCCCGACGGACATGATCACCGAGTCCAAACACCAGCCGATCGTCGGTATCTGGTCGACGACCCAGCGCAGGAACGCGCAGGGGTACTACTCCCAGGTCTCCCGGCTCGGCAACCCGCTGGTCAACGAGGTCGTCAACCCGCTGAAGGACAAGGACAAGTTCAACGCGTCCTCGCCGTGGTACGACGGGCAGTTCCTGAAGAACGTCACCAACCCCGAGCTGCCCAAGCTCATCGAGGCCATCTACAAGATCAAGGCGCCGGCCGAGCCGCGCAACGATCTCGTGGACGTGTTCCTCAAGGGAGTGAAGGGGCTGAACCAGCCGCCCCATGTCCGCGCGGCGGAAGAGCTGCGCCTCAACACGTCCATCAAGCCCACCGATTCTCCGAAGCGGCTCGGTGTGCTTGATGGCGACAACGCCGGGTTCCCGAACGGGCGCCGTCTGACGGACGACGTGATCGACGCCTCGCTCCAGGTCGTCGAGGGTGAACTGGTCGGTTCCAAGAACGACTTGGGCGACGCGGTCGACAAGAACGACAAGGACTTCGAGAAGTCCTTCCCGTACGTCGCCCTGCCGACCGAGGGTTCACGCGGCCCGCTCGCCAAGGGCACGACGGACGGCGCGGACGTCCGCAACCAGCTGGGCGACGCGTTGCAGCCGGCGGGTGCCGCGGGTTCGGACGACACGACGCTGATCGCCGCGTCGGCGGGGGCCGGTGCCGCCGGGATCCTGCTCATCGGTGGTGGCCTCATGTGGTGGCGGCGGATGAGGACCAGGGCGTACTAGGCCGGTTCTCCGGGTGCGGGGCGGCTGTGGCTGGTCGCGCTCACGCGGCGGTAGCCGCAGATCGACACAGCCCCGCACCCCTGGGCAACCGCAGTCGCCCCCTTCAACTGGCGCGGCCCGCACGTACTCCATCCCCCACGGTGCGGGCCGCGCCGCACGCCGCATCAACTTCCTTGCACAGCAAGCCTCGTAACTAGGAGAGGGCAATGGCCTCGCGTACGAACGCCGATGAGTCGGAGACGGTGGCCGAGGGCGCCGTCGCGCGGCGGGTGCGGCTCGGTGGTTCGGCCGTGCTGCTGGCCATCGCGCTGACCGCCGGGTCCATCGCCGTCGGCGCGCTGCGGGACGGCGGCGGTACGACGACGGCCGCCGCCGCGCCCAGTGCCGTGTCACCGGCACTGCTCACCGGCGGCGACCTCGACACGAGCATCGTCTCCCTCCAGGACCATCTCCGGTCCCAGCCGAAGGACTTCGGCGGCTGGGCCACCCTCGGTCTCGCCTACGTCGAGCAGGCCCGCACCAAGGGCGACCCCTCCCGCTACCCGCAGGCCGACAAGGCCCTCGACCGGTCACTGAAGCTGAAGCCGGACAACGAACAGGCCCTCGCCGGCCGCGCCGCCCTCGCCGCGGCCCGGCACGACTTCGCCCACGCCCTGCGGTACGCCGACCAGGTGCTGCGGCAGAACCCCTACGACGAACGCGCCCTGTCCTCCCGCGTCGACGCCCTCGTCGAACTCGGCCGGTACGCCGACGCCGCGAAGGCCGCCGACACGGCCGACGCCCGCAAGCCCGGCGTCCCGGTCTTCACGCGGTACGCGTACGTACGGGAGCTGCGCGGTGACGTCAGCACCGCCGAGCGGGTGCTGAAGCAGGCCCTCGCCTCCGCGACCACCCCGGGCGACGTGGCGTACGTCGCCGCCCAGCTCGGTCAGCTCGCCTTCAACCAGGGCGACTACGAGGCGGCCCTCACCTCCTACGCCCGCGCCCTCGCCGCCGACGAGGACTACGTCCCCGCGCTCGAGGGCCGGGCCCGCGCCCAGGCCGCGAGCGGCGACCGGGCCGCCGCCCTCAAGAACATGGAGGACGTCGTCGCCCGCTACCCGCTGCCCGGCCCGCTCGTCGAGCTCGGCGAGCTGTACCAGCAGGCCGGTGACCAGGAGAAGGCCGACGACCAGTACGCGCTCGTCGACGCCTGGACCGCCCTCGCCCGTGCCAACGGCGTCAACGCCGACCTCGACACCGCCCTCGCCGCCGCCGACCACGGCGACAAGGCCGCGGCGCTGCGCGCGGCCCGCGCCGAGTGGAAACGCCGGCACACCGTGCACACCGCGGACGCCCTCGCCTGGGCCCTGCACGTCAACGGCAAGGACGCCGAAGCCCTCCCCTACGCCCGCCGGGCCACCGCCACCGGCTACCGCAACGCCGCGTTCCTCTACCACCGCGGCATGATCGAGCGGGCCACGGGCCACACGAAGGACGCCCGCACCCACCTCGAGGCCGCCCTGAAGCTGAACCCCGGTTTCTCGACTCTCGGCGCGGCTGAGGCCCGTAAGGCGCTGAAGACCCTGGAGGCGGCCAAGTGAAGTCCCGTCGCCTGTTCGCCTCCGGTGCGGCCGTCCTGACGGCCGCGTGCGCGCTCGTGCTCGTCCCCTCCAGCAGCGCGAGCGCGCACCCCCTCGGCAACTTCACCGTCAACCGCTACGACGGACTCGTCGCCGCCCCCGGACAGCTCCGCGTCGACCATGTCGAGGACCTCGCCGAGATCCCGGCGACCCAGGCCGAGCCGGACATCGAGAAGCAGGGCATGACCGGGTGGGCCCGGCAGCGCTGCGCGACGGCCGCGCAGGGCAGCGAGGTCACGGTCGACGGTGTCGCGGCGCGCCTGAGCGTCCGGAGCAGCAAGGCGACGGTCCGGCCCGGTCAGGCCGGGCTCGACACCCTCCGCGTGGAGTGCGAGCTGACGGCACCGCTCCCCGAGGACGCGACCGTGGCGCTGGCCTTCCACAGCGCGGGGACGGACTCCGGGCCCGGCTGGCGGGAGATCACCGCGCGCGGAGACCGGATGACGCTCACCGCGTCGGACGTACCGAAGACGTCGGTCTCCCACGAACTGACCAGCTACCCGGGGAAGCTGCTCTCCTCCCCCGCCGACACCACCACCGCCGCCGTGCGCGTCCGCCCCGGCGGCCCCGCCCTGGCCGAGGACCGCGAGGACGCCCCGGCCGCCTCCGTCCTCCCGCGCGGCGCCGACCGCTGGACGCGGGCGCTGGACTCCCTGGTCGCCCGCCACGACCTCACCGTCGGCTTCGCCGCGCTCGCCCTGTTCATCGCCGTCGCCCTCGGCGCGCTCCACGCGCTCGCGCCGGGCCACGGCAAGACGCTCATGGCCGCGGTGGCCACCGCCCGCGGCGGCAAGGCCCGCCTCAAGGACGTCATGCCCCTGGCCGCGTCGGTCACGGTCACCCACACCCTCGGTGTGGTCGCCCTGGGCCTTCTCGTCACGGCGGGCTCGGGAGCGGCGCCCTCGGTGATCACCTGGCTGGGCGTGGCGAGCGGGGTGCTGGTGACGGGGGCGGGGCTCACCCTCGTACGACGGGCCTGGCGGCAACGCGGGCACGACCACGGCCATGACCACGACCACGACCACGACCACGGCCATGACCACGACCACGACCACGACCACGACCACGGACATGAACACGGGCACGGGCACGATGACGGGCACGGGCACGACCACGGACCCGGTGACGGGCACGGACATCCGCACGGGCCCGCAAAGACCCCGGCGCGCGAACTGGCCCTGGTCGCCGCGCACACCCGCACCGCCGCGGAGCCGCAAGCCCGCGATCACCCGCATCCGCATCCCCATCCGCACGATCACTCGCACGATCACGACCACCCCCACCCCCACTCCCACCCTCACTCCCACTCCCGCACCATCGAGCACACCCACGGCGGCTTCACCCACACCCACTCCATCGCCCCCACCCTCCGCGGCACGATCCTTCTCGGCTTCGCCGGTGGGCTCGTGCCCAGCCCCTCCGCGGTCGTCGTGCTCGTCGGCGCGATGGCGCTCGGGCAGGCCTGGTTCGGGTTCCTGCTCGTCGTCGCCTACGGCGTCGGGCTCGCGCTCACACTCAGCGCGGCGGGGTTCGCCGTCGTCAGGCTGGGTACCGGGATGAACCGGCTGCTGGACCGGCGTCCGCGCTGGACCACGCATCCGGTCACGGCACTCGTGCGTCGGCACGCGCCCCTGTTGTCGGCGTTCCTCGTGGTGGCGCTCGGGGCTGGAATGGTGCTCAAGGGGGCGGCATCCGCATTCGGCTGAGCTACTTTTGGGGAGAAATCACGCGAAGTCATGCGGAGACAAGCGGGGTCGCGTAGTCGCGGACGCTGCGAACGTTGCGAAGAGGGGGACGCCCGTGTCCGAAGAACCGGGCCGTGAACGTCTGATCGCCGGCCGGTACCGCCTCCTGTCCCCGCTCGGCGAGGGCGGCATGGGAACCGTGTGGCGCGCCCGCGACGAGGTGCTGCACCGCGAGGTCGCCGTCAAGGAGGTGCGGGCGCCGGCCGGACTGCCGGCCTCCGAGGTGGAGCGGATGTACGCCCGGCTGGAGCGCGAGGCGTGGGCCGCGGCCCGGGTCGCCAACCGGAACGTGGTGACGGTGTACGACGTGGCCACCGAGGACGGCCGCCCCTGGATCGTCATGGAGCTGGTCAGGGGCGTCTCGCTCGCCGACGTGCTGGACGCCGAGGGCCCGCTGCCGCCGCAGCGCGCGGCGCACATCGGCGCCGAGATCCTCTCCGCGCTGCGGGCGGCGCACGAGGCGGGGGTGCTGCACCGGGACGTGAAGCCGGCCAACGTGCTGATGTCGAACGACGGGCGGGTGGTGCTCACCGACTTCGGCATCGCCATGGTCGAGGGCAGTTCGGCGCTGACGATGACCGGCGAGGTGATCGGCTCGCCCGAATTCCTGGCCCCGGAGCGGGCGTTGGGGCACACGCCGGGTCCGGAGTCGGACCTGTGGTCGCTGGGCGTGCTGCTGTACGCGGCGGTCGAGGGCAACTCCCCGTTCCGGCAGAACACCCCGCTGAGCACCCTGCGCGCGATCGTCGACGAGGAGCTGCCGCCACCGCACCGGGCCGGTCCCCTCACGCCCGTGATCGAGGGGCTGCTGCGCAAGGACCCCGCCGAGCGGCTGCCCGCCGACCGCGCCGAGCAGGATCTGCGGATCGTCGCGGCGGGAGGCACCCTCCGCACCGGCGCGGTCCCGACCGCTCCCCTTCCGTATACACCGACGTTCGCCGGGTACCGCGAGGAGCCGCCGACGGCACCGCTGCCGCCCACGGCACCCACCCGGGCCGCGCCGACGCCGGCGCCCGAGCCTCCCGACCGCAACCGCCGTGCCGCGGTCGTCCTGATCGCGGGCGTCGCCGCCCTGGCGCTGGCGGTCGCGGGACTGACGTACGCGCTGCTCAACCGGGACGACGGCGGTGGCGACGCCGGCACCGGCAGCGGCACCAGCCGCAGCGCGACCACGCCGAGCAGGACCGAGCAGGACACCGCGGCGCCGCCGCCTTCCTCGTCCGAGCCGGCCACGCCGACCACCAGCGCGCCGGCACCTCAGACCGTGCAGGTCGTGCTGTCCGGCGCGCACACGGAGTACTCGGGGAGCTGTCCGCCGGCGCAGGCCGAGGCGCCCACCTTCACGGCGACGATCACGGTGGGCCGGCTGCCGGCGCAGGTGACGTACCGCTGGAAGTCCAAGGACGGCAAGGTCGTGGACCAGGGCTGGAAGACGCTGTCGTTCCCGGAGGGCGGCGGGAAGTCCAAGCAGGACACGGCGTTCGTGACGACGTACGACGACAGCGGGACGTATCAGAACGAGATCAGTGTCGAGGTGCGCGATCCGCAGCACCGGACGTCGAACTCCGTTCCCTTCTCGGTGACTTGCGAGACGGAGACCCCGACGGGCGGGGCCTCCCCCTCTCCCACTGCGACTGAGTGAGGCTCAGGCCGCGCTGTTCAGGACGGGCAGATAGCCGCCGGACTGGCCGGAGGCGGTGGGGTGGTACGACTCGCCGATGTTGAGCCAGTTCAGGCTGTGCAGCCACGAACTGCCGGAGCAGATCTCGTGGTTGGTGAAGGTGCCGCGGACGTCGCCCCAGGTGAAGCCGTGGTCCGCGGCGCGCTTGGCGACGGCCGCGTCGAGGTAGTCGGCGGCGCCGTTGATCGCCGAGCGCTTGGTCTCGGACAGGCCCACGCAGGTGGTGCCGAGCTTGTAGAAGCGCGGGTAGCCGAGGACGACCACATGGGCGTTGGGTGCCTTGCTGCGGATCGCCGAGTAGACGGTGTCGAGCTGTCCGGGCAGCGTCGAGTCGACGTACGCCTTGGCGGTGTTGATGCGGGACAGGCAGGAGCTGTCGGACTGGAGGACGCAGGTCGTCATGACGTCGGAGAAGCCGGCGTCGTTGCCGCCGATGCTGATGGTGACGAGCGCGGTGCCGGTGCTGAGGGTGCCCAGCTGGTTCGCCAGAACATCACCCGTTCGAGCGCCCGAGCAGGCCTTGAAGCTGAACGACGAGGGTGAATGGGCGGCGGCCCAGAGGTAGGGGTAGGCCTTCGTGCTCTGTTTGCAGTCGCCGCTCGAGGAGATGTAGCTGCCGGCGCCGACCCCGGACGAGTAGGAGTCGCCGAGGGCCACATAGGGGCCGGTCGCCGCCTGGGCCGAGGTCGCCCCGGTGAGGGCGGCGCCGGCGGCGAGGAGGAGCGTGGTGACGTAAGCGGCAAATCGGGAACGTCTCATGGAACCTCCCTTTAGCAGGATCTCTGCCACAACCGTCGTAGCAACTACGCGTGTTGACGGGAAGTGTCCATGCCAAGACTTTTCAGGCTTCACACACCGCGACGCCGCGCGTTCGCGGCGCTTTTGATTACGTGGGCATGACAGATTTGTTGACGGGTGCTCAACTCCCTTGAGCCACGCCCGTAGATGACCCACTCTTTACTCAGCCCGAGACGGGAACGCGACGTTCCGGGTTGTGTGCGCGATCACGCGCGCATCCCCCACAGACGCCCGCCCGACCCCGGCGCGCGTCGCCTATGAGGAGGACTCCCTCGTAATGGCACAACTGCGTAGCAAGAAGCTCCGGTTCACCGCGATAACCGGCCTGGCGACGGCCGCCCTCGTCGGTGGGCTCACCGCCCTCCCCGCACAGGCCGCCCCGGCCGAGGGCAAGGTCCTTGCCGCCGACTCCCCCACCGCGATCAAGGACAGCTACATCGTCACCCTCAAGACCGGGTCCGCCGGCCTGAAGGCGACCTCGGCCGCCGGCAAGAACCTGGTCAAGGAGTACGGCGGCACGGTCAGGAAGACGTTCGGCACCGTGCTGAACGGCTACTCGGCCACCCTCTCGGCGACCGAGGCCAGGAGACTCGCGGCCGACCCGGCCGTGGCCCACGTCGAGCAGAACCAGGTCGTGAAGCTGACCGACACCACGCAGTCCAGCGCCCCCTGGGGCCTCGACCGCATCGACCAGGCCGCGCTTCCGCTGTCCGGCACGTACACCTACCCGGACAGCGCGGGCAGCGGCGTGACGGTCTACGTCATCGACACCGGCGTGCGCATCACCCACAGCCAGATCAGCGGCCGCGCCTCCTACGGCTACGACGCGGTCGACGGCGACACCACCGCCTCCGACGGCAACGGCCACGGCACCCACGTCGCCACCACGATCGCGGGCACCACCTACGGCGTCGCCAAGAAGGCGAAGATCGTGGCGGTGCGGGTGCTCGACAACAACGGCTCGGGCACCACGGCCGGCGTCATCGCGGGCATCAACTGGGTGACCAACAACCACACCACCCCGGCCGTGGCCAACATGTCGCTCGGGGGCGGAGCCTCCACCTCGCTGGACACGGCGGTCGCCAACTCCATCTCGAGCGGCGTGACCTACGCGGTCGCGGCCGGCAACAGCTCCGCCAACGCCTCCTCGTACTCCCCGGCCCGCGTCGCCAGCGCGATCACGGTCGGCGCCACCACCAGCTCGGACGCCAAGGCCAGCTACTCGAACTACGGCTCCACGCTGGACATCTTCGCCCCCGGCTCCTCGATCACGGCGGGCTGGAACACCAGCGACACCGCCACCAACACCATCTCCGGTACGTCGATGGCCACCCCGCACGTCGCGGGCGCCGCGGCGGTCTACCTGGCGAGCCACACCTCGGCCACCCCGGCCACGGTCGCCTCGGCCCTGGTGAACGGCGCCACCTCCGGCGTGGTCACCAGCGCGGGCAGCGGCTCGCCGAACAAGCTCCTCAAGCTCGTCCCGTAGTGCGCACATGAACTTCCGTTCCCCGGAGGCGACTTGAGCCTCCGGGGAACACTTGTCCCATGGTCCGTACCATCCCCCGCACCGGGCCCTCGGACTCTTGACGGCCGCTACGCGCCTGAGTCACATTGAAGCCCGGCATCCGGCGCTTCGGGGGGCAAAGTCGCCAATGCAGACCATACGTATCAGGACATCGTCAAGGGCTCGCGCCGAGGGCGCGGAGCCAGGGGCCGGCGGAGGCTCGGGGAGAGACCTCTCGCCGCTGCTCGCGGGCGCCGCGACGGCCGTCGGCGGGTTCGGCGCGCTGCTCGCGCTGGCCGGCGCGGACTCGCCGCTGCGCGGCCCGTTCACCCTGTTCTTCCTGCTGACGGCGCCCGCCGTCGCCCTCGCCGCCGCGCTGCGCGGCCTCGAACCGCTCGCCCGGGTGCTCACCGCCCTGGCCGGCTCGGTCGTCGTGAACATGCTGGTGGCCCAGGGCATGCTGGCCACCCACCGGTGGTCCTACCGCGGCGGCGTCGCGGCGGTGGCCGCGATCAGCGTGCTGCTCCTGCTGCTGCTGTGGGTACGGCGGCGACGCGGTGGTACGTCGACGGGACGGACTCCCTGACGTGGACATCAGCGTGTACCGCCCCGGCGAGCTGAGCGCGGCCGACCGGGCGGCGTGGACGTCGATGCAGTCCAAGGCGCATCTGCAGGGCTCGCCCGAGCTGGCGAACCCGTTCCTGTCCCCCGAGTTCGCGCTCGCCGTCGGACGGTGCCGGCGGGGCGTGCGGATCGCGGTTGTACAGGAGGACGGCGAGCCCGCCGCCTTCTTCCCCTTCCAGCGGACCGCGACCGGAGTCGGCCGGGCCGTCGGCCTCGGCGTCTCGGACGCCCAGGGGCTCGTCCACCGGCCCGGTTTCACCTGGGACGCAAGGGAGCTGCTGCGCGCCTGCGGCCTCGCCGTCTGGGAGTTCGACCACCTGGTCCAGGGCCAGGAGCCGTTCGCCGCGGGGGCCCGGGCAAGCTTCCCGTCCCCGGTCATGGACGTCGACCAGGGCTACGACGCCTATCTGCGCCATCTGCGGTCCCGGGCACCGAAGTTCACCCGGACCACACTCGCCAAGGAACGCAGGCTCGGCCGGGACGCCGGCGGGGTGCGCTACGTCCACGACGAGCGCGACCCGGCGGTGCTGCGCACCCTGATGGGCTGGAAGTCCGCGCAGTACCGCAGGACCGGACGCAGCGACCGGTTCGCCCACGACTGGATCAGCCATCTCGTGCAGCGGCTGTTCCACACCCGTTCCGAGCCGTTCGCGGGCATCCTGTCCGTGCTCTACGCGGACGAGCGGCCGGTCGCGGCGCACTTCGGGCTGCGCACCGAGCGGGTGCTCGCGTGCTGGTTCCCGGCGTACGACCCGGCCTGGGCGAAGTACTCGCCGGGGCTCGTCCTGCATCTGCGGATGGCCGAGGCGGCCGCCGCCGACGGGATCGCGTACCTCGATCTCGGCCGGGGGCAGAAGGAGTACAAGGACTCCCTGAAGACACGGGAGATCACCGTGTCGGAGGGGTGGGTGACCCGGCGTCACCCGGTCGCGATCGGGCACCGGGCGCGCCGCGCCCCCGTCCGGGCGCTGCGCAACACCGTCCAGTCACGGCCGGAGCTGTTCGCGCCGGCCGACCGGATGCTGAAGAACATCGGACGCCTGCGTTCGTACAACCAATAAGGCTCCGTAACGGTCAAACCAACAAAAACGTGAGGCCTGGTTCCAGGTCTTGCCATAGGGGTTCAATCGTCAATACCGTCGTACATCTCACCCGCATCGGTCCGTCGTCCGCGGTACTAGGGGAGGGCTCAAGGACCGCGACAGGCCGGCGCGGGGCGCGGTAGGGGGGTGCCGTGCTCGGTGACCGCACTTGGTGACCGAGTCGTGCCGCGCGACCGGCGGCCGTTTTCGCCGTCGGCCGGCTTTGCCAGCTCACCCGGGCATGCTCGGAGACTCCTTTCGGCATGCCGTAGGTGAAACAACCCCCCTTTCGAACCGGACAGCAGCCGGGCCGCCCAGGGGCGGGCGGTCCAGCCGGACGAGAGGGAACCAGACTCATGAGCTCAGTTCTGCGCCCGGCGGCCACGGGCCAGGAGCCGCCGTCGACGGCCGGCAAGTACCGGCCCGTCTCCACTCACCTGGCCATCGCGCCGCCGGTGAGCGTCGTGATCCCCGCCATGAACGAGGCGGAGAACCTCCCGTACGTCTTCAAGACGCTGCCCGACTGGATCCACGAAGTGGTCCTGGTCGACGGCAACTCCACCGACGACACCGTCGAGGTGGCCCGCGAGCTGTGGCCCGAGGTCAAGGTCGTCCGGCAGTCCGGCAAGGGCAAGGGCGACGCGCTGATCACCGGGTTCGAGGCGTGCACCGGCGACATCATCGTGATGGTCGACGCGGACGGCTCGGCCGACGGGAACGAGATCCTCAGCTATGTCTCCGCCCTGGTCTCGGGCGCGGACTTCGCCAAGGGCTCCCGCTTCGCCAACGGCGGCGGCACCGACGACATGACCTTCATCCGCAAGCTCGGCAACTGGGCGCTGTGCACGATCGTCAACCGCAAGTTCGGCGCCCGCTACACCGATCTCTGCTACGGCTACAACGCGTTCTGGCGGCACTGCCTCGACAAGATCGACCTGGACTGCACGGGCTTCGAGATCGAGACCCTCATCAACATCCGGGTGGTCAAGGCGGGCCTGAAGGTGCAGGAGATACCGAGCTACGAATACCTCCGCATCCACGGCGCGAGCAATCTGCGCGCGGTGCGCGACGGGTTCCGGGTGCTCAAGGTGATCCTCGGCGAGCGCTCCAACCGGCGTGAGCTGCGCCGCCAGGCCCACCACTCCCCGCTGCTCGACTCGGTCCGGGGAGAGGTGTCTTGAGCGGTCCCGACGTCTCCGTCGTGATCTGCGTCTACACCGAGGACCGCTGGGAGGACATCCTCGCGGCGGTCTCCTCGGTGCGGGCGCAGTCGTATCCGGCGCGGGAGACGCTGCTGGTCGTCGACCACAATCCGGCGCTCCTGGACCGGCTGGCCAAGGAGTACAAGGAGGTCGCGGAGGTGCGGGTGCTCGCCAACGCGGGCCCCCGGGGCCTGTCCGCGGGCCGCAACACCGGCATCGCCGCCTCGCACGGCGAGGTGATCGCCTTCCTCGACGACGACGCCGTCGCCGAGCGCGACTGGCTGCGCCACTTCGCCGCCGGGTACGCCGACCCGGAGGTGATGGCCGTCGGCGGGCGCACCCTGCCGATCTGGGCGTCGGGCCGCCGTCCCGCCTGGTTCCCGGCGGAGTTCGACTGGGTGGTGGGCTGCACCTACAAGGGCCTGCCCGAGGGCCGGGTCCGGGTGCGCAACGTCCTGGGCGGCAACGCCTCGTTCCGGCGTACGGCGTTCGACGCGGCCGGCGGGTTCGCCACCGGCATCGGGCGCGACGGCGACAAGCGGCCGCTGGGCTGCGAGGAGACGGAGCTGTGCATCCGGCTCACCCGGGCCAGACCGGACGCGGTGCTGCTCATCGACGACCGCGCGGTGATCCACCACCGGGTACCCGAGGCGCGTGAGCACTTCGGATACTTCCGCACGCGCGCCTACGCCGAGGGCCTGTCGAAGGCGCTGGTGGCCCGAAGTGTCGGCGCGGACAAGGGACTTGAGTCCGAACGCCGGTACGCCACCCGGGTGCTGCCCGCCGGGGTGGCCCGTGGGCTGCGCGACGCCGTGCTGGCCCGGCCGGGCGGCGCCGGGCGCGCGGGCGCGATCGTCGCCGGGGTGCTGACGGCCGCCGGCGGATACGTGGTGGGGAGCGTACGGACCCGGAAGGGCGGCGCCACGTTCCGGGTGGCGCCGATCGAAGGGGGACCGATCGAGGGAGGACCGATCAAGGGAGGACCGATCAAGGGAGGACCGAGATGAGCGTGCCGATCCTCATGTACCACGCCATCGCGGCCGACCCGAGCGACGCCACCCGGGAGCTCTCGGTGACGCCCGAGGCCTTCGGCCAACAGATGGACGCCATCGGGGACTTGGGTCGCACACCGATCACCACGGCCCAGCTCGCGGCGCACTGGCGCGACGGCCGCCCGCTGCCCGAGCGCCCCGTCCTGGTCACCTTCGACGACGGCTACGAGGGCGTCCACCGGCACGCCCTGCCCGTGCTCGCCAAGCACGGCTTCGCCGCCACCCTGTTCGTGTCGACGGCGTGGCTGCGCGGCCCGCACGACAACGGCCACGCCCTGGACACCATGCTGGACTGGCCGCAGGTGCGTGAACTCGCCGCCGAGGGTGTGGAGATCGGCGGACACAGCCACACCCACCCGCAGCTCGACCAGCTCGACGACGACAGCCTGCGCCGTGAACTGATCCTCTGCAAGGAGATCGTCACCGACGAACTCGGCACCGTCCCGGCCTCGTTCGCCTACCCCTACGGCTACTCCAGCCGCCGGGTCCGCGAGAAGGTCCGCGAGACGGGGTACGCCCAGGCCCTGGCCGTGGGCAACGGACTCGCGCGGCGCCGGCAGGGGCCGTACGCGCTGCTGCGGGTGACCGTGCGCCGCAGTACGGACGCCGAGGAGTTCCAGCGCCTGATCGAAGGCCGGGCCATCGCCCGCAACTTCGCCCGGGACCGCGCGTTCACCAAGGGGTACGCCATGGTCCGAAGAGCACGCCAGGTCCGCCGGAAGGCCATCCTTTCCCGTGTCTGACACGACGACCACCACCGAGTCGACCGAGCCCGCGACCGAGGCGCCCGAGCAGTCGGGGCGCCGTCTGCGCCTGCCCGGCATGGGGCGCTCGTCCGGCGGCAACCAGCTGTTCCGCAACGCCTACGCCCTGATGCTGAACACGGGGATCTCCGCCGTGCTCGGCCTCGGCTTCTGGCTGGCCGCCGCCCGCTACTACTCCGACTCCGCGGTCGGACAGGGCTCCGCCGCGATCGCCGCGATGAAGTTCCTCGCCGGTCTCACCGCGGTGACTCTGACCGGCGCCCTGGCCCGCTTCATCCCGGTCTCCGGCCGCGCCACCGGGCGGCTCATCTTCCGTACGTACGCGGGCAGTTCGGTGCTGGTGGCGCTCGCCGCGGGCGTCTTCCTGCTGACGCTGGACGTGTGGGGCCCCTCGTACCGCTTCCTGCACGGGACGGTGAACGGGCTCGGCTTCATCGCGGCCGTCGTCGCCTGGAACCTGCTCACCCTCCAGGACGGCGTGCTGACCGGGCTGCGCAGCGCGATCTGGGTGCCGTTCGGCAACACCGTGTTCTCCGCGGTCAAGTTGGCGCTGCTGGTCGCGTTCGCGGTGGCGATCCCGACGGCCGGTGTCTTCGTGTCGTGGGTCGCGGCGATCGCGGTGTCGGTGCTGCCGCTGGGCTGGCTGGTGTTCCGCCGGCTGGTGCCCCGGCATGTGAAGGCCACCGAGGACCACGCGCACCCGCCGACCGTCAGGGAGGTCGGCCGGTTCCTCGCCGGCGACTACACCGGCTCGCTGTTCTCGCTGGCGGTCGTCTATCTCGTCCCGGTGATCGTGGCCTCGCAGGTCAGCTCCGAGGACAACGCGTACTTCTACATCACCACCACCATCGGCGGCACCTGCAACCTGCTCGCCATCAACATGGGCGCCTCGCTGACCGTCGAGGGCTCGCACGACCCCGGGCGGCTCGCCGCCAACACCCGGGCGGCGCTCAAGCGCATGGCGCGGATCATGCTGCCGGTCGCCGGGGTGCTGTTCTTCGGCGCGCCCTGGATCCTCGGCGTCTTCGGCTCCGGGTACGCCGACGCGGCCACCCCGCTGCTGCGCTGGTTCGCGGTCGGCGCCGTGCTGCGGGTCGTCATGGAGACGTACTTCGCGGTGCTGCGCGCGCAGAGCCGCACCGCCGGACTCGCCTGGTTGCAGGGCCTGTTGTGCGCCCTGGTGCTCGGCCTGACCCTGCTCCTGCTCCCCCGCATGGGGCTGACCGGCGCGGGCGTCGCCGAGATCTCCTCGCTCGCGGTGATCGTGGCGATCGCCGCGCCCAGGCTGTACAGGACCGTGCGGGCCGCGCCGGCCGGTGCCGTCCCCGAGGACGCGGCACCCGACGGCGACCTCGCCGATCTGGGGGCGCGCGAGGTGTCCGTCACCCCGGGAACCCGCAGGCGCGGGCCCGCCTGGGCGCTCGACCAGGACACCCTCGCCCTCGGCATCCACGTCGACTTCGACCACCTCGAGCGCCGCCCGGACGTCCGCCCGGGACCCGGCACCCCGCCCACCGGCATCCCCATCGTCCCCCCGGCACCGCACCGGCCGACCTGGGCGCAGAAGCTGCCCGAGGTGGGGCTGCCGGTGGAGGAGCGGGAACCCGGGTCGGAGGCGTCGCTGGGCCCGGTGCAGACGTCCGCCGAGGTGGAGGTGGACGCGCCGTTCGAGCCTTACGAGCCTCCTGGGCCGTTGCGGGCAGGGGTACGAGAGGACGAGGGCACCGTACGGCTCGGCGCGAACGTGCCCGAAGAGGTGCCGGCATCCGACGCCGACCCGCCGCTCTCCTGGCGCGACCGGCTCCACCCCACCCGCGTCGGGCTGATCGTCGGCTGTCTGCTGACCGCCGCGCTCCTGCTCTACTGGGTGCCCGCGCTGGGGCTCGGCGAGGCCGACCTGGACCGGATGGGCGGGCTCGGGCTGATCTCGGTGCTGCCGCTGCCCACCCTGATCGGCGCGGCCCTCCTGGTGCTGTCGTTCGGCTCGCTGCTGTGGCTGGACCGCGAGCACAAGGCGCTGCTGCTGATCGCGCTGCTCGCGACCGTGGTGTCCCTGCACGCGCTGCCCGCGGTGATCGAGACCGAACCCCGTTTCGCGACGGCCTGGCAGCACCTCGGTTTCCTCGACTACATCGACCGGACCGGTTCGGCGGTGCCCGACCTGGACGCGCGCTGGAGCTGGCCGGGCTTCTTCGCGGCGGCCGCGTTCGTCGCCCAGGCCTGCGGGGTCACGGACTTCACCGAGCTCATCCGCTGGTGGCCGCTGGCCATCCAACTCCTCTATCTGGCCCCGATGTTCCTGCTGGTGCGCTCGATGCGGGCGAGCTGGAAGGCCAAGTGGACCGGCCTGTGGGTGTTCGTGCTGTCCGGCTGGGTCGGCCAGGACTACTTCTCCCCGCAGGGCTTCACCTACCTCCTCTACCTGGTCTTCGCGGCGATCCTGCTCGTCTACTTCCGCGCCCCGCGCGTGATCTGGACGAAGAAGCGCCCCGGCGAGGTGGAGGTCGAACCGACCGACCGGCGCCAGCGGGCCGTCCTCCTCATGGTGGTCATAGGCCTGTTCGCGGCGAGCGTCCCGGCCCACCAGCTCACCCCGTTCGTGATGCTGGGCGTGCTGGCGGCCCTGGTCCTGATCGGCAAGTCCGAACTGCGCGGCCTGCCCATCCTGTTCGCCGTGCTGGTGGCGGTGTGGGTGGGCTTCATGGCCGAGCCGTACTGGTCGGGGCACTTCGACGACCTGTTCGGCGGGGTCGGCGGGGTCGGCGGCAATGTGTCGTCGTCGGTGTCGGGCCGTATCGAGGGCGGCAGTTCCTCGCACAAGCTCGTCCTCTACACGCGCGTGGCCCTCGCCGGCGGCGTGATGGCCTTCGCCTGCTGGGGCTGGTGGCGGCGGCGCGACCACCACTACCGGGAGCGCTCACTGCTCGTCCTGACGTTCGTGCCGTTCCTGGGGTTCGGCATGCAGTCCTACGGCGGCGAGATGGCGCTGCGCGTGTTCATGTTCGCCCTGCCGGGCGCCGCCCTCCTCATGGGGCTCGCGCTGTTCCCGCGCACCGGCGTCACGGCGAAGGAACGCGACAAGGACCGGGTGAGCCTGGCGCCGATGGCCGCGGTGCTGGCGGGTCTGCTGCTCATGTCCGGGTTCCTGGTGGCCCGTTGGGGCAACGAGCCGTTCGAGCGGATCAGGCCCGGCGAGGTCACCGCCATGGAGTACGTGTACGCCCACGACGATCCGACGGTACGGCTGCTGTGGCTGAGCAACGACACGGTCGACAACGTGACGCCGGCGATGCCGTGGGGCGCGCGGGACATGGAGAAGGTCGAGTACGTGCCGACGCTCGCGCCCGCCGACCCGGTGCTGGTGTCCAGCCTGGTGAAGGCGTTGCGGGACGCGGGGCCGAACTCGTATCTGATGATCAACCGCAGTCAGGTCACATATCTGGAGATGGACGTCGGCTACTCGACGTCCTGGGAGCCGCGGCTGATCGAGAACCTCGACAAGCGGGCCGAGTTGAAGAAGGTCTTCGTCAACGCGGACGTCACCATGTACACGCTGGCCAAACAGCCCGCGGGCAAGGTCGCGAAGGCGGACCCGGGGCCGATCGGGCCGCAGGTGACCTGGACGCCGTGGTCGGTGGTCGGCGGGCTCGCGGCGCTGGCGCTGATCGTGCTGCTGACCGCGCGTGAGGTGGTCCGGGTCGCGGTGCGGCCGGGGGTGCGGCAACTGCGCTGGCTGCAGAGCAGCTTCTGGTTCTCGCTGCCGCTGCTGGCGGTGCTGTTCGCTTCGCTGGTGCAGCGGTTCCTGACGATGAAGTGAGGCTCAGTGGCTCATCCGGCTCACCGGGTGAGCCACTTGACCTCGTACGCCTGCATGTCGAACCGCTTGCCGTCGACCTTCGCGCTGATCTGCCGGTCCAGGGTGTTGACCACGAGGACCGTCCGGTCGGTGGCGAGGACCCGGACGTTGGGCACGTCGTCCGCCGCCACCGGCACCGTCGCGAAGTCGGTCCCCGGCCCGAACGCCTTGCTGAACCGGCTGACCAGGTCGAACATGGGCAGCTCCTGCCCGCCGTCCTTCCCGTTCGTCGGCGTCCACAGGCAGCCCGCGCAGTCCGTACCCTTCTCGTTCTCCGGGTTCCAGTAGAGGGCGGACGTGGTGCCGCCCTTGGCGAGGGCGATCATGCCGGCGGCCTGGACGGCGACCCGGCGGTCCTCGGACCAGCCCTCGCGCTCGTCCTGGGCGTCGGCGGGCTCGACGTAGTACTCGGCCCACCACAGCGGCAGGTTGCCGGTCCGCTGCCGCACCCACCGGCTGACGGCGGTGAACTTGTCGGTCGCCGCGAACTCGTCCGGCAGCATCTCGTCGTCGTTGGTGTAGCTGGAGCCGTCCACGACCACGAAGTCGGCGCCGGCCTTGTTCTTGTTCCAGTAGTCGAAGGCGTCGAGGATGCGCTGGTCCATGGCGCCCCAGGGCCCCTTGAAGGTCTGGGACGCCTCCTCCGAACGTGGGTCGACACTGTCCATCACCAGATACGGGCCGCCGACCATGATGTCCGGGTCGACCTTCTTCAACGCCTGATAGACGAGGTTGTAGAGCTTGGTGTAGCCCTCGTAGTCCCAGCGGGCCTCGGCGTCGTTCCAGAAGCCCTTGAACTCGTTCCAGACGATGAAGTGGCGGACGTCCGGATAGCGCTTGGCGACGGTCGCGGCGAGGGCGGCGAAGTCCTTGAAGTGCGCGGGCTCCGGGGCGGTCTCCAGCGCGGACTGGCTCCAGTCGGTGTTGCCGACGCCCGGCTCGCCGCCCTTCATCCAGTCCGGGGCGCAGCACAGCGTGACGACGGGGGTGGAGCCGGAGGCGCGGATGAAGTCGATGCGCCGGTCCATGTCCTCGAAGTCGTAACGCCCCTCGACCGGCTCGGGGTTGTCCGCGCCCCAGCCCATGAGGTGCTGGTTCTGCGGCAGTCCGCCGACGTCCGCGATCCGCCCCTCGACCCGCTCGACGGCGGTGGAGCTGCCCTCGTCGGCGCTGTGCTGGGTGTGGGTGAAGCCCCAGCCGACGTCCGGGGTCCCGGCGTCCGGCGTGCTGGTGGGCGTGCCGTGCGCCCTGCTGCCGTTGCTGGTGGTGCCGTCGGTGCTCGCCCCGTTGCCGGGCAGCGTGTTGAGGAGGGTCACGACCAGGGCCAGAGCGGCCGCGCCCACGCCGAGCAGCGCGGTGAGCCGCCACCGCAGTGCCCCCGAATTCCACCCATGACGTCCCATCAAGGGCAACAGTAGACGCGGGAAGGGCACCTGGGGCAGGCCTTGTCATTGCACAGCTCTGTAACAGGACGGAAGGGAAGCAAATGGTCCCATCCGACACTCCGGACGCACTACGGAAACCGGGTGCGATCGGCGTGCCCGTGCCGGATCATGGCGAGCATGTCTGCGAACCCACACGACGCTCTGCCGATCCGGCTCAACGTCGACGACAGCGACTCGCCGTCCGACGTCGTCGACGCGCTGTTCCTCGGCCGCTTCGCGACGGGCGAGCAGCCGTACTCGCACGCGGCCAACATCGACCGTGTCCGGTCCGGCGCGTCCCTGCTCCCGGCCGGCGCCCGGGTGCTGCGCATCGCGCGGGACGACGACCGCAGCGCGACACTCGCGGAGGGCGACGGCTGGACGCTGCTGATCTCCCGCTGGAACCGCGGCGCCGACGTCACGGTGACGGCGACCAGCGCCGAGCTGGCCGAGAAGGTGCTCGGCGAGGCGACGGACGGGGCGGCCGACGAACCCGAACCCCAGCCGGAGAACGTGACGATGGGCTTCTGGTACGTCTCCCCGCGCCGGGGCCCGCACCGCACGACCCGGCAGATCTCGGCGGGCACGTGGGACGAGGTGCGGGAGAACTACACCGCGCCGGTCGCGGACGCGATGACCCGGCTGATGAAGACGACCCCGCAGGACATCGCGGGCCGGCTGCTCCTGCTGCACGGCCCGCCGGGCACCGGCAAGACCTCGGCGCTGCGTACGCTGGCCCGTTCCTGGCGGGACTGGTGCCAGGTGGACTGCGTCCTCGACCCCGAGCGGCTCTTCTCCGACGTCGGCTATCTGATGGACATCGCGATCGGCGAGGACGACGCGACGGGCAAGGGCCGATGGCGGCTGCTGCTCCTGGAGGACTGCGACGAACTGATCCGCGGCGAGGCCAAGCACACGGCCGGGCAGGCCCTGTCGCGGCTGCTCAACCTCACCGACGGCCTGCTGGGCCAGGGGCGCAACGTCCTGGTGGGGGTCACCACCAACGAGGACCTGGAGCGCCTGCACCCGGCGGTGGTCCGCCCCGGCCGCTGTCTGGCCAGGATCGAGGTGGGCCGGCTGACCCGGGCGGAGGCGGTGGCCTGGCTGGGCTCCGAGGAGGGCGTGGGCCGCGAGGGCGCCACCCTGGCGGAGCTGTACGCGCTGCGCCGGGGCACCTCTCCGACCGCGCTGCCGGAGCCGCGGGACGGGGCGGACGCGGGCCTGTATCTGTGACGGTGCTTTGATGGATGTATGACCCGTTACGTCGGTACGTCGGGCTGGCAGTACAAGGACTGGCGCGGCGCCTTCTATCCGGACGGCTGCCCGATGCGGCTCTGGCTGGAGGAGTACGCCGCGCACTTCCCGA
Organism: Streptomyces sp. NPDC057280; assembly: GCF_042668605.1. Classification (NCBI taxonomy): domain Bacteria; kingdom Bacillati; phylum Actinomycetota; class Actinomycetes; order Kitasatosporales; family Streptomycetaceae; genus Streptomyces; species Streptomyces sp. NPDC057280. The sequence continues at coordinate 35,838 of NZ_JBHUYR010000015.1, forward strand.
CCGTGGAGATCAACAACGCCTTCTACCGGCTGCCGTCCCGGGAGAACTTCGCGGCATGGCGGGAGCGGGTGCCGGCGGACTTCGTGGTCGCGGTGAAGGCGAGCCGCTACCTCACCCACATCAAGCGCCTGAAGGACCCCGAGGAGCCGGTCCACCGGCTGATGAGCCACGCGGAAGGGCTGGGTACCCGGCTCGGCCCGGTGCTCCTCCAGCTCCCCCCGACCCTGAAGGCCGACGCGCGGCTCCTGGACGCCTGCCTGGCCTGCTTCCCCTCGGGGACGCGGGTGGCGGTCGAACCCCGGCACGCGTCCTGGTGGACGCCGGAGGTCCGGGAGGTCCTGGAGTCCCGCGCCGCCGCCCTGTGCTGGGCCGACGTCCGCGCCCACCCGGTCACCCCGCTGTGGCGGACGACGGACTGGGGCTACGTCCGCTTCCACGAGGGCCGCGCCAAGGACTGGCCGCGCTACGGCAGGCGCTCACTGGAGACCTGGGCGCACCGCATCGAGGACACCTGGTCGGCGAAGGACGACGTGTACGTGTACTTCAACAACGACCCGAATGCGGCAGCGGTGGAGAACGCGCGGACCTTCGAGACCCTGGTCCACTGAGACTCAGGCGCCGTAGGCCGTCGCAGGCCGCTGAGACTCAGGCGTCGTAGGCCGTCGCAGGCCGCTGAGACTCAGGCGTCGCAGGCCGTCGCAGGTCGCTGAGACTCAGGCGTCGTGGGCCGCCCGCAGCGCATCCCGTACGGCGGCCAGCGCCGCGTCCCGGTCCACGCCCAGCCGCCGAGCCCGCTCGACGTACGCCTGCGCCGCCGACGCCAGCTCACGCTCCGCCGCCGCTCCCGCCGCCGCGACGAACGTCCCGTTGCGCCCCCGCGTCTCGATCACCCCGTCGCTCTCCAGCGCCCGGTACGCCTTGGCGACGGTGTTCGCGGCGAGCCCCAGCGACTCGGCCAGTCCACGCACCGTGGGCAGCCGGTAGCCGACCGGCAGCGCCCCCGACCGCGCCTGCTCGGAGATCTGCGCCCGCACCTGCTCGTACGGCGGCGCGCTGTCGTCGATGTCGATCTTCAAGGTCACGTCCCCGATTCTTCCGCACCGCCCCGTCCCCCCGCCTCAAGCCCGCCGGAAAATGGGAGGCAGCACGGCCCGTCTCCCCCGTAGCGTCCGCTCACATGACTGTGACCGTGCGCGAGCTGCGCGCCGACGCCCGAGCCGACCTGGAGGCCTATGTCCGGGTCCGTGACCTGGCCCTCCCGTTCATGCTGTACTCCCCGGACTCCCTCGCCTACGACCTCCTCCACATGCACCCCGACGCCCACTACCGCCCCCTCGTCGCGGAGCAGGACGGCGAGGTGATCGGCACCGCCCAGGTCGGCCTCGTGTACGACAGCCCGGAGCCCGGCCAGGGTTACGTCAACGTGTACGTGCATCCGGAGCGGACCGGCCGCGGCGCGGGCACGCTGCTGGTGAACGCCGCCGAGGAGCATCTCGCCGCGCTCGGCGTGAGCAGGCTGTACGCCTGGGTCCTCGACGAGCCGGCCAACCGGGCCTTCGCCGAACGCCGCGGCTACCGCGCGAGCCGCTCCGCGCACTTCCTCCTGCTGGACCTCGCGAACGGCACGCTGCCCCCGCTCGAGACCCCGCCGCCGGGTGTGGAACTGCGCACGGGCACCGACTTCGAGGCCGACCCGCGTCCCCTCTTCGAGCTGGACGCGGCGACCGTGGCCGACGAACCCAGCGATGTCGACAACGAGTTCTCGGACTACGAGGCCTGGCTCCGGGAGACCTGGCACCACCCCCTGATCAACCACGAGTTGACCACGGTCGCCGTCGTCGACGGCCGCCCCGTCGCCTTCAGCATGGCCCGCACCGACGCACGCACCCGCTACGGCACCGTCATGACCGGCACGGCCCGTGACTTCCGTGGCAAGGGCCTCGCCAAGCTCGCCAAGAACGACTCCCTGCACCGCGCCCGCGCCGCGGGGTTCACGGAGGCCGTCACCGGCAACGACACGGGCAACGGCCCGATGATCGCGATCAACAAGTGGTTCGGTTACGAGACGGCGGCGACGGAGGTGCGGTATGTCCGGGAACTCGGCTGAGAGACCCGGCGAGTTGGAGGTCGTCCTGGTCAAGGCGGGCCGGACGAAGATCCGTTACCGGAGCGAGCTCCTGCTGGACGACGGCAACCACGTCGCCGTCCGCGCGCCCTGGGCGGGCGAGGGCGTCCGTGACTTCGGCTTCGTCCGCTTCGAGCCCGGGGACGTGTTCACCGAGCACTACTGGCGGGACCGCTGGTACGCCGTGAAGGAGGTCCGCGCCGGCGACGGCACGCTCAAGGGCTGGTACTGCGACGTGACCCGCCCCGCCGTGCTCGACGGCGCCGAGCTGGTCGTCGAGGATCTCGACCTCGACCTGTGGCGCTCCGCCGACGGCACGGACGTACTGCGCCTGGACGAGGACGAGTTCGCCGACAGCGGTCTCGCGGAGCGGGACCCCGAGGCGGCGGCCCGCGCCGTCACGGCACTCGACGAGCTCGAGACGTACGCCCGGACCGACGGCGGCATGGCGGAACTCCTGGCCTAGACAGCAGCCACCACGGCGTACCGCTCGTCCTCCACCGTCCGCCCCCACAGCGCCGGATCGTCGGACAGCCGCTCCACGCGCACCTGCCCGGCGAGCGGCTCCACGAGGGCGGTGAGGCGGGCGGCGGGTATGCCGACCGGGCCGACCGTGCCCCAGACACCCTCGACGAGGACCAGGCGGCCCCCGGGGCGCAGCAACTGCCGCCAGTGGCGCAGGGCGCGGCCGGGGTCGGGGAGCGCCCACAGCACGTGCCGTACGAGGACGACGTCGAAGCGCTGCTCCCCCACCGGCGGTGCCGCCGCGTCACCGACCAGGAACGCGGCGTCACGACCAGCGAGTTTGGCGCGCGCGAGGTCCACCATCGCCGGGGCGCTGTCGACTCCGGTGACGCGGTGTCCCTGTTCGGCCGCGAGGAGCGACAGGCTGCCGGTGCCGCAGCCGAGGTCGAGTACGTCACAGGCCCGGCCCGGCAGCCAGGAGCGCAGCCGCTCGGCCCAGGCGGCCCGCACCCGCGGGTCGCGCAGGCCGTGGTCGGGCTCCTCGTCGAAAAAGGCGGCCTGCGCGTTCCAATCCACCCCATCCGCACCCGCGTCGGCTTCGAATGATTTGTGATCGGTCATGGTCACCAGACTGGCATCCACCACTGACAATCAGACGCCACCGGAACATCGCTCGAAAGCCAGTCGAAATCGTGATGACCGCCACTGACAGATCGCCGCCGATGAGTAACTCTCCCCAAAAGGGTCTACCTCCGTGAGAACGCGGAACTCGGTAGGCCTTGAAGGAGGCAGCCATGCGCCGTACTACCGTGCAGAAGCCCCTGAAGAGGACGGACGCCCGCCGGATCCGCGAGGAGGCCGACGAGCGCCCCGCAGGACGCCCGGAGGTGCGCAAGGACATCGCACGCACCTGGTGGCCGGACGGCTGACGGCGCGGCTCAGCCCAGTCGCTTTCGATAGTGGATGCGGTCGTAAGGCCCGTCCACTCTCCGTTCCACGACCTCGTAGCCGTACTTCGGATAGATCTTCTGGTTCTCCCACATCATCGCGTTCGTGTAGAGCCTGACCTCGGGCAGGCCGAGCGCACGCGCGTGTGCGTCCACGAACCGCAGCAGCCGTCCCCCCACGCCCGTTCCCTGGGCGTCGGGGTGGACGGCGATGTTGTCGAGGTAGAGATGGTCCGCGCGCTCCTCTACGACCACCAGGCCGGTCACGGGATCGCCCGTGACGTACACCCGCCCCGCCGCCACGGCCGCCGCGTGGTCCCGCCGCATGGGCTGCGGCACCACACCGATGCGCTCGATGTAGTGGTGGTACGCGGCATCGGTCACGGCCTTCACGCGCGGTACGTCGCCCGGACCGGCGAGCCGGATCTCCTCGTTCGTCATGCGCGCACGCTACCTACCTGATCTCAGTCTCAGCAGTCCCTTAAGCGGGCCATAAAGATCGTTCCCGGCCGCCACAAGCGCGCGATTTCACGGTTTCTTGGATCCGGCACCCGTCAGCACCGCTTCCGAGGAGTTCCGTCATGCCCGCACGCCGTACGGCCGCCACCGCCGCCGCTCTCGGCCTGGCCCCGCTCGCCCTCACCGCGCTCGCCGCGGCACCCGCGTCGGCGCACGGCACGCTGGGCGATCCGGTGAGCCGGGTCGCCCAGTGCTACGCGGAGGGCCCCGAGAGCCCGAAGTCGGCCGCGTGCAAGGCGGCGATCACGGTCGGCGGCACGCAGGCGCTCTACGACTGGAACGGCGTCCGCATCGGCGACGCCGGCGGACGGCACCAGACCCTCATCCCCGACGGGAAGCTGTGCAGCGCGAACGCCGACGAGTTCAAGGGTCTCGATCTGGCTCGCGCGGACTGGCCGGCGACGAGCGTGCGCAGTGGGTCGTACACCTTCAAGTACCGCGTGACGGCCCCGCACAAGGGCACCTTCAAGGTGTACCTGACCAAGGAGGGCTACGACCCGACGCGGCCGCTCGCGTGGAGCGACCTGGACCTGGCGAACCCGGTGGCGACGGCCACCGACCCGGTGGCGGCGAACGGCTACTACACGTTCTCCGGCACCCTCCCGGAGCGTTCCGGCGCGCAGTTGCTGTACGCGGTCTGGCAGCGCTCGGACAGCCCGGAGGCGTTCTACTCCTGCTCGGACGTGACGTACGGCGGCGGTTCGGGGTCGACCGTCACCGAGTCGCCCGCGCCCAGCGCCTCCGCCCCGTCCGAGGAGCAGATCGAGGAGGGCGCGGACAAGTCGACGGTCGAGCACGGCAGGCACGGCGACCAGGACGCGGCCACGTCGGCCGAGCCGGCCACGGCCCCGGAGTCGGCTCCGGTCACGGACGTGAAGGCGGCCGGTGCCACCCAGGACCTCGCCGAGACGGGCGGCGACAGCAGCACGGCGTACGTCGCGATGGGCGGCGCCGCCGTCCTCGCGGCCGGTGCGGCGATCCTCTTCGGGTCGGTGCGCCGGCGTGCGGTGAGCGGCGGCCGAGGCGGCCGCTAGCCAGGGCGGTCGGGGTCTGTCCGGCGGCTCAGGCCGGACAGACCCCGACCGTGTGTCATCCGAGGACCGAGGCGCAGGTCGTCGGCGTGGCGTGGGCCGGGTCGAGCGCGTTGGCCACCTCATGGAAGGCGATGAGGCTGAACAGGCCGATCGCCACGTGCTCGGAGAGGTCGAGCGGGCACAGGTCCTGGAGGACGACGTTGCGGACGCCGGTGCCGCTCAGGAACTGGCTCCGGTACGGGGTGACGACCTCGTCGTACTTGGTGGCGAGGACCGTGTACGTGACGCCGGGGACGGTGTCGCCGCCCTCGTTGAGCTTGGTGAGGAAGGGTGATCCGGCGACCTGGTCGGCGAGGCCGGGGGTGTTGGCGGAGAGCAGGTCGGCGGCGCCGGGGAAGTACGGCAGCAGCTGGGTAAGGCCGTTGAGGGTGGTGCCGTGGTTGCTGGGCGCGATGCCGACGAGGGCGTGCACCTTGGCGGCTCCGCCGAGGAACCGGAGGTAGTAGCGGGGCATCATGCCGCCCTGCGAGTGGCCGACGACGTCGGTCTCGGCGGCGCCGGTCGCGGCGAGGACCTTGTCGACGAAGGCGGAGAGCTGCTCGGCCGACTTGTCGATGGGGCCGAGGCCGTGGAAGACGGGGACGCCGGGGAGCTGGCCGTAGTCGAGGGAGTAGACGCAGTAGTCGCGGTTCTTGAGGTAGGTCGCGAGGCCGAGCCAGTTGTCGACGGAGTTGCCGAGGGTGCCGTGCACCAGGACGACGGGGCGGGGGTGGGTGGTGGAGGGCTTGCAGGAGTAGTCGTTCCAGCCGGAGTGGGGAGCGTCCGCGGCGTGCGCGGTGGTGGCGGGGACGACGGCGACCGCGGCGGTCAGCAGCAGCGCGGTCAGGGGTCTGAGCAGTCTTTTCCAGGGCAGCATCGGGTGATCTCCTTGCGGCTCAAGGGAGTTGCGACGGCTTTACGCCCTGTGATCCGGATCACGAGGATGCTGTTCATTCGTCAAGTTACGGACGGGTAGTGGAAGTGTGAAGTTACGCGTCAGTAAAAACTTCCAACGCTAGTCAAAGACGAGCGAGACTGCAGATGAACCGTCACCAGGCGGGCCTGATCGGACCATAGGGCGCGATCCGCGCCAATTGATCACGCAACGCCCGCACTTCACTCTCGCCGAGCAGTTCGACCCACGGCCGGACGGCGTCCGCGGCGGCCTCCTCGGCGGCCCGCGTGCACGCCCACCCCCGCTCGGTCAGCACCACGAGCCGGGCCCGCGCATCGTCCGGATGCGCCTTCCGCTCCGCATACCCCTTGCGCACCAGCTCGTCGACGAGCTGGCTGGCGGCCTGCTTGGTCACTCCGAGATGCCCGGCGAGCTCGGTGGCCGTGGCGCCGCCCGCGGAGAGCCGGGTGAACGCGAACCCGTAGGCGGGCCGGGCGTCGAATCCCCGCGCGACAACACCGTCGTTGATGCGCTGCGTCAGTTCACCCGCGGCGGCGAGCAGGACGGCGGTCAGGGCGAGGGCTTCGGAGTTCTGCACGGGTGCATTGAAACACCCTTGACGAGATGGTCAAGCAGCTTGACTATGGAGACACAGAGTTAGTCAAGCAGCTTGACCATCTATTCCGGGGGTACCCATGCCAGTCATCCACCCGTCCGAGGCCGTCACCCATGAGATCCACGGCGCCCGTTTCGTCTCGTACGCCACTCCCCTCACCGGCAGCAAGGAGCTGTGCGCCTGGCGCGGGGAGATCCCGGCGGGGACCAGGGCCCCGGCGCACACGGTGAACCGCGAGGAGATCATCCATCTCCTCGCCGGCGAGCTGCTGATCACCCTCGACGGCGAAACCCACCAGGTCACCCCGGGTGACACCGTGATCGTCAACCCCGGCGCGACCCTGAGCGTCGAGAACCCGACCGACGACACCGCCGTCACCTGGGTCACCACGTCCATCGGCCTGTCGGCGGAACTGGCCGACGGCACGGTCATCACGCCACCGTGGGCCAACTGACCACCCCGACAAGGGGTGTTACGCCGCCAGGGTCCCCGGCATCACCGCGTGCGGGCCGAACTTGGCCCGTGCCCGGTCCGCGACCTCCTCGATGCGGCGGAGCTTGTCGTCGGTGGGGTCGAAGGTGAGCTGGTGCGAGGCCTGTTCGGCGGGGCCGAGGGTCTCGGCGCGCAGGGACATCGCCCGGACCCGGGCCCGCTGGAGGCCGAGGGCCTCGTACATCTCGTAGGCCGTCCTGGTCAGCGCGGCCGAGTGGGCGGTCGGTTCCTTCAGGGTGCGGGTGCGGGTCGTCGAGGAGCGGTCGGCGTAGCGCACGGTGAGGGTGAGGGCACCGCAGACCTTGTCCAGGGCGCGCAGCCGGGCGCCCAGTTCACCGGCGGCGGAGAGCAGGGCGCGGCGGTGCCGGTCGGGGTCCAACTCGTCGCGGGTGAAGGGGCGTTCGGTGGCCAGTGAGCGGGAGACCCCGTTCGGGACGACCCGGCCGCGGTCGATCCCGTTCGCCTTCTCGTGCAGTTCGCGGCCCGTCTTCGCGCCGACCAGGCGCTGGAGCGTGGACAGGGGGGCGGCGGCGACCCGGCCGAGGGTGTCGAGGCCGTACTCGCACAGGGTGCGGGCGGTGGCCGTGCCGACGCCGGGGAGCGCGGCCACCGGCTTCTCGGCGAGGAAGTCCGCGGCCTCCTCCTCGGTGACCGCGCGGGTCACCCCGGGCCGGGCGTCGCGCAGCGCCATGCGGGCCAGCATCGGGCCGGGACCGGCGCCGATCATGCAGTCGACGCCGTGGTGGGCGAGGGCGCGGACCCGGATGACCGAGGCCAGTTCGACGGCGTCGCGTCCGAAGTACCGTTCGGCGCCCCGCAGATCGGCCAGTGCCCGGTCCGGTGGCAGCGCCTCCACGACGGGCGTGAAGTCCTCGAGCAGGCCGAGCAGCCCCGGCAGGGCCGCCTCGCGCGCCGGCGGCAGCTGGAAACGTACGCAGAGGATGGTCATCCCGCACTCCCCGGACTCTGGTGCCACAACTTCCGTACCTGTGAAGGCTCTTGACCCGCGGGTCGCAGATCGGCCCACGGATGCAGTTCGTATCCCGTCGGCAGGTGGATGCGCCGGCCGCCGGTGGAGTCTTCGCCGGCTTCCGGCACGGGCTCCGCCAGCCGTGCCGCCACCGCGTCGAGGCCCTGCTCGGCGCGGAGTTCGACGAGTTCGGCGAGGTTCCAGGCGGCGGTGCCCACCACGCTGAGGCTGCGCGGGCCGCGCCGCTGCACCGTCCCGCGCACCAGCAGCAGCCAGGAGTGGAAGACGGTGTGGGCGCAGGCGTCGTGGGAGTCGTCGAAGAAAGCCAGGTCGACCAGGCCGGTGCCGTCGTCCAGGGTGGAGAAGATGACCCGCTTGCCGGACCGGATCGGCGGCGTCTGGGTGGCCGCCTTGGCACCGGCGACCAGGACCGTCTCCCCGTGCCGCGCCTCCCGCAGCCGGCGCGCGCTGGCGACGCCCAACTCGGCCAGGAACTCCCGGTGGTCGTCCATGAGGTTGCGCGAGGCGTCCATGGACAGCACGCCCAGCTCGGCGCTGAGCTTCTCGGCGGAGGAGAGGTCGGGCAGTCCGGCGGACGCGGTCTTCCGCCCTCCGGCCAGCGGCAGTTGACCGCCGCCCCCGCCCCTCGCCCCCCGGTGCAGCTCGGTCAGGTGCAGTTGCAGATCACGGCGGTTGGCACCGAAGGCGTCCAACGCCCCGACCTGCGCGAGCCGCCCGGCGAGCGGCCTGCTCGGGCGCGCCCGCTCCCAGAAGTCCAGCAGTGAGGCGTACGGCTGCCCGTCCGCGATCCGCGCCGCCTCGGCCTCGCTGATGCCGTGCACGTCGGAGAGCGCCAGCCGCAGTCCCCACACCCCTGAATCAGACACCAGTTCGATACGGTGAGCGACCGCCGACTTGTTCACGTCCAACGGCAGGATCGGCACCCCGCGCCGCCGCGCGTCCGCCAGCAGCAGCCGCTTCGGATACATCCCGGGGTCGTGCGTGAGCAGCCCGGCGTAGAAGGCGGCCGGGTGGTGCGCCTTCAGCCACGCCGACTGGTAGGTGGGGACGGCGAAGGCGACGGCGTGTGCCTTGCAGAAGCCGTACGAGCCGAAGGCCTCGATGATCTCCCAGGTCCGCTGAATCGTTTCCGCGTCATAGCCGCGGGCCGCCGCGTGCTGCGCGAACCAGAACCTGATCCGCCCCTGCGACTCCGCGTCGGACAGCCCGCGCCGCACCCGGTCGGCCTCGCCGCGTCCGCAGCCGGTCATGATGTCGACGATGTCGATGATCTGCTCGTGGAAGACCACGACCCCGTACGTCCCCTTCAGCGGCTCCTCCAGATCCGGGTGCGGGTATCGGACGGGTGCCCGCCCGTGCCGCGCCTCGATGAACGGCCGCACCATGTCGGCGGCGACCGGTCCTGGCCGGAAGAGCGAGATGTCGACGACGAGGTCGTGGAAGGTGGCCGGCTGGAGCCGCCCGACCAGGTCCCGCTGGCCCGGCGACTCGATCTGGAAGCAGCCCAACGTCTCGGTGGACCGGATGAGTTGGTACGTCGCCGGGTCGCCGGGCGCGATCGCGTCGATGTCGACCTTCTCCCCCGTCGCCCGTTCCACCTCCGCGACCGCGTGCGCCATCGCCGACTGCATCCGCACGCCGAGCACGTCGAGCTTGAGCAGCCCGAGGTCCTCGACGTCGTCCTTGTCGAACTGCGACATGGGGAAGCCCTCGCCGCTGGTCGGCATGACCGGCGTACGGGCGAGCAGGGACGCGTCGGACAGGAGCACCCCGCACGGGTGCATGGCGACCCCGCGCGGCAGGGCGTCGAGGGACTCGACCAGCTCCCACAGCCGCCCGTACCTGTCCTTCTCCCCTGCCAGCGCCCGGAGTTCGGGCAGCTCCTCCAGCGCGGCGCGGGCGTCGCGGGCCCGGATGTGCGGGAAGGACTTGGCGATGCGGTCGATGTCGGCGGGGTCCATGGACAGGGCCGCGCCCACGTCCCGGACCGCGTGCCGCACCCGGTACGTCTCCGGCATCGCGACCGTGGCGACCCGCTCGGTGCCGAACCGGCCGATGATCGCGCGGTAGACCTCCAGGCGGCGCGCGGACTCCACGTCGATGTCGATGTCGGGCAGCACGAGCCGCCGTTTGGACAGGAACCGCTCCATCAGCAGCCCGTGCTCGACCGGATCGGCGTGGGCGATGCCGAGGAGGTGGTTGACGAGGGACCCCGCTCCGGAGCCCCGGGCCGCCACCCGGACACCCATCTTCCGTACGTCGTCCACCACTTGAGCGACCGTCAGGAAGTAGGAGGCGAAGCCGTGGTGGGCGATGATGTCCAGCTCCTGGTGCATCCGCTCCCAGTAGGCGTACCGGCCCGCGTACCCCTTGCGCACCATCCCGGCCGCCGCCCGGGAGGCGAGCGTGCGCTGGGCGGTGCGGCGGCCCGCGCCGACGAGGTGCGGCTCGGGGAAGTGGACGGTGCCGATGCCGAGGTCGTCCGCGGGGTCGACCAGGCACTCGGCGGCCGTGACCCGGGTCTGCTCCAGGAGCCGGTGCGCGGTGTCGCGCCGGAAGCCCGCGGCCTCCACGATCCGCTCGGCCGCCGCCAGCATGGCGGGCGCGTCCTTGAGCCAGGCCTCGCCGGAGTCCAGCTCCTTGGCGGCGCCGACGGGGACCAGCCGGCGGGCGGCGTCCAGGACGTCGGCGACCGGGCCCTGACCGGGGTCGGCGTACCGGACGGCGTTGCCGAGCACGGGACGTACCCGCTGCTCGGCGGCGAAGCCGACGGTGCGGGCGGCCAGCCGCAGCGAGCCCGGGCCGGTTCCCTCGCGGCCGTGCCAGACGGCCTCCAGGCGCAGGGCGTCGCCGTACCGCTCCCGCCAGGGGGCGAGGAGCCGGGCCGCCCGGTCGGGGCGGCCGGCGGCGAGGGCGCGGCCGACGTCGGAGTCGGGGCCGAGCAGGACGGTCAGGCCGTCTCCGTGGTTCCCGGCCCAGGTCAGCAGGGGGGTGTCGGCGGCGGTGTGGACGGCGGTCACCAGGCGGCACAGGTCGGCCCAGCCGCGGGCGCCGTCCCGGGCGAGGAAGGTGACGCGGGGAGTCGACTCGTCGATGAAGGCGCCGCCGCGGACGGGGGCGCGGCGCCGCTCCTGTCGTACCGGCTCGTACTCCTCGACGGCCAGCTCGGCGCCGAACAGCGGCCGCACCCCCGCCTTGGCGCAGGCCTTGGCGAAGCGGACCGTGCCCGCGAGGGTGTCGCGGTCGGTGAGGGCGAGGGCGTCCATGCCCCGTTCGGCGGCACGCTCGGCGAGCCGCTCCGGGTGCGAGGCGCCGTAGCGCAGGGAGAACCCGGAGACGGTGTGCAGATGCGTGAACCCGGGCACCCGCGCCTCCATTTTCGAACATCAGTTCCCAACTGCCTCACCCCCACCATACCCCCAATCCCGAACATGTGTACGACAACCGTTCGGCCGCCCCCCACCTGCGAAAACGCCCGTCGGCTCGGACTGTGGGGACATGACACAGAACAGCACCCGGAACGGCGGCTTCCTCGCCGAGGTGAAGGACGCGGTCACGCCGCGGGCCACGCTGCTCGTCCTCGGCGCGCTCGCCCTCCAGCTGCTGTTCATCGCCTCCTATGTGGGGGCGCTGCACGATCCGAAACCGAAGGACGTGCCGTTCGGGGTGGTGGCGCCGCAGGCCGCAGCCCAGCAGGCGGTGACCCGCCTGGAGCAGCTGCCCGGCTCGCCCCTGGACCCGCGCACGGTCGCCGACGCGGCGACGGCCCGGAAGCAGATCATGAACCGGGACATCGACGGGGCGCTGATCATCGACGTGACCGGGCCGAAGGACACGCTCCTCGTCGCGAGCGGCGGCGGCACCGTCCTCGCCACGACCCTGGAGAAGTACCTCACGGCACTGGAGGCCTCCCAGCAGCGGAGCCTCCGGACGGTGGACGTGGCCCCGGCCTCCGCCACCGACTTCGACGGGCTGTCGTCGTTCTATGTGGTCGTCGGCTGGTGTGTCGGCGGCTATCTGACCGCCTCGATCCTCGCGATCAGCACCGGCGCCCGGCCCGCCAACCCGCGCCGCGCCGCGATCCGGCTCGTCGTGATGGCACTGGTGTCGATCGCCGGCGGGCTCGGCGGCGCGGTGATCGTGGGACCGATCCTGGACGCGCTGCCCGGCAGCGTCCTGGCCCTCTGGGGGCTCGGCGCGCTGGTCACGTTCGCGGTGGGGGCGGCGACCCTCGCCCTCCAGGGCGTGTTCGGGGTGGTCGGCATCGGCCTGGCGATCCTGCTCGTGGTGATCGCCGGCAACCCGAGCGCGGGCGGCGCCTTCCCGCTGCCGATGCTGCCGCCGTTCTGGAAGGCGATCGGGCCGGCACTGCCGCCGGGCGCGGGCACCTGGACGGCCCGCTCGATCGCGTACTTCGAGGGCAACGACACGACCGCGTCCCTGCTGGTCCTGTCGGCATGGGCGGCGGCCGGGATCGCGATCACGATGGGGGCGGCCGTGCTGCGGCAGAGGAGGCAGGGCGAGCCCCTGAGCAGCTGAACGAAACCCGCAGACGCCGACGGCGGGCAACCCCCACAGGGGCCACCCGCACTCGACGACGAAATCTGCCGGGTGATGCGGGTGGGAAAACAAACCACCCGCACCACAACGAACCGTCAGCCGATGGACGAACCGGTGGCCGACAAAGCCTCCGTCACCGGCTGGAAGAACGTCTCCCCACCGGAGGTGCAGTCACCGCTGCCCCCCGACGTCAGCCCGATCGCGCTGCTCCCCGAGAACAGCGACCCGCCACTGTCCCCCGGCTCCGCACACACGTCCGTCTGGATCAGCCCGTTGACGATGTCCCCGTTGCCGTAGTTCACGGTGGCGTCCAGCCCGGTGACGGTCCCGTCGTGCACCTGTGTGGTCGACCCGCTCCGGGTCACCTTCATCCCGACCGTCGCGGCAGCCGCCCCCGTGATCGCCTGCGCGGACCCGTTGTAGAGGTCCACCTCGCTCGGGTGGTCGACGTCCGCGGTGTACTTGACGAGCCCGTAGTCGTTGTCCGGGAAGCTCGACACCTCGTTGGTGCCGATCTGCGTGCCGCTCGAGTCCGACCAGGTGGAGATCGCCTCGGTGCAGTGCCCGGCGGTGAGGAAGTACGCCTCGCCGCCCTTGCTGACGTTGAACCCGAGCGAGCAGCGCCCGCCGCTGCCGGTGATCGCGTCGCCACCGGCGATGAAGGGCTTGAACTCCCCCTTCGTGCGCTGGAGTTCCGCCGTCGCCCCCAGCCCGTCGACGACCTTGGTGAGCTTGGCCCACTCGGCGTCGGAGACCGTGCGGTCGGCGGTGACGACGACCTTGTTGGTGGTCGGGTCGGTCGCCCAGGACGTGCCCGGGATGGTCGCGTCGTCCTTGAGGGTCGTACGGGCGCTTCTGAGCTCGGCGAGGGAGTTCTCCACGACCCGGGCCCGAGCGCCGGCCTCCTCGACGACCGAGGCCGCGGCCTCGTCGAGGACGTTGACGACGAGCGCCTTGCTCTTCGCGTCGTAGTACGTTCCCGCCGCGTCGGCGCCGAGTGCCTTGTCGAGTGACGAGGCGAGGTTTCCGGCCGCGAGGGCGGAAAGGACCTTCGGTGCGGGGTCGTTCGCGGGCTCGCTGGCGTTCGCAGTCTGGAAGGTGACTCCCGCGGCGACCAGTGCGGCGATGCCCGCACCTGCCACGGCGGCCCGCCGCCCGGGTATGCGTCGGTGCTTCAACTCGCGTCCTCCTGTGGGGGGTCGGCCCGGTCGGTTGTGGGGACCTCGTGGGCCGGAAGGCTGGTTGACGAGCGCCTACTCTTCCGAACCCCGCAGGGGGTGCACAAGGTTGACTTCCGGACGCGCGTAGAACGCGATTGCGCGCCCCCTTGGACTTGACCGCGCACAGTCAGGCCAGGGGAATTCACACTGCAAACACTACGAGCGAGTAACTCTCCACCAGCCTGCGAGGTCTAGTCCTGTCTTGAATTCGACCCTTCCAGGTCCGGATCCAAGCGGGGCTGCGGAGCCGGAAGTTGCTCCTGCACCGGTTGCGCGACCGGTGGCGGCGCCGCGACCCCCTGCTGCTGCGCCTTCTCCAGGAACCGCAGCAGCTCCACCGGGAAGGGCAGCACCAGCGTCGAGTTCTTCTCCGCCGCCACCGCCACCACCGTCTGCAGCAGCCGCAGTTGCAGCGCCGCCGGCTGCTCGGACATCTCCTTGGCCGCCTCGGCGAGCTTCTTCGACGCCTGGAGCTCGGCGTCGGCGTTGATGACCCGAGCCCGCCGCTCCCGGTCGGCCTCGGCCTGCCGGGCCATGGAGCGTTTCATGGTCTCGGGCAGGGAGACGTCCTTGATCTCGACGCGGTCGATGGTGACGCCCCACTCCACGGCCGGGCTGTCGATCATCAACTCCAGCCCCTGGTTGAGCTTTTCGCGGTCGGCGAGCAGATCGTCCAGCTCGCTCTTGCCGATGATGGACCTGAGCGAGGTCTGCGCCATCTGCGAGACCGCGAACTTGTAGTCCTCGACCCGTACGACCGCCTCGGCCGGCGCGGTCACCTTGAAGTAGACGACGGCGTCGACCCGTACCGTGACGTTGTCCCGGGTGATGCCCTCCTGCGCGGGCACCGGCATCGTCACGATCTGCATGTTGACCTTCCGGAGCTTGTCGATGCCCGGAACGATCATCGTGAACCCCGGCCCGCGCACTTCCGGCCGGAGCTTGCCGAGGCGGAACACCACGCCTCGTTCGTACTGTTTGACGACCCGCGCCGCGGCCATCGCGTACACCGCCCCGGCGGACACGAGGGTCACTCCCGCCGCCACCAGCTCCTCCACCATCACGGCCCCCAGGGTCCGTCGTGGGCGTCCACAGGGAGTACTGCCTGTGGTCCGAAGGTAACTCCGCCGCACGACCGAGGGGGAGCCCCCGTACGCGAGTCGCGTACGGGGGCTCGTGAACGCAGGGTGGCCACCGGCCATGGTCCGGTGGACGTGCCGGGGCCTAGTAGACGTGCACCCCGTAAGCGCTCAGCGCCTCGGTGACCGGCTGGAAGAACGTCGTGCCGCCGGAGGAGCAGTTGCCGCTGCCGCCCGAGGTCAGGCCGTAGGCGACGGAGCCGCCGTAGAGCGGGCCGCCGGAGTCGCCGGGCTCGGCGCAGACCGTGGTCTGGATCATGCCGTAGACGATGTCCCCGCCGCCGTAGTTGACGGTCGCGTTGAGGGCCGTGACGCGGCCGCTGTGCGTGCCGGTGGTGGAGCCGCGGCGGTACACCGTGGTGCCGACCGAAGGCGTGGCGGCACTGGCGATGTCCTGGCTGCCCACGGCGCCCGACTTGGTGACCGACGAGTTCGTGTAGCGCACGATGCCGTAGTCGTTGGTCGGGAAGCTGGAGCCGGCGGTGGTGCCGAGCGTGGTCGAGTGGGAGGAGTTCGACCACCAGGTGCCCGCGCCGTCGGTGCAGTGACCGGCGGTCAGGAAGTAGTAGTTCCCGCTGTTGTCCTGGACGTTGAAGCCCAGCGAGCAGCGCCAGCTACTCGCATAGATGGCGTCGCCGCCGGAGATCAGCTTCTGGAACTTGCCCGGCGTCTTCTTGATCGTCAGCGCGCCGGAGTTGGCGCCGGCCTGGCGCTTGATCTTGGCGATCTCCGCCTTGGAGACCGTGCTGTCGACGGTGACGACGACACGGTTGGTCTTGCTGTCGACCGCCCAGGCGGTGCCCGGGATGTCGGCCTTGAGCACCGAGTTGCTCGCGCTCTTGAGCTGGGTGGTGCTGAAGGTGGACACGTCCGATGCGCTCGCGTTGGGGATCGCGATCGCGGCGGCGGCCACGAGTCCGGTGGAAACGGCGATCAGCCGGGTCCGTCTCGTAATGCCGCTGGGGGTGGTGCGCTTGATCCTCACTTGTCGTTCCTCCACAGGGGAAGTCGGGGGCCCGCGTGGGGTCGGGGCCCGTGAGGCGCAGCCAGGGGCCCGGGCGTCCGGATTCCGAACAAGCCGTGCCCCTGACAAGCGCTGAGGGGGAGTATTCGGCCGAACGACCGGTAGACGCAAGGGCGCCTTTCGGCCGTCAACCTGTGATTCACCCATGTGTCGGCCAAGACTTGGCCAATCCCTCAGAGCAGGTTGCGCTCCCCCGCCTCGACGGCCACGTCCAGGGTGTTCCCGGGCGGCGGGAACGGGCAGATGAAGTGGTCGGCGAAGGCGCAGGGCGGCAGCAGCGCCCGGTTGAAGTCGACCGTCGTACGCCCCTCGGCGTCCGGCGCGGCGGGCCGCAGGAACCGGAAACGGAAGCTGCTCGTCCCATTTGTCGCATCGCCGAAAACAGCCCACAGCGAGCCGTCCGCCTCGACCGTCACCTGGAGCGTGCGCTCCCGCCCGTCGAGGGTGAACGCCAGCTCCCCGCCGAGTCCGAGACCGCGCTCCCGGCCGTCCGCGTTCGGCACGCGTACGGTGCGGTCCTCGTCGTACGGCGTGAAGCGCCCCGGCACCGACCAGCGCGGATCGTAGGGCGTGGCCTCGATGCCACGGAAGGCGCGGCGCGCCTCGGAGCCGGGGTCGAAGTCCCGTACACCCCACACGCCTTCGCGCACCAGCACCACCAGCTGCCGTTCGCCGAGCGCCAGTGGGCCCGCGTCCGCCGCGAGCCGTATTTCACCACTCACCGGCCGCCCGTCCAGAGTCAGCCCGTCGGCCTCGTCGGCCGTCAGCAGCACCGCGTCGCCGTCGATCCGCCAGGTCCCGGGGATGCCCGGAAGCCGGCCGTCCGGATAGTCCTCCAGCCAGTACGTGCCGGTGAGCGAGAGCGGCCCGTAGGGCGCGGACACCGACTCGACACGCTCCTCGTGCCACTGCTTCCACGCGTCGAACGCGTCCGAGGTCATCCTGATCAGCCTTTCTGTTCCGGTGCTGCGAGCCCGAGGTGGGAGCGCAGGGTGCTGCCCTCGTATTCCGTGCGGAACACCCCGCGCTCCTGGAGCAGCGGCACCACCCGGTCCACGAACTCGTCGAGCCCGCCGGGGGTGAGGTGCGGTACGAGGATGAAACCGTCGGCGGCGTCGGCCTGCACGAACGCGTCGAGTTCGGCGGCGACCGCCTGCGGGGTGCCGACGAAGGACTGCCGGCCGCCCGCCTCGATGACGGTCTCCCGGATCGACAGCCCTTTCTCCTCGGCCAACGCCCGCCACTTCTCCGCGATCGCGACCGTGTCGCCGCGCCGGGTCCGCCCCTGGGTGATGCCGGAGTCCGGCACGGGATCGAAGTCGGGGAGCGGTCCGTCGGGGTCGTACGCGGACAGGTCGGCGCCCCAGATCTGCTCGAGGGTGAGCAACGCCGTCTGCGGGGAGGTCTGCTGCCGCCGGATCTCGGCGGCCTTCTCCTGGGCGTCGGCGGCGGTGTCGCCGAGGACGACGGAGACGCCGGGCAGGATCTTCAGATCGCCGTGCGCGCGGCCGTACTTGGCGAGCCGCCTCTTCACATCGGCGTAGAAGGCCTTCCCCGCCGCCAGTGAACTCTGCCGCGTGCTGTGCTCTCCCGGGGGATAACCCCCGGACCCCCAGCAGGGAAAGACCACGTCTGCGGTGGCGGCCGCGAACTCCCGGCCCTCGTCGGAGTCCCCGGCCTGGATGACGACCGGATGCCCCTGCGGAGAGCGCGGCACGGTGAACTCGCCCGCGATGTCGAAGTGCCGCCCCCGGTGCGCGAACGGCCGGGACACCCCCTCCGGCGTCCAGGAATCCCACAACTCCCGCGCCACGGAGACGAATTCGGCGGCCCGGGTGTACCGGTTGGCGCGGTCGAGGAAGCCGCCGCGCCGGAAGTTCTCGCCGGTGAAGGCGTCGGAGGAGGTCACCACGTTCCAGGCGGCCCGGCCCCCGCTGAGATGGTCGAGGGTGGCCAGCCGGCGGGCCAGCTCGTACGGCTCGTTGAAGGTCGCGTTGACCGTCGCGGCGAGCCCGAGCCGTTCGGTGACGGCGGCGAGCGCGTTCAGCACGGTGAGGGACTCCGGGCGGCCGACGACGTCCAAGTCGTGGATACGGCCCTTGTGTTCGCGCAGCCGCAGCCCTTCCGCGAGGAAGAAGAAGTCGAACAGGCCGCGCTCGGCGGTACGGGCGAGGTGCTCGAAGGAGGAGAACTCGATCTGCGACCTCGACCGCGGATCGGCCCATACCGTGGTGTTGTTGACGCCCGGGAAGTGGGCGGCGAGATGGATCCGCTTCGCCTTCGCCTGCCGCGTCATGAGGCCTCCCCCGCGTACCGGTTGGCGGGCCGCGCGAGGCCCAGGTGGTCCCGGAGCGTGCTGCCCGGATAGAAGGTGCGGAACAAGCCCCGGTGCTGGAGCAGCGGAACCGTGCCGTTGACCAGCCGCTCCAGGTCGCGGCGCGGTGCGGCGGGCGTGAGGTGGAAGCCGTCGACGGCACCGGAGCGGTGCCAGGAGGCGATCAGCTCGGCGAGGTCGACGGGCCCGCCCCGGTACAGCGGGCCCTGCGCGGTCTGCCGTGGCCCGCCGCCACCATGGCCGGGCTCGGCCGCGTGCTCGCCGTCGCCGAGGTCGGCGAGGAGGCTCACGAAGACCCGCAGCTCGTCCGGGTTCCTGCCGAATCGGGCGGCTTCCTTGCGGAGTTGGTCGCGTACGGCACCGGCCTGCGCGGCCTGGGCCACCCGTACCAGCGCCACGTCGGCGTACCGGGCGGCGGTGCGCCGGGCGAGCCCCTCGGTCGCGTCGACGACCCGGACGGGGTGGCCCTGCGGGGGCCGGGGCACGATCGAGGGGCCCTTGACCGAGAAGCCGGTGCCCTGGAAGTCGACGTGGTGCAGCTTGTCCCGGTCGATGAAGCGGCCGGTCGGCACGTCCCGGATCTCGGCGTCGTCCTCCCAGCTGTCCCACAACCGCGCGGCCACGTCGGCCACTTCACCGGCCTCCCGCCACAGCTCCTCGGCGGGGGCGGCGTGCCGGCGGCCGAAGAGCCGGGCCTCGCCCTCGGTGGTGGAGACCTCGAGCCGCCAGCCCGCCCGGCCCCGGCTGACCCAGTCGAGGGTGGCGACGGCGGCCTGCACATGGAAGGGCTCGGTGTGCGTGGTGGTGACGGTCGGGACGAGACCGACGCGGTGGGTGGCGGGCGCCACCCGCGACAGCACGGACAGCGCGTCGAGCCCGGGCCGGGCGAAGGTGTCGTCCAGCGTCACGAAGTCGAGGACGCCGTGCTCGGCGAGACGGACCAGGTCGACGTAGGAGGCGGCGTCGTACACGGACGGCTGGTCGACGGCGGCGGAGAGATGCAGCATCACAGCACCGGCTCCGGGTCCATGACGGTCATGGGTGGCGTTCCTTCAGACGTAGTGGTGGGGGGTGTCACCGGACCGGCCGCCGTCATGCCGCCGCACGCCCGGCCGACGCCCCCAGGAACTGCAGCGCCGCCCGCGCGGTCGCGTCGTTCTGCCGGAAGGCGGGCCCGCCGGTGCGGGGCCGGGTGAAGGCGCCGGGGGTACGGCCGTCGGTGTAGGGGCCGAGCGCGAACCGCCGGGGGTGCGGCCGGCCGTCCCGGTCGAGGATCCGCCCGTCGGCGGGGTCGACCCGGAGCAGCCCGTCGGACGTCTCGGCGGCCCCGTCGGCGTGCAGTTCCCGCAGCAGCGTGTCCCTGGCCCGCCCGACGGTGGGCTCGGGCAGCCGCGCCTCGACCAGCGCCCGCGCCTCGACGAAGGCGCCCGGCACGGTCGCGCTCGTCGCCCGGAACACCCCGCCCTCGGCCGTGACGCTCATGTCGGCACCGACGAACTTCACGACACCGGCCCGCGACAGCGCCAGCAGCTGCCGCAGCCGGGGGCCGGGCGGCCCGGAGGCCAGATAGCTGAAGAACCCGTGCCACCAGGGCGGCACGCCACCGAGCCGGATCAACTGCCCGTAGACGGAGAGCAGTCCGAGGAAGACCGCCAAGTCCGGGCTGTGCGAGGTATCATGACGTCTCCTCAGATCCCGCTCCACGTACTCGCGAAGCCCTTCCTGGAACTCCTCGTACGACCCGTACCGCACCCCCTCCAGCGGCCGGTCGAGTGCCGTCAGGTCCAGGCGGTCGGCGGGGTCGGGCACGGCGGACGCCACCAGCGCGTGGATCTCCGCCTCGCCCTCGGCCGCCGCGTACTTCCCCTCGAAGTCCGCCCAGGCGCCGGAGGTGCGTTCGGGGTGGACACCGAACAGCCGGTGGTAGTGGGCGAACCCCAGTTCCTTCTCCACCAGCGGCCACACGTCCCGCCGGAAGTCGAACCCGCCCGGGCGCGCGAGCAGCCGCTCCACCTCCGCGGGCCCGAAGAACCGGGGCAGCGGCGGGCGTTCGCCGGTCCACTCGTACCCGATCTTCGAGTGGTACGGCACCCCGCGCCGCGAGCCGACGTACAGCACCGGCTCCCGCCCCGAGGGCACATAGGTGTCCCCCTCGTACCGCCCGCCGCGCCCCTCGGTGAGGAGCACCATCAGGTCGACGAAGGCCAGCCCGAAGCCACGCACGAGGACCGGCTCGCCGGGCGCGAGCGCGGACAGGTCGCTGTCGGCGGTGAAGTCGGGCGGGAGATGGACGAGGCCGTGCGTCTCGGCGTATGCCGCCAACCTGCTTTGCTCCACGTCGAGTTCGGCATCGAGATGGCCGAGGGAGAGCACCACCAGGTCGGCGAGGAGCGGGCGCGGGCGGTCCTCCAGCCACACCTGCTGACGTCCGTCGCGCGAACCGCTGATCCGCAGGGCGCGTCTGGGGTGGTGGTGGACACGGACGCCCTCGGGCAGCGCCGCCACCGCCTGCTCGTGCGCCCAGCGCAGATAGGCGCCCTGGAGCTGCCGGTCGGCGAAGGTGGCGCCGTCGATGCCGGCCCACTCGTGCAGGGTGGGCCCGGGGCGCACCGGCCCCTCCATGGTCACCGTCTCGTCGGTGAACATGGTGACGTCCTCGGCGTGCGAGTTCATCCACAGCAGCGGCGACTGCGCTTCCCGCCAGATGCGCCCGGCGCCCGGCGGATACGGGTCCACCAGATGGATGTCGAAGCCTTCGCGGGACAGTCCCGAACCGGCGTACAGCTCGGGCGCGTTGGCGGCGATCCGCTCGATCAGACCGGTCCCCCGCGGCCCGGCCCCGACGATCACCAGCGTGCCCCGGCTCATCGCGCGGCCTCCGAGCGCGTGCCCGTGAGGGTGCCGATCAGCCGGCTGAGAGGGCGTTGCGGGACGGTCCGCAGGGAATCCGCGCCCGCGGGTATGCCCGGGGCGGCGGGGGCTGTGACGAGGGTGTCGCAGGACATGCGAAAGCTCCGTGTGGACGGGCGCCTTCACATACGGCCGAGCCCCTCAGCAGGACCGCCTTTCGAGACTACGGGGCGGTTTCCCCTCACTGTCAAGGCTGTCCACACTGTGAGCGGTACGTCTCAGGTCAGTTGACGCACAACCGGATGCCTGTTCCACTTGGCCCATGCATCCACAGCAGTGGCTGGTCAAGCGCTCCCACATCGACCTCGGTCGCGTGTGGTCGTCTTCCTGTTGAGCTGACCCCCTGCGCGCCCCGACGACCGGGGCGCCTTTTGCGCATTCCCGCTCCACCCTTCTCTCTTCTCCTCTTTCGCCTTCACAAGCGCCCTCCCCTCACCCAGCGCTCTTTCTCGCTCACAGGAGACAGTTCCGTCATACGCACGCCCCCGGTTCAGCAGCCGCAGTCACACCCGCAGTCGCAGCCGTCGCAACAGTTCCCGCAGCAGTCTCCGCAGCACTGACTGCAGTCGCAGCAGTCCCCGCAATCACCGCAATCGCACTGATTGCACAGCCCTTCCCGCCGCTGCCGGCTCCACGGGTCCTCGAACTCCCCGCAGCACATCTGGCAGGTGCAGGCGAGCCCCAGCCACACCGCGCACCCCGCGAGCAGCCCGCGCCGGTCCCGGCGGGGCGGCTCCGGGGGCGGGAAGCCCGGACCGCCGGGGCCGGGAGGGGCGTACGGCGACGACATGCCGGCCGTATGCCCCGCGTGCCCGCACGAGGACGAACCGAAGGCCCGGTCCACCGACCCCCGCAGCTCATGCACGAGCAGCACATGCGCCAACTCG
The DNA here is from genome assembly GCF_042668605.1 of Streptomyces sp. NPDC057280. Lineage (NCBI taxonomy): Bacteria > Bacillati > Actinomycetota > Actinomycetes > Kitasatosporales > Streptomycetaceae > Streptomyces > Streptomyces sp. NPDC057280. Next base: position 58,036 of record NZ_JBHUYR010000015.1, read on the forward strand.
GCATCAGCGAACTCGACCTCGCGCAACGCCAGCCGGATCCCGTGCACGGCGTCGTCGGCGAGCCGTCGCGCCTCCGTCAGCGAGGTCCCCGTCGCGGTCAGCGGGTTCCAGGCGCCCGCCGCGGCGTCAGTCTCCCTGTCCTCCACGGCGTCCAGCAGATGCGCGAGCCGTCCGAAGAGCCGCCCGGCCTCGGCGAGCGGTGCCGCGTTGCCGGGGCGGCCGGCCAGCACGGCCGTGTGCGCGAAGGCGGCGGCGGTCGCGGTCTCGGTCGGTTCGGTGACGGTCAGGATCGGCGTGCCCGGCCCGGCGAGCGCCTCGATACCGAGCTGCCGGTCGACCGCGTCGACGAGCACGGCGGTGTCGAACCCGACCGCGGACCCGCTGCGGGCCCCCGCCGCACCCCAGCTCGACGCCACCCGGCGCGCCGCGAGCGCGACCGGCTTGCGGGCCAGCAACCCGTCCCCGTCGGCGACATGGTCCCGGACCTTGGCCGACGCGAGCACCAGCGAGACGGCGGCGGAGAGCCGCGCGCCCTCACCGTTGGCTACGGATGCGGTACGCATTCCGCGCAGCGGACAAGGCCCCGCCGTACGCCTCCCACCACCCGATTCCCGGGCCTGAGCCTCCGTCAGAACCGATATCAGCAGCCCGTCGTAGTTGGTGACGATCCGCGCGAACTGGCCGTGATCCTTGCGCAGCGCGAGACACAGCCCGCACAAATGCGCCATCCACTGGGTCTTGAGCTGCTCACCGAGCCGATGACGGCAGGGCCTGACGATTCCGAACATGGCGATCCCCCGTGGTGCGTACGACGTTCAGCGGCGGCATCGTATCGATCGCGCCGACCGCCTCGTTCACCCGTACGCTCCGTGTCTCACCCATACGCCGCGAAGAATCATATTTCACTCACAGTCAGCAGCCGTATGGGAAACGACCCTTGGGGCACCCGGGCTCTGTACGGATTCGCTGTGCACCAGTACCGTCACAAACCCCCCGCGCGGCGTCTATCCACTTGGCGCGACGTCCGCATCATGGATGACCATAGGGATGCGGAAAGCAAAACAGACCGCTGTGAGAGGAGGCGTCCATGGGATCGGTGCGCAAGGCGAGTGCCTGGCTGGGCCTCGTTGACGACAACGATGACGAGCGTTACTACGACGACGACGGATACTCCGAAGGGACCGAGGCCGGGGATGCCTGGGTCACCGACCCCCGGGTCAAGGTGGCTTCGGACGTGGCCGAGGAGAAGGGCCGTCGGATCGGGACGGTCACCCCGGACAGCTTCCGGGACGCGCGCGCCATCGGCGAGCTCTTCCGGGACGGGGTTCCCGTCATCATGAACCTGACGGCGATGGAGCCGGCCGACGCCAAGCGGGTCGTCGACTTCGCGGCCGGCCTGATCTTCGGACTGCGCGGTTCGATCGAGCGTGTCTCGACCCGTGTGTTCCTGCTGACCCCCGCCAACACGGAGATCGTGAACGGCGACCCGGCCGCGCACCGCACGGACGGTTTCTTCAACCAGAGCTGAGGCAGGGCCGCTCACCGGCCCTGCCCCGCGCAGGGTTCACCGGAAGGCATCCAACCCGGTGAGCGCCTTGCCCAGTACCAGTTGGTGCATCTCGACGGTCCCCTCGTACGTCAGCACCGACTCCAGATTCGTCGCGTGCCGCATGACGGGGTATTCGAGGGAGATCCCGTTGGCACCGAGGATGGTCCGCGAGGTCCGGCAGATCTCGATGGCCTCACGCACGTTGTTGAGCTTGCCGAAGCTGACCTGCTCGGGACGCAGGCGGCCGGCGTCCATGCGCCGCCCCAGATGATGGGCGAGCAGAATCCCCTTGTGCAGTTCGACCGCCATGTCGGCGAGCTTGGCCTGGGTCAGCTGGAATCCGCCGATGGGCCGTCCGAACTGCTCCCGCGTCTTCGCGTACTCGACGGCGGCCTCCAGACAGCTCCGCGCGGCTCCCATCGCGCCCCACACGATCCCATACCGGGCGTGCGACAGACAGCTCAACGGCCCCTTGAGGCCGACGACCTCCGGCAGCACGGCGTCCGAGGGCAGCCGCACGTCGTCGAGCACGAGCTCACTGGTGACGGACGCCCGCAGCGACCACTTGTGCTTGATCTCGGGCGCGGAGAACCCGGCCGAGTCGGTCGGCACGACGAACCCGCGGATCCCTTCGTCCGTCTGCGCCCACACCACGGCAACGCCCGCGACGGACCCGTTGGTGATCCACATCTTCCGCCCGTTGAGCACCCAGTCGGTGCCGTCGCGCTTCGCGTACGTCCGCATGGACGCGGGGTCGGACCCGTGGTCGGGCTCGGTCAGCCCGAAGCAGCCGATGACCTCGCCGGCGGCCATGCGCGGCAGCCAGGCCTGCTTCTGCTCCTCGCTGCCGAAGCGATGAATGGCGTACATGGCGAGGGAGCCCTGCACGGAGACGAGGGAGCGGATCCCGGAGTCGGCGGCCTCCAGCTCCAGACAGGCGAGCCCGTACTGCACCGCGCTGGCCCCGGCGCACCCGTACCCGTCCAGCGACATCCCGAGGGCCCCGATCCCGCCGAGCTCCCGGGCGAGGTCCCGAATCCCCGGCAGTTCGCCGCTCTCGTACCACTCGGCGACATACGGCAGCACCCGATCCGCGGCCCAGGCCCGCACGGTGTCCCGGACGGCGAGGTCCTCGGGCTCCAGCAGATCATCGATACCGAGGGGATCGGCGGGATCGAACGGCGGCAGCTTCGAGGCCCCAGACATGACAACACCCTCCGACACAGAAAACTAGCACCGCTAATCAGAACTGGGTCCAGACGTTACGGGGAGGTGTGACGCCCGTCCAGTAGCTGCACCCGCAGCCGCCAACGGCGAAGCACCCCCACAGGAAACGCCCGCCTTCCAGCCGACAGTCACGGGCGGTGCGCGGGTGGGAGAGCTACGCGGAGACGCGGGACTCCATGACGTCCCGAGGCGCAGGCACCTCCACCTCAGCCGGAACGACCTCGCACTGCATCACCCGCGGCAACCGCAACGCCATCACCGCCCCCAGCAGCAACAACCCCGCACTCACCAGCAACGTCACGTGCAGCCCGTGCACAAAACAGTCCCGGGCCGTCCGACGCAGGGCCTCACCGGCAGGCCCTCCCAGACGTCCCGCCACCTCGTACGCCTCGCCCAGCGAATGCCCCGCCGCCGCGGAGGCCGACGCCGGCACTCCCTGCACGGACGACAGTCCAGGCGTGTACGCCGCGTTCATCACACTGCCGAGCAGCGCGATCCCGATCCCCGCGCCCAGCTGGTACGACGTCTCCCCGATCGCCGCCGCCCCGCCCGCCTGCTCCGGCGGAGCCTCGCTCAGCATCGACTCGTACGCCCCGAACAGCGTCGTCTCCAGACCGAAGCCCAGCAGCACGAACCCGAACAGCAGCAGCGGCGCGTTGTCCTCGCCGCCCATCCCGAGCAGCGTCAGCACCGCGACAGCCGTCAGACAGAACCCGAAGCACACCATCCGCCGCGGCCCGAACCGCCGCAGCATCCGCGCCCCGGCCAGACCGGACGCCATCGCGGCCACGGTCAACGGCAGCAGCCGCAACCCCGTCTCCAGCGGGGAAAGTCCCAGCACCAGCTGGAGATACTGCGCCGCGATCAGCTCCAGGCCCACCAGGGCCAGCATCGCCAGCACGATGCAGCAGACGGAGGTGGAGAACGCGGGCCGCGCGAACATCCGCAGGTCCACCAGCGGATGCGTACGGCGCCTCTGCCGTCGTACGAAAAGAACCAGCAGCACCGCGCCCACCACCAGCGGCACCGCGGTGATCCCGTCGATCTCGCCGCCGCCGAGCCGCTTCACGCCCAGCACGACCCCGAACAGCCCGGCCGCGGCCATCAGCGCGCCGACCACGTCCCAGGGTCCTTGCCCGCTGCCCTTGGACTCGGGCAGCAGCAGCCGTCCGACCGGCAGGCTGACCAGCATGAGCGGGATGTTGACCAGGAAGACCGAGCCCCACCAGAAGTGCTCGAGGAGGAACCCGCCGAGCAGCGGGCCGACCGCCGCGCCGACCGCGGCCACCGCGCTCCAGATGCCGATCGCGAGCGCCCGCTCGCGCCGGTCGGGGAAGACCTGGCGGAGGATCGACAGCGTCGCGGGCATGATCATCGCGCCGCCGACCCCGAGCAGCGCCCGCGCGAGGATCAGCACCTGCGCGTTGTCGGCGAGGGCGGCCACCCCGGAGGCGACGCCGAAGAGGGCGTACCCGAGCAGGAGGACGCGTCTGCGGCCGACCTTGTCGCCGAGCGTGCCGAAGAGGATCAGCAGCGAGGCGCAGACGAGGGGGTAGACGTCGACGATCCAGAGCAGCTCTATCGCGCCGGGCTTGAGGTCCTCGGTGACGGCGGGGACCGCCACGTGCAGCACGGTCGCGTCGACCGCGACCAGGAGCAGGCTCACGCAGAGGACGACGAGGACGACCCAGCGGTTGGCACCGGCCCCGGCCGCCCGACGGCGCAGCGCTGCGGCGGCCGTGGTCGTCCCGGACATGTACGTACCTCCCAGATGTTCCCTCGCGTTCGGCGGGCACACGGGGTGGGGACTCCCCGTGATCTCGGCCGGAGGAGCGGTGATCTCCGGCCCGCGCAACGAAGGCGAGTGACACGTCAGCGTACGCGAGTTCACGTCTCGGCCAAGTGGTGGACCTCTCACACTCCGCGGAGAACTCGTGTGGCGTACGCCACTCCCCCTCCCTCCCGAACACGCCCCCGCGGCGCTCGCGGTTCACCGGGCGTTCAATAATCGGGCCGGTGACCGATCTTGAGACGCGCGTGGCGCCACCCGGCAGCGCCCTGCGCCGCGCCGCCCCGGCCCTCCTCGGGTACGCGGCCGTCCGCGCCCTGGGCCTGCTTACGCTGGCCCTGTGGAGCGCGGCGCGCGACAAGAGCGCGTACACGCTGCTGACGGCCCGCTGGGACGCCCTGTGGTACACGAGGGTCGCCGAGCTGGGATACGGCTACGAGGTCCGGCTCCCCAACGGCGACGTGCACTCGAACCTCGCCTTCTTCCCGCTCCTCCCCTGGCTGGAGCGGGGCATCGCGGCGGTGACACCGCTGTCGTACGCCGACGCCGGCTTCGTCGTCAGCCTGCTCGCCTCGCTCGCCGCGGCCTGGGGGATCTTCGCGGTCGCGGACCATGTGTACGGGCACCGGGCCGGAGCCTGTGCCGTGCTGGTCTGGGCGGTGCTGCCGGTCGGGATCGTGCAGTCCATGGCGTACAGCGAGTCGCTGTTCACGGCACTCGCCGCCTGGTCGCTGTACGCCGTCCTGACGGGCCGCTGGCTGACGGCGGGCGCCCTGGCGGCGCTGGCGGGCCTGACCCGGCCGGTGGGGCTCGCGGTGGTCGCGGCGGTGTGGGTGACGGGCATCGCCGCCTTCCTGCGGGACCGGGCCGCCGCCCGCACTCCCTCGTTCGTGCGGGACCGAAGCACGGCCGCCGCGCACGGCGCACCGGAGACGGCCCGCGCCCCCTCCCCCGCCGGCGACGGGCCGGCCGGGGGCGCGCCGGCCTGGCGCCGCGCCCTCGGCATGCTCCTCGCCCCCCTCGGCGCCGCCGGCTACGTCCTGTGGGTCGGCCACCGCACCGGCAAGGGCCCTCTCGGCTACCTCGACGTCCAGGCGGGCTGGCGCAACGGCTTCGACGGCGGTTACGCCTTCGCCCGCTTCGTCGCCGACAAGTTCACGTCGTTCCCCTCGGCCCTCGCCGGCGTCGGTCTGATCGTCGGGGTCGGGCTGGTGGTGTGGCTGTACGTCGTCTGCGTACGCCAGGGCCAGCCGCTGCCGCTCCTGGTGTACGCCGGTGTCGTCACCGCCCTCGCGCTGTGCGCGTCGAGTTACTTCGGCTCGAAACCGCGTCTGCTGCTGCCCGCCTTCCCGCTGCTGCTGCCCCTCGCCCTGTCCCTGGCGCGGGCGCGGACGTCCAGGGCGGCCCTGGTGGTGGCCGGTGTCGCCCTGGCCTCGGCGGTGTACGGGGCGTTCTGGCTGAACGGCTCGGGCCCGCCATGATCGACTCGCGGCGTCCGATGAGCGGCGGGACAATTGCGCCCCACCATTCGGTGAACGAATTCATAAGCGCCCATAAACCGGAACCCGGAATGATCAAAGGAATTGAAGGGACAGGCGGGACCGGAAAGCGGATTCCTCGGAAATAAACCTCTTCCTGAGAGGAATCCCACATCACATCGTCATCACAAAGCCGTGGATTCGACCGGGAACTGAGCTCACTCGCTGTAACGTCGATTGGGTGCGTACCGAACGGAACCTCACCCGTCTGGACCGGGTGTTCGCCAGGCTGGACCGGGAGCCGGAACGACCGGCGCATCTCGACGTGCCGCGGATGTCCCGGCACCGCGTCGCGCTGCTCGCCGGCACCCTGCTGTTCTACCTGGCGATCGTGTGGCTCGTGGTGGACACGTCGTGGCTGGTCCGGCTGGACTGGCAGGTCATGTTCTTCCGGCCGTACCAGCAGTGGTCGGAGATCCACTGGTTCGTGGACTACTACGTGGTGCTCGGCCAGCGCGGCCCGACCGCGGTGATGGTCGCGGCCTGGCTGGGCTGGCGCTCCTGGCGGCAGCACACCCTGCGCCCGCTGCTCACCCTCGGTGCCTCGCTGCTCCTGCTGAACATCACGGTGGGCGCCGCCAAGCTCGGCATGGGCCGCCTCGGACCGCACTACGCGACCACCATCGGCTCGAACGAGATGGGTCTGGGCGGCGATATATTTCCCAGCGGCCACACCGCGAACGCCGTGGTGACCTGGGGAATCCTGGCCTATCTGGCCTCCACCCCGAGAGCCCGCAGATGGCTGTCCGCCATCTCCGCGGTGACCTCGCTCGGCGTCGGCCTCGCCACCGTCTACCTCGGTACGCACTGGCTGAGCGACGTCATGCTCGGCTGGACCGCGGGTCTGCTGGTCCTGCTGGCCCTGCCCTGGTGCGAGCCCCTCATCACCCGCGCCGAGACCGCCCTCTTCGACCTGCGCGACCGCTGGCGGGCCCGCCGCGCGGTCCCCACGGCCGTCAAGCCGGTCGAGGTCCCGGTACCGCTCAAGCCGCGCACCGCGCCGCAGAGCGAGCCCGCGGCCCGCTCCGGCCGGGCGCCCGCCTATCTGGCGCCGGGTCCGCACACCACCCGCTCGGAGCGCACCCCGGTCACCCCGGTCGGCCCGCGCCGGCCACCCCACCCCGACCGCGTCGCACGCGGCACAGCCTCGGCGGCCCGCCCCCTGACAGGCGGATAGGCCACCGGCGGACAGCGGGGACGGTACGCACACACCCACCCCGCAGCGACGGCCCCCACTCCTCACCGGGTGGGGGCCGTCGTCGCAGGTCGCGGCTCGTCGCGGGTCAGCCCTTCCAGGAGCGCGCCACGCGCCCGTCCCTCACCTCGAAGTTCAGGCGACCGCTGCGGTACTCCATCGTGATGATCGCTCCGGGCGGCAGCGAGCGGACCGTCGACCAGCCCTTCTCGCGCGCGAGCCGCTCGGCGCGGCCCTGCTCCAGACCCACATAGGCGTCCGGGTTGTCGTGGGGTTCGGCGGGCGGTGTCGGTATCGGTGCCATACGGCCCACGCTAGGCCCTGCGCCCGCGCCCGGGCCAGGGATCAGAGCACTGTCGGTCACCGGTCCTTCTCCGGTCACGCTTCTGTCACAAGATCCCGACAGCCGTATCCCCGTCTCGACGTCACACGTACGAGCGGTTCCCTAGCCCTTCCGCGCGTAATCGAACGTAATTCCCGCGTGTCGCGGACGCTTCTCCGATAAGCGGCCGGAAAGTGCCAGGAGATGTGTCGCCGGAGCCTTTTCCTTCCGATTCCGGGCGTGGTAGGTGGGTCTGACACCGCATAGGAAAAACACTGATCCACCACACAACCCCCGTACGCCCTCTGTCGCTGTGCGCGGCGACGCGAGCATCATGACGTGACCCGAGGCGCGAGAGGCGAAGGGGCGATCCAGCGATGGGTACCGAGACCGTGCAGACGACGGTGCGACCCGTGCGGAGCAGGAACCACGGCCGGGTCGTCGTCGACTGGCTGACCACCACCGACCACAAGAAGATCGGTCATCTCTACCTGATCACGTCGTTCGTGTTCTTCCTGGCCGGCGGTGTGATGGCACTGCTGATGCGCGCCGAACTCGCCCGGCCGGGGCTGCAGCTCCTCGACAACGAGCAGTTCAACCAGTTGTTCACGATGCACGGCACGATCATGCTGCTGCTGTTCGCGACGCCGAGCTTCGCGGGCTTCGCCAACGAGCTGATGCCGCTTCAGATCGGCGCGCCGGACGTGGCCTTCCCCCGGCTGAACATGCTGTCCTACTGGTTCTTCCTGTTCGGCGGGCTCATCGTGATGGGCTCGCTGCTGGTGCCGTCCGGGCCGGCCGCCTTCGGCTGGTTCGCCTACGCGCCGCTCAACAGCATGGAACGCTCGCCGGGCGTCGGCCCCGATCTGTGGATCATGGGGCTCGCGCTGGCCGGCTTCGGCACGATCCTCGGCGCGGTCAACTTCATCACCACGATCATCGGGATGCGCGCGCCCGGCATGACGATGTTCCGGATGCCGATCTTCACCTGGAACACGCTGTTCACGTCGATCCTGATCCTGATGGCGTTCCCGGTGCTGGCGGCGGCGCTGCTGGTGCTGGAGGCGGACCGCCGGTTCGGCTCGCAGGTGTTCGCGTCGGCCAACGGCGGGGCGCTGCTGTGGCAGCACCTGTTCTGGTTCTTCGGGCATCCCGAGGTCTACATCATCGCGCTGCCGTTCTTCGGGATCATCACGGAGATCCTGCCGGTCTTCAGCCGCAAGCCGCTGTTCGGCTATCTGACGCTGGTCGGCGCGACGATGGCGATCACCGGTCTGTCGATCGTGGTGTGGGCGCACCACATGTTCGTCACCGGCGCGGTGCTCCTGCCGTTCTTCTCGTTCATGACGTTCCTCATCGCCGTGCCGACGGGCGTGAAGTTCTTCAACTGGATCGGCACCATGATGAAGGGCTCGCTGTCCTTCGAGACGCCGATGCTGTGGGCGTGCGGCTTCCTGGTGACGTTCCTGTTCGGCGGTCTGACCGGGGTGATCCTGGCGTCGCCGCCGCTGGACTTCCACGTCTCCGACTCGTACTTCGTCGTCGCCCACTTCCATTACGTCGTGTTCGGCACGGTCGTCTTCGCGATCTTCGGCGGCTTCTACTTCTGGTGGCCCAAGTTCACCGGCAAGATGCTCGACGAGCGGCTCGGGAAGATCCAGTTCTGGACGCTGTTCGTCGGCTTCCACACCACGTTCCTGGTGCAGCACTGGCTGGGCGCGGAGGGCATGCCGCGCCGGTACGCCGACTACCTCGCCGCCGACGGGTTCACCGCCCTCAACACGATCTCGACGATCGGCGCGTTCCTGCTCGGCATCTCGACGCTGCCGTTCCTCTACAACGTGTGGAAGACCGCCAAGTACGGCGAGAAGGTCGACACCGACGACCCCTGGGGCTACGGCCGTTCCCTGGAGTGGGCGACGTCCTGCCCGCCCCCGCGGCACAACTTCACGACGCTGCCGCGGATCCGCTCCGAGTCCCCGGCGTTCGATCTGCACCATCCCGAGTACGCGGCGCAGACTCCGCAGCCCGAGCCAGAGAGCGAGCAAGCCGGCCGTGCGCCGTCCTGATCGCCTCCGTCAGCTCCGCGGGCTCCAGCACCTCGAACTCGAAGCCGGTCATCATCACGTGAATGACCATCACGTCGAGGCTCGCGGCCCCGGTGCGCAGGATGCAGGCGTCGGGTCCGTCCGCCTCCAGCTGCCCCGCGCTCGGTGAGATCCGCTCGGCGGCCTCCTCGACCGGCACCAGCAGGCGGACGACGGCGTGGGCGGCGTACGCGCGCGTGGAGACGCCTCGGGACACATAGGCGGCGAGGTCCTCGGCGGGCGGGGTGCGCGGGGCGAAGCGCGGGCCGTGCGGCGGCTTGGGCGTGATGCGGTCGACCCGGAAGGTCCGCCAGTCGTCGCGGTCGAGGTCCCAGGCGACCAGGTACCAGCGGCGCTCGGTGCACACCAGGCGGTGCGGTTCGACGGTACGACGGGTCGGCGTGCCCCCGTGGTCGCTGTACTCGAAGCGCAGCCGCTCGGCGTCCCGGCAGAGGTGGGCGAGTTCGGTCAGCACGGCCGGGTCGACGCCGGACGGCTGGGGGCCGCGAAGCATCGGCACGGTGAAGGCGTTGAGGGCACCCACCCGGCGGCGCAGCCGGTTCGGCAGGACCTGCTCCAGCTTGGCCAGGGCCCGTACGGACGTCTCGCCGATGCCCTCGATGCCCTGCCCGGCGGCCGTGCGCAGGCCGACGGCCACGGCGACGGCCTCGTCGTCGTCCAGCAGCAGCGGCGGCAGCTCGGCGCCCGCGCCCAGCTGGTAGCCGCCGCCGGTGCCGGGGCTGGCGTTGACGGGGTAGCCCAGCTCGCGCAGCCGGTCGACGTCCCGGCGCACGGTGCGCGGGGTGACGCCGAGGCGGTCGGCGAGATCGGCGCCGGACCATTCGCGGTGGGCCTGGAGGAGCGAGAGCAGGCGCAGGAGTCGTGCCGAGGTCTCCAACATGGGGCCGAGTCTGCCAGCGATCGCGGACAGCCGCGGTCCGCAATGCGCTCTACCGGCCGCAGCGCAGGCTGAGGTTGCCGTGCCGGGTCTCGTAGGGCACCCGGTCGCCCGCGGCCCGCAGATCCATCACGCCGGGCATCAGCCGCCGCTCGTCGTCGTCCACGCGCGCGTAGGCGTCCCAGCAGCCGTCCGGCAGTCCGACGCTGCTCGGCAGGGCCGCGCGCAGTCTGCCGTCGGCGGCCGGGGTCAGCGGCAGGAACACCTCTTCATGCCCGTCGCGCCGGCGCAGCACGAGGTGGGCGGTACCGCCCCCGCCGTCCACCGTGACGTCAAAGGTCAGCCCGCCCGCGGAGTCGGCGATGCAGTCGGCCCGCAGGGGTGCCGTCGGCCGAGCCAACGTTGTCATGCGGTACGGATCCTTCCTCGGCTGTGCTGTCAGGTGAGACCCGCGACTTTGCCTTTTGGTTGCCTTGCCCCCGAGTCTTTTGCCGGCGCTACTGCCGATAGGGAAGCTGCGGCACGTCGAAGCAGGTGTCGTTCATGTCCCCCTGCGAGACCCACCCCTTCCCGTCCTGCCAGCGGGCCACCGAGAGGCAGGTCCGCCGGGTCTTCGGCGGCTCGGCCAGCCGTTCGAAGCGGACGGGGAGCAGCAGCCCGTCGGCGGTGTAGTCCTCGCTGCGGTTCATGCGGTCGTCGACGCACGCGCGCGTGATCCCGCTCCCCGCCTTCGCGCATGCCTCGGCCGCGTCCGTGAACCACATCGCCGCCGCCCAGCCCTCCAGCTGCCACTGGGAGTGGGTCTCCAGGCCCTCGGTGGCGTCCCGGAACTCCCGTACCGCCGCCTGGCCGGTGTCCTCGTGGTTCCGGCTGGAGCCGGTGGCCCACAGGGCGTTGCGGCAGCGCGGGGAGTCCTTGTAGTCGTCGGGGACGGTGGAGGTCCAGTTCTGCACGTTGGTGACCTTGGCGGTGACCCGGACGCCGGCGTCGTCCATCGCCATGCACAGCTGGGCGTTGCCGTGCGCGTCGACGGCGTCGAACACGAGGTCGACGCCCCGGTCCTTCAGGTCGGCCGCGACGGCACGGAAGTTGGGCAGCGCGAAGTCGACCTGCTCGTCGACCACCTCGTACCCCTCGGCCTTCAGCCCCTGGACGACGAGCCGGGCGTAGGCGGCGGAGGCGGCCTGGTTGTACGAGACGACGGCGGCCGTACGGGCCCCCTGCTCGCGCTTGAAGTACCGGTAGACCTCGGTGCCGCCGTACTGCCGCCCGTCCCAGCCGGTGGTGCCGTCGCGGGGCGCGAGGCTGCCGTAGATGCCGTAGAGGTGCGGCCAGGTGTCGTAGGCGTTCCCGATGGGCTGGCCGCCGATGTCGGGCACGCGCGCGTGGGAGACACGGGAGGCACCCGCGTAGTCGAGGGACGTGGTGGCGACGAGGGCGACGACCTTGTCCTCGTCGATCAGCCGGTGGACGCAGGTGTTGTTGCCGACGCCGCTGCCGCCGTCGTCGCACTCCCGCACCTCGACCAGGCGCCCGTCGATGCCCCCGCGCGCGTTGAGACGGTCGAAGTAGGCCTTGGCGCCGTCGCGCGGTCCGGTGAAGGTGTCGCCGCCGACCGGGCTGGTGGCGCTGCTGACGATCCCCACGCGGATCGGCGTCGCCTCCTCGGCCGGCGTGCTCCGGTCGCCGCGGTGCTCGAAGTCGCTCTCCGGGAGCCTGCTGCCGCACGCCGCCGTCAGGGCGAGCAGCAGCACCGCGGCGGCGGCCTCAGCAGCCCGGCAGGGCCGACGCCGACGCATTCCCGCTCAACTGGACCAGCGCGCACAGCGTCGTGACGGACACCTTCCAGGTGCCGTCCTGCTCGACCGCCTTCCCGGAGGCGTCCGGCAGGGCGGTGGCGCCGTTCAGGAGGAGGGTGTACGTCACGGTCGCCTCGGTCGGCGAGCTGAACTGCACCTTGGTGACCTGCGCCTCGACCTGTCCGCCACGGTCGTCACCGCTGAACGCCGCCAGGACGGGCCCCATCTTGTCGCCGTTCTCCAGGACGGCCTGCTTCTCCTTGGTGGACGTCCTGGGGTCGAAGAACTTGTGCCAGTTCTCCTCGACCTCCTTCTCGGCCGCCGCCTCGTCGGCCGGTCCGCTCACGGAGGGGCTGGCGGGCGCGCTCGTCGTCGTCTCCGGAGTCGGGCTGGGGGGCGGACTGTCACTGCCGCCGCCGCTGTCGTCGCTGCAGGCCGTGAGGGACGCGGCGAGGACGAACACCACCGCCACCAGCCCTCGGCTGCCGTTCCCCCACGTGCGGTCGCTCCCGAGAACCATCTGGCTCACCACCGGGTGTCGGTCCGGGCCATGTGCGCCCGGTGCTTTCAGGGTCAGCTTCCAGAGTGCATAGTGCAAAAGATTGGCTGACATGGACAGGCACGCGCACGCGACATGTGGGAGCCAGAGATGCGGACAGCCCGACTGCGGACCCTGCACCCCGCCCAGTGGGCCGGCTGGGCCGCGCTCGCCGCGGGCGCGGTGCTGTGCGTCCTCGGCTGGTACGGCGTCTCCGGCGAGCGGTTCGCCGAACGCCAGCTGCCCTATCTGGCCTCCTGCACGGTCCCCGGCGCCGCGCTGATCGTCGCGGGCGCGGTCCTGCTGGCGCACGGCCGGGACACGATCGCCGCCGCGCGCGTGGAGGAGCTGTACGGCCTCCTGGTGACCGCCGAGCCGGAGACTCCACCGGAGCGGGCGACGGCTCCCCTCGCGATCAGCGGAGACCTGCTGATGGTGCCGGGCGGCACGCTGTGGCACCGCGCGGACTGCCCCCTGGTGGCCGGGAAGGTGGAGGCCGTGCCGGTGGACGCGAAGCTGGTGGCGAGCGGCGAGCTGGGCGCCTGCCCCATCTGCGAGCCCGCCGAAGAGACCGACTGAAGCCCCGCGGCCGATGTCGTCCCTCACCTACGACCTGACGCTCGCCGGCCTGTCGGTGGGCAGCGCCGCCGCGCTGACCGGGATCGGCCTGATCGTGACCTACCGCGCCACGGGCGTCCTCAACTTCGCGCACGGGGCGATCGCGATGGTGTGCGCGTACGCACTGCGGCAGTGCGTGGTGGAGTGGGGCTGGCCGCTGTGGGCGGGCGCGGCGGTGACACTGCTGCTGGCGCCGGGGCTGGGGGTGGTCCTGGAACGTTTCGTCTTCCGCCCCCTGTCGGTACTGGGCGGCGACCCGGCCCAGACCCTGGTGGCGTCCATCGGGGTGTTCGTGCTGCTGGTGGGCGGAGCGGCGCTGCTGTGGGGCCAGGGCGCGCGGGACGACGCGCCGGAGCTGGTGTCGTCGGACCCGTGGGGCCAGTTGGCGGTCGTGCTGGTGCTGGCGGCGGGGGTGGGGGCGGTCATCCGCTGGACGCGCTTCGGCCGGGAGTTGCGCGCGGTCGTGGACGACCGTCACCTGGCCGTACTGGGCGGCATCGACGCGGACCGGGTGGCCGCGGCGGGCTGGGCGTTCGGTGCGTTCACCGCGGGCCTGACGGGCGTGCTGCTGGCGCCGTACGTGCGCCTGGACCCCTACGGCCTCCCCCTGCTGGTCATGGAAGTGGTGGCCGTCGCGGTGGCGGCCCGGATGCGCAACCTGCCGGTGGCGGTCCTGGTGGCCCTCGCCATCGGGGTGGGCCAGAGCCAACTGACGCGACTGCACCCTTCCGGCTGGGCCGAACAGCTGCTCCAGGCGTTGGGCGCGAACCTCTTCGTGGTGGCCCTGCTGCTGGCCGCCCTGGCCCTCCCCCGCATCGGCACCCGCGACGCGCTGCCCCGCACGGCGAGCGCGCGTGTGCCGACGCCGCCGGGCGCGTGGATCGTGGCCGTGGTGCTGTTCCTCCTCCCCCTGGGCTTCGCGGGCTCGGACCTGCATACGTCGGTGCAGGTGCCGGCGCTGGGGGTGGTGCTGCTGTCGCTGGTCGTGGTCACCGGCCGCGGCGGCCAGATCTCCCTCGGCCAGGCGGCGTACGCGGGCCTGGGCGCCCTGTTCACGGCGCTGCTGGCGGCGGGCCGCTTCCCAGGGCTGCCGCAGCTCCCCGAACTCCCGGCACTGGCCCTCGCGGTCCTCCTGGTGGCTCCCCTGGGCCTGCTCACCGGCTGGCCGGCGATCACCCGCCGCGGCCTGGCCCTGGCGCTGGCGACGTTCGCGGTGGGCGTGGGGGTGAGCCGCTTCGTCTTCGCCCAGCCGTACGCCACGGCGGGCCTGACGCTGGGCCGCCCGGCGGCCTTCGAGGGCGACCGCGCCTACTACGTCCTGGAGTTGGTACTCCTCGCGGCGGCCCTGTGGGCGACCCGCCTGCTCCGCGCGGGCCGTACGGGCAGGGCCCTGGCGGCCATGCGGGACCACGAGACGGGAGCGTCGGCGGCGGGCGTCCAGGTACCGCGCCTGAAACTGCTGGCGTTCGTCGCGGGCGCGGCGCTGGCGGCCCTGGGCGGCGGAATGCTCGGCATGGGCGTCCGCGCCTTCGACCCCGGCGCCTTCGACCCCGTCCGCGGCCTGCTGTGGTTCGCCGCGGTCACGGTCCTGGGCGCCGACAGCACGCTGGGCGCGTTGACGGCGGCGGCGCTGCTGGTCGGTCTGGACGCGGGGGCGAGGGGCGGGGTGGCGGCGGCGCTGATCGGGGTGCTGGCGGTGCTGGTGGGCCGATTCCCGGGAGGGCCGTACGAGGCGCTGAGGACGGGGGCGGGGCGGTTGCGGCTGCGGAGGGAGGTGCGGCTGACGGCGGTGGGGGTGGCGGTACGGGGGCGCCTGCGGACGACGGAACGCCGGCCGACGCACCCGCCCGCACCCGACGAGGCCGACCGAGGCGCTGAGGGGGCGGCGACACGGACGCGACAGGGAGCAGCCACAGTGGCGCCCACTTCCCCGTCCCCACAAGCACCACCCGCACCCGCCGACGGCCCCCAACCCCCACCAGCACCACCCACACCCCACCACGAAACCCGCACGAGCCGCCCGCCCGCGAACCACAACGCACCCGCACCCGCCGACGGCGCCCAACCCCCACCAGCGCCACCCGCACCCGACCACGAAACCCGCACGGGCGGTGCGGGTGGGAAACTCCGCGCGGCCGCAGGCCGTGTGCTCACCACCCACGGCCTCCACGCCCGCTACGGCACCTTCACCGCCCTCGACGGCATCGACCTCACCCTCCACCCCGGCCGCATCACCGCCGTCATCGGCCCCAACGGCGCCGGCAAGACCACCCTCTTCGACTGCCTGGCCGGCACCCACCGCCCCACCCACGGCCAGATCCGCTACGCCGGCCGGGACATCACCCGCCTCCCCGTCCACGCCCGCACCCGCCTCGGCATCACCCGCACCTTCCAGCAACTCGCCGTCTTCCCCACCCTCACCGTCACCGAGAACGTCCGCGTGGGCGCCGAGCAGAGCCACACCCCCGATCCGGCAGCCGCCACCCGCCACGCCCTCAGACTCCTCGCCCTGGACGGCCCCCTGAGCACCCTCCCCGCGGCCGGCCTCCCCACCGGCACCCTCCGCCGCGTGGAACTCGCCAGAGCCCTCGCCGGCAACCCCCGCGTCCTCCTCCTCGACGAACCCGCCGCCGGCCTCGACACCGCCGAGGTGACCGCGCTGGCCCGCGTCCTGAAGGCCCTCGCCACCGACGGCACCGCCCTGCTCGTCGTCGAGCACGACCTCGACCTGGTGGCCGACCTCGCGGACGTCGTCCACGTCATGGCCGCGGGCCGCATCATCGCCTCCGGCCCGCCGGAGCACGTACTGGACACCCTCAGGGCCCGGGAGACGACCGCATGACGACGACCCTCTCCCTGCGCCACGCGCGTGTGCGCTACGGCCCCCTGGAGGCCCTCCACGGCGTCACCCTCGCCGCCCCCGCCCCCGGCCTCACCGTCCTCCTCGGCCGCAACGGCTCCGGCCGTACCACCGTCCTGCGCGCCCTCGCCGGCACCGTCCCCCTGTCGGCCGGTGCCGTCGTCTGGGACGGCACCGACATCACCCGCGTCCCCGCCCACGAACGCGCCCGCCGCGGCCTCCACCTGGTCCCCGAGCGCCAGGCGGTGTTCGGCTCCCTCACCGTCCGCGAGAACCTCGAACTGGCCGCGCCCGCCCACGCTCCCGCCTTCGAGGCGTACCCCCGGCTGGAGGCCCTCCTTCCGCGCCGCGCCGGCACCCTCTCCGGCGGCGAGCAGCGCATGCTCGCGCTCGCCCGCGCCCTGCTGACCCGCGCGCGCGTACTCCTCGTCGACGAGCCCACGCAGGGCATGTCCCCCACGGTCGCCGCCCGCACGTACGCCCTGCTGGCCGGTCTCGACGCCTGTGTGGTCGTAGCGGAACAACGCCTGCCCCCGGCCCTGCGTGACGGCACGGCCGCGCACGCGCCCGTCCTCGCCTACGAACTGCGCCGCGGCGTGGTCGTGTTCAGCGGAGAGGCGGCCGAGCGAACCCTGGATCAAGCGGCGCCCCGAACACCGCCGCAGCCCGGTCGCCGCCCTTCGAATCCCCCGAACCCTTCGGAATGACCAGCAACGTCCCGGGGTTCAGCCGGTCGGGAGAGCGCCCGATCATGTCCTTGTTGGCCTGGTACAGCGCCCGCCACCCGCCCGGGACGCCGTACGTGCGGGCGAGCCCGGAGAGGGTGTCGCCGGCCTTCACCGTGTGCATCCGGCCCTGGAGTCCGTACCGGCGCGAACAGACCGGCCAGGCCTCCCAGCCCTGCGCGGCGAGCACTTCCCGGGCGACGGCGATCTGCTGCGCCGGCGTGGCGAGGTCCGCGCGCGGGGCGTACGTCAGCCCGCCGAACTCCTCCCAGGTGGGCTGCCGGAACTGGAGTCCGCCGTAGAAGCCGTTGCCGGTGTCGGCGTGCCAGCGGCCGCTGCTCTCGCATTCGGCGACGCAGTTCCAGGGCCAGCCGTCGCGGGCGCAGTCGTAGCGGACGGGTGCCGGGGCCGGACCGGGAGCCGGGGGCGGCGGGGCCGCATGCGCGAGGGCGGGGACCGTGGCCCCGGCGAACAGGCCGACGACGAGCAGCCAGACGGCGACGAGCGGCTTGGGCGGCGTGCGGTGCATCGGCCCACGCTAAGCGGCTCGTTCCGTACGGCCGCGGATGCGCGTCCGGCGCGGTCGGGGGCCCCACCCGGTCGGCGGACCGTCCGGGTGGAGCCCCGTGCCCGGGAGGGGGAGCAGCTCAGAGTGCGAGTCGCTGCCCGGGCACGATCAGGTCGGGATCACCGCCGATGACGGCCTTGTTGGCGGCGTAGAGGCGCTGCCAGGTGGTCCCGTGGCGGGCGGCGATCGTGCTCAGTGTGTCGCCCGCGCGGACGGTGTAGTCGCCGCGGGAGGCGCCGCGGCCGGTGTGGCTCTGTGAACGGGCCGGCGTCTTCGACGGCTTGGACGTGGTACCGGAGGCCGGCGCACCGGCGGACACCGAGGGTGCGCTGCCGTGCGCCCCGGCCCGGGCCGAACAGGTCGGCCAGGCGCCCCAGCCCTGGGCGCGCTGGACCTTGGTGGCGATCGCGATCTGCTGGGCCCGGGTGGCCCGGTCGGCCGTCGCCGCGTAGACGGTGCCGCCGTACGCGCGCCAGGTGCCGGCGGAGAACTGGAGCCCGCCGTAGTAGCCGTTGCCGGTGTTGATGTGCCAGTCGCCGCCGCTCTCGCACCGGGCGATGCGGTCCCACACTCCGTCGTCCGCCGGCGCGGCGTTGCCGGCCGCGGCGAGGAGTCCGAGCGGGGCGAGCAGGGCCGCCCCGGCGAGGACCGCCGTCGTACGAACAGGAGTCTTACGAGCGCTGTCGTGCGTGGTATCGGCGCATTCGGACATGAGGTTCCCTCTCACAGGACCGGTACTCGTTGCACACGGCGGAGGAATGTAGAGAGGGTGACCGCCCGGTATCAACCAACTCCTCGTCATTCCAGGCCAGTTCCCCGTTACTCCCGGTATCGGCTTTTTTCGGCCACCTACTTCATTCACTGATTTCCTGATTTGTCGACCAGTCGCCCCGATGATCTGTGACTCACTTCACCGAACCAACTTCCCTGGATTTCCAAGGACTTGACACTGAGTGCCCGATTCCGCGCCGCCGGTGACCCGTTGCGCCGGATGGTTCGATTCCGTTCGCTCTGGAGCGTGACTCCCGCCACAGATCGCCCGTTGTCTTCTTCATGAGCCCGGGACCCACCCGGGCACCGCTTCCTGAGGGAGTCACCCGTGCCGCGCTTGCTCGACGTCAGCGACGAAGTTCGCGCCGAGATCGGCGACGAAGAAGCCGACCGGCTGCTCGCCGGAGACAACGCCCCCGGCAGTTACGACTGCACGTCCTGCCGCACCCCGGGCGACTCCGAAGCGGAGCGCACCAGCACCGTCCTGTTCATCGGCGACGAGACCGCGGTCCTCGCCTTCGCCCACGCCACCTGCCTGCCCTCGCAGGTCGTCCAGGTCACCGAGGAGCAGCTCCAGGGCGCGGTGCGGTCCATCACCGGCGACACCGTCGACCTGGAGCCCGACAGGGTCGTCCCGGAGCAGGCGGTGCTCGGCGTCACCAGCGGACTGGTGCTGATCGCCGGGGAGTTGCACCCGGCGCTCGTCGTCGAGCCGACGGGCCCCATCGTGCGCCCGGGCGCGACCGGCGCCGGCGACGACTTCCTGCCGCTCCTCATCGAGCAGGGGTTCATGCCGGTCACCGAACTGACCGAGGTGCCCCCGGTGTTGCACGGCTGGTCGGTGCTGCTCGCCATGGGCCAGCTGCACGCGGTGCTGCAGCCGTCGGCCAACGGCGGGCAGCCGGTGGCCTGGTGGCAGGCGCACCAGCCGCTGCAGGTCACCGAGGGCTGGCGGGCCGCCGCCAACAAGCACCAGCAGGTGCTGATGTTCGCGGCGCCGGTGGGCTCGATCGGCCGTCAGCCGCGCGAGGACCTGCTGCGGGGCGCGATCGACAAGGCCGCGGCCAACGGCAAGCTGGTCGCCTCCGCCCTCCCGCTCGCGGGGACCTGAGCCCGGCGCCTCCGTGCGCCTGAACGCGACCGCATCTCCTGAACACCGCGGTCGTTTGGACATACGTGCACGCATACGAGGTTCCCCGCCGCCCGTCCCTCCAGTCGATCCCGTCGTCGCGGTCGGCCCCGGACCCGCTGGGCGGCCCATCGGCCACGCCGATCTACGACGCGCTCTACGCCGAGTACGTCAGGTCCTTCCGGACACTGCCGGGCGACCGCAGCGGCGAGGACGAGATGGACTTCACGGCCTTCGGGAACCTCCCGCAGGGCTCGGAGTCCTACGGCGGGTACCGGCCGGGGTCGTTCAGCAGCTCGTACAGCGCCTACAGCGCGGGGGCGCACAGCGCCCGGGTCGGGCAGCAGTCGCAGTGGCAGCGGGTCGGCCAGGTCGGGCAGCACGGCACGATGGTGCAGCACGTACCGGCGCTGCCGCCGGGTCAGCGCCGGGGCTTCTGAGGAAGCGGGCACGAAGGGCGGCCCCCGTCTCCACGGGGGCCGCCCTTCGGCATGCCGTACGCCTGCCGCGCCTACTTCTTCTTCGCGCCGCGCTTCTCGCGCACCCGCACCGAGATATGGATCGGGGTGCCCTCGAAGCCGAACTCCTCGCGCAGGCGACGCTCGATGAAGCGGCGGTAGCCGGCCTCGATGAAGCCGGAGGCGAAGAGCACGAACCGCGGCGGCTTGGTGCCGGCCTGGGTGCCGAAGAGGATGCGGGGCTGCTTGCCGCCACGGATCGGGTGCGGGTGGGCCGCGACCAGCTCACCGAGGAAGGCGTTCAGCCGACCGGTCGGGACGCGCGTCTCCCAGCCCGCCAGCGCCGTCTCGATCGCCGGGACCAGCTTCTCCATGTGCCGGCCGGTGCGCGCCGAGACGTTGACCCGCGGCGCCCAGGCGACCTGGCCGAGCTCGGTCTCGATCTCCCGCTCCAGGTAGTAGCGGCGTTCCTCGTCGAGGGTGTCCCACTTGTTGTAGGCGAGGACGATCGCGCGGCCCGCGTCGACCGCCATGGTGACGATGCGCTGGTCCTGGACGGAGATGTTCTCGGAGGCGTCGATCAGGATGACCGCCACCTCGGCCTTCTCGACGGCGGCCGCGGTGCGCAGCGAGGCGTAGTAGTCGGCGCCCTGCTGGAGGTGGACCCGCTTGCGGATGCCGGCGGTGTCGACGAACTTCCAGGTGACGCCGCCGAGTTCGATCAGCTCGTCGACCGGGTCACGGGTGGTGCCCGCGAGTTCGTTGACGACGACGCGCTCCTCGTTGGCGACCTTGTTCAGCAGCGAGGACTTGCCGACGTTCGGGCGGCCGATGAGGGCGATGCGGCGGGGGCCGCCGACCGCGGTGCCGAAGGTCTGCTCGGGGGCCTCCGGCAGGGCCTCCAGGACGGCGTCCAGCATGTCGCCGGTACCGCGGCCGTGCAGCGCGGAGATGGGGTGGGGCTCGCCGAGGCCGAGGGACCACAGGTAGGCCGCGTCGGACTCGCCGCTCTGCCCGTCGACCTTGTTGGCGGCGAGCACCACGGGCTTGCCGGCCTTGCGCAGCAGTCGTACGACCGCCTCGTCGGTGTCGGTCGCGCCCACCTTGGCGTCGACGACGAAGACGACCGCGTCGGCCGCCTCGATCGCGTACTCGGCCTGGGCGGCGACGGAGGCGTCGATGCCGAGGACGTCCTGCTCCCAGCCGCCGGTGTCGACGACCTTGAAGCGGCGGCCCGCCCACTCGGCCTCGTAGGTCACGCGGTCGCGGGTGACGCCCGGCTTGTCCTCGACGACGGCCTCACGGCGGCCGATGATGCGGTTCACCAGCGTCGACTTGCCGACGTTCGGCCGGCCGACGACGGCGAGGACGGGCAGCGGGCCGTGACCGGCCTCCTCGATCGCGCCCTCGACGTCCTCGAGATCGAAGCCCTCTTCCGCGGCGAGCTCCATGAACTCCGCGTACTCGGCGTCGCCAAGCGCTCCGTGGTCGTGCTGCTCGCCCGAGCCGTCGGAGTGGATGTGGTCGTTCATGAAGTCGGTACCTCGTCGTTCATTCGTGGTGATCGGTGGACCAGCCGGTTTCTGTCGGTTTGATCCACTACTCAGTGTCGCCTAACGGCCGGTTGACCGCCTGGCGTTTTCCAGGTGCGCGGTGAGCTGCTTCTGGATGCGTTCGGTCGCCTCGTCGAGGGCCTTGCGGGTGCGCCGCCCGGAGCCGTCGCCCGCCTCGAACGGGTCACCGAAGACCACGTCGACGCGGCTGCGCAGCGGGGGCAGCCCCTTTATCAACCGTCCGCGCTTGTCGGAACTTCCCAGTACGGCGACCGGGACGATCGGGGCGCCGCTGCGGACCGCGAAGTACGCGAGCCCGGCGCGCAGCGCCGCGAAGTCGCCCTCGCCGCGGGTGCCCTCCGGGAAGATGCCGAGGACTCCCCCGGCGGACAGCACGTCCAGGGCCTGGGTGATGGCCGTGCGGTCGGCGCCCGAGCGGTCGACCTTGACCTGGCCGATGCCGAGCAGGAACGGGTCCAGCGGGCCGACGAAGGCTTCCTTCTTGATCAGGAAGTGGGTCGGCCGGGGTGCGACGCCCATGACCATCGGGCCGTCGATGTTGTGGGAGTGGTTGACGGCGAAGATCACCGGGCCGGACGCGGGCACCTTCCAGGCGCCGAGCACGCGCGGCTTCCACAGCCCGTACATCAGGCCGACGCCGATGCGGCGCCCGACCTCGGCGCCGCGGAGTGAAGGTGCGGTCACTTCCCGGCCCGCTTCTCCTCGACGAGGGTGACGACGCACTCGATGACCTGCGACAGCGTGAGCTCGGTGGTGTCCACCTCGACCGCGTCGTCCGCCTTGGCGAGCGGCGAGGTCTTCCGGCTGGAGTCCGCCGCGTCCCGCTTGACCAGGGCCTCGCGGGTGGCGTTGACGTCGGCGCCCTTCAGCTCACCGCTGCGGCGGGCGGCACGCGCCTCCGGCGAGGCGGTGAGGAAGATCTTGAGGTCGGCGTCGGGCAGCACGGTGGTGCCGATGTCCCGGCCCTCGACGACGATGCCCCGCTCCGCGCCGGCGGCGATCGAGCGCTGCAGCTCGGTGATCCTGGCCCGCACCTCCGGCACCGCGCTGACCGCGCTGACCTGGGAGGTGACCTCCTGGGTGCGGATCGGACCGGCGACGTCCGTGCCGTCGACGGTGATCGTCGGACCCGCCGGGTCGGTGCCGGAGACGATCTCGGGCTTGCCCGCCACGGCGGCGATCGCGGACGGGTCCTCGATGTCGATCCCGTTGGTCACCATCCACCACGTGATCGCGCGGTACTGGGCGCCGGTGTCCAGGTAGCTCAGACCGAGCTGCGCGGCGACGGCCTTCGACGTGCTCGACTTGCCGGTGCCGGAGGGACCGTCGATGGCGACGATCACGGGCTGGGCGGCGCCGTTTTCCACGGGGGGACACCTTCCTGGTGCGGTGTGGTGGGGTTGCGGGGCGCGAACGTGCCCCGCACAAGGTTACTGGCTCCAGATGGGTGCCTCTTCAGCGCCGGTCGGCACCATCCAGCCCGTCCGGCGTTTCAGGACGAGGCCTTTCGGCCGTAGCAGGAGTCTGGGGGCGGCAGCCTCCGGGGAGGGCTGCCCCGACGCCGGGTGCCTACTGCCGCAGCGCCCACCCTCGCTCCCGCAGAGCCGCAGCGAGCACCGGCGCCGTCTGCGGCTCCACCATCAGCTGCACCAGGCCCGCCTGCTGCCCGGTCGCGTGCTCGATGCGGACGTCCTCGATGTTGACCCCGGCCCGTCCCGCGTCCGCGAAGATGCGGGCCAGCTGACCGGGCTGGTCGTCGATGAGGACGGCGACGATCTCGTACGCGCGCGGCGCCGAGCCGTGCTTGCCGGGTACCCGCACCTGGCCGGCCTTCCCGCGCCGCAGGATGTCCTCGATGCCGACGGCGCCCGCGCCCCGCTTGGCCGCGTCGGAGGACTGCAGTGCCCGCAGGGCCTGCACCGTCTCCTCCAGGTCGGCGGCGACGTCGGAGAGCAGGTCGGCGACCGGCCCCGGGTTGGCGGACAGGATGTCGACCCACATCCGGGGCTCGGAGGCGGCGATCCGGGTCACGTCACGGATGCCCTGCCCGCACAGCCGTACGGCGGACTCCTCGGCGTTCTCCAGGCGTGCGGCGACCATGTTGGAGACGAGGTGCGGCATGTGGGAGACCAGCGCCACCGCGCGGTCGTGGGCGTCGGCGTCCATGACCACCGGCACGGCACGACAGTGCGAGACCAGCTCCAGGGCGAGGTTCAGCACCTCGGTGTCGGTGTCGCGGGTCGGGGTCAGCACCCAGGGGCGGCCCTCGAAGAGGTCGCCGGTCGCGGCCAGCGGGCCGGACTTCTCCCGGCCGGACATGGGGTGCGTGCCGATGTACGACGTGAGGTCCAGGCCCAGCGCCTCCAGCTCGCGGCGCGGACCGCCCTTGACGCTGGCCACGTCGATGTAGCCGCGGGCGAGGCCGCGCCCCATGGCGTCCGCGAGCACGCCGGCCACATGGGCGGGCGGGGCGGCGACGATCGCGAGGTCGACGGGCCCCTCGGGCGCCTCGTCGGTGCCGGCGCCGAGCGCGGCGGCGGTACGGGCCTGCTCGGGGTCGTGGTCGGAGAGGTGGACGGTGACGCCCCGGCCGGCGAGCGCGAGCGCGGCGGAGGTGCCGATGAGTCCGGTGCCGATGACGAGTGCGGTTCTCACTGGGCGATGTCCTTGCGCAGAGCGGCGGCGGCACCGAGGTAGACGTGGTTGATCTCGGCGCGGGGCCGGTCGGACTCTATGTGCGCGAGGATCCGTACGACACGGGGCATGGCGCCCTCGATGTCGAGTTCCTGGGCGCAGATCAGCGGTACGTCGGCGAATCCGGCGCCGAGCTTGCGGGCCGCGGCGGCCGGGAAGTCGCTGTGCAGGTCCGGCGTGGCCGTGAACCAGACGCTGATCAGATCGTCGGCAGTGAGGTCGTTCCGCTCCAGGACGGCGGTGAGAAGGGCTCCGACCTGCTCGTCCATGTGACCGGCCTCGTCCCGTTCGAGCTGGACGGCGCCCCGGACCGCTCGTACCGCCACGGCGATGCTCCTTGCTGATGTACGGCCATTGGTACATCCAGCCTAGTCAGCCCGCGGGGGGCGGGTGCCTGGCGCCCGCCCCCTGAGACACCCGCGGTGCTCTAAACGGTCTGCTGACTGATGAGCTCCTCCAGGGAGGCGGGCACCTCGCCGTTCGGGGTCAGCCGGTCGACGGCCTGCGGCAGTTCCCGGGCGAGCGCGTCGGCGGCCTGGTCCGGGGAGACGCCGGCCTCCTCGGCCACCTGCCGGAGGGTGTCGTCGGGCAGCGCCTGCTGGATCTGGGTGCCGGTCACCGACTTGTTCTCGCCGCTGCCGAGCCAGGACTCCTTCTGCTCGGCGAGACCGGACTTGGCGAGGGTGTCGAGCAGCCCGCCCAGCGGGTTGCCGCCGTTGCCGCCCTGCTTGCCGAGGGCGGAGAGCAGCGCGCCCAGGATGTTTCCCCCGTCGGAGCTGCTGCCCGAGCCGAGCAGAGTGCCCAGCAGGCCGCCGAGATCGTTTCCCGCCATGATCAAAAGCCTTTCGGGAGTGCGGACCCTGACAATGTCACCCGAATGTCACAGCTCCGCTACTTGGGGAGAAAACACACCGATGCGCCCCTGGACTCGGGGCCGGTGTTCCGCTCTCATGACAGGAAGCTCGCCTCGGGGGAGGCCCCTTTCATGAAGCGTTCCGGACCGCTGCTCACTCTTCTCGCGGGTCTGCTGGTAGGCCTGTTCATGCTGTCGCTCAACGCGACGACGGGCGAGAAGAAGACGTCGTCGTACGTGGAGGAGTCACCGAGCCCCAAGGCCTCACCGCCGCCGACGACCCAGTCTCCTTCTCCGTCCCCCTCGCCTTCGAAGTCGCCGATCCCGAACGCCGATTACGCCGGCCGCACCGACGACGACTCCTCGGCGGTCGCCGTTTCCCTGCGGGACGGCCGGGCGATCGCGTACTTCTGCGACGGCCACGACAAGGAGTCGTGGCTCAAGGGCGACGTCGAGGACGACGGCACGATGAAGCTCACCGGCAAGCACGGCGCCGAGCTGAACGGAACGCTCAAGGAGGGCAAGCGGATCAGCGGCACGGTCGACATCGGCGGCGGGCACTACAGGTTCACCGCGGACAAGGCGATCAAGCCGTCCGGTCTGTACCGGGCGACGGCGACCGTGCGGAGCGCGAAGTTCGACGGCGGCTGGATCGTCCTGAAGGACGGCACCCAGGTCGGCATCCTCACCAGGAACGGCAAGCCCTCCCCCGCACCCGAGATCGACCCCGCGACGGGCGCGGTGACGGTCGACGGCGAGCAGCTCACAGCCCGCCCCGTCACACCCTGATCGCCGCCTTCACACCCTCTGGGAGCCGACCATGACCGTCGACCCGAACGCCGCCACGCAGGGATTCCCGAGTCCGCCCCCCGACCACCACCGGCCGAGCGCGGCCCGCTATCTGGTCCCGGCCCTGGTGGCCGCCGCGGTGGCGGTCGCCCTCGGTGTGTACGGCAAGGTCCATGACCCGGCGGGCACCGCCTTCAACCTCGCCGGCTTCAGCAGCACGGGAGCCGTGAAGTCCTGGCTGGCGACGGTCGCGGTCTTCTTCGCGCTGGTCCAGCTCACCTCGGCGCTGATGCTGTACGGCAGGCTGCCCGGCCCGAGCTGGTCGGGCACCCTGCACCGCTGGTCGGGCCGCGCGGCCTTCCTGGTGGCGGTGCCGGTGGCGGTGCACTGCCTCTACGCGCTGGGCTATCAGACGTACGAAACGCGCGTTTTCTGGCACTCCCTCCTGGGTTGCTTCTTCTTCGGGGCCTTCAGTGCCAAGATGCTCCTGCTCCGCTCGGAGCGTCTTCCCAACTGGCTGCTGCCGGTCGTCGGCGGGCTCGTCTTCGCCGCGCTCACGATCATCTGGCTGACCTCCGCCCTCTGGTTCTTCCGCACTTTCGGAGTGACGACATGACGATGCAAGGCCCGACGCGGCGTTCGGTGCTCCTCGCGACGGGCGCGGCGGCGTTCACCGTGGGGTGCAGTGAGTACGGCGACGAGAACGACTCCGGCTCCGACACCGTCGAGGCCTCCCCCGGTACCGAGTTGGCGAGCACGAGCGACATCCCGGTCGGCGGCGGCAAGATCTTCAAGGACGAGAAGGTCGTCGTCACCCAGCCGGAGAAGGGCGAGTTCAAGGCCTTCACCAACATCTGCACCCACCAGCAGTGCCCGGTGGCGAGCGTCTCGGGCGGCACCATCAACTGCAACTGCCACGGCAGCAAGTTCAGCATCAAGGACGGCTCGGTGGCCCACCCACCGGCGACCCAGCCGCTGGCCGAGAAGAAGATCACGGTCGAGGGCGACTCGATCCGGCTCGCCTAGTCCCCTAGTCCCACAGGGCTCCGAGCGTCACCAGCTCGCTCTGGTACTCGATCCGGTCCGCCCATTCCACGGGCCAGGCGTCGGCCCCGTGGTACGCCCCCGCGAACGCGCCCGTCAGACAGGCGATCGAGTCGGAGTCGCCGGAGCTGCACGCGGCCCGCCGCAGCGCCGTCACCGGCTCGTCGACGAAGAGCAGGAAGCACAACAGCCCGGTCGCCAGGGCCTCTTCGGCGATCCAGCCCGCGCCGGTGGCCAGACAGGGGTCGGTCTCCGGCGAGACGGTACGGACGGCGTCCCGCAGCCGGTCCAGGATCGCCAGGCACTCGTCCCAGCCGCGCGCGATGAAGTGCTCGGGCGTGGGGTCCTGGCTCCGCGTCCACAGGTCGCCGAGCCAACGCTCCTGGTAGCGGGTGCGGTTGTCGAGGGCGTACGACCGCAGCAGCCCGATCAGCCCGGTCGGCTCGGCCCCCTGGGCGAGCAGCCGTACGGCGTGCGCGGTGAGGTCGGAGGCGGCGAGCGCGGTGGGGTGCCCGTGGGTGAGCGCGGACTGCAACTGGGCGGCACCGGACCGCTGTTCGTCGCTCAGTCCGGGGGCGAGTCCGATGGGGGCGACGCGCATGTTGGCGCCGCAGCCCTTGGAATGGATCTGGCTGGCGTCCTGCCAGAGCCGGCTCTGGTCCTTCAGCATCTCGCAGGCGGTCAGACATGTGCGCCCCGGTGCCCGGTTGTTCTCCGGGGACTGGTACCAGTCCACGAACTCCTCGCGCAGTGGCCGCTCCAGCCGTAGCGGGCCGAGCAGCCCGCGGTCCATGGCGGTCCGCAACCCGCGCCCGAGGGCGAGCGTCATCTGGGTGTCGTCGGAGACGAAGGCCCGCTGCGGCAGCGGCATCTCCCGCCACGGCCCGCACTTGGCGAGGATCGAGGGGACGTCGTTGAACTCGGTCGGGAAGCCGAGCGCGTCCCCGAGGGCGAGCCCGATCAGCGTGCCGGTCGCGGCGCGTTTCCTGACGGTGGTGGCGGTCATGCGGGGCGTCCTTCCCGGGACGGTCGGAGGAGGGGCGGGTGCAGGGCGGTGGCCGGTCCCGCGCGGTAGAGAGCCGCCGGTTTGCCGCGGCCGCCGGTCAACCGGGCGGCGCCGGGGACCTGTTCGACGAAGCCGGGCGTGGCGAGCACCTTGCGGCGGAAGTTGGGCCGGTCGAGCGTGGTGCCCCACACCGTCTCGTAGACCTGCTGGAGCTCGCCGAGGGTGAACTCGGCCGGGCAGAAGGCGGTGGCGAGGCAGCTGTACTCCAGCTTGGCGCCGACCCGTTCATGGGCGTCGGCGAGGATGCGGTCGTGGTCGAAGGCGAGCGGCCGGGCGCTGTCGTACGGCACCCAGCGGGCGTCGGCCGCGTCGCTGCCGCCGTGCGGTTCGGGCGCGTCGGGCAGCAGCGCGGCGAAGGCGACGGAGACGACCCGCATCCGGGGGTCGCGGTCGGGCTCGCTGTAGGTGCGCAGTTGCTCCAGGTGCAGCCCGGAGACGTCGACCAGGCCGGTCTCCTCGGCGAGTTCACGCCGGGCGGCCGTCTCCGCGGACTCGGCCGGCTGCACGAAGCCGCCGGGCAGCGCCAGATGTCCGGCGTACGGCTCCTGTCCGCGCTCGACGAGCAGGACGTGCAGGGCCCCCGCGCGGACGGTGAGGACGGCGAGGTCGACGGTGACGGCGAAGGGTTCGTAGGCGTGCTTGTCGTACTCGGCCACCTTCACCCCCCTCTCCTTTAATAGTCAGTACGACTATAAAGAGGCGGGGTGAGTTCGCACAACCCGGGTAACCGCATCCGCATGGGCGAGATCCTCGTAGGCACGTGTTCGTGGACCGACCGGGCGTTGACCGGCAGCGGCTGGTATCCGCCGGGACGGCGGGACGCCGAGGGGCGGCTGCGGCACTACGCCGAGCGGTTCCCGGTCGTCGAGGTCGACTCGGCCTACTACGCGCTGCCGAACGCCCGCACCAGCGCCCTGTGGGCGGAGCGGACGCCGGCCGGCTTCGTCTTCGACGTGAAGGCGTTCTCGCTGCTCACCGGTCATCCGACCCGGAGTGCGGTGATGCCGGACGGGCTGCCCGCCGACCCCGGGAACCCGGCGGTGCTCGACGCGGTGTGGGCGCGCTTCACCGAGGCGATCGAGCCGCTGCGGGCGGCCGGCCGGCTCGGCGCGGTGCTGTTCCAGTTCCCGCCCTGGTTCCGTCCGGGGCGGCGGGCCGGGGCGTTCCTGCGGGAGTGCGCCGAGCGGACCGCCGGCTGGCCCGTCTCCGTGGAGTTCCGGCACCCCGGCTGGTGGCGCAGCGAGTGGGCGGACGTGACCGCCGCCCTGCTCGCCC
Source organism: Streptomyces sp. NPDC057280 (assembly GCF_042668605.1). Classification (NCBI taxonomy): domain Bacteria; kingdom Bacillati; phylum Actinomycetota; class Actinomycetes; order Kitasatosporales; family Streptomycetaceae; genus Streptomyces; species Streptomyces sp. NPDC057280. The sequence goes on from NZ_JBHUYR010000015.1 coordinate 87,402, forward strand.
GGTACGGCATGGCGGCGGTGGCCGTCGACATGACACAGACGCTCCCCTCCTCGATCCCGCCCGTCGCTCCCGTCACCTCACGGCGGCTGTCCGTGGTCCGCTTCCACGGCCGCAGCGCGTCCTGGGGCACGGGGAGCAAGGAGGACCGGTTCCGGTACGAGTACCAGGAGGCCGAACTCGCCGAGTGGCTGCCCCGGTTGCGCTCCCTGGCCGGGCGGGTCGACGCGCTGCACGTGCTGTTCAACAACTGCTGCGGCACCGCGGCCGTCCGTGCCGCCGAGGCCATGCGGCGCCTGCTGGCACAGGGCGCCCATGTCCCGGCGGCACGGGAGGCTCACTCCGCGGCGGCCCGGGACGGCGCGAACACCGCCACGACGGCACCGACCGCCGCGATGCCCGCCGCCGCCCAGAGCGCCGGTCCGCAGCCGTCGAGGAAGTCGGTCCGCGAGCCGTAGCCGCCGTACGTCGTGAAGACCGCCGCGGCCACGGCGACGCCGAAGACCCCGCCGAGCTCGCGCAGCGCGTTGTTGACACCGGCCGCCACACCCGCGTCGCCCAGGGGGACGGCGGAGGTCACGGCGTTGGCCACGCTCGGGAACACCATGGAGATGCCGACGCCCGCGACGATCAACGGGCCGACGAGGCTGCCGTAGCCGACGCCGGGTTCGACCTGCCAGGCCAGCAGGGCGAGCCCGATGCCCTGGAGCAGCAGGCCGGCCAGCATGAACGGCCGGGTGCCGTACCGGTCGGCGAGGGCGCCCGCGATCGGGGAGATCAGCAGCGGGGTGGCGTTCCAGACGAGGATGCGCACCCCGGACTCCAAGGGGTCGTAGCCGAGCCCGGTCTGGAAGAACTGGGTCATCATGAACAGGGCGCCGATCAGCGAGGCGAAGCCCAGGAAGGCCGCCGCGTTGGCCGTGGAGAACCGACGGTTCCTGAAGTGGGCGAGGCTCAGCATCGGATACCGGGCGCCCTTGTGCTCCCACCTCAGGAAGGCGGCCACGAAGACGATCCCGGCGGCCAGGGTGGCGAGGACCTCCGCACTCCCCCAGCCCGCCTCGGGAGCCCGCACCGGCGCCCAGGCGAGGCCGGTCAGCCCGACGGCGGCCAACACCAGGCCGACGATGTCGAGGTGGGGGCGCGGCCCGAAACTCTCGGTGAGTTTGCGGGCGGCCAGGGGCAGCATCGCCAGCCCGAGGGGCACGTTGAGCCAGAAGATCCACTGCCAGGACAGGCCTTCGGTCACGGCCCCGCCCAGCACGGGCCCCGCGGCCACGCCGAGCCCGGTGACCCCGCCCCACACGCCGATCGCCACGCCCCGCTTCTCGGCCGGGAACGCCTCGCTGATCAGGGTGAGGGTGAGGGGCAGGAGGACGGCGGCGCCGGCGCCCTGCACCACCCGGGCGGCGATGAGCTGGCCGGAGTCGCCGGCGAGGCCCGCGGCGGCCGAGGCCAGCGTGAAGACGGCCAGGCCGGTCACGTACATCCGCCGCCGCCCGAACCGGTCGCCGAGCGCGGCACCGGTCAGGGTGAGGCAGGCGAAGACGAGGTTGTAGGCGTTGATCGTCCATTCCAGCTGGGACAGGCTCGCCCCGAAGTCGGCCTGGAGCGCGGGCAGCGCGGTGGCGACGACCACGATGTCGAGGGCGCACAGCAGGGCACCGAGCCCGGCGAGGGCGACGGTCCAGACGCGGTGGGGTGGTGCGGGTGGGGCATGGGTTTCCCGGAGGGGGACTTCGAGCGCTTCGGCCGTTTCGATTGTTTCGGTTGTTTCGGTTGTTTCGGTTGTTTCGGTTGTTTCGGTTGTTTCGGTTGTTTCGGTCATTGTGGTGCCTTCCGTGAGTGTCGTTCACGGAAGGCAGACCGGGCTCATCGCGGAAAGGAATCGCGGCGGCCCAGGAAGGCCAGCAGCCGCACGTCGGGCGGCGCGGAGGCCGCCACCGTGACCGGCGCCCCGAACCGCACCCCCCGGTCCTCCGCCGCGACCACGCACCGCGCGACGGGCAGCAGGTCGGCCGCGAGGGCGACCGGCAGCGGGCGGGCCCTGCCGCACGCCTGGGCGACGTCCCAGCCGTGCACGGCGATCTCGACGGCGCCGACCGCGCCCATCACCCGTACGTCCAGCGGCCGTTCGCCGACCAGCACCTCGCCCTCGGCGCCGGCCGCCCAGGCGCCGAGCACGGCGCACGCGCGCGTGCGGAAGCCGCACTCCCGGTCGGCGTGCGGCAGCAGTCCGATCCGGCCGCCGCTCAACCCCTCGTACAACGCGTCGAGGGAGTCGTCGAGATGGCCGAGCAGCTCCCCCAGGTCCCACTCGGCGCACGGCGTGCCGCGGCCGAGCCCCGTGGACTCCGCCCCGGCGACGCTCCCGAGCGCATAGGCGAGCGAACGCTCCAGCAGCTCCCCCACGTTCACGACAGCACCTCCGGCAGACCGAACGTGGCGAACAGCGCGGGGTCGAGGAAGACCGTCATACGCCCGATCTCCCGGCCGTGACGGGTGAGCACTTGCACGGAGTGCGCACGCAGGACGCCGTCGACACCCCGCTCGTACATCGCCGCCGCCGGCTGCCCGTTCGCGCGCGTGGGCAGCATCCGCAGCCCGCGCTTGGCACGCGCGCGTGCGTCCAGGAAGCGCAGCACGTCCTTCTGGCCGCGGAACCACTCCAGGTAGGGCGGCATCTCCAGTTCGACGCCGTCCCGCAACAGCGCGAGCAGGGCGTCCATGTCGGCGTTCTCGAAGGCGGCTATGTACCGGTCGAGCACCTCGCGGTCGGCGGCGCCGTCGGGTTCCACGACGAGGTCCTCGTCGGGCGCGACCTCGTCGAGGTGGGCACGCGCGCGCTGGAGGCTGCTCTTCACGGCGGCGGTGGAGGTGTCGAGGAGGGCCGCGACCTCGGGCGCCCGCCAGGCGAGCACGTCCCGCAGGATCAGCACGGCCCGCTGCCGCGCGGGCAGATGCTGGAGCGCGGCGACCAGGGCGAGCCGCAGACTGCCCCGCGCGGCCACGACCGTCGCGGGGTCGAGCAGCGCGTCCGGCAGCGGCTGGAGCCACGGGACGTCCGTCGCGGGGGCCCTCAGCGGCTCCTCAGGCGCCTCTGACGGGCCGCCGAGCCCCGTGGGCAGCGGACGCCGCGTACGGCCCTCCAGGGCCGTCAGACACGTGTTGGTGGCGATCCGGTGCAGCCAGGTGCGCAGGGACGCCCGGCCCTCGTAGCCGTCGTAGGACCGCCAGGCCCGCAGATAGGTCTCCTGCACCAGGTCCTCGGCCTCGTCGGCCGAGCCCGTCATCCGGTAGCAGTGCGCGAGCAGCTCGCGCCGGTACGGGTCGGTGAGCCGCACGAACTCGTCGCGGTCCGTCGTCGCTCCCATGGCCACTCCTCTCGCCGGTCATGAGTACAGACCGGCGAGGGAGCGGAAACGCATCGGCTCCGAGGGCGGATGTCGGCCTAGAGGTCGACTTCCTTCATCAGCATGCCGACCTCGGTGTTGGACAGCCGGCGCAGCCAGCCCGACTTCTGGTCGCCCAGGGTGATCGGGCCGAAGGCCACGCGCACCAGCTTGTCGACCGGGAAGCCGGCCTCGGCCAGCATCCGGCGCACGATGTGCTTGCGGCCCTCGTGGAGGGTGACCTCGACGAGGTAGTTCTTTCCGGTCTGCTCGACGACCCGGAAGTGGTCCGCCTTCGCGTACCCGTCCTCCAGCTGGATGCCGTCCTTGAGCCGCTTGCCCAGGTCGCGCGGGATCGGGCCCACGATGTGCGCGAGGTAGACCTTCTTCACGCCGTACTTGGGGTGGGTCAGCCGGTGCGCCAGCTCGCCGTGGTTGGTGAGCAGGATGACGCCCTCGGTCTCGGTGTCCAGCCGGCCGACGTGGAAGAGCCGCGTCTCCCGGTTGGTGACGTAGTCGCCGAGGCACTGGCGGCCCTCGGTGTCCTCCATCGTGGAGACGACACCGGCGGGCTTGTTCAGCGAGAAGAACTGGTACGACTGGGTCGCGACGGTCAGACCGTCGACCTTGACCTCGTCCTTCTCCGGGTCGACGCGCTTGCCCTGCTCCAGCACGATCTCACCGTTGACCTCGACCCGCGCCTGCTCGATGAGCTCCTCGCAGGCCCGCCGGGAGCCGTAGCCCGCGCGCGCGAGGACCTTCTGCAGCCGCTCGCCCTCCTGCTCGGCGCCCGGGAAGGTCTTGGGGAGCTTCACGTCCTTCTTGCCCGCGTACCGCTCCCGGTTGCGCTCCTCGGCCCGCGCCTCGTACTCACGGGAGGTCGCCGGCACCCAGCGGCCGCGCCCGGTGCCACCCTGCTTGGGTCCGCCCTTGGCGCCGCCGCGTGCCGAAGCGCCGCGCCCGGACTTCGGACCCTGCGGCGAGGCGCCGGGGCCCACGTCGTACTGGCGCTCCTCGGGGCGCGGCTTCTTCGGCCGGCCGCCCTGCTTGTCGTCACGGGAGTTGCCGGCACCGCGGTAGTTACCGCGGCCACCGCTGTTCCCGCCGCGGCCGCCGCTGTTGCCACCACGGCTCCCGCCGTTGTTTCCGCTGCTGTTCCTGCCGCTGCTGCTTCGCATCAAAGTTCCGTCTAGTCGTCTGCGTCCTGGCCGTCCGGCGCGTCAGGAGCGTCCGGATCGAACGACGGAACCCCTTCCAGTGTCTCGGCCTCGATCGCCTCCGCCTCCGGGAGGAAGGGCGCGAGCTCCGGGAGCTCGTCCAGGCCGCGCAGGCCCATCCGCTCCAGAAAGTAGTTCGTCGTCGTGTACAGGATCGCACCTGTTTCGGGTTCCGTGCCCGCCTCCTGGACCAGACCCCGCTGTAGAAGGGTGCGCATCACACCGTCGCAGTTCACTCCGCGCACCGCGGAGACCCTGCTGCGGCTGACCGGCTGGCGGTAGGCGACGACCGCCAGCGTCTCCAGCGCCGCCTGGGTGAGCCGGGCCTGCTGCCCGTCCAGGACGAAGCCCTCGACGGCCGCCGCGAACTCGGGCCGGGAGTAGAAACGCCAGCCGCCGGCGATGAGCCGCAGCTCGAAGCCGCGCCCCTGCACGGTGTACTCGTCGGCCAGCTCCCGCAGCGCGTCGCCGATCTGCCGCTTGGGCCGCTGGAGGATCTTCGCCAGGTGCTCCTCGGTGGCGGGCTCGTCCACGACCATGAGGACGGCCTCCAGAGCGGGCTTGAGTTCGAGGTCGGCGACGGTGTGCAGCCCGGCCGGCACGTCGGTGGTCTCCTCGCTCACGCCTTGTCCTCCTTGGGCGGCTCGGGCGGTCGGTCGAACTCGTCGGTCACCGTCGGCGTCTCGTCCCCCTCGCCGCCGGTCCACCGCACGATCAGGTCCCCGAGGGCGGTCTCCTGGTCGAGGGCGACGGCCTTCTCCCGGTACAGCTCGAGCAGGGCCAGGAACCGCGCTACGACGGTGAGGGTGTCGTCGGTGTCCTCGACGAGCGCGCGGAAGCTGGCCTCGCCGAGTTCCTTGAGGCGGGCGACGACGATCCCGGCCTGCTCCTGCACGCTGACCAGCGGGGCGTGGATGTGGTCGACGTACACCTGCGGCTTGGGCTTGGGCTGCATCGCCTTCACGGCGAGCTTCGCGAACCCCTCCGCGCCGATGCTGATGACGACCTCGGGCAGCAGCTCCGCGTGGTGCGGTTCCAGGCCGACGGTACGGGGGTAGCGGCGGGCCTCCTCGTCGAGGCGCTGGTTGAAGATGTCCGCGATCTGTTTGTACGCGCGGTACTGGAGGAGCCTCGCGAACAGCAGGTCACGGGCTTCGAGGAGCGCCAGGTCGGCCTCGTCCTCGACCTCGGCGGCGGGCAGCAGCCGGGCGGCCTTCAGGTCCAGCAGGGTCGCGGCGACGACCAGGAACTCGGTCGTCTGGTCCAGGTCCCAGTCCGGGCCCATCGCCCGGATGTGCGCCATGAACTCGTCGGTGACCTTCGACAGCGCGACCTCGGTGACGTCCAGCTTGTGCTTGGAGATCAGCTGGAGGAGCAGGTCGAAGGGGCCTTCGAAGTTGGCGAGCCGGACCTTGAAGACGCCGTCATCCGATTCTTCCGCGACCGGCTCGGGCACCTCCTCAGGCACCTCGGGCACAGGTACCTCAGGCACCTCAGCAGGTGCCTCGGGCGCCCCCGGCCCCCGTCCCAGCGCACGCCGGCGGCCGGCAGCGGCGCCGGCGGCGGGGACAGGGACGTCGTTCGAGGTCATGGCCCCCGCAGGCTACCGCTACCGTCCGCGCAGCCGTCGTACGAGGATGCTCGCGTCCCCTCGGGACTCCAGATCGGCCAGCACCACGGCCACCGCCTCGCGGACGATCCGCCCGCGGTCGACGGCCAGCCCGTGCTCGCCGCGGAGCACCAGACGCGCGTGCTCCAGATCCATGAGCTCCTCGGCGGAGACGTACACGGTGATCTTCTCGTCGTGCCGCTCCCGGCCGCTGGGCCGGCGCGCGGCCGCCCTGCTGCCGCCGCCCCGCTGCTTGCGCGGTGCGGCGGAGGCCGCGGCAGAACCTTCCTGCGCGTCCTGACGTCGCGTGGAGCGCTCCGCCGCGGTGCCCCGGCTGCGGGACTCGCCCGCCTCGGCCGGCTCCGTGGCCACGTGCTCCGCCCCGTCGCCGTCCCCGCCCTGTGCGGGCACGGACTGCGGTGCGTCCTCCGCCGCCACTGTGTCGCTCTCCCCGGCGGGAGCGGGCACCCGGGCATCGCCGTTGGCCCCCCGCCGCGGAGTGGACGGCTGGAGCGCCATTCCCCCTGTCGTACGGAAGAGTTCGTCGGCCCCCGGCAGACTCACTCGGCGTGACACCGGGCGAGCACCTCCCTGGCGAGCTGGCGGTAGGCGGCGGCACCGACGGAGTTGGAGGCGTACGTGGTGATCGGCTCACCGGCGACCGTGGTCTCCGGGAAGCGGACCGTGCGCCCGATGACCGTGTGGTAGACGTGGTCGTCGAACGCCTCGACCACGCGGGCCAGGACCTCTCGGCTGTGCACCGTGCGCGAGTCGTACATCGTGGCGAGGATGCCGTCGAGCTCCAGCTCCGGGTTGAGCCGCTCCTGGACCTTCTCGATGGTCTCCGTCAGCAGGGCGACACCGCGGAGGGCGAAGAACTCACACTCCAGGGGCACTATCACCTTGTGCGCGGCCGTCAGCGCGTTCACGGTCAGCAGACCGAGGGAGGGCTGGCAGTCGATCACGATGTAGTCGTAGTCGGCCATGAGCGGCTTCAGGGCCCGCTGGAGCGTCGACTCGCGGGCGACCTCGGAGACCAGCTGGACCTCCGCCGCCGACAGGTCGATGTTGCTCGGCAGCAGGTCCATGTTGGGGACCGCGGTCTTGAGCAGGACCTCGTCGGCCGCCATGCCCCGCTCCATGAGCAGGTTGTAGACGGTGAGGTCGAGCTCCATCGGGTTGACACCGAGACCCACCGACAGCGCGCCCTGCGGGTCGAAGTCCACGAGCAGCACCCGGCGTCCGTACTCCGCGAGCGCGGCACCCAGGTTGATGGTCGACGTGGTCTTGCCGACGCCGCCCTTCTGGTTGCACATCGCGATGATCTTCGCGGGGCCGTGGTCGGTCAGCGGGCCCGGGATCGGGAAGTACGGCAGCGGGCGACCGGTCGGGCCGATGCGCTCGCGGCGCTGACGGGCAGCGTCGGGAGCGAGCGTGGCCGCGTACTCGGGGTCCGGCTCGTACTCGGCGTCGGGGTCGTAGAAGTGCCCCTCGGGCAGTTCGTCGTAGTCGGCGAAGTGGTTGTGGGGCGCGCCACTTCCGTCGCCGGCCATGGCGTTCACGTGATGGCCATCCATGCTCTGGTGTGCTGACAGAGTCGTCCCTGTCGTCTGGTGACTCTGGTGGGCTGCGAAGGTGCGCACCGCCACGGAGCCGACAGCCTCGAACCCCGCGGGACCCTGGTCCCGTACCGGCATTCCTGGTTGACCACCCCCGGGAGTAAATGTCGACTCATTCACAAGTCGTCTTACCTCCTTGGTGACCAGGAAACTTCTAGACAGGTCAGCGTTGCACCATGCCGACAGTCGGCGACTCTATGGCGTGTCGGGCGTCCGCAGCAACACAATCCGCCGGACCCGGCTCGATGTGTCGACAATGAAACATCCCTCTGTCAAGGGCGTACGGCCGTCGCACAGCAGGTTTCACCGGTGTGCGAATCGACCAAAGAGTTACGTTCGAGGCGAGTTGACCGAGCGCCGCAAAGTGACCATACACACATCCGGCCGGACCTTGTCGGGCAAGGTCCGGCCGGGTGCGCGTCGTTGACGCGCCATGTTGACGTATCGCCTTTATGAAAAGGTGACTTAGCCGTTCGTCGAGGCCGGCGGCTCAGCCGAGCAGCGTCTCGAGCTCCACGTGCTCCAGGCCGTGCGCCTCGGCGACCTCGCGGTAAACGACCTTGCCCTCATGGGTGTTGAGGCCCTTGGCGAGCGCGGGGTCGCGGCGCAGCGCCTCCACCCAGCCGCGGTTGGCGAGTTCGACGATGTAGGGCAGCGTCGCGTTGGTGAGCGCGTAGGTGGAGGTGTTGGGCACCGCGCCGGGCATGTTGGCGACGCAGTAGAAGACCGAGTTGTGGACCTGGAAGGTCGGCTCGGCGTGCGTGGTCGGGTGGGAGTCCTCGAAGCAGCCGCCCTGGTCGATCGCGATGTCGACAAGGACACTTCCGGGCTTCATCCGGGCCACGAGCTCGTTGGTGACCAGCTTCGGGGCCTTGGCGCCCGGGATGAGCACCGCGCCGATGACGAGGTCGGCGTCGAGGACGGCCTTCTCCAGCTCGAAGGAGTTGGACATGATCGCCCGGACCTTGGTGCCGAAGACCTTGTCGGCCTCGCGGAGCTTGTTGATGTCGCGGTCGAGCAGCGTGACGTGGAAGCCCATGCCGACGGCGATCTGGGTGGCGTTCCAGCCGGAGACGCCGCCGCCGATGACGACGGCACGCGCCGGCTGGGTGCCGGGGACGCCGCCGGGGAGCACGCCGCGGCCGCCGACCGAGCGCATCAGGTGGTAGGCGCCGACCTGCGGGGCCAGCCGGCCCGCGACCTCGGACATCGGGGCGAGCAGCGGCAGGGCGCGGTTCGGCAGCTCGACGGTCTCGTAGGCGATGGCGGTGGTGCCGGACTCGATGAGCGCGTCCGTGCACTCCTTGGAGGCGGCCAGGTGCAGGTAGGTGAAGAGCGTCTGGTCCTTGCGGAGGCGGTGGTACTCCTCGGCGATGGGCTCCTTGACCTTCAGCAGCAGGTCGGCGGTGGCCCACACCTCGTCGGCGGTGCCGAGGATCGTGGCGCCGGCGGCGATGTACTCCTCGTCCGGGATCGACGAGCCGACTCCGGCGCCCTGCTCGATGACGACCTGGTGGCCGTGGCGCACCAGCTCGTGCACGCCGGACGGGGTGATGGCCACCCGGAACTCGTTGTTCTTGACCTCGCGGGGGATGCCGACCTTCACGTGGATCACGGTCCTTGGCTCAGTGGATGTGGGGCAATACAACACATACCCGGGCATGCACGAGCACACCGGGAGACACCGCAGGAGAAGGTGCGGCAGAGCCAGTCTAATGAAGGTGTTCCCGCTGTCTAGCCTTTCATTGCATCAATCTTCTGCGGGTGTACTACGGATTTCGCAGGCATCAGCGTCTTGTTTCGAAGGATCAGGCCGCTCCGGTTCCGTTTCCGGCTCCGCGACCTCCTCCCCCAGCAGCCGCTCCGCGGCCCCCCGGTGCAGCGCCGCCGCGGTGGGATCGCCCAGGTGATCAAGGGTGTCGGCGAGCCTCAGCTGCAACGCCGCCTGGAGCCGTACGTCCTCCGCGCGCCGCGCCCACTCCACCGCTTCCTGGCAGGTGCGCAGCGATTCCTCGGGGCGGCCCGCGTACTCCTGGACCCGTGCCAGCTCGCTCAACGCCCGCGCGTGGGCGGCGACATCGCCCTCCTTGCGATATCCGGCGACCGCGGCCCGCCAGCCCCGCAGCGCCTCGCCGTAACGGCCCGCGTAGGTGTGCGCCGCGGCGATCCGGCCGTACAGCCGGGCGGCGTCCACCCGCTCGTCCCGGGCCAGCCGCTGGGCGAGGGCGCGGCCGAACCAGTCGGCGGCCCGGTCGTAGTCCCCGAGCTCCAGATGCGCGCCGCCTACGGATTCCATCGCGCGGCCGGTCGCATACGGGTCATTTGCCTGGCGCCCGGCGTCCAGCGCGGACCGGTAGCGGGCCAGCGCGTCGGCCGTGCGCCCGGTCTGCGCGTCCAGGTCCCCCAGGTTCAGCAGCGCCGCCGCCTTCTCCCGGGGCAGCTCCCGGCGCTCGGCCACGTCCAGGACCAGCCGGTGGATGCCGTACAGGTCGGGGGCGGCGGCCTGGGTGCCGAAGTGCGCGACCATCGCCCTGACCAGCTGGGACATCAGCCGCCTGGCGAGGGTGTCGAGCTCCCCGTCGGCGACCGCGAGGCGGGCCGAGGCCAGCAGGGCCGGCCGGCGGATGCGCAGCCAGTCCTCGGCGGCCCGGGGGCTGGGGAAGCGCAGGGAGCGGGGCATGCCCTGGAGCTTCTCCCGGGCCTCGGGGCTGTCGGTCTCGGTGATGGCGCGGCAGGACTGCAGCAGCCGCACCGTCCGCTCCAGCATCCGGGCGCGGGCCAGCTGGAGCTCGGCGGGGCGGTCCTGGGACTCGGCGAGGGACTTCAGCAACGGGTGCAGACAGGCCGGCACCTCGTACTGCGGGAGGGGGGACTCCACGGCGTGCAGCAGGCCGAGGGCGACGAAGTCGTCGAGGGTGGTGCGGGCGCCGCCCACCGAGCAGCCGGCGAGGGCGGAGGCGGTGTGCGGATCTACCAGGCCGGCCGGGGCGAGGGAGAGCAGTCGCAGTATCCGGGCGGCGGGGCTGGGCAGGGACCCGTAGGCGAGCCGGAAGACCCGGGCCAGGGGAGTTCCCTCGTCGCCCTCGGTACGCAGGTGCTTGGCGAGGTCGGCGACGGCGGCTTTCGGCCGGGCTGCGAGCCAGCCGCCGGCCAGCGTCAGCGCGGCGGGCTGGCCCTGGCACTCCTCGACGAGGCCCTCGGCGGCACGGGGGTCGACGGTGATGCGGACCGAGCCGGTGTGCCGGGTGAGCAGTTCCAGGGCGGACTTGGTGTCGAGGCCGCCCAGCGTGCAGGGGCGGACGTCGGAGATGCCGGTGAGCGGGCCGTCGGACACCGCGACGACCAGACACTCCGGGGTGTCCGGGAGCAGGGCGTCGACCTGGTCGGCGGTCACCGCGTCGTCGAGCAGGAGCAGCGCGCTGCGGTCGGCGAGGGCCTCGCGGAGCGCGGCCGTGAGGTCGTCCTCGGCGGCACCGGCCGGGGTCGGCCGGTCCAGGGCGGCGAGCAGCTCACGGGCGGCGCGCTCGACGGGGACGGGCGTTCCGTCGGGCTCGCTCAGGCGAGCCTTCAGCACCCCGTCGTAACGGTCCGCGACCTGGCGTACGAGCTCCTCGGCGAGGGCGGTGCGGCCCGAGCCGGGGCGGCCCGCGATGAGCAGCACACGCGCGCGGGGGGCCTTCTTGCCGGAGAGGGTGTCGAGGCCCGCCCGCTCGATGTCGGCGCGGAGTTCCTTCAACTCCCGTGTCCGGCCCAGGAACTGACCTTCGGCCGACAGCTGAACGCCGCTCGTGTCCACCGCCTGATCCGTCACGGGCCACACTCCCGTCCCACCGCACGCGCAAAGCCCGCCGGGACTCCGGTTCGGGCATTTTCAGAGCCTAGTTCACGCTCTGCAACGTTCCGGGAGGAGCGCGGCGGGCAGGTCGCTCGATCGGATCAGCCGATGGTCACACCAGCGGCGTTCAGGCCTCGAAGGGACGGGCCGGCCAGGGCGCGTCCGCGGGGCGCAGCGCGTCGAGCCCGTCGCCCTGCTGCGCCGCCACCAGCGAAAGCACGCCCACCACCAGGCAGTTGTTGTGCAGCTCGCCCGCGAGTACACCCCGTACGAGCTCGTCGAGGGGCACGCGCGCGTACTCCAGGTCGATCTCCTCGTGCTCCACCTCGAAGCGCTCGCCCTCGGCCTCCGACAGATCGCGGGCGAGGAAGATCCGTACGGCCTCGTCGCAGCCGCCGGCCGTGGTGTAGACGTCGGTCAGCACCCGCCAGTCCTCGGCCTTGACGTGCGCCTCCTCGTACAGCTCGCGCTGCGCCGCGTGCAGCGGGTTCTCGCCGGGGACGTCGAGCAGGCCGGCCGGGATCTCCCACAGCTTCTGGCGCACGGGGTGGCGGTACTGCTTGATCAGCAGGACCCGGCCCTCGTCGTCGAGGGCGAGCACGCCGACCGAGCCGGGGTGGACCTGGTAGTCACGGCGGACGACCTTGCCGTCGGGCATGACCACGTCGTCGGTGCGGACAGAGGTCTTGTTGCCCACGAAGGGGGTCTCGGTCGCCCGGATCTCCCACTCCTCCGGGGTGTCCTTGATCGTCATGCCCAGTCCTTCCGCACGTGCTCAAAGAGAAGCCGGGGCGCCGCCTTTTGAATGCGAACGCCCCGGCCACCGTACAACTGTTGTGTTACTTCGAGGTCTTCCGCTCGACCGCGGCCTTCACCAGCCCGGCGAACAGCGGGTGCGGGCGGGTCGGGCGCGAGCGCAGCTCCGGGTGCGCCTGCGTGGCGACCAGGTAGGGGTGGACGTCACGCGGGTACTCGACGTACTCGACGAGCTTGCCGTCCGGGGAGGTCCCGGAGAACAGGAGGCCCGCCTTCTTCTCCAGCTCCGCGCGGTAGGCGTTGTTCACCTCGTAGCGGTGGCGGTGCCGCTCCTCGATGTACTCCTTGCCGTCGTACACCTCGCGCACGATCGAGCCCTCGGCCAGCTTCGCCGGGTACATGCCGAGCCGCATGGTGCCGCCCATGTCGCCCTCACCGGCGACGATGTCGAGCTGCTCGGCCATGGTGGAGATGACCGGGTGGGCGGTGGCGGAGTCGAACTCGGTGGAGTTGGCGTCCGGGATGTCGGCCAGGTTGCGCGCGGCCTCGATCACGATGCACTGCAGGCCCAGGCAGAGGCCGAGCAGCGGGATCTTGTTCTCGCGGGCGTAGCGGATCGCGCCGACCTTGCCGAGCACACCGCGGTCGCCGAAGCCGCCCGGGATGCAGATGCCGTCGACGTCCGCGAGCTGCGCCGCGGCGCCGGCCGGGGTCTTGCAGTCGTCGGAGGTGACCCACTTGATCTTCACGCGGGCCCGGTTGGCGAAGCCGCCCGCGCGCAGCGCCTCGGTGACCGAGAGGTAGGCGTCGGGCAGGTCGATGTACTTGCCGACCAGGGCGAGGGTGATCTCGTGGTCGGGGTTGTGGACGCGGTCGAGCAGGTCGTCCCAGGTCGTCCAGTCCACGTCGCGGAACGGCAGGTCCAGCTTGCGGACGACATAGGCGTCCAGACCCTCGCCGTGCACGGTCTTCGGGATGTCGTAGATCGAGCGGGCGTCGGGGCAGGCGACCACGGCGGCCTCGTCGACGTCGCACATCAGCGAGATCTTCCGCTTGATCGCGGTCGGGACCTCGCGGTCGCAGCGCAGCACGATCGCGTCCGGCTGGATACCGATGTTCCGAAGGGCCGCAACCGAGTGCTGGGTCGGCTTCGTCTTCAGCTCACCCGAGGGGCCGATGTACGGCAGGAGCGAGATGTGGACCACGAAGACGTTGTCCCGGCCGACCTCGTGACGGACCTGGCGGACCGTCTCCAGGAAGGGCAGCGACTCGATGTCGCCGACCGTGCCGCCGACCTCCGTGATGACCACGTCGACCTCGTCGGTGGCCATACGGCGGATGCGGTGCTTGATCTCGTTGGTGATGTGCGGGATGACCTGCACGGTGTCACCGAGGTACTCGCCACGCCGCTCCTTGGCGATCACCGTGGAGTAGACCTGGCCTGTAGTGACGTTGGCGCTGCCGTCCAAGTCACGGTCGAGGAAGCGCTCGTAGTGTCCGATGTCCAGGTCGGTCTCGGCGCCGTCGTTGGTGACGAAGACCTCTCCGTGCTGGAAGGGGTTCATCGTGCCGGGGTCGACGTTCAGGTACGGGTCGAGCTTCTGCATGACGACGCGCAGACCCCGGGCCTTGAGCAGCATCCCCAGGCTGGAGGCCGTCAGGCCCTTGCCGAGAGAGGAGGCGACACCCCCGGTGACGAAGATGTGCTTGGTCGTCGTAGCTGTGCTCGAACGAAAAGAGGGCGTCGGCATGGCCAAGAGGGGGCTCCCGTGGTCGCGATCTGGGGTGCGGGGCGGCGCTGTGACCGGAGATTCCCGGCGTCGCCGTCGCTGCGGTCGGGGGTTTTGTCCACCACCGGTCCACGGGCTACCAGGGTATCAGCGCCTCGGGGGGATGGCTTCCGGCCACGCTCCGCGCACGCGTCGACACAGACGCTCACCCGTCACGGGTTTCTCACCGGCTGCTCACCCGTTCGGCCCACCCGCGTTGCCCGGAGCGGCACACAGATCATCTACGTGCGTCGTATCCTGCTCGGACATTCACTGCCGAGCGCGCCCGGCAACACGGCACCACCCCCCGCCCGTAAGCCCCGGAACAACGTGAGCTCGTCAGTTCGTTGAGAAGAGATCGTCGTTTTGCCCAGCGGCAGCGCGACTGCTTTGCTTCATCGCTCAACGACGCATTACAAACGACCCCTTGACCGCACTAGCGACAGCCCCCTTTTCCTCTGGGGGGTGACGTGGCCGTTCGACTGGAGTTGCACGTGGCCGGGCGCATCGAAGACTACGCACTCATCGGAGACATGCAGACCGCCGCCCTGGTCTGCCGGGACGGCACAGTGGACTGGCTGTGCCTGCCCCGCTTCGACTCGCATGCCATCTTCGCCGGTCTGCTGGGCACCGAGGAGCACGGCTTCTGGCGCCTGGGGCCCGCGCATGCCGCCGACGCCGAGCCGCCCACCGCGGCCCGGCGCAGCTACCGCGGCGACTCGCTGATCCTGGAGTCCGAGTGGGACACCCCGCGCGGCACGGTCCGGATCACCGACTTCATGCCGCCGCGTGACGGCGCGCCGCAGCTGATCCGGATCGTGGAGGGCGTCTCGGGCCGCGTCCCGATGCGCTCGGCCCTGCGGATGCGCTTCTCGTACGGGCGGGTCGTGCCGTGGGTGCACAAGCACGACGGCCGCACGGTCGCCGTCGCGGGCCCCGACTCGGTGTGGTTCGACACCGACTGCGAGACCTACGGCAAGTCGCTGACCACGTACTCGGACTTCACGGTCGCCCCGGGTGACCGGATCGCCTTCACCATCTCCTGGGAGCCCTCGCACAAGAACCCGCCGCCGCTGCCCGAGCCGGAGCAGTCCCTGGAGGCCACCGAGGACTTCTGGCGCGAATGGGTCGAGCACTGTACGTACCACGGCCCCTACCGCGAGGCCGTCGTCCGCTCCCTGATCACGCTGAAGGCGCTGACGTACGCCCCGACCGGCGGCATCGTCGCCGCTCCGACGACCTCGCTGCCCGAGGACATCGGCGGCGTCCGCAACTGGGACTACCGCTACACCTGGCTCCGCGACGCCGCGATCACGCTCTCCTCGCTGCTGCGCACCGGCTACCGCGAGGAGGCCCGCGCCTGGCGCGAGTGGCTGCTGCGGGCGGTCGCCGGCGACCCCGAGAACCTGCAGATCATGTACGGCATCGCGGGCGAGCGCGAGCTGGGCGAGGCCGAGCTGGACTGGCTGCCGGGCTACGAGAACTCCGCGCCGGTCCGGGTCGGCAACGGCGCCGCCCACCAGCTCCAGCTGGACGTGTACGGCGAGGTCACCGAGGCCCTGCACCTCGCGCACATGACGGGCCTGGCCCGCAACGACTACGCGTCCCTGCTCCAGCTCAAGCTCATCCGCTACCTGGAGGACCACTGGGACGAGCCGGACGAGGGCATCTGGGAGGTGCGCGGCCCGCGCCGCCACTTCGTGCACTCCAAGGTGATGGCCTGGGTCGCCGTCGACCGCACCATCAAGCTCATCGAGTCCGGCGACGCGGACGGCCCGCTGGAGCGCTGGCGCGAGCTGCGCGACGACATCCACCGGGACGTGTGCGAGAAGGGCTACGACAAGGAGCGCAACACCTTCACGCAGTCGTACGGCTCGAAGGAGCTGGACGCCTCCCTGCTGCTGATCCCGCAGATGGGCTTCCTGCCGCCGGACGACAAGCGGGTCATCGGCACCATCGAGGCGATCCAGCGCGAGCTGTCCACGCCGGACGGCTTCATCCTGCGCTACCCGACCGAAGGCGACAGCGAGGGCGTCGACGGCCTGCCCGGTGACGAGGGGGCGTTCCTGGCCTGCTCGTTCTGGATGGCGGACGACCTCGCGATGATCGGCCGCGTCGACGAGGCCCGCAAGCTGTTCGAGAAGCTCCTCGCCCTGCGCAACGACCTCGGGCTGCTCGCCGAGGAGTGGGACCCGCGCCTGAAGCGCCAGGTGGGCAACTTCCCGCAGGCCTTCAGCCACGTCCCGCTGATCGACACCGCCCTGCGGCTGACGGCGTCGGGGGCGTACGGGGGATGACTCCCGTCACGGGCGTGCCGCGCTGCCTGCCGAGGCGCGGCACGCCACGGCCCGACCAGGGTTTCGCTGGACCGATCGCAGGCCGGGCGCGGACCCTGATCGGGTGTCCACGAACCCTTCACCGCCCTGGCGCGTACGCCCCGGCGCTCGTACCTGGCGCTGTGCGCCCGCGCCCGCCGGGGTGCGCGCCTTCCACTCCGCGCTCCCCGGCTACGCACCCACACCCCTGACCGAACTCCCACCCCTGGCCGCCGAGTTGGCGGTCGGGCGGGTCTTCGTCAAGGACGAGTCGAGCCGCCTCGGGCTGCCCGCGTTCAAGGCGCTGGGCGCGTTCTGGGCCGTCCACCGCGTCCTCGCCGAGCGGGAGCCGGGTCCCGTGACCCTGCTCACGGCCACCGACGGCAACCACGGCCGCGCGGTGGCCCGGGCGGCCCGCCTTGCCGGACAGGGCGCCCACGTCTTCGTGCCGCGCGGGGTGCCCGCGCCGGCGGTGGCGGCCATCGCCGCCGAGGGGGCGAGGGTCACCGAGGTGCCGGGGCCGTACGACGAGGCCGTACGGCGCGCGGCCGAGGCGGCCGGCCGGCCCGACTCGGTTCTGGTGCAGGACACCGCCTGGCCCGGCTACGAGGAGATCCCCGGCTGGATCGTGGAGGGCTACGCCACGCTCTGCGCCGAGATCGACGAGCAGCTGGCAGGGACCGGCCCCGACCTCGTCTGCGTCCCGGTGGGGGTGGGCTCGCTCGCCCAGGCCGTCGTCACCCACTACCGCAGCCGCCCCGCCGGACGGGCCCCCGCGCTGCTGTCGGTGGAGCCGGAGACCGCGGCCTGCGTCCTGGCGAGCCTCGCCGCGGGCACGCCCGTCAGCGTCACGACCGGCGACACCGTCATGGCCGGCCTGAACTGCGGTACGCCCTCCAGCCTCGCCTGGCCCTACCTGTACGGCGGACTCGACGCCGCCGTCGCCGTCCCGGACGCGGCGGCTGTCCGCGCGGCCGCCGACCTCGCCGGCCTCGGTGTCTCCTCGGGGCCCTGCGGGGCGGCCCCGCTCGCCGGGCTGCGGGCGGTGCTGACCGGCGCGGGTGCGGAGGAGCGCCGCAGGGCGCTGGGGCTGGACGCGGCGTCCGTGGTCGTGCTGCTGAGCACCGAGGGCGCACCCGCGTGCTGACACGGCCCGCCCTCGCCGACTTCTGTTCCTGAACGTTTCTGACCATTCGGGAACGTCCCCCCTGCCTGACAGGCCCAAAGCCCCCACCCCGCCTACGCTGGAACCATCTGCCCCTGCACGAAAGGGGGCGCCCCATGGCCTCCCCATCAAAGGCCGGCACGGCTCTCGCCGCGCTGCGCGAGGAACTGGTCGGCGACGTGTTCGCCCCGGGGGACGCGGGCTACGACGAGGCCCGTACCGTCTTCAACGCGATGATCGACCGGCGTCCGGCGGTGATCGCCCAGTGCGTCGACGAAGCCGACGTCGTACGGGCGGTGCGCTTCGGCCGTGACCTGGACCTGCCGATCGCGGTGCGCGGCGGCGGGCACAGCGTGGCGGGCATGGCGCTGAACGAGGGCGGTCTGGTGATCGACCTGCGCCACATGCGGGCGGTCACCGTCGACCCCACGGCACAGGCGGTACGGATCGCGGGTGGCGCCACGATGAGCGACCTGGACCGGACCTGTCAGCCGTACGGTCTGGCCACCACCGGCGGCCGGGCCTCGACGACCGGAGTCGGCGGGTTCGTGCTCGGTGGCGGCACCGGCTGGCTGGACCGCTGCTGCGGGCTCGCCGTCGACAACCTCCTCGGCGTCGACCTGGTCACCGCCGACGGCCGTCGCGTGCACGCGAGCGCCGAGGACGAGCCGGAGCTGTTCTGGGGGCTGCACGGAGGAGGCGGCAACTTCGGCATCGCGACCGCGCTCACCCTGAGGCTGCACGAGCTGCCCGAGTTCGCCATCGCACTCCTGCTGTTCCTCCCGGAGTACGGCCCCGAGGTCGCCCGCACCTACCGCGACATCATCGCCACCGCCCCGAACGAGGCGAGCGGCGGCGTCATCTATCTCACCGGCCCGCCCGAGGAGTTCGTGCCGCCGCACCTGGTCGGCACGCTGCTGTGCGGTGCGCTGCTGACGTACGCCGGGTCCGAGGCGGACATGCGCAAGGTCGCCGAGCCGCTGCTGGCGCTGCCGCACGAGACGGAGGTCGTCGGGGCGATGCCGTACGCGGACGTCCAGTGCATGCTCGACGATCCGCCGGGGATGCGGAACTACTGGTCGGCGGAGTATCTGAGGGAGGCGCCGGACGCGTTCCTGGACGTCTACTGCGCGCGGGCGGCGTCCATGCCGGTGCCCACCGGCACCATCCATGTCCTGTTCCCGCAGGGCGGGGCGATCGCCGACGGGCCGAGCGAGTACCCGGTGCCGTACCGGGACGCCCCATGGGCCGTCCATCCCTTCGCGATGTGGGAGGACCCGGCGGACGACGAGCGGGTGATCCAGTGGGTCAGGGACGTCCGTGAGGACGCCCGGCCGTGGAGCACCGGCGCGGTCTACCTCAACTTCATCGGCGACGAGGGCGAAGACCGGGTCGTGGCCGGGGTCGGCGCCGAGAACACCGACCGGCTGGCAGCCCTCAAACGGCGGTACGACCCGGACAACGTCTTCCGCTTCAACCACAACATCAGCCCTGCGTGAGCGGCGGCGGGTCAGCGCAGCACGGCCAGCACCTCCTTCGCGGCCCGCTCGCCCTCGGTCGCACCGCCTTCCATGAGCCCCTGGAAGTCGTAGGAGCAGTGCTCGCCGCCGATGTGGATGTTGCCCTGCGCCACCCCCTCGTACCCCGCGTACCGGTGCAGATAGCCCACCGGCCAGTACGAGTAGGCGCCCAGCGCGTACGGGTTGAGATGCCACGCCGACAGCTGGGCCCGGCCCGTCCAGGCGGCCGACGTGCCCGGGAAGAACGCGTCGATGTCCGCGAGGTACTTCGAGGCCAGCCTGGTGACGTAGGGGTCGCTCTCGTACGAGAACGGCCCCGCCGGCGTCAGTGACCTGGCGAGGCTGCCGCCGCCGTACTGCAACAGGATGCCGCCCGTCCCGGACTGGACCTTGGTGGTGTCCCAGGTCTGCTGGACCCGGCCGTCCGTGAAGCAGTCGCCCGCGGAGACGCCGGGCCAGGGGCCGGTGCCGCGCCAAGGTCTGCTGGAGAACTGCATGTTGAGCTTGGTGCAGTACCCCATCCGGGCGTCCCGCAGCAGGTTGGTCATGCGGGTGTCGAACCCGGCTCTGGTGAGATCGAGTTGCTTGAGGACGGGGAGCGGCACGCACAGGATCGTGTGGTCGGCCGTGACCGTGCGGACGGCTCCCGCCTCCGTGAAGGTGAGGGTCTGGGTGCCGTCGGTGTTGGCCTTGACCGCGGTGAGCGACCAGCCCCGCCGGATGGTGCCGTCGGGCAGGAAGTCGGCGATGGCGTGCGGTAGTTGATCGTTGCCGCCGACGATGTGGTAGCGCTCGTTGGACAGGCCCCAGACGTTGAAGTTGCCGGGATTGGTCTGGTAGCCCATGAGCAGGACGAGCGCGAGTGAGGACTGGTCGGTGGTGTCGGCGCCGTACTCGACGTTGTAGGCGACGTCGAAGAACCGGCCGAGCGGTGAGTCGTGGCCGCCGGGGACCCGGGACTCGATCCAGTCGTACAGGGACAGGTTGTCGAGGGCGGTGCCGGCCTGGGTGGTCTGGTTCCAGAAGACCTCGCCGGATGCCTGGAGGTCCTTGTGGAGGGCCTGGTAGACGCCCTTGAAGTCCTCGTCGGCCTGCGCGCGCGGGTAGTACTCGCCGTTGAACCACAGGACTTCCTCGGCCCCGTTGGGCCCGCCGCCGAGGAAGTCCTCGACGGGCAGGGCGAATCGGCGGCACAGCTCCAGCATCTTCTTGTGGCTGGTGTCGATCAGCTCGCCGCCGATCTCCGAGGTCTGGCCCCAGGACCAGTGGTCGCGCTGGGTGTACATCCGGCCGCCGACCCGGTCGGGGTTGGCCTCGTAGACCGTGCAGCCGTAGCCCGCGTCGGCGAGCGTGAGCGCGGCGGTCAGCCCTGCGATCCCCGCACCGACGACGGCGATCCGCGGTGCGGAGGCGGCGGTGGCTCGGGGGGCGACGGCCGCCGTCACGGCCGTGGCACCGAGGGCGCTCTTCAGGACCGTACGGCGCCGCACCCGCGCCTCCGCCACGGGCACGCCGAGCCGCTCGGCGGCGGCATGGTCGGCGAAGAGGGAACGCAGGACGTGCATCGAAAGGGTTCGGGACACGACGTACACGCTCCTCAGACGTTGACGGGGGTTTCCTCGGTGCGCTCGGCCGCGTCCTCCAGGACGATCCGGCCGATGATCTCGTAGCGCTCCGGCTTCCTGGCCCTCAGGTAGAAGCCGAGACCGAGGCCGCCGAAGAAGACCAGGCCCACGATCCACGGGATGGCCTTGAAGAAGAGCGAGTCGGCCGCCGTACCGGCCGCGGTGTCCAGGTTCGTCACCAGCAGGACGACCACCGCGATCATGCCGACGCCGCCGAGGAGCGGGGCGGTGAGGGTGCGGAACCAGTGGCGGTCCTCGGGGTGGTGCTTGCGGAAGTAGCCGATGACCGCGAAGGAGCACAGGGTCTGCACGATCAGGATGGCCATCGTGCCGAGGATCGCGAGCAGCGTGTAGAGGTGGATGTAGGGGTCCTGGCCGGTCAGCCAGAAGGCCGCCACGAGCGCGACCGCGATGACCGACTGCACGAAGGAGGCGAGGTACGGCGATCCGTGCCTGGCGTGGGTGCGGCCGAGGGCGGGGTGCAGGAAACCTTCGCGGCCGATGGCGTACAGGTAGCGGGCCGCGCACTGGTGGAAGGCCATCCCGCAGGCGAACGACCCGGTGATCAGCAGCCATTGGAAGGCGTCGACGGCCCAGGCGCCGATGAAGGAGTGCGCCGGGTCGAAGAACAGGTCGAGGGGGCTGGTCCCGGAGGAGATCTTCACCGAGCCCTCGAGTCCGTTGCCCGCGATGGTCATCCAGGAGACGTAGATGTAGAAGAGGCCGACGCCGACGACGGAGATGAGGGTCGCGCGCGGGATGACGCGCTTGGGGTCCTTGCTCTCCTCGCCGTACATCGCGGTCGACTCGAAGCCGACCCACGACCAGAACGCGAAGAACAGGCCGAGCCCGGCGGAGGGGCCGGTGAAGGCGTTCTTCGGGTTGACCGGCTCCATCGGGATGCCGTCGGGGCCGCCGCCGTGCAGGAGTACGGCGGTGGCGACGGCGAAGAGGACGGCGATCTCGGCGATCAGCATCACGCCGAGGGCCTTCGCGGTCAGGTTGATGTCGAAGTACGCCAGCACGGCCGTGACCAGCAGCATCGCCGCCGCGTAGACGATCCAGGGCAGATCGACGCCCAGCTGGTCGGCGACCGTGGTCTTCGCGAAGTAGGAGAAGACGCCGACGATCGACGCCTCGAAGACGACGTACGCCAGCACGGCGAGCATCCCCGAGGCCATGCCCGCGATCCGGCCCAGGCCGTGCGAGATGTAGCCGTAGAAGGCGCCGGCGGCGGTGATCCGCCGGGCCATGGCGACGTATCCGACCGAGAAGACGGTCAGGACCAAGGTCGCGAAGAGATAGCCCGCCGGCGCGCCCGTGCCGTTGCCGAAGCCGACCGCGATCGGCAGGTTGCCGGTCATCGCGGTGATCGGCGCGGCGGTCGCCACCGCCATGAAGACGACGCCCACGAGACCTACGGAATTCGCCTTGAGCCGATGCACCTCCCGCGTGGGTGTTGCTGCCTCTCGCGTGGGTCTCTCTGCCATTCCCGCCCCTCTCAACGCGCTTGCGCAACGAAATCCGAAGGTGAAATACGCCCTGCCTTTCGGATGCGTCAGTGTGGCGGCGGAGTGACGCATGCCACAAGCGACACGCGGTCGTGCAATCGGGCCGGGGACGCGACGGATTGTCGTGTACAGGGCTCCGGTGATCGCTGCCGTAACCGTCCGGAGATGTCGTCGAAGCATGCGCGCGGGTAGCGTCCGGCTCATGGACAGCAGATTCGACAGCCAGGGCGCCGGCATCACCGTTCAACGGGCGCTGGAGCTGCCCGGCCTGCGCAGCGGCCTGCCCGAGATCCTCGCGGGCGCCGACCGGCTGCAGCGGTCCGTGCGCTGGGTGCACGCGGGCGAGGTCCCCAACATCGCCTCCCTCCTCAAAGGCGGCGAACTGCTGCTGACCACGGGATACGGCCTCGGTACCCGCCCGGCCGAACAGCGGGCGTTCGTCCGCACCCTCGCCGAGCGCGGCATCGCGGCCCTCGTCATCGAACTCGGCCCCCGCTTCGCCCGCCTGCCCGCGGCCCTCGTCGACACGGCCCGCGCGACCGGCCTTCCGCTCGTCCAGCTCCACCGCGAGGTGCCGTTCGTGACCGTCACGGAGGAGATCCACACCGAGATCGTCAACGGCCACTACGCCCTGCTCCAGCGGGCGGAGGAGGTCCACCGCCGATGTACGGAGGCCCTGTTGGGCGGCGGCGGGGTGCCCCAGGTCCTCGGCATCCTCGCCGACTTCAGCGACAACCCGGTCTTCCTGGAGACGACCGACGGCCAGCTCCTGTACGCGGCCGGCGCCGGGCCCGAGGGCGCGGACCCGCTCCAGGTGTGGGAGGGGCTGCGCGGCCAGCACAAGGACACCCCGCCGACCGGGTCCGTGCTGGTCGACGTGCCCGGCGGCGGGCCCGGCACCGGGTCGGTACGGGCCCGCCTGGTCCTGCTCCCGGTCCGCGCTCCCCTCGTCCCCGTGCACCGGATGGCGGCCGAGCGGGCGGCGGGCATCCTCGCCGTCGTGCTGATGCAGGCCCGCCAGGAGGAAGAACTGGCCGCGCGGGGCCGCGGCGACTTCCTGACCGACCTCGCGGAGGGCCGGATCACCGCGGAGGACGCGCCCGCGCAGGCCCGCGTGCTGGGCTTCAAGCCGGGGAGCAGCCCGCTGCTGCCGGTGGTGATGCGCCTCGGCGACACGCTGTCCCCGGGCGGCGGCTGGGCGGTCCTGGCGAGGGCGGTCTCGGAAGAGCTGGCCTCGGTGGGGGTCCCGGTCCTGCTGGGCGTACGACCCCTCGAAGGCCGCGTGCTGGTGCTGCTGGGCCTGCGTTCGGAGTCGGAGCGGTCGGCGGTCGCGGACCGGGTCGCGGCGGCGCTGCGGGCCGGGGTGGAACGGGCCGGGATGCAGCGGCCCGGAGCCCAGCTCCCGGTCGTGGTGGCCGGCGTCGCGGGCGGCTGGGCGGCGGCCTCGGCGGGGCTGCGGCACGCGGCCGAGACGGCGACTGCGGCCCAAGGTCTGTCGGACCGCCCTTGGTACGACGCCCGGCGCCTCGACATCGACCTGCTGCTGTGGCGGCTGCGCGACCATCCGGACCTCGCGGCCTTCGTCGACCGCGCGATCGGTCCGGTACGGGACCACGACACCCGCTCCAAGCCGCCGCTGCTGCCCACCCTGGAGACCTATCTCGCCCACGCCGGCCGCAAGGCGGAGACGGCCCGCGAGCTCCATCTCAACCGCCAGACGCTCTACAACCGCCTCGCGCGGATCGGCGAGTTGCTGGGCACGGACCTCGACGACCCGCAGACGGTACTGGCGTTGAGCCTCGCGCTGCGGGCACGCCGGCACGTGCCCTAGATCAACGGGCGCGGCTGGGTCAACTCGTCGTAGACACTGAGCACTTGCGCGACGGTCTCGTCCTCCGTCGGCCAGGTGGCTGCCTGCCGTACGCCCTTCTCCCGCAGCTCCTCGCACCGCGCGGGATCGCCGAGCAGCCGTACGACGGCATCCGCGAGCGCCTGGGCGTCCCCGTACGGCACGAGTTCGGCGGCGTCGCCGACGAGTTCGGGCATGCTGCCGACGTCGGTCGCGACGAGCGGCACGCGCGCGTGCAGGGCCTCCTGGGCCAGCAGGGAACGCGACTCCCAACTGCTCGACAGCAGTGCGAGGTCGGCGGCGGCGAGCAGGTCCGCAACGTCGTCGCGCCGTCCGATCAGGCGGACCGGCAGCTCCTCCTCCTCGATCCGGCTCTGCAACTCGGCCCGCAGGGGCCCCTCTCCGGCGATCACGACGAGCGGCAGGGGGTCGAGCGCCCGCCATGCGCGCGAGGCGTCCAGCAGTGTGTCGTACCCGCGATGCCGGTCCAGCGAGCCGACGGCCATCAGCAACGGCCGTCCGATGGCGCCGAGTTCGGCCCGCACCTTCGGCCGCAGCCGCTCGGGGTCCTCCAGCCGGACGGTACGGCGAGGCCCGGGCAGGGCGACGGCGGCGAGCCGCGCGTCCCGGGCGCCGGTGGTGCGGGCCCGGTCCACGAGGGCGGAGGTGGCCCCCAGCACCACGGCGGCGGCCTTCACGACCCGCCGCTCCAACAGCCGCACGAGATGGGCCCGCGCGCCCTCGGCACGCGCTCGGTCGTGCCAGGTCACGACGAGCGGAGTGCGCCGCCCGCTGAGCGCGAGGACGGCACGGAAGGAGGCGTGCAGTCCGTGCGCGTGCACCAGATCGGCGTCGGCGCAGGCGGCCCGCAACGCGGCGACGGACCCCGGGTCGCTGCTCCTGGGCACATGCACGTGCTCGGCACCGGCCCCCGTGAAGTCGTAGATGCGATCCGCCTCGGCAGGGGCGCACACGGTGACCTTCACGCCCCTCGCGACGAGCCCGGAGGCCAGGGACCGCACATGCGCGCTGCTACCGGCGTTGCCGCCGCCGAGCACCTGCACGGTGCGCAACGGCGACTGACCGTGCGGTGAGTGGCTGCTCGCGGGGCTCACGTGGCCGGGGCTCCTGGTTCGGCGTCGGGCGGTCACGAGGAAACGTACAGAAGGTATCGAGCGGAGGGGTGAACCGCGCGCTTCCTACGCGTACTACGTGCTCCCCCAAGGATGCCAGCACGTACGGGTGTTCCGGGAACGCCGACGGTGTGCGGATTCGGGGTGGAGGCAGGTCGGGTCACTCACACGAGTGAAAACCCCCCGAACCCACCCCACGGCCCGCAACCGCGACCCCATTGCCCCCGCACACGGCGCGCGCGACCCCGGTGACGCCGTCCCGCACACGGCGCGCGCGACCCCGGTGACCCTGTCCCCGCACACGGCATCTGCGACAACGGCGGCGGCGTGCGCGACCAGCCCCACCCGCCCGTTCCCCACGGCGACCGCCACACCCAGGACCGCACCCAGCGCATGCGCCCCCGTATCACCGAGCATCGACCACTCCCCGAGGTCGCCCGGCAGAACGGCAGCGGTCCCGTTCATGGGCCCGCGGAGCGGGCCGGAGGCGGGCGACTGCGGAGCAGGTGAGACGGGTGGGCGGGGGGAGCACGCCGCGGCGCGGCGGAGCACAGACCGCGGAGCGGTCAAAGCCGGCGCGACAGCCCTACGCGTCCGCCCGCGCCGCCGCCAACAGCTCCTCCGCGTGGGCCCGGGCCGTCTCCGAGTCCTCCTGGCCTGCCAGCATCCGGGACAACTCCCGTACCCGTTCCTCTCCTTCGAGCACCTTCACACCGGACCGCGTGACGGACCCGTCGTTGGTCTTCTCGACCAGCAGTTGCCGGTCGGCGAACGCGGCGACCTGCGGCAGGTGCGTGACGACGACGACCTGCGCCGACTTGGCCAGCTTCGCCAGCCGACGCCCGATCTCGACCGCCGCCTTGCCGCCGACACCGGCGTCGACCTCGTCGAAGAGATACGTCGGCACCGGATCGGTCCCCGCGAACACGACCTCGACGGCCAGCATCACGCGCGAGAGCTCACCGCCGGAGGCGCCCTTGGCGATGGGCCGCGGCGGAGCACCGGGGTGCGGCGCGAGCAGCAGCTCGACCTCGTCCGCACCGGACGGCCCGTACGCGACGGTCCGCCCGCCGACCTCGACACCGTCCGGGTCCTCGGTCTGCCGGATGTCGAAGGACACGCGCGCGTGCGGCATGGCCAGCGAAGCCAGCTCGGCGGTCACGGCGGCCGCGAACCGCGAGGCCGCCTCCGCCCGCGCGTCGCTCAACGCCTGCGCCAGTCCACCCAGTTCGGCCCGCAGCGCGTCCCGCTCGTCGGTGAGCTCCCCGATCCGCTCGTCGTCCCCGTCCAGCTCGGTGAGGCGCGCGGCCCCCTGCTCGGCCCAGGACAGAACCGCGGCGACATTCTCGCCGTACTTCCGCGTCAGCGCCGTGAGAGCGGCCCTGCGCTCCTCGACCGCCGCCAGCCGCAGCGGATCGGCGTCGAGATCGTCGGCGTACCCCGCCAGCTCCCCGGCGACGTCCCCCAGCAGGATCCCGACCTCGCCGATCCGGTCGGCGAGCGCGGCCAGGGCGGGGTCGTAGGACCGTACGGCGTCCAGAGCCCGCTGCGCGCCCGCCACCAGCGTCGCGGCGTCGATGCCCTCGGGGTCCTCGGGATTCCCGGCGAGGGCCGCGTGTGCGGCCGTGGCGGCGGACGACAGCGCCTCGGCGTGCCCGAGCCGCTCGGCCTCCTCGGCCAGCTCGACGTCCTCCCCCGCGCGCGGCTCGACCCCGGCGATCTCGTCGAGGCCGTAGCGCAGCATGTCGGCCTCCTGGGCCCGTTCACGCGCGCGTGTGGTGATCTCGTCGAGCTCGGCGGAGACGGCCCGCAGCCGCCGGTAGGCCTCGCCGTACTTGGCGAGCGGCACGGCGACGGCGTCCCCGGCGTACCGGTCGAGCGCCTGCCGCTGCCGGGACAGCTTCAGCAGCCCCTGCTGATCGGTCTGCCCGTGCACGGCGACCAGTTCGTCGGCGAGCTCGGCGAGCACGCCCACGGGCACGCTCCGCCCGCCCAGGTGCGCCCGGGAGCGCCCTTCGGCGGAAACGGTACGGCTGATCAGCAGCGCCCCGTCGTCGAGCTCGGCCCCGGCCTCTTCGGCGCGTACGACGGCCGTGGCGCCCGCGGGGACGGTGATCCGCCCCTCCACGACCGCCTTGTCGGCCCCGATCCGCACGAGCGCCGGGTCCGCCCGCCCACCGAGCAGCAGCCCCAGGCTGGTGACCACCATGGTCTTGCCCGCACCCGTCTCACCGGTGACAGCGGTGAACCCGGGCGACAGCTCGACGACGGCATCGTCGATGACTCCGAGCGACCGTATCCGCATCTCTTCCAGCACGGTGAAGACCTTACGAGGTAGGGCGGGACAAGCGCGAGGCGCCCTGTCACCCGGGCGAGTGGACCCACCTTCAGGGGCGCGGGTCTGTATCGATGTGCGGCTCCGCCGCGTGGGCGCGACAAGCCACGATCCGCCCGCACCCGCCGGCGCACCTCGAACACCCGAGCTCTAGTGCGGAGCCCCCCGCCACCCGGAAACCGGCAGCGCGAACTTGGCCACCAGCCGGTCGGTGAAGGACGCATGATGCAGCCGGGCGAGCCGCACCGGCACAGCCCCCCGCCGCACCTCGACCCGCGCCCCCGGCGGCAACTCGACCGTCCGCCGCCCGTCGCACCACAGCACCCCCGGCGGAATGTGCGGCAGAACCTCCACGGCCAGCACGGAATCCGGCGAGGTCACGAGCGGCTTCGCGAACAGCGCGTGCGCACTGATCGGCACCATCAGCAACGCCTCGACCTCGGGCCACACCACCGGCCCGCCGGCCGAGAAGGCGTAGGCGGTGGACCCGGTCGGGGTCGACAGCACGATCCCGTCGCACCCGAACCCGGTGACCGGCCGCCCGTCGATCTCCAGCACCACTTCCAGCAGCTTCTCGGCGCCGGCCTTCTGCACCGCCGCCTCGTTCAGCGCCCAGTCGGTGTGCACGATGTCCCCGTTGCTGTGGACCACCACATCAACGGTCATCCGCTCCTCGACCTCGTACGACTTGGTCACCACCCGGTCGACGACCTTGTCGAGGTCGTCCCGCTCGGCCTCGGCGAGGAACCCCACCCGCCCGAGATTGACGCCCAGCATCGGCACCCCGGACGCCCGGGCGAACTCGGCGCCGCGCAGCAGCGTCCCGTCCCCGCCCAGCACGATCAGCAGCTCGCACCCGTCGAGGCACTGCGGAGTCGCCTCCTTGACGAGCTCCACTTCCTCCGGAAGCGGCAAATCCGCGGCCTCGTACTCCAGCACCCGCACGCCGATGCCCTCGCGCAGCAGCCCCTTCACGACCAGCTCGGCACTGCGGATCGCCGCAGGCCGTCCGGTGTGGGCGAGCAGGAAAACAGTACGAGCTCGGTTCTGTGTCAACGAGGCCCCTCCGCCACTGCACGGTCAACGTCGGCCGGTTCCAGGGCGGGCGCCCCGGCACGCAGCCACAGAAAGTATTCGACATTGCCCGAGGGCCCGGGCAGCGGACTGGCCGTGACGCCCTTCACCCCGAGCCCGAGTTCCCACGCCTTCTCGGCAACTCCGCGCACGGCCTCCGCCCGCAGTTGCGGACTCCGTACGACTCCCCCGCTGCCCAGCCGTTCCTTCCCCACCTCGAACTGCGGCTTGACCATCATCACCAGATCGGCGTCCGGCTTCACGCACCGCGCCAGGGCGGGCAGCACCAGCCCGAGCGGGATGAAGGACAGATCCCCCACGACAAGATCCACAGGTTCCCCATCGATCGCTTCAAGCGTCAACTCGCGTACGTTCGTACGGTCCTTGACGGTGACGCGTTCATCGCTCTGGAGAGTCCACGCGAGTTGTCCGTAACCGACGTCCACGGCGACGACGTGCGCGGCCCCCGACCGCAGCAGCACATCGGTGAACCCGCCGGTGGACGCGCCCGCGTCCAGCGCCCGCCGCCCCTCGACGACGAGCCCCTGCGGCACGAACGCCGCCAGCGCGCCGGCGAGCTTGTGCCCGCCCCGGGACACGTACTCGGGGTCGTTGTCGTCGCTCTGGACCACGATCGCCGCCGCGGTCTCCACCTGCGTCGCGGGCTTGGTCGCCACGGTCTTGCCGACGGTGACCCGCCCGGCCGCGATCAGCTGGCTGGCGTGCTCACGCGACCGCGCGAGCTTCCGGCGGACCAGCTCCGCGTCCAGACGGCGACGTGCGACTCCTGCCACGTTCGGTTCAGCTCCTGTTTTGGTACGGCGACGGGTACGGCTTCGGGTACGACGGTGAGGGCGCCGGAGGTCCCGGGCGGGCGTCGAGCGCGGTCAGCGCGTCACGCAGCCCCCGATGTACATCCTCGTACACCTCGACGTGTCCGTCGGTGGCGAGGTGGTCGGCATCGGCCAGCCGCTCCAGCCGGGCGTCGACCTCGGCGTTGCCGGTGGGGGTGCGGGGGACGTTCAAGGGGGCGGGGGCGGCAGGGTCGTCCGCGGGTTCGACTTCGACGGGTTCCGCCGCCTCCGTGGCCTCGGGCACAGAGTCGCTCATGCCCAGACGCTACCCCGAAGCCCTGGGGTACCGTCGATCTCGATGGCCACGATCGAAGAGTGCCGTGCCGCACTCGAAAAACTCTCGGACACCATGCAGCACGCCGAAGGGGACGTCGCCGCGGCGACCGCCCTGGACCGCTCGGTCAGCTGCCGGATCACCGACCTCGACATCACCTTCGTCGGCCGTATGATGGGCGGCCGGATCGTCGTCCAGGACACGATCCAGGGCGCGCCCAAGGAGAAGGCCCAGATCAGACTGACCATGAAGGGCGACGACCTGGTCGCGCTGGTCGACGGCGAGCTGAACTTCGCCAAGGCCTGGGGCTCGGGCAGGGTGAAACTGGAGGCCGGCCTCAAGGACCTCTTCCAGCTCAGGAAGCTTCTCTGACCACCGCGCGTGCCTTGCGCGCCGCAGGCACCACCAGCGGCGTCCCCGTCTCCGGGTCGTCGATGACCTGGCAGCGCAGCCCGAAGACCTCCTCGACCAGCTCGGCCGTGACGATGTCGTTCGGCGCGCCCTCGGCGATCACACTGCCGCCCTTGAGGGCGATCAGGTGGGTGGCGTAGCGGGCGGCGTGGTTGAGGTCGTGCAGGACCGCGACCAGCGTGCGCCCCTGCTCCTCGTGCAGCTCGGCGCACAGGTCGAGGACGTCGATCTGGTGCTGGATGTCCAGGTAGGTCGTCGGCTCGTCGAGGAGCAGCAGCGGCGTCTGCTGGGCGAGCGCCATGGCGATCCACACGCGCTGCCGCTGACCGCCGGACAGCTCGTCCACGTACCGGTCGGCGAGCTCGGCGACGCCCGTCTGCGCCATCGACTCCTGGACGACCCGCTCGTCCTCGGTCGACCACTGCCGTAGCAGCCCCTGGTGCGGGTACCGGCCGCGGCCCACCAGGTCGCCGACGGTGATTCCGTCCGGCGCGATCGACGACTGCGGCAGCAGCCCCAGCGTCCGGGCGACCTTCTTCGCGGGCATCGACTGGATGACCTGCCCGTCAAGGAGCACCCGGCCCTGACTCGGCTTCAGCATCCGTGACAGCGCCCGCAGCAGCGTGGACTTGCCGCACGCGTTCGGGCCGACGATCACCGTGAAGGAGTTGTCGGGGATCTCCACCGACAGCTGCTCGGCGATGACGCGCTGGTCGTAGGCGAGGGTGACGTCCTCGGCGGAGAGGCGGTTCACGGTGCTCCTTGGGTTGTTCAGGGTGCGGTCGGTACGGTCGGCGGCGCTCATATCCGGCCCGCCTTCCGCTCGGTGACCAGCAGCCACAGCAGATACACACCGCCGAGCACACCGGTGACGACCCCCACCGGCATCTGGTCGGCGCCGAAGACCTTCTGCGAGAGCAGGTCGGCCGCGACCAGCAGGGCCGCGCCCATGCACAGCGACGGCAGCAGGTTCGGGCCGGGCGAGCGGGTCAGCCGCCGGGCGAGCTGCGGCCCGGTGAGCGCCACGAAGCTGACGGGCCCCGCGGCGGCGGTCGCGGCCGCGGTGAGCAGGACGGCGGCCACCATCAGCAGCGCCCTGGTGCGCTCGACGCGCACGCCGAGGGCGTTGGACACGTCGTCGCCCATTTCCATCATCCGCAGCCCCCGCGCGTTGCAGAGGACCAGCGGCACCAGCACGGCGCACAGCCACAGCAGCGGCCAGACCTGCTCCCAGTCCCGTCCGCTGAGCGAGCCGGTCATCCAGACGACGGCCTGGGCGGCCTCGGTGATGGTGGACTTGGTCAGCAGATAGCCGTTGACGGCCGTGAGGATCGCGGACACCCCGATGCCGACCAGCACGAGCCGGTATCCGTGCACCCCCTGCTTCCAGGCGAGCAGATAGATGGCGAGCCCGGCCCCCAGCCCGCCCAGCAGCGCCCCGACGGTGATCTCGCCGGCGCTCCCGGAGAACAGCACGATCACGGTCAGCGCCCCGGCCGTCGCCCCCTGTCCGAGCCCGAGGATGTCCGGACTGCCGAGCGGGTTGCGCGACACGGCCTGGAACAGCGCCCCGCCGAGCCCCAGCGAGGCCCCCACGAGCAGCCCGACGAGCACCCGCGGCAGCCGCAGCTCGTTGACGATGAACTCCTGCCCCGCGTTCCCGTCGCCCATCAGCGTCTTGAGCACATCCCCGGCCGAGATCGGGAAGTCGCCGGTACCGATCAGCACGACACTCGCGGCGAGCGCGGCGGCCAGCAGCAGGACCACGACGACCACGGCCCGGACGTCGAGCCGGAACGACAGCCCCCCGGGCGTCCTGACCGCGCGGTTGGCGCGCGGTGAGCGCTCGGCGCGGTGGGTCTTCACAGTCTTCACAGCTGCGCCGTCCTCCGCCGTCGTACGAGAAAGATGAAGACCGGGCCGCCGATGATCGCGGTCACGATGCCGACCTGAAGCTCCGAGGGCCGGGCGACCACCCGGCCGATGACATCGGCGCCGAGCAGCAGCACCGGCGACAGGATCGCCGCGTACGGCAGGATCCAGCGCAGGTCGGGCCCGGTGAAGGAGCGCACGACGTGCGGCACCATCAGCCCGACGAACACGATCGGCCCGCAGGCCGCGGTCGCCGCCCCGCACAGCACGACGGCGGCCAGCATCGACAGCGCCCGGGTCCGGTTGAGGTTGGCGCCCAGGGCCCGCGCGGTGTCGTCGCCCATCTCCATGGCGTTCAGCGGCCGGGCGAGCGCCAGGGCGAGGAGCGTGCCGCCCGCGAGGAACGGCAGGACCTGGAGGATCGTCGACTCGCTCGCCGAGGTCAGCGAACCCACCGTCCAGAAGCGCATCTTGCCGAGCGCCGCCTGGTCCGTGATCATCACGGCCTGGAGGTAGCCGTAGAGCGCGGCACTGATCGCCGTACCGGCGAGCGCGAGCCGCACCGGCGTCGCGCCCCGGCTGCCGCCGAGGAACCAGACCAGCGCCCCGACCGCGGCCGCGCCGAAGAACGCGAACCACACGTACCCGCTCAGGCTCGTCACGCCGAAGTACGTCATGGCGGTGACGACCGCCGCGGACGCGCCCGCGTTGATGCCGAGCAGTCCCGGGTCGGCCAGCGGATTCCGGGTGAGCGCCTGGAGAACGGCCCCGGCGAGCCCGAGCGCGGCCCCGGCCAGCAGCCCCAGCAGGGTCCGCCACAGCCGCTCGGTCACCACGACGTCGCCGTACGTCCCCGAGTCCTCGAACAGGCCGTGCCACACCTGCCCCATCGACAGCTCTTTCGCCCCGATCGCGATGCTCGCCAGCGCGACGAGCACCAGGATCACGACGGACACGAGCAACCCAAGCGCCCGTATCGCCCGGCGGGTTGGGGGCGCGGCGGCGGTTCCCGCGCGCTGTTCGGGAGGACTGTCGACCAACACCCGGTTAGGTTAGCCTACCCTCGCATTCGGCCACGATCCCGGCTGCCCGGCTTCACAGCAAGCCGCCCCGCGACGAAGGCCTCAGAGCCCCAGCCGCGCCAGCGCCTTCCCCCCGTCCAGCGCG
Source organism: Streptomyces sp. NPDC057280 (assembly GCF_042668605.1). NCBI lineage: Bacteria > Bacillati > Actinomycetota > Actinomycetes > Kitasatosporales > Streptomycetaceae > Streptomyces > Streptomyces sp. NPDC057280. The sequence goes on from NZ_JBHUYR010000015.1 coordinate 120,701, forward strand.
CACGTCCCGCCCCCCGCCGCCGTCCAGGCCGCCGCACACAGCGCCCGCAGCCCGTCCAACGCCTCCCCGTCACCGTCCAGTTCCAACCGCTCGGCACCGGCCGTCGCGGTCCACCCGCCGCACCGGAAGCCACCGTCCGCCTCGACGACCTCGGGCTGCCCGGTCAGCAACCCCCGCAGATCGGCGTCGACATACGTCGGCCGGTGCTGCGGCGGCGCGGCCAGCAGTTGCGGCCCGTCCGTCACTCCGGTCAGCACGAGCAGCGAGCCCACCTCCCCGTTGAACGCCCCCTCGATGTCCGTGTCCAGCCGGTCCCCCACCACCAGCGGCCGTACGGCACCGGTCCGCAGAATCGTCTCCCGGTGCATCGGAGGCAGCGGCTTCCCCGCGACCTGCGGCTCGGCGCCGGTCGCGATCCGCACGACCTCCACCGCGGCCCCGTTGCCCGGCGCGATGCCCCGCCCGCTCGGGATCGTCAGATCGGTGTTGGACGCGAACCACGGCACCCCGCGCGCGACGGCGTAGGAAGCCTCGGCGAACCGCCCCCACGGCAGATCCGGCCCACCGAACCCCTGCACCACGGCCGCCGGATCGTCGTCCGCCGACTCCACCGGCACGAGCCCCCGCTCCCGCAACGCGACCCGCAGCCCCTCACCGCCGATCACCAGCACCCGCGCCCCCGCCGGCACCTGCTCGCTGATCAACCGCGCGACGGCCTGGGCGGACGTGATCACGTCATCGGCGCCGGTCGGTATGCCCAGCTCGGTCAGATGCTCCGCCACGGTGTCGGGCGTCCGCAGCGCGTTGTTGGTGACGTACGCGAGGTGCATCCCACCGGCCCGGGCCGTGGCCAGCGACTCGACCGCGTGCACGATCGCGTTCCCACCCGCGTACACCACCCCGTCGAGGTCGAGCAGTGCGGTGTCGTACGCCTCGCTCAGGGCCTGGCCACTGCCCTCGGGCCTCGTCCTGACGCTCTGGCTCATTCCACATCGCTCCTCGCTCGACGGCTTTCCCCCGATCATCTCGCACGCCACTGACACACGTACGATGCCGGGATGAACACCGCAGGTCACTCGGAAGCAACGGCGCGCCGGGGCCTGGAACTCATCCCGTTCCGAGGCCTTCGCTACGACCCCGACCGGGTCGGCAGCCTGGCCGCCGTGACATCACCGCCGTACGACGTCGTCGTACGCCCCGACGGCCTGTACCACCTGCAGTCCAACGACCCGCACAACATCGTCCGCCTGATCCTCCCCCAGGCCACCACCCCCGCCGCCCGCAACGAACAGGCCGCCGCGACCCTGCGCCGCTGGCTCGCCGAAGGCGTCCTGGCCGCCGACGAGGAGCCGGGCCTGTACGTGTACGAGCAGCGCGACGGCGCCGGCCTGCTGCAACGCGGCATCATCGGCGCCCTGCGCGTCTCGGACCCCGCGGACCACGTGGTCCTGCCCCACGAGGACGTCATGCCGCACGTCGTCGCCGACCGCGCGGCCCTCATGCGCGCCACCTCCGCGAACCTGGAGCCCCTGCTCCTGGCGTACCGCGGCGACGGCACCGCCACCGACACCACGGCCGCGGTCGAACGCACCGCCGAGCAGGAGCCGCTCTTCTCCACCACCACCGAGGACGGCTACAGCCACCGCCTGTGGTCCATCACCGACCCGGCGGACCTGGACCGCATCCAGTCCGACCTGGCCCGGCACCAGGCCCTCATCGCCGACGGCCACCACCGCTGGGCGACCTACCGCCGCCTCCGCGCGGAGCACCCCTCCCCCAGCCCCTGGGACTACGGTCTGGTCCTCCTGGTCGACACGGCCCGCTACCCCCTCCGCGTCCGCGCCATCCACCGCCTCCTGCACGGCCTGCCGGTGGCGGACGCCCTGGCCTCGCTCGAGGGCCGGTTCCGCGTACGACGCCTGGACAGCCCTCTCCCCGAGGCCCTGGACGTCCTCGCCGACGCCGCCTGCGCGGGCAACGCCTTCCTCCTCGCCGGCGACGGCGCCTTCCACCTGGTCGACCGCCCGGACCCGGACCTCCTCGCCCGTACGATCCCCGCCGACCGCCCGGCGGCCTGGCGCACCCTGGACGCGACCGTCCTGCACGCCACGCTCCTCCAGCACGTCTGGCACATCCCCGAGAACGACCCCACCCGCATCGCCTACATCCACGACACCGCCGCCACCGTCCGCAAGGCGGAACGCGACGGCGGTACGGCCGTCCTCATGCACCCGGTCCGCGAGGAGGTCGTCCGCGACCTGGCCCGCCAGGGCGTCACGATGCCCCGCAAGTCGACGTCCTTCGGCCCGAAGCCGGCCTCCGGCCTGGTCCTGCGCGCGCTGGAACTCTGAGCACAGGAAAGGGCGGGACCCCCGTGCCGGGGTCCCGCCCTTTCGTTTCCGTACGTCAGTCCTTGTCGTCGTCCTTCGAGGAGACGCCCGCGTCGTCCGCGTCGTCCTTCACCTCTACGACCTCGACGACCTCGACGTCACCGCCGCTGTCGACCTCGCTGTCACCCTCGACGTCGCTCTCGCTCTCGTCGAAGGCGTCGACGAACTCGACGCCGTCCAGCTCGGCGAGCCGGTCCGAGGCGTCCGTGCTGCCGTCCCGGTCGGCCTCGACGGCCTTGGCGAACCATTCCCGCGCCTCGCCCTCACGCTCGGCGGCGAGCAGCGCGTCGGCGTAGGCGTACCGCAGGCGCGCGGTCCACGGCTGCACCGAGTTGGAGGCCAGCTCGGGGCTCTGCAGCGTCACGATGGCGGCGTCCAGCTGCCCCATGTCACGCCGGGCACCGGCCGCGACGAGCCGCATCTCGACCTGACCGGCCTTGTCCAGCTTGTTCACCTCGGGGGCCCCAGCCATGTCCAGCGCCTTCTCCGGCCGGCCGAGCCCACGCTCGCAGTCGGCCATGACGGGCCACAGCTCCGCGCTGCCGGTCATCCGGCGCGCGGCCCGGAACTCGGCGAGCGCCTCGGAGTACTTCTGGTTCGCGTACGCCGCGAACCCGGCCGCCTCTCGTACGGCCGCGACACGCGACGCGAGCCGCAGCGCGATCTTGGAGTAGGCGTAGGCGCGCTCAGGGTCCTCGTCGATGAGCCGGGCGACCATCACCAGGTTCCTGGCCACGTCCTCCGCGAGCGTCTTCGGCAGGCTCAGCAGCTCCTGGCGTACGTCGCCGTCGATCTCGTCGCCCGTGACGTCCTCGGGGATCGGCAGCCGCTTGATCGGCTCACGGTCCCGGTCCCGGTCGTCGCGTCCACGGAAGCCGCCGCGCCGGTCGTCACGGCCGTAGCCGCCACGGCTGTCATCACGCCGGTCGTCCCGCCCACGGAACCCGCCGGGCCGCCCACCGCGGTCGTCGCGACGGGGCCCGCCGCGGAAGCCACGGTCGTCGCGTCCGCGGAAGCCGCCACGGTCGTCGCGACGCTCGTAGGAGCCGCCGCCCCGGTTGTCGTCACGCCGGAAGCCGCCACGATCCCCGCGGTGGTCGCCCCGGTCGCCCCGGTCGTCGCGCCGGAAGCCGCCACGGTCGCCACGGTCGTCACCACGGAATCCGCGGTCACGGTCCCGGTCGTCCCGCCCGCGGAAGCCGCCACGGTCGTCACGACGCTCGTAGGAACCGCCGCCCCGGTTGTCACCGCGGCTGTCGCCACGGTGGTCGCCACGGTTGTCGTCACGCCGGAAGCCACCGCGGTCGCCACGGTCGTCACGCCGGCCGTAACCGCCGCCGCGGTTGTCGCCCCGGCTGTCGTCACGCCGGAACGCCGGGCGGGGGCCGCGGTCGTCGTCGCGGCGCTCTCCACGGTCCCGATCGTCACGGCGGAAGGCAGGGCGGTCACGGTCGCCGTCCCGGCGGAAGCCGCGGTCCCGGTCGTCCCGGCGCGGGCCACTGGGACGATCGTCGCGCCGGAACGCCGGGCGAGGCCCACGGTCGTCGCCACGCCGGTCATCGCGTCGGTCGTCACGCCGGCCGTAGCCACCGCCGCGGTTGTCGCCGCCACGGTTGTCGTCGCGGCGGAAACCTCCGCGGCTGTCACCTCGGCTGTCGCCACGGTTGTCGTCACGCCGGAAGCCGCCGCGGTCACCGCGGTCATCGCCTCGACGGTCGTCACGTCGGTCGTCACGTCGGCCGTAGCCAGCGCCGCGGTTGTCGTCGCGCCGGCCGTAACCGCCACGGTCCCCACCGCGGTCATTGCTTCGGTCGTTGTCGCGCCGGAAGCCACCGCGGTCGCCTCGGTCACCGCGGTCGCCGCCGCGGTATCCGCCACGGTCACCGCGATCGCCGCGGTCACCACTGTCCCGTCGCCGCTGGTCGCGCTCCGGTCGGTCGTCGGGAGAGTTGGTGGACATTGGTGACTCCTGTCTCGGTACTGCAAGCATTGTAAAAACAAAAGGACCCCTGGTCCCAGCTGAACGCTGGGACCAGGGGTCCTTCCAAAGATTGTTCGGCGGCGTCCTACTCTCCCACAGGGTCCCCCCTGCAGTACCATCGGCGCTGTAAGGCTTAGCTTCCGGGTTCGGAATGTAACCGGGCG
>NZ_JBHUYR010000016.1:0-121482 GCF_042668605.1 Streptomyces sp. NPDC057280
GTGGCCTGAACCATCAAGTTCCGGCCACCCCGGCGGCACGTTTCTGCTGAGGCGGGAAGCGGCTCAGCTCTCCTCGTGGGACACCGCGCGACGCGCGTCGGCGTCCAGCACGCCCCAGCTGATCAGCTGCTCGGTGAGGACCGAGGGCGACTGGTCGTAGATGACGGCGAGTGTGCGCAGGTCGTCCTGACGGATCGAGAGCACCTTGCCGTTGTAGTCACCGCGCTGCGACTGGATCGTCGCGGCGTAGCGCTGGAGGGGGCCCGCCTTCTCGGCCGGCACGTGGGCCAGCCGCTCCAGGTCGAGAACCAGCTTCGGCGGCGGCTCGGCGGCGCCACCCGGGGTGGTGCCCGGCAGCAGCTCCTGAACGGGCACACCGTAGAAATCCGCCAACTCGGCGAGGCGCTGCACGGTCACGGCACGGTCGCCGCGCTCGTACGAACCGACCACGACCGCCTTCCAGCGTCCCTGGGACTTCTCCTCGACACCGTGGAGGGAAAGGCCCTGCTGGGTGCGGATGGCCCGGAGCTTCGCCCCGAGCTGTTTGGCGTATTCGCTGGACATATAGCTCCCCGGCACTGTGTCGACGCGGCCGGCAGGGGCGCCGTACCGCGCGGCTGGTAACTCACTGTGAGGTTACGCAGCGTTACTCTTCCGCGTCAAGCCGAATGAGCCGCACCGACTCTTCCGTGGTGGCGGTGGCCGATTAGGCCATGGGGGTGATCAGGGGTGTCCTGAGGGCCTGCTACCGTGGATGGCGCAAATCCGACGTCCTTTAAGGTCCGTCCCGTGAGGCGGAGAAGGAGGTCCGTTTCGTATGGACAAGCACGACCAGCAGGACACGCAGTCCGATGCCCGGCCCGTTCTCGAAGCCCCGGACATCGCCCGCGTACTGACCCGCATCGCCCACGAGATCGTCGAACGCGCCAAGGGCGCCGACGACGTGGTGCTCCTCGGCATCCCGACCCGAGGCGTCTTCCTCGCCCAGCGGCTCGCCGCCAAGCTGGAGGAGATCACCGACCGCAAGATTCCGGTCGGTTCGCTCGACATCACCATGTACCGCGACGACCTGCGCATGCATCCGCCGCGTGCGCTGGCCCGCACCGAGATCCCCGGTGACGGCATCGACGGCCGCCTCGTCGTCCTCGTCGACGACGTGCTCTTCTCCGGTCGCACCATCCGTGCCGCTCTCGACGCCCTGAACGACATCGGGCGTCCGCGCGCGGTGCAGCTCGCGGTCCTGGTCGACCGCGGCCACCGCGAACTGCCCATCCGCGCCGACTACGTCGGCAAGAACCTCCCCACGTCGTTGCGGGAGACGGTCAAGGTCCAGCTCGCCGAGGAGGACGGTCGCGACACCGTGCTGCTCGGTGCGAAGCAGACCCAGTAGCAAGCCGCGCGGCACGTCCGTCCTCGGCGTGCCCTGCCTTGCCCCGGAATCTCCCGACCTGAACTTCCTTACGGAGCCTGACAGATGCAGCGTCATCTCATCTCGGCCGCCGACCTCACCCGCGACGACGCCGTCCTGATCCTCGACACCGCCGAGGAGATGGCCCGGGTCGCCGACCGGCCGATCAAGAAGCTGCCGACCCTGCGCGGCCGCACGATCGTCAACCTCTTCTTCGAGGACTCCACGCGCACCCGGATCTCCTTCGAGGCCGCGGAGAAGCGCCTGTCCGCCGACGTCATCAACTTCACCGCCAAGGGGTCGAGCGTCTCCAAGGGCGAGTCCCTGAAGGACACCGCCCAGACCCTGGAGGCCATGGGCGTCGACGCCGTGGTCATCCGGCACGGCGCCTCCGGAGCGCCGTACCGCCTGGCCACCTCCGGCTGGATCGACGCCGCCGTCATCAACGCCGGTGACGGCACCCACCAGCACCCGACGCAGGCCCTGTTGGACGCCTTCACGATGCGCCGCCGGCTCATCGGACGGGACGCCGGGCTCGGCCAGGACCTGTCCGGCAAGCGCATCACGATCGTCGGCGACGTCCTGCACAGCCGCGTCGCCCGCTCCAACGTCGACCTGCTGCACACCCTCGGCGCCGAGGTCACCCTCGTCGCCCCGCCGACCCTGGTGCCGGTCGGCGTCGAGACCTGGCCCTGCGAGGTGTCGTACGACCTCGACAGCACGCTCGCCAAGTCCGACGCGGTGATGATGCTGCGCGTGCAGCGCGAGCGCATGAACGCCGCGTTCTTCCCGACCGAGCGCGAGTACTCGCGGCGCTACGGCCTCGACGGCGAGCGCATGGCGAAGATGCCCGAGCACGCCATCGTGATGCACCCCGGGCCGATGGTCCGCGGCATGGAGATCACCGCCGAGGTCGCCGACTCCGAGCGCTGCACCGTCGTGGAGCAGGTCGCAAACGGAGTCTCCATCCGGATGGCCGTTCTGTACCTGCTGCTGGGTGGAAACGAGCCCGCCGTCAGCCACACCCGTATCGAGGAGAAGTAAGAGACATGAGCAAGATCCTGATCCGTGGTGCGAAGGTGCTCGGCGGCGAGCCGCAGGACGTGCTGATCGACGGTTCGACGATCGCCGAGGTGGGCGTCGGTCTGAGCGACGAGGGCGCCGAGGTCGTCGAGGCGGCCGGCAAGGTCCTCCTGCCGGGCCTCGTCGACCTGCACACCCATCTGCGCGAGCCCGGCCGCGAGGACTCCGAGACCGTCCTGACCGGCACGCGCGCCGCCGCCTCCGGTGGCTACACCGCCGTGTTCGCCATGGCCAACACCTTCCCGGTCGCCGACACCGCCGGCGTGGTCGAGCAGGTCTACCGGCTCGGCCAGGAGCACGGCTACTGCGATGTGCAGCCCATCGGCGCCGTGACCGTCGGCCTGGAGGGCAAGAAGCTCGCCGAGCTCGGTGCCATGCACGAGTCGGCCGCCGGTGTCACCGTCTTCTCCGACGACGGCAAGTGCGTCGACGACGCGGTGATCATGCGCCGGGCGCTGGAGTACGTGAAGGCCTTCGGCGGGGTCGTCGCCCAGCACGCGCAGGAGCCGCGGCTGACCGAGGGCGCCCAGATGAACGAGGGGATCGTCTCCGCCGAGCTGGGGCTCGGGGGCTGGCCCGCGGTGGCCGAAGAATCGATCATCGCCCGGGATGTCCTGCTCGCCGAGCACGTCGGTTCCCGCGTCCACATCTGCCACCTGTCGACCGCCGGCTCCGTCGAGATCGTCCGCTGGGCCAAGTCCCGCGGCATCGACGTCACCGCCGAGGTCACCCCGCACCACCTGCTCCTCACCGACGAACTGGTGCGGACGTACAACCCGGTCTACAAGGTCAACCCGCCGCTGCGCACCGAGCGCGACGTGCTGGCCCTGCGCGAGGCGCTCGCCGACGGCACGATCGACATCGTCGCCACCGACCACGCCCCGCACCCGCACGAGGACAAGGACTGCGAGTGGGCCGCGGCCGCCATGGGGATGGTGGGCCTGGAGACCGCGTTGTCAGTGGTGCAGGAGACCATGGTGGACACCGGACTCCTCACCTGGGCCGGGGTCGCCGAGCGCATGTCCTTCAAGCCCGCCGAGATCGGTCGGGCCAAGGGGCACGGGCGTCCCGTCTCGGCTGGTGAGCCCGCCAACCTCACGCTCGTCGACACGGAATACCGTGGGGACGTGGACCCCGCGGGCTTCGCCTCGCGCAGCCGGAACACCCCGTACGAGGGGCGTGAGCTGCCGGGCCGTGTGACGCACACGTGGCTCCGGGGCAAGGCCACGCTCGTCGACGGGAAGCTCACGTGACACCTGTAATCCTGCTGGCCGCCGACCAGAAATCGGCTGAGGTCACCGACTGGGCCGCGCGCATCGGCTGGCTCGTCGGGCTGGCCCTGTTCGTCGCCCTCATCTACTGGCTGATGCGCGAGGGCTGGAAGTGGCGCGGCACGCTCCAGGGTGACCTGCCCGAGCTGCCCGACGCGCCGGACGACCTCGGTGCGGCGAGACTGACGATGAGCGGCCGCTACCACGGCTCCACCACCGCCGGGCAGTGGCTCGACCGCATCGTGGCGCACGGCCTCGGCACCCGCAGCCGGGTCGAGCTCACGCTGACGGACGCGGGACTGGACGTCGTACGGCCCGGTGCGACCGACTTCTTCATCCCGGTCGGGGCGCTGCGGGAGGCGGTGCTCGGCAAGGGCATCGCCGGCAAGGTCCTCACCGAGGGCGGCCTGCTGCTCGTGACCTGGGAACACGGGGACAGGCTGATCGACTCCGGCTTCCGCTCCGACCACGCGGCCGAGCACAACGAGTGGGTCGACGCCATTAACTCCATGATCAAAAAGACGGACAAGACGGAAACGGAAGGCGCACGATGACGACCTCCACGAAGGGGAACGCCTCGCAGAGGAAAGGGGCGCTTCCCGCGGTACTCGTCCTGGAGGACGGCCGGATCTTCCGCGGCCGCGCCTACGGGGCCGTGGGGGTGACCTTCGGCGAGGCGGTGTTCTCCACCGGCATGACCGGTTACCAGGAGACCCTCACCGACCCGTCGTACCACCGCCAGGTCGTCGTGATGACCGCCCCGCACGTCGGCAACACCGGCGTCAACGACGAGGACCCGGAGAGCAAGCAGATCTGGGTCGCCGGATACGTCGTGCGCGACCCCGCGCGCGTGCCGTCCAACTGGCGCTCGCGCCGCTCCCTCGACGAGGAGCTGGCCCAGCAGGGCGTCGTCGGCATCTCGGGCATCGACACGCGCGCGTTGACGCGCCATCTGCGCGAGCGCGGCGCCATGCGCGTCGGCATCTTCTCCGGCGAGGCGCTGCCCGACGAGGGCACCATGCTGACCGAGGTGCGCCAGGCCCCCGAGATGAAGGGCGCCGACCTCTCCGCGGAGGTCGCCACCAAGGAGGCGTACGTCGTCCCGGCGATCGGCGAGAAGAAGTTCACCGTCGCCGCGGTCGACCTCGGCATCAAGGGCATGACCCCGCACCGGATGGCCGAGCGCGGCATCGAGGTGCACGTGCTGCCGGCCACGGCGACCGTCGAGGACGTCTACGCCGTCGACCCCGACGGTGTGTTCTTCTCCAACGGGCCCGGCGACCCGGCCACCGCCGACCACGCCGTCTCCGTGATGCGGGGCGTCCTGGAGCGCAAGACGCCCCTCTTCGGCATCTGCTTCGGCAACCAGATCCTCGGCCGCTCGCTCGGCTTCGGCACCTACAAGCTGAAGTACGGCCACCGCGGCATCAACCAGCCGGTGCAGGACCGTACGACCGGCAAGGTCGAGGTCACCGCGCACAACCACGGCTTCGCCGTCGACGCCCCGCTCGACAAGGTGTCCGACACCCCCTACGGCCGCGCCGAGGTCTCCCACGTCTGCCTCAACGACAACGTGGTGGAGGGCCTCCAGCTGCTCGACCAGCCGGCCTTCAGCGTCCAGTACCACCCCGAAGCGGCCGCGGGCCCGCACGACGCCGCCTACCTGTTCGACCGCTTCGTTTCCCTGATGGAGGGCCAGCGTGCCTAAGCGCACCGATATCCAGTCCGTCCTGGTCATCGGCTCCGGCCCGATCGTCATCGGCCAGGCCGCCGAGTTCGACTACTCCGGCACCCAGGCATGCCGCATCCTGCGCGCCGAGGGCCTCCGCGTCATCCTGGTCAACTCCAACCCGGCGACGATCATGACCGACCCGGAGATCGCCGACGCCACGTACGTCGAGCCGATCACCCCGGAGTTCGTCGAGAAGATCATCGCCAAGGAGCGCCCCGACGCCCTGCTGCCCACCCTGGGCGGCCAGACGGCCCTCAACACGGCCATCTCGCTGCACGAGGCGGGCACGCTGGAGAAGTACGGCGTGGAGCTGATCGGCGCCAACGTCGAGGCCATCAACAAGGGCGAGGACCGCGACCTCTTCAAGGACGTCGTCGAGGAGGTCCGCAAGAAGATCGGGCACGGCGAGTCCGCCCGCTCGGTCATCTGCCACTCCATGGAGGACGTCCTCGCGGGCGTCGACACGCTCGGCGGCTACCCGGTCGTCGTCCGCCCGTCCTTCACCATGGGCGGCGCCGGCTCCGGCTTCGCGCACGACGAGGAGGAGCTGCGCCGCATCGCCGGCCAGGGCCTCACGCTCTCGCCGACCACCGAGGTGCTCCTCGAGGAGTCCATCCTCGGCTGGAAGGAGTACGAGCTGGAGCTGATGCGCGACAAGCACGACAACGTCGTGGTCGTGTGCTCCATCGAGAACTTCGACCCCATGGGCGTGCACACCGGCGACTCGATCACCGTCGCCCCGGCGATGACGCTGACCGACCGCGAGTACCAGGTGCTGCGCGACGTCGGCATCGCGATCATCCGCGAGGTCGGTGTCGACACCGGCGGCTGCAACATCCAGTTCGCGGTGAACCCCGAGGACGGTCGCGTGATCGTCATCGAGATGAACCCGCGCGTGTCCCGGTCCTCGGCGCTCGCCTCCAAGGCGACCGGCTTCCCGATCGCCAAGATCGCCGCCAAGCTCGCCGTCGGCTACACCCTCGACGAGATCCCGAACGACATCACCCAGGAGACCCCGGCCTCCTTCGAGCCCACGCTCGACTACGTGGTCGTGAAGGCCCCGCGCTTCGCCTTCGAGAAGTTCCCGCAGGCCGACTCCACGCTGACCACGACCATGAAGTCGGTCGGCGAGGCCATGGCCATCGGGCGCAACTTCACCGAGGCCTTCCAGAAGGCGCTGCGCTCGCTGGAGAAGAAGGGCAGCCAGTTCACCTTCGTCGGCGAGCCCGGCGACAAGGAGGCCCTGCTCGCGGAGTCCGTCCGGCCCACCGACGGCCGGATCAACACCGTCATGCAGGCCATCCGCGCGGGCGCCACGCAGGAGGAGATCTTCGAGTACACGAAGATCGACCCCTGGTTCGTCGACCAGCTCTTCCTCATCAAGGAGATCGCCGACGAGCTCGCCGAGGCCCCGGAGCTCACCCCCGAACTGCTGGCCGAGGCCAAGCGGCACGGCTTCTCCGACCAGCAGATCGGCGAGATCCGCGGCCTGCGCGAGGACGTCGTCCGCGAGGTCCGGCACGCGCTCGGCATCCGCCCGGTCTACAAGACGGTCGACACCTGCGCCGCCGAGTTCGCCGCGAAGACGCCGTACTTCTACTCGTCCTACGACGAGGAGACCGAGGTCGCGCCGCGCGAGAAGCCCGCGGTCATCATCCTGGGCTCCGGTCCCAACCGCATCGGCCAGGGCATCGAGTTCGACTACTCCTGCGTCCACGCCTCCTTCGCGCTCAGCGACGCCGGGTACGAGACCGTGATGGTCAACTGCAACCCCGAGACCGTCTCCACGGACTACGACACCTCCGACCGCCTGTACTTCGAGCCGCTGACGCTGGAAGACGTGCTGGAGATCGTCCACGCGGAGTCCCTCGCGGGCCCGATCGCCGGTGTCGTCGTCCAGCTGGGCGGCCAGACCCCGCTGGGCCTGTCGCAGGCGCTCAAGGACAACGGCGTGCCGATCGTCGGTACGTCCCCCGAGGCGATCCACGCCGCCGAGGACCGCGGCGCCTTCGGCCGCGTGCTCGCGGAAGCCGGCCTCCCGGCTCCCAAGCACGGCACCGCGACCACCTTCGCCGAGGCCAAGGCCATCGCCGACGAGATCGGCTACCCGGTCCTCGTCCGGCCGTCGTACGTCCTCGGCGGCCGCGGCATGGAGATCGTCTACGACGAGACCCGCCTCGCCTCCTACATCGCCGAGTCGACCGAGATCAGCCCCTCCCGGCCGGTCCTCGTCGACCGCTTCCTCGACGACGCCATCGAGATCGACGTCGACGCGCTCTACGACGGCACCGAGCTCTACCTCGGCGGCGTCATGGAGCACATCGAGGAGGCCGGCATCCACTCCGGCGACTCGGCGTGCGCGCTGCCCCCGATCACCCTGGGCGGCTTCGACATCAAGCGCCTGCGGGCCTCCACGGAGGCCATCGCGAAGGGCGTCGGGGTCCGCGGCCTGATCAACATCCAGTTCGCGATGGCCGGCGACATCCTCTACGTCCTGGAGGCCAACCCGCGCGCGTCCCGTACGGTCCCCTTCACCTCGAAGGCGACCGCGGTACCGCTGGCCAAGGCCGCCGCCCGCATCTCGCTCGGCGCGACCATCGCCGAGCTGCGCGCCGAGGGCCTGCTGCCCGCTCACAGCGACGGCGGCGAGCTGCCGTTCGACGCGCCGATCTCCGTCAAGGAGGCGGTCATGCCGTGGTCGCGCTTCCGCGACGTCCACGGCCGCGGTGTCGACACGGTCCTCGGCCCGGAGATGCGCTCCACCGGCGAGGTCATGGGCATCGACGCCGTCTTCGGCACGGCGTACGCCAAGTCGCAGGCGGGCGCCTACGGCCCGCTGCCCACCAAGGGCCGCGCGTTCATCTCGGTCGCCAACCGCGACAAGCGGTCGATGATCTTCCCCGCGCGTGAGCTGGTCGCCCACGGCTTCGAGCTGCTCGCCACCTCCGGCACCGCCGAGGTCCTCAAGCGCAACGGCATCAACGCCACGATCGTGCGCAAGCAGTCCGAGGGCACCGGTCCCAACGGTGAGAAGACCATCGTCCAGCTCATCCACGACGGCGAGGTCGACCTCATCGTCAACACCCCGTACGGCACGGGTGGCCGCCTCGACGGCTACGAGATCCGTACGGCGGCCGTGGCACGGTCGGTGCCGTGCCTGACGACGGTCCAGGCGCTCGCCGCGGCCGTCCAGGGCATCGACGCCCTCAACCACGGTGACGTGGGCGTCCGTTCGCTCCAGGAACACGCGGAACACCTGACCGCGGCCCGCGACTAGCAGCCCTGAGGGGGACACCGGAAACGGTGTCCCCCTCTTCGTGAGGACACCATGTACAAGATCTTCTTCAACCTCGTCTTCAAGCGGATGGACCCCGAGAAGGCCCACTACCTCGCCTTCCGCTGGATCCGGCTGGCCGTCAGGATCCCGGTCCTGCGGACGTTCGTCGCGGCGGCTCTCGCACCCCGTCACAAGGAACTCCGCACCGAGGCCTTCGGTCTGCGGATGCACGGCCCCTTCGGGCTCGCGGCCGGCTTCGACAAGAACGCGGTCGCGATCGACGGCATGTCGATGCTCGGCTTCGACCACGTCGAGATCGGCACGGTGACGGGGGAGGCCCAGCCCGGCAACCCCAAGAAGCGCCTGTTCCGGCTCGTGAAGGACCGCGCGCTCATCAACCGCATGGGCTTCAACAACGACGGCTCGCTTGCCGTGGCCGCCCGCCTGGCGTCCCGTACGCCCGTGTTCAAGACGGTCGTGGGCGTCAACATCGGCAAGACCAAGGTCGTACCGGAGACCGAGGCCGCCGCCGACTACGTGAAGTCGACCGAGCGGCTCGCGCCGTACGCCGACTACCTGGTCGTGAACGTGTCGTCCCCGAACACCCCGGGGCTGCGCAATCTGCAGGCCACGGAGTCGCTGCGGCCGCTGCTCACCGCCGTACGCGAGGCCGCCGACCGTACGGTGACGACTCGCCGCGTCCCGCTCCTGGTGAAGATCGCGCCCGATCTCGCGGACGAGGACGTCGACGCCGTCGCCGACCTGGCCGTCGAACTCGGCCTGGACGGGATCATCGCCACGAACACCACCATCGCGCGCGAGGGCCTCGGTCTGGCATCCGAACCCGCGCTGGTGAAGGAGACCGGCGGACTGTCCGGGGCGCCCCTGAAGGCGCGCTCCCTGGAGGTGCTGAGGCGCCTCTACGCGCGCGTGGGCGACCGGATCACCCTCGTCGGCGTCGGCGGCATCGAGAACGCCGAGGACGCCTGGCAGCGCATCCTCGCCGGTGCCACGCTCGTACAGGGCTACAGCGCGTTCATCTACGAAGGGCCCTTCTGGGGCCGGGCCATCCACAAGGGGCTCGCCGCGCGGCTGCGCACGAGCCCGTACGCCACGCTCGCCGACGCCGTCGGCGCCGATGTGAGGGAGACCGCATGACCGACTCTTTCGGCACCCGCCTGCGCCGGGCCATGGACGAGCGCGGCCCGCTGTGCGTCGGCATCGACCCGCACGCCTCCCTGCTCACCGAGTGGGGCCTGAACGACGACGTGGCCGGCCTGGAGCGGTTCAGCCGCACGGTCGTGGAGGCGCTGGCCGACCGGGTCGCCGTCTTCAAGCCGCAGGCCGCCTTTTTCGAGCGCTTCGGCTCGCGCGGCGTCGCCGTCCTGGAGAAGACCGTCGAGGAGGCGCGGGCGGGCGGCGCGCTGATCGTCATGGACGCCAAGCGCGGCGACATCGGCTCGACCATGGCGGCGTACGCCGAGGCCTTCCTGCGCAAGGACTCGCCGCTTTTCTCCGACGCGCTGACCGTCTCGCCGTACCTCGGCTACGGCTCGCTCTCGCCGGCGATCGCGCTGGCGCGGGAGAGCGGCGCGGGCCTGTTCGTGCTGGCGCTGACCTCCAACCCCGAGGGCGGCGAGGTGCAGCACGCGATCCGCGCGGACGGCCGGAACGTCGGCGCGACGATGCTGGCGCACCTCGCGGCCGAGAACACGGGGGAGGAGCCCCTCGGCTCCTTCGGGGCGGTCGTGGGCGCCACGCTCGGCGATCTGTCCTCCTACGACCTGGACATCAACGGCCCGCTCCTCGCGCCCGGCATCGGCGCTCAGGGGGCCACCCCGGCCGATCTGCCGGCGGTGTTCGGGGGCGTGCTGCGCAACGTCCTGCCCAACGTCAGCCGGGGCGTGCTGCGGCACGGTCCCGACGTCGGCGCGCTGCGGGAGTCCGCGGAGCGTTTCGCGGAGGAGATCAAGGCGGCTGTGGCGCTCGTATGACGGTCGTCCGGGGTGTTCGAGACGTTCTCCCGAGTCCTCCGATGAGTGCTTCCAGGCCGACTTGAGTCTGAATACATCCTCAAATCCGGGGCAGTATGTCTGAAATGTCCGGCCTGACGGAGGCTGACCAGGACTTTTCCGCTGTTCTCGCTGACTCTGGCGGAGTTGGCCGCTAGTCTCCGAGCAGAGTCAGTGGGCAAGCGTGTTGCTCGTGGCTCCCCAGGTGTGGGGCGACTAGGTTCCTCACCGGTCCGTATCCGACAGTTCAACATCCGAGGTGACGTAGGCGTGGCTCTTCCGCCCCTTACCCCTGAACAGCGCGCAGCCGCGCTCGAAAAGGCCGCCGCGGCTCGCCGGGAGCGGGCCGAGGTCAAGAATCGACTCAAGCACTCCGGCGCCTCTCTTCACGAGGTCATCAAGCAGGGCCAGGAGAACGACGTCATCGGCAAGATGAAGGTCTCCGCGCTGCTCGAGTCCCTGCCGGGCGTGGGCAAGGTCCGCGCCAAGCAGATCATGGAGCGACTGGGTATCTCCGAGAGCCGCCGCGTGCGTGGTCTCGGCTCGAACCAGATCGCTTCCCTGGAGCGTGAGTTCGGCAGCACCGGCTCCTGAGTCCGGCCTCCGCCGGACCGGGAGTCCCGGGCACTCCGGGATTGCTGGAATAATCGCTGCATGGCTGCAACATTCCGGGGGACGACCCCCGAGCCCCCGGACGTACGTCCGCGGCTGACCGTGCTCTCCGGCCCCTCAGGGGTCGGCAAGAGCACGGTCGTCGCCCATATGCGCAAGGAACACCCCGAGGTCTGGCTCTCGGTGTCGGCGACGACCCGCAAGCCCCGCCCCGGCGAGAAGCACGGCGTCCACTACTTCTTCGTCAGCGACGAGGAGATGGACAAGCTGATCGCCAACGGCGAGCTGCTGGAGTGGGCCGAGTTCGCCGGGAACCGCTACGGCACCCCGCGCAAGGCCGTCCTGGAGCGGCTGGAGGCCGGAGAGGGCGTCCTGCTGGAGATCGACCTCCAGGGTGCCCGGCAGGTCCGGGAGTCCATGCCCGAGGCCCAGCTGGTGTTCCTGGCTCCGCCCTCCTGGGACGAGCTCGTGCGCAGACTCACCGGACGCGGTACCGAGCCGCCCGAGGTGATCGAGCGCCGTCTCGACGCCGCGAAGGTGGAACTGGCGGCCGAGCCCGAGTTCGACGAGACCCTGGTCAACACCTCCGTCGAGGACGTGGCACGCGAGCTGCTAGCCTTGATGGACGTTGTGTGATCGTTTTCTAGATCTCATCCCAACTTTCGGAAGGCAGAGCGTGTCCTCTTCCATCACCGCGCCCGAGGGCATCATCAACCCTCCGATCGACGAGCTCCTCGAGGCCACCGACTCGAAGTACAGCCTCGTGATCTACGCGGCCAAGCGCGCCCGTCAGATCAACGCGTACTACTCGCAGCTCGGCGAGGGCCTCCTCGAGTACGTCGGTCCGCTCGTCGACACCCATGTCCACGAGAAGCCGCTCTCGATCGCGCTCCGCGAGATCAACGCGGGTCTGCTGACGTCCGAGGCCGTCGAGGGCCCGGCGCAGTAGTACTTTCAGATTGCAGTTTGCTTTTCCACAGGCCCGGCAGCGCGACTGTCGGGCCTGTGGTGTGTCATGGGAGTCGTAGGTTCGAGGGGGTCGAGCGATGGGAGACCTGGTGGACAAGCCGAGGGTCGTGCTGGGGGTCAGCGGTGGCATCGCCGCGTACAAGGCCTGTGAGCTGCTGCGGAGACTGACGGAGTCGGGCCATGACGTGCGTGTGGTCCCCACCGCCTCCGCGTTGCACTTCGTGGGCGCGGCGACCTGGTCCGCCCTGTCCGGCAACCCCGTCTCCACCGAGGTGTGGGACGACGTCCACGAGGTGCCGCACGTCCGCATCGGCCAGCACGCCGACCTGGTCGTCGTGGCCCCGGCGACGGCCGACATGCTCGCCAAGGCGGCCCACGGCCTGGCGGACGACCTGCTCACCAACACGCTCCTGACCGCCCGCTGTCCGGTCGTCTTCGCCCCGGCCATGCACACGGAGATGTGGGAACACCCCGCCACCCAGGAAAACGTGGCGACGCTGCGCCGCCGCGGCGCCGTCGTCATCGAGCCCGCCGTCGGGCGGCTCACCGGCGTCGACACCGGCAAGGGCCGGCTGCCCGACCCGGGGGAGATCTTCGAGGTGTGCCGCCGGGTCCTCGCGCGCGGAGTGCGGGAGCCCGATCTCGCCGGCCGCCATGTCGTCGTCAGCGCCGGCGGCACCCGCGAGCCGCTGGACCCGGTCCGCTTCCTCGGCAACCGCTCCTCGGGCAAGCAGGGGTACGCCCTCGCCCGTACCGCCGCCGCGCGCGGTGCGCGGGTCACCCTCGTCGCCGCGAACACCGGCCTGCCGGACCCGGCGGGTGTGGACGTCGTGCCGGTCGGCACCGCCGTGCAGATGCGCGAGGCGGTGCTGAAGGCGGCCGCGGACGCCGACGCGGTGGTCATGGCGGCGGCGGTCGCCGACTTCCGCCCCGAGAGCTACGCGAGCGGGAAGATCAAGAAGAAGGACGGCAAGGAGCCGGACCCGATCGTGCTGGTACGCAATCCGGACATCCTGGCCGAGATCTCGGCCGACCGTGCCCGGGACGGACAGGTGATCGTCGGCTTCGCCGCGGAGACGGACGACGTCCTGGCCAACGGCCGCACCAAACTCGCCCGCAAGGGCTGCGACTTCCTCGTCGTCAACGAGGTGGGAGAGCGCAAGACTTTCGGGGCGGAGGAGAACGAAGCGGTGGTGCTGGGTGCCGACGGCAGCGAGACACCGGTGCCGCACGGCCCCAAGGAAGCGTTGGCCGAAATCGTGTGGGACCTGGTGGCCGGGCGCCTGCGCTGAATGTTGCATTCACTTCACAGAGCTCTGGAACCTCACTATTCGGGGTGTGGCGGGCCTGGCCAAGCTCGCTCGACATTGGGCAGAATGCGCGTGCCGCAGGTCACAGCACTCCCGACAATCGAGACGGGTGAGTCCGTGGCCGAGCGCGACCGATAAACTGTTCTCGGACGATGCCGGGCGCAGCCCCCGTCCCGTCCGCCAATGATCAGCCAGCAGCCGCTGCAACCTCAGGGAGCGTTGTGTCCCGTCGTCTCTTCACCTCGGAGTCCGTGACCGAGGGTCACCCCGACAAGATCGCTGACCAGATCAGCGACACCATTCTCGACGCGCTCCTGCGCGAGGACGCGACCTCTCGGGTCGCCGTCGAGACCCTGATCACGACCGGCCTGGTGCACGTGGCCGGAGAGGTCACCACCAAGGCGTACGCCCCGATCCCGCAGCTGGTGCGGGACAAGATCCTCGCGATCGGCTACGACTCCTCGAAGAAGGGCTTCGACGGAGCCTCCTGCGGCGTCTCCGTGTCGATCGGCTCGCAGTCCCCCGACATCGCGCAGGGCGTCGACACGGCCTACGAGTCCCGCGTCGAGGGCGACGAGGACGAGCTGGACAAGCAGGGCGCCGGCGACCAGGGCCTGATGTTCGGCTACGCCACGGACGAGACGCCGACGCTGATGCCGCTGCCGATCTTCCTGGCGCACCGCCTGTCGAACCGTCTGTCCGAGGTCCGCAAGAACGGCACGATCCCCTACCTGCGCCCCGACGGCAAGACGCAGGTCACCATCGAGTACGACGGCGACAAGGCCGTCCGCCTCGACACCGTCGTGGTCTCCTCGCAGCACGCGTCGGACATCGACCTGGAGTCCCTCCTCGCCCCCGACATCCGCGAGTTCGTGGTGGAGCCGGAGCTGAAGGCGCTCCTCGACGAAGGCATCAAGCTGGAGACCGAGGGCTACCGCCTGCTGGTCAACCCCACCGGCCGCTTCGAGATCGGCGGCCCGATGGGCGACGCCGGCCTGACCGGCCGCAAGATCATCATCGACACGTACGGCGGCATGGCCCGCCACGGCGGCGGCGCCTTCTCCGGCAAGGACCCGTCCAAGGTGGACCGCTCGGCGGCGTACGCGATGCGCTGGGTCGCCAAGAACGTCGTCGCCGCGGGCCTCGCCTCCCGCTGCGAGGTGCAGGTCGCGTACGCGATCGGCAAGGCCGAGCCGGTCGGCCTGTTCGTGGAGACCTTCGGCACCGCCAAGGTCGAGGCCGAGAAGATCGAGAAGGCCATCGACGAGGTCTTCGACCTCCGCCCGGCCGCGATCATCCGCGACCTGGACCTGCTCCGCCCGATCTACGCCCAGACGGCGGCGTACGGCCACTTCGGCCGCGAGCTGCCCGACTTCACGTGGGAGAAGACGGACCGGGTGGAGGCGCTGCGGAAGGCTGCGGGGCTGTAAGGCTCGGCTTCCCGGGGTTTTTCCGAGGCCCGGCATCCCTGAGGGGTGCCGGGCCTCGGCATGTCCGGGCGCGGTCGGATGTCAGTGGGGTTTGGTAAGAATGCATGCGTGAGCAGCGGAGATGAGCGAGACGGTGGGCGGGGTGAGGGGGCGCCGCCTGAGCAGCTTGCGTTGATTCGGGAGAGTGTGCGGAAGGCCGAGGTGCCGCGGGCGAAGCCGCGGACCTGGCGGGGGGCCGCGCTCGCGAAGGAGCTGCCGGTCGCTCGGGTGCTGGTCGACAAAGGTGTGCTGCATCTCGATCGGTACTTCGACTACGCCGTGCCGGAGGAGCTCGACGCCGAGGCTCAGCCCGGGGTGCGGGTCCGGGTGCGGTTCGGGGCCGGGCGGGGGCGAGTGCGGGACGGGCGGCGTGAGGGTGGGGGGCTGATCGACGGGTTTCTCGTCGAGCGGGTCGCCGAGACCGACTACGCGGGGCCGTTGGCTGCCTTGGCGCAGGTTGTGTCGCCTGAGCCCGTGCTGAGTGAGGAGCTGCTCGGGCTGGCCCGTGCTGTCGCCGATCGGTATGCGGGGAGCCTTGCCGACGTGTTGCAGCTCGCCGTGCCGCCGCGCAGTGCGCGGGCCGAGCAGCGGCCCTCGCCCGCGCCGTTGCCGCCGCCTGCGGTGCCCGAGGTGGGGTCCTGGGTGCGATACGAGCACGGGGGCGCGTTTCTGGAGGCATTGGCGAGCGGGGGTGCTCCGCGGGCTGTCTGGAATGCGCTTCCCGGGGGTGAGTGGAGCGAGGAAATCGCTCGGGTTGTCGGGGCGACCCTGGTCTCGGGGCGGGGAGCCCTAGTCGTCGTGCCCGACGGGCGGGCCGTCGCGCGTGTCGATGCCGCGCTGACCGCATTGCTGGGCGAGGGGCGGCATGCCGTGCTCACCGCCGATGCCGGGCCCGAGAAGCGGTATCGGGAGTGGCTCGCCGTGCGGCGGGGCAGTGTGCGGGCCGTGGTCGGGACTCGGGCCGCCATGTTCGCTCCCGTGAGAGACCTCGGGCTGGTCGTGCTGTGGGACGACGGGGACGACAGCCACAGCGAGCCGCATGCGCCGCAGCCCCATGCGCGGGAAGTGCTGTTGCTGCGGGCCGCTCAGGACAAGTGCGGGTTTCTGCTGGGGAGCTGGAGCTGCACCGTGGAGGCGGCCCAGCTCGTCGAGAGCGGCTGGGCGCGGCCGCTGGTCGCCTCGCGCGAGCAGGTGCGGGGAGCTGCGCCGCTCGTGCGGACCGTGGGGGACGGGGACCTCGCGCGGGACGAAGCCGCTCGGGCCGCTCGGTTGCCGACGCTCGCCTGGCAGGCCGTTCGGGACGGGTTGCGGCAGGGGCCGGTGCTCGTGCAGGTGCCCCGGCGGGGGTACGTGCCGCGGATGGCCTGTGCCAACTGCCGGGCGCCTGCTCGGTGTCGGCACTGTTCGGGGCCCTTGGAGGGGCAGGAGGGCGCGGGCGCACTGCGGTGTGGGTGGTGCGGGCAGGAAGAAGCGGCCTGGCACTGTCCTGAGTGCGGTGGCTTTCGGCTGCGGGCTCAGGTCGTGGGGGCCCGGCGGACCGCGGAGGAGTTGGGGCGGGCGTTTCCCGCCGTGCCGGTGCGGACGTCCGGGCGGGAGCATGTGCTGGACACCGTGCCCGGGGCGCCTGCGCTGGTGGTGAGCACGCCGGGGGCCGAGCCGGTCGCCGAGGGCGGGTATGCGGCGGCCTTGCTGCTCGATGGGTGGGCCATGCTCGGGCGGCCTGATCTGCGGGCCGGTGAGGATGCGTTGCGGCGGTGGATCGCGGCGGCGGCGTTGGTGCGGCCGCAGGGGGTTGGGGGAACGGTGGTTGTGGTGGCCGAGCCCACGTTGCGGCCTGTGCAGGCGTTGGTGCGGTGGGATCCCGTCGGGCATGCGGTGCGGGAACTGTCCGAGCGGGCCGAGTTGGGGTTTCCGCCGGTGTCGCGGATGGCGGCGGTTTCCGGGCCGCCGGAGGGGGTTGCGGCGTTTCTGGGGGCGGTGGAACTGCCGGGGGAGGCTGAGGTGTTGGGGCCTGTGCCGTTGCCAGTGACGGTTGCGCGGGGGGCTGCTCGGCGGGTGGGGGCGCCGCCGCCCGGGGAGCAGTGGGAGCGGGCGTTGATCCGGGTGCCGCCGGGGAGGGGGGCGGCGTTGGCTGCCGCGCTCAAGGCTGCGCAGGCTGCGCGGATGGCTCGTGGGGGGGCTGGGGGGGAGGTTGCGGTTCGGGTGCGGGTTGATCCGCCGGATATTGGGTGACGGTGGGTGTTTGGCCGAGTTTGGGGTTCCCGCCCGCACCACCCGTTCGGGTTTCGTTGTCGGGTGCTGGTGGCCCTTGTGGGGGTTGAGCGTTGACGGCGGGTCCGGGCCGGGGTGGGGGAGTCGTTCGTAGGGTTCGGCGGGTGGGCCGTGGGGGTGGGGCGGTGCAGGGTTGCTGTGCGCTAGGGGGCGGGGTGCGTATGGCGGCCCTTGGGCAGGTATGCGGCTGCCCTCCCGAGGGGGCGGGAGGGCAGGGGGTTGGGTGGGGGCGTCAGCCGTTGCGGGGGCCGGGGAAGGCTGTGGGGCGTACCTCGTCGCGCAGGGCCGGGCTGCCGGCCGTCGGCTGGGTCGGCATGGAGCGGGCCGCGGGGACCGTCGGCATCGTGGGCATACCGGTGTTGACGCCTACGGTGCGGGGCGTCGACGTGTCCGTCGCCCGCTCGGCCTCGGCCGTCGCCTGGGCCGCGGCGCGGCGTGCGCCGTAACGGCGGTGCACCGCCTGCTTGGTGACGCCGAGTGCCGAGCCCACCGCGTCCCAGGAGAAGCCCAGCGAGCGGTCGAAGTCGACCGCGGCAGTGACCAGGGTCTCGACACTGTCCCGCAGTTCCTGTGCGAGGCGCACGGTGGGAGCGGGGGCGCGTCCGTAGACGACGAAGCCCGTGGAGGGGCCGGAGCGGCGCGGGCGGTAGACGTTGCCCAACTGCGCGGTGAGCGTGCGCAATGCGTCCACCTGCCGGCGGACCCGCTCGATGTCCCGCACCAGCAAGTGCAGGCTGGCCCGAGCCTGGGCGTCGTGGGTTGCGTGGTCGGCCATGAACAAGCCTCTCGAACCGGCGATGAAAAGGATCGGGCCGCAAGCGCGGCCCGTTGTGGTCAACTCTTTCTTGACCAACGCGTTTGCGCTCCGCTGGTCACGCAGTGGGGGCGTGGTGGCATATGCGTGCGCCGGGGGAGGCGGGTTCGCGCCTTGGGAGAGGGGTCGGTCTTCCGCGGGACCCGCACCGTCGGCGGGAGCGCGACCCGCACCGTCGGCGGGAGCGGACCCGCGCCGTCGGCGGGATTCCGTTCGCGGTCATAGACTTGGGCGCTGCCCGGTCATCCGCTCGCCCGAGAGGCCCCAACCCACCCATGAAGCTCGTCTTCGCCGGTACCCCCGAAGTCGCCGTTCCCGCTCTGGACGCTCTCCTCGCCTCCGGGCGGCACGAGGTGGCCGCTGTCGTCACGCGGCCCGACGCGCCGGCCGGGCGGGGGCGGAGGATGGTCGCGAGTCCGGTCGCGGAGCGGGCGGAAGAGGCGGGCATCGAGGTGCTGAAGCCCCTCAAGCCGCGGGACCCGGAGTTCCTGGAGCGGTTGACGCAGATCGCGCCCGACTGCTGCCCTGTCGTCGCCTACGGCGCCCTGCTGCCCCGCGTCGCCCTCGACGTCCCCGCCCACGGCTGGGTCAACCTGCACTTCTCGCTGCTGCCCGCCTGGCGTGGGGCCGCGCCCGTGCAGCACTCCATCATGGCGGGCGACGAGATCACCGGTGCTTCCACCTTCCTCATCGAGGAGGGGCTCGACTCCGGCCCCGTCTACGGGACGGTCACCGAGGAGATCCGCGCCACCGACACCAGCGGTGACCTGCTCACCCGGCTCGCCTTCGCCGGCGCCGGGCTGCTCGCCGCGACCATGGACGGCATCGAGGACGGCACCCTGAAGGCCGTACCGCAGCCGAACGAGGGCATCACGCTCGCGCCGAAGATCACCGTCGAGGACGCGCAGGTGGACTGGGCCACCCCGGCGCTGCGCGTCGACCGCGTCGTGCGCGGCTGCACGCCCGCTCCCGGTGCCTGGACCGTCTTCCGGGGCGAGCGGCTCAAGCTCATCCAGGTCACGCCCGTGCCCGAGCGGACCGACCTCGCGCCGGGGCAGCTGGCCGTCGGCAAGAACAGCGTCCATGTCGGCACCGGCTCCTACGCCGTCGAGCTGCTGTGGGTGCAGGCCCAGGGCAAGAAGCCGATGCGGGCCGCTGACTGGGCGCGCGGGGCGCGCATCGGTGAGGGAGAGGTCGTCGGCCGCTAGGTCCTGTCCGGCGGATCATGCCGCAGACGCGGGGCCTGGCACGCCGATCTGCGGCGTTGTCGTCGGTTGCCGACTCCCCCACGCTCGAACGACCTCGCGTGGGAGGGGCCCCACGCGTCGCCGCCCTCCTCCGCCTTGCAGCATGGGGGTACCTCCCACGCCCTTGAGGCAGTGGGGGAGTGCCAGATCCCGTTCACCGGGGCCAATCAGGTGCTGGGGCTTTCCTGCGACCTGATCCGCCGGACAGGCCCTGGCGCGCCGACGTGGGGGACGTACGCTTGGTGCGTATTCCTTCAAGACATCCGGAGCACCTTTTTCGTGAGCGACCAGCCCCGTCGGCCCCGCCCGTCCGGCAAGCCCTACCGTCGGCCCAAGAAGGACCCCGTCCGCATCCTCGCCTTCGAGGCCCTGCGGGCCGTGGACGAGCGGGACGCGTACGCCAACCTCGTACTGCCGCCGCTGCTGCGCAAGGCGCGGGAGAAAGGCGACTTCGACGGGCGGGACGCCGCGCTCGCCACCGAGCTCGTCTACGGGACGCTGCGGCGGCAGGGGACGTACGACGCGGTCGTCTCCGCGTGCATCGACCGGCCGTTGCGTGAGGTCGACCCGCCGGTGCTGGACGTGCTGAGCCTCGGGGTGCATCAGCTGCTCGGGACGCGCATCCCGACCCACGCCGCCGTGTCCGCCTCCGTCGAGCTGGCCCGGGTGGTGCTCGGTGACGGGCGGGCCAAGTTCGTCAACGCCGTGCTGCGGAAGGTCGCGCAGGACGATCTGGAGGGGTGGATCGCCAAGGTCGCGCCGCCCTACGACGACGATCCCGAGGACCATCTCGCCGTCGTGCACTCGCATCCGCGGTGGGTCGTGTCCGCGCTCTGGGACTCCCTCGGGGGTGGGCGCGCGGGCATCGAGGCGCTGCTCGCCGCCGACAACGAGCGGCCCGAGGTGACCCTCGTCGCCAGGCCGGGCCGGGCCACCACCGAGGAACTGCTGCGCGAGGAGGCCGCCGTCGCCGGGCGCTGGTCGCCCTATGCCGTACGGCTGACCGAGGGCGGCGAGCCCGGCGCCATCGAGGCCGTACGGGACGGGCGGGCCGGGGTGCAGGACGAGGGCAGCCAGTTGGTGGCCATCGCCCTGGCCAACGCGCCGCTCGACGGCCCCGACGAGAAGTGGCTCGACGGGTGTGCGGGTCCCGGTGGGAAGGCGGCGCTGCTCGGTGCGCTGGCCGCCGAGCGGGGGGCCATGCTCCTCGCCTCCGAGAAGCAGCCGCATCGGGCGGGGCTCGTCGCCAAGGCGTTGGCTGGGAATCCGGGGCCGTATCAGGTGATCGCCGCGGACGGGACGCAGCCGCCTTGGCGGGCCGGGAGTTTCGACCGGGTGCTGGTGGACGTGCCGTGCACCGGGCTGGGGGCGTTGCGCCGGCGGCCCGAGGCGCGGTGGCGTCGGCGGCCTGAGGATCTCGAGGGGTTCGGGCCGTTGCAGCGCGGGCTGTTGCGGACCGCGCTCGACTCCGTGCGGGTGGGGGGTGTCGTCGGGTACGCCACGTGCTCGCCTCACCTCGCTGAGACTCGGGCCGTTGTGCAGGACGTGCTCAAGCAGGTGCCGGATGCCGAGCTGATCGACGCGCGGCCTCTGCTGCCCGGGGTGCCTGAGCTTGGTGAGGGGCCTGATGTGCAGTTGTGGCCGCATGTGCATGGCACCGATGCGATGTATTTGGCGTTGATTCGGAAGACAGCGCCGTAGGGTCGGGCCGTGGTGCCAGTGCGGGTGCGTGGGGCCGTTCGCGCAGTTCCCCGCACCCCTAACGGCGTTGTCCCACCGTCGTCTCCTCAGGGGCCGGCGTCTCGGCTCCGTCCTCCTTCGACAACCGGTGCGGCCACCACACCTTCGGACCCAGGTCCAGGAACAACGCCGTCACCAGCACGGATCGCACGATGAACGTGTCCAGGATGATGCCCAGCGCCACCGCGAAACCGATCTCCGCGAACGCGACCATCGGGAGCGTGCCCAGGGCGGCGAAGGTGCCGGCCAGGACCAGGCCCGCCGAGGTGATCACCGCGCCGGTCGCCGCGAGGCCGGTCACCACGCCGGGGCGGGTGCCCTGGCGGGCGGCCTCCTCGCGGATGCGGGTCGTGAGGAAGATGTTGTAGTCGATCCCGAGGGCGACCAGGAAGACGAAGACGAACAAGGGGAAGTCCGTCGACTCGCCCGCGTAGTCGAACACGTACCTGAACGCGAGCGCACTGAGCCCCAGGGCCGCCGCGAACGACAGGATCACCGTGCCGATCAGCAGCAGCGGGGCGATCAGCGCCCGCAGCAGGGCGCACAGGATCAGCATGACCACGACCAGGACGAGCGGGATGATCAGCTCGTTGTCGTGGGCGGTGGCCTTGTCCATGTCGAGCAGGGCCGCCGTACCGCCGCCCACCTGGGCGTCGGCGTCCGGGATCGCGTGGACGGCGTCACGTACGCGCTCGACCGTCTGTTTGGCGGCCTCGCTGTCGGACGGGGCGGTCATCGTCGCCTCGAAGAGCACCTTGCCGTCGTACGAGGGTTTCGTGCCCGGAGGCAGGCCCAGGGAGTCGGGGACCACGCCCCGGGTGCCCGCCACGGCCTCGCCCACCTGCCGGGCCTGGGGCTGGTTGCTGACGATGACCAGCGGGTCGCCGCTGCCCGCCGGGAAGTACGTGGCCGAGACCTCCTGGCCGGAGATCGAGTCCGGCTTGCCGGTGAAGGCGTCGGCGTTGCTGATGCCCTCCGCGCGCAACTGGATCAGGCCCAGGGAGCAGATCGCCAGGGCCACCGCCGTGACGCCCCAGATCATGCGGGGGCGGCGGGCGATACGGCGGCCCGTGCGCGCCCAGATGCCGCGGTCCGTGGGGTCGGCCGAACCGAAGTGCGGGATCGCCGGCCAGAAGATCCAGCGGCCGCAGATCACCAGCAGGGCGGGGAACAGGGTCATCATCGCCAGCAGTGCGACCGCGACGCCGATCGCGGCGACCGGGCCGAGGCCTCGCGTCGAGTTCATCTCGGCGGCCAGCAGCACCAGCATGCTCAGGACTACCGTGGCGCCGGACGCGATCACCGCCGGGCCCGCCCGGTGCAGCGCCAGGGCCATGGCCTCGTGGCGGTCCTCGTGCCGTCGTAGCTCTTCCCGGTAGCGGGCCACCAGGAGCAGGGCGTAGTCCGTCCCCGCGCCGAAGACGAGGACCGTGAGGATGCCCGCGCTCTGGCCGTTGACCGTCAGGCCCGCGTGTTGCGCCAGCAGATAGATGAACGCCTGCGCGGTGAACAGGGCCGCGATCACCGACAGCAGGGGGACGATCAGGAGGGTCGGGCTGCGGTAGGTGATCAGGAGCATCACGATCACCACGCCCATCGCCGCCAGCAGCAGGGTGGAGTCGATGCCCTCGAAGGCCTCGGAGAAGTCCGCGGAGGTGCCGCCCGGGCCCGTGATGTGCACGGCGAGGCCGGCGCCGCCCTTCCCGGTGATGTCCCGGATGGAGTCGACCGCGGGGGCGATCTCCTCCCAGCCCTTCTCGTCCATCGTGATGGGGACGAGGATCTGGGCCGCGCGCGGGTTCGTCTCGCGGTCGTAGACCGGGCCGCGGGTCTCGGCCCCGCGGACGCCGTGGTCGCGGAGTTGCTTGAGCTGCTGGGCGTCCTGGGTGATCTGGGCCTTGTCCTGGGCCGTGAGGCCGCTCTCGCGCGCGTAGATGACGACCGCGGGGATCTGCTCGGGCCTGAAGTCCTCGGAGATCTGGAGGACTTGGGTGGACTCGGCGGAGCCGGGCAGCCAGGACGCGGCGTCGTTGTCCTGCGCGTCGGTGAGCTTGGAGGCGAGGGGCGCGGTCAGGAAGAGCACCACCAGCCACAGCACCAGGACGACCCACTTGGCCCGCCGTCCGCACACCAGATGTGCGATGCCACGCTCGTCACTCATGCCAACCCCCGCAACCACGCCGGGTAAGGGGCGCGGGGAACTGCGCGACCAGCCACATTCGGCCCGCACCGGACAAATGACCGTACCCATCCGGGACCCATGCGGCCAACCCCCGGAGGGCATGGCAGGCTTGGCACATGGCCGTGCAGATCAACCCCAGCATCCTGTCCGCAGACTTCGCCCGCCTCGCGGACGAGGCGAAGGCGGTGGAGGGAGCCGACTGGCTCCACGTCGACGTCATGGACAACCATTTCGTCCCGAACCTCACGCTCGGCGTGCCGGTCGTAGAGTCGCTGGCCCGTGCGACGGACACTCCGCTGGACTGCCATCTGATGATCGAGGCCCCCGATCGGTGGGCGCCCCAGTACGTCGAGGCGGGGGCCGGTTCCGTCACCTTCCATGTCGAGGCGGCCGCCGCCCCCGTCCGGCTCGCCCGGGAGATCCGCGCCAAGGGCGCCCGCGCCTCCATGGCGCTGAAGCCCGCGACGCCCATCGAGCCGTACGAGGATCTGCTCCCCGAGCTCGACATGCTGCTGATCATGACCGTGGAGCCGGGCTTCGGGGGACAGGCGTTTCTCGACATCATGCTCCCGAAGATCCGCCGCACCCGCGAGTTGATCAGCAAGCACGGCCTCGAACTGTGGCTCCAGGTGGACGGCGGAGTCGCGGCCTCCACCATCGAGCGGTGTGCCGACGCCGGAGCGGACGTCTTCGTCGCCGGTTCGGCCGTCTACAACGCGTCCGACCCGGCCGAGGCGGTACGTGCACTGCGCAACCAAGCGGAAGGGGCCACCGCCAAGGCGAGCTGGGCATGCGGCCACTGAGCCACAGGAACGTGAACGGCTCCCATCAGGGCTGATCGAGTCCGCCGGATCTGCAAGGATGAACGGCGAATCCAGAGTGTGAACAGCAGTGAGGAGATGGCCGTGTCGGGTATGTCGGCGGGCCGGTCAGCCATGCGGATGGGACCCGCTGAGCTGGTGCAGGCGGCGGCCATGGCCCGCCGCTTCTACCTCGAGGGCAAATCGAAGATCCAGATCGCCGAGGAGTTCGGCGTGAGCCGCTTCAAGGTGGCCAGGGTCTTGGAGACCGCTCTCGAACGGGATCTCGTACGGATCGAGATCCGCGTCCCGGCCGAGCTGGACGCCGAGCGCTCGGACGCGCTGCGTGCCCGGTACGGCCTCAGGCACGCCGTCGTGGTGGAGTCCCCGGCGGACGCCGAGGAGTCGCCGGACCCCGAGAACCTCGGTGAGACGGCCGCCGACCTGCTCGGCGAACTCGTCAACGAGGGCGATGTCCTGGGGCTCGCCTGGGGCCGGTCCACCATCCACATGGCGGCCGCCCTCGACCGGCTGCCGCCGTGCACGGTGGTGCAGCTGACGGGCGTGTACGACGCCGGGACCGCCGAGCGCGGCTCGGTGGAGGCGGTACGCCGTGCGGCCCAGGTCTCCGGCGGGGACGCCCACCCCATCTACGCGCCGATGCTGCTGCCGGACGCGGCCACCGCGGCCGCGCTGCGCAACCAGACAGGGATCGCGCGGGCCTTCGAGTACTTCGACAAGGTCACCGTCGCCTGTGTGTCGATCGGCTCCTGGGAGCCGGGCATCTCCACGGTGCACGACATGCTGAGTGACGAGGAGCGGGCGCACTACGCCTCCCTCGGCGTCGCCGCCGAGATGTCCGCGCACCTCTTCGACGCCCAGGGGCGCCGGGTGGGCCGGGACCTGGGGGAGCGGTGCATCACCGTCAAGGCGGACCAGCTCCGCCGTATCCCCGAGGTCGTCGCGATCGCGGGCGGGGCCCGCAAGGCGATGGCGATCGACGCGGTGCTGCGGTCCGGGCTGGTCACCAGCCTCGTCACGGACACGTCCGCCGCCGATGTGCTGATGGCGGCGGGGCCGACGCCGAAGCCCGCGCTGAACAGGGCTGACCCGGACGGCCTCTGACGGAAGGTCGGGGGAGGGCGGCCGTGGCAGCGTGGGTGACATGCCGCTGCGGTTCGTCCTCTGCCTGCTTCTCCTCGTGCTCGGGTGCTCGTCGACCCGGGCCTCCGACGAGGCCACTCCGTCGTGGGTCGGTGACATGGCCACCGTCCAGGAGGCCCGGCTCCCCGCGCAGGCCCGCGAGACGCTCGAACTCATCGACGACGGCGGGCCTTTCCCGTACTCCAGGGACGGGGCCGTCTTCGGGAACCGGGAACGGCTGCTCCCCGCCCACGAGCGTGGTTACTACCACGAGTACACCGTCCCCACGCCGGGCTCGCGCGATCGCGGGGCCCGGCGCATTGTCACGGGCCGGGGCGACGAGATCTACTACACCGACGATCACTACAACTCGTTCCGGGCGGTGCTGAGATGACCGAAGTTGTGGTCACGCTGGACCTCGACGGGGTCACCGACAAGGCCGGGCTGATGGACCGCTGCGCGCGGGACCTGCGGCTGCCGGACCACTTCGGCCGCAACTGGGACGCCCTGGCCGACGTCCTGTCCGACCCGGGCGTCTGGCCCGCGGAAGCCGTCGAGGCCGGGATCGTGGTCGTCGTACGGCACTGGGAGCGGTACGCCGAGGCGCGGCCGGAGGAGTGGGCGGTGGCGCGCGAGGTGTTCTCCGAGGCGTCCGTGCCCTCTGTGGCGCTCGCCCTTGGAGGATCCTCCTAGCGGCCCTCTGACCTGCTTGGACGATCTGTCCGGGCATCGCATTCAGGTTGACATGGGACAATGAAGTACGTGCTCTTCCCCCTGGCTGACCTGTCCGGGGGCCACCTCTGATCGACTGGGATGTGCAGCACGTGCGTTTCCTCAACGACATCCAGCCCCCGTACGACCTGACGTACGACGACGTCTTCATGGTGCCGAGCCGGAGCGCCGTCGGCTCGCGGCAGGGCGTGGACCTCAGCTCCCCGGACGGCTCGGGCACCACGATCCCGCTGGTCGTCGCCAACATGACCGCCATCGCCGGACGCCGTATGGCCGAGACGATGGCCCGGCGCGGTGGCCTCGTGGTCATCCCGCAGGACATCCCGATCGAGGTCGTCACCGACGTCGTCTCCTGGGTGAAGAGCCGCCACCACGTCCTGGACACCCCGATCGTGCTGGCCCCCCACCAGACCGTCGCGGACGCCCTCGCGCTGCTGCCCAAGCGGGCGCACAACGCCGGTGTCGTCGTCGACGACGAGGGCCGTCCCGTCGGTGTCGTCACCGACCAGGACCTGACCGGCGTGGACCGCTTCACGCAGCTGGAGGTCGTCATGTCGCGCGACCTGCTGCTCCTGGACGCCGACATCGACCCCCGCGAGGCCTTCAACCGCCTCGACGCGGCCAACCGGCGCTACGCCCCGGCCGTCGACGCCGAGGGCAAGCTGGCCGGCATCCTCACCCGCAAGGGCGCCCTGCGCGCCACGCTCTACACGCCTGCCGTGGACGCGAACGGCAAGCTGCGGATCGCCGCCGCCGTCGGCATCAACGGCGATGTCGCGGGCAAGGCCAAGCAGC
Source organism: Streptomyces sp. NPDC057280 (assembly GCF_042668605.1). Taxonomy (NCBI): domain Bacteria; kingdom Bacillati; phylum Actinomycetota; class Actinomycetes; order Kitasatosporales; family Streptomycetaceae; genus Streptomyces; species Streptomyces sp. NPDC057280. Next base: position 26,868 of record NZ_JBHUYR010000016.1, read on the forward strand.
TGCTCGACGCGGGCGTGGACACGCTCGTCATCGACACCGCGCACGGCCACCAGGAGTCGATGATCAGCGCGATCAGGACCGTACGGGCGCTCGACCCGCAGGTGCCGATCGTGGCCGGCAACATCGTCGCCGCCGAGGGGGTGCGGGACCTCATCGAGGCCGGCGCGGACATCATCAAGGTCGGTGTCGGCCCCGGCGCCATGTGCACCACCCGCATGATGACCGGCGTGGGCCGGCCGCAGTTCTCGGCGGTGCTGGAGTGCGCGGCGGAGGCCAGGAAGTACGGCAAGCACGTCTGGGCCGACGGCGGTGTCCGGCACCCGCGTGACGTCGCCATGGCGCTGGCCGCCGGTGCGTCCAACGTGATGATCGGGTCCTGGTTCGCGGGGACGTACGAGTCGCCTGGCGACCTCCAGCAGGACGCCGACGGACGGCTCTACAAGGAGTCGTTCGGCATGGCCTCCGCGCGGGCGGTGCGCAACCGCACGTCCGAGGAGTCGGCCTACGACCGCGCCCGCAAGGCGCTGTTCGAGGAGGGCATCTCCACCTCCCGCATGTTCCTCGACCCGGCCCGTCCGGGCGTCGAGGACCTGGTCGACTCGATCATCGCGGGCGTCCGCTCCTCCTGCACCTACGCCGGTGCGGGCTCCCTGGAGGAGTTCGCCGAGAAGGCGGTCGTCGGCATCCAGAGCGCGGCCGGCTACGCGGAGGGCAAGCCGCTGCACGCCAGCTGGAGCTAGGCGCGCCGCTGGGGAAGCCGTATTGCGGGACCGCACAACAAACAGGCGCCCGCATGCGATGAACGCAACGATCTTGCGCGTATGCGCAAAGTTGCTGCATTACGACCGTGATGCCCTGGCTCATAGGGTCATGCGCTGTACGTGGCGTGGCGGGGACCCCGCTCGGTGGGTTCCCGCTTGCGCGGGTGCCCCGCCGGTCCCCCTCGCGCCGACCGCAGCGACGAAGGAGTCAGCGCGTGCTCGACCAAGGCGCACCCCCGCACCCCCGCACCACACCGTCCCCGGGTCTCGGTGCACGCCTGATGCGGCGCAAGCCCGTGGAACGCCTGGTCGCCGAGGGCGGCCAGGGCGAGGGCGGCAGTCTGCGCCGCACCCTCGGGCTGTGGCAGCTGACCATGATCAGCATCGGTGCCACGCTCGGCACCGGCATCTTCGTCGTCCTCGGCGAGGCCGTGCCCAAGGCCGGCCCCGCCGTCACCCTGTCCTTCGTCATCGCCGGACTGACGGCCCTCTTCTCGGCCCTGTCCTACGCCGAGCTCGCGGGCACCATCCCGGTCTCCGGCTCGTCGTACTCGTACGCGTACGCAACCCTCGGCGAACTGGTCGCCTGGGTCTGCGGCTGGTGTCTGCTGCTGGAGTACGGCGTCTCGGTCGCCGCCGTCGCGGTCGGCTGGGGCCAGTACCTGAACGAGCTGCTCGACGGGACCATCGGCGTCACCATCCCGGACGCGCTGTCCGCCCCGCCCGGTGACGGCGGCATCTTCAACCTGCCGGCGCTGATCGTCGTCCTCCTCGCCATGGCGTTCCTGCTGGGCGGCGCGCGGGAGTCCGCGCGAGCCAACACCGTCATGGTCGTCGTGAAGATCGGTGCGCTGGTGCTGTTCTGCGCCATCGGCATCCAGGGCTTCCGCGCCGGCAACTACGAGCACTTCATGCCGCTCGGCATGGCGGGCGTCAGCGCGGCCGGGGCGACGCTCTTCTTCTCGTACATCGGCTTCGACGCCGCCTCCACCGCCGGCGAGGAGGCGAAGAACGCCCAGCGCGACCTGCCGCGCGCGATCATGCTGTCGCTGGTCATCGTCACCGCGCTGTACGTCCTCGTCGCGGCCGTCGCCGTCGGCGCGAGGCCCTGGCAGCGGTTCGGGGACTCCGAGGCCGCGCTCGCCCAGATCATGCGCGAGGTGACCGGACAGAGCTTCTGGGGGACCCTGCTGGCCGCGTGCGCGGTCATCGCCATCGCGAGTGTGGTGCTGACCGTGCTCTACGGGCAGACTCGCATCCTCTTCGCGATGTCCCGGGACGGGCTGGTGCCGAAGGTGTTCGGGCGCGTGCACCCGAAGACCGGCACGCCGCGGGCCAACACGGTGATCGTCTCCCTGTTCTGCGGTGTCCTCGCCGCCGCGATCCCGCTGGGGCAGCTCGCAGACGCCACCAGCATCGGCACACTCTTCGCCTTCGGGCTGGTCAACATCGCCGTCGTGGTGCTGCGCCGGACGCGTCCGGAGATGCCGCGCACCTTCCGGGTGCCGCTGTCGCCGGTGCTGCCGGTGCTGGGGCTCGGCTTCTGCGTCTGGATGATGGGCAGCCTGTCCGCCGTCACCTGGGTGGTCTTCGGAGTCTGGATGGCGGCCGGGCTCGTGTTCTACTTCGTATACGGCCATCGCCGTTCCCGTCTCGCGACGACCGCAACGCCCGCATCACCTGAGAGCTGAACCACCCACCGTGCTCAACGATCTCGACGAACGCATCGTCCACGCCCTCGCCGAGGACGCCCGCCGCTCCTACGCGGACATCGGGCAGATCGTCGGCCTGTCCGCGCCCGCGGTGAAACGCCGCGTCGACCGGCTGCGGGCCACCGGCGCGATCACCGGGTTCACGGTGCGGGTCGATCCGTCGGCGCTGGGGTGGGAGACCGAGGGGTTCGTCGAGATCTACTGCCGGCACAACACGTCGCCGGAGACGATCCGGCGGGGTCTTGAGCGGTACCAGGAGGTGGTCGCCGCGTCCACGGTCACCGGGGACGCGGATGCGGTCGTGCAGGTCTTCGCGTCGGACATGCGGCACTTCGAGAGGGTGCTGGAGCGGATCGCCGGGGAGCCGTTCGTGGAGCGGACCAAGTCGGTGTTGGTGTTGTCGCCGTTGCTGAGGCGGTTCTCGTCGGGGGCGCCGGGGTAGGGGCGGGGGCGAGCTCGGGGCGATCTGCCGTGTGCCGGGTGCGGGTGGTTCGTGGCTGGTCGCGCAGTTCCCCGCGCCCCTAAAGGCCCTTTACTCCGCCGTCTTCCTCGCCAGCGCGTTGTTGTCCATCGAGTTGTGGACGCTGAAACTCACCGCGTCCGAGCGGTAGCGGTCGTCCGACCACTCCACCGGGCGGCCCTCGCGCGTCGTCGTCACGCGGCGGACCCGCAGCAGCGGGCTGGTGCGGCGGACGGACAGGAGGTCCGCGTCCTGGGCGCCCGCCGCCACCGCGTCGATGACATGCTCGCCGTACGCGAAGACCAACCCGGTGTCGTCGTACAGACGTTGGGTGACGGACGGGCAGTCCGGCTCGATGGGTTCGACCGCCGGGGAGATCCAGTCGGCGTACACCGTCCGTTCGAGGAGCACCGGTTCGCCGTCCAGGCCGCGGACCCGCAGGACGTGCAACACCGGCGTGCCCGTACGCAGTTGGAGGCGTACGGCGTCCTCGGCGGTGGCCGGCCGGTACTCCTGCGTGATCACCTGGCCCGTCGCCTCGCGGCCCATCGCCCGCGCCCACTGGGCGAAGCTGCGCAGTTCCGCGAAGCTCTGGCTGCGGCGGCTGGCCAGCACCACGCGGCGGGCGCCCTGGCGGGAGCCGATGAGCCCCTCGGCGGTCAGGGCCGCGACCGCCTGGCGGACCGTGCCGCGTGAGACGCCGTACTGGGCCGCGAGGTCTGTCTCGGCGGGCAGGCGGCTGCCGACCGTGTACTCCTCGCGGTCGATCGCCCGGCGCAGTTCGTCGGCGATCTCCTCGTGTCGCGCCGCCATGCTTCCCCTCTGAGTCGAATGCTGTGCACAGCGTGACCAGCCTAGTCGACATCTGGCGATGGGTGGAGGGGACCTTGATTGGCCCGGAATTCGGGGGTCAGGGTTTTTTCAGTGTTTACGAAGACGACACCAGCGGCAGCCTTACTGGGGCCAACTTGTTCAGACAAGTTCTCAACGCCCTGGAGAAGCCGTGACCTTGTCCCTGCCGAGAACCGCCGCCCTCGGCGCCATAGCCGCGCTCACCCTGAGCGCCTGCGGCGCCGCCCCCGACACCGCGTCCACCACCGCCGACGGCAAGAACGCCGCCACCGCCACCTCCGCCGCCGACTTCGGCGGACTCGACGCCCTCGTCAAGGCGGCCAAGAAGGAGGGCAAGCTCAACGCCATCGCCCTGCCCCGCGACTGGGCCAACTACGGTGCGCTCATCGACGGGTTCGAGAAGAAGTACGGCATCAAGATCGCCGTCGAGAACCCCGACGGCGCCAGCCAGGACGAGATCAACGCCGTGACGTCGCGCAAGGGCCAGGACCGCGCCCCCGACGTCCTCGACCTCGGCAGCTCCTTCGCGATCAGCGCCGCCCAGCAGGGGCTCCTCGCGCCCTACAAGGTCGCCTCGTTCGCCGACATCCCGAGCGGGCAGAAGGACGCCCAGGCCCGCTGGTACAACGACTACGGCGGCTACATCTCCATCGGCTGCGACGCCAAGCGCGTCAAGAGCTGTCCCACCACCTTCGCCGACCTGCTCAAGCCGCAGTACAAGGGCCAGGTCGCCCTCAACGGCAACCCCACGAAGTCCGGTTCGGCGTTCGGCGGCGTCTGGGCGGCCGCGCTCGCGAACGGCGGCTCGTTCGACGACATCCAGCCCGGCCTCGACTTCTTCAAGAAGCTCAAGGACAACGGCAATTACACGCCCGTCGAGTCGACCCCGGCCACCGTCGAGAAGGGCGAGACGCCCATCAGCATCGACTGGGACTACCTCAACGCCGGGTACGCCGACGAGTTCAAGTCCAAGGGCGTGGACTGGAAGGTCGCCGTACCGAGCGACGGCCAGTTCTCCCAGTTCTACTCCCAGGCCATCAACAAGGACGCCCCGCACCCGGCGACCGCCCGCCTGTGGCAGGAGTACCTCTACAGCGCCGAGGGCCAGAACCTGTGGCTCAAGGGCTACGCCCGCCCGGCCCTGATGACCGCCATGGAGAAGGCCGGCACCCTCGACAAGACCGCCGCCGCCAAGCTCCCGAAGGTCTCGGGCACGCCCTCCTTCCCGACCGAGGCCCAGCAGGACAAGGCCAAGACGGTCCTCGGACAGGGCTGGGCGAAGGCCGTCTCCGGATGACGGCCACGCTCCCGCGGGTCGACACGGCGCCCGCCGCTGCGGTGAAGCGGCGGCGCCGGTCGCTCGGCTGGGTCGCCGTCCTGCCGCTGCTCGTCTTCACCGCGGTGGCCTTCGGGCTGCCCGCCTGGGCGGTCCTCGACGGCGCCTTCACGGCCAAGAGCACCGGCGCCTACACCACGGCCAACCTGACCGCCTCGCTGCAGGGCGCCTACCTCACCGCCCTCCTCGGCAGCGTCAAGCTGTCCGCCGTCTCCGCCGCCCTCGCGACGCTCCTCGGGCTGCCGCTCGCCCAGGCCGTCGTCACCTCCCGGTACCGCGCGCTGCGCGAGGCCGTGCTCACCGCGTCCGGCGTCCTCGCCAACTTCGGCGGCGTCCCGCTCGCCTTCGCCTTCGTCGCCACCCTCGGCAACGCCGGCGTGCTGACCCGGCACCTGGGCCTCACCGACAAGGGCTGGGACCTGTACAGCTTCTGGGGACTGGTCGTCGTCTACCTCTACTTCCTCATCCCGCTGATGGTCCTCACCATCACCCCCGCCCTGGAGGGGCTGCGCGTCCAGTGGCGCGAGGCCGCGCAGAACAACGGGGCGACCACCGCGCAGTACTGGCTGCACGTCGCCCTGCCCGTCCTGCTGCCCACGCTCCTCGGCGGGTTCGTGCTGCTCTTCGGCAGCGCCTTCGCCGCCTACGCCACCGCCGCCGCGATCGTGGGCAGTTCCGTCCCGCTGATCACCCTCCAGATCGCCGACGCCCTCTCCGGCAACGTGCTCGTCGGCCAGGAGAACGTGGCGCTCGCCCTCAGCCTCGACATGGTCCTCGTCGCGGGCCTCGTCATGGCGGTGTACCTGCCCCTGCAGCGGAGGAGTGCGCGATGGCTCGCCTGAACCTGTGGCGGTGGGGCGTGTTCGGCCTCGCCGGGCTGTACTTCCTGGTGCCGCTGGCCGCCTCCGTCGTCTTCACGGTCGACGTACCGGGGCAGGGCCTCACTGCCGACGCCTACACGCAGATCCTGTCCACCGGCGGCTTCGGCTCCAGTCTGCTGCTCTCGCTGGAACTGGCCCTCGCCACCATCGCCGTCGTCCTGCTGCTGATGGTGCCCGCCATGGTCGCGCTGCGGCTCGGCGCGCCGAAGCTGCGGCCGGTGGTGGAGGTGGTGTGCTCGCTGCCGCTGGTCGTGCCGCCGATCGCGTTCGTCGCCGGCATCGTCACGGTCCTGAAGTGGGGGCCCGAACACCTCTCCCGCACCCCGCTGTTCCAGACCTTCGTGGCGATCCAGAACCCCGACTTCCCGGTCGTGCTCGTCCTGGCGTACGTCGTGATGGCGCTCCCCTTCGTGTACCGGGCCCTGGACGCCGGACTGCGCGCGATCGACGTCCCCACCCTCGTCGAGGCCGCCCGCAGTTGTGGCGCGAGCTGGCCGCAGGCCCTGGTCCAGGCCGTGCTGCCCAACCTGCGCGGCGCCCTGCTCAACGCCTCCTTCCTCACGCTGGCGCTGGTGCTCGGCGAGTTCACCGTGGCCCAGCTCCTCGGCTTCCAGCCCTTCGCGGTGTGGATCGTCAACGTCAGCGGCTCCCAGGCCCAGTTGTCCGTCGCCGTGTCCGTGATGAGCCTGCTCGTCACCTGGCTGCTGCTCCTCGTCCTGGCCGGCTTCGGCGGGCGCTCCCGTACCACGTCCCGGGGTTGAACCATGAAAACGAACGAGAACGTCGCCGCCGTGCAGACCACCGAGAAGGCCGCCACCGTCGAATTCCGGGGACTCAGAAGGGAGTTCGGGGCCACGGTCGCGCTCGACGGCCTCGACCTCACCGTCCGCCCGGGTGAGCTGCTCGCCCTGCTCGGCTCGTCCGGCTGCGGCAAGACCACCGCCCTGCGGATGCTCGCCGGCTTCGAACACCCCGACTCCGGCGAGGTGCTGGTCGACGGCGAGGACGTCACCCGGGTCCCGGCCCACCGGCGTGACGCCGGGATGGTCTTCCAGTCGTACAGCCTCTTCCCGCACCTCGACGCGGTCGACAACGTGGCCTTCGGGCTGCGCATGCGCGGGGTGCGTACCGGTGAACGGCGGGCGCGTGCCGCCGAGTTGCTGGAACTGGTCGGCCTCGCCGACAAGGGCGGGCGCTATCCGCACCAGCTCTCCGGCGGCCAGCAGCAGCGCGTCGCGCTGGCCCGCGCCCTCGCCCTGCGGCCCCGGGTGCTGCTCCTCGACGAACCGCTGTCCGCGCTCGACGCCAAGGTGCGGCTCACCCTCCGCGAGGAGATCAGGCGGCTCCAGCAGGAGCTCGGCATCACCACCCTGTTCGTCACCCACGACCAGGAGGAGGCCCTGTCCATGGCCGACCGGGTCGCCGTGATGCACGCCGGGAAGCTCGAACAGTGCGCGGAACCCGCCGAGTTGTACGGCCGGCCCGCCACCGCCTTCGTCGCCGAGTTCGTCGGGACCATGAGCCGGATTCCGGGCCGGGTCTCCGACGGCGTGGTCGACGTGCTGGGGCAGCGGCTGCCGGTCGACGGCACGGGGCCGCAGGCCGGTGAGGTGGACGTGCTGGTGCGGCCGGAGGCCGTCCGGGTGGGCGCCGACGCGGACGGCAAGGCCCGCGTGCTCGCCACGTCTTTCCTGGGCGCCGCGGTACGCGTCACCGTGCGGCTCGCCGACGGCAGCGAGGTGAAGGCCGACCTGCCCGCGCACGAGACCACCGGTCTGACCGCCGGTGCCTCGGTGAACGTGTCCCTGCCCGAGCGGCCGGTGCTGGTCGCGGAACGTACCGCATGAAAGAGACCGAGATGACCCGACTCCCGCTCCAGGCCGTCCTGTTCGACATGGACGGCACGCTCGTCGACACCGAGCGGCTGTGGTGGGAGGCGGTGCAGCGGGTCGCCGGGCGGGACCTTACCGAGGCGGATCGGGCGGACGTCCTCGGCCGCCCCGTCGAGCACACCGCCGGCTGGCTGTCCGCGGCCACCGGCGCCCCGGCCGCCGGCCTCGCCGACGCCCTTCACCAGGAGTTCGCCGACCGCGTCCGCACCGGTGTCGTGCCCCGCCCCGGCGCGCTCGACCTGCTCGACGCGCTGGCCCGCGAGGGAGTGCCGACGGCCCTGGTGACCGCGTCCCCCCGGTCGGTCGCCGACACCGTGCTCGACGTGCTGGGGGCGGACCGCTTCGGCGTCTCGGTCACCGCCGACGACACCGACCGCACCAAGCCCGAGCCGGACCCGTATCTCGCCGCGTGCCACGCGCTCGGCGTCGACCCCTCGGGATGCGTCGCCGTCGAGGACACCGCGACCGGCGTCGCCTCCGCCGAGGCGGCGGGCTGCACGGTGCTCGCCGTGCCGTCCCTCGCCCCCATCGAGGCGGCACCCGGCCGGACGGTCGGGACCAGCCTGGCCGGGGTGACCCCCTCGGCACTGCGCGCCCTCCTCCCGTACCGCCTCCGGGTCATGACCTGGAACCTCTGGTACGGCGGCACCAAGGTGCACGACCACCGGGCCAAGCAGCTCAAGGTCATCGCCGAGACCGACGTGGACGTGGTCGGTCTCCAGGAGACGTACGGCACCGCCGCCGAGGAACTCGCCCAGGCGCTCGGCTGGCACCACCACCGGGCCGGGGAGAACCTCGGGATCATCAGCCGGTACCCGATCACCGCCGTCCTCGGCGACCCGGACGTGGGGTTCTACGGAGCCGCCGGCGCGCGGATCGCCGTGGCCGGTCAGGAGGTCGAGGTCTGGACGGCGCATCTGGACTACGAGCGGTACGGGCCCTACGAGGCCGAGCCGCTCGCGCACGAGGAGGTGCGGCTCGGGCAGATGCGCGACACCCTGCGCCGGATCGGACCGGCCTCGCCCGTCGTCCTCGTCGGTGACTTCAACTGCCCCTCCCACCTGGACTGGCCGGGCGTCGAGTGGCCGGTCACCCGGGCGGCCGAGGAGGCGGGCTTCGCCGACTCCTACCGGCAGGCCCGTCCCGATCCCGTGCGGGACCCCGGCCACACCTGGTCGCCGGTGGTCGTCCACCCGGAGCCGCAGGACCGGATCGACTTCGTCCTCCACCGAGGCCTGCGCGTCTTGGACTCCCGGACGTTCGTCAGCGGCTCGCCGCGCCCCTGCCCGGACGTCGCGGACAACGACTGGCCGTCCGACCACGCCGCCGTGATCACCACTTTTTCGCTGGGCAGCGGGCCGGGACCTGTCTAGCATCGGTGTCATGACCTGGCGACATTGATCCACCAGCCGTGCCTCCCGAGGGCCGCCTCGGACGCCGTACCGACGACGTCCGAACCGCCCTTCCGGGAAGGCCTCATGACACTCTCACCCGCACGTGTGCCCGCGACCGCTGTCCGTCGGCTGACGCGCACGCTGTACGGCTACGCGTTCCTCGACGACTTCGTGCTGCTCTACCCCGTGTACGCGCTGCTGTTCGCGGACACGGGGATGTCGCTCTGGCAGATCTCCTCGCTGTTCGCCCTGTGGTCGATCACCGGCGTGGTGCTGGAGGTCCCCTCCGGCGCCCTGGCCGACGCCGTGTCCCGACGGCTGCTGCTGTGGGTCGGCCCGCTGTTCAACGCCGTCGGCTTCACGCTGTGGGTGCTTGCCCCGGCGTACTGGTCCTTCGCGCTCGGCTTCGTCCTGTGGGGCGTCGGCGGAGCACTCTGCTCCGGCTCGCTGGAGGCGCTGGCGTACGACGAACTGGAGCGGCTCGGCGCCGCCGGCCGGTACGCGCGCGTGATGGGGCGGGTCCGCGCGGCGCGGCTGGCCGCCACCATGGCGTCGATCGGGCTGGCCGGGCCGGTGTTCGCGCTGGGCGGCTATCCGATGGTGGGCGCGGCGAGTGTCCTCGCCTGTGCGCTCGCCGCCGCGGCGGCGACCCGGCTCCCCGAGCACCGCGCGGGGCGGGAGTCCGGCGGTGACGGCTGGTGGGTGACCCTGCGCGGCGGGCTCGGCGAGGCGCGCGGGAACCGTTCCGTCCGGGGCGCCCTGCTGCTGATCCCGGCCGTCGCCGCGGTGTGGGGTGCGCTCGACGAGTACACGCCCCTGCTGGTCCGCGACACCGGCGTCGCCGAGGCGACCGTCCCCTATCTGATCCTGCTCGTCTGGACGCTCGTCACCGCGGCGAGCCTGCTGACCGGGCCCGCCGAACGCCTCGGCGGCACCGGAACGGCCTGGCTGCTGGCGGGCTCCGCGCTGGCGATGGCGGTCGGCGCCGCGGTCCGCACCCCGGCCGGTATCGCGCTCGTGGGCCTCGCCTTCGGGGGCTTCCAGCTGGCGGAGGTGCTCGCCGACGTACGCCTCCAGCACCGCATCGACGACGCCCGCCGGGCCACCCTCACCTCGGTGGCGAGCCTGGGCACCGAACTCCTCACGGTCGTCACGTTCGCGGCGTACGCCCTGCTCGGCGCGCGGGTCGCGCACAGTACCGTCTTCGTGATCCTGGCGGTGCCCTACCTGGTCACCGCCCTGGTCCTCGGCGGCCTCCCCGGCAGCCGACGCAACGAATCGCCGCCGAAGCCGCCTCGCGCGCAATGAACCGCTCGGCGGCGCGCAACGGCTCCTTCTTGTCGGGCCTGGTCAGGCGGCCGTACCGTCTAGATGGCCCCCGCAACCACCCTTTTCGCCCCCCGGTGAGGATCACGCATGCGCACCGCCCTGCTCCAGAGCTCCGGCCGCCCCGGCTCGGTCGACGGGAACCTCAAGGTCCTCGACGAGGCCGTGGGCCGTGCCGCCGCCGCGGGCGCCGGACTGCTGACCGCGCCGGAGATGTTCCTCACCGGGTACGCCATCGGTGACGACATCGCCCGCCTCGCCGAGCCGGCCGACGGGGAGGCCGCGGACGCGGTCGCGGAGATCGCCGCGCGGCACGGGGTCGCCATCGCGTACGGATACCCGGAAGCGTCTTCCGGTTCGGTCTTCAACTCCGCCCAGCTGATCTCCGCCGCCGGCGAGCGCCTCGCCAACTACCGCAAGACCCACCTCTTCGGCTGCTTCGAGCGCGACCACTTCACGCCGGGCGAGCAGCACGTCGTACAGGCCGAGCTGAACGGTCTGACCGTCGGCCTGCTGATCTGCTACGACGTCGAGTTCCCGGAGAACGTCCGGGCGCACGCGCTGGCCGGCACGGACCTCCTTCTCGTCCCGACCGCCCAGATGCACCCGTTCCAGTTCGTCGCCGAGTCGATGATCCCGGTGCGGGCCTTCGAGAGCCAGATGTACGTCGCCTACGTCAACCGGGTCGGCCAGGAAGGGGAGTTCGAGTTCGTCGGGCTCTCCGTCCTCGCCGGCCCCGACGGGATCGCCCGCACCCGCGCCGGACGCGAGGAGCAACTGGTGTTCGCGGACGCCGACCCGGCCTTCCTCGCCGCCTCCCGCGAGGCCAACCCGTATCTGCGGGACCGGCGTCCCGAGCTCTACGTCTGAACACCCCCGCAGTCTTCGCAGCATTCGCAAGGAGTCCGTACCCCATGACGTCCACGGTGCCCACCGCCGTCCAGCACGCCGACGAGCAGCAGCCGCCGATCACCATGTTCGGCCCGGACTTCCCGTACGCGTACGACGACTTCCTCGCCCACCCGGCGGGCCTCGGCCAGATACCGGCGACCGAGCACGGCACCGAGGTCGCGGTCATCGGCGGCGGTCTGTCCGGCATCGTGGCCGCCTACGAGCTGATGAAGATGGGCCTGAAGCCGGTCGTCTACGAGGCCGACCAGATCGGCGGCCGGCTGCGGACCGTCGGTTTCGAGGGCTGCGACCCGTCCCTGACCGCCGAGATGGGCGCGATGCGCTTCCCGCCCTCCTCCACCGCCCTCCAGCACTACATCGACCTGGTGGGACTGGAGACCCGCCCGTTCCCCAACCCCCTCGCGGAAGCGACGCCTTCGACCGTCGTCGACCTCAAGGGCGAGTCGCACTACGCCGAGACCATCGACGACCTGCCGCAGGTCTACCGCGATGTCGCCGCCGCCTGGAACAAGTGCCTCGAAGAGGGCGCCGACTTCTCCGACATGAACCAGGCCATGCGTGAGCGGGACGTGCCGCGCATCCGGGAGATCTGGGCGAAGCTCGTCGAGAAGCTCGACAACCAGACCTTCTACGGCTTCCTCTGCGACTCCGAGGCGTTCAAGTCCTTCCGGCACCGCGAGATCTTCGGCCAGGTCGGCTTCGGCACCGGCGGCTGGGACACCGACTTCCCCAACTCCATCCTGGAGATCCTCCGCGTCGTCTACACCGAGGCCGACGACCACCACCGCGGCATCGTCGGCGGCTCCCAGCAGCTGCCGCTGCGGCTGTGGGAGCGTGCGCCGGAGAAGATCGTCCACTGGGCGTACGGCACCTCGCTGGCGAGCCTGCACGTGAACGGTGAGCCCCGCCCGGCCGTGACCCGGCTGCACCGCACGGCGAACAACCGGATCACCGTGACGGACGCGAACGGCGACATCCGCACCTACCAGGCGGCCGTCTTCACCGCCCAGTCCTGGATGCTGCTGTCGAAGATCGCCTGCGACGACTCGCTCTTCCCGATCGACCACTGGACCGCGATCGAGCGCACCCACTACATGGAGTCGAGCAAGCTCTTCGTGCCCGTCGACCGGCCGTTCTGGCTGGACAAGGACGAGGAGACCGGGCGGGACGTCATGTCGATGACCCTCACCGACCGTATGACGCGCGGGACTTATCTCCTCGACGACGGCCCCGACAAGCCGGCCGTCATCTGCCTCTCGTACACCTGGTGCGACGACAGCCTGAAGTGGCTGCCGCTGTCCGCGAACGAGCGGATGGAGGTCATGCTGAAGTCGCTCGGCGAGATCTACCCGAAGGTCGACATCCGCAAGCACATCATCGGCAACCCGGTGACCGTCTCCTGGGAGAACGAGCCCTACTTCATGGGCGCGTTCAAGGCCAACCTGCCCGGCCACTACCGCTACCAGCGGCGCCTGTTCACCCACTTCATGCAGGACCGGCTGCCCGCGGACAAGCGCGGCATCTTCCTCGCCGGCGACGACGTCTCCTGGACGGCCGGCTGGGCCGAGGGCGCGATCCAGACCGCGCTGAACGCGGTCTGGGGCGTCATGCACCACTTCGGCGGCAGCACCGACGCGACCAACCCGGGACCGGGTGACGTGTACGACGAGATCGCGCCGGTCGAGCTGCCGGAGGACTGAGACTCGACGAAGGGCGAGGGCTCAACAGGGGCTAGATGCCGGCCGCGCGGGCCTTCTCGTACACCTCCGCGGCGACCTCCTTGAACTCCTGCGCGTCCCGCACGGAGCTCTGGAGCTCGATGAGGATCTCGTCCAGGCCGACCTCGGCATGCGCGACCAGGTCCTCGACGATCTGGTCGACGCTGCCCTGGAAGGGGGCGCGGTCGGCACCGGAGTGGCCGGACGCCGAGTACCGGGTGTTGACGCGTACGACCGTCTGGATCGGCTCCGTGCGCCCGCGCTCGGCGGCCAGCTCCTGGAGCCCCCGCCACTGCGCGGCCAGCGTCTCGGCGCCCATACCGACCGGCATCCAGCCGTCGGCGTGGTCGACGAGCCGCCGCTGCGCCTTCTTCGACATGGCCGGCAGCAGGATCGGGATCGGCCGGGCGGGCTTGGGACCCACCACGGCGGACGCGATCTTCGTGAGCCGTCCGTCGTACGCCACCGGGTCCGGGCCCCAGACCGCGCGGCACACCTCGATCAGCTCGTCCAGGACCTGCCCGCGCTCCTCGAAGGGGCGCACGGACGCGGCCGCGTACTCGTCGAGGGACCAGCCGGTGCCGAGGCCGGCGACGACCCGTCCGCCGCTCGCCGCGTCCAGCGAGGCGAGGGACTTGGCGAGCTGGAACGGCACGTGCAGCGGGGCGACCAGCACACTGGTGCCGAGCCGGGCCCGCTCGGTCACCGCGGCGGCCAGGGTGAGCGTGACCAGCGGGTCGGCGACCCCGCGGTACGCCTCCGGCCAGGGCAGACCCTCTATCCCGTACAGGCCCTGCGTGGCGGGCTCGGGGAACAGGGCGCGCTCGTACACCCACAGGCTGTCGTAGCCGATCCCCTCGGCGGCGCGGGCCACGTCGGGCACGTCCCTGCCGAGGTCGTACTGCTTGTTCTGGGGGAGTCCGAGTCCGAGCCGTGTCGCCATTCCTGCTCCTTTGCACGGGATGCCTGTCTGTCGAACGTACAACGTTCACTGAACAGTTCGGGTGCGGTGAGCGCGGGACTGGCCGGATCAGTCCGGTAGTGGCGTGAGCAGCATGCGTCCCGCGAATCCCACCGCCGTGTCCAGGCGTTCGGTGAACTCGGCCGCCACATCGGGGAGCCCGCGCAACGCCCACAGCGCGCGGGCCGCGGTCCAGGTCGCGTCCCGGGCCCGCTCCAGGCTCCACGCGCCGAGCAGGTGGGTGAGCGGGTCGGCGATCTGGAGCAGGTCGGGCCCCGGCATCAGATCTTCGCGGATGCGCTCCTCCAGCGAGACGAGGAGATCGCCCACGCGGTCGAACTCGTCCTCCACGTCGACGGGTTCGCAGTCGAGCGTACGACAGGTGTCCACGACGGCCAGCGCCAGGTCGTGCCCGATGTGCGCGTTGATGCCCGCCAGCGCGAACTGCAACGGACGTACGCCGGGATGCCGGCGGAACTGGAACAACGGCCGCCAGCAGGCGGGCGGGCGCCGGTCGCGGGCCACCGCGTCGACCGCCCGCAGATACCGCTCGGCGAACCGCACGTCCAGCGTGATCGCGGCCCGCGCGTCCGCGAACCGGCCGCTGTCGATGCCCCGGTCGACCGCCTCGGTGACGGCGAGGTAGACGCGGTTGAACACCGCGATCCCGTCCCGCTCCGGAAGGGCCTCGTCCAGGGCTCGCATCCGGTCGACGACGGTGTCGACGGGAGTGGTGAAGTGCTCCAACTGCGCCATGCACGCAGGGTCCCAGGCCTAGGCTGGCCCGAGTGGTGGCGGGCCCGACGCTTCCCCAGAACGGGGGAACGCGCCCGTCGTGGGGGAGGGATCAGCGGGTGTCGGGCTCACGTGCGCGTCGCCTGGCCGAGCGCCGGGCGGAGCGGCGGCGTGCGGCGCGGCGCAACGGCATGGTCGCGGCGGCCTCCGTCGTGGTCGCCGTCGGCACCGCGACCGGGATGGTGTCCGCACTGGACGACGGGCGCGGCGCGAACGAGGCCCGTCCCGAGGTGACGGAGTCACCGACCCTGGACCTCCGGCCGCCCGCCCCGTCGACGTCGGTGACCAGCGGGTCGGCGTCCCCGTCGACCGCCCCGAAGAAGCAGGCGAGCCCCACGCCGACGAAGACCGAGAAGAAGCAGCCGCCCGCGCACACCGCCGCCCGCCTCTACCGCCACCCCGACTCCCAGGTGCTCGACTGGGTCCGCGACAACGCCGGCGATCCCCGGTACGACGTCATCGCGTCCCGGATCGCCGACCAGCCGGCGGCCGTGTGGTTCGCCGAGTACGCGCCCGACACCGTCACGGCACGGGTCAGGGCCGTCACCGGGGGCGCCGCCGCGCAGGGCAGGGTGCCGGTCGTCGTGGCGTACACGATCCCGGACCGGGACTGCGGCGGCGCCTCCAAGGGCGGAGCGCCGGACCTCGACGCGTACGACGCCTGGATCGACCGGTTCGCCGCCGGGCTGGGCTCCGGCGAGGTCGTCGTGATCCTGGAGCCCGACTCGATCGCCCAGTCCGAGTGTCTCTCCGGCGCCCGACGCGCCGACCGCTTCGCCTCGTTGGCCCGCGCGGGCCGCGTCATCAAGGCCGCGAACCCCAAGGCGCGCGTCTACTACGACGCCGGCCACTCCGGCTGGCACCCGGCGGCCAAACAGGCGGACCTGCTGCGCCAGGCGGGCGCCGGCTCCGCCGCGTCCTCCGACGGGATCTTCAGCAACGTCTCCAACTTCCACCGCACCGCCGACGAGATCGCCTACGACCGCCGGGTCCTGACGGCCCTCGGCGGCCCGGCGAGCCTCGGTGCCGTCATCGACACCAGCCGCAACGGCAACGGCGCCCCGGCCGACGGCGAGTGGTGCGACCCGGACGGCCGCAAGCTGGGCCGGACGCCGACCTTGAACACCGGTGAGGCCCGCATCGACGGCTATCTGTGGGTGAAGCTGCCGGGGGAGTCGGACGGCTGCAAGGGGGCGCCGGGGACGTTCACCCCGTCGTACGCCTACGACTTGGCGTCGTCGTAGGAGCCGTCGGACGAGCCCTCATAGGACGACGTTCCCTCGTCCAGCAGCGGCTTCTGCTCCTTCAGATGGGCCGGCGCGAACGCCCGCAGCGCGTGGTAGCCGGTGATGACGACCAGCGTGCCGAGCGCGATGCCGCTCAGCGAGAAGGTGTCCGTGAACTTCATCGTCACGTTGCCGACGCCGATGATGATGCCCGCCGCGGCCGGCACCAGGTTCAGCGGATTGCGCAGGTCCACCCCGGAGTTGATCCAGATCTGCGCGCCGAGCAGGCCGATCATGCCGTAGAGGATGACGGTGATGCCGCCGAGGACCCCGCCCGGGATCGCGGCGACGACCGCGCCGAACTTGGGGCACAGGCCGAAGAGCAGCGCGAAACCGGCGGCGGCCCAGTAGGCGGCCGTGGAGTAGACGCGGGTCGCGGCCATCACACCGATGTTCTCGGAGTACGTGGTGTTGGGCGGGCCGCCCAGCGCGGTGGACAGCATCGAGCCGACGCCGTCCGCCGAGATCGCGGTGCCGAGCTTGTCGTCCAGCGGGTCACCGGTCATCTCGCCGACCGCCTTGACGTGTCCGGCGTTCTCGGCGACCAGCGCGATGACGACCGGGAGGGCGACGAGGATCGCCGACCACTCGAAGGACGGGCCGTGGAAGTCCGGCAGCCCGATCCAGTCGGCCCGGCCGACCGCGGAGAGGTCCAGCCGCCAGTGGTCGGTGAGCTTGCCGCTCGCGTCGACCGCGTGGATGCGGCCGAAGATCCGGTCGAAGGCCCAGGAGATGCCGTACCCGAAGAGCAGCCCCAGGAAGATCGCGATCCGGGACCAGAAACCGCGCAGGCAGACGACCGCCAGACCGGTGAACAGCATGACCAGCAGGGCCGTCCACTGGTCCTGCGGCCAGTAGGTGCTCGCGGTCACCGGGGCCAGGTTGAAGCCGATCAGCATGACCACCGCGCCGGTGACGATCGGCGGCATCGCGGCATGGATGATCCGCGCCCCGAACCGCTGCACGGCGACCCCGACGAGGAACAGCGCGACGCCCACCACGAACACCGCGCCGGTCACCGTGGCGCTCGTGCCGCCCTGGGCGCGGATCACGGCGGCGACGCCCACGAAGGACAGCGAGCAGCCGAGGTAGCTGGGCACCCGGCCGCGGGTGGCGAGCAGGAAGATCACGGTCGCGACGCCGGACATCATGATCGCCAGGTTGGGGTCCAGGCCCATGAGGACGGGAGCCACGAAGGACGCCCCGAACATCGCCACCACGTGCTGGGCGCCGAGTCCGACCGTGCGGGGCCAGGAGAGCCGTTCGTCGGGGCGTACCACCGCCCCGGGCGCGGGCGTCCGCCCGTCTCCGTGCAGCTTCCAGCCGACGCCAAGATCCATGGTGCGGTTTCGCCTTCCTCGTACCTGCGGAGTACCTGCGGATGTCCGGACCATTGTCAGGGAGATCCGCCCAGGTCACCGCCCCGAGCGCAACCAGAGGGTGAGCGACCGCTTAGCATGAGGGGGTCCCTGCCGTACGTCCCTGGAGCACCACCCGTGACCGCCGAAGCCCCGACCGCCCCCGCCGTGTCCCACGGCCGGCTGATCCCCGTCACCGTCCACTTCGACGACCTGGACGCGCTCGGCCTCCTGCACAACGCCCGCTACCCGCTCAAGGTCGAGCAGGCCTGGACCGAGCTGTGGCAGGAGCACGGCATCCACTTCGAGGGCGACTGGGCGGCGGCCGGCGACGCCTGCAACGCCGTCAAGGAACTGCGCATCTCGTACGAGGCGCCGGTGACGAGGACCGGCGTCTACGCCGTCCACCTCTGGCTGGAGAGGCTCGGCACGACCGGGCTGACGTACGGCTTCCGCTTCTGTTCGCGGGACGGCGCGGTGACCTACGCGCGGGGTGCCCGGGTCCTCGTACGGCTGGACTCCGAGACCCTGCGGCCGGCGCCGTGGAGCGAGCGGTTCAGGGCCGCGGGTCGGGAACTGCTGCTGCCGGAGGGCTGATCTTCGGGCGGTCGCGGTCGCCGCCCCGCAGCACGCCCGCGAAGGCCACGAGGCCGCTCGCCAGGACCGTCACCAGGATGAACGACACCAGCAGGCTGGTCGCCTGGGCGATGGTGCCGATCGCGCTCGGCGCGACCAGCCCCGAGGTGTAGGTGATCGTCGCGACACCGGCGATGGCCAGGCTCGGGTTCGAGCCGCTGCGCCCTGCGGCGGCGAAGCACAGCGGCACGACCACCGCGATCCCCAGCCCCATCAGGGCGAACCCGGACATCGCCATGGCCGGGTTGCGGGCGGTGACGATCAGCAGTCCGCCGAGCGCGGCGAGCGCGCCGCCCGCCCGGACCGTGCGCACCGATCCGTACCGGTCGACGATCCGGTCGCCGGCGAGCCGCGCGATCGCCATCGTCAGCGTGAAGCCGGTCGTGCACGCCGCCGCGAGCCCCGCCGACGTCTCCAGCTGGTCCCGCAGATAGACCGCGGACCAGTCCAGGCTCGCGCCCTCCGCGAACACCGCGCAGAAGCCCACGGCACCGATGAGCAGCGCCGACTTCGGCGGCAGGGCGAAGCGGGGCGGCGCCTCCTCGTCCTCGGCGGGCTGGAGGTCCAGCACCCAGCGGCAGGACAGCAGGCCGAGGCAGGTGAGGACGGCCGCCGCGAGCGCGTGGTGCAGCCGCGCGTCCGAGCCCAGGTGGGCGGCGAGGGTGCCGGCCGCCGAGCCGATCAGCGTGCCCACGCTCCACATGCCGTGCAGGCTGGACATGATCGACCGGCCGAGCCGGTTCTCGACCTCGACGCCGAGCGCGTTCATGGCCACGTCCGCCATACCGGCCGTGGCGCCGTACACGAACAGCGCCAGACACAGGGCGACCAGGTTCGGGGACACGGACGGCAGGACCAGGGACAGCGTCCACAGGGAGATGAGGCCGCGCAGCGCGTTGCGGGCGCCGAAGCGGTGGCTGATGCTCCCCGCGAGCGGCATCGCCACGGACGCTCCGAGTGCGGGGAAGGCGAGGGCGAGGCCCAACTGCCCGGCGCTCACCGAGGCATGGTCCTGGATCCACGGCACGCGGGTCGCGAACGAGCCGGTGACGGCACCGTGCACGGCGAAGACGGCGGCCACGGCGTAGCGGGCGCGCTTCACCTGCCGCTGGTCGTACAGCACGTCACTCATACTCTCCCGCCCCTTTGCGGCCTGTGGATCCCGCCGACGCCGTAAACTATCAGGGACCCTGCCTGATAGATAGAACATGAAAAGCCGCCGATCTGGAAGGATCCCGGCATGCCCGCATCCCCCAGCACCGCCCGGGCCATCAACGACCGGCTCGCCCTGCGTCTGCTCCAGCGCGAAGGGCCGTTGACGGCAGGGCAGTTGAAGCAGCTCACCGGCCTGTCCCGGCCGACGGTCGCCGACCTCGTCGAGCGCCTCGCCGCGGCCGGGCTGATCGAGGTGGCCGGGGAGTCGGGCGAGCAGCGCCGGGGGCCGAACGCGAAGCTGTACGGCATCGTCGCCGACCGTGCCCATCTGGCCGCGCTCGACGTGCGCACCGAGGGCGTCTCGGTCGTCGTCTCCGATCTGCTGGGCCGGGTACTGGCCGAGTCCTCGGCCCCGATCGCCGGGGACGTCGGCACCGGACCGGCGGTCGAGCAGGCGGTGGCCCTGGTGGAGCGGGTCGCCAAGGAGGCCGGCGCCGACCGCCTGCACACCGTCGGCATCGGTGCCCCCGGCCTCATCGACCCCGCCACGGGTGAACTCCGCAACTCCACGGGCCTGCCCGAGTGGCACCGCCGCCTGGTCGCCACCCTCCAGGAACGCCTCCCGGAGGCTCGGGTCCAGGTCGAGAACGAGACGAACCTGGCGGCCCTGGCGGAGCAGCGGGACGGTGTGGCCGGCGACCGGGACACCTTCGTCCTGCTGTGGCTCGGTCACGGCACCGGCGCGGCGGTGGTCCTGGACGGTTCGCTGCGGCGCGGTGCTTCCGGCGGCACGGGGGAGATCGGCTTCCTGCCGGTACCGGGGACGGCGGGGCTGCCGTCGGCGACGGGATGCGAGGGCGGCTTCCACTCGCTGGCGGGCTCGGCGGCGATCGCGGAGCTGGCGGAGGAGTACGGGGTGGTGGCGGAGGCCGACGGGCATGCGCCGGTGGCGGCGGGGCTGGTCGCCGCCGGGACCACGGCCTTCCTGGACGCCCTCGCCGACCGCATCGCCGTGGGCGTCTCGTCCGTGGTGGCCGTCCTGGACCCCGGCTGCGTGGTGCTGGGCGGCGAGGTGGGGCAGGCGGGCGGAGCGGGCTTGGCACGGAGGGTGGAGGCGCGGGTGCGCCGGATGTCACCGCTGCCGACCGAGGTACGGGCCGGCGCGCTGGGCGGCGCGGCGGTGCTGCGGGGCGCGCTGCTGACGGCACGGGACCGTGCCCAGGACGAACTCTTCAGCCCGCCTGAGCGCTGACGCCAGGCCTGAACTGAAGGGCCCGGCGGCGGGCAAGGGCCGTCGTCACCGCCGCCGGGCCGGTCTGCGGTGATCCAGAAAGGACTAGACCAAAGAGTCTTACAACTCGGTCGAGTTGAGAAGTCCAGTCACGGCACCTGTGAGCCACTCCACACAACTCACCCGTATGGACCACGATCAGGCGTGGCACACTGGCCCTGTACCAGAAGCAGCGCACTCCGGGGTCGGTGAAAGTCCGAACCGGCGGTTACAGTCCGCGACCCGACCGCTTCCAGCGGCCGGTTGACCAGGTGAAATTCCTGGACCGACGGTTAAAGTCCGGATGGGAGGCAGTGCGCGGCGGGCGGGCATTCGTGTCGCGCCGCCGTAAGTGTTCGTCCTCGTGGACGACTCTGTCCGGCGTCGCCCCCGGTGTTCCTGCTCGCTCATTCTGTCGTCATCGACAGCCCCGGAGTCCGTGCCCGAATGAGGCAGGAGGACCCGGGAAGTGTTCACCGGAATCGTCGAAGAGCTGGGTGAGGTCACCGCCGTCGAGAATCTCGGCGACGCCTCCCGCTTCCGGCTGCGCGGCCCCGTCGTCACCGACGGCGCGAAGCACGGCGACTCCATCGCCGTGAACGGGGTCTGTCTCACCGTCGTCGAGCACGAGGGCGACGAGTTCACCGCCGACGTCATGGCGGAGACCCTCAACCGCTCCAGCCTCGGCGCCCTCACCGTCGGCTCCCGCGTCAACCTCGAGCGCCCCACCGCCGTGGGCGCCCGCCTCGGCGGCCACATCGTGCAGGGCCATGTGGACGGCACGGGCCAGGTGCTGGAGCGCAAGCCCTCCGAGAACTGGGAGATCGTGAAGGTCTCGCTCCCCGCGGACCTCTCGCGCTACGTCGTGGAGAAGGGCTCCATCACGGTCGACGGCATCAGCCTCACCGTCGTCGAGGCCGGCCCCGACTACTTCACGGTCAGCCTCATCCCCGCCACCCTCGACCTGACCACGCTCGGCCACAAGCAGCCCGGCGACCCGGTCAACCTCGAGGTCGACGTCGTCGCCAAGTACGTCGAGCGGCTGCTCGCGAGCACGCAGGGAGCGGGCAAGTGAACTCGCTCAACACCGAGGCGTTCAGCCTCTTCGGCCAGCACATCCTCTGGTCGGACATGATCGGCAACATCTTCGGCCTGATCGCCCTCGCCCTCGGCTGGCGCCGCTCCATCTGGAGCTGGCCCGTGCAGTTCCTGGCCGGCCTCATCCTCTTCGGCGCCTTCTACGGCCATCTGACCGGCAGCGCCGGCAAGCAGGCGATCGTCATGGTCGTCGCGCTGTACGGCTGGTGGCAGTGGAACCGCAGCAAGGAGCAGGGCGGCGACGGTCACATCGCCCCGCGGTTCGCCAGCTGGCGCGAGCGCGGCGCGATGACCGCCGCCGCGGCCGTCGGCACCGTCGCCGTCGCCCTGCTGTTCAAGGCCTACCCGAGCCTGTCCTGGGACCCTTGGCCGGACGCCTACATCTTCGTCGGCACCGTCGCCGCGATGTACGCCCAGGCGCGCGGCATGGTCGAGTTCTGGATCGCCTGGCTCCTCGTCGACCTGGTCGGCGTCCCCCTCAACTTCGCCAACGGTTACGCCTTCTCCGGCTTCGTCTACGTCATCTACGGCGCGCTCGTCCTGTGGGGCATGCGCGACTGGTGGCTGCGCTCCCGCACGGCCGCGCGGCCCGCTCTGGAAGGAGCGCCGGCATGAGCACCGCAACGATCCTGTACAGCACGGACGGCATCGAGGACTTCGCGCTCGACCCGGTCGAGCAGGCCGTCGCCGACATCGCGGCCGGCCGCCCGATCGTCGTCGTCGACGACGAGGACCGGGAGAACGAGGGCGACCTCGTCGTCGCGGCCGAGAAGATCACCCCCGAGATCGTGGCCTTCATGATGAGCGAGTGCCGCGGCCTGATCTGCGCTCCCATGGAGGGCGAGGAGCTGGACCGGCTCCGGCTCCCGCAGATGGTCGAGGACAACACCGAGCAGATGAAGACGGCGTTCACCGTCTCCGTCGACGCCTCCGGCGCCCACGGCGTGACCACCGGCATCTCCGCCGCCGACCGCGCCACCACACTCCGGCTGCTGGCGAGCGGCGACGCCGAGCCCACCGACTTCGTCCGCCCCGGCCATGTCTTCCCGCTGCGCGCCCAGCCCGGCGGCGTGCTGGTCCGCAACGGCCACACCGAGGCCGCCGTCGACCTCGCCCGCCTCGCGGGCCTGCGCCCGGCCGGCGCGATCGTCGAGATCGCCGGCGAGGACGGCCGGATGCTGCGCCTGCCCGAGCTGATCCCGTTCGCCCGCAAGCACGGCCTGACGATCATCTCCATCGAGGACCTGATCGCCTACCGCCGCTCCGCCGAGCCCACCGTCCACCGCGAGGCCGAGACCCGGCTGCCCACCGCCCACGGCGAGTTCACGGCGTACGGCTACCGCTCCACCGTCGACGGCGTCGAGCACGTCGCCCTCGTGCACGGCGAGATCGGCGACGGCGAGGACGTCCTGGTCCGCGTCCACTCCGAATGCCTCACCGGCGATGTCTTCGGCTCCGCCCGCTGCGACTGCGGCCCCCAGCTCGACGCCTCCCTGGAGCGCATCCAGAACGAGGGCAGGGGAGTGGTGGTCTACCTGCGCGGCCACGAGGGACGCGGCATCGGCCTGCTGTCCAAGCTGCGGGCCTACGAACTCCAGGAGCGCGGCCGTGACACCCTCGACGCCAACCTGGAACTCGGTCTGCCCGCCGACGCCCGGGACTACGGCGCCGGCGCCCAGATCCTCAAGGACCTCGGCGTGCGCAGCGTCCGCCTGATGACCAACAACCCCGACAAGTCCGACGCCCTGCTCCGCCACGGACTCAAGGTCAACAGCCGGGAGCCGATGCCCGTACAGGCGGGCGAGCACAACCTCCGTTACCTGCGCACCAAGCGGGACCGGATGGGCCACGACCTGCCCTGGCTGGACACCGCCCCCGCGGCCCCCGTGTCCGCCTGCAACAACCAGTAACCCCTGTAAAGCACATCTAGGAGACCTGAGAACGTGAGCGGCAAGGGTGCACCGGAGCTGTCCGTACGCAACGTGGGCGACCTGCGGGTCGCCGTCATCGCGGCGCAGTGGCACGAGAAGGTGATGGACGGACTGGTCGACGGCGCCCTGCGCGCCCTGCACGACCTGGGCATCGACGAGCCGACCCTGCTCCGGGTCCCCGGCAGCTGGGAGCTCCCGGTCGTCGCCAAGGTGCTGGCCGGGCGGGGCTACGACGCGATCGTCGCCCTCGGCGTCGTGATCCGCGGCGGCACCCCCCACTTCGAGTACGTGTGCCAGGGCGTCACCCAGGGCCTCACCCAGGTCTCCGTCGAGACCGGCGTCCCCGTCGGCATGGGCGTGCTGACCTGCGACACCGAGGAGCAGGCCCTAGACCGGGCCGGCCTCGAGGGCTCCAACGAGGACAAGGGGCACGAGGCGGTGACGGCGGCGGTGGCGACCGCGGCCACCCTCCGCTCAGTATCTGAACCGTGGCGCTGACGGACGGCGGGTGTGGCATAGGCTGAGCGTCACCATGTCCAATAAGACGTTCGAGGAGCTCTTCACCGAGCTCCAGCACAAGGCCGCACACGGCGACCCCGCCACCTCCCGCACCGCGGAACTGGTCGGCAAGGGCGTCCATGCCATCGGCAAGAAGGTCGTCGAGGAAGCCGCCGAAGTCTGGATGGCCGCCGAGTACGAGGGCAAGGAGGCCGCTGCCGAGGAGATCTCGCAGCTGCTGTACCACGTCCAGGTGATGATGGTCGCCCGCGGCATCTCGCTGGACGACGTCTACGCCCACCTTTAAGTCGCACCCGCCGCACCCCACACCTCTCACGTAAGGAAGCCGACCTCATGCTGCGCATCGCCGTCCCCAACAAGGGTTCCCTGTCAGGCCCTGCGGCGGAGATGCTGCATGAGGCCGGCTACCAGCAGCGCCGCGAGTCCAAGGAACTGCGGATCGTCGACCCGGAGAACGAGGTGGAGTTCTTCTACCTCCGCCCCCGCGACATCGCGATCTACGTCTCCTCCGGCCGCCTCGACATCGGCATCACCGGCCGCGACCTGCTCATCGACTCCGGCGCCAAGGCCGAGGAGATCCTCCCGCTCGGCTTCGCCCGCTCCACCTTCCGTTTCGCCGCCAAGCCCGGCACCGCGACCGGCGTCCAGGACCTCAAGGGCAAGACGGTCGCCACCTCCTACGAGGGCATCGTCGAGGGCCACCTCGCCGACAGCGGCGTCGACGCCTCCGTCGTCCACCTCGACGGCGCCGTCGAGACCGCCATCGAGCTCGGCGTCGCCGAGGTCATCGCGGACGTCGTCGAGACCGGCACCTCGCTGCGCAACGCGGGCCTGGAGGTCTTCGGCGAGCCGATCATGAAGTCCGAGGCGGTCGTGATCCGCCGCACGGACGCGGACACCTCCTCGGAGAACGAGCCCAAGGTGCAGCAGTTCCTGCGCCGCCTCCAGGGCGTCCTCGTCGCCCGGACCTACGTGATGATGGACTACGACTGCCGCGTCGAGCAGCTGGAGAAGGCCGTCGCCCTCACGCCGGGCCTGGAGTCCCCGACCGTCTCCCCGCTGCACAACGAGGGCTGGGTCGCCGTCCGCGCGATGGTCCCCGCCAAGGAGGCGCAGCGGATCATGGACGACCTGTACGACATCGGCGCGCGGGCCATCCTGACGACGGCCATCCACGCCTGCCGTCTCTGAGGTACCCCGCAGCCATGTCCGACGTGCCCGCCCTCCCCGTCACCTTCCGCCCCGGCCGCACCCGCGCCGTGCTGCTCACCGCCGGTGTCGCGATCTTCGCCACGATCACCGCGATCGCGCTGCTCCTGGAGAAGCTCGGCCCCGGTGAGCGGCTCAGCTTCATCGTCACCGCGGCCCTCCTCTTCGGCGTCCTGGCCATGCTCGCCCGCGTCAAGGTGGTCGCCGACGACTCCGGCGTCACCGTGGTGAACATCGCGAGCAGGCGCCGCCTCGACTGGGCCGAGATCATCCAGGTGAACCTCCGCCCCGGCGACCCCTGGGTGTTCCTCAACCTCAGCGACGGCACCAGCCTGCCCGCCCTGGGCATCCAGCCGGGCATCGCCAAACAGCAGGCCATCGCCGACGCCCGCGCTCTGCGGGCGCTCGTCGAGGCCCGTGGCCCAAGGGATCTGCCGTAGAGGGCCCTGTCTTGATTAATCTGTTCGCGGAGGCGTTTTCGTCGCGCCTCCGCCGCTGATGTCCCGACCGGCCCTCAGCGGCCCGACCGCTACCCGAGGAGTGATTCCCTCCAGCGATGGACGGATCGTCCTGTAGTACCTGCGCCGCCCCCTCCCGACATACCGGTGAGGCGGCGGCATCATGACCATCCCCCTGCTGCTCCTCGCAGCCGCCTTCCTGCTGATTCTCGCCAACGGCTTCTTCGTCGCGGCCGAGTTCGGCCTCGTCACCGTCGAGCGGCCGGAAGCCGAGAAGGCTGCTGCCGAGGGCGACAAACGCGCCCGTACGGTCGTGGAGTCGCTCAAGGAGCTCTCCTTCCAGCTCTCCGGCACCCAGCTCGGCATCACCATCACCTCCCTCGTCGTCGGCATGCTCGCCGAACCGGCACTCGCGGAGCTGCTGCACGGCCCGATCACCGCGATCGGCATCCCCGAGGGTGCCGTCTCCGGTGTCGCGGTCGTCATCGGCATGCTGCTGGCGTCCGCCGTGCAGATGGTGATCGGCGAACTCGTGCCCAAGAACTGGGCGGTGTCCAAGCCGCTGCAGGTCGCCCGTTTCGTCGCCGGCCCGCAGCACGCCTTCGCGCGCCTGTTCCGCCCGGTCATCGCCGCGCTGAACGCGGTGGCCAACCGCCTCGTCCGCGCGCTCGGCGTCGAGCCCACCGAGGAGCTGGCCTCCGCCCGCACCCCCGGTGAACTCGTCTCCCTGGCCCGGCACTCGGCGCAGGCCGGCGCGCTGGAGCAGGACACCGCCGACCTGTTCGTACGGACCCTGTCGCTCGCCGAACTCACCGCGCAGCACGTCATGACCCCGCGCGTGAAGGTCAGCTCGCTGCAGTCGTCCGCGACCGCCGAGGACGTCGTCAACCTCACCCGTGCCACCGGCCTGTCCCGCTTCCCCGTCTACCGGGAGAAGATCGACGAGATCGTCGGCATGGTCCATCTCAAGGACGCCCTGGCCGTCCCCACCCACGAGCGGCTGCGCACCCCGGTCGGCAGGATCGCCCGCCCGGCGCTGCTGGTCCCGGAGACCCTCCCGGTCCAGCCGCTCCTCGCCCAGCTGCGCAGCGAGCAGCCCATCGCCGTCGTCGTCGACGAGTACGGCGGTACGGCCGGCGTGGTCACCCTGGAGGACATCGTTGAGGAGATCGTCGGCGAGGTCCGCGACGAGCACGACGGTCAGGACGTGCCCGAACTCGCCGCCGCCCCGCCGGAGGACGGCCGCCCCGCCTGGGACGCCGACGGCAGCTGCCGGGTCGACATCCTCCAGCGCATAGGCCTCGACGTACCCGAGGGGCCGTACGAGACGGTCGCCGGCCTGGTCGCCGACCTGCTCGGCCGGATCCCCGCCGTCGGTGACAAGGCCGAACTGCCCGGCTGGCGGCTGTCGGTGCGCCGCGTCGGCCACTACCGCGCCGAGCGGGTCCGGCTGGTCCGCACGGGTGTCGTCGTGGAGGCCGCCCGATGAGCGTGCTCCAACTCCTCTTCGCCGGGCTGCTCGTGCTCGCCAACGGCTTCTTCGTCGGCGCCGAGTTCGCGCTCGTCTCCGTCCGCCGCAGCCAGATCGAACCGCTCGGCACGGCCCGGGCCCGCCAGGTGCTGTACGGCCTGGAGCGGCTGCCGCAGATGATGGCCGCGGCCCAGTTCGGCATCACCGTCTGCTCGTTGACGCTGGGCGCGGTCGCCGAACCGACCGTCGCGCAGCTGCTGGAGCCGGTCTTCGAGTGGATCCACCTGCCGCACGGCATGATCCACCCGCTGGGCTATGTGATCGCGCTCGCCGCGGTTGTCTTCTTCCACCTCGTCATCGGCGAGATGGTCCCGAAGAACCTGGCGATGGCCGCCCCGGAGAAGGCCGCGCTGTGGCTGAGCCCCGGTCTCGTTGCCTTCGCCCGGGTGTGCAAGCCCATCACGATCGCCCTCGGCGCCTGCGCCCAGGCGATCCTGCGGCTCTTCCGCGTCGAGCCCAAGGACGAGGTCGAGGCGGTCTTCACCAGCGAACAGCTCAACCGCCTGGTGGAGGACTCCGGGCAGGCCGGCCTCCTCGACCCCGAGGAGCAGGAACGCCTGGAGGACGCCCTGGAACTGGGCTCCCGCCCGGTCACGGACGTACTGCTCCAGAGCGACTCCCTGGTGACCGTCGGCCCGTCGGTCACCCCGGGGCAGGTGGTCGAGCTGACCGCCCGTACCGGCTACTCCCGCTTCCCGGTCGCCGCCGACAACGGCGCCTTCATGGGCTACCTGCACGTGAAGGACGTACTCGACCTGGAGGAGTCCGAGCGGGCGGTGCCGCAGCACATCTGGCGCTCCATGACGACCCTCCGGTCGGAGCTGCCGCTGGACGACGCCCTGACGGTGATGCGCCGCGCGGCGACGCATCTGGCCCAGGTGGCGGACGCGTCGGGCAGGGTGCTGGGCCTGGTCGCCCTGGAGGACGTGCTCGAACTCCTGGTGGGCGAGGTGACGGACCCGGCCCACCGAGAGGCCACGGAGGTGAAGGTGACCGAGCCCCGGGCGAGCGGTGAGCCCGAGGAGGCGTTCGCCCAGTAGCGCCGGGCGGGGGGCTACAGCGCCGACGGGTCCTGTGGCCCCCGCCCCGACAGCACCTCTCCGTACGCCTGCATCAGATCCGGCAGCCGCAGCGTCGACAGGTCGTCCCGCGTCAGCATCCCCGGGTAGGTCGACAGCCGCAGATCCCGGTACGCGCAGCTCTTCTCGTACAGCGTCCGCAGGAACCGCCCGTTGCCCAGCTCGTCGATCCAGCCCTGGTCCACCACGTGCCCGGCGATCGAGCGCAGCTCGTCCAGCGCCTCCTCGTCCCACACGTCGCCGTTCTCCGCGGCGAGGACCTCACCGATCGAGGTCAGCTCCAACGGGCGGTACGACGGGAAGTCCACGCGGGTCGTGAAGCGCGAGGACAGTCCGGGGTTGGCGGCGAGGAGGCGGTCCATGCCCTCGGGATAGCCGGCCAGGATCACCACCAGGTGGTCCCGGTTGTCCTCGGCCCGCTTCAGCAGCACCTGCAAGGCCTCGTCGCCGTACGCGTCGCCCTTGCCGTAGCCGGAGTTGGAGAGCGAGTACGCCTCGTCCACGAACAGCACCCCGCCGATCGCGGAGTCGATGAGCTCGTTGGCCTTCACAGCGGTCTGCCCGAGGTACTCGCCGACGAGATCGGCCCGCTGGGCCTCGACCAGATGGTCGCCGCCGAGGAGGCCGAGGGCGTAGAAGACGCGGCCCAGGATGCGGGCCACGGTGGTCTTGCCGGTGCCGGACGGGCCGGAGAAGACGAAGTGCCGCTTGGGGGGCTGGACCGGCAGGCCCTGCCCGGCGCGCAGCCGCGCCATGTTCAACTGTGCCGACAGCGCCTTGACCTGCCGTTTCACGGGCTCCAGGCCCACCATGCGCTCCAGTTCGTTGAGCGCTTCCTCGAGTAAGACCGGGTCGGTGGGGCCGGCGGGCAGGGTCGGGGAGGTGGCGAGCTTCTCGCGCACCGCCGGGTCGGTCACCTGCGGCAGCGGGCCCGTCGGCAGGTCGGGCTCGGACAGCCGGAGGTCCCGGCCCTCCGTGCCGAACAGCGGATCGAGACCGTCCGGCCCGTCCAGGACGTCCTGCGCGCCGGACAGCGTGATCGCCGCGAGGTCGGCCGCGTCGTCGTAGCCGTCGCCCTCGGAGATCGCCGCGAGCCGGGCGGAGGTGTCCATGAACGCCGGGTCGACGCGGTGCACGGCACGGTAGAGGGGGAGCGCGGCGGCGGAACGGCCGGTGCCCTCGTGGGCCCGGGCGAGCCAGTAGCGCAGTTCCTTGCGCTGCGGCTGCTCGCTGCGGCAGCGCATCAGCGCCGCCGACAGCAGGGGCTCCGCCTGGCCGTACATCTCCAGCCGCACCCGCGCCATGCCGCCGAACAGGCCGGCCTCGATGCCGAGCAGCGGGTCGTCGATCAACGGGTCGGTGTGCCGGATGAGCTGGTCCCAGTCCTTGACCAGATAGGACCGGCAGGCGTGCAGGAAGCGCACCTGCGGATCGGCGTCCACGGGCGGCAGGCCCGCCAAGGCCCGGTCCAGCTCCGGGACATGGCGTCCGTCGAGCCAGTGCGAGGCGTGCGCGAGCAGCAGGTCGCGCGGGCTCTCCAGCACCGGCTGCACCCACCAGCCCAGCCAGTACCAGGAGTTGAGGGTCCTGCGGTGCCGGGCGCGCTGTTCCCCGAAGCGCTCGCGGTGCCGGAACATCCGCAGCAGCGCGGTCGTCGTGTCGATGCGCAGCGCGTGCAGCCCGAGCCAGCCGTCGGCCATCCCCGGATCCATCCGCACCGCGGCCCGGAACTCCTCCTCCGCCTGCGGATAGGCCCCCATCGTGTAGGCGTCCACACCTCGCAGCCAGGCGAGGTCGGCCGGGGCCTTGGAGCCCTGCGTGCCGAAGTCCATCACGTCCCCCACAAACCGTGCCCCCGTCGGTTGGTCACCGAGCCGTCGCCCGCCGACCGCCTTGATCGAACCGCCGTGCTGCGGACCGGAGTTGCAACGGTGCGCAGAGCTGCCGTCCGTAGGTCGCACCGAGGGCATCGTACCTGCGGGGGCAGGGCCCGCCGTAGGGTGCCGCACAGGCCGTTTGGCGAGGTGGGAGCAGATGGGGCGCATTCCGTGTGGTGACCCAGGGTGAGCGGATCGCGTCCCGGAGCGCCCGAAAAGGGAGTTGAGGGCAGAACGAAGCCCCCGATCACGGGGGAACAACCGGGGGCTTCGCGACTGCGGGCGGCTGCGAAAGGCCGCACATTGAGAACGTAAGTCCTGTACGGCCCGTCGGTCAAGCCGAGTTGAAGCACTCCGGGAAGTTCGGCCGCAAGGGTCTTCACAAGTTCAGCACACTGCGGATGGTCCCTCACCCTGAGTGAGTTTCTGGTCCGGTCCAACGGTCCCGGCAGGGCCGGTGAGCACCTCGTACCCCTTCTCCACCTGCCGGACCAGAAGATCGGCGAACGGCCGGGAAGGGTCGTCCGCGAAGTGCGCGCGTTCCGCCCGGACCCACCCCTCCCAGAACTCCCGCTGCTCCGCCCCGTCCCGGGAGCGCCCCCGGGTCCAGGACTCCTCGCGGGGCAACTCCATCCACAGAAGCTGGGCGAGGTGCGGCCGCAGGGCCCGCCGCCCGGCGCCGACACCTTCGACGAGGGCCACGGGGGCCGGGGGCAGATCCCGTGGCGGGCCGAAGCGCCGGGCGTGCCAGTCGTAGGGGGCGTAGTGCGCGCTCTCGCCCCGCCGCCATGGCTCGATCACCTGCTCCAGCAGCCGCCCGGTCCAGTCGAACAACTCCTCGTGGCTCGCGATGTCGTCGAGGTGCAGCACCGGCGCGCCGCCGAGCTCCGCCGCCAACCGCCCGGCGAACGTGGACTTCCCGGAGCCGGCGTGTCCGTCGACGCCGATCAGCCGGACCGGCCCGCAGGACGGGGGGAGCCGGCGGAGCCGGGAGACGAGGTCGCGCATGGCCGGTTCCTGGGGTGTCGGGGGTGGTGAGTGGGGTGCACTCTAACCTCCGCAGGTCATGCCAGTGGTCCAGGCCAATATTCGTGGGCGTGGCATGGCGTTAAGTGCTGGCAGGAGGCTGCCGATTGTGGTCATAGTTGGCGCACTAACGGGCAGTGGACCTGCCTGAACTCGGACACACTTGGGGGTCGTTCCGCCCATGAGCAGAGCCGAACAGCCGTCCCGGAGAACCGTTCTGACCGCCGCGGTCGTCGCCGCGGTCGCGGGCAGCGCGGGCCCGGCCGTCGCCACGAGCGGTGCCGGAGGTCCCGCCCAGGCTTCCGCCCGCCTCGTCGACAACCGTTTCTGGACGTCGTACGCCGACTGGCGCGGCGGTCTCGCGAAGGGCACGCGGGCCGTCGCGGGCGCCCGTCCGGGCCTGGTCATCGGGACCGCCGCGGGCACCGTCGGGTACACCGACCCGCACACCGGCAAGACGGCCGACTGGGAGTACGCGAGCTGGACGTCCCCCGTCCACAAGCTCGCCGTCCCCTCGACCGAGGCGATCGCGTCCTGGAACGCGCACACCCCGGACGGCACCTGGCTCCAGGTGGAGCTGAAGGGCACGTACTCCGACGGCACCGACACCCCCTGGTACGTCATGGGCCGCTGGGCGGCCGGGGACCAGGACATCCGGCGGACCTCGGTGGACGACCAGACGGACGACAAGAGCAGCATCTGGACGGACACCTTCGCGATCGACGACCCGGCGTCGGGGCTGCGCCTCACCTCGTACCGCCTGCGGCTGACCCTCTACCGCAAGCCGGGCACCAAGAAGACCCCCACGGTCTGGCGGCTCGGCGCCATGGGCTCCGACATCCCCGACCGCTTCACCGTCCCGGCCTCCACACCGGGGCTGGCCCAGGAGCTGAGCGTCCCGCGGTACTCGCAGGAGATCCACGCCGGCCAGTACCCCGAGTACGACAACGGCGGCGAGGCCTGGTGCAGCCCCACCTCCTCGCAGATGATCATCGAGTACTGGGGCGGCCGGCTCACCCCGGAGCAACTGGCCTGGGTCGACCCGACCTACGCCGATCCGCAGGTGTGCCACGCGGCCCGGTACACGTTCGACTACCAGTACGCGGGCTGCGGCAACTGGCCCTTCAACGCGGCCTACGCGGCCACCTTCGACGGCCTCCAGGGCGTGGTCACCCGGCTCGGCTCGCTCACCGACCTGGAGACGCTGATCGCGGCCGGCATCCCGGCCATAACGTCCCAGTCCTTCCGGAAGGACGAGCTCACCGGGGCGGGGTACGGCACCTCGGGGCACCTGATGACCGTCATCGGCTTCACCGCCGAGGGCGATGTGATCGCCAACGACCCGGCCTCGCCGAGCGACGAGGCGGTGCGCAGGGTCTACAAGAGGGCCGAGTGGGAGAACATCTGGCTCAGGACCAAGCGGTACAACGCCAGCGGCAAGGTGGTCTCCGGCACCGGCGGCGTCTGCTACCTGTACTTCCCGGCCAGGCCGACCCCGCGGCAGTGCAAGGCGCTCGCGGCGGTGGGCGTGCGCTGAGGCGGAGCGGGGCCCCGGTGCGCGCCGGGGCCCTGTGACCAAGGTCTCGGCCGCAAAAGCCCCGGTCGGTGGCAAGGTGGACGAATGACCGCACCAGCAGCCACCGCCGCCCGGGCCCGCACCCGCACCGGCGGTCCCCAGGACAACGGCCCGAAGGTTTTCGAACACATCGCGGGCTGGACGCTCGTCGTGGTGATCGCCATGCTCGTCACCCAGCTCGGTCTTCTGTGACCTGACTCCTGCTTGACCTGACATACTGCGGGTGTCCCACCATCAGCCCGAGACCAGGGTCGAAATTGAATATCAGTGATCAGCGTGCGGCCGCCCGGCCCCGGGCGCGCGGCACCGAGCGCTCGGTCGCACGCCGCGCCGAACTCATCGCGATCGGGCGGCGGTTGTTCGCCGACAGGTCGTACGACGCGCTCTCCATGGACGACATCGCCCGTCAGGCGCACGTCGCCAAGGGGCTGATCTACTACTACTTCCAGTCCAAGCGCGGTTACTACCTGGCGATCATCCAGGACTCCGTCGCCGACCTGGTCACCTTCGCGGCGAGCGGCCTCCAACTGCCCCAGGTGGACCGGGTCCAGCGCACGATCGACAGCTATCTGCGCTACGCCGAGCACAACCAGGCCGCGTACCGCACGGTGGTCAGCGGCGGCGTCGGCTTCGACACCGAGGTGCACGCCATCCGGGACGGGGTGCGCGAGGCGATCGTCGCGACCATCGCCGAAGGCGCCTACGGCCGCACCGACATCGCCCCGCTGGCCCGGATGGGCCTGCTCGCCTGGGTGTGCAGCGTCGAGGGCGCCACCCTCGACTGGATCGACCGCCCCGAACTGCCCCGCGACACCATGCGCGAACTCCTGGTGAAGACCCTGGGCGGCGCGATGCGCGCCATCGAGGAACTCGACCCGTCCTACCCGGCCCCGGAGCCGGCCCGCCGCGACGAG
This sequence comes from Streptomyces sp. NPDC057280, assembly GCF_042668605.1. Lineage (NCBI taxonomy): Bacteria > Bacillati > Actinomycetota > Actinomycetes > Kitasatosporales > Streptomycetaceae > Streptomyces > Streptomyces sp. NPDC057280. Next base: position 60,791 of record NZ_JBHUYR010000016.1, read on the forward strand.
GCCTGAGCGAAGGGCGGAGGCTTCCGCGCCTCCGCCCCGACGTCCCTGCCCCTGACGTCAGTTGATCGCCTTGATCAGCTCACCGCCCGTGGTGTCCCCGCTCAGCTCCCAGAAGAAGGTGCCCCCGAGGCCCTGCTGGTTCTTGTACGTCATCTTCGTCGCGATGGTGGCGGGGGTGTCGTAACTCCACCAGTTGGTCCCGCACTTGGCGTACGCGGTGCCGGCCACGGTCCCGGTCGCCGGGCACTTCGACTTCAGCACCTTGTAGTCCTCGATGCCCTGCTCGTACGTCCCCGCCGCCGGGCCGGTCGCCGTGCCGCCGGGGGCCGACTGGGTCACGCCGGTCCAGCCGCGGCCGTAGAAGCCGATCCCGAGCAGCAGCTTCGAGGCCGGGATGCCGAGGCCCTTGAGCTTGGCGATGGTCGCCGACGTGTAGTAGTTCGCCGTCGGGATGCCCGAGTAGGAGGTGAGCGGCGAGTGCGGTGCCGTCGGGCCGGTCGAGGCCCAGGCGCCGAAGTAGTCGTACGTCATCGGGTTGTACCAGTTGACGTACTGGGCCGCGCCCGCGTAGTTCGCCGCGTCGATCTTGCCGCCCGAGGTGGCGTCGGCGGTGATGGCCGCGGTGACCAGCGCACTGCTCCCGAACTTCGAACGCAGCGCCGCCATCAGGTTCTTGAACGCCTCCCGGCCGCTGGTGTCACAGGTGTTGCCGCACGCGTTCGGGTACTCCCAGTCGATGTCGATGCCGTCGAAGACGTCGGCCCACTTGGAGTTCTCGACCAGGTCGTAGCAGGACTGCGCGAACGCGGCCGGGTTCTTCGCGGCCTCGCCGAAGCCGCTCGACCAGGTCCAGCCGCCGAAGGACCAGAGGACCTTGAGGCCCGGGTGCTTCTTCTTCAGCTCCCGCAGCTGGTTGAAGTTGCCGCGCAGCGGCTGGTCCCAGGTGTCGGCGACACCGTCCACCGACTCGGCGGCGGTGTAGGTCCGGTCGGTCGCCGCGTAGGAGTCGCCCATGGCGCACTTGCCGCCGGTGACGTTGCCGAAGGCGTAGTTGATGTGCGTGAGCTTGGCCGCGGAGCCGGACGTCTCGATGTTCTTGACGTAGTACTTGCGGTCGTAGGTGCCCCATTCGGTGAAGTAGCCGACGACCTTGGATGCCTGGAGAGCGGGCGCGGCGGCGGGCTCGGCGGTCGCGGTGCCCGCTCCGGCCAGCAGCCCGGCGCCGAGGACCGCGCAACAGGCGGCCGACACGAGCGCCCGGAAGCGGGTGCGGGGACGTGGGGAGATGTGCATCGGGTGTCTCCTCGTGGGGGAGAGGGGAGCGTGCGCCGATTGGCATGAACGCGGTAAGGCGTTGGTCCGTCACGGTAGGAGGACTAGACCAGTACGTCAATGGTTCGGACCAATTTCGTGCTCCTCGAGCCCTGCTCCAGGTTTCCTGAAGTAAGCGGTCGTTAACTGGTGACTCGGTGCCGCCGATCGGGCATACTCACAGCGCAGAGCCGCTGGTCAGCAGCTTCCGAGACCCGGGGGTGCGAGCATCGGCACAGCCCTCAGCCAGACCCCGGCGGAGTCGCCCCACCCAAGGCGCGCGTCCGTCGATGTGCCCGACAGGAGGAGAGCGTCGCCATGCCTGAGCGCGCCCCGCAGCCGGTGGACCGGCAACTGCCCACGGACGAGGCCCGGGACCTGATCTCGCTCGTCCGCGACATCGCGCAGCGAGAGATCGCCCCCAAGGCGGCCGAGGAGGAGGACGCGGGACACTTCCCGCGCGAGGTCTTCACCCTGCTCTCGGAGTCCGGACTGCTCGGACTGCCCTACGACGCCGAGTACGGCGGCGGCGACCAGCCGTACGAGGTCTACCTCCAGGTCCTCGAGGAACTCGCCGCGGCCCGGCTCACCGTCGGCCTCGGGGTCAGCGTGCACACCCTCGCCTCCTACGCCCTCGCCGCCTACGGCAGCAAGGAGCAGCAGGTCGAGCACCTGCCCGCGATGCTCGGCGGCGGCCTCCTCGGCGCGTACTGCCTCTCCGAACCGGCGTCCGGCTCGGACGCCGCGTCCCTGCGGACCAGGGCGGTCCGGGACGGCGACGACTGGGTCATCACCGGCACCAAGGCCTGGATCACGCACGGCGGCATCGCCGACTTCTACACCGTCATGGCCCGCACCGGCGAGGAGGGCGCCCGCGGGATCACCGCCTTCCTGGTGCCCGGTGACGCGGCGGGCCTCAGCGGGGCCCTGCCGGAGAAGAAGATGGGCATGAAGGGCTCGCCCACCGCCCAGGTCCACCTCGACGGCGTGCGCGTCGGCGACGACCGGCGGATCGGCGACGAGGGCCAGGGCTTCGCGATCGCCCTGTCCGCACTGGACTCCGGGCGGCTCGGCATCGCGGCCTGCGCGATCGGCGTGGCCCAGGCGGCGCTGGACGCGGCCGTGGGGTACGCGACGGAGCGGCGGCAGTTCGGCAAGCCCATCGCCGACTTCCAGGGGCTGCGCTTCATGCTCGCCGACATGGCGACCCAGATCGAGGCGGGCCGCGCCCTGTACCTGTCGGCGGCGCGGCTGCGGGACGCGGGCCGGCCCTTCGCCAAGCAGGCGGCCATGGCCAAGCTGCACTGCACGGACACGGCGATGAAGGTCACCACGGACGCCGTCCAGGTCCTCGGCGGGTACGGCTACACCGCGGACTTCCCGGTGGAGCGCTACATGCGCGAGGCCAAGGTCCTGCAGATCGTCGAGGGCACCAACCAGATCCAGCGGATGGTCATCGCCCGTCACCTGGCGGGGCCGGAGACGCGCTGAACTGGCCGGGTCTGACCTGCGGCGCCGCGAGCCGGACCCACTCCGGGTCGTGGCGCCCGGGCAGGGTCCGGCCCCGGTCGGCCCACGCCCGCATCAGGTCGCGGTAGATCGGCGGGTCCGGCTGCTGTGGCGGCGGAACCGATTCTGCGGGCGGTGGCACGAACACCCGGTGCTGACGCCCGGTCGCTGAATATGTGGGGGTCATACCAGGGCAACGCGGGGCGGTCGGGCAGGTCACCCGTGGGCGGAATCGAGCGTGAGTTCACGGGCGTCTCCGGGTCTGGCCTCCGACGGATGTCTGACGTACCGTCAGCCCAGCCGTCTCCAGGGAGGCTTGCCGTGGCCGACGACCGCCCCGTACCGCTCGACGAGTACCCGGTGCACCAGGTGCCCCTCTCCATGAAGCACGTGGCGACCGGCGACCGGAACGCCTACGACCGCTGCATCTTCCACGTCCTCGACCACGAGGGCCGTGCGCTGCTGATCCTCGGACTCGGGGTGTATCCGAACCTGGGTGTGATCGACGCGTACGCCACCTTGCGCACCGGTCAGGTCCTGCACGCGGTGCGCGCCTCGGACGCGCTCGGCGAGGACCGGATGCGGCTCGCCGTCGGCCCGCTGAGGATCGAGGTCGAGGACCCGCTGCGGCGGCTGCGACTGGTCTGCGACGACGACTCGTTGTCGTACGACCTCTCCTGGACCGCCGACTTTCCGGCCCTCTGGGAACCGCACCACGTCCAGCGCCGCGGCGACCGGCTCACCCTGGAAGGGCGGCGGTTCGTGCAGGCGGGGAGCGTGGCGGGTGTCGTGCGCGCGGCCGGCGAGGAGTTCCGGGTCACGCCGGAAGGGTGGACCGGCACCCGGGACCGCAGCTGGGGTGTGCGGCCGATACCGGGCGAGGAAGGCGGCCGGCTCGCGACGGAGCATCCCACCGAGGGCTTCCACTGGATCTGGTGCCCCGTCCGATTCGCGGACCGCTTCCTGATGGTGATCGTCCAGGAGGACGCCGACGGCTACCGCACCCTCAACGACGCCACCCTCGTCCGCCCCGGCCACCGGGACCGCCAACTCGGCTGGCCCCAGACCGAGATCACCTACCGCCCCGGCACCCGCCACCCCGAGCGAGCGCTCATCCACCTCGGAGACCCGCGCAAGCCCCAGGAGCTGGAGGTGGAGATCCTCACCTCCTCCCCGCTCGCGCTCGGCGCCGGCTACCCGCCCGCCGACGACTGGCAGCACGGCACCTGGCGCGGCCGCGGCTGGACCGACGGCCGTACCTACGACCTCACTGAGCCGCACCCCCTGGCCGCGTACGGGGTCACCGACCACGCCGCCCGCTTCCGCCTCGACGGACAGGTGGGCCACGGCATTTTCGAGCACGGCTCGTTCGGACGGCACGACCCGAGCGGCTTCAGCGGCTTCGACTCCGTCGCCCGGTAGACGGCTGCGCCACGTCCATCTCCGTCGTCCCACAAGGGGGTTGCCCCATGGCCACGGCACCTCGGCCCCGTACGACCACCCGTGACCCGGAGGATCTCGCCCGCCGTCTGACCGCCTGGCTCGACACCCGGCTGCCCGGCGCGAAGGCGGTCGGCGTCACCGTCCCCACCTCCAACGGCATGTCCAGCGAGACGCTCCTCTTCGACATCGAGCATCCCGAACCGCCCCTGCGCGCCTGCGCGTTGAGGCTCGCGGCAGACCCGGCGGCGTACACCGTCTTCCCGGTCTACGACATGGTCCGCCAGTACCGGACGATGCGGGTGGTGGGGGAGCACTCCGACCTGCCCGTGCCGAAGGTGCTGTGGCTGGAGGAGGAGTCCGGCCCGCTCGGTGCGCCCTTCTTCGTGATGGAGCGCGTGGCGGGCCGCGTCCCGCCGGACGTCATGCCGTACACGTACGAGGGCAACTGGCTGCACGCGGCGACCGACGAGGAGCGGGAGGGCCTGGAGGCGGCCTCCGTGGGGCTGTTGGCCCGACTGCACGACCAAGTGCCTTCGGCGGAAGCCCAGTTCCTGGCACTCCCCGGGGAGGGCGACGCGCTGCGCCGCCACGTCACCGCCCAACGGGCCTACTACGACTGGGTCGTCGACGGTGTCGCCCGCTCACCGCTCATCGAGGCGGCCTTCGACCGCCTGGAGGAGACATGGCCGCGCGAACCCGGCCCGCCCGTCCTCAACTGGGGCGACGCGCGCATCGGGAACGTCGTCTACGACGGCTTCACCCCCGCCGCTGTCCTCGACTGGGAGATGGCCGCGCTCGCCCCGCGCGAGGTCGACCTCGGCTGGACCGTGTATCTGCACCGCTTCTTCCAGGACCTCACCGAGGCCTTCGGTCAGCGCGGACTGCCGGACTTCCTGCGCCGCGACCGCATCGAGGCGCGCTACGTCGAACTCACCGGCCACGCCCCGCGCGACATGGACTTCTACACCCTGTACGCCGCGCTGCGGCAGGCGATCGTCATGCTGCGCGTCGCCTACCGGCAGGTGCACTTCGGTGAAGTCGCCGTCCCGGCCGACCCGGACACACTGATCCTGCACCACGGCAGTCTGCGCGCCATGGTGCAGGGCAGCTACTGGGATTGACCGGTGCCTCGGAGAGCGCGCTCAGGCGGCCTGGCGCCGCATCGCGGGGACCCTGATGGGGCGCGAGCCCGGTCCGCCGACGTGCGAGAAGGGCTGGGTCCGCCAGTCGAGACCCTGAGGGAGTGTCAACAGCAGCGCGGTGTCCTGCTCCTGGGGCTGCACGTCCTCGTCGGCCGGACGCGCATCGGCGGCACGGCGGCCGGTACCGGCGCAGACCGTGAGACCGAAGGGGTTCCAGGGCGAGGCGCACAGCGCGTGCTCCGGAAGCACCTCCTCGTCCGCCAGGAGGGCGATGGGCTGCGCGCAGTCAGGGCAGACCACCCGGAACATCTCGAAGGTGTCGTACGCGTCGAGTTCGTCGTCGAGGGCGTCGGGTTCGACGCCCTCCGGCTCGGGCTCGGCGACCGCCTGGAGTCGCTTGGGTGCGGTACGACCAGGGCGCTTAAGACTCTGCATGGGATTCTCCCCCTCGGGCTGGGCCGTGAAGGCGCTGCGGCCTCGACCACAGCAAGCACTTCCCGCCCCGTCTCGGCGGTAATCACGAGAACATCACGGAGACCGTTCGGGGGCTGTGGCGTTCGTCACATGCCGCATGCAGGTGCCCGGCGCGGCCGTTTTGTCCCTCAGTCGGCGCACAGGACCCTCTCGGCCACATCACGAACCGGACATGACCTGGGGCGCTGAGGTATCGGAGGAGATCACGCGGGCTGTAAGTTCTTGCGTCATGGAGGAGCTGGACCGTCAGATCGTGCAGCTGCTCGTCAAGGACGGGCGGATGAGCTACACAGACCTAGGCAAGGCCACGGGCCTGTCCACGTCGGCCGTGCACCAGCGGGTGCGCCGGCTGGAGCAGCGTGGCGTCATCCGTGGATATGCCGCGGTCGTCGACCCGGAGGCCGTCGGGCTGCCCATGACCGCCTTCATCTCGGTGAAGCCGTTCGACCCCAGCGCCCCCGACGACATCGCGGACCGCCTGGCCGGCGTGCCCGAGATCGAGGCCTGCCACAGCGTCGCGGGCGACGAGAACTACATCCTCAAGGTGCGGGTGGCCACCCCGCACGAGCTGGAGGAACTGCTGGCGCGGCTGCGGTCGCTGGCAGGAGTCTCGACCCGGACCACGGTGGTGCTGTCGACGCCCTACGAGGCCCGGCCTCCCCGTATCTGACCCACCTGCGTGCGGGGCGGTCCCCGCCAGGCGCGAGACTGTTCCCCATGAGTGAGTCCACCGCCGCGCCCAAGACCGTCCTGCTCCGCCGAGGAGAGGTCCACAGCCCCGCCGACCCCTTCGCCACCGCGATGGTCGTCGAGAGCGGCCAGGTCGCCTGGGTGGGCTCCGAAGGCGCCGCGGACGCCTTCGCGGACGGTGTCGACGAGGTCGTCGACCTCGACGGTGCCCTGGTCACCCCCGCGTTCACCGACGCCCACGTCCACACCACCGCCACCGGCCTCGCCCTCACCGGCCTCGACCTGTCCGACGCGCCCTCCCTGGAGGCGGCCCTCGCCCTCGTACGGGACTTCGCCGCCGCCCGCCCGCAGGACCGCGTCCTGCTCGGCCACGGCTGGGACGCCGCCCGCTGGCCCGGTGGACGCCCGCCCACGCGCGCGGAACTCGACGCCGCCACCGGCGGCCGCCCCCTCTACCTCTCCCGCATCGACGTCCACTCGGCGGTCGTGACGACGGCCCTGCTCGACATGACGTCCCTCGGGCACGTCGACGGCCCGCTCACCGCCGACGCCCACCACGCCGTGCGCGCCACCGCGCTCGGGGCCATCACCCCCGCCCAGCGCGTCGAGGCCCAGCGCACCGCCCTCGCCCACGCGGCCTCCCTCGGCATCGGATCGGTGCACGAGTGCGCCGGGCCGGACATCTCCTCCGAGGACGACTTCACCGGGCTGCTGCGGCTCGCCGCCGAGGAGGCCGGCCCGCGCGTCGTCGGCTACTGGGCCGAGCGGGACGTCGAGAAGGCGCGCGAGCTGGGCGCGCTCGGCGCCGCGGGAGACCTCTTCGTCGACGGCGCCCTCGGCTCCCACACCGCCTGTCTGCACGGCCCCTACAGCGACGCCGAGCACACCGGCACCGCCTACCTGGACGCTGCCGCCGTCGCCGCCCACGTCGCCGAATGCACCGAGGCGGGTCTCCAGGCGGGCTTCCACGCGATCGGCGACGCCGCCGTCACCGCGGTGACCGAGGGCGTGCGCGCCGCCGCCGAGAAGGTCGGCCTGGCCCGCGTCCGCGCCGCCCGGCATCGCATCGAGCACGCCGAGATGCTCACGCCGGAGACGATCGGCGCCTTCGCCGAGCTGGGCCTCACCGCCTCCGTGCAGCCCGCGTTCGACGCGCTGTGGGGCGGCGAGGAGGGCATGTACGCGCAGCGCCTGGGCGCCGAGCGGGCCCGCACCCTGAACCCCTTCGCGGCCCTCCTGCGGGCCGGCGTACCGCTGGCCTTCGGCTCCGACAGCCCGGTCACCCCGCTCGACCCCTGGGGCACCGTCCGCGCCGCCGCCTTCCACCGCACTCCCGAGCACCGGATCTCGGTCCGCGCCGCGTTCACGGCCCACACGCGGGGCGGCTGGCGGGCGATCGGCCGGGACGACGCGGGCGTCCTGGTGCCGGGCGCACCGGCCGACTACGCGGTCTGGCGCACCGACGAGCTGATCGTCCAGGCCCCGGACGACCGCGTCGCCCGCTGGTCCACCGACCCCCGCTCCGGCACCCCCGGCCTGCCCGACCTCTCCCCGGGCGCCGACCTGCCCGTCTGCCTGCGCACGGTGGTGGGCGGACGGACGGTGTTCGTGCGGCCGAGCGAGTGATCTCCCGGGGTGGCGCGGCTCCCAACGGCTGCCGCCGCCCCGTCTCGCGACCTGCGCATCCTCGGCACTGACCTGGGCATTGAGGAAAGACGCGCAGGTCAAACGGCTGTTGACAGGCGACGGCAGGGGGCCGGTAGGTTCGGCCCAGTCCACCACCGGACGCCCTACCGGGGAACGTCCGCGAACTCGTCGCCGCGCCGCTGGGTCAGGGACGGTGTGCCGCACCGGGGCACCGCCACTGGCAGCCAGGCTCAGCGCCCGCGCCGCTGCGAGGGAACGTTCCGGCCGGTCGGGGAGGTGTGACCCGGGTGGGGCCCGGGCGCTCAGTAGACAACGGCTTTCGGTCGACCCGCAGCCAGCGGGTCCCAGGTCGGCCCGAAGGGCGCCGGGCCCCCATCCGCCGCACGCACAGATGCCGAAGCCGTCGCCCTTACCCACCTCTTGTTAAAACGACACCACCATACGAACGTCCTGTCACGTCGTCGTACGTGCCGCCGACTATGGTGGACCCCTGCGTACGGACTGAAGGGGCAGTAGTGAACGACGGCGACGGGACCCTCGCGGGGAGGCAGTTCGGCCCGCTCGGCACGGCCTTGGTGATCATCCCGACCTACAACGAGGCCGAGAACATCAAGAAGATCGTGGCCCGGGTCCGCAAGGCGGTTCCCGAAGCGCACGTCCTGGTCGCCGACGACAACAGCCCGGACGGCACCGGCAAGCTCGCCGACGAGCTCGCCGCCACCGACGACCACGTCCAGGTCCTGCACCGCAAGGGCAAGGAGGGCCTCGGCGCCGCCTACCTCGCGGGCTTCCGCTGGGGTCTGGACAACGGCTACGGCGTCCTGGTCGAGATGGACGCCGACGGCTCCCACCAGCCCGAGGAACTGCCCCGCCTGCTGACCGCCCTCAAGGGTGCCGACCTCGTCCTCGGCTCCCGCTGGGTGCCGGGCGGCCGGGTCGTGAACTGGCCCAAGTCCCGCGAGTTCATCTCCCGCGGCGGCAGCCTCTATTCGCGGGTCCTGCTCGACGTCCCCATCCGCGACGTCACCGGCGGCTACCGCGCTTTCCGCCGCGAGACCCTGGAGGGCCTCGGCCTCGACGAGGTCGCCTCCCAGGGCTACTGCTTCCAGGTCGACCTGGCCCGCCGCGCGATCAAGTCCGGCTACCACGTCGTCGAGGTGCCCATCACGTTCGTCGAGCGCGAACTCGGCGACTCCAAGATGAGCCGCGACATCCTCGTGGAGGCCCTGTGGCGGGTCACCACCTGGGGCGTGGGGGAGCGGGTCGGCAAGGTGCTGGGCCGCGACAAGAGCCCGGGCGACAAGGCCTGACCTCGGACGTCCTACGGCCCCACGGGGCCCCCGGTGGATCGTCCCCTTATCCCGTGTTGAGCCGTGCCCAGGCACACTGGACGCATGACGAGTGGCGCTTCGACCCCCACGTACCCCGCCCGACCCCCGCGCTCCCGGCTGCGCACGTTCCTGCCGCTGGGGATCGCGGCGTGGCTGGTGCTGGAGATCTGGCTGCTGACCGTGGTCGCCGGCGCCGCGACCGGGTTCACGGTGTTCCTGCTGCTACTCGCCGGGCTCGTGCTCGGCGCGGTGGTCATCAAGCGGGCGGGCCGCCGGGCCTTCCAGAACCTCAACGAGACGCTCCAGCGCGGTACCGCCCCGTCCCGCGGCGGGGGCAACGGCCTGATGATGCTGGGCGGCCTGCTCCTGATGATCCCGGGCCTGATCTCGGACGTGGTCGGCCTGGTGCTGCTGATCCCGCCGGTCCAGAAGGCCCTCAGCCGCTACACGGAGCGGACGGTCGAGCGCCGGCTGCGGGAGGCCGCCCCGGGCACCCTGGGTGACGCCTTCCAGCAGGCCCGGATGCACCGCCCCGACGGCAAGGTGGTCCAGGGCGAGGTCATCCGGGACGAGCCGGGCCGGGCCTCCGAGGAGCCGCGCCCGCCGCTGACGGGCTGACGGCACCGCGACAGCACTGCGGGCGACGGCACGCGGACATGACTGCGGGCGCCGTACATGAGATTCATGTACGGCGCCCGCAGTCATGTCGTGCGCTGTGTTTACCCGCTCAGACCCTGGGGGCTATGCGGACTTGCGGCTGTCGCGCGGGTGAACGGCGATGTTCATCGCCCCCGAGCGGAGAACCGCCAGACGCTCCTCGAGGACCTCTTCGAGTTCCTCGCGGGTGCGCCGCTCCATCAGCATGTCCCAATGCGTACGCGCGGGCTTGGCCTTCTTCTCTTCAGGGCCGTCGCCGTCAACGAGGAGTGCCTGGGCCCCGCAGACCTTGCACTCCCACTCCGGCGGGATCTCCGCCTCGACCGAGAAGGGCATCTCAAACCGGTGCCCCTTCTCGCATGCGTACTCCACGGCCTGGCGCGGGGCCAGGTCGATGCCGCGGTCCGTCTCGTAGCTGGTCACCACGAGGCGCGTGCCGCGAAGAGCTCGCTCACTCATGAATCGTGCCTCCCGGGCTTGTCGCCCACAGGACAGGTGTCGCTGTCGTCGTCATCCGGTCAACGTCCGGTCGGCGGTAAAGATTCCCGTTCCGGGTCATGCGTCGCCGTCGTAGCCGCCCCTTGTTGTACCCACCGGCGCCCGGTTTGTCACATCTGCTAGCAGATGTCACCCAGCGTTTCGGCATCTTTGACGCGCAGTAACGGTACGCCAGGCAGGCCAAACGCGTACACTACCGCCCTTTGCCGTCGAACGCTAAATCTTCTCCGGAACGGCGTTGCCCGCGTCGCGGATCGCCTGCCGCACCGGAACCCGCGCGAGCAGGACGAACCCGAGCGCGAAGAAGGCGACCAGGGAGATGATCGCGTCCCGGTAGCTTCCGGTGAGCTGGTAGGTGATCCCGAACAGCAGGGGCCCCAGCCAGCTCATGCCCCGGTCGCTCATCTCGTACGCCGAGAAGTATTCGGCCTCCTTGCCCGGCGGTACGAGATGGGAGAACAGGGAGCGGGACAGGGCCTGGCTGCCGCCGAGGACGAGGCCGATCCCGGCGGCCAGCACGAAGAACCACACCGGTGCTCCGGCGGGCAGGAAGTACCCGGCCGCCAGGGTCACCGTCCATGCCACGAGCGAGCCGAGGATCGTCCGCTTGGCGCCGTGGGTGCGGGCCAGCCGGCCCATGCCGAGCGCGCCCGCGACGGCCAGCACCTGGACGAGCAGCACTGCCCCGATGAGCGTCGACTGGCCGAGGTCCAGTTCCTCGGAGCCGTAGATCGACGCCTGGGAGATCACGGTCTGGATGCCGTCGTTGTAGACGAGGTACGCCAGCAGGAAGGCGAGCGTCAGCGGGTGGCGGCGCATGTCGCGGACGGTTGCCGCCAGTTGCCGGAAGCCCGGGGCGGTCGCCTCCTTCGCCGGGGTCCGGCGGTCGCGCAGCCGTCGTAGCGGTACGAGTGTGAAGGCGCCCCACCACAGACCCGCCGAGGCCAGGCAGATCCGGACGGCCATGCCCTCGGACAGACCGAAGGAGTCGTGGGCGGTGTAGAGGACCAGGTTCACGACCAGGACGAGGGAGCCCGCCGCGTAGCCGAAGGCCCAGCCGCGCGAGGAGACCGCGTCGCGTTCCTCGGGCGGGGCGATCTGCGGGAGGTACGAGTTGTAGAGCATCGTCCCGACAGCGGACGCCGCGTTCGCGACGATCAGCAGCAGACCGCCCAGGAGGTAGCGGTCGCCGCCGAGGAAGAACATCGCCGTCGTGGCCGCGGCGCCCGTGTAGGCGGCGGCCGCCAGGAGCGGCTTCTTGCGGCCCGTGCGGTCGGCCGCCGCGCCGACCAGGGGCATCAGCAGCACCGCCACGATCACCGACAGGGACACCGAGTACGCGAAGAACGACCCCGCGCGGACCGGGACACCCAGGGGGTGGACATAGCCGTCCGCGTCGGCGGCGTCCTCGGCGACCGACGTCAGATAGGGGCCGAGGAACACGGTGAGCACGCTCGTCGAGTAGACGGAGCACGCCCAGTCGTAGAAGTACCAGCCGCGCTGCTCGCGCCGCCGGTCGGCGGCCTCCGTCACCAGGGTCTCCGTGCCCATCCCGCCCCTCGCTGGTCCCGCGCGCGGGTGGGGGTTCCGGGGGCGGGAGGTCGGTCAGACCCAGACGCCGCGGTCCTCCATGACCTTGCGCAACGTGTCGATGTGATCGGTCATGATGCCATCGACTCCCAGGTCCAGAAGACGGTGCATGCGGTCGGGATCGTTGATGGTCCACACGTGCACGTGCAGCCCGCGCGCGTGGGCGGCGCGGACGAAGCGGTGGTCCACGACCTGGATGCCCGACTGGGTCTCCGGCACCTGGGCGGCGACCGCGGAAGCGCGCAGCGCGGCGGGCACCCCCCAGGACCGCATCCGCAGATTGAGGACGCCCCGGGTGCCGTACGACGTCGCCAGGCGCGGGCCCGCCAGCCGCTGGGCACGCACGACCCGCGCCTCGGAGAACGAGCCGACGCAGACGCGGTCCCAGGTGCCGGTGCGCTCGATCAGGTCCAGCAAGGGGTGCAGCGCCGACTCGGCCTTGAGGTCGACGTTCCAGCGGGCGTCGGGGAACGTCTCCAGGAGCTCCTCGAACAGGGGTACCGGCTCCTTGCCCGCCACGCGCGCGTGGCTCACCTCCGCCCAGGGCAGGTCCGCGATCCGGCCCGCCCCGTCGGTCACCCGGTCCAGGGTCGCGTCGTGGAAGGCGACGAGCTTCCCGTCCGCCGTGGCGTGGACGTCGGTCTCCAGATAGCGGTAGCCCGTCTCCACCGCCCGCCGGAACTGCAGCAGGGTGTTCTCCAGACCGTCCGCCGCGCCGCCCCGGTGGGCGAAGGGGATCGGGCCGGGGTGGTCGAGGTACGGGTGACGTATCCGGGTGCTCACCGACGCAGTATGGCTCTGCGGGGTTGCCCGCCGGCAACGACCGTGCTGCGGTCCGGTGCCGAGGGAACATCGAACAACCGCAGGAACACCTGAGCCAGCGGGCCGATCGAGACCGCGTACAGCACGGTCCCGACACCGATCGTGCCGCCGAGCAGGAAGCCCGTCGCGACGACCGCGATCTCGACGGCCGTCCGCATCAGCCGGATCGAGCGCCCCGTGCGCCGGTGCAGACCGGTCATCAGGCCGTCCCGGGGGCCGGGGCCGAAGCGGGCGGCGATGTAGAGGCCGGTGGCCGCTCCGTTGAGGACGATGCCGGCGACGAGCAGAGGGATCCGCACGGCCAGGGTGTGGACCTCGGGAACGGCCGCGAGGGTCCCGTCCATGGCCACGCCGATCACGAAGACATTGGAGACGGTGCCGAGGCCGGGCCGCTGACGCAGCGGGATCCACAGGAGCAGCACCGCCGCGCCCACGATGATCGACACGACACCGATCGTCAGGCCGGTCAGTTCGGCGAGGCCCTGGTGCAGCACGTTCCAGGGCTCCAGCCCCAGGCCCGCCTCGACGAGCAGCGCCGAACTCGCACCGTAGAGGACGAGACCTGTGTACAGCTGGATCAGCCGACGCCCGAGTCGGCGCTGGGTGGACAAGTGGTGCCCCCTGTGGTCGTGGTGGCCTGGTCCATGACACCCTGGGGCTTGGGTGGAAGCATCATCCATGGCCAATTCGGGGAAGGTGGACTGATTTCCATGGCGCAGTGGACCTCGGCGGTGGGACCGGCGCAGCTCGCCCGGCTGCTCAACTCCCAGCAGGACCGCCCGGCAGGCCCCGGCACCCGCCGCCCGCCCGCCTACCGCGCACTCGCCGACGGCATCCGGTTGCTGGTCCTCGAGGGCCGCGTCCCGGTGGCCGCCCGCCTGCCCGCCGAACGCGAACTGGCCCTCGCCCTGTCCGTCAGCCGTACGACGGTGGCGGCGGCCTACGAGGCACTGCGCACCGAGGGATTCCTGGAGTCCCGGCGCGGGGCGGGGAGCTGGACGGCCGTACCGGCCGGCAACCCGCTGCCCGCCCGGGGCCTTGAACCCCTGCCGCCCGAGGCGCTCGGCTCGATGATCGACCTCGGCTGCGCGGCCCTGCCCGCGCCCGAGCCGTGGCTGACCCGTGCGGTGCAGGGCGCCCTGGAGGAACTGCCGCCGTACGCCCACACGCACGGCGACTATCCCGCCGGGCTGCCCGCGCTGCGCTCGATGATCGCCGACCGGTACACCGCGCGAGGCATTCCGACCATGCCCGAGCAGATCATGGTGACGACCGGCGCGATGGGCGCGATCGACGCCATCTGCCATCTCTTCGGGGGCCGGGGCGAGCGCATCGCCGTCGAGTCGCCGTCGTACGCCAACATCCTCCAGCTGATGCGGGAGGCGGGGGCGCGGCTGGTGCCGGTCGCGATGGCCGAGGGGCTGGCCGGCTGGGACATGGACCGCTGGCGGCAGGTGCTGCGGGACGCGGCACCCCGGATCGCCTACATCGTCGCCGACTTCCACAACCCGACCGGCGCGCTCGCCGACGACGACCAGCGGCGGCAGCTGGTGGACGCGGCGCGCTCCGCGGGGACCGTGCTGGTCGCCGACGAGACCATGACGGAGCTGTGGCTGGACGAGGACGTCGAGATGCCACGGCCGGTGTGCGGCTTCGACCCCGCCGGGTCCACCGTGATCACCGTCGGCTCGGCCAGCAAGGCGTTCTGGGCCGGGATGCGGATCGGGTGGGTGCGGGCGGCGCCGGACGTGATCCGCAGCCTCGTCGCCGCGCGGGCCTATGCCGATCTGGGGACGCCGGTGCTGGAGCAGCTGGCCGTGAACTGGCTGTTCAGCACGGGGGGTTGGGAGCAGGCGGTGGATGTCCGGCGGGTGCAGGGGCGGGAGAACCGGGACGCCTTGGTGGCGGCGGTGCGCCGGGAGCTGCCGTCGTGGGAGTTCGACGTGCCGCGCGGTGGGCTGACGCTGTGGGTGAGGGCGGGCGGCCTGTCCGGGTCGCGGCTGGCCGAGGCGGGGGAGCGGGTCGGGGTGCGGGTGCCGTCCGGGCCGCGCTTCGGGGTCGACGGGGCCTTCGAGGGGTATGTGCGGCTGCCGTTCACGGTGGGGGGCGCGGTCGCCGACGAAGCCGCCGCGAGGCTGGCCGCGGCGGCACGGATCGTGGAGAGCGGGGGGACGGGAGGCGGGGAGGCGCCGCGTACGTTTGTGGCCTAGGGGCACCTGTCGTTTTTGGGGGCGCGGGGCTGTGTCGATTTGCGGCTACCGCCGCGTGGGCGCGAGCAGCCCCCACGCACCCGCAGCCGCACGGCTGCCGCAACCACCTACGGCGCTTCTGCGACCACTGCCTCCACCGGAACGGACTCCGCGTCCACCGGCGTCGTCCTGGGCGGCAGCAACGCCAGCACCGCTTGCCGGTCCGCCTCACTCGTCTCGTCGTCGTACGGGTCCGGTGTCGACGGCACCTGGAGCCGATGCACCGGCCCCGTACCGAGGCGGGCATAACCCCGGCCCGGCGGGACGTCGGAGACCGGCGTGGTGTGCGGGGGAGCGCCCAGCACCGCTTCCACCTGCCCGGGCGTCGCCGGGCCGAGGACGACCCGCGCGCGGGTGTGCTGCCGTACCGCGTCACTCAGTACGTCCGCGCTGTCGAACTGGTCGGCCACGACCACGGTGACGCAGGCCGCCCGGCCGTGGCGCAGCGGGACCTGGAGGAGGGACTGCGGGTCCCGGTGGCCGTCGGCCGCGGCCAGGTGGGTGAAGGCGCTGGGGCGGTCCAGGAGGATCCACAGGGGGCGCCGGGTGTCGTCCGGCGGCGGGTGGCCCGCCTGGCGGGCGCGGTTCATGGCGATCAGGCGCCGCTCGGTCTCGGTGGCGGCCCATTCGAGGCTCGCCAGCGCGCCGGTGAGCCCGGACTCGACCGCCAGGACGCCGTCCCGGCCGGTCAGGCACGCGTACTCGCCGGTGCCGCCGCCGTCGACGATGACGACGTCACCGTGGGGCAGCGCCTGGAGGGCGATGGAGCGCAGCAGGGTCGAGGTGCCGGTGCCCGGCTGGCCCATGACCAGCAGATGGGGTTCCGTGGAGCGGACGCCGGTGCGCCAGACGACGGGGGGTACGTCGCGCTGCTCCTCGCCGTGGGTGAGGGGCAGGGTGCGCTGGACCTCGGTGGGGTCGGTGAAGCCGAGGACCGTCTCGCCGGGGGCCGTGACGAATCGCTGGGCGACGATGTCGGTGGGCAGCGCGGGCAGGACGGTGACGGAGAGCTGGTTGCCCTCCTCGTCCCAGGCGAAGCGGTACTCGCGGCCGCGGCCCGACTTGGCGTGCAGCAACTGCTCGATGCGCGCGCGTGCGTCGGCCTCGCCGTCCGTGAAGTAGGCGGGGTAGCGGATCACGAGCTGGGTGATGCGGCTCGTCTCGTCGAACTCGTACTCAGGGAAGGCCTTCTCCCACTCGCCGCCGTGGGCGTAGAGCGGAGCGGGGTCCTCGGCCGTCGAGAAGTACGGCACCAGGGCCTCGTAGAGGGACTTCAGCCGCTGGGTCTGCGACTCGTCCGGGCCTTCCGGCGCGGGCGGGGTGCGGTCCCGGCCCTGCCATGCTGCCGCCGCCATCAGGACGATGACGGCGAGCAGCGGACCGTACGGCACCAGGGCCACGACCAGGACCACCGACGCCACCAGGAAAAGCAGCGGCCCGCGCTTGTCCTTGGGGGTGTCGGCCCACTTGCGCCGCCCGGCCGAGGCCAGCCGGCGCAGTCCGCGGGTGATCGTGATCAGCGGGTGGAGGACGTCGGTGGCGCTGTCGGCCGCCGTCCGGGCCAGCTCCCGGCTCCGGGCGATCTGCGCGCTGCCTGTGCTCAGGATGCGGGGGAGGGGGCGCCGGGCCACTGCAGTCTCCTGAAAGTGCGTACGGAAGGGAGGGACGCCTGGGGAAGGGGCGTCAGAAGAAGCGGCGTCAGAACTTGATGCCGCCGAGCAGGCTCGCCAGGCTCTCCCCGCCGGCTCTGATGCTCGGAGCGATGGCGGTGCTCGCGAGGTAGAAGCCGAAGAGGGCGGCGACAAAGGCGTGCGACGCCTTGAGTCCGTCCTTGCGGAAGAAGAGGAAGACGATGATGCCGAGCAGGACCACGCCTGAGATGGACAGGATCATTTGAGGTCTCCTGGTTCGGGGGGACAGTCACCATGAGTACTTCCAGGCTCACAGGATGTATCCATACGATAAAAGGTGCAACCGGGTGAAATTCGGGATGTTTCACCCACTTGACGGGGGCGGCTTGGGCCGGATGAGCAGGGGACTTGCGCCCGACCGGGTCAGTGGTGATCTTTACCTCCGGCACATCGGGTCATGTGCCGCGCGAGCCAGTACCCTGGCGATTCACCTGAACGGTTGTATGAGAGGCGGTCCGGCCGATGAGTGAAGCCCCCGACCCCGAGGTCGTGGAGCTGGCGACCAAGATCTTCGATCTGGCCCGCAGGGGGCAGACCGAGGCGCTCGTGTCGTACGTCGACGCAGGCGTTCCGGCCAACCTCACCAACGACCGCGGTGACTCCCTCGTGATGCTCGCCGCCTATCACGGCCACGCCGAGGCGGTGCGCGCGCTGCTCGCGCGCGGGGCCGCCGCCGACGAGGTCAACGACCGAGGCCAGACCCCGCTCGCGGGCGCGGTCTTCAAGGGGGAGACGGAAGTGATCAAGGCACTTCTGGAGGGCGGCGCCGATCCGGCCGCGGGGACCCCGTCGGCCGTCGACACCGCTCGGATGTTCGGCAAGGCCGAACTTCTCGAACTGTTCGGCGCACACTGATCCGAACGCTCTGACCAGCGAAAACACAGAAAACGGGGGAGGCGGTACAGGGCCGCCGAAATTTCGGTCGCGGCAGATGTAAGTGCCGAGTCATCATGGCGTCGTGATTCACGGACGCGATGGCTGGGCAGGTGTTGCCGCACCGCGCGGGCCGTGATGCGGCCCGCATGGGCCACCGACGAGAGGCAGAGAGAAATGGTCTACAGCAAGCAGGAAACGGCGGGCGCCCCGACGTGTTGTCACGCGGCCAGGTGAAGCAAGAACCCCGGTTGCGTCGACGCTTGATGTGAGGCTGTTTCCCATGTTCGAACCGGTCATAGCGCCCAGCGGTACGCTGCTCGGCCTGCTCCAGCGGGGCCGCGGCGACGGTACGCTGCACGCGCTCACCGCCCCGCGGGCCGAAGCGCTCGCGGCGCTGAACCACTGTGTGGTGCGGGATCCCCGCCACGACTGGCAGGTGGAGAACCGCTCCCTCTACTACGCCCGGCTCTACCTCGACCTGGGCGGCGAGCTCGACCGCATCGAGGCCCACCTCTTCGACGTCGAGGACCATCTCGACGACGAGGAGTCACGGACGGGCCTCGCCCTGGCGGTCCTCGGGCACCTCGCCTCCTACGGCAGGCGGGACGCGCTCGAACTGCTGCGCAGGTACGCCGCAGCGGGCGCCAACTGGGCCTGGGCCCTGGACGAGCTGGCCCTCAGGGACGACGACGCCGGGCTGCGCGCCCTCGCCGTCCCGGTACTGGCCCGTTTCGGCACCGACGCCGAGGGCGAGGCCGAACTGGCCGCCACCGTGCGCGACGCCTTCGAACCCCGGCCCTGGCGGCTGTGGGCCGAGGATCCGCGCGAAGCGATCGCCACGCGCGTGCGTGCCGCTCAGGAAGCCGGCTGCTTCGACCGCTGGCAACGGCAGATGCGACCTACCGGGCCCCGTCCGGGGTGGAGCGTGCAGGCGGTCTTCGAGTGGGCCGAGCAGGGCGTCGAACGCGGCGCCGCGCTCCATGTCCCCGCCGCGCGCTGCCTCATGGCGGTCGCCGGACCCGAGGACCGGCCCGAGATCGTCGCCGCCGCCAAGGACGGCACCGAGGGAGCCCGCTGCACCGCGCTGCGCTACCTCGCCGACGGCAACGATCCCGACGCACTCGATCTGATCGAGGCAGCCGTGGTCACCGGCTCCGCACCGGTCGTGGAGGCCGCTGTCGACGCCTTCGAACGGATGCGCAGCATCGCCGCCGTCGACCGCGCCCGCAGTTGGGCCCACCGGCCCGATCCGCTGGGCGCCGCCGCCGGACGCATGCTCGCCTGCCGCGGCGGAGCCGAGGACAAGGACCTGGTCCTCGCCGCCCTGCGCGAGGCCGTACGGGGCGAGGGGCCGGACGCACCGACCCTGTGGACCCTCGTCGACGGCACCGGACGGCTCGGCATCGCCTGCGCCGCCCCCGTACTGCGCCATGTCTACCGCGAGACGGCCTCGTCCCATCTGCGCGGCCGGGCCGCCCGGGCCCTCGCCGCCACCGACCCCTCCTTCGCCACCGGCTTCGCCGTCGAATGCCTCTGGGACTGCGAGGAGACCACCCGCGAGATCGCCGCCCGGCACGCCGAGACCGCCGACGCCCGCGTCGTCGAGCAGCTCCGCCGGCTCGCCGCCGACCCGGCCGAGGAGGCCGAGGTCCAGACCGCCGTCCGCAGCCGAATCGGCCCTCCGGACGCCGCAGCCATGTGACGGCACGCCCTCAGGGTGAACTCGGGACGACCCGCGGGTCAGGCGCGTATGGACGGGGCCTGACCTGCGCGGGTGTGCGACGTAACGCTCACGGGACGTTCCCCGTCCGGAAAGATCCACGTTGACGCGTTCACGTCCGGTGCGGCGACAACACCGGTATGCGTGTCGTCATCGTGACCGAATCCTTTCCCCCCGACGTGAACGGCGTGGCCCACTGCGCGCTCCAGACCGCCCGGCACCTCGTGGATCGCGGTCATTCCCCGCTCGTCGTCGCGCCGGCCACCGCGGCCGGTACCGGGCCCGACGCCTCCGCGCCGTGCCCCGTCGTCCGTGTCCCCTCCCTCCCCCTGCCGGGCTACCCCCAGGTCCGGGTCGCCCTCCCCAGCCGGCGCGTCGCCGCGGCCATCGCCGAGCACCGCGCGGACCTCGTCCACCTGGCCAGCCCCTTCGTCCTCGGCGTCCGCGGCATGGCGGCGGCCGCCCGGCTGGGCCTGCCCGCCGTCGCCGTCTACCAGACCGACCTCGCGGGGTACGCCCGCACCTACGTCCACGCGGGCGAGGCGGCCGCGTGGCGCCGCATCCGCTCCGTCCACGCCGCCGCCGACCTCACCCTCGCCCCGTCCAGTGCCGCCGTGCACGACCTGGAGTCCCACGGCGTCCCCCGGGTGCGGCTGTGGCCGCGCGGCGTGGACACCGCCCGCTTCCACCCCGGGCTGCGCGACGAGGCGCTGCGCCGCGAACTCGCCCCGAACGGTGAGCTGATCGTCGGCTACGTCGGCCGGCTCGCCCCCGAGAAGCAGGTCGAGCTGCTGGCAGGCGTGTGCGGTCTGGAGGGCGTCCGCGTGGTCGTGGTGGGCGACGGACCGAGCCGGCCGGCACTGACCGAAGCCCTGCCCGGCGCGGTCTTCCTGGGCCGCCGCACCGGCGACGAACTGGCGCGACTCTTCGCCTCCTTCGACGTCTTCGCACACACCGGCCCCTTCGAGACCTTCTGCCAGACCGTGCAGGAGGCCATGGCCAGCGGCGTCCCCGTGGTCGCGCCCGCGGCCGGCGGGCCGCTCGACCTCGTCGCCCACGGCCGCACCGGGCTGCTGGTGCCGCCGCGCGACGCGGCCGCCGTCCGGGACGCCGTGTGGGCCCTGGCCGCCGATCCCGGACTGCGGGCCGCGTACGGCGCCGCGGGACGGGCGACGGTCGAGGGGCGCACCTGGGCGGCCGTCGGGGATCAGCTGCTGGGGCACTACGCGGGTGTGCTGGCCGGCCGGCGGATGGTGGTGGCGGCATGACCGGTTCATGGACCGAGGGCCGGGGTGAGGTCCGGCCCCTGCGGATCGTCCGGCTCGCGAACTTCGTCGCGCCCGCCTCGGGCGGCCTGCGCACCGCGCTGCGTGAGCTCGGCAAGGGCTACAAGGCCGCCGGACACGAGCCCGTGCTCGTCGTGCCGGGTGAGCGGGTCACCGACGTGGAGACCGAACAGGGGCGGGTGATCACGCTGCCCGGGCCGCTGCTGCCGGGCACCGGCGGCTACCGCGTGCTCGCCGACCGGCGGCGGGTGACCCGGCTCCTGGAGGCGCTGGCCCCCGACCGCCTGGAGGTCTCCGACCGTACGACCCTGAGGTGGACCGGCAGGTGGGCGCGACGCGCGCGGGTGCCGGCCGTGATGGTCTCCCACGAGACCGCCGACGGCGTGCTGCGCACCTGGGGCGTCCCCGAGGGCGCGGCCCGGCGTGCCGCCGACGCGCTGAACGTCCGTACCGCACACACCTACGCGCGCGTGGTGTGCACCACCGAGTTCGCCGAGCGGGAGTTCGTCCGGATCGGCGCGCGCAATGTCGTACGGGCGCCCCTGGGCGTCGACCTGTCCGAACGGCACCCGGCGCTGCGCGACGAGCGGCTGCGTGGCGTCTACGCGCGCGTGGACGAGACGCTGCTGGTGACATGCACCCGGCTGTCGGTGGAGAAACGACCCGGCACCGCGCTGGACGCCCTGGAGGCGCTCGTACGGCGGGGGCGGCGGGCGGTGCTGGTGGTGGCCGGGGACGGGCCCTTGCGGCCGCGGCTCGAACAGCGGGCGCGGGAGCGCGGGTTGCCGGCCGTCTTTCTCGGACACGTCACCGACCGCGGGCTGCTCGGCGCCCTCCAGGCGTCCGCCGACGTGTGCCTGGCCCCCGGGCCCGCCGAGACGTTCGGGCTCGCCGCGCTGGAGGCGATGGCCTGCGGCACGCCCGTCGTCGTGAGCGCCTCCTCCGCGCTGCCCGAGGTGATCGGGGCGGCGGGAGCGGTCGCGGCGGATCACGGAGCCGCCTTCGCGGACGCCGTGGAGATGCTGCTCGACCGTCCCTTCGACGAGCGCCGCAGGGCCGCACGCGCGCGTGCGGAGTGCTTCGGGTGGGGGACGGCCGTGGAGGCGTTCCTCGCCGCGCACGACGCGACGGTGAGGGTGCGTGAGGGCGGCGTACAGCGGGCCGTTCTAGGCGGCGCTCAGGGCGGCTTTCTAGGCGGCGTTCAGGGCGGCGTTCAGGGCGGCGTTCAAGGCGGCGGGGGCTTGCGATGAGACCCCTGCGGTTCGTCGCCCTCGGTGACTCGCTGACCGAGGGGGTGGGCGACCCCGTCGGCGACGGCTGGCGGGGCTGGGCCGCCCTGCTCGCCGAAGGGCTCGGCCCGGCCGTGGAGTTCACCAACCTCGCGGTCGGCGGGGCCCAGACCCGGGACGTGTTGGAACGGCAGCTGCCCGTCGGACTGGCCCTGCGTCCGGACGTCGTGTCCGTCGTCGTCGGCGTCAACGACACCCTCCGCTGCACCTTCGGCATCCACGCCGTGGCCGCCCGGCTCGACGCGGTGTACGCCGCCTTCACCGCGCAGGGAGCGCTGCTGCTCACGGCCTGCTTGCCCGATCCCGGCGCGATGCTCGGGCTGCCGGGGGCGCTGGCGAGCCCGTTGGCCCGGCGGCAGCGGGCGGTCAACTCCGTGGTCCACGCGCTGTCGGAGCGGTACGGGGCGGCGCATCTGCACGCCGCCGAAGGGGCCTGGGTCACCGACCGCGCGATGTGGAGCGCGGATCGGCTCCACCCGGGTGAGCGGGGGCACCGGCAGCTGGCCGTACGGTTCCACGCGGTGCTGGCGGAGGCCGGGCTCGCGACGGGGGCGGCGCCTTCGCCCGACCCCGAGTTCGCGCGGCCCACCAAGTCGGCGAGTCTGTGGTGGCTGGCCACGGCGGGGACGGGATGGGTCGCCCGGCGGTGCACGGATCTTTTGCCGCAGTTGCTTCGGCTCGCGGTGGACGAGATGCGTCATCGGGTTCGGGGGACGAGCGCGCGGCTGGATCTCGGCGCGACTGCGGCGGTTTCTGCTGCTTTGTCCGCACTGTCCGTGCCGGAGGCGGCGTAGTGGTCTTCACCGGGAGCGCGTGGGGGCCGGTCGCCCAGCTCCCACGCGTCTCCGGGTGAGGTCAGCGCCTGCGCATTCCCAGGAAACGGACCGGTGTTCCTGGTACCGCCTGGGCCGCCGCCGAGAGGTCTTCGGTACGCACCACCGCGATGACGGGGTAACCGCCTGTGGTCGGGTGGTCCGCCAGGAACACCACCGGCCGCCCGTCCGGCGGTACCTGGACCGCGCCCAGGACCATGCCCTCGCTGGGGAGTTCACCCGGCCGGGCCCGCTCCAGCGCGGGGCCCTCCGTGCGCAGGCCGATGCGATTGCTCGCGGGGGACACCCGGTAGGGGCGGGACGTGAAGGCCCGTACCGCCTCCGGGGTGAACCAGTCGTCGCGCGGGCCGAGCGTCACCCGGAGGACGAGTTCCGTCGGAGGCGCCGGCTGCGGGGCGATGTCCACGCGCGCGTGGAGGTGTGTCGGAGTGCCCAGGGGGAGGACCGTGCCGTCCGTGAGCGGAGCCGGGCCCAGGCCGGAGAGGAGGTCGGTGGAGCGGCTGCCGAGCACCGGCTCGACCGTGATGCCGCCGGAGACGCCCACATAGCTCCGTAGCCCGCGCAGGGCGGTTCCGACGTCCAGGAGCGCCCCGGCGGGCACCCGCACCGGCGCGCCCCACGCGACGGGGCGTCCGTCCACCCTCACCGGGCACGGAGCGCCGCCGACGGCCACGGTGACCGCCGAACGCGGCCGGAGGGAACAGCCGTTGAGCGTGGTCTCCAGGACGGCCGCCTCCGGCGGATTGCCGACCAGGCGGTTGACGAGGGCTGCCGCGGGGCCGTCCAGGGCTCCCGCGCGCGGGACGCCGAGGTGCGCGTGGCCCGGGCGGCCCCGGTCCTGCACGGTGGTCAGCGCTCCGGCGCGCACGACGGCGAGGGCGCGGTCCGTCATGCCCCCACCGCCCCCATCGGTACGAACCTCACGCGCGTGCCCGGCGACAGCAACGCGGCCGGTACGCGCGCGTGGTCCCACAGCACGGCCTCCGTGGTCCCGATCAGTTGCCAACCGCCCGGCGAGGACCGGGGGTACACGCCCGTGTAGGGCCCCGCCAGCGCCACCGCGCCGGCGGGGACGGCCGTACGCGGCGTGGCTCGGCGTGGGACGTCGTACCGCTCCGGCAGACCGGTGAGGTAGCCGAAGCCGGGGGCGAACCCGCAGAAGGCGACGCTGAACTCGATGGCCGCGTGGATGCGGGCCACCTCGTGCGGTGCCACACCCCAGTGCGCGGCCACGTCGGCCAGGTCCGGGCCGTCGTAGCGCACGGGGAGTTCGACGACGGCACGCGCGCGCGGGGGAGCGGGCGGGACGTCGGCGGCGGCCAGTTCGGCGGCGACGCGGGCCGGGTCGGTCAGGCCGTCGAGGAGGACCGTGCGGGCCGCGGGGACGATCTCGCGGACCGACAGGGAGCCCTCCGCGCGGCGGCGCAGGAGTTCCGCGTGCAACGCCTGCGACTCGTCGCCCGACGACACCTCCAGGAGCAGCGCCGCGTCGCCGACGGGCAGCGCTCTCATGCTCATGCGAAGGCCTCCACGCGCACGCCCGACTCCGTCAGCCGCTCCCGCACCCGGCGGGCCAGTTCCACGGCACCCGGTGTGTCCCCGTGCAGGCACAGCGAGCGCGCCCGGACCTCGATGCGGGCGCCGGAGTGCGAGGTGACCACGCCGTCCCGGGCCAGGCCCACCGAGCGGTTCACCACGGCCTCCGGGTCGGTCACCACCGCCCCCTCCACGCGGCGTGACACCAGCGTGCCCTCGGCCGTGTACGCGCGGTCCGCGAACGCCTCCGTGACGGTCGGCAGGCCCGACTTGCCGGCCAGCTCCAGCAGCCGGGAGCCGGGCAGGCCGAGCACGGGCAGGGAGGCGTCCGCGAGGAGGACGCCCTCGACGACCGCGCCGGCCTGCTCCTCGTCGTGCACGACGCGGTTGTAGAGCGCACCGTGCGGTTTGACGTACGACACGCGCGTGCCGGCCGCGCGGGCGAAGACCTCCAGGGCGCCGATCTGGTAGGCCACCTCGGCCGCCAGCTCGGCGGGCGGCACGTCCATCGCGCGCCGCCCGAACCCGGCCAGGTCCCGGTAGGAGACCTGCGCCCCGATCCGTACGCCGCGCTCGGCCGCCTGCTCGCACACCCGCCGCATGGTGGCCGCGTCCCCGGCGTGGAAGCCGCAGGCCACGTTGGCGCTCGTGACGACGGACAGCAGCTCTTCGTCGTCTGTCAGCCGCCAGCGGCCAAAGCCCTCGCCGAGGTCGGCGTTGAGATCGATCGAGGTCATGGAACTTCCGTCTCTCCTTCCGGGGTGGGTGCGTGGGCCCTGCTCAGGCCACGCGGTACTGCTGGTCGCGGGCGTCGGTGAGGAACATCTGGCCCGGTGCGTGAGTGAGGGCGAACGGTGGCCGTGAGGCCATCACCGCGGCCTGCGGGGTCACCCCGCAGCCCCAGAACACCGGGATGTCGTCCGGGTGCAGGTCCACCGGGTCGCCGAAGTCGGGACGGCCGAGATCCTCGATGCCGAGGGTCGTCGGGTCGCCGCAGTGCACCGGGCCGCCGTGCACCGCGGGGAGCAGGCTGCTCTCGCGGATCGCCGCCGACAGATGCTGCGGCGGCACCGGCCGCATCGACACCACCATCGGGCCGTGGATCCGCCCGGCGGGGCGGCACTGCCAACTGGTCTCGTACATCGGGACGTTGCGTCCCTGCTCGAGGTGCCGGATCGGGACGCCCGCCTCGGTCAGCGCCCATTCGAAGGTGAAGCTGCACCCGATCAGGAACGACACCAGGTCGTCCCGCCAGTGCGCGCGCACGTCGGTCGGCTCGTCCACGAGCTCGCCGTCCTGCCACACCCGGTAGCGCGGCAGGTCGGTCCGCAGGTCGGCGCCGGGCGCCAGCACCGTCGTAGGAGATCCGGCGTCGGTGACGTCGAGCACGGGACAGGGCTTGGGGTTGCGCTGGCAGAACAGGAGCATGTCGTACGCCCAGTCCGCGGGCACCGAGATCAGGTTGACCTGGGTGTGGCCCGCGGCGACTCCTGCCGTGGGGCCCGTGAGGCCGGCCCGGAAGCGGGTGCGGGCCTCTTGCGGGCTCCACGCGCGCGCGTGCTCGTCGACGAGGGTCACGGGGCGGTCTTCGTCGTCGACAAGGGTCACGGGGCGGTCTTCGTCGTCGACGAGGGTCGTGGGGCGGGCTTTCGACACGGTCGTGAGACGGTCTTCCGTACGGTTCACGCGAGTTCCTTCCCACGGGTCTCCGGCAGGCCGAGCAGGGCCAGCGCGGCGAGCGCGTAACCGAGGGCGCCGAAGACCAGCGCGCCGCCCACACCCCAGCTGTCGGCCAGGAAGCCGACCGTGGTGGGGAAGACGGCGCCCACGGCACGCCCGGCGTTGTACGTGAAGCCCTGTCCCGTGCCGCGCACCGCCGTCGGGTACAGCTCGGCCAGGAAGGAGCCGAAGCCGCTGAAGATGGCCGACATGCAGAACCCGAGCGGGAAGCCGAGGACGAGGAGCAGGGTGTTGGCGCCGTCCGGGATGTTGGCGTACGCCAGGATGCAGATCGCCGACAGCAGGGCGAAGAGCCAGATGTTGCGGCGGCGGCCCAGGCGGTCGGTGAGATAGCCGCCGGTCAGATAGCCGAGGAAGGCGCCGGAGATCAGGAAGGTCAGATAACCGCCCGTACCGACGACCGACAGCCCTCGGTCGCTCTTCAGATACGTCGGCACCCAGGTGGCGAGCGTGTAGTAGCCGCCCTGGACGCCGGTCGACAGCAGCCCCGCGAAGATCGTCGTCCGCAGCAGCCCCGGTTTGAAGATCGCCGTGAACGGGGTCTTCCCGCCGCTCTTCTCCCGTACCGCGACCGCCTCGGGCGCGTCCTGGACGCGGCGGCGCAGCCAGACGACGAGCAGCGCGGGCAGGGCGCCGGTCCAGAACATCACGCGCCACGCCAGGTCGTCGTCGAGGAACGAGAAGACCAGCGTGTAGACGACGGCGGCCAGGGCCCAGCCCACCGCCCACGAACTCTGGACGGCGCCGAGGGTGCGGCCCCGGTGCTTCGCGCTCGCGTACTCGGCGACCAGGATCGCGCCGACCGCCCACTCGCCGCCGAAGCCGAGACCCTGGAGCGCGCGGAAGACCAGCAGCGACTCGAAGTTGGGCGCGAAACCGCAGGCCACGGTGAAGACGGCGTACGTGATCACCGTGATCATCAGGGCCCTGACCCGTCCGGCCCGGTCGGCCAGTACGCCCGCGAGGGCGCCGCCGACCCCGGAGGCGAGCAGCGTGACGGTGGTGAAGAGGCCGGTCTGGCCGCTGTCCAGCCCGAAGTACGCGGCCAGCGCGACCATGCTCAGCGGCAGCGTGAAGTAGTCGTAGGAGTCGAGGGCATAGCCGCCGAACGCGCCGGCGAAGGCGCGCCGGCCGCGCGGACCGAGGGCCCGGAACCAGCCCAACGCCCCGTCGTCGGCGGGGCGTTCGGTCTGTGGGGGCTGGGCGGTGAGGGCCTGGGAAGGGGGAGTCGTGCTCATGTGCACCTCGCAGTGGGAGGACGGAGGGTGCGGGACTGAGCCGTGCGGTGCGGGTCGTGCGTGGGGGATTCCTACGGTGCGATGCCGTAGCAAGGTAGAGGATCGTTGAACGATCCTTCAATACCCCTGTTGTTTCGTTCTCGTGACTGCGGTTGAATTCCGGGCATGGCAGAGCAGCTGAGCGGACTGGCCGACGACCGTGCCCTCCTGGGCCGCACCAGCACGGCGGAGCGCGTCTCGGACATCCTCAGGAGCCGCATCGCCGAGGGCTATTTCCCACCCGGCACCCGGCTGTCGGAGGACAGCATCGGCGGCGCCCTCGGGGTCTCCCGCAACACCCTGCGCGAGTCGTTCCGGCTGCTCACCCACGAGCGCCTGCTCGTCCACGAGCTGAACCGGGGGGTGTTCGTGCGGGTCCTGACGGTGGAGGACGTGGAGGACATCTACCGCACCCGACGGCTGGTGGAGTGCGCGGTGGTGCGGGGGCTGGGCGAGCCTCCGTACGCGCTCGACGGGCCCGCCGAGGCCGTCGAGGAGGGCCTGCGGGCGGTGCGCGAAGGTGACTGGAAAGGGTTGGGTACGGCCAACATCCACTTCCACCGGGAACTGGTCGCCCTCGCCGCCAGCGAGCGCACCGACGAACTCATGCGCAGCGTCTTCGCCGAGCTCCGGCTCGCCTTCCACGTGGTCGACGACCCGCGTCGGCTGCACGAGCCGTACCTGGCGCGGAACCAGCAGATCCTCCGGGCCCTGGAAGCGGGCGACAGGGCCGAGGCCGAGAAACTGCTCGCGGTCTACCTGGACGACTCGCTGGAGCGAGTGGTCGAGGTGTACCGGCGCCGGGTGGGAGAGGACGACTAGCGTCGGGATCGCGCCGGTCGCCAGGGGTCTGTTCTGCGTCGTTTTAGTCGTTGTCAGACCGAGGACCTAGTCTGTGCACCGTGACTTCGCCTGCACCGACGGACAGTGTTCCGCCCCAGCTCAGCGCAGCGTCCCGTCCCGCTCCGGGCCCGGCCGCCGACGAGGGACTGGCGCGGCGGCTGCGCGCGCTCGCGTGCACCGCGCCGTTGCACGACCTGGACGCCCGCAAGGCGAACCTCGCGGGTGAGTACTCGGTGTACGGCATGGCGGAGGTCGCCCTCGCCGCCATCGATCTGGTCACCCTGAACATGGACTTCGACACCGGCGCCGACCACGACCAGATCGTCGCCCGCCTCATCCCGCGCATCGCCGCGCAGGCCCCCCAGCGGCCCGTCGCCGAGCACGAGCGCGTGGCCCGCTGGGTCCTGGAGAACCTGATCAACGTCGGCAGCGTCGACCGCGGCTTCCGTGCCGTGTACGGCACCTTCGCGCCGGACGGCACCTATGTGCGCCGCGACTACGACTTCAAGCTGATCGAGGAGGTGCCCGGCCCCGGCGGCTCGGTGTACCTCCGCACGACGGACGAGGCGGTCAACGTCCTCGTCGGAGCGCTCGACACCGACGTCACCAGCGCCCAGATCGCCGCCGAGGTCAAGCTGGAGGTGCTGATCAGCCGCGGTCGTCTCGCCGACGCCCAGCTGGCCGCCGAGCAGGCCCGGTACCGGACCGTGCAGTACTCGGAGACGCTGCGCAGGGCCCTGGACGCCACGCGGCGCAACGTCCGCGCGGTGGACTGGCTGAACGCCGTCCCGGACATGATCACCGAAGCCCTCGACCACGTCGCCGACCGCTACCGCCACGAGAACGCGATCCTCACCAACATCCGCAAGGCGCGCGACGAATCCGAGGACCCGGAGCAGAAGCGGCGGGCCGCCGAGCTGGTCGACATCGTCAAGGACTGCATCCGGCGCCACACCCAGCTCCAGTCCCGCCTGCTGGAGGCCGGCCCGCTGTTCCGCGCGGAGCAGGACCGGCAGGCCTTCGCGACGCCGCTCACGACGTCGGGGACAGACCTCTACGGCCATCTGTTCTCGCCGCTGCTGCCGCTGCCGCTGGAGCAGGCGGTCAAGGTCACCGACGCGTTCTTCGCGCGCGGGACCGGTCTGCGGACGCCGGTGTCGGTGCGGATGGGCGACCTCGTCGACATACTGCTGACGCCGCCGGTGGAGCGCGAGCACCTCGGCGCGGAGATGCCGGAGCCTGACCTCATCGCCACGCCGGACGACAGCCGGTTCAGCGAGGAGCAGCTGGCGGCGGCCATGGAGCTCCTCGACCTGCCGGCCGACGCGCCCCGGCGGCTGTCCGGGCTGCTGGCCGACGCGCGCCGTCAGGACCCCGATCTGCCGTATCTCGTGGCCCTGTTGGCCGTGCACGCGGCCAGTCCGGCGGTGGGCACCGCCTACCGGCAGGGCGAGGAGAAGCTGCTGTTCGCCGTGGACGACGGGGCCGAGCTGGACGATCCCGAGTTCGGCGGGGCGGATCTCATCGTGGGCACGGCCCTGCTGGACGCGGCGGGGATGGCGGCGGACAGGACGGAAGCAGCATGAGCCGACGAACAGTGGGCCGACGAACAGTGGATCGAGGAGACCGACCGTGACCGAGCACGTCGAGTGGAGTGAGCCGGAAGCCGGACCCGCGCCGGTCCCCGCCGCCGTCACCCCCGCCGACGCCGCCGACGCGGCGCGGCTCGTAGCCTTCGGGCTCCAGCCCAAGCTGCAGCCCGCGCGGGACCAGGAGTACACCGAACTGCTGCGGCGCTACCGGGAGGACGGGGCGTTCGCGCGGCTCGCCGACGCCGTGGCCGCCGGACTGGGACTCGTCGTCCTGGAGGTGTCCCCCCGCGCGGGGATGGCGGTCACCGCCGCCGAGGACTCCGTGTTCGCCGTACGGATGGGCGACTACGCACGCCGGACCTCCGCCGACGGCAGCGACCGCTTCCTGCACGGCCTGGCCCATCTGGCCGTCGCTGCCCTCGCGTTCCCGCGGCCCGAGGACCTCGCCGACGACGGCTACATCGGACGCGTGAGTGTCAACGGCGTCGACGCGTTCGTCCGGCAGGCGTGCCGACGCCTGGAGGAGCGCGCCGAGGAGGTGGGCGAGAACACCGACCCCGCCACCGAGGCGCCCGGCCTGGAGGCCGCCTGGCGGATCTGGGCGAGACGCAGCGCCACCGGTGCCACGAAGGACGCGCGCCGCCTCGCCGGGTCCACCACCGGCATCATCGGCAAGGCCGTCGCCTTCCTCACCGACTCCGGCTTCCTCCAGCGCACCGGCGACGACAACGGCGGCACGTACCGCACGACGGCCCGCTACCAGCTCCAGGTGCGGGACATGGCCGGCAGCGCCGCCATGGCCGAGCTGCTGGAACTGGGCGTCGTCCCCGTGACCGACGGCACCCCGACGCTGCTGCCCGCCGAGAACACCGAGGACCTGGAGCTGGCGGCCGACGCCGGACTGCCGTTCCACGCGTCGTCCTCGTCCTGAACTCCCCCCACCTGCCGAAGACTTACGAGAGTCCGCCATGTACGAGCTGTCCCGGGTCCGCCTCTACTCCATCGGTCCCGCCGGTGCGCGCTACGCCGACACCGTGCTTGACCTGCGGGGCGTGGGCGACGTCGTGCCCGACCCCGCGCCCACCCAGGCGGAGTTCTTCGAGGAGGAGCCGGCCGGCCCGCCGCGCCGCCCCGCGCCCGCCGGCGTGCTCTTCCTGGAGAACGGCGGCGGCAAGTCCGTACTGCTCAAGCTGATCTTCTCGGTGATGCTGCCGGGCCACCGCAACACCCTCGGCGGCGCCAGCTCCGGTGTGCTGCGCAAGTTCCTGCTCGCCGACGACTGCGGGCATGTCGCGCTGGAGTGGCAGCACACGCTCACCGGTGAGTGCGTGGTCGTCGGCAAGGTCAGCGAGTGGCGGGGGCGGCAGGTCTCCAACGACCCGCGGAAGTTCGCCGAGGCCTGGTACTCCTTCCGTCCCGGCCCCGGGCTCTCCCTGGACAACCTGCCCGTCGCCGAGTCCACGGCCGTCCGCCCGCCCGTCGAGGGCGCGTCCGGCGCGCAGGGCCGCCGGCGCACCATGAAGGGCTTCCGGGACGCCATCACCGAGGCGGGCAAGGCGTATCCGCACCTGGAGGTGCACTGGGAGGAGATCCACGACCGCTGGATCGAGCACCTCGGCGACCTCGGCCTCGACCCCGAACTCTTCCGCTACCAGCGGGAGATGAACGCCGACGAGGGCGAGGCCGCAGGACTCTTCGCGGTCAAGAAGGACTCCGACTTCACCGACCTGCTGCTGCGGGCCGTGACCGACACCCGGGACACCGACGGGCTCGCCGACCTGGTCAGCGGCTTCGGCAACAAGCTGGGCCGCCGCGCCGAACTGATGGCGGAACGGGACTTCACGGCCGGGTCGGTCGATCTGCTCGGCCGGATCGTCGAGGCGGCCGAGGCGCGCTCACGCGCGCGTGACATCCACGCCGGCGCCGAGCGCCGTACCCGCACGCTGGCGCGGCGGCTCTCCGCGCGCGGCGCCCAGGAGCGCGTGCGCGCCGCCGACCTCGCCCAGCGGGTCACCGCGGCTGCCTACGCCGTCACCCACGCCGAGGGAGCGCGCGAGCGCAGCGCGCTGATCGCCGCCGAACTCGCCTACCGGCACGCCTCCTTGGCGCTTGCCGCGGCCGAGAAGTCCGCCGCCGCGCAGAAGCGCGAGCTCGCCGACGCCCGGACGCTGCACTCGGCCTGGCAGGCCGCCGAGGCCGTACTGCGCCACCGCGCCGCCGCCGACCGCGTCGCGCGCGTGTCCGCCGCGATCCAGGAGGCCGAGCGGGACGCGGCCCCGGCGCTGGCCGCCCGCGCCAAGGCCGCCGTGGACCTCGTACGGGCCCTGCACGCGGCCGCGGAGAGCGCCGAGACGCTCGCCAACGAGGAGGAGGAGCGCTCCGCCGCCCTTCAGGAGGTCGGCGAGTCCGCGTACCGGGACTCCACCGCCGCCGCCACCGAGGCCCAGCGCGCCCGCAGCGAGGTCGGGCATCTGCGGCAGCGCCTCACCGAGGTCGAGCAGGAGACCGCCGAGGCCGTCCGGGCCGGCTGGCTCGACGACAGCGCCCCCGATGCCGACCCCGCGCGCGCGGCCCTCGCCGCCAGTGACGCCGAGAAGACCGCGGTCGCCGCCTGGGACACCGCCCGGGAGACTTCCCGCCGGGCCACCGAGCACGCGCGCGAGGCGGGTGCCGCGGAGTCGCGCGCCGAACTGACGGCCGCCCGCGCGGCCGACGCCGCCGCCGCGGCCGAGCGCTCCTACGACGCCGAGCGACGCCTCGCCGAGGCACTGGCGGCCGAGCCGCGGCTGGCGGAGCTGCTGAGCCTGACGGGCGCGTCCGGCGCGGCGCGCGGGGGCGTGCCGGTGCCGAGGGCGGGCGCCGACGGCTCCCCGCAGGGCGGCGCGGCGGAGCAGGGTGACACCGAGGACATCCTGACGCCGGAAGACCTCGACCGCTTCGCCGACGAACTGCGCGAGCTGCTCGACGACGCCGTCTCCTCCGCCGAACGCCAGCTCTTCGATCTGCGCACCGCGGCCGCCGACGACGCCCGCATCCTCGGCGCGCTCGGCGACGGCGGACTGCTGCCGCCCGGTCCGGACGTGCTGGCGACCGTGGAGTTCCTCGGTGAGCACGGCATCCCGGCGCTGCCCGGCTGGCGCTACCTCGCCCAGGCCGTCGACCCCACCGACCACGCGCGCGTGCTGGCCGCCCGGCCCGAGCTGGTCGACGGCGTGATCATCACCGACCCGGACACCCACGCACGCGCCCGCGAGGCGCTGAGCGAGGCGGCCCTGCTGCCCCGCTCCGCCGTCGCCGTCGGCACCGCGGCCGCCCTCCTCGCCCCGACTCCGGCGTCCGGCTCGGGGAGCGAGGGCGTGTTCCTCGTCCCGCCGAACCCCGCCATGCACGACGAGCACGCCGCCGACGAGGAGCGGCAGGCGCTGCGCGCCCGGGCCACCGAGCGCGACGAGGAGATCCGCTCCCTCGCCGCACGGCTCGGCAAGGACCGGGAGCTGGCGGCGCGGCTCGCCTCCTGGCGCACCGGCTGCCCGGCCGGCCGGCTCGTCGAGCTGGCCGAGGCCGCGCGCGAGGCACGCGCGTTCGCCGAGGAGTCCGAGGCCGAGCTGGCCGAGGCGCGGACCGTGCGGGCCGAGGCCGACGAGGCCGCCGCCGAGGCCACCCAGGTGCGCGAGGAGCGGCAGGAGGCCGCGCAGAAGGCGCGCCGGGCCGCCGACGCCCTCGCCGGGCTCGCCTTCCGGCTGCGGGAGCGCGCCGGCTGGCAGGTCAAGCTCCGTGAACTGGCCGACGAGGCCACCGAGTCGGAAGCCCGCGCCCAGGCATGCCTGGAGCGGGCCCGCGCCGCCGACGAGGACCGGCGTGCCGCCCAGCGGGCCGCCGACGACGCCCGCCGCACCGCGCGTGCCCTGCGCGCCGAGCGCGCCGAGATCGCCGGCGCCCCGGACGACGTACCGGACGGGGACACGGACGCGCCGAAGGCGTCCCTGCCAGCGCTCCGCGAGGCCTACCGGGCCGCCTCCCAGCTCTACGAGAAGGTCGGGGTCGGCGCCGACCTGCGCGCCGAGCAGGCACGCGCGGAGAGCGACGAAAGCGCCTCCCTGGCCGAGCTGGACCGGCTGAGCAACAAGGTCCGCACCCGCGCCGAGGCGCTGCTCCAGTCGCCCGACGGGTCCGACGGGCCGTCCCGGCAGGCCGCCGCGGCCCGCGCCGAGGAGCTGGTCCAGCTCCTGGAGACGCGGATGTCCAGCGCGAGCGAGCAACTCGGCCGACTGCGCGGCGAAGCCGAACGGCACGCGCCCGAGGACGGCGAGGCGCACACCGAACTGGCGGAGGAGCTCCAGCCGCGCGACGCCGACCACGCACAGGCCCTGCTGCGCACGGCGACCGCCGAACTGGCCTCCCGCACCGAGGCGTTGACGCAGGCCCGGGAAGCACACGCCGAGCTGCTGGACTCCCATCGGGCCGCCGAGGACGCGGCCGGCGGTTTCGACGAGATCGCCGCGATGCTCCGCGACCTGCTGCGCGAACACGCCTCGGAGGACGAGCCCGAGGACACCGAGGCCTACCCCGGCAGCCCTGAGGAGGCCCGGCAGGCCGCCGCCGAAGCCCGCCGGTCGCTGCGCGGCTGCGCGGCGGACCTGTCCGCCGCCGAGGCCGCCGTGCGCGAGGCGAGCGACGTCCTGGTCCGGCACGCCAACTCCACCCGCTACGAGCAGGTCCGCACCCCCGCCCGCCAGCAGATCCGCGAACTGCCCGCCTCCGCGCTGCCGGAGCACGCGCAGAAGTGGGCGGACGCCTTCGCCCCCCGACTCCGCGTCCTCACCGACGAGTTGGCGCAGCTGGAGCGGAACCGGGACTCGATCGTGGACCGGCTGCGCGGGCTCGTGGAGTCGGCGCTGGCGACCCTGAGGTCCGCCCAGCGGCTGTCCCGGCTGCCCGAGGGGCTCGGCGAGTGGTCCGGGCAGGAGTTCCTGCGTATCCGCTTCGAGGAGCCCGACCAGGCCACGTTGACCGAGCGGCTGGGTAAGGTCATCGACGAGGCGACCCGCGCGGCCGTGAAGAAGAACTCCGACCTGCGGCGCGACGGTATGTCCCTGCTGCTGAGAGGCGTCGGCGCGGCCCTTCAGCCCAAGGGCGTCGCGGTGGAGATCCTCAAGCCGGACGCGGTGCTGCGCGCCGAGCGGGTGCCGGTGGGGCAGATGGGCGACGTGTTCTCGGGCGGCCAGCTGCTCACCGCGGCCATCGCCCTGTACTGCACGATGGCCGCGCTGCGCTCCAACGACCGGGGCCGCGACAAGCACCGGCACGCGGGCACGCTGTTCCTCGACAACCCCATCGGGCGCGCCAACGCCACGTATCTGCTGGAGCTCCAGCGCGCCGTCTCGGATGCCCTCGGTGTCCAACTCCTTTACACCACGGGCCTGTTCGACACGACGGCCCTCGCCGAGTTCCCGCTGGTCATCCGGCTGCGCAACGACGCCGACCTCAGGGCCGGGCTGAAGTACATCAGCGTGGAGGAACACCTTCGTCCGGGGTTGCCGCAGCAGCCGCAGGCCGAGGAAGCGGTGCACAGCGAGATCACGGCCACGCGGATGTTCAAGCGGCCGGCACCGAGCGCGTCGTAACGGCATGTCAGACGTCGTCTGACCGGGGTCAGCGCCTTGGTCAGGGTCGGCGCCTTGACGGGGCCGGCGCGGCTCAGCCCGGGGTCGGTCAAGCCCTGGCCGGGGTTCAGGGGTGGGACAGCTGGCCCGCCCCGCTGCGCCGGCGTATCCGCTCCTGCGCCCGCTCGGCCGCCCTGGCCTGCCGCCGTGCCTTGCGCCGCTCGCGCCGCAGGGCACGCGCGGTGCTGCTCGGCGTCGACACCACGCCGTTGCGCTGGTTCCAGACCTGGCGGGTTACCCAGACGTCGAGGGCGCCCCATGTCGCCACCACCGTGCTCGCCACGCTGCTGAGGACCATCGGGAACGCCAGCCACGACCCGGCCAGCGTGCACAGGAACGCCACTACCGCCTGGACCAGCGTCACCGCGATGATCAGCACCGCCCGCACCGCCGCCGTACGCACCGGATCGGGCATGCGACGCCGCCGTGCCGGCTCCTCGACCCACAACGGGCGGTAGTACGGCTGTTCCTGAGCCGGTTCCCGCACTGCGGCCTGTGCGCCGGGCCCGGCTGCGCCGTCGTCCGTCGGAATGTCGCGATTCGGTGCCTCGGGGTCGCGCCGCGCCGTCAGGTGCGCCGCTTCGCCCGCCGTGGGCGCCTCTTGCCGCTCCGCCGTGCCCATCAAGGTGTCACTCCCCACCGCCAGCAGACCGCTTACCCGTGCTCGAACACACGGCTCCCCAGTGGCTGCCCGGCTTGCGCTGTTTTACGCCGCCCGGTTGCGGGATGCGGCTCGTGTGGCCGATTCCGCACCCATTTCCTGAAGAGAAGGACGAACAACCTGGCCCGAAGATTCCCAAGGAACGAAAAATTCTGGCCAACTGCCCACCTCTGTCGGCCGAATCCGTGCGGGTCGTCGTCCTGCGCTTGCGGGAGGCAATCTCCCGCAATGCCCGGACAACTCCCCATCTCGCGCCACCGGTGCGGAAGTTCGCCCTCCGGAAGGGTCTTCGAGTTAACTGTGCGTCGGTAGTAGGCTCGCGGCGTTTGTTGACGCACATGTGTACCCCCGGCCGGCGGGGGACCAGCTGGGGGAGGCCATGCGCTTTCGCGGGAAGTCGATCCGCCGGAAGATCGTGGCGCTGCTTCTCGTGCCGCTGGTGTCCCTGGCCGCGGTCTGGGGCTTCGCCACGGTACTCACGGGACGTGCGGTCACCCAGCTCTTCCAGGTGTCGAGAGCCGTTGAGGACATCGGCTACCCCACCGAGGACACGGTCCGCATCCTCCAGCAGGAACGGCGCCAGACCCTCGTCTATCTCGCCGACCCGCGGGCGTCGGACGCGCTCTCCGCGCTGCGCACCGCCCGCGGTGCCTCCGACGACGCCATCGCCAAGTTCCGCAAGAGCGCGCAGAACCCCGACGTCCGCGACGGACTCGACGCGGATGACGACGAACTCCTGACCACCGTGCTGGACGCGCTCGACAGCGTCGGCTCCCTGCGTCGCAGCGTCGAGGAGGGCACGGTGACCCGGGCCCAGGCCCTCGGTCGCTACAACGGGCTCGTGGACCCCTGCTACGCCCTCCTGGCCTCCCTCGACGGGGTGGAAAACAACGTGGAGATGGACAAGCAGGCGCGCGCCTTGGTCAACGTCGCCCGCGCCCGCGAACTGCTCTCCCGCGAGGACGCCCTGCTCGGATCGGCGCTCGTGGTCGGCAGACTCACCCGCGAGGAGATCCGGGACGTCTCCGACCTCATCGCGCAGCGCGACATGCTGTACGACATCAGCCTGCCGGTGCTGCCCGCTTCCGAACGCGAGCGCTACGACAGGTTCTGGAAGAACGCCTCCACCGCGTCCCTGCGCTCCGCCGAGCGGACCGTCAACAACTCCGAACCCGGCCCGCCCAGCGCCCTGACCGCCAAGAGCTGGGACGCCGCCGCGGCCGGTGTGCTCGACGGGCTCGCCACCCTCGACGACCAGGCGGGCGACCGCTACCAGGACCGCGTGGAGCCGCTCGCGGTGGGCGTCATCGTCAAGGCCGCCGTCGCCGGCGTGCTCGGCCTGCTCGCCCTGCTCTTCTCGATCTTCCTCTCCGTGCGCGTCGGCCGCGGCCTCATCCGCGACCTGCGCCAGCTGCGCCTGGAGGCCCACGAGGCGTCCGGCGTGCGACTGCCCAGCGTCATGCGCCGGCTCTCCGCCGGTGAGCAGGTCGACGTGGAGACCGAGGTCCCGCGTCTGGAGTACGACAAGAACGAGATCGGCGAGGTCGGCCAAGCCCTCAACACCCTGCAGCGGGCGGCCGTCGAGGCCGCCGTCAAACAGGCCGAACTGCGCGCCGGGGTCGCCGAGGTCTTCGTCAACCTCGCTCGCCGCAGCCAGGTGCTCCTGCACAAGCAGCTCACCCTGCTCGACACCATGGAGCGCCGCACCGAGGACACCGACGAACTCGCCGACCTGTTCCGCCTCGACCACCTCACCACCCGTATGCGCCGGCACGCCGAGGGCCTGGTGATCCTCTCCGGGGCCGCCCCCTCCCGGCAGTGGCGCAAGCCCGTCCAGCTCATGGACGTCGTCCGGGCCGCCGTCGCCGAGGTCGAGGACTACGAGCGCATCGAGGTCCGCCGGCTGCCCAGGGTCGCGGTCACCGGCCCGGCCGTCGCCGACCTCACCCATCTCGTCGCCGAACTCCTGGAGAACGCCACGGTGTTCTCCCCGCCGCACACCGCCGTCCAGGTCCTGGGCGAGCGGGTCGCCAACGGCTTCACCCTGGAGATCCACGACCGTGGTCTCGGCATGGCGGCCGACGCCCTGCTGGACGCCAACCTCCGGCTCGCCGAGACACCGGAGTTCGAACTGTCCGACACCGACCGGCTCGGCCTGTTCGTGGTCAGCCGGCTCGCCCAGCGGCAGAACGTCCGGGTCTCCCTCCAGCCTTCGCCGTACGGCGGCACGACGGCCGTCGTTTTCATCCCCAACACCCTGCTGACGGACGACGTCCCGGACACCAACGGCATCGGCTTCCGCCTCGACCGCCCCCAGCCCTCCAAGGAGGCCGAGCTGGAGGAGGCCCGCCGGGCCGAACTCGCCCACGTCCCCGGGCAGTTGCCGGGCCTCCCGGCGGCGCTCCTGGACGGCCCCGTCGAGCTGGAAGCCCCCGTGGACCTCGACGCCATCGACGACTTCCCGGGCGCCCTCGACGACGAGGACAGCGAACGCGGCGGCCTGTTCCGCCCCCGGCGCGGCCTCGTCCGCACCGAGGACACCGCCGACGGAGCATCCCGCGAGACCCCCGACCTCTTCGAGCGGCACACCGACGGCGACGACGACCTGAGCGCCCCGGTGCCCCTGCCCCAGCGGCGCACACCCAAGCTGGTCAGCTCGCACGGCCGCCCGGTGACCGAGCAGCCCGCGCGGCGCCCGGACCCGGACGAGGAGCCCGTACGCGGCGCGAACCGGCCGCGCTCCGCCACACCACCCCCGCTCCCCGCCCGTAGGCGAGCCACGGGCCCGCAGCGCCGCACCACCGGCGTCGCCGACCGCCGCGACGAGCAGGAAACCCCGGCACCCGGGGCCTCCGCGCTTCCCCGCCGCACCCGGCGCGCCGAAATCGCGTCCAGCGGCGGCTCGGGCGACGCCACGCGCCTGACCGGCAGCTCCGAGACCCAGCCCGGCGCAGGCCCCGGAACGCCGCTCGCCGGCGGCACCGCCCCCGAGCCAGGGCGGGCCGGCGATCCCGATCCGCGGCAGGACGCCTCCGGCACGACCCCGCTGCCCCGGCGTGTCCGGCAGGCCAACCTGGCTCCGCAGCTCAAGCAGAGCCCCGAGCGTCGCACCACCGACCCGGAAGCCGGGTTCGAGGAGCGGGACGCCGACCAAGTACGCAGCCGCATGGCGTCGCTCCAGCGTGGCTGGCAGCGCGGCCGTGACGAGAACGCCGCGGGCGAGGACGCCCACAGCGGCACAGCACCACGAGGAACTAAGGGGGACGGTCGATGACCGCACCGAAGACGACCGGCCACGCCGCGACGACCAAGTCCGGCGAGCTCAACTGGCTCCTGGACGAACTGGTGGACCGCGTCGCAAGCATCCGCAAGGCCGTCGTGCTCTCCGGCGACGGACTGCCCACGGGGGTCTCCAAGGACCTGACCCGGGAGGACAGCGAGCACCTGGCCGCCGTCGCCTCCGGGTTCCACAGCCTCGCCAAGGGCGTGGGCCGGCACTTCGAGGCGGGCAGTGTCCGGCAGACGGTCGTCGAACTCGACGACGCCTTCCTGTTCGTGACCGCCGCCGGCGACGGCAGCTGCCTCGCCGTCCTCTCCGATGCGGACTCCGACGTCGGCCTGGTCGCCTACGAGATGACGCTCCTCGTCAAGCGAGTCGGTGTACATCTCGCCTCCGCTCCACGCACCGATCTGCCTCAGGGCGGGTAGTGGGATGACATGAGCACTGACGGTCAGGGAAGAAGTCACTGGTTCGACGACGAGGCCGGACCGGTTGTCCGTCCGTACGCCATGACGCGCGGCCGCACCACCAGCGCGGCCCAGCACCGCCTGGACCTCATCGCGGTGGTCGTCACGGAGCCCCAGGCGGACGACCCGGAACGCGACCACTCGCTGTCCCCGGAGCATGTGGACATCGTCGACCTGTGCCGCGAGACCCCGCAGTCGGTCGCCGAGCTGTCCTCCGAACTCGACCTGCCCATCGGCGTGGTGCGCGTTCTCATCGGTGACCTCGTGGACGCGGAGTTCGTGCATGTGAACCGGCCCGTGCCGCCCGCGGAGCTCCCGGACGAGAGCATCCTGCGGGACGTGATCAACGGCCTCAGGGCGCTGTGAGACAAGGCCCTGCCCGCGCGGAGCGGGCGGGCGCCGGCACAGCCCTCCCGATAGGATCCGACTGATCGTCGACGACCTTCGCGGGCGGCCCGCCGCCGGCCCACGGACACGGTGCCGAACAGCACGATCGGGGAGACGGACGTGACGACAGGCTGGCAGTTCTGGGTCGACCGGGGCGGCACCTTCACCGACATCGTCGCGCGCCGCCCGGACGGCCGGCTGCTCACCCACAAGCTGCTCTCCGACAGCCCGGCCCCGACCCGGCCCCGGTCCCACCCGAGCGAGGAGTCCTCCGTCGCCGACGCGGCCGTCACCGGCGTGACCCAGCTCCTGGACGGCTCCCGGGACCCGGTGGAGGCCGTCCGCATGGGCACCACCGTCGCCACCAACGCCCTGCTGGAGCGCAAGGGCGAACGCACCCTCCTGATCATCACCCGCGGCTTCCGCGACGCCCTGCGCATCGCCTACCAGAACCGGCCCCGCATCTTCGCCCGCCGCATCGAACTGCCCGAACTGCTCCACGAGCGCGTGATCGAGGTCGACGAACGCATCGCCGCCGACGGCACCGTCCTGCGCGCCCCCGATCTGGACGCCCTCGCCGAGCCCCTCCAGCAGGCCTACGACGACGGGATCCGCGCGGTCGCCGTCGTCTGCATGCACAGCCACCTCCACCCCGCGCACGAACGGGCCGTCGGCGAACTCGCCGCCCGCATCGGATTCCCGCAGATCTCGCTCTCCAGCGAGGCCAGCCCCCTGATGAAGCTCGTCCCGCGCGGGGACACCGCCGTCGTCGACGCCTACCTCTCGCCCGTCCTGCGCCGGTACGTCGAGCGGGTCGCCGGCGAACTCGACGGTGTGCGGCTGATGTTCATGCAGTCCAACGGCGGCCTCACCGAGGCCGGTCAGTTCCGCGGCAAGGACGCCATCCTGTCCGGGCCCGCCGGCGGCATCGTCGGCATGGCCCGGATGTCGCACCTCGCGGGCTTCGACCGGGTCATCGGCTTCGACATGGGCGGCACGTCGACCGATGTCTCGCACTACGCGGGCGAGTACGAACGGGTCTTCACCACCCAGATCGCCGGAGTCCGGCTGCGTGCGCCCATGCTCGACATCCACACCGTCGCCGCCGGCGGCGGTTCGGTCCTCCATTTCGACGGTGCCCGCTACCGCGTAGGGCCGGACTCGGCGGGCGCGGACCCGGGCCCCGCCTGCTACCGCGCGGGCGGCCCGCTCGCCGTCACCGACGCCAACGTCATGCTCGGCCGCATCCAACCCGCCCATTTCCCGCAGGTGTTCGGCCCCGACGGCGACCAACCCCTGGACGCGGAACTCGTCCGTGACCGCTTCGCCGCCCTCACCCGCGAGATCCGCGAACGGACCGGCGACGACCGCACCCCCGAACAGGTCGCCGAGGGCTACCTCCAGATCGCGGTCGCCAACATCGCCAACGCCGTCAAGCGGATCTCCGTCCAGAAGGGCCACGACGTCACCCGCTACGCACTCACCACCTTCGGTGGCGCCGGCGGCCAGCACGCCTGCATGGTCGCCGACTCCCTCGGCATGCGCACCGTCCTCGTGCCCCCCATGGCCGGGGTCCTCTCCGCGCTCGGCATCGGCCTCGCCGACACCACGGCCATGCGCGAACAGTCCGTCGAGGCACCTCTGGAGACCGCTTCGATGCCCGGCGTCCTCAAGACCGCCGACGACCTGGAGAGCGCCGCCCGCGCCGAACTCCTCGCCGAGGACATCCCCGAGGACCGTATCCGGATCACCCGCCGCGCCCAGCTCCGCTACGACGGCACCGACACCGCCCTCACCGTCGAGCTGACCGAACCCGCCGCGATGCGCGACGCCTTCGAAGCACGTCATCGCGCCACGTACTCCTTCACGCTCGACCGCCCGATCGTCGTCGAAGCCCTCTCCGTGGAAGCCACCGGCATCACTCAACCCCCCGATCTGTCGGCCCTCGCCCCGTACGAAGGCCACCCCGCCGTCCCCGAGACCGTCCGCCTCCACACGGGCGGCGCCTGGCGCGACGTACCCCTCCACCGCCGCGAGAACCTGCCTCCCGGCGAGACCGTCACCGGCCCGGCGATCATCACCGAGGCCGGCGCCACCACCGTCGTCGACGACGGCTGGCAGGCCGTGGCGCGAGACGACGGGCATCTGGTCATGGAACGCGTGGCGGTCACGCAGAGTTCCGATCTCGACACGAAAGTCGACCCGGTTCTTCTCGAGGTCTTCAACAACCTCTTCATGTCCATCGCCGAACAGATGGGCGCCCGGCTGGAGTCCACGGCCCAGTCCGTCAACATCAAGGAGCGCCTCGACTTCTCCTGCGCGCTCTTCGACCCGGACGGAAACCTGGTGGCCAACGCCCCGCACATCCCCGTCCACCTGGGCTCGATGGGCACCAGCGTCAAGGAGGTCATCCGGCGCCGCGTCTCGGCGATGCGGCCGGGCGACACCTACGCCGTCAACGACCCGTACCACGGCGGCACACACCTGCCGGACGTCACGGTGATCACCCCCGTCTTCGCCGCGTCGGACCCCGAAGACACGGAGAGTGACCGCGAGATCCTCTTCTACGTCGCCTCCCGGGGCCACCACGCCGAGATCGGCGGGATCGCCCCGGGCTCCATGCCGGCCGACAGCCGCAGCATCGAGGAGGAGGGCATCCTCTTCGACAACTGGCTCCTCGCCGAGAAGGGCCGCTTCCGCGAGGAGGAGACGCTCCGCCTGCTCACGGAGACGCGCTACCCCTCCCGCAACCCGAGGACCAACCTCGCCGACCTGCGGGCCCAGATCGCCGCCAACCGCAAGGGCGTCGACGAGGTCGCACGCATGATCGAGACCTTCGGGCTCGACGTCGTCCAGGCCTACATGCGGCACGTCCAGGACAACGCCGAGGAAGCGGTACGCCGGGTCGTCGACACCCTCGACGACGGCGAGTACGCCTACGAGACCGACTCCGGCGCGATGATCCGGGTACGCGTGCGCGTGGACCGCGAGAACCGCTCCGCGACCGTCGACTTCACGGGCACGTCCCCGCAGCTGGACAGCAACTTCAACGCCCCGTTCGCGGTGGTCAACGCCGCGGTCCTCTACGTCTTCCGCACCCTCGTCGACGACGACATCCCCCTCAACGACGGCTGCCTGCGGCCCCTTCGGATCATCGTGCCGCCCGGCTCGATGCTCGCGCCCGAGCCACCCGCGGCCGTCGTCGCCGGCAACGTCGAGACCTCGCAGGCCATCACCGGTGCCCTCTACGCGGCGCTCGGCGTCCAGGCCGAGGGCTCCGGGACCATGAACAACGTGACCTTCGGCAACGCCCGCCACCAGTACTACGAGACGGTCGCGTCCGGCTCCGGCGCGGGCGACGGCTTCCCGGGCGCGCCCGTCGTACAGACCCACATGACCAACTCGCGGCTCACCGACCCCGAGGTCCTGGAGTGGCGACTGCCCGTCCGGCTCGACGAGTTCGCCGTCCGGGAGGGCAGCGGCGGCGCCGGACGCTGGCGCGGCGGCGACGGCGCGGTGCGCCGCATCCGCTTCCTGGAGCCCATGACCGTCTCCACGCTGTCCCAGCACCGCCGGGTCCCGCCGTACGGCATGGAAGGCGGCGAACCCGGGGCACTGGGCGCCAACCGCGTGGAGCGCGCCGACGGGACGGTCACCGTGCTCGGCGGCAGCGACGCGGCCGAGGTCGGTCCCGGCGACGTACTTGTCATCGAAACCCCCGGCGGTGGAGGCTACGGCCCACCGTCGCCCCACCCCCATCCAGCAGGAGAAGAGATCAATGATCTTCGGGCGTTCTGAGCGCGGAAAGCCCCCGGTCGAGCCCGTCACGCTCAAGATCCTCGTGGCCGGCGGCTTCGGCGTGGGCAAGACCACGCTCGTGGGCGCGGTCAGCGAGATCAGGCCGCTGCGCACCGAGGA
Source organism: Streptomyces sp. NPDC057280 (assembly GCF_042668605.1). Lineage (NCBI taxonomy): Bacteria > Bacillati > Actinomycetota > Actinomycetes > Kitasatosporales > Streptomycetaceae > Streptomyces > Streptomyces sp. NPDC057280. The sequence continues at coordinate 105,213 of NZ_JBHUYR010000016.1, forward strand.
GCTGCTCACCGAGGCAGGACGCCCGGTCGACGACACCAGCGGCGTGGAGGGCAAGCGCACCACCACGGTGGCCATGGACTTCGGGCGCATCACCCTGCGCGAGGACCTGGTGCTGTACCTCTTCGGCACACCCGGCCAGGAGCGGTTCTGGTTCATGTGGGACGAGCTCTCCGAGGGCGCCCTCGGAGCCGTCGTCCTCGCCGACACCCGCCGCCTGGAGGACAGCTTCGCCGCGATCGACTACTTCGAGCGGCGTTCCATACCCTTCGTCGTCGGCGTCAACTGCTTCGAGGGAGCGGCCCGTTATCCGACCGAGGACGTCCGCCAGGCCCTCGACCTCGACCAGGACGTGCCGCTGCTGCTGTGCGACGCCCGGGACCGCGAGTCGGTCAAGGAGGTCCTCATCGGTGTCGTCCGGCACGCGATGGCGCAGGCGGCGGAGCGCCGCCAGGCCGCCGTCACGAGCTGACACGGGAGCGGCCCGTACCCCCGCCGACCGGGGTACGGGCCGCGTTCACGGGCCGCACGCGCGTGAGGCCGGTTCTCCGACCGCACGCGCGCGTGCGGCTAGTTCGCCTCGTCTTCCTCCCAGCCGAAGCTCTTCTCCACGGCCTTGCGCCAATTGTGGTACTCGCGGTCCCGCACCGACGCCTCCATGGACGGCGTCCACTCGACGTCCTTCTGCCAGTGCGACTTGAGCTCGTCGAGGTCGTTCCACACCCCGGTGGCCAGCCCCGCCGCGTACGCGGCACCCAGACAGGTCGTCTCCGACACCTTCGGCCGGACCACCGGCACGTCGAGGACGTCCGCCTGATGCTGCATGAGGAGGTTGTTCTTGGTCATGCCGCCGTCCACCTTCAGGGTCGTGATGTGCACCCCGGAGTCCTGGAACATGGCGTCCACGACCTCACGCGTCTGCCAGCTGGTCGCCTCGAGGACCGCGCGCGCGAGATGGGCCTTGGTGACGTACCGGGTGAGGCCGGTGACGACCCCGCGCGCGTCGGAGCGCCAATAGGGCGCGAACAGCCCGGAGAAGGCGGGCACGATGTAGGCACCGCCGTTGTCCTCCACGCTCGCGGCCAGCGGTTCGATCTCGTCGGCGGTGCGGATGATGCCGAGTTGGTCCCGGAACCACTGGACGAGGGCGCCCGTTATGGCAATGGAGCCCTCCAGGCAGTAGACCGGCGCCTCACTCCCGATCTTGTAGCCCATTGTCGTCAGCAGGCCGCTCTTCGACGGCACCGGACGGTTGCCCGTGTTGAGCAGCAGGAAGGAGCCCGTGCCGTAGGTGTTCTTCGCCGTACCCACGTCGTAGCAGGCCTGTCCGAACACGGCCGCCTGCTGGTCGCCCAGCGCGGACGCCACGGGCACGCCCGCGAGTTGGCCGACTGCGGTGCCGTACACCTCGGCCGAGGACCTGATCTCGGGGAGGACGGCGTCGGGGACGTTCATGGCGGAGAGGATGGACTGGTCCCACTGGAGCGTTTCGAGGTTCATCAGCATGGTGCGGCCGGCGTTGGTCACGTCGGTGACGTGCCGGCCCCCGTCCGTTCCGCCGGTGAGGTTCCAGATGAGCCAGGAGTCGATGGTGCCGAAGGCGATCTCGCCGTTCTCCGCCCGCGCGCGCAGCCCGGGCACGTTGTCGAGCAGCCAGGCCGCCTTCGGCCCGGAGAAGTAGGTCGCGAGCGGCAGCCCGGTCTGCTCCCGGAAGCGGTCCTGCCCGTCGGGGCCGCCGAGTTGGTTGGTCAGCGCCGCGGTCCGGGTGTCCTGCCACACGATGGCGTTGTGCACCGGCTTCCCGGTCGCGCGGTCCCACAGGACCGTCGTCTCGCGCTGGTTGGTGATGCCGAGCGCGCTGAGCTGGTCGGCGCGCAGCCCGGCCTTGGCGAGCGCCCCGGCCACCACTGCCTGCACCTTGGACCAGATCTCGGTGGCGTCGTGCTCCACCCAGCCGGGCTTGGGGAAGATCTGGCGGTGCTCACGCTGGTCGACGGCGACGATGGCGCCGTCCTGGTTGAAGACGATGCAGCGGCTCGAAGTGGTGCCCTGGTCGATAGCGGCGACGAACTTGTCCGTCATGACGTCCCCTTCGTCGGTTCCTTCAGAAGGCTGCGTTGAAGATGAGCCCGGACAGCGCGCCGCCGATCAGCGGTCCCACCACCGGGATCCACGCGTAACCCCAGTCCGAGGTGCCCTTGTTGGGGATCGGGAGCAAGGCGTGGGTGAGGCGCGGGCCCAGGTCACGGGCCGGGTTGATGGCGTAGCCCGTGGGGCCGCCGAGGGACAGGCCGATGCCGGTCACGAGGAACGCGACGATGAGGATCGCGGTGCCCGACTCGCCGAGCCCCTTGGTCAGGCCGAACGCCAGGATGGGCAGCACCAGCCCGACGGTCGCGATGATCTCGGTGACGAGGTTCGCCACCGGATTGCGGATCGCCGGCGCGGTGGAGAAGATCCCCAGCGTCGGCTGGGCGATGTCCTCCTCGGCGTTGGCCTGGAACTGCGCGTAGTACACGAGCCAGCACAGCACCGCGCCAAGAACGGCGCCGACCATCTGCCCCGCGATGTAGATCGGCACCTTGTCCCAGTCACCGGTGTCGACGGCGATCCCGATGGTCACCGCCGGATTGAGATGGCCCCCGGACAGCGGCGCGGCCGTGTAGGCGCCGGCCAGCACACCGAAACCCCAGCCGAACGCGATGACCACCCAGCCCGCGTCCTTCGCCTTCGAGTAGTTGAGTACGACGGCGGCGACCACTCCGGTGCCGAACAGGATCAGGATCGCGGTGCCGATGATCTCACCGACAAATATGTCTCCGTTGCTCATGGCGGCTCCTTGGCCCCGGCCCGGGGTGTTCGACCCCGGTCCTTCGTGCAGGGTGCGTTTCCCACAGCGACTTCAGCCGGCGACGAGGAGGTCCCGCGCCCCGCCCGGCATCCGTGACGAGCGTGCCGTCGCAGTCGAATCGCCCGTGGGGGACGGGCCTCGGAGCAGCTGGGCCTGCGTGGCGCAGTGCGTGGATACGCCGAGAATGTACGGCGATGTCGACTGACATCGGAAGTGTTCACCGGTGTCCAGGGGGCGTCAAGGACGCGGACGACAACGGTTGAAGGGCGGCCTCGGCGACGCGCAGGGGAGGCCGTGCTCAGCGGGCGCCGGGGAACCCCACAGGCGTGGCGGCGTCCGCCCCTCGCCGGATCTGGTGCCCGGGCAGCCCCGCGTACCCCAGGACCCAGCTCGCCCCGCTCAGAGACTTCGCGGCCTTCTTGAGCGGCGCGAGACACGCCGCCGCCTGCCGGTGGTCCGTGACGCTGCCCGGTGCGCACACCACCGTGGCCAGGGACAACGACACGGGACGGCCGCCCGCCGACCACGGCGAGTCCAGCACGGACGCCGCCACCGGATCCAGTCCTTCCGGATCGGCCAGGACAAGGAAGTCGTCGCCCCCGATGTGGCCCACGCGCGTGCTGTCGGACGCCACACGCTGCAAGGCCCGCCCCACCGACCGGATCAGCTCGTCGCCCGCCGCGAAGCCGGCCCCGTCATTGACCTGCTTGAAGTGGTCCACGTCCAGCCAGCTCAGCGTGAACGCCCGCCCGTCCGCGATCCGCCGGTCGACCTCGCCGGTGATCGCGTCCGAACCCGGCAGCCGGGTCAGCGGATTGAGCCCCACCGCCTCCTCCACCCGGGACTCGGCCAGCGCCCGCACCAGGTCCGCGAGACGTACGACGCCCACACATCGGCCGAAGTGGTCCACGACGGCCACGTCGTCCGACGTACGGTCCCGCCCGCCGACCGCCACCACGTCCAGGACCTCCCACGCGGTGGCGTCCACCCCCACCGTGCGAGGCACGTCGCCCAGCTTGGCGGCCGGTCGGTCGGCGTAGAGAGCGTGCCCGTACCGCCCGGACATCGACAGCAGGAACCTGGAACGGTGCACCGATCGGACCGGCACCCCGTGAGCGTCCACGAGCAGCACCCCGGACACCTCCGGCGACCCGGTCAGCAGCGCCCGCACATGGCCCGCCGACGCGGTGACGGGCAGCAGCGCGGCGGGCCGCACGAACTGCCGCACCGAAGGCCCCGAGCGCGGCAGCGAGGCGGCGCCGGGGGAGCGGGGCGGAACGTATACGTCCGCCGCGGACAGCCGGGCCGGCGGCGCGAACAGCTCGCCCTGCGCCAGCTGCGCACCGGCCGCCACCGCGGCCGCACACTGCAGTTCCGTCTCCACCCCTTCCACCGACAACAGCGCCCCGAGCTGCTCGCACAACGTGCGCATCGCCCGCACCGCCGCGGGCCGGGCGAGCAGCGACGCGTCGAGCTTCACCAGGTCGGGCGCCATGTCCGTGAGCAGCCGCAGGGGTACGTCGCCGTCCCCGACCCCGTCCGCACTGATCCGGAAACCCTGGCCGCGCAGCGCGCCCACGGCCTCCAGGAGTGCCTGCTGCGGCACGTGCGTGTACGGCGGCGAGATGTCGATCGTCACCTCCCACGGCAGCCTGCCCGCCTCCCGCACCGCGGTGTGCAGCGAGGTGAGCCCGCCGAGGTCGGCGAGGGTCGCCGCGAACACGTTGACGTGCAGAGGCAGCAAGGTCTCCTTGCGCGCGGCCGCGCGGATCGCCGAGACCGCCAGCCTGCCGTCGAGCTCCGGATCACGACGGGCCTCGGCGAGGACGTCGCCGGTCTCCGGGCGGGCGAGTATCTCCAGCCCCGCGACCGCACCGGTCGCCAGGTTGACCACCGGTTGGAAGGCGAAGCGGAGAGTATCCGTCCAGGAGGGCACGGGAGCATGATGGCGTCGCGGGCGCACGCCCGAGCGCAGTTCATGAGACGTTCACGCAGGATTCCCAGGTGATCACGCAGCGTACGGGAAAGCCCTTGCCCTCCGACTCCGGCTGCCGTCTTCAGCGCACCGCGACCACCGCCGACCCGTGCCCGAACAGGCCCTGGTTCGCCGTGATCCCCACCCGGGCCCCGGCCACCTGCCGGTCGCCCGCAGTGCCCCGCAACTGCCAGGCGAGTTCGCACACTTGGGCGATCGCCTGCGCCGGGACGGCCTCCCCGAAAGACGAGAGCCCTCCGCTCGGGTTCACCGGCATGCGCCCGCCGAGGGCCGTGGCACCCTCCCGCAACAGCTTGGCCCCCTCGCCCGCGCCGCACAGCCCGAGGTCCTCGTACCACTGCAACTCCAGGGCGGTGGACAGGTCGTAGACCTCCGCCAGGGAGAGGTCCTCAGGGCCGACACCCGCCTCCTCGTAGGCGGCCCCGGCGATCGACTCCCGGAACGTCTGCGCTGCCGGCTCCACCGCCACCGCGGAGTCCGTCGCGATGTCGGGCAGGTCCAGCACGGTGTTGGGGTACCGCGGCGTCACCGTCGACACCGCGCGGATGCGCACCGGCTCCGCCACGCCATGGCGACGCGCGAACTCCATGCTGGACAGCACCAGCGCGGCACCGCCGTCCGAGGTCGCGCAGATGTCGAGCAGACGCAGCGGATCGGCGACCACCGCGGAGGCGGCGACCTCCTCACCGGTGACCCGCTTCCGGTAGCGCGCGTTCGGATTGAGCGCTCCCATGGCCGAGTTCTTCACCTTGACCTGTGCGAAGTCCTCCACTGTGTCGCCGTGGACGGCGATCCGGCGCCGCGCGTACAGCCCGAAGTAGGTCGGATTGGTCGCCCCGAGCACCCGGAAGCGCAACCAGTCGGGGTCGTCGGGCCGATCCCCGCCGGCGGGCCGGAAGAACCCCTTGGGCGCCGCGTCGGCCCCCACGACGAGCACCACGTCCGCCAGCCCCGAAAGGATCTGGGCCCGCGCGGTGCCGACGGCCTGCGCTCCTGAGGCGCAGGCCGCGTACACGCTCGTGACCCGGGCTCCCTGCCACCCCAGCGCCTTGGCGAACGTCGCCCCGGCCACGTATCCCGGATAACCGCCGCGTACCGTGTCCGCGCCGACGATCGAGCCGATCTCCCGCCACTCCAGCCCGGCGTCGGCGAGCGCCGCGCGGGCCGCCGTAGCCCCGTACTCGACGAAACTGCGCCCCCATTTGCCCCAGGGATGCATCCCCGCGCCGAGCACCGCCACCTCACCCGTCATGCCCCCACCCCCGTCGTCGGCCGCCACTGCCAGGTCGTCCACACCGTCTGCGGGTCCTCATGGAGCACGCCGGGCACGACCTCCACCTCCATGCCCACCGCCAGATCGGCGACGCTCAGCCCGGGCACCCCCTGCCCGAGAACCACGATCCGCTCCGCGGCCAGTTCTACAGCGATCAACGCGTACGGCTCCCACGGAAGTTCCGGATCGGTCACATAGGGTGACGGGGGCCGGTACCGGCCGTCCGTGTAGGACCACACGCGCCCGCGCCGCGACAGGGGCACCTCGGAGAGTTCGCCGCCCGCGCACCGCGGATTGCGGCAATGGAGGTCCTCGCGAGGGAAGAAGACCGCGGCGCAGGCGGAGCAGCGGGTGCCCAACAGGCGGAACGCGTCCCCCTCGCCGCCGAACCATCCCTCGACCACAGGAGTGCGTGAGCGCGACAAGATCCCTCCCCGGCTGATCTGACGGAACGTCAGAAGTGTGTCACGGGACACCTGAGATGGGCAGAGGCAGAGGCATGACACGACTCTCGCGCGCGCTGCGCGGACTGGGCACCGCACTCGCTGCCCTGCTGACCGTGACCGCCGTCTCCGCGACCGCACGGGCGACGCCGGAACCCAAGGCACCCAAGGACTTCGTGGCGCTCAGAACCGTGGACCCGACGATCATCCAGGAGATGCGCTACTTCACCCCCCACAACTTCGTCGGGGAGCGTATCGACGGCTATCAGCAGCCCCTGTGCATCCTCACCCGCCCCGCCGCCGAAGCGCTCCACAAGGCACAGGGAAAGCTCCTGAAGCAGGGCTACAGCCTCAAGGTGTACGACTGCTACCGCCCGCAACGCGCGGTCGACCACTTCGTCCGCTGGGCCGAGGACCTCGACGACCAGGCCATGAAGAGCGAGTTCTACCCGAACGTCGACAAGACGCGCCTCTTCGAAGACGGCTACATCGCGGCGAAGTCCGGCCACAGCCGCGGCTCGACCATGGACCTCACGATCGTGCGCCTGCCCGCCAAGCCGACCCGGCCCTACCACCCCGGCGAGACCCTCGTACCCTGCTACGCGCCCCAGGACCAGCGCTTCCCCGACAACTCCGTCGACATGGGCACCGGATTCGACTGCTTCGACGCCCTCGCCCACACCCTCGACCCACGCATCCAGGGCACACAGCGCGCCAACCGGCTACTGCTCAAGTCCACCCTGGAAGGCCTCGGCTTCGTGAACCTGGCCGAGGAATGGTGGCACTACACCTTCAAGCCCGAGCCCTACCCGGACACCTACTTCGACTTCCCGGTGTCCAGGAAGTCCCTTTCAGGCAAACACTGAGCCGCCCCCGGAAGACGCCCCTCCGATGATCGGATACAGTCCGCCGCGTGTCCGAAACTCAGCACCCCACCCCCAACTCCGCGCCCGACTCCCACTGTTCGAGCTGCGGAACGCCCTTCGGAGAGGGCGTCACCGGTTGGCCCCGCACCTGCCCCGCCTGCGCCACCGTGGCCTACCGCAACCCGCTCCCGGTCGCGGTGGCCCTCCAGCCCGTGTACGACACCAAGGGCACCAGCCTCGTCGTCATCACCCGCACCGTCGCCCCCGCGCGCGGAGGCATCGCACTGCCCGGCGGCTACATCGACGACCGTGAGGACTGGCGCCAGGCCGTCGTCCGCGAGCTCAAGGAGGAGACCGGCATCGACGCGGCGAGCCGCGACGTACGCCTCGTCGACGCCATGAGCTCACCCGACGGGCACCTCCTGCTGTTCGGGTCCCTGCCCGAGCGCCCGGCGGAAGGCCTGCCCGCGTCCGCCGCGACGGACGAGACAGAAGGCTGGCACCTCCTGCGCAGGCCCGAGGAACTCGCCTTCCCCCTGCACACGCGCGCGGTACGGGCCTGGTTCGAGGGCCGGTACGTCTGAGCCTCAGCGCTCCTCGGCACCTCGCACACGCACCGGGTGAGGCGGCGCGCTCACGCCGTCCTCACCCTCTCGCTCCACCACCACCCGCCGCCCCTGCCAGCGGGCGACGTACCGCTCGATCTCCGGCTCGTCCCACCCGTCACCCGCATCCGGCACGACCAGCCCGCCACCGGTGCGTCCCCGCGCCGGTGCCCACACCTCCAGCTCCAGCCCGCCGTCCTCCCCGCGCACCGGAAGGACGGCACCCGCGCGCGCGAGCACCGGAATCCGCGACAGCGGGGCGTCCACCAGGATCTGCCCCGGCCCGTCGTACGCCCGCCCCGTCGCCGTGTCGTACCAACGCCCCCGTGGCAACTGCACGGCACGCCGGTCCGCGCCCGGGTCGAGCACCGGCGCCACCAGCAGACAGTCACCCAGCAAGAAGGCGTCCTCACAGTCGCGCAGCGCCCGGTCCTCCGGTATGCCCCACCACAACGGCCGCACATAGGGCGTGCCGGTGCGCCGCGCCAGATGCGCCAGCGTCATGAAGTACGGCAACAGCCGCCGACGCTCCGCGAGCGCCACACGCGCGTGCTCCAACACCTCGGGCCCGAACTCCCACGGCTCCCGGCGCCCCGCCCGCAGACTCGCATGCGTGCGGAACAGCGGCAGATACGCGCCCAGTTGGAACCACCGCAGATACAGCTCGGGCGACGGACTCCCGTCGAAGCCGCCCACGTCCGGCCCCGAGTACGGCACCCCGCACAGCCCCAGCCCCATCACCAGCGACAGCGACGCCCGCAGCCCGGGCCAGCCCGTGGCCACGTCACCGGACCACGCGCCCCCGTAGCGCTGCAGGCCGGCCCACCCGGCCCGCGAGAACACGAACGGCCGCTGCTGCGGGGACAGCTCCCGCAGGCCCTCGTAGGCGGCCCGAGCCATGCACAGCGCATAGACGTTGTGGGCCTCGCGATGATCGCCACCCCGTCCCTCCAGGGCATGCCGGGCCGAACGCGGCAACGTCGACTCCCCGAAGGCCGTGAACGACGTGGGCTCGTTCATGCCGTGCCAGAAGCCGGCGAACCCCTGGCCCAGCCGCTCCTCGTACAGCCCGCCCCACCACTTGCGCACGCGCGCGTGCGTGAAGTCGGGAAAGACCGACTCCCCGGGCCACACCTCGCCCCGCACCAGCTGCCCCGCCCCGTCCCGGACGAACGCGTCCACGGCCGTCCCGGCGTCGAACACGGCATTGCCCGCCTCAGCCCTGACCGCCGGGTCGACGATCGACACCAGCCGGATCCCGTCCCGCCGCAGATCCGCGGAGAGCCGGGGCAGCTTCGGGAAGCGCTCTTGGTCGACGGTGAACACCTGGTGCTCGTCGTAGTGGTCGATGTCCAGGTGGACGGCGTCCAACGGCAGATCGCGCTCCTGATAGCCCGCGACGATCCGCCGTACCTCCTGCTCGCTCCCGAACCCCCACCGCGCGTGCTGGTAGCCCAGCGCCCAGGCCGGCGGCAGCGCCGGCGCACCCGTGAGCGAGGCCCAGGCGAGCAGCACGCGCGCGGGAGTACCCACCATCACCCAGCAGCGCAGCGGACCGCCGGACATCCGCAGTTCGGTCGACCCGGGCCGGTCGTGCCCGGAACCGGCCCCCTCCTCGCCTTCCCGCAGGGTCACCGTGCCGTCCCACGTGGTGTCGTGGAAGACCAGATGCGTGGCCGCGTCGGCCACCACCAGCTGCACCGGCATCGTGAGGTACAGCGGATCGTCACCCGGACCGAAGGCACGACCGGGGTCGGTGTTCCACAGCCGGTATGTGCCGTTCCGCAGCCGCGGCCCCGAGGCCCGCCCGCCCAGCCCGAAGAAGCGGGCGTCCGCCGAGACCTCCGACCGCTGCATCCAGCGCGCCGCACCCCCGTCGACCGGCTCCCACCAGCGCGGCGGCAGATCGCGGCGCAGGGTCACCCCACCGGGCGTCTGCACCTCGACCGCACCGTGCCGTGAGACGACGACCGTGGCCCGCTCGGCCACCACCCGCCACCCGCCGTCCTTGTCCGGCTCCAGCACCGCCCGCGGGTCCGGCTCGGGAGACCGGCCCGACAAGGCGTACGACGGCTCGGGAGCGGCCCCGTCCCAGCCCCAGAACACCGCCCCGTTCACCGCCACGGTGATCCGCAGCTCGGATCGGCTGAACCGGATCACTCCGCCTCCGAGCCCGGGTTCCACGTCCTGCACCGAACCGGGCACGCGCGCCCGCTCGGCCCCCCGCGCCGGCAGCCCGGCGGCATCGGCACGCCGCGTGCGCCAAGCCGCCCGTACGGTACGCAACCTCTGGGCCGCCCCCGCCGAACCGACCGCCTTCATCGAACGCACCAGGTCACGACCGTTCATGCTGTTCACCCTGCCACTGACCGCCCCACGCGCGTGTGTCGTTCAACTGCCGTTCACCCGTGCCGGGACCACATCTTCACGACACGGACTATGTGGGGCGCACCCTGGTGCAGAAGTCGATCACATGGCATCGTCCGTGTCATCCGCGTCACGCGCACACCCCCGCCCGTGCGCGGACGCCGCACACGACGCGCACAGTCCGGGAGCCGCCCCATGTCGACCGTGAACCCCCAGCCGCTCTGGCAGCCCGATCCGGAACGTATCGCACGGGCACAGGTCACCAGGTTCCAGGCCTGGGCCGCCGAACACCACGGCGCCCCCTCCCAGGGCGGCTATCCCGCACTGCACCGCTGGTCGGTCGACGAGCTCGACACCTTCTGGGAAGCCGTCACGGAATGGTTCGACGTACGGTTCTCCACCCCCTACGCGCGCGTACTGGGCGACCGCTCGATGCCCGGCGCCCAGTGGTTCCCCGGCGCGACCCTCAACTACGCCGAACACGCCCTGCGCGCGGCCACCACCCGCGCGGACGAACCGGCCCTCCTCCATGTCGACGAGACCCACGAGCCACGACCGGTCACCTGGTCCGAACTGCGCCGCCAGGTCGGCTCCCTCGCGGCCGAACTCCGCACGCTCGGAGTACGTCCCGGAGACCGCGTCAGCGGATACCTCCCCAACATCCCGCAGGCTGTCGTCGCCCTCCTCGCCACGGCCGCGGTCGGCGGGGTCTGGACCTCCTGCGCCCCCGACTTCGGCGCCCGCAGCGTTCTCGACCGCTTCCAGCAGGTCGAACCCGTCGTCCTGTTCACCGTCGACGGCTACCGCTACGGCGGCAAGGAACACGACCGCCGCGACATCGTCGCCGAACTCCGCCGCGAACTGCCCACCCTGCGGGCCGTCGTCCACATCCCGCTCCTCGGCACCGAGGCCCCGGAAAGCGCCCTGGACTGGTCCGTCCTGACGAGCGCCGAGGTGGAACCCACCTTCGAACAGGTGCCCTTCGACCACCCACTGTGGGTGCTCTACTCCTCCGGCACGACCGGCCTCCCCAAGGCCATCGTCCAGTCCCAGGGCGGCATCCTCGTCGAACACCTCAAACAACTCGGCCTGCACTGCGACCTCGGCCCCGAGGACCGTTTCTTCTGGTACACCTCGACCGGCTGGATGATGTGGAACTTCCTCGTCTCCGGCCTGCTCACCGGCACGACGATCGTCCTGTACGACGGCAGCCCCGGCTACCCCGACACCGGTGCCCAGTGGCGGATCGCCGAACGCACCGGGGCCACGCTCTACGGCACCTCGGCCGCGTACGTCATGGCCTGCCGCAAAGCCGGCGTACACCCCGGTCGCGACTTCGACCTCTCCAAAGTCCAGTGCGTGGCCACCACCGGCTCGCCCCTGCCGCCCGACGGATTCCGCTGGCTGCACGACGAGGTCCGCGACGACCTCTGGATCGCCTCCGTCAGCGGCGGCACCGACGTCTGCTCCTGCTTCGCCGGCGCCGTCCCGACCCTCCCGGTCCACATCGGCGAACTCCAGGCGGCCGGCCTCGGCACCGACCTCCAGTCCTGGGATCCCAGCGGAAAGCCCCTTGTCGACGAGGTCGGCGAACTCGTCGTCACCAATCCCATGCCGTCGATGCCGATCCACTTCTGGAACGACCCCGACGGCAGCCGCTACCACGACAGCTACTTCGACACCTACCCCGGTGTGTGGCGCCACGGCGACTGGATCACCATCACCTCCCGTGGCTCCGTCGTCATCCACGGCCGCTCCGACTCGACGCTCAACCGCCAGGGCGTACGCATGGGCTCGGCCGACATCTACGAAGCCGTCGAGCGCCTCCCCGAGATCAAGGAATCCCTCGTCATCGGCATCGAACAGCCCGACGGCGGCTACTGGATGCCCCTCTTCGTGCACCTGACCCCCGGGACCACGCTGGACGAAGACCTCCTCCGCCGCATCAAGCAGACGATCCGCGAACAGCTCTCACCACGCCACATCCCCGACGAGATCATCGAAGTGCCCGGCATCCCGCACACCCTCACCGGGAAACGCATCGAGGTCCCCGTCAAGCGGCTGCTCCAGGGCACCCCCTTGGACAAGGCCGTCAACCCGGGCTCCATCGACAACCTCGACCTGCTCCACTTCTACGAGGACCTGGCCCGCAAGCGCGCCTGATCCGATTCCGCCGCCGACGCCCCGCGCCGGCGGCGGAATGCCCAGCCCACCCCCGTTGTCAGTGCCGCCGATTACTGTGAGTGAGCATTGATCGACTGTGCACAGGGGGAAAAATGACACACACCGACCACCAGACCATGCGACGCGTCCTGCGCCGCGAAATCGCCGGCACCATCGGCGTGCTCACCGACGAGCACGACTTCCGGGCCATGCGCCGCTACCGCAGCTTCACGTTCGACGACCACACCCGCTATCTCCAACAGGTCGAGGCCCTCCTGCGCACCCGCGCCTCCCAGGGCAGCCACACCACGGTCGCCCTGTTCGACCCCGAGGACTACGCCGCCTTCTGCGCCGACACAGGCCTCGACCCGGACATCCCGTCCAGCCGCACCCGATTCACCGCCGAACTCGCCGCCACGGGCCCGACCATCCCGTACGACGGCCGCCCCTTGGCCGACCTCGTCCCGGCCCTGATCGACGAAGCCGTCCGGCAGGCCACCTGGGAGTACGCGTCCACACTCCTGGCCCGCCTCGGTGCCTGCGCCTCCTGCGGAGAGGACATCGGCCGAGCAGCCTTCACCTGGGCCTCCGGCCTCCTCGTCCGCATCCTCGACACCGCGCCCCCGGGCAACCGACACCTCGTGTGCAGCGTCTCGGGAGCCCCCGAAACACTCGTCGCGGTCCTCCACGCGGACACGGCCGCCGACGGAGACGTCCAGCTGGACGAGGCCGAAGCCCTCGAATTCACCACGGTCCTCGCCCTCGGCCTCGCCACCCAGAGCCCCGGCGGACTCGTCATGCGCACGAGCGCACCCGGCGCCACCGACCGCATCTACGGCTGGCGGCTGCGCGGCGAAGGCCTCGAGCCCCTGACCGCGGGCGAGGTGTTCGACGCCTACTGCACCGACATCGAATCCGGCGACCTCATCTCACCGGAATCCGACGTCGACTACTGCGTACCGCCGGACCTCGGACCGGCGGACCCGACGCCAGGACACCATCACTGAAAAGAAGAGGGGCGCCCCACCCACAGGTGGAGCGCCCCTCCATCAAAAACCCGACTGCGAGAGCGACCACTACTCGCCGGACAGCACCGCCTGAGCGGCATTGCGCGCCTCATCGGCACTGTCCGCAGCACGTGCGGCAGCAGCGGCCCGCTCGCACTGCGCCAGCGTGTACTTCGTCAGAGTCGCCCGTACATAAGGAATCGACGCCGCACCCATGGAGAGCGAGGTGACCCCCAGACCGGTCAGCACACAGGCGAGCAGCGGGTCGGACGCGGCCTCACCACAGACACCACAGCTCTTGCCCTCGGCCTTCGCCGCCTCAGCGGACAGCGCCACCAGGTCCAGCAGAGCGGGCTGCCACGGATCCTGCAGCCGAGACACCGCGCCCACCTGACGGTCCGCGGCGAAGGTGTACTGCGCGAGGTCGTTCGTCCCGAGCGACAGGAACTCGACCTCCTGCAGAATCGACCGCGCCCGCAGCGCGGCCGACGGGATCTCCACCATCGCGCCGAACTTCGCCCGCAACCCCGCCGCACGACACGCGTCGGCGAACGCCTTGGCATCCGCACGGTCCGCCACCATCGGGGCCATGACCTCGAGATAGACCGGCAGCCCCTCAGCGGCCTTAGCCAAAGCCGTCAGCTGCGTGCGCAGCACTTCGGGGTGATCGAGCAACGTGCGCAGACCACGCACACCCAGCGCCGGGTTCGGCTCGTCGCCAGGCGTCAGGAAGTCCAGCGGCTTGTCCGCGCCGGCATCCAGCACCCGGACGACGACACGACCCTCGGGGAAAGCCTCGAGCACCTGCCGGTAGGCCTCGACCTGCTTCTCCTCCGACGGGGCGTTCTTGCTGTCGTCCAGGAAGAGGAACTCCGTACGGAACAGACCCACACCCTCGGCACCGGCCTCCACCGCGGCCGGCACGTCCGCCGGACCACCGACATTGGCCAGCAGCGGCACCTTGTGACCGTCGGCCGTGGCACCCGGTCCGGTCGACGCCGCGAGCGCCGCCTTGCGCTCGGCAGCGGCCGCCTCCAGCTCCGCCTTCTTCGCCTCGCTCGGCTCCACGAAGATGTCGCCGGTGCTGCCGTCGACAGCGATCACCGTGCCTTCGGCCAGCTCACCGGCGCCCGGCAGAGCGACGACAGCCGGGACGCCGAGCGCCCGCGCCAGGATCGCACTGTGGCTGGTCGGCCCGCCCTCCTCGGTCACAAAACCGAGAACCAGCGTCGGGTCCAACAGAGCCGTGTCGGCGGGCGCCAGATCACGAGCCACCAGGACATAGGGCTCGTCACTGTCCGGGACACCCGGCATGGGAACCCCGAGCAAACGAGCGACGATACGATTCCGCACGTCGTCGAGGTCGGCGACCCGACCGGCGAGGTACTCACCGGCCCCTGCCAGCAGCTCGCGGTACGCCGCGAACGCGTCGTACACGGCACGCTCGGCCGTGCTGCCGACGGCGATACGCCGGTCGACGTCCGCCATCAGCTCCGGGTCCTGGGCCATCATGGCCTGGGCCTCGAGCACGGCCTGGGCCTCACCGCCCGCCAGATTGCCGCGCGCAATCAGATCGGCGGCCACAGCTTCCACGGCCTTGCGGGCGCGCCCCTGTTCGCGCTCCGCGTCCTCCGCCGGAATCTGCTTGGCAGGCGGTTCGAGAACCGCCGTTCCCATGTGCCGAACCTCGCCGATGGCCACACCGTGGCTCACGCCGACGCCTCGCAGCGTTGCTTCCATCTCACCCGTCTCCGATAGTGCGGCGGGTCCCGCCGCCGCGGTGGTTGCCACTACATGCCGTCATACGACGGTCTTGACGTCATGCCCAGGCGAAGAGGCTGTCGCCGGCCTTCACATCGCCGCTGTCACGCAGTTCGGAGAGGGCCTCGGCCGTGGCCTCGAGCGCCACGACCGGGCAGACCGGCGACTTGCCGGCCGCCTCCACGGCAGCCGGGTTCCAGCGCACGACGCTCTGGCCGCGCGTCACGGTGTCCCCCTTGTTCACGAGCAGCTCGAAACCTTCGCCGTTGAGCTGCACGGTGTCGATGCCGAGGTGGGTGAGCACGCCGTGGCCCTGGTCGTCGACGACGACGAAGGCGTGCGGGTGAAGCGAGACGATGACTCCGTCGACGGGCGCGACAGCCTCGGAAGGCTCACGCACGGGGTCGATCGCCGTACCCGGGCCGACCATGGCCCCGGAGAAGACCGGATCGGGCACGGAAGCCAGTCCGATGGCGCGTCCTGCAAGAGGGGACGTCACGGTGGTCATGGGAAGCCTCCCAGGGGTGGAGATCTGAATGGGCCGTCACTGCCTGTATCGGACGGCGCACTGTTCAGCAGGGTATGTCATATGAAGTACGGGTTCCGCGTGAGAGCCCGCCGCCTGCTGCCCCGTCGCCGACGAGTGGTCTAGACCATAGCCCATATCGATTTGCACGTGCTCCGAAGCCCCGTGTACAGTCGTACTCCTGCCCGGGGTTGAGCGACGCCGCCAAGCGTCCTTGCCAGGCAGCAACCAAACTTGTCAGATCCTATCTCTGGATCTCCTTCTGCATGCCTGCGGGAGGGTGGTCTGAGGGCCGGAAAAACACTGATAGAGTTTGAAACACCGAAGGGAAGCGCCCGGAGGAAAGCCTGAGAGAGTCTCTCGGGTGAGTACAAAGGAAGCGTCCGTTCCTTGAGAACTCAACAGCGTGCCAAAA
>NZ_JBHUYR010000017.1:0-115815 GCF_042668605.1 Streptomyces sp. NPDC057280
GGGAGAGACGAGACGACATCCACGAAGCCTTCCTCGGCATCGCCACCTGCCTCATCACACACCGCCACGTCCAACGCCTTTGTTAGGACCTCTTATAGGGCCGGCCCGCCCCCCTTCTTACGCGATCCGAGAAAATTTCTCCCTGCCCGGCCGAGCCCCCACACGGAGGCCGTCGGCACAGTCCGATGGTGCGTGCGAGCCGCATGGGCCGCGGCCCGCGAGCTTCAGGCCGGCGGGCCGCGGTCCGCGAGCTTCAGGCCGACGGATCACGTGGGCGGTCACCACAGCGCGCATCAGACCGGCTCCCAAACGGTCAGCGGCATTTCCCGCTCCACTATCCACTGGCTTCTGCCGACCGACTGGGCGAGGTGCTCCGGCCCGGGGCGAGGTGGGCGCGCCGTACGAAGGCCTTCCTCGGAGGGAGAGTGGGGCCGAGTGAGCGGTTCACTGCGCGCAGCGGACGCTCTGGTGTCAGACTGGCCGTGTGCCCGTCAGGCTCCCCCGTCTTGGCGGGCACAGCCGTGTCCCGGCCACAGATCGAAGGCGATGGAGTGAGCCGGCTGCGCCGCGGCGAGCCGGATGTCACCTGGGCCGCGACGGCCCAGGCGGCCCTGGAAGTGCTTGAAGGCCAGGCGTCCCGCCTCCCACACCAACACTCCAGCACTCACCGCCGACCCGTCTTTTATACCGAACCTGGATCAGCCCATTCCGGCCCGGAATGTAGCCGGCCACTGGAAGACTCCCGGCATGAGACGCCGTCCGAGATACCGCCGCCCTGTCGGCCGGGCGGTCCGCCGGTATCAGCTTCGGGATCACCGCGGCCGCTATACCCGCGACCCACGCCCCCGAGTACAGGGCCCGTGGTGGGGACCGCTCATCATCTTCGGGATCATCGCCCTCCTGGTCCTTCTTGCCGCGCTGTAGACGCGTCCCGCCTGGCAATCACAGGTGACACGGGGCGGCTGAGACGGCGCGACAGGTGACGTAGCGCCGTCAAGGGCGGTCCCGTTGGGTGGTCGATCGGGGCGGTACGTCGGCGCGGCGAGCATCGGCTCCGGCAGGACCCATGTCATCGCGGCGGCGGACCGGGTGAGACGGTCGGCTTCTGCCGTGGCCGCGCGTGCTTCCTGTTCGGCCCGGGCGGGCGCATCCGCGGTCTGCCCGAGCCCTTCCTCGGCCTGGTGCTGTTCTCGGTCGGCCGCTGGCAGATCTTCGCGCGTCTGCAGCAGCTTCTCCTCGGCGGCGGCCCGGTGCTGAGCCTGCCGGTGACGGTCGCGGGCCCGCTCGCATGTGGCTATCGCTGCCCCGTGCACGGCACGCCGCTCTTTAAGACCGTGTCCTACGTGGTGAGGCGGATGAGTCGTTTGTAGCAGCACAGGGCAGCGGCGAGCCCGAGAAGGGCCAGGTAGTTGCGGGGATCGCGTTCGTAGCGACGGCTCAGGCGTCGAAGGCCGGACAGCCATGACATCGTCCGCTCGATGACCCAGCGTCGGCGGCCCAATCGTTCGCTGGACTCGATGCCTTTGCGCGCGATCCGCACTTCGATGCGTTTGCCGCGTAATCATTTCCGCAGGTCAGCGTGATCGTAGGCTTTGTCCGCGTGGAGGCGCTGGGGTTTGAAGTGGCGGCCGCGGTGGGGGTCGTGTCTCGTTTGGTGACCCTCGACCGTGGGTTTCAGCCCTTCGCTGTCGTGTGTGTTGCCGGCCGGGACGCCGAGGAGGAGGGGCAGTCCGTTCGCGTCCGACAGGACGATCTCGCCGTCGAGGGAGAGAGAGGCCGACTGTTGGAGATCGAGCGGGCTGGATTGCTCGGGGAGCACGAACCCTCTGCCTGGACCGGCTCCGCTCAGCCCAGGCTCGACCTCGGCCTGAGGATCGAGGTGTACTCCAACCTCACCCACGTCCGGCCCGCCTTGTGGGCCGCCTTCCAAAGGTCCGGCTCGCGCGCTCGGTCCTGGCACTGTGCGACCACTTCGAGACGTCCTCAAGCTCCGGCGGCACGGGTCCCCGACTCCCGCCCCGGGTTCCCAGCCCTGGACAGGTCGAGGGCCCGGGGCGGGCCTCTCGTTCGAGGACCTTGGGGGCGAGCGGGCCGGGGTTGGTGGCGTCCATAGGGCCAACTTCCGGTTCGATCGTCCGCGCGTGGCCGCCATGCTCCACACCCGTGAAGCCTGGGCGTACGCAGCCATGGACCGCACGGCAGCCTTCACCCGGGCGACCGGAGAGGCAGGCGAAGCCACGCAGGTGGCCCTGGTCTTCCTTCGAAGGCCGGACCAGTCGAAGTTCGGGATGACTGCTCGCGGATGGGCCAGTTGCCGGGCAGGCTTAAGGCGTGACGCCTTTCGCCTTGTCCGCCGTGCTGGTGGACAACGAGCAGTTCCCGGTCGAGGCCGCGCTGGGGGAGTTGATGTCGGTCGGGAGCCCGCAGAGGGGGTGGCTTCCAGCGGGGTGCTTGGAGCCGCTCGCTGCCGTGGTGCAACGGAGGCCGGACGCCCGCATGCGCTGGCCCGGCGCCTCGCGGCTTGCGAGAGCCCGCCGACAGGGCTGGAAGAGGCGGGTTCAACGCCGCAGCACGGCCAGCGCACCAGCAATCGCGGCCGCCAGGGCAACAGCGCGCGCAGCGGTGGAGGCGGCCCGGGCACAGACTGCGGGGTAACTAGCGCCGTCACGTCGGGCCAGATAACCGGCTGCCGTACCGCACATGAGGGCGATGACGACGGAGAGAGCGCAGGTGAGCAGAACGATGGCGGTGTGGTCGGACACGGCAGGATCTCCCTTTCATGACAGGGGGCGGGGTATGCCGAGGCCGAACTTCGCGTAGTTGCTGTTCGCTGTGGTTCGGTGAACCAAAATGAACAGGGGTGAACAGGCCGCCAGAAGCGGGCAGTCCAAGCGGAGGAGCGGGAAGTGCCGGGCACACCACAGCAGAAGGCGCTTTCCGAACTCCGTGAACGCCTCAAAGCCGCCCAGGTCGCCAAGCGCTACCCCACGCAGGCAGTGTTGGCCCACCGAGCCGGATTGGGCCGCACCGCGGTCAATCAGGCATTGAGCACCACTTCCATGCAGGTCCCCTCGGACACGACGGTGCGGAAGCTGGCCATTGCCCTTGGTCTTGATGCGGTCCCCCTGCTGACGCTGCGCCGGGCAGCCCTGGCCGAGGGTAAAAGCAGCGACGGGAACGGCGGTCTCGATCAGCGCACCTATCAGGCCATCACCGAGTACAAGCAACGGCTGCGCCAGTACTACAGCACCCTCCCCCTGGACCCACTCACCTCCCTGGCGGTGCCGGAGACACAAGCACCGGTCCGTCTGCCTGAGGCCTTCATCGCGCCTCGCCTGCATGCCGACCCACCACCAGCGCAAGTGGACGTCAGCGACTTGCAGGAAGACACAGCCCGCATGCTGGCCCGGCTGTCCAGCCAGGCGGCCGACACCGATCACGACGCGCTGGAAGTACTGTCCGACCCCCGCCACGAGCGTGTGGTGGTCCTGGGAGACCCTGGTTCGGGCAAGTCCACCCTGACGCGTTACCTGGCGGTGGAGCTGGCTCGTGACGGCGGAGCGGCCGGCAGGCTGGCAGCGCTGAGCGAATGCGTGCCGTTCGTAGTCGAGTTAAGTGCCTACCGGCCCGATCACGAGGATCGGTCGACCATCGAGCGGTACCTGGTCCGCCGTCATGAAGTCGAAGGGCTTGGACTGCACGACGATGTGCTCCACGTCGTGTTAGCTCAGGGCCACGCCGTGGTCATCTTCGATGGCCTGGACGAGATCTTCCACCCGGAGCTTCGTACCGACATGATGCAGCGCATCGCCGACTTTAGTTCACGCTGGCCCAGTGTCCGGGTCATTGTGACCTCGCGGCTCGTCGGATACCGGCGCGCGGTACTGGACCAAGCCGGATTCGCCCACTTCACCATCGCTGACTTCAACCGGGCGGCCATCGACGAGTTCCTTCGCCGCTGGTATGCCCATGAAGAAGGAAGCGGCCCAGACATGGCACGGCAGAGGGCACAGGAGCTCGCCGCGCAGCCGGCACTGCAGGAACTGGCGGGCAATCCGTTGTTGCTGACCATGCTGGCTACCGTGGACGGGGACCACAGCCTCCCGCATGACCGCGCAGGGCTGTATCGGCACGCGGTCAACCGTCTAATCGGCCAGCATGTGTGGAAGACGGCCAGCGCCTCGGGCTCCCTACCGCAGCCTGTCGTAGACATGCTGGACAGCCTGGAACCGCGAGACCGCAGGGAGGTTTTCCAGCGAGTGGCCCGCGCGATGATGGAGGGCACACATGGTGCGGCTGGCAACATCATCGGCGGCGACAGCCTGCTGAATTCGATGACTGAATACTTCCAGGAGGCCTTCGGGACCAGCCTGCCACTGGCACGAAGTGCAGCAGAAGTAGTGCTGAATCAACTGCGTGAGCGCGCCACCATCTTGGTGCGCAATGGGCCGGAAACCTATGGCTTCCTGCACCGGACCTTCCTCGAGTATCTGGCCGCAGCCGACATCAGTCAGCGCTACTTGAACCGAGAATGGACCCTTGGGGAACTTCTGGAAGAGGTAGTGGCGCGCCGGGCCGGGGACTCCACTTGGCACGAGACGCTGTTGCTGCTCATCAGCCAGCTCTCAGAACATGATGCATCCCGGGCGGTAGACCGCCTCCTCACGCTGGGCGCATCCGGCGACCTCACCGCCGCCGACAGCGCCGTGCTGGCTCTGCGCGCACTCGCCGCCACCACCGCTGTAGGTGCCTTGATCGGTCCCAGCATCGCCGCAGTCGACGCCGCGATTACAGTTCTCACACCTCGATTGCGGCAACAACACGAACCCGTGCTCGCCCAAGCCCTGCCCGCACTGGCCTCTTTCAGCCCTCAGTGGCCTGGTCGCGAACGCTACCTGCGCTGGTATTCGCTCATCGGCCAGTTCACCCAGGCCAGCGACGAGCCAGCGCGAGCAGCCTGCGCTCTGCAACACGATCTCGACGATCTCCTACGCCTGGCCCACCGCACCTACGCACCCGCAGCCCGCATCGCGATCCTTCATCACATCACCCGGCTGACGGGCGGACGCACAGCGGCCTGGCGCATGCTGTTGGCAGCGGTTACTACCGACCAGCCCGCTGCCCGCATTGCTGCCGCGCACGCCCTGGCAGACGAGGCGGCTCAAGACGACACGCCGCGCACTCTCCTGCTTGATCGGGCGGCCAACGACCCGGTCCCAGCTGTAAGGGCAGCCATCCTGACCCTGTTGGCCGGCCACTGGGGCCACAGCGATGATGTCCTCACGTTGCTGACCCACCGTGCTGCCGAGGACCCCGACTCCTATGTCCGCTGGACCGTCGTGACCGCCCTCGCCCACGCCTGGCCCGATCACCTCAACACCCGTGCGGTGCTGGCGGTACGGGCAGCATGCGACAGCGATCCCACAGTGCGGGCCACCAGCCTGCAGGCGACAACCCACACGGCTGACGGCTCCACCAATATGCCCGGACTTATGCGCTTTGCTGTCTCTCTGCCAGACCCGCAGGTCCGCAGCACCGCCCTGCGGGACCTCGCCCGGCACGCCCCCCGGAACGAGGACACCTTCCACCTCGTAAAGCAGGCCACCAATGACCCGAACGGTCTGGTCCGCGCCTGCGCCGTGGAAACGCTCGTGCAGCATTGGGGCTGGCGCGAGGAAACCCTGTTCGTCGTCCGGCAAGCCGCCGAGGACCCCGAAAGCGTCGTCCGTGGCCTGGCCGTTGAAGCGCTCGCACAGCGCTGGGCCACCCACGACGAAACCCCCGCCTGCGTCGAGAAAGCCAGCCGCGACACCCACCCGGACACCCGGTTCGCCGCCTACCAAGCGCAAGCTTGGCTGAAAGGAACGGACCCAGCGTTCTGGACCGCGCTGAGGCGCACGACCGCTGATGACCCCGATTCGACCGTACGGCAGCGGCTCCTACACCTCATCACGCTGGCTGCGCCCGACGGCGCACGTACCCTGCTCGAAGCCCGCACACGAGAGGAAACCCATCCTGACGTGCGGGACTGCGCCTGGGGATTACTGGCCTCTTTCACGACAACAGCTCGGCCCTTCAAGTAAGCAGCAGCCCGCCCGGCCCGCCGCTGTGCTTCGTTCAGTCGGCGTTGCCTCATGTGGACCGCAACCGTCACTGCGACGGGGATTGTGCCTCGTGGTCGTCCGCTCGGTGGCTGTCGTTTTGACAGCAGCGAGGCTTACCAAGTGAACCGTTCGGACATGCCACGGCCCGCAGGTGGGGTTGTTCTGGTTACAGCTCGGTCCAGGGGCGGGGTTCGCCCCCGGGCAGGGGGACCCAGACCGGTGCGGTCGGGCCGTGCTTCTCGATGTCCTCCAGCACAGCGGCCCCCAGTGGTACCTCCCGGGCGAGGGCGGCAACGAGTGGGTGTTGGGCGGCCATGGCCTGCAGATCGCTGATGCGGTCTTCCAGCCGTGCTCGGGACGCACCGGTGAGGACGAACAGCACGCGGGGGAAGACGGGATACCAGCGCAGCCATGTGGGGCCGGTAGAGACGGGTCGGCGGCGGCCGACTGACTGGGCTTCGTACTGGAACAGCCTGGCGTACTCGATCAGCTTCACGGCCAGGCGTTCACTGCTCATGGTGGTGCGGTCGACTTCCACGAACCCGCGCAGTTTGCGCCGGTGTTCGCTGTCGATGTGGGTGTAGTGGAGGACGGCGTCGGCGACGAGCCGTTCGCCCTCGCCGATGGAGTGGGCTACTTCAGGGGTCCAGTCCCATGGCCCGTGTTCGTGTCCGAGCCGGCGGGCGTCGGCTGCGAAGGGGAGGTGGGCGCGGACGACACACAGTGTGTGCGGTGTCTTCAGTGACGCTGCAGTGGCTGAGGTGATGCGGTAGGGGGGCCGTCCTCGCAGGAGGGGGAGGTCACGGGTCAGCCGTACCCCGTCGGGGGTGAGGTACCAGGCGTGCGTGCGCGATCGGTCTGGTTCCTGCAGCACGGTGAGGTCGACGAAGCCTGCGGAGCGCAGTTTGTTGAGGACGCGGGAGATGAGTTGGCGGGGGCTGTCGGGCCGGAGCATTTGCCGTAGTTGGCCGGTGGTGGCCATGCGGTGCAGGGCGAGCGCGGTGAGGACTTGCAGGCGCAGGGGTTCAGCAGGGCTGGGGGCCGGTTCGGCAGCCGGTTCATCTGAAGAGAAGCGGGCCATAGAGGCAGCCAACCCGGTGCCCCTGACCGTGCCCCTGACCACGGAAGCCCGACCATGGTCACGGCTCAACAACGGCTTCGTGGTCGGGCCATGGTCGGGGTCGTGGTCAGGGCTACGGACTGTGAGCCGTTCGCGTCATGGTCGGAAGAAGAAGGTGGCCGTTCCCGGTCCGCAGCAGCAGGATCGGCTGGGGCGGGGTGTGGTGGCGAAGCCACGCCGTCCCGGCCGTCGTGCGACCCCCGGCCCGCAAGGAACCAACCCCAACTGGGGGCCGCGTTCAGGCGCGGTGCGCGCAGTCCCGTGCACCGCCGGGTCCTACCTCCTGGACCGTTGTTCGGCTTGTTCGAGGATGCGCCGCCGTGTCCAGCGCCGGCGGCCGTTTTGGCGACCGGCGTTCTCGGCGATGCCGTCGGTGGTCTTGAGCAGCGGCAGGTTGCCCTGGGACAGACTGCTGGAGAAGGAGCTGAGGCTTTTGTAGCCGAGCAGGGCGGCCGCCTCACTCGCGCCCAGCAACTCGTCGGGATCGCCGTCCACGGGAACCTCGGGAAGGGGCGGTGCCGGCTTGGTACCGGCTCGGCGTCCGCGGCCGGGTCTGGTCTCCAGCCAGTTCAGCAGGGTCTGGACGCGCCATTGCTGGCGGCGGTAGGGGTTGTCGGTGGTGCCGAGTTCTTCGACGACGTCGGGTTCGGGGAAGTAGCCGGGGTGGTCGCGGACGAAGGTGGTGACCTGGTTGGGGTTCTTGTAGCCGAGGAACCTGGAGGCTTCTGCCGCGTTGAGGAGTTCCTGCGGGTCGCGGGCGGGCGGCTTGTACCCGTGCAGCCGGGTGGGTGTGCGGTGGGTGAACCACTCGGTGACTTCGGCGTGGTCCCACAGCCGGGCGCGGCCGCGGGTGGTGACGGGTTCGGGGAAGGTCGTGCCGGCCGTGTTCTGCTCGCGGCTGGTGTACAGGCCGCTGATCCGGGCGGGTGTCAGGCCCTGTTCGGCTGCGATCTGTGCGGCGTCGATCAGGCGAGGCTCAGGGTGCGAGGTCATGGCACAGCCTTTCCTCTTGTCAGCTGTGTGCCGGCCCACCCGGCTCACAAAGCAAATAATGGCAGAAGGTTTAGGGTGGGGTCCAGCCCGCGGCTCAACGCTTTTTGCCGGCCGGCCGCCCTGGCGGCGTGCCGCCTACTCGTTGGGGAGCAGGCAGATGCCGCGCCGCGCGGCGTCCTCGGCCATCTGGGTGTACGCGATGGCGGCCGGCGTCATCTCCTACTCGGCCAGCGCCAAGAGCAGGATGACCTTCTTGCGGTCCTGCGCGGCCTCACACGGCAAGCTGGCGACGTCCGCGGCGAGCAGCAGCTCCGCGGTGGTCCGTCCGTCGAGACGGTTTGCTACCGCCCGGTGCAGATCCTGAAGGCCTTGCTGGTACAGCTCGTTCACGTCGTCCAGGAGCAGCAGGTCCTCGGCGCGGGCGGCCGGTGGCGGCTGGGGTGAGGTCGAGGATGCGCTGGGTGGTCGTGATCGTCATGAGAAGTATCTCCCCAAAACAGCGCTGGGCGGGGTGATGGTGGTCAGCGGCAGCCGTCGCACCCGGCGGCCCTGTACAGGATCGTGCCTCGCTCGTGCGGGCCTTGGAGTCCCCTGCGGGTGGTGCGCTTTGCGGTGCCGTCGCCGGCGCCGACCGCGACCAATGCCTCCCGGTGCCGGACCGCCGGGGCGCAGCCCGCCCGAGGGGCCAGGGCGCCGAGCGCGATGAGCTGGGCTTCGGCGTGCTGTTCCTGGAGTCTTGTGTGCGTGGTGCTCTCGTGGAAGAGGTTGCAGTCTGGCAGGCGCTTCACCGTCCGGGCGGTGGCCCGGTTCGCGTATACCGCGTTCGTGGCTGCGTTACGGGGGTCTTTCAATCCTGCTCGCGGCTGAGCATCTCAGTGCTCGCCAGGCTTGGACGTCATTTCACTTGGTCAGTCGGCGGAGACATATGAGGGTCGCGGCGATGGCTGTGAAGGCAAGGAAGTGTTCCGGCTTGCGCTCGTAGCGGCGGTGCAGGCGGCGGCAGCCGGACAGCCAGGACATGGTCCGCTCCACCACCCAACGGTGCTGGCCCAGCCGCTGGGACGACTCGATGCCCTTGCGGGCAAGACGGTGCCTGATGCCGCGGGAGGCGAGCCATTGCCGCAGGTGGCGGTAGTCGTATCCCTTGTCGCCGTGGAGCTTGGCGGGCCGTCGGCGCCGTGGGCCGCGTCGTGAGCGGATGGGTGGGATGCCGCGGACCAGTGGGATGAGGGCCTGGCTGTCGTGGAGGTTGGCGGCGGAGATGCCGATCGGCAGCGGCAGGCCCCGGCGGTCCACGATGAGGTGGATTTTCGATCCTTTCTTGCCGCGGTCGGTCGGATTCGGTCCCGACAGCTGCCTCCTTTGAGGGCCCGGACGCTGACGGAGTCGATCGCGCACCGCGACCAGTCCAGGCCTCCGCGGGCGCCGAGTTCGTCGAGGACCAGGCGGTGGAGCCTGGCCCACACCCTGGCCTCGGTCCACTCGGTGAACCGGTGGAAGGCGGTCACGCCCGACAGCCCGAACCCTGGAGGCAGTTGGTTCCAGGTGCAGCCCGAGGTGGCCACGAAGATGATGGCAGCCAGCACCTCGCGGTCCCCTCGTCGACGGTGCCCTCCACCCTGTGGGGTGCCGGCGCGACGGCACCACCCGCTGGAACAACGCCCATAGCTCTTCCGGCGCCATCCGCTCGACAAGCGCAGCAGTCATCACCCCAGACTGCCGCAAGATCACGCCAACTGAAATGGCGTCTAAGTCGTCCTGATCACGGCAGACTCCGGACTGCCTCCGCGCGAACCATGCGCAGGTTCACTGCACAGACGAGCAGTCATACAGGTGGCTGCTGGGCCAGGCCCAGTGCCGTCAGCAGACGTGCGAGGGCCTCCGGCCTTCGGGTCCGGCATAGCTTCCCCCTCCTGTTGTTGATGATCCTGGGGGTGGTGTCAGCGGGTCCGGAGGCATCGACGGACCGCTGATGAGGGGCTTGAACTACGGCTTCACCCGAGCCGGAAGAGTTCTCCGTAACGTGGATGTGGCAGCTCGGTGCCCTGGCAGGCCGGACGAAAGCGTGATGGAGGGGCCTGCACGTGATCGACACCGGCGACATCGACGTCTTCCTCGGCCTGGACGTCGGCAAGGGCGAACACCACGCCACCGCCGTCACACCGGCAGGGAAGAAGGCGTTCGACAAACGCCTGCCCAACACCGAGCCCAAGCTCCGCGAACTCTTCAGCAAGTTCCGGGCCAAGCACGGAACGGTGCTGGTCGTGGTCGACCAGCCGGCTTCGATCGGGGCACTGCCGCTGGCGGTCGCGAGGGACATGGGCTGCCCGGTCGCCTATCTGCCTGGGCTGACGATGCGACGGATCGCCGACCTCTATCCAGGTGAGGCGAAGACGGAGGCGAGGCGGGCCCCGGCCCGCCCGGCCAGGAGCCGCCCGATCACCGCAAGCATGGCCTACTGGAGCTGGCTGCGGCGCCCGTATCGGAACGTCAGTCCCTCGACCTGCTTGGCGAAGGTCCGGCGCGGACACGACGACGCCTCACACCGAAACCGGCGGACCGTCAGATAGATCGTCACCGGACGTCCCCCGACGGCGACATCGGCGAGCCTGCGCCGGTACCGGTCGTGCACACGACAGGAGTTGGCCGCACAAGTGGGGCATGGAGCGGTCTCCGCAACCGTGGTAGCGGTGATCGTAAGCGTCGTGCCGACGAGTTGGAGGTCAGTCACGGCCACGGACGCGGTTCAGCGACGGATACCTTGCGTGTGGCTGTGGCCATCCCGTGAAGCGGCGTTGAGTCGACATCACCCCCGTCGGCAAGAGATGAAAATTCCCACACTCCGGCGAACCGGAGTCTCGGTTCACTACGATCACCACGGGGGTGTGGGTGAACGCTGACACGTTAGAGGCCGTGAAGCGGATAGGTCTATTCGTTCTGTCCGGTTTGCTTGCTGGAGGGGTATTTGTTCTCTCCATTGTCGCCGATGGGGCGGAAGGGCGGAGTAAGTGGACCTGGACCGCTACAGGTGCGCTGGTGGCAATGGCAGTTGTGGCAGTGGCGGCCTATGAGAACCGCCGCGCCGAGACGGCCCGACAGAAAACCCGCCAAGAAGCAATCAAAGCCGCCGGGGACCTGGCTCTTGCCTACAACATGTACCTCGTTCCGGCAAGTGAGCAGATACGTGAGCTGGCAAGGGCTTACGTTGCGAACAATCCTCGCCCGCCAGGCGCTCTACCCACTTCGGAAGAGGATGGCTACCGTACAAATATCCTCGGATCGGTGCTGGAGGCGGCCGTTGCTCTTACAGCGGAACCTGGCCCGACCGGTCTTCCGAGGGCGCGGAGCGCCTACTACGAGATGGATGCGGCCGGCGATTTCATTCGAGTGGACAAGAGGGGGAGAATTCCGGAACCTAGTATCAAGGTGGCAGCTGGTAGTATGGGTGGACATCACATGGACTTCATTTTGAACAGTGGTACCTCATTCTTTGCAGATGGCACGCCCGGCAATACGAGTATCATCAACCCTCAGGGCATTGGTTACAAGTCTGTGATCGCGGTTCCAGTCCGTGCTGATGGCAAGAGATTTGGGGTGCTAACCGTAGACGCTCCTGAGTACGCCGATTTCATTCCTGCTCATGTCGATCTTATGAAGACCCTGGCCAACGTGCTTGCCGCCTCTCTGCTGTTCGGCGCTCCGTGATGGCGGCGGCCCCAAGGCCAGATGGAGATCCGGATCCCGAGTTCGTGGCGTATCGGGAGAGTCAGGTTCGGCGAACAGCAATGCGACAAGAGGCCGCGCGGATACTGGACGACCGACTGAATCTCACCAGAGAAGCCGCGCCGTGGAATGTGGCCACGTATAGCACACTCACTGTGACGGCAACGGCCTCGGCCATCGTCCTGGCCCTAACTGGGTTCATATGGTGGACCGCTTTGCCTGCGGCGACGGCGATGGCTTGCCTGTGGCTTTTCGCGGTGTCTGTCAGGCAGATGCGCCACGCGAGCCCGCGGCGTCGGTACAGGGATGAAGAGCCGCACTGAGCTGGCCCAATCGTCCACGTCAGCCTGAAGCCAGGCGCGCGGACGCCGGTTCAGATTGAAGAGACTCAAGCGGGTGCGGATTACGTGGGTGGGCGACGAAGCCGAGTAACCAACGGTGGAAGGGGCTGAATATGAAAAATCGGCCCCTTCCGGACTTGTAGGGGATTACTTTTGCCTCCGTGTGGGGATCAGTGGGAAATAGCGGTTGGAGCCGGGGGGTACGAATGGAGATCGCTGCGCTGATCGTGTCGGTTGTGGCGCTGGCTGCTTCTGGCATTGTTTCTGTACGACAGTTGCAACTTACGGAACATTCGAACACGCTGCCAGTCCTCGTGGATTTCTTCCGAGAGCATCGCGGTGAGCGACTAGCTCAGGCTCGGCAACTCATATTCGACAAATCTTCCGTCTGGGACTTGTCCGCCGGATTGGAAGGATTGCCCGAGGTCGAGCGGAGTCTGATACGAGAGCTGGCGTGGTTCTATGATAACCTCGGCGCTTTGGTCACGCACGGCGTGGTGGACATCGAGCCAATCTCGGGCTATTTGGGTGGATCGGTCATATCTGTATGGGAGGGGCTGGAGCCGCTTGTTAGGGCAGAGCGAGAAAAGCGAGTGCAGAGCGGCCTGCCGGACACGAATCGCTGGCAAGAATATTTTGAAAACCTCTATCGCTTGGTCAAAAAGTTTCCGCCAGAACAGGCCCGGTCGCAGTCACCACTATGGCTGCCAGGCAACTGACGGTTGAACGTCGGCCCATCACCTACTAGGCGCAATGCCGTGACTCTGTTGGTAATCTTGGCAGGGGGTGACGGTCGTCGCTTTTGGTGGTTGGCTGGTCTGTGGCGGGGCGGCCTCGGTTCGGGGCGGTGGACGGTGTCGATGCGTCCGACAAGTTTTCAGCGGATTCCTCCGATGACGGTCTGCACTGCGTGGGCAGCATGTCCGAGGGGGACTCCGGTCATGCTGATGCGGGACCGGCTGGATGTGGTGTTCGCTGACGAGGACTTCACTCATCTGTATCCGGCCGATGGCCGACCGGGCTTCTCGCCAGGACAGTTGGCGCTGGTGTCGGTCTTGCAGTTCGCGGAGAACCTCTCGGACCGTGGGACGGCGGTTGCGGTGCGCACGAGGATCGATTGGAAGTACGGGCTCGGCCTGGGGATGAGGCCGTGCTCGCTGCTGTCCTGGGCGGCGAACGCGGCCGGGATCCCCAGGGCACGGATGGGCCCCAGCCAGGGCAGAGACTCGGCGAGGGTGGCCGCGGCGTCTATCGGGACGTCGGGGGCGACTGACCATAGGCAGAGCTCGGGTCCGTAGCGGTCGACGGTCGCCTGCAGCCAGGCGAGCCAGGCCTGCTCGCCGGGCCAGCCCTTGCCGAACTTGCCGTTGTCGCACGCGTACCGGGCGCCGGGCGGGATCACGTTGCCCTGAGCCGGGGTCGCCATGCAGGCCAGGAGTCCGGCCTGCATGGCGGCCCGTACGTCAGCTCCGGAGGGGAGAAGCGGGAGATGGGGAAGCACAGGGGCTGAGGGATTGGATGCGCGCACGGGATGTCCTTCTGGAGGTGGTGGTGAGGTGCGGTTCAGGCGAGGGGGAGTTGCGCGGCGGAGCCCGAGATGAGGTCGTTCCAGTGCTGCTCGAAGTTCTGGTCCTGCTTGTCGATCACGCGGGCGGGGGCGGTGGTGAAGAGTTCCTCCGCCATCGGCCAGCCCTTGGTGCGGGGCCGGACCCAGGCCCGGGCGCGCCCGTATACCGGGTCGTGCTCGGCGTCGACGCCGTGCCGCTCGGAGACGGTGATCAGCCGCTGGGCGAGCTGGTGGGGGCGGCCGAGGTCGACGCGCTCGGTGGAGCGCTTGACCGGCTGACGCCGGCTGTCCTCTGTGACCAGGAACAGGCGCCGCACGTGGTAGAGCGCCCACGGCATGTCCAGCTCGCGCTCGAACGCCTCCAGGCACGCCCGGTCGCGGGGCTGGGTGGGGTCGAACATCTCCAGAAGGGTCTTGCGGCCGTAGAGCTTCGCGTTCGGATTGAGGCTCATCGCCGTGTACTCCAGGCGCAGCACCTCACCGGTGATGTCGGGGTGGGCGCGCATGCGCTCCATGTGGGCGGGCAGCGCGCCCATGGAGGCGGAGAAGCGACAAGTTATTGAGAATTGAGACAGGGGAGAACTTCTCTGCTGGTTGAGATTGGAGGGTCGTATGAGGCAGCTGTGTTGATCGAGGGAACGCCCGGCTGGAATTCCGTGGTCTCGTTTGCGGTTCGTTGCGTTGGGTTCGAACGGATGTGTAGGGATCACGAAACGGTGGGAGAATGGCACGGTCAACCGGGGGGCGATGTGGGGAATGATGCAGGGAAATTTTCACCTGAGGAACTTCTGGCATTGATTCAGTGGCACATTGTTCGATGCGATGAACTGCGCTCGGCAGTGGCAAATCGTGCCGCTGTTCTGCTAAGTGCTAATGCCTTCACTACTGCTGGCGTGGCTGCGGTATCAGTGAGCGTCTCGGCTCCGCAGGCAAAATTGGTTCTCTATCTGATTTTTGTGGCGACGGCATCCACGTTAATCTTTGCGGCCTTGTCGGTTGCTTTTGCCGCTGACTCTTTGATCAACCGGTTCGGCTGGACTGTTCGCCAAGGAGTCGAATCGACATCGTTCGCCCCCGCCTTCAGTCATTCTGATACGGTCCGTTATGTGGCGTCGCTCGCAGGTTTTCGGCAGACGCAGCTTGATCTTCGGGTGACCGATGCGCTTGAGCATGCGATCTCGGAACTTTGGATCGTGATTAGGGCTCACCATCGAAGGTATGCTCAGATGCGGAAATCTGTGCGATTTTTCTATTATTCTCTGGGTTCTTTTGTTGCTTCTTCGGCGCTTGCCCTACTTGCTCGTTTGGTTGCGTGAAGCGGTTCTCCTGATATTCCAGGGTTGAATTAAAGACCTGGGACAGCGGAATGAAACTGGTGGTGGTTCCCAGTTCTCTTGGGGTTGGGCCTGCCGGAGTAGGCGTGTCTGCGAGTCGTTCGGCCAGGGTGCCGACCGCCTCGCGGTCTCCTTCGAGGGCCTCGCGTTCGTCGTCGGTCAGATTGAGCTGTTCGAGCATCTGGTCGATGCCGTCCTTCACCGCCAGGAGTTGTCCGCGGGCGGACTGCTTGGGGACGTAGAACGGGCAGCGGGCGCAGGCGAGCCGGTGGGGGCACTTGGCGAAGAAGTCGTAGCTGCAGTAGCCCTCGCCCAGGTCGTAGTACTTCCAGGGCTGTTCGCCGTCGGCAGCGGCGCCTGTGAGGATGGACTCGCGGTCGATGAGGACCTGGATGGTGCGGACGTTGCGGGCGAAGTAGTCGGCCTTCTTGTAGGCGGCGGTGAGGGTGCGCCGCAGGATCTCGGCGTAATAGCGGGTGCTGGCGGGGTGTTTGTGTCCGAGCCATTGCTGCAGGTCGTTGACGGTCAACGATTCGCGGGCGTTGAGGAGTTGGGTGGCGATAGCGGCGCGGGCGCGGTGGCTGGTCAGTGCGCCGTGGGAGTCGGCCTGCGGGACGCCGGACTTGTGGAAGAGGACGGGGATGATGTTGTGGTTGAGGTAGTCCTTGCCGACGAGCTGGCCGCGGTGGCAGAACAGGTGCGGTCGCTTCTGCCCGGTCTTGCGGTCGATCAGGTCGGGCTGGGGCGGCCGGATGAGTTTCCAGGCGTCGATGAGCTGGCCAACGATCGGGTCGACCGGCTTGTTGAACGGCCGGGAGGTCTTGTTCTGCGGGATGTGCAGCAGGCAGATAGTGAAGGGCTCGCCGGTGGTGTCGTCGGTGGCCTGGTCCCAGGTGACGCAGTCCAGTTCGAGGCGGCGGATCTCGTCGACGCGGCAGCCGCCGAACAGCCAGACGCCGACCATCGCGCGGACCATCTCGACGGGATAGTAGGTGGCCTTCCAGCCGGCTTCGCGGGCCCTGCCGGAGCCACAGGGCTTGAGATCCTCGGCGTTCAGGGTCAGTCCGGCGGCCATGAGCTTGGCCCATGATGCGTCGTCGATGATCCTGGGGTTCGGTCCCATCTGGGCGCGCAGGGACAGGGGCATGCTCATCACGCGGCGCGGATCGAAGCGCGGTTTGATCCATTCCCATTCGATGAGGTCGCAGAAGAACCCGCGGATGCTGTCGATCCTCGCTGCCCGGCCGCCGGGACAGATGGGCTGGCCGAAGCGGCTGCGGTTGCGGTTGTGTCCGGCCCACTGGCCGACGGTGGCGTGCATGGTGTCGGCGACGTACTCGGCCGCCATGTCCCGGCTCCACTGATCCGGCGCGATGACGTCGGCGTGCTTTTCCGCGGCCCAGCGTCCGGCGATGAGGATGACGGAGAACATCGAGCGGATGGTGCCGGGCTCATGCGTGGAGAACTTCCGCCAGCGCAGGGCCCATTCGGCCCATTGGAGCGGGACGGTGGAGAGCATGTCGGAGCGGGGACCGGCCTTGCCCTCGTTGCTGTGCAGCGGAGCGGGGATGGTGCCCTTGCTCGCGAGCACCCGGGAGAGCTTGATCAGGCCGCGGCGTCGGCTGTTGAGGCCGGCCACGTTGTTGTACTCGGCCACCAGTTGGCGCACCAGAGTGTCGGGGAGATCTTCCAGACAAGGGCTTCCGGCGCTGAGGAGGGCGTCGAGGACCGCGTTGCCGACCTGCCACTCCAGCAGGTGCGGGGAGGTCTGCCAGGAACTCAGCGTCTGCTCGACCTCGCGTAGTGCGGGCCCGGTCGCTCCGGGGCCGAAGACCAGATCCGCGAGCCGGTGCATCTGGTTGATCCCGGCAGTGTGATGCAGGCGGTGGTGCCCGCCGAGGAGGTGTCCGAGGGCGGCGATGTGCAGACGGGCCGGGCCGGCCGCGGCCGACACCTCCGCCCAGGTGTCTTCGTCCCGCGACTGGTAGGAGAGGCCGCGGGCTCGTACTGCGTCGAGTACCCGGTTGCGTGCGGCGCGGCCGGTCTTGCGGGGCCATTCGCGTACGGCGTCGTCGATCGGGCGCATCAGCTCGAACAGGGCCTCACGTGCCATCGTGGCGGTGTGAGCTTGGCCGGTGTCGGCTGGGTTCATGGCTCCTCCAGCAGTGCAGCGAGCAATCGCTCGCGGTCAGCGTGGATGGTGGTGTTCGCGCGGTAGAAACGGGCGGCCAGCTCACGGCCAGACAGGTGGATGTAGCGCATGGTGGTCGCCAGATCGCGGTGGCCGGCGTACTGGGCTATCTGGTCAAGGGTCCAGTCGGCGCGGGCCAGGTCGGTCAGCCGTAGATGCCGGAACGTGTGGGTGGACACCCTGGCGGCCCCGGCACTTCGGGCGATGTGTTCGACGGTCTTCGACCAGCTGGAAGGCCCCAGCGGCGCACCGTAGTTGCGGTTCGACACCGACCGGAACAGCGGCCCGTCGATCCGGCCGAACAGTGCGCGACGTTCGCGGAGGTAGGCCACGAACAGCTGCGACGAGGTACTGCCGAACGCCACCTCCCGGGCCCTCTGGGACTTGGTGGTCTCTGCCCGCAAGTGGATGAGACGGTGTGCGGGCTCGAAGTCTTCGACGTCGAGTTGGACGAGCTCTTCGCGGCGCAGGGCGCCGTCGTAGGCGAGCGTGACCATCAGCTGGTTGCGCAGCGATTCCGCTGCACAGGCAGCTAGGATCCGTTGCCAGACTTCCTCGTTGGGGATCCACGGGGCTTGCTCGATGTGCCGTACCAAGCCCTGACGGGGTCGTCGGCCGCCGCGTCCGGCCTGCCCCCGGCGGACCGGGTTCTGTTCGCGCAGGCCGTCTTCACCAGGTACTCGTAGAAGGACCGGACTGCGACCAGGCGCTGTTGGATGGTCGCGTTCGCCAGGCCCGTCTCCCCTTGGCGTGACCCTTTCGACGTGTGGCTGACGGTTCGGGGCCGGTCCAACATGTTCCTGATCCAGGCGGCAACGATGTCCGCGCGGGCCAGCAAGGGATCCGTATCTTCAGCTGCACAGAACTGCAGATGGTCCTCGACCGCGCGGCCGTACGCGTCGATCGTGTTGGGCGCTCGCCCGATGTTGGCTGTGAACTGCAGCCAACGGTGCGCCAGTTGATGCTCTGCGACAGTGGGGAACTTGCCCCACGGGATCGGGGCCATGAGTGCACGTTACTCGTGACCGAAGGGGAAGTTGCGATCTTAGCCCAACCTTTCTGGTGGGAATGACAGTTCGATTTGCGAATGGATCTGTGAAGTCCGGAAAAATATCGTAAAGAACATCGGTCGACGGTTAGGGAATGGTGTCCTCCGAGTCGGCAGGGGGAAGTCTCTGGCAATCTGGTGAACGGGGGGTTCGTCATGTGGTGGGATGCCGTTTCTGCAATATCTGGCGCGATTGGCGCTGCTACCGTACTAGGAGCCCTACCCTTTGCCTTGCGTCAGTTAGATGAGACTCTGAAAACGCGTCACATTTTGGCAATGGCGGAGGCCCTTGAGCCGCTGGAAGGTGTCAAATTCCAGGAAGTTCGTACGCTATTTTGCGATCATGGCTCACTCATTGCGGAAGTCCTCGGCCGGGAGGATGGCATGAAGGAGTTGGGCCTGCTGCTTCGTAGTCACTCCTTGGATGGGTGTGAGATCTCCTCTGTTGAGGAACTTCGTACGGGGCTTGCTGCGTTGGAATCCTCTGCACTGTATAGCCTCCATGGCATGTCGCCGTTGACTGAGGAGCGCGCTTATTACAGCGTGGTCGTGGCGGACACTTGGCCTCGAATCCGCCCCTTTGTGGAGGCTGTTCGCGGGGGTATGGATGATGTGGATCAGCGTCCCTCGACTGGGGGGCGCTTCGGTCCGGTCTACATGCAACACTTCGAGCGCGCTTATGAATTGATGTGCGGAGAGTATTGCCATGACTACTTCACTCGCTCGTATAAGGTTCCCAGGCTGAAGCGTAAGTTATTGCGCGACTTGGGAGGGTCGTCGTACTCGTACATCCTTCGAAAAAGGGGTGAGGGCACGATGCGGCGCTGGAGGCGGTGACCGAGTCGGGCCGAGCGTGATCGATTGCCCAGGAAGTGAGGCGGTAGCGCTGGCCTTTGCCTGATTCCACATAAAGCAGAAGGTGCAGTAGGACTTCGGCCAGTGCACGTCGAACCGCTCCAGCAGGTAGGCCTCGCATTGCTGCCGGGTCCAGCCCCAGTCGATGAGGGGGAACTCACCGGTGCGCCCGGGCATCTTCGAGGTGACCTGGTCGCCGAGGCGGCGGCCTTCCTCGTCGGCGTTGAGGCCCATGATCTGCCGGAACGGGCGGCCGCCGAAGACCTGCTTGAGCCACCAGTCACCGACGTCGGCCTTCGCCCACAGGGAGCATTTGCGGGTGCCGGCGACCTGGGGCACGGTGCCGACGGACTCCTGGTCGTGTCCCAGAGCGTCCACGGCCCGCGGGCGAAGAGCTTCTCGGGGTGGCGGGAGTCGTCCAGGATCGTGAACCCGTCGGACTTCAGGTGCCCGTTGCGTGCCAGCTGGACGAAGCGCACGCCGTTCTCGCGCAGCAGCGGGAGCATGAACTCGTCGGCCAGAAGCCGGGTTTCTGGCCACTCGCTGCCGGTGGCCATATAGAGGACGGCGGTGCGGTCGAGGTCGATGCCGTGGGCGGCCGGGGCGGTGAGCGTCTTGGCGAGGTAGGCGGTGGAGTCGGCGCCCACGCCCCAGTTGATGATGGTGTCGAGGTCGTCGTCGGCGGCGCTGAGGCCGGGCAGTGACGGCGTGTACGGCGTCAGGGACATGGCGGCACTCACTCCTCGAGGGGCCGGTCGTGCAGATGCTGGGCGGAGACGATGAGCAGGCGGTCGTCGACGGGCCAGGGGTCGCAGGACTCCCACAGGTCGCCCTGGGACAGCACCACCACCTCGTCGGGCGCTGTGATGAGGCAGCACGCGCCGCAGCCGCAGGACGGGTCGAAGGGCTCGGGGTGGGCGATGTAGGGGGTGGTGAAGTAGTCGGCTCCCTCCTCGCTGACCGCGACCAGGAGCAGGTCGCCGTCCGCGACATCGCCGGCGCGGGCCACGCGCGCATGCGGCAGGGCGAGAGCGAGACGGGGGTCCGCGCTGTTGACAGCGAGCTGTTTGTCGATGAGGCGAGTGTTGCCGCTGGAGTGGACGTCGCCGGTGGAGGGCGCGGCGAGCAGGGGCCGATGGAGGCTGATGGCCGTTTCGGCCGTGTACATCGCCGAGACGTGGTCCAGGGCCTCGACGAGGACCACCGCCCGGGCGAGTGCGGCCAGCACCACGGCGCTCGCCTTCAGCGTCGCGCCGCTGGGTGGGGTGCCGGGCCGGTAGAGGCTGACCCCGGCGCCGCCGTTGCCGACGACGGAACGCAGCAGCGGGGCGTGCGTGTGGGGGTGGACACCGTCCAGGCCGCGCGGCAGGACGGCGAGGGACGCCCCACCCGTCTCGGCGGCGGCCTGGTGGGCGGTGGAGTCGACGCCGTAGGCGAGCGTTGCGGTGACGGTGTGACCGGCCCCGGCGAGGGCGGTGGCGAAGTCGTGCGCGCGCGTGACAGCCCGCTCGGTGGGGACCCGGTTGCCCGCCACGGCGACCGCGCTGCCGGTCAGCTGCGCAAGCCGCTCGCGGCCACGGACCCACAGACCCAGCGGGCATACGGGTCCCAGGTCGGTGAGCGCGGTGGGCCACTCATCGTCCGAGGGGATGACGAACGGGCAGGTCAGCTCTGCTCGGGCGAGTTCCTCGCGTGGCCGGTAGGAGGCAAGGAGCCCGCTGCCGTCGTCGCGGAGGCGCCGGTCCCACACCTCGGCCGGGGTGTACTCGGCGAGGTCAGCGGCGAGTTGGCCGGGGGCGAAGTGGGCGGCGAGCGCGGCGCGTGCGGCGCGGTCGGACAGGACGCGTGCGGGCATGAGAGGCCGGCCTTTCGGGCAGGGCGCGGCACCGGCAGGAGAACCCGGTGCCGCGCCGGGGCGGGCGAAGGGGGAAGTGATCAGCTGCCGACGGGAAGGGGAGTGCCGTCGGCAGCTGCGGTGGAGTGGCCGGGCTAGGACCAGTTGGCGGACCGCTTCTGCTCCCACCAGTCGGGCGGGCTGCCCGGTCGCCCGGGGGGCGGGGCCGCGGTGGCGGGCTGCGGCGCCGGGGGAGAGGTGGCCGGGGGAGCGGTGACGGGGCGGGCGGCGATGGGGCTGGGCAGGCTGGTTTCGGTGTAGGCGATGCGCCTGCGCAGGCTGATGCCGAGGTCGTCGACGCTCAGGTGGATGGAGTCGTCCTTGACTCCGGTGATGCGCCCCTTGACCAGGACGTGGACTCCGTCGACGAGCGATTCGGTCGCGTTGGTGGCCAGGTCCCGCCAGGCGGTGCAGATGTAGGGGATCGGCTCCAGGTCGCGCCATTTCTGCGCGGCAGTATCCCACCGGGTGGGGGTCTGGTTGAGGCGGAAGCGGCAGACGGCGATGCCGGCTTGGGTGAAGCGGACTTCCACGTCACCGGTGACGGTGCCGGACACGTGCGTGACGGACGGGGCCATACGAACACCTCCAACATAAAATAATAGTGTATCTAGGGGTGGGGTCAACTCCCCTGTCGGCGCTGCCCGCCCGAGCGTCCGGCGCGGCGGGCGAGGCGCCGTATCCGGGCTGTCCATCCGGTCGGCTCCGGCGGGGTGACGTTGTCGGACACCGTGGTGTCGCCGATCTCCACCAGTATCGGGACCGTGCCGTCGGCGCGGACCAACTGCTTGGCGGTGGTGTCCAGATCGACGGAGATGCGTACGGCCTGGCGGTCTGCGTCGAGGTAGGCGAAGACGAGGATTCCCGCGATCTCGATGCAGGGCAGACCTTCACCCTCGGGGCCGTCCATCGGGTGGAAGACCGCGGTGCTGTTCGCCGTGGCGCAGGCGTCGTCGTCGCAGAGGCTGAGGCTGCCGGGCGCGCGGACGTGGCGGGAGATGTCGGCGGGATACAGCGCATAACCTTCGTCCCCGCAGTGCTTGTCCGGGCCGTAGTACAGGTCCACGACGGCCTGGTCGTCGGCCGGGGGCCTCAGGGGGAAGCCTTCGGTGCCCGCCACGTCGTCCCAGGAGTTGCGCACCTGCTGTGCGAGGGAGGCCACGGCGGAGGCTTCGTCGGCCCAGAGGGTGACGGCATCGGTGCACAGGTCCCACGTACGCAGTACCCACGCCCGCCCCGCCGGCTGCATGGTGAGGTCGCGGGGGACGGCGAAGGTGAAGCGGTGCAGCCAGCTGTCGAGGATGGTGACGGTGTCCGTCCCGGGCCATTCGCCGGTGCGGTCCTGGAGGTCGTCCATCAGGTCGGCCAGATTGAGGACGGCTTTGCCTGCGGGCGTGGTCGGGTCCGGTGTGATCGGCATGACGGTTTCCCTTTCTGTTCTGTGTGATGTGACAGGGGCGGTCAGGCCTCGTTCATGAGGCTGTTGAAGAGGTCCATCAGGCGTTGCTGGTCTGGGGTGAGGGTGGCGGTGCGCAGCACACGTCGGCGCAGGACGGGTGCGTCGAGGCTGATGCCCAAGGGTGCCTCGGACCGCTCGGACCTGAAGGCGAGGCGGTAGGTGCGGGTGTGGATCATCCAGGCCTCGTAGCGGTCGGCGGGGCTGCCGCTGCGGGCGGGGTGCCCTTCGTCCGTCGTGCGGGACAGGCACCGGCAGGACGGATCGGAACACGGCTGTCCGGCGGGGTGGCTGGCCAGCACCGGTCCGCGGCGGTGGTGCGTGCGGGTCCCGTTCAGCATCGGGCAGTGCGCGGCGGTGTACGGCAGGCATTCGGGGTGCAGGGCCGGTTCCGGGGAAGAGCCCTGGACGACATCGGCCGGGCGCACCAGCAGGAAGCACCGCTTCTCCAGCGGCTGTTCGCAGATCTGGCACAGGCGCCGCCGGAAGGCGTTGATGGTCTTGTCGGCGTCGAGGACGCCGAAGGCGGCGTGACCGTCGTGGATCAGGGTCACGTAGGGCACCACCAGGCCGCCCGCCAGCGGCCGGTGGGCACAGCGTTGGGGTATCGCGTGCATGGCGTGAGTTCCTTCGGATCGGTGGCGTGCCGCGGGCTTTGCCTGCCGGATGTCAGCTGGCCGGTGGGGAAGGGTCGGCGGGGCCGGCGGCGAGGAGCGCTTCCCAGTGGGCGTAGCGGCAGCCGGTGGCGTCGTGCAGGCGCAGATGCAGCCAGTTGAGGTTGCCGTCGGCCCGGATGACGGCCTCCGCTCCGATGGCGGCGGCCCGGGGGTAGAGGGTGCCGTCGTCGGGGTCGGCCAGGACGACGATCAGACCTGAGCGGTGCGGCAGGTGGCGGAGCGTGAAGGCGGTGTAGCTGCGGTCGTCCAGGAGCACGAGCGGCGCGCGCTCGTACTCCTCGGCACTGAACAACGGCGAGGGCAGGTGCAGGCGGGGGACGGGGCTCGTGCGCAGGCCGACCGGATCGTCGTCGCTGCGGTCGCTGATCACCAGCACCGGGGCTTGTGCGGGGGCGGACATGGCGGTGACGCGTCGCTTTCGTGAGGAACGGAGCCAGAAGGAGGCTTTGAGGGAGGGGTGAGTTGGCGCCCTGCGGGCGGGGCGGCCGGGCGGCCGCCCCGCCCGCAGGTGTGCGGTCGCCAGAGCGGGTAGAGCACCAGCGCGGGGCGGTCGGTGTCGGGGATGCTGTCCCCGTACAGCTCGCGCAAGGACGGGTCCGCTATGAGGCTCGCGATCAAGGTGGTGGCGGATTCCCGTGTGGCCTTGGTGAACGTGGGGCTAGGTTTGCGGGGTGACTGACATCGCCTATCTCGCCGGGGTCCGGGAGTCGTATGACACCGTGGCTGCCGACTACGCAGCAAGCGTCAAGGCACCTGCCGAACTGGACCCGCTGTCGCGGGCGATGCTGGCCGCGTTCGCCGAAGTGGTGCAGGCATCTGGTCGCGGACCGGTCGCGGACGTGGGGTGTGGTCCGGGGAAGGTGACAGCGCACCTGGCCGACCTGGGGCTCTCGGCATTCGGT
This sequence comes from Streptomyces sp. NPDC057280, assembly GCF_042668605.1. Lineage (NCBI taxonomy): Bacteria > Bacillati > Actinomycetota > Actinomycetes > Kitasatosporales > Streptomycetaceae > Streptomyces > Streptomyces sp. NPDC057280. The sequence continues at coordinate 24,206 of NZ_JBHUYR010000017.1, forward strand.
ATCGACGTGTCGCCGAAGATGATCGAACTGGCCCGTGAGGCTTATCCTCACCTGCGGTTTTCTGTGGGTTCCATGACTGCGTTGGAGATCGGCGACGACGATCTAGGCGGGATTCTGGCCTATTACTCGACTCACCACACGCCGCCGGAGTTGCTGCCAGTTGTGTTCGCCGAGTTCCACCGCACCCTGGCCCCTGGGGGGCATCTGATGCTCGTCTGCCGTGTGGGGAAGGATGAGCATCTGCGTCGGACCGTGGCGTATGGGGACCAGTCGGCGTCTTTCGAGTCCTATCGGCTGCCGGCGGATCGCATTTCCGAACTGCTGCAGCAAGCTGGGCTCGTTGTCACCGCGCAACTGGCGCACACTCCCGGCCAAGGAGTGAAGGGAACGATCGCCAGCTTCATGGTCCACAAGCCGGAATAACCCGGGCCGGTGACCTCCCATCCCCGTCAGGTTGCGGAAGGGGGACCTCCTGGCGTTGGCATGATGCTGTTCGTGAGGCGGGTCAGGGGGATGAAGGCAGGGCCGGTGCCCAGCTTCCCGATGAAGTCGACGTCGTCGTCGATGGTGACGGTCATGCTGGTTCGCCTCTCTGTGGCATGGAGGGTGGGGGTACCGGCCGGGCACGGGCGTGTCCGGCCGGGGCTTGCGCGGGAGGTTCGGTCAGGCGGCGGTGTCGGGCCGGTGGCGGGCGACCGCCTCGTCCTCGACCTCGGACAGCCGGTAGCTGCCGTTGTCGTCGTGGCCGAGCGCTTCGAGGAGCAGCAGGTAGCGGGCCTGGTGGGCGTTGAGGTGCGACCAGGTCTTGGGTTCGCGGATGGTGTACTCGCAGGCGGCGGCGACGTGCGCGAACAGCGCGTTGACGACACGTGCCTTGGGCAGTTGCACCGCGGTCTCCGCCAGGTTCGCATGCTCGGGGTCCTTGATGCCCAGGAAACGGGCGACGGTCGCGCTCTCGTGCTTGTCGGTCCAGGAGCTGTAGAAGTACGGGACGGTGAGCACGACCTCCTGCGCGAAGACGCGGGCCGCCTCCGGCAGGGTCTTCATCCGCACGAGCCGGGCGACGAAGTCCTGACGGGGACCGGCAGCGGCCTTCCACGCCCGGTTGCAGGCGATGACCTTGCGCCGCTCTTCCGCCCGCTGCTCGTCCTCCTGCGTGCGGGGCTTCTTCGCCTGGGGGCGGACCTTGTGGCCGTGCGCGGCCGGGTCGGAGCAGTGCCAGACGGGCTGGTGCTCGTCGTCGAGTCGGGCGCTGTGACCGGGGCAGTTCTTGTGGTTGTCCTGGTTGAGCGGGTTGCCCAGCCCGGTGGTCAGCTCGGCCAGCGGCTTGGACGGGTCCTTCTGCCCCCAGCACGGCTGCCCCAGCAGCTCGATACCCGCCTTCTTGAGGTCTTCCACGGCCCTGGCCCGCGCCTCGGCGTCGGCCTGCTCGGCCTTGAGCAGCGCCAGCTCCTGGTCCCAGTGGCCGCGCCCGCCGTTGCCCTCCTCGGTGTCGCGCTTCAGCGCGCGCAGCAGTCGGCGCTCCGCGCCGCTGACGTGCTCGACCTCGGCGAGCTGGGCGGTCTGCTCCAGGTCCATGCCACCGGCCGCAGCCCGGCGCAGCGTCGCGTCATCGAGCTTCTGCGCCGCCTTGGCCTGCTGGGCGGCGTGGCGGCCGACGCCGAGGGCCCGGGTGGCCTGCTTCCTCTCGATGTCGCTCATGTCGATCAGGGCCAGCTCCTGCGACTTGAGGATGTCGCGCTCGCTCATTCCCTCGCGGTGCTTGTTCTCGACCAGGGACAAAAACCGGGTCCAGCCGTCCCGGCCGACCAGGTCCTCCCGCACGTGCGCCTTGATCCGGCGGACCGGGCGGCCGTCCTGCTCGGCGGTGGCGTTGGCGATCTGTAGTGCCTGTGCGCGCCGCCAGCCCTTGAACGCGCCGTAGGTGCCGTCGGGCTGGGGCCGGACGCTGATGGTCTCCTCGACACCGATCTCCTTGACGGAGGCGATCAGCTCCTCGTCCGGTTCGGTGTCGCTCTCACGGGCGTTCTGCTCGTCGCGCACCACCTGCGCCGGGTCGAGCAGCACGATCTGCGTTGTGGCGGACTCCTCCTCAGGTGCGACGGGTTCAGTGGGCTGGGTCGAGACGGCGGTGGCCATGGGGCGCTCCTTCTCCTTGCCTGTGCGGCGAATTGGGGCGGTTGGGGTGTCACCCCCTCGCCCCAAAAAGCAATAATAGTGTGTTCTAGGGTGAGGGCTAGATACCCTATGAACTGCGAAAACGTGGCTACTCGGGGCGTCTGAGGCGCTCCGTGTGACGGTCCCGGCCTACGAGTCCCGGCCTCAGCTCAGATCGTGCACGACGTGCCAGCACGGACCGGACAAGACCGTGAGCCCCAGGTTCCCGACCAGCTCAAGCAGGGCCTCATCCCACCCGGCGATGATCGGGAGAGAGGTAACTGCCCGGTACGTGTGGGTTGGGGCTGCTCGTAGCCCGCGCCGAGAACGATGTGTTCGACGTCGCCGACCGTGAACAGCTGCACGCGCGCGTCGGCAGAGTCTTCGCTTGCGGGGCGGTGTGCCTGGGCTCGCAGCGACTCATTCAGCGCTGCCCACTCCCGGGGCGGCGCTACCGCGACGCCGGACATGGCGTACACGGAGTGGGACACGGGCATGGGTCAACCGCTCTGGTTCAGGGGCCGGTTCGGCGTACGGGTGCGGCCGGTTCGCAGCGGACGGACGCGGTGGCGGCGGCCGGAAAGCCGGGGCGCTCACGGGGCGCGGGTGCCGGCTGCGTGTGCGGGCGGCCGGATGGCCTCGTCGAAGGCCGGGTGCTGCCTCGATGTCGACGGCAACACCGCGTTGCGGACGCGCATGGCCCGGATGAGAACCCCCAGATGCGGGGCATAGCAGCGCCGATCGGGGGTGAACACCTATTGGCCGTCAGGCACCGGGAGGATCTGGAGTACGCCCGCGAACATGACGAGCCGTTCGTTGCTCTGGGCGGGGAACGCCGACTCCGTCGCCGGGCTGCCGCAGAAACGGCAGCGGTAGGTCCACGGGTTCTCGGCCTGGTAGTGGCCGCCGGGGCAGACGTGGCAGAGGACCGGAACAGGCACGGTGCACCTCCGCACGGGCACCCCTCGTCGGGCGCCCGCAGGCACGGGCGGTCAGGTCAGAGCTTCACGCGGGTGACGTGGGAGGTCGGCAGATGGACGCGCAGGACGTCCCCATGCGCGGGCGGGTCGTGTGCCGCGAGCCGTTGGAGCGCTTCGGAGAGCTTCGGGTCCGCGAAGTCCTCCTCCGCCCTCGCCGCTTCGCCGACCGGCACCCTGCGCGCCGTGGTCTCGGTGGGCCGCAGGTCCGGCATCTCCTCGCTGGGCGCGTGCCGCGATGAATGGACTCCAGCCCAGGGGCATTCCGCTGCCCGTCCGCTGCTCCGTCGTCGTGATGTACACGGCCGCGGCCTGCGGCCGTCACCCGGGTGTTTGGCGGTGAAGGCCCGGATGGCTTTGTTCACGAGAATGGGTTCTGGCTCAGGTTCTGTGGAAGGTGACACTGTGTCACCGCTCGACATCGAACAGCGGGATGGACGGTGATGGCGGAGCGAGAACTGCGCGAAGGCGGTTGAGGTTGGCTCGCCACTGCTTCCAGTCCTCCGGGTCGACCCAGTTCGAGGCTGCTCCGGCCTGGTCGCTGATGATGCGGGCGAGAACCTTGTCCGCGAGCGTCCGGAGATCGTCAGGGAAGGCGGGCATGGGTTCTTCTGGGCCGTAAGGTGTGTCGATTGGCTCGCCGCCAGGGCATTGCGCCGCAATCAGTGCGGCTGCGGCCACCGCTTCTTCTCCTTCGGTGAGCCAGCCCGTGGCGTCGACGGTGCGCGTCAGGACGCCACGGATCAGTGCCTCGCGGTCCTCGGGTTTCGCGTCGTCGAGATCGCCGGCGAAGTCCGCGGCCGAGTCGTTGTCGAAGGGGCCAGTGTCCCAGGTGCCCATGTTGATCTCCTCGTGTAGTTGCCGCCCGGATCTTCGCATCAGCCGCTGACATTTCGATCACTGTGCGAGCAGGACGCGCTTCCGCAGAAGGGCGAAGCCAGCACGCCCGAACATCTGGCGCTTGAGCATCTTGATCCGGTTGACATGGCCTTCGACTGCACCCGAGCTCCAGGGCAGGGTCAATCCGGCGATGACGGCGTCGAGGTCGCGATCGATGCCGGCGGCGAGGGTGTGGAGACTGGGCAGGTCGTCCTGCCGGACGGCGTTGAGCCAGTCCGGGAGACGCTCGCCCTGGCGCTCAGTGAGCATCACCGCGAAGGAACGGACGTGCCGGGTGAGGGCGTCGAGCTCGGGGCAGTGGGTGCGGACAGTCTTGAGCTGGAGCCGTTCGGGCTCGGTGAGGGTCTCCGGTTGCCTGAGGATCCATCCGGCGACCGTTCGGGGCGACGGTGGTCGGGCGGTCACCGGCCGCGGCGAGGTGCGCTTCTTGTGCAGGTAGGCACGGACGCGCTGGTAGCTGCCTTTGTAGCCGAGCGGCACGATCTCCTCCCACAGTTTCCAGGCGTTGGTGAAACCCTCGTTCCACCGGTCGTCCAGGTAGAGCTTGTAGTCGTCGAGGACTGAGGGCCGGTTTTGCCATTGGCCGGTGAACAGTTCTTCCGGGGTCGCTGCGTCGGCGAGCTGCTTGACGGTCCGCCAGGTCATGCCGAGATGACGCTGGATCGAGCGGCGACTGTGCCCGGCCTCCACCAGTGCGTGGACGGCAGCGTGCCGGGCCCGGGTACGGTCGGCGAACCGATGGCCGGTCGGCCAAGGCGAGCCGGACGGCTCTTCTTCCGGATCGGGCTCAGGCTCAGGCTCGGGTTCGGGGGCGGTCGGGACGAGAGTGCTGAGGCAGCGGCGGTGCTGGGCGACGGCTCTTTCGGCGGCTTCGCTCAGGTTGTGCCAGAGGTGCCACCGGTCCGCGACCTGGACGGCCTGCGGTGCGCCGGCGGCGGCGCCTTCGGCGAAGAACGGTGCCCGGTCCCGGCAGATGACCTCAACGCCTGGTCGTTCGGTGAGCCAGGCCGCGAGGCTGGATGCCTCCCGGTCGGGCAGCAGGTCGATGGGGCGGCGCGTTTCGATGTCGACCAGGACGGTTCCGTAGTGGCGGCCCTTGCGGGTGGCGTACTCGTCGACGCCGACCACACGTGGAGCGGCCACCTCGGGCTCGGGAAGAGCGTCCACCAGCCGGAGCACCGTACTGCGGCTGACGGACACTCCGAGAACCCGGGCGATGCGGGCACCGGCCCGGCCAGCGAGGGCCAGACCGACCGCGGCCAAGGTCGAGCGCAGCCGTTCAGTCCGCTGGCCGTGCCGGCGTGTCAGACCGGGTATCTGCTCGACGAACGTACGACGTGCACAGCCCGAGTTCCCGCAGATGAACCGACGGACCCTCAGCTGGAGAACAACACTTCGGCCACCGCTCGGCACATCAGCGGGAAACCGCAGGTAGGAACCATGAACCCGGTTCGACCAGACCCCGCAGACCGGGCATATGGCGCCGTCCGCGATGCATCGCGCATCAACACGCACTGTCTCGATGTTCACGTCCACCGACAGCACCGCGACGTCCGCGATCGACGGCAACAACAGCTCCTTCAGCCGGAGCACGACCTCTTCCACGGTCCCGAACCGTCAGCCCAACCACCTTGCCCACGAACCATTTTCGGGCGACTTCAGGTACGGCTCGAAGGTGCCCGGCTGTCACTCAGAGTGGCCGCGCCACACAAGTTGAGCCAGAACCCAACCTCGTGAGCAAAGCCATCGTGGTCTGCTCCCGCAGCCTGTCCGTGGATCGGGCTCTGTGCGCCTGCCCCTCTGTAGGCCGCTTCCGGTGCCTGTACGGCGGCCATTGGTCGCAGGAAGGTGAAGAGTACGTCCGGCTCTCTACCTGAGCTCTACGCTGGTCTATCCAGTACGAGCGGCGTGGTGTCGGGGGACAGGGATGGGTGCGGGTGCGGGGGTGTCTGACGGCACGTCGGGCGGGGTGTGGTTTATCAGTCATGCGGGTGCCGACAGAGCCTGGGCGGAGTGGGTCGCCTGGCAGCTCCTGGAGGCCGGCCTTGAGGTGGAGTTGGATTGCTGGGACTGGGGCGCGGGTGACAGCTTCATTGCGAAGATGAATGCGGCCCTGGAGCACGGCCGGATGCTGGCGTTGTACTCCCCGGACTACTTCGATCCCGAGCGGTTCACCCTCCTCGAGTACGAGGCGATGCTGGCGATGCGGGAGAAGATCACTCCGGTACGCATCGCGGACGTCACACCACCGCCTGTGCTGCGTCCGTTGATCGCCTCGGATCTGTTCGGGCTGGACGACCAGGCAGCCCGCGAGGCACTCCTGCGTGCGGTGAGCGGTCCGTCCCGTCCCGGCCGGGCGCCGGGGCGTCCGCCGGGGATGTTGTCGAGGATCGGTGGTACGGGGCCGCGTCTGCCGGGTTCCTTGCCGCGGGTTCGGAACCTCCCTGCCCGGAATGCGGCGTTCACCGGCCGCGACAGCCTCCTGGTGCATCTGCGGGAAGCGCTCGCGTCCGGGCAGCGAGTAGCCGTGCAGGCCCTGCATGGCCGGGGCGGGGTCGGCAAGACCCAGCTCGCCCTGGAGTACGCCTACCGGTTCGCCAGCGAGTATGAGTTCGCCTGGTGGATCGCCTCGGAAGACCCCGCGCTGATCCCCGACCAGCTCGCCGCGCTTGCCGCCCGTACCGGGATCGCGCCCGCGGGCACACCATCAGCTGCCGCGGTGGAGCTGTTGCTGGCGGAGCTGGGTGGGATGTCCCGCTGCTTGCTGGTGTTCGACAACGCGGAAGACCCCGATGCTCTCGCTCGGTTCCTGCCGGGCGGGCCCGGGCATGTGCTGATCACCTCCCGCAACCCCCAGTGGACCAGCTACGCCGTCCCCGTCGACGTCGATACTCTTTCCCGGTCTGAGTCGGTGGCTCTGCTGCGTGCGCAGGGCGCGGTCTTGACCGACGGCGACGCCGACGGCATCGCTGCCACCCTGGGTGATCTCCCGCTCGCGCAGGCGGCCGCACTGTTGACCCGGGGTCTGTCGGCGGCGGACTTGAAGGCCGAGTTGGCGGCGAACTTGGTGGAGGTGATGAAGCGCAACCCTCCGCCCGGCTACCAGGCCGGTTTGGCTGCGCAGGTCCGCGTGACCCGTTCCCGCCTCCAGGCGCAGCATCCCGGGGCGGCCGCGGTGGTGGAGGCGCTGGCGCTTCTGGCCCCCGAACCCTTCCCCCTGGCGACCTGCGCCGGCTGGCTTCCCGAGCGGGCGTCCGCTCTTCTTGGGGAGGCGGTGGGTTCGCGGTTCGCGGCGGTGGACGCGGTGGAGGCGATCGCCCGGCACGGTGTGGCCCGGATCCAGGACGGCACCGTGCCCCTGCACCGTCTCACCCAGGACCTGCTCACGGGACAGATGACCCGCCCCGAACACGATCAGGCGCAGGCGGATGCCGAAGCCCTGCTGACCGCAGCCGACCCCGGTGACGTCGGCGATCCGCGGTGGTGGCCGGCCTGGCAGGTACTGCTCCCGCACGCCCTGGCTCTCGACCCTGCCCAGCTCGCCACCAGCCGGGGACGGGATGTGGTGGGGTGGGCGTGCTGGTATCTGATGGAGCGCGGGCAGCCCCGCCCGGCCCAGGAACGTCTGCAACGCCTCTACGACGCTTGCCTGCAGCAGCTGGGCCCGGACCACGACGACACCCTGCGGGCCGCCCACTCCCTGGCCCGTGTCTACAACGACACCCGCGACCACGAGCGCGCCCGCGCCCTGTACGAAGACACCCTTAACCGCCGCCGACGCCTCTACGGCGACGAGGATCCCGACACCCTGGCCAGTGCCGTCGCCCTGGCCGTTGGGCTGCAGGCGTTGGGGCGGTACGAGGAAACCCTCGCCTTGGAGGAGGACACGCTGACGGTGCAGCGTCGGGTGCTGGGAGCAGAGCATCCGGACACGCTGCGCACGGCGTCCAACCTGGCCGTCCGTCTGGGGGATGTGGGTCGGGTGGGGGAGGCGGTGGTGTTGGGGGAGGAGACGCTTGCGGTGCAGCGGCGGGTGCTGGGGGCAGAGCATCCGGAGACGCTGTTCACGGCGTCCAACCTGGCCGTCCGTCTGGGGCAGGTGGGTCGGGTGGGGGAGGGGGTGGTGTTGGAGGAGGAGACGTACGCCCGGCGGCGGCGGGTGTTGGGTGAGGATCATCCCGACACTCTGAAGTCTGTTGAGGTGCTGGAGTGGCTCAAAGGGCGACAAGGCGAAGATCCGGAGGAACGCGCTTCGGGGGCGTGACTCCGCCTCTTTCCCGTGGCAGTACGCTTCCCCTTCCCAAGGCGCCTACCAGCGCATCCCCAACGCGGTCAGCGCATCGCGTTGTTCGGGGTTGAGTTTGTCGGCGCGGCGGCGGGTGTCGGAGATGAACGACCCCAAGCCCGGCAGTTCGCCGTCGACGTCCTCGCGGTGCTGGCGACGCACACGGAGGTGCTCTTCACGGGCATAAGACTGGCGGACGGCGGCCATGTGTTGTTCCCACAGCTCATCCTGGGACCGCCGCACCGGTCGCACCTGCTCTGTGGTGTCGGGGTCGATGCCGCACCTCTCCAGGAGGTGGCGCTGGGTCGGTGTCAGTTTGTCCCACCTGGCAGCATGCCTTCGAGACCGGCTGGCTTTGCTGCGCCCGCACCGTATCCTCAGCAATCCACATCATGCCGACCCCCTTCAGTAGCACCGCCCATAGCCCGCTCTCAGCGACTGAGACGGATCCTGAACGGTCCGATGTACAGGGCCGTGCCCTCAAAAGCGTTGGCTACTTCGCGGGAGAAGGAGGCAGGACGCATAGTGGACTGCTCTACATCGATCAGCGGAAACTGCACACATCGCACCGGCCTCTCTTCCCCATCGACGAGGACAGTCACTGTGACGGTTTGGCCTCGTCGGAGAAGAGCAGGCTTGATGACCAGGCCTCCGCGGTGTCTGCCTCCGGTGCCGGGGATCAGCGTCTGCCATGTCTCGATCTGAGGCAGGAGAGTTCCGTCCGGATCGGTCGCAACATCCAGGACAGCCGCTACAGCATGCTCGAAGTCGAACTTGATCGGTTCCCCCTCGTGGAACATCGATGCCGTCACATCGCGTTCTCCTGAGTTCGAGATGACTAGCTCGACGATGCGAGGACTCGACAGTCGCGTGGACCCCAGGCTGACGTTCAGTAGATCACCGTCGCCGGCAGGCCTGTCGAACAGCGCAGTGTTGGACTGTACCCACCAGTGGATCTTCCGCTGAGGGTTCGCAGACCTCATGGCAGCCCAGGCTCCCACCGCACCAACCAGCAAGCTCGCCAAGACCGTGATGATGAACTGCCACCAAGAACCCGACTCCCACCACTCACCTGCCAACTTGTCCATGATCCGGAGTCAATCACCTGAGATATTGCGCCAAGGCCGCTTTGAAGGAGGCTAGAGGTTCCTCTGGACGCCCGATGCATTCGACAGGCTCCTGGGCACGGTGGGAAGGCCTCCCTGCCTGAAGGCCAGAAGCGCAGAAGATTGGGACTAGGCAGGCGCCCGAGTTCTACGCTGGTCTATGCAGTACCAGCAGCGTGGTGTCGGGGGACAGCGATGGGCACGGCAACGGGGGCGTCTGACGGGGCGTCGGATGGCGTGTGGTTTGTCAGTCATGCCGGGGCGGATCGTGCGTGGGCGGAGTGGATTGCCTGGCAGCTCCTGGACGCCGGTCTCGAGGTGGAGTTGGACTGCTGGGATTGGGGTGCGGGCGACAATTTCGTGCTGAAGATGAACGCCGCTCTTGAGCGCGGCCGGTTTCTCGCCCTGTTCTCGCCCGCGTATTTCGAGCCGGAGCGGTTCACGACTCCGGAGTGGACGGCGATGGTGGCCCGGCAGGAGAGGATCACTCCGGTCCGTATCGCGCAGGCGCCCACACCGCCGATCCTGAGTCCTTTGATCGTCACCGATCTGTTCGGCCTGGACGACGAGGCAGCTTGTAAGGCGCTGCTGCGTGCGGTGACTGGGCCTGCCCGACCCACCCGGGCGCCGGGGCGGCCGCCGGGGATGTTGTCGCGGGTGGGTGGGAGTGGTCCGCGGTTGCCGGGGAGTCTGCCGCGGGTGTGGAACGTGCCGGCCCGGAACGCTGCTTTCACCGGCCGTGACAGCATGCTGGTCCACACACGTGAGACACTGGCGGCGAACAGCCGCGTGGCGGTCCAAGCCCTGCACGGTCGCGGCGGGGTGGGGAAAACCCAGCTGGCGATCGAGTACGCCTACCGTTTCGCCGGCGAGTACGAGCTGGTCTGGTGGATCACCTCGGAAGACCCCGCTCTGATCCCCGGCCAGCTTGCAGCCCTCGCCGTCGACACCGGTGCGGCACCCGCGGGCACACCCTCCGCCGACGCCGTCTCCGCCGTGCTTGCCGAGTTGCGCACCCGCTCACGCTGGTTGCTGATCTTCGACAACGCGGAAGACCCCGCCGCTCTCGCTCCGTTCCTGCCCGGCGGGCCCGGGCATGTGCTGATCACCTCCCGCAACCCGCTGTGGACCAGCTACGCCGTCCCCGTCGACGTCGACACCCTCTCCCGGACCGAGTCGGTGGCCTTGCTGCGCGCGCAGGGTGCAGTCCTGACCGATGCGGACGCCAGCTCCATTGCTGCCACCCTGGATGATCTCCCGCTCGCCCTTGCTCAGGCCGCAGCCCTCCTGGTGCGGGGCCTGTCGGCGGAAGACTTGAATGAGGAACTGGTGGCCAACCTGGTGGAGGTGATGGCGCATCATCCTCCGCCTGGCTACCGGGCCGGCCTGGCCGCGCAGGTCCGTCTCACCCGTTCGAGCCTCAAGGCCGAGCATCCGGGCGCAGCTGCGGTGGTGGATGCCCTGGCTCTGCTGGCGCCCGAGCCTTTTCCCCTGACCACCTGCGCCGGTCATATCCCCGACCAGGTCTCCGCTCTCCTGGCGGAGACGATGGGTTCACGGCTGGCAGCGGGCAGCGCGGTCGAGGCGATCGCCCGGCACGGCCTGGCACGTGTCCAAGACGGCACGCTCCAACTACACCGTCTCACCCAGGACATGCTCGCGGGGTTGATGACCGGTCAGGAGCACGGCCAGGCGCGGGCCGAAGCCGAAACCCTCCTGATCGCGGCGTTCCCCGGCGACTCGGCCCAGCCGCGATGGTGGCCGGCCTGGCAGGTCTTGCTCCCCCACGCCCTCGCCCTCGACCCCGCCCAGCTCACCACCAGCTTGGGACGCAAGGTGGTGGAGGATGCGTGCTGGTATCTGATGGACCGCGGCCAGGCGCGCCCCGTCCGGGAGCGCCTGCAACGGCTGTACGACAGCTGCCTGCAGCAGCTGGGCCCTGACCACGAGGACACCCTGCGCGCCGCCCACTGTCTGGCTCGCGCCTACGGCGACACTCAGGACCCTGAGCGTGCCCTCGCCCTGAACGAAGACACTCTCGCCCGCCGCCGACGCCTTAACGGCGACGATCACAGTCGCACCCTGGACAGCGCCAACAGCCGTGCCGTCTGGCTTCGTGAGCTGGGACGAGATGAGGAAGCCCTCGCCCTGGATGAGAAGGCCCTGGAAACACTGCGTCGGGTGTTGGGTGGGGAGCATCCGGACACGCTGACCACGGCGGCAAGTCTGGCCGCCCATCTGGCTCGTGTGGGTCGGGTGGGGGAGGCGGTGGTGTTGGGGGAGGAGACGCTGGCGGTACAGCGTCGGGTGTTGGGTGGGGAGCATCCGGACGTGCTGCGCACGGCGTCTAACCAGGCGATTCACTTGGGGCAGGTGGGTCGGGTGGGGGAGGCGGTGGTGTTGGAGGAGGAGACGCACGCCCGGCGGCGGCGGGTGTTGGGCAAGGGCCATCCCGACACTCTGAAGTCTGTTGAGGTGCTGGGGTGGCTCAAAGGGCTTGGCGAAGATCCGGACGTACGCACCTCAGGGGAGTGACTCCGCCTGCTTCCCGCGTAGACACGTCCTGCGGCAGCCCGCTTCCCCTCACCAACGCTTACCAGCGCATGCCCAACGCGGTCAGTGCTTCGCGTCGTTCGGGGCTGAGCTTGTCGGCTCGCCTTCGGGCGTTGGAGATGAATGACCCCAGCCCGAGCAGCTCCCCATCAAGATCTTCGCGGTGCTGGCGAGGTACCCACAGATGCCCTTCCCGGGCGTGGAACTGGCGTGCGGCGGTCATGTTCCGCTCCCACAGCTCATCCTGGGACCGCCGCGCTGGCCGCACCTCGCGCCCCGTGGCGTCCGGGTCCACCCCGAGGCTCTCCAGGAGGTAGTGCTGTGCCGGGGTCAGCTTGTCCCACCCGGCGGTCTGTCCGGCGATCCACACGGCCAGGTCTTCGCCCTGCACCACCAGTTCACCGGCCTTGGCGGGCAGTGCGCCTCCGGCTTGGACGTGGCGGAGCAGTGTAGGAAAGGGCGCATGTTCGCGGGTTGGTAGCAGGCTCTGTTTGCTGTGCTGGGCTGGAGTGTTGGGGTTCACCCGGTCGGTTGAGTCTTCTTTGGATGCTTCACGATTCGTGACGGCGTGGCGGTATCCAGGAAGGGGACAAAGCAGTCTGGATGGGGGAGGGGTGGGTGCGGTGGTAGGGGGTGGTGCGTTCGTCTTCCGGTAGCGAAATGTTCGGGATCGGCCTTCGTGCCGTCCGCTGCTACACCGCATTCCTGGGCCATCCCAGACTCGGTGTTCTCACACCCTGAGTTTCGGGGGGTGTGGCTGCCCATCGATCGGTCTGTGTACGCCGAGCTTGCGCTGTAGCCGTGTCCTAACCGGTGGTGGGTCCGATGCCGGGTCCCGAGCGAGTACTGCTGCGCGGATTGTGGGCGGTCACGCTGCTTTGGTGAAGATGCGCCCCGTGTCATCGATCCAGACATGGAGGCGGAGTGTCTGGTCATGCATGGCGGTTCCGCTGATCCCGGCTGCCATGCCGGCAGCCCCGACCGCACCGCCAGCTGTGGCGGCCGCGGTGCCCCCGGTAAAGACAGCGGCCCCCGCAGCGATCATGGGGAGCCCGATGACGGCGCCGATGATCGTAAGAGTCAGCAGCGCACCGAAGATGATCATTCCGATGCCGGTCAGCACGCCCAGAAGACCGACCCCGCCGACCGTCGCACCCGCGGCGACACCGGTGGCACCCACCGCGACAGCTGCAGCACCGTCGGCGCGCTGAATCTGGGCCAGGAGCACCGCGCCCGGCATGCGGTGGACCTCGGTCCACCCTCGCGCCGCCATAGAGCCGACGAACCGCGTCAGCTCCGCTTCCCGCTGCTCAGGCTCGATCGGCCTGCCGTACCCCGGGAACACCACCCGGTCCGGAGCCTGAGCACCCCACTGGGGCGCCTTCCACACCTCAGCGCTAGCACTATCCGGCCCCAGGGGGCGCTGCACGCGGTCACTCATGGCTCTGCTCTCCGCCCGGACCACCTCGCACCTCCCATTACACACCCACCCGACAGAACAGGCCTGCGAGCTGCCTGAGCAGAAGATCAGCACTTGGACCGTGAACGGGCGGCCACAAGGCAGAAGCCGCTCGGGGCTGCCCCTGTGTCGGCGGCGGCTCCTCCGCGCACCCGGCTGGCGCTGGTGCGGGAGGTCGACAGGCTGGGGCAAGTCACGCTGAGGGCCAGCGGTAAGGGCCCTCGGGTGGCGCCTGGGGCTCGGCGTCGGCAGCGGCACGGGGATCCGTCGCCACGAGTCGGCCAGGGGCTGGTTCCGGGGCCGGTGCCGTGGGGTGCCGCCCCGCAGCAGCGAGGGCCCTGCGGCCTGGTGAAGACCGGGGCTGGGCAGGGGCCTCGACCTCTACGCTGAGGGCGGTGAGAAATCGTGGTTTCGGGGGCGCGATGAGTGCGGTCGAGGGGCGTGACCAGGCGTCTGACGGGGTGTGGTTCGTCAGTCATGCGGGTGCGGATCGGGCATGGGCGGAATGGATCGCCTGGCAGCTCCTCGACGCCGGCCACGAAGTCGAGCTGGACTGCTGGGACTGGGGAACGGGCGACAACTTCATCCTGAAGATGAACGCGGCCTTGGAACAGGGTCGGATGGTGGCCCTGTTCTCTCCCGCGTACTTCGGGGCCAGCATCGCCGTCCACTCCGGCGTCGTGAACCGCTCCGGCTCCGCGCCGTCCAGCGTGGCGGCCGCCGGTGCGCAGACGGTCTGTCTGAAGGCCGTCGAGTTCGCCGATCTCGAGGCTCGCGCCCCGGGGCCGATACGGTGATGGCGCCGTCCGGGGTGAGCTGCGCGGCGACCTTCACGACGGCTCCCAGGACGGTTGCGGGGAACTGGGTGTCGATCACGTCGAGGTGGTCGATGCCGTTGAGGAAGGGGACGATCGCGGTGTGTGGGCCGACCGCCGGCTTGAGGTCCTGGAGGGCGGCGTCGAGGTGAGCGGCTTTCACGGTCAGCAGGATCAGGTCGTAGGGACCGTCGAGTTCCTCTGCGGTGACCAGCTTCGGGTCCAGGCGTTGGGTTCCTTCCGGCGCGGTGATGCGCAGCCCGTCGGCGCGCAGTGCGGCGGCGCGGCGGGGGCGGACCAGGAAGGTCACGTCGCGGCCCGCGCGGGCGAGGCGGGCGCCGAAGTAGCCGCCGGTGGCCCCGGCGCCGACGATGAGGATGCGTGTCATGAGTGCTTTTCCTTCGCTGCGTGGGGGGCTTGAGCAGGTGTGAGGGTGAGTGGTTCAGCGCGGTTCGGTCAGGGGGTGGCCGGTGCGGGAGCCGCGGCGGCGGCCTCGCGGGTGCGGGCGGCGGTGCGGGTGATCCGGACACCGACGGCGGCCGCGGCGACGCTCAGCGCCGCGGCCACCAGCCATGCGGCGCGGAAGTCCTGGCGTTGGGCGGGGCCGACGTGCGTGCCGACGATGGCCACGAGGAGCGCGACGCCGACGGTGGCGGATATCTGGCGCACGGAGTTGACCAGGGCCGATCCGGTGGCCGCCCGGTGGCCGGGCAGGGAGCTGACGCCGGCGGCGACCAGCGTGCCCAGGGTCAGCCCGACGCCCACGCCGCCGAGGACTTGACTGGGCAGCAGGTCGAGCCAGTAGTTGACGTCGAGGGAAGCGAAGCAGGTGCGCCAGAGCATCGCTGCGGCGAAGAGCAGCCCGCCCGTGGCGACCAGCGGCCCGTGTCCCAGGCGCTGTGCGGCGCGTGCGGTGAGCAGGGTGACGACAGGGACCAGCGCGGGCCCCGGGACCATGGCCACGCCGGTGCGCAGGGCGCTCCAGTGCCAGATCTCCTGGCACCACAGCACGTTGGACAGGAGCATGATGGCGAAGGCGACGCCGAACACGAACGTGCCCGTGCTCGCGGCGCCGAACTGGGGAAGGCGCAGCAAGGGCAGCTCGAACAGCGGGTGACTGTGCCGGATCGAGCGGCGGACGAAGACGGCGGCGCCGACCAGCGCGAGAGCGAACAGCCCGACACTCCTGGTGTCTAGCCACCCCCAGTCCGGAGCCTGCACCAGCGCACCCGACAACGCGGCGATCGCCAGGGTGATCAGCGCGGCGCCCGTCAGGTCCGGCAGGCGGCCCTGCTCCCTCCGGGCGGGCGAGGGCAGAACACGCAGCCCTGCCGCCACGGTGGCGATACCGATGGGAACGTTGATCACGAAAACCCAGCGCCAGTCGACCTGGACCAGCAGCCCGCCCGCGACGGGGCCCGTGGCGGCGGCGAGCCCGCCCACGGCCGCCCAGTTGCGGGTGGCGCGGGTGCGGTGCTCCGTCGGCACGGAGGCCAGCAGGAGCGCCAGGGAGGTGGGCAACTGAGCGGCTGCGCCCACCGCTTGGAGGGCTCGGGCGGCCACCAGGGTCCCCAGGTCCGGTGCCAGGGCGCAGGCGAGCGAGGCGAGGGTGAAGACGGTGACGCCGGCGAGGAACACCGGTCGCTGTCCGATCCGGTCGCCCATACGGCCCGCGACGACGAGCAGGGCCGCCAGGGCGATGGCGTAGGCGTTGAGCACCCAGGACAACGAGCCCAGCGTGGCCGCCTGGCCGGACGAGGAGGCGAAGGACGAGCCCATGGCGGGCAGCGCGACGTTGACGATCCACAGATCGAGGTTGGTCATGAAGACCGCCAGGAGGATGACGGTCGACGCCACACGCTGCTTTGAAAACCAAACCGATGGGCTCATGCGACCAGCGAAGCATGAGCAGCTTTGAGATTCAAACCGCAGCAGGGGGAGGAGCCTCGGTATTGCCCAAGCTTTGACATCCAAAGTAGCCGCGGCATACTCGGATCATGAGCACTCGAACCAACGACCCCTACGGCGTCCCCGGTCGCCCCTGTTCGATCGCCGCCGCCTTGCAGGTGGTGGGCGACCGCTGGTCGCTGCTCGCCGTCCGCGAGGTCACATTCGGCAACCACCGCTTCAGTGAGATCGCCAAGAACACCGGCGCTCCCACCGACCGCCTCTCCGCCCGGCTCAAGAGCCTGGTCGCCGACGGCGTCCTGGAGCGCCGTCCGCTACCCGACGCGCCGCGCCATGGCGGCTACTACCTCACCGAGGCCGGCGCCGACCTGATCGGCGTCATCCGCGAGCTGCTGCGCTGGGGGGACCGCTGGCTGACCAGCTCCCCGCCGATGAAGCTGTGGCACCACGATCACGCCTTCACGCCTCTTCCGGTCTGCGCTCACTGCGGCGAGCCGCTCGCCGAGGGCGAGGCGCACGCAGAGGTGACTGCGGAGGGCTGGGCGCTGTCCGGGCCGGTCGCGGGCTCGCCTGGCCGCGCGGGCGAAGGCCACGAGTGACACGTAAGTAGATGTTGGGTTTCTGCAAGAAAACATTAAATTGTTCTTCTTGGTGGATAGTGACACGTTGGTGAGGTGAATCGTCACCTCTTCTCTCCGCGCTTCATCGCACTGGCGGGCACTGTCGTCCTGTGGGCGTCCGCCTTCCCCGCGATCCGTGTGGGTGTGGAAGGGCTCGGCCTCGCCGCACTGTCCTTCCTCCGGCTCGCCGTCGCTGCCGTCGCCCTGCTCGTCATCGCGCCGTTCGCCGGTGTCCGCCTTCCCCGAAAGGCCGACCTGCCGCTGATCATCCTGTGCGGGCTGAGCGGCATGACCGCCTACCAGATCCTGCTCAACTGGGGGGAGATCCACGTCGAAGCCGGTACCGCCAGCCTGCTGATCGCGATCGCCCCGGTGTTCAGCGTGCTGCTCGCCGGTGTCTTCCTCTCCGAGCCGCTCACCCGCAACGTCGTCGTCGGCAGTGTCATTGCGCTCGCCGGCACCGCCGTCGTCACCCTGGCCGAAGGCTTCGCCGGCTTCAGCCTCGCCTCCCTCGTCGTGCTGGCCGCCGCCGTCGTCCAGGGCGTCTACCACTTCGCGAGCAAGCCACTGCTGCGGCACTACAGCGGTCTGGAGGTGGCGACCTACGCCATGCTCGCGGGGACCGTCTTCGCGCTGCCGTTGCTGCCCGCGACGGTGGGAGCAGTGACGGACGCCTCCGCCGGGTCCCTGTGGGCGGCGGT
Organism: Streptomyces sp. NPDC057280; assembly: GCF_042668605.1. Taxonomy (NCBI): domain Bacteria; kingdom Bacillati; phylum Actinomycetota; class Actinomycetes; order Kitasatosporales; family Streptomycetaceae; genus Streptomyces; species Streptomyces sp. NPDC057280. The sequence goes on from NZ_JBHUYR010000017.1 coordinate 41,687, forward strand.
CTTCCTGGGCCTGCTGCCTTCCGCGCTCGGGTTCGTGATCTGGGGCTACGCTGTCGCCCGTCTGCCCATGGCGGCGTCCACTGCGGCGCTGTACCTGGTGCCTCCCGTGGCACTGCTCGTGTCCTTCGTGTGGCTGGGCGAGACCCCGCACCCCCTCGAACTGCTCGGCGGCGCCGTCTCCGTGGCCGGAGTGGTGCTGATCAACCGCCACAAGCAAGCTGCCGCCGGCCCCGGGCCGGAGCACGGTGCGCTGGAGCCTGCTGCCCCTTCCGCCGTGGGGCGACCGTCCGCCTGAGCCCTGAGCTGCCATGCCCAGCTCGGTGACCACAGGGACCGTTGAGGATTACGGTCGATAGACCTGCCGGAGAGGACTTCGAATGCTTGACGTGCGACGACTGAGAATTCTGCAGCACCTCGACACCTACGGCACGGTCGCCGCCACGGCCGAGGTCCTCCATCTGACGGCCCCTGCCGTGTCGCAGCAGTTGTCGGTCCTGGAACGTGAAGCCGGCCTGCCCGTGGTGGAGAAGAATGGACGAACCCTGCGTCTGACACCTGCGGGGGAACTCCTCGTGGCGCACGCCGAGGTGATCCTGGCCGACCTCGCGGCGGCGGAGTCCGATCTCCAGGCGCTGAAGGGAGGCCACCACGGGCTGATCCGGGTGGCGGCCTTCGCCTCCGCCGCAAGGACACTGCTGCCCGAGGTCTACCGGCTGATCGCCGAGCACGGGGACCAACAGGCCCGCACGCTCACCGTGCAGCTCGTCGAGCAGGAGCCCGATGCCGCCATGGAGGCCTTGAAGAAGCGTCAGGTCGACGTGGTCCTGGCGCACAGCTACTCCGTGCTGCCGCGCAACTTCCCCGGCGACAGCCAGCAGGACGTCCTCATGGAGGACCCGGTCCTGCTGTGCCTGCCCACCGGCCATGCGCGGCGTCTGGAACTCACGCCCGGTCAGCCGATGGACCTCACCCGGCTGGCGGGCGAGGCGTGGCTGACGCCTGGCCCGGAGACCTCCTGTTACCAGATGATCCAACGAACCTGCGGAGCCGCGGGATTCGTCCCCGACATCCGTGTCCGCAGCAGCGACTTCTCCGTGCTCCTGTCACTCGTGGCCGCGGGAGCGGGCATCGCACTGGCTCCCCGGCTGGCCATCGGTGAGCAGCCAGGGATCAGCGTGCACCCGCTCCTGGTCCCGGTCACCCGCACGGTGTTCACGGTCGTCCGCACCGGCACCGCCCGCAGACCGGATGTTCATCTGCTGAACGCCCTGCTGAAACAGGCGGCCGACGCCGTGACGTGATCCCTGTGGGGCGGCGGCGCTGCGGCGTCAGGCGAACTGGTCGAGCAGTTCCTGGCGGTGTGCGGCCGCCCAGGTATCCAGGTGGACCGGGTCGCGTCCCAGCAACTCCTCGACCGTGGTCGTGGTGACCGCCGCGTAGTCGAAGCGGCCCTCGTAGGTCTGGCGCGCCCAGATGAAGGTGCTGGCCGCGTATGCGGCGTCCATGCCGGCGGGCGGCGTGGCGTCCAGTCCGGCGTCGATCATGTGCTGGAGGTCGTTCGGGGTCAGGACGAGGGCGGGGACGGTGCGCCCGAGGGCGGTGGTGAGGACGTCGGCGACCTCGGCGCCGTTGAGGAGATCGGCGGACAGGTAGTAGTCCTGACCCGCGTGCCGGTCGGGGCCTTCGGCCAGGACCTTGGCCGCGACCGCGGCGATGTCGTCGGCGGCGATCCAGCCGACCTGCTTGTCGCCCATCGGCCACACCATGTGGCCCTCCCGCAGGCGGTTGATGCCCAGCAGGTTCTCCATGAACACGTGCGGGTGGATGTTCGCCCAGGCCACCGCGGAGCCGGCTATGTAGCGCTCCACCAGTTCGTGCCATGCGAAGTGGGGGTCGGTGGAGCGTCCGTCGCTGTAGACGCCCAGGTGGACCAGGAAGGCCACGCCGGCGTCCTCGGCCGCGTCCACGAGGGTCTTGGCCTGGTGGTTCATCGCCGACGTGTAGCCGGTCATCAGGAACAGCCGGTCGATGCCCTTGAGCGCATCGGGGAAGGTGTCCGGGTCGTCGAGATCGAGGTGGACGGCCTCCTTGCCCTCGTCGGTCCACTGCTGGACGGTCGCCGCTCTGCGTGATGCACGCACCGCGGTCACGGCCGTGGGTGTCGCTTCCAGCTCTCTGACGACCGCCGCTCCCACGTGGCCGGTGGCCCCGAGGACCAGTACGCGCGGGATTCGGGTGTCGGACATGTGTCACTCCCTGCCTCATGCGAAAGCAATCACTTTCGTATGCAGCGATAGTCATCACTGTCGTATGCTCTGTCAAGTCGACGACGAGCGGAGGACGAGCCGTGCGGACCTGGGCCGACAACGACCCCAAAGCCCGCCTCATGACGCGCAAGCGCGAGGCGATCATCAACGCGGCGCTGGCGGCCTTCCTGGACGAGGGGTACGGCGGCAGCTCGGTCAACCGCATCGCCGCCGGCGCCGGGGTGTCCATCACCACGCTCTACCGGCACTTCGAGAGCAAGGACGACCTCTTCGTCGCCGTCATCCAGGAGGCGTGCGGCTCGTCCACGCAGACCACGGACCCCGAGTGGCTGGACCTGCCTCCGCTCGAAGGTCTGACGGAGGCAGGCTGCGAACTGCTCGAACACATCCTGTCCGAGCAACAGTTGGCCCTCTTCAGGGTCGTGGCGCGAGACGCACAGCGGTTCCCGGAGCTCGGCCGCCGCTACCGGCAGGACATCCTCGACAATCGTGTCCTGCTGTTCCGGCGCCACCTTGACCGCTGGCCGGCCGCGCTGCGCTCACAGGTCCGTGACCTCGACCGGGCTGCGCACGTCTTCTCTGCCCTCGTCCAGGCGGAAATCGTGGACACCGCCTTGTTCGGCGGGCCCGTCCCCGGTCCGGCCGCCATCCGCGACCATGCGCAAAAAGCCGCCCAGGACCTGCTCAGCCTCGCCGAGGCGGGGCGGCTCTAGACGGTAGGGGGGTGCCGGTTGTAGGCCCGGGCCCACGAGCGGCACCTCCCTACCGTCTAGCCGTCGTGCGGGCCCGTCATGCCGTTGCGCCACGCCCACGCGATCAGCGCACCGCGGTCCTCCAGCGCGAGTTTGGCCAGCAGGTGATTGAGGTGCGTCTTGACCGTCGCTTCGCTGATCACCAGGTCCCGGGCCACCTGACGGTTGTTGAGGCCTTCGGCGACCAGCCGCAGCACGTCGATCTCACGGCGCGTCAGCCCGGCCGACGCGGCCGGTTCCCTGTCCGCCCGTGGCACGGGTGGCGAGGCGGCATCCTGCTGACGGGTGACCAGTTCGACAAGACGCCGCTGCACCGCGGGATCCAGTGCGGTGCGTCGGGCGGCGACGTCCCGCACAGCAGCCAGCACCGACTCGCCCGTGGCGTCCTTGGTGAGATATCCGGCCGCTCCGGCCCGCAGCGCCGGCAGCACCGCGTCGTCGTCCGCGTAGGTGGTCAGTACCAGGACCCGCGCCCCGATCCCCGCGGCCAGCACCCGCTCCGTGACCCCGGTGCCGTCCAGCCCCGGCATCCGCAGGTCCACCACCACGACATCGGGACGCATCCGTACCGCCAGGTCGACCGCGTCCAGGCCGTTGTCCGCCTGCCCGACCACTTCGATGTCCTCGGCCGAACCGAGCAGCAGCACCACCCCGTCGCGCACGACGGCCTGGTCGTCGGCGACGACCACCCGGATGGTCACTTGCTCTCCTTCCCCATGCGGCCCAGCACGCCGCCCGTGCCCAAGCCGTCCACCATTGTCTCTCCCGCACCGCCGCCACCGGCCCCGGCGCCGAGCTCGGAGGATCCGCCTCCCGTCGGCGCCGCGACGGGCACGCGCAGCACAACGCGCCAGCCCGGCCCCTCCGGCGCGGGGCCGGTGCTCAGCGAACCCCCGACGGCTTCGACCCGCTCACCCATCCCGCGTAGTCCCGTGCCGCTTCCCCGCGCCCCCGCCGCAACACCGCCCGGAGGTAGCCCGTAGTCGCGGACGGCCAGGCGCAGTTCGTCCGGCTCCCAGGCCAGATTCACATCGACGCGACTTCCGGTGGCATAGCGCGCCGCGTTCGTCAGCGCTTCCTGTACGGCGCGGTAGACCGCATGGCCGGCCTTCGCTGACACCTCGCCCTTCTGGCCGACGACCCGCATCCGGACCGAGCCGGGGTAGCGCTCCGCCAGAGCAGCGAGGTCGTCCACACCGCGCAGCGGGCCACCACGCAGCGCTCCCACCGCCGCCCGTACCTCCTGAACCCCGTCCCGCGCGAGATCAGCGGCCCGGTCGAGCGGGCCCATCAAGGACTCGCCGACCCCCTCCCGGGCGGCGACCGCCCGCAGAGCCTGGAGCTGCATCGACAGAGCGGCAAGGCTGTGCGCCAGCACGTCATGCATCTCACGCACGATGCGGGCGCGCTCCTCCAAGGCCGCCGCCTCCCTCTGCGCCTCCCGCGACGCCTCCACCTCGGCGAGCAGCGCCATCGCACGGTTGCGTTCGGCCTCCAGCGCGGCGTGCTCGATGAACCGGTCGGCCAGGATCCACGCGGCGACCCCCGCCAGCAGGCCGGCCGCACTGCGGGTGATCACCATGATCAGCACGCCGAACCCGGTGGCCACTGCGGCCATCACCGCTGTCCGGACCGGACCGGGAGCCATCCGGGTGGGAAGGAACGCGACACCGAACAGGATCGGCACCTCGCCCAGCCCCGCGGGCGCCAGGGCGGTGATGGCGAAACCCGTGACGATCGTCAGCGACAAGCCCCCGACCGCATGCCGTGCCGAGGAGGCACGCTGACCAAGCAGCGTTCCCGCTACGGCCACCGCCCCGAGGACACCGACGATCGCCTTCCCCCAGACGCCGGGCGCGGCAGGCACGGACACCGCGACGCTGATCAGCATGGCCACCGCGCCCACCAGTCCGCGTCGCTCCCGCAGCTTCTCGTGGGGCCGCACGGTGGCAGCCGGAACGTTCACCATCGCCGCTCTTGCCTCTCTCGTGCGCTCACAGCCGGTACGGCCATGCTCCCCGACGGACCCGCACCGCACCGCCGGACCCACCCGCCCCCGAGGCGGACGCAGGCCCAGCGGTGCAAGCGGTGAGCCCGGCTCCTCACATGGTCTCCGCCGCCGCTGTCTCCTTGCGCGCCACGGCCGCCCATGCGGTACCCACGCCCGCCACGGTCAGCCAGGCGGCCTGCGGCCAGATGCCGATGCGCTCCCAGACACCCAGACCGACATGCAGGAGGGACCCGGAATCCGCGGCCATGCCGGTGGCCGCGATACCGACGACAGCAGCGACGAACACCACAATGCTCAGCACCCCGCTCAGGGCGTGGCCCCGGCGCAGACGCCGAACACCGATGACGGCCATGCCCGCACCCCCGACCACCGTGTGGATCAGGGCCCCCAGCGCATGGACCGTCAGGTTCGTGTCCTCGGGCCACACGCCGACCAAGACGGTGCCCAAGCCGCCGACGGCCAGCAGCACATTCCCCGTCAGGTGCCCGCGCTCGGCGGTCAACAGCGCCCCTACGGCCCAGGTCACACCCCACATGATGATCGACACGTTCATCACCGAGTGCGCCGGTGAGCAGACGTAAGGACCAGTGCCGGACGGGAACCGGGCACAGTGCAATGCTCCGAGGTCACTGATGAAGTTCCTGCTCAGCGAGTACGGCGTCCGCCAACCCGCGGCCACGGCAGCCTGCACAAGGAACCACTGGAAGGACGAGAACAGCAGGAACGCACCTGCCATGCGGCGCCCAGTGACCGTGCCGGGGGCCCCGGCACGCGCTAGGGACGAGCGGGTAAGTGCATGGGGCGGGAACGACGTGTTCGAAAGAGCCATGGGATGCACCTTCTTCTACCCTGCAGGATCGCCACACAGGTGAATGTGCGAGCCGATCGTTGCAGGTGGCGGGCGGGAACACACCCCATCCTGCGCAACCTGCCGACGCCCGGCGTCGCACCGCGGGTCGACAACGGGTGGAAGTGCCACCTGCCCAAGGCGCGTGTCTCCACCCCTGGGTGGAGACGAGCCAGGCGCGCGACGGACCGCACGTGGTCAGCCCAGGCGGCAGCGGTAGTCACCCTGGCTGCGCTCGACCTCCAGATCACGCTCAATCGACCACCCCGCCCGAGCCACGGCATGCTCACATAACGTGCGCCTCACCGGCGCGAGTTCCTACCCCACCCGCGCTGGGACCTCCGGCCCGGAGACCGTGCGGAAGACGAGCCCGCCCTCCGCTTCCGCCGGCTTGGCGCCACCGGTCAGGGCTTCGTCGTCGGGGATGACGACGCACCGGCCGGGACGGCGCTCGGTATGGGCGTCGTCGAGTTGGTCGCCGCGGCTGACGGAAGCAGGAAGAGAGAGGAGGACCGCCGGCTTGTCTAAGGCTTCGATCTCGACAAGCGTTGTTGCCCCCCGCGCGGCCGGTGACCAGGGGTCTGCTAGCCGTAGCACGCGGTCGTCACTTCGCACAGAGAGTCCAGTTGCCGGCAGTTCTCCAGGCCGTCCAGGGCGGGGGCGTGGTTCCCCGAGCCGGGGACGTGCATGACCGAGAACCCGGGTGCAGAGCCGGTCAAGCCGGCGGCGCACCGCGTCGTCGATGCGGTGGGGGCCGCAGCCCAACTGCCGACCTCGCTCGCCCTTCTGCTGGCGGCCGTTCCGGCCGAGAACCGTACGCGCGCCACCCGCAACTGGGCGGCAGTCGGCGGACTGGATGCCGCCGCGGGCCCCGTCGCCGGCGGCCTGCTGGTCCAGGTCGACTGGCGCTGGGTGTTCGTGATCAACGTACCCATCGCCATCGCCACCGTCGTGGCCGGCCTTCGCGTCCTGCCCCGTACGACCCGCCGGGAAGAGGGCCGCCTGCCCGACATGCTCGGCGCGCTGCTCGTCACCGTCGCTGTGGCAGCCCTCTCCGGAGGTCTCGTGCAGGCCCCGGACTGGGGATGGCTGAACGCCAGGACTCTCGTGCTGTTCGCGGTCGCGCTGGTCACCGCGACTGCCTTCACCATCCGCTCACTGCGTCACAGCCACCCGCTGTTCGAGCTGCACCTGTTGAGGCTGCCCCGATTCGGCACCGCGAACATCGGGACCTTCGTCTTCGGTGTGGCCTTCGCCATCATGCTGCTGTCCAACGTGCTGTGGTGCCAGGAGGTCCGGCACTGGAGCGTGCTGCGCACCGGCGTTGCCATGGTGCCCGGGCCGGCCCTGGTCCCGGTCGTCACGCTGCTTACCGCGCGTGCCGCGCAGCGCCTCGGCCACGGGCCGCTGATCACCGTGGGTGGGCCTGCTGTTCGCCGTGGCGATGCTCTGGCGGGCCTGCTTCGCGTCTACCTGTTCGGCCGCGGACACGTTCTCAACCACCAGCAAGAGCCTGTCCTTCATACCGGCCAGCACCGTGCGATACAGCGCTGCCCGACCAAACACATCGATCGGAATGCGCTCAGGCATGACTGATGGCGCCACTGATCGCAACAGCGTTTCCAGAGCGTGAGATGGCTCGAGCGGCCCCGACGGCTCGTAGCCTCGCAGGTCCAAGTAGACGGAACCGCCCGGAAACCAGCCCTGGCGAACAGCCTCATGGGCTGCTTGCAGAACCACAGCGCTTTTTCCGACCCCTGCCATCCCGGTCACCACGGTGGCAGGGGGTAGTTCCTGTCCGTCCGGCGCGAGCTGCTCCATCAGGCTGCGCAGTTCCTTCTGCCGGCCAGTAAAAGCCTGAAGGTGACGAGGCAGTTGATGCGGAATCAAGTAGTCACTTGCATGCGGTGAGATGATGATGGAGCGGTTGTCGCCGCCCACAACGATGTTGTGGGCGCCTCCGACGGATCGGCCTCCAACCGCACTGCCCTCAGAATCGCCCCTGGCCACGCGCTCTCCCCTCTCAACCCTACGTGCTCCTCCGCTGGCGGAGGGGAGAACGCATGCCGTCCGCCTAACCCCAACAGGCAGGGGAGCTCGTTCCTACCGCACCCGCCAAGACGATGCATCAGTAAGGGAAGCTCTCTGGCGGTCTGTCAAGAAGCTGCGTACCGCGGCCGACACGAGTGATACCGGGGTGTCGCTGTGTGATCGCAGGGGGGTACCGTATCTCCCAGACAAGCGGCCGGCCTGCTCGGACGTGCGGTGCGACGACGGACTCCGGCCGGACGCTGGTGGCGACTGCGACAACTGCGCGAACGTGATCCACATCCGCCGGGGGCGCCGGGCGCGTATGGCTGCCGAAATCGACCGGGAGCTGCCCGGGATCGGTGAGGCAGAGCGCCGCAAGGTCCTCGAAGAACGGCTGCGTGAGCAGGCTGCCGTCGAGGCCGAGGACTTCATGTGGCGCCGTGAGCTGGCGCTGGCGGAGCGGGCCCGGCGGGAGGCGGCTCGTGCGGCAGCCCGGGAGCGGGGCGAGCGCGAGCGCCAGGAGGCTGTGGCCGCCGAAGCTGGGCGGCAGGAGCTGCCGTGCGGGGACTGCGGGCAGGACCGGTCGGCCGGACTGTGTGAGGCGTGCGGTTTTCGGCGCCGGAGGGAGGCGGCGATCGTGGAGGCCGGGCTGGTCGTGGCGACCTGGGCGGCCGACCTGGACGATGCCGTGGACGTCGCCGCGGTGGCCGCGCACGTCCGCTCGACGCTGGACGCCGGCATCGAGGCGGCCCGCCAGCAGTTCCTGGAGCTGATGGAGCCGGGCGAGCTGGAGGCCGACCCGGTCGCGGCGGCGTCCGTGCTCGCGTTCAACGCCTGCCAGACCGTGGAGCAGGCGCTGCCGGAGTACCGCAGCAGCGCGCTCGAACGGCTGGGCAGTACTCCGGAGGCAGAGGAGGAAGCCCGCCGGGCGTACAAGACCGAGCAGAACCGCAGGTGGTTCCGGGCGAACCCGAACGGCGCGGACGCGGTCGCCGCCGCGACGAAGGCCGCCGATGCCGCCCGGGAGCGCACGGCCGAGTACCTGCTCACGGTGCGCTTGGAGCAGCTGCGCGAGCGGACGGCGGACCGTACCGAACAGGCGGCGGCCGCGCCGTGGTCGGACCGGCTGACCGCACTGGCCGCGCGCCCGCTGGTCGGCGAGAGGGCCGAGGCGATGATCGCGTGAACGGCGAAGTGAGCGGGGGCGACCTCGCGCGCCAGCCCCCGGCCGCAGCCGACTAGGGAGGCCTATCGGACAGTCCCATGCCGACGCTGCACCTCAGACATTGGCCGGGCGGGGCAGGCCAGCGATGTGCAGCCAGGTCTTGGCGGTCTGTCGGCCAGCGGCCTCGAGTTCGGCCGTCGGCCAGCCGTTGTGGCTGTACAGGCGTCGCAGCATCGCGAGGGCCGCTAGCGGAGCTCCAGCACAACGGACCGCAGCCTCCTGAGGGCTGATCTGCATCTGCCGGTACTCAAAGTGATCGTCCGGTCCGGTCACCGGGGCACCTGGAGCATCCGTGTAGAACATCAGCAATCCATGAGTCTGCCCGTGCGCGACGGCTGAAGTGGCCCGCCACAGCAAGGCGCCCAGTTGGCCACCTGGTGCGATGACATCGCTAGCCATCTCTGTGGTGCTGGGTGCTGGGTGCGGGCCGAGGTAGCAGGGCCGCACCTTGTCCGCGATCTTTCCCTTCACGGAGAAGCCATGGAGCCGGGCAGAACGAAGGATGCGCTCGGTGCGCTCTCTGAGTCGTTGGCGAGCCTCTTCGGCTCCCGTGGTCTGGCCGTGCCCCACCATCAGCGACTGCTCTTTCAGACTCAGCAGGCGGTAGTTCATGTTGCGCCGCACCCGCTCCCGGACACCGATGTCCGGCTCCAACAGAAACCACGGCTTAGTGGCTATATCCAGGGCACTGCGGGCCACCGTATGCGAGGCCGTCAGGCCACCAGGCGAGCTGAGCAGCAGGCCCAGGCTGTCGAGATGGTCCATGGCGGCCAAGGTTGGCGCTATGGCCGCCAGATGTGCGTCGTGGACCGGGCGAGCTGCCCACTCGCCCGCCAAGTCGTCATCCTGCTGCAGCTCAAGCGCGGCAGGGGAGTCTGGCAACGCCCGGCCATGGTGCCGGCTATAGGTGTTGTCGAACTCCTCGCGAAGCAGTTGCAGGGAGCCGCTCAGTACATGCCACGCATCTGTCGTCACAGCTTCGAAGGTAAGCCGCAAGCAGGCCACCTGCTTGCGAATTACCGGCAGGCGCACGGCACAAGCCAACGCCTGCACAGACGCGCGAGCCCAGGCGGGCGGGCAGGGTGCTGGGCATGCCACAAAGCCTCCGACAAGAAAGAGTGGTCGTCGGCCGCGTCCAGGCGTGCGAGTCGGGAGACGGATCCGCAAAGATGGATTCTGACGCGGGCAGTGGACGGGCAGGCTCCCGTTTCGGACTCGTCCCGTTGGACGTTGACCGAGGGGCGAGTAGGGAGGCCGCGCGTTCAAGTCCGGTTCGGTCGTGCAGTGTTGGCCCCTACCTCTTACGGTGTTCCCGGCAGCCACGGACTGCTGAGACGCTGGTGAGGAAACGGGGGCCTCCTTGAAAGACTTCGTCACGGTCTGCGCGGCTGAGCTCATCAGGCATATGCGCGAGGAGTCCTGGCCGCTGGTCCGCGACGCTCTCGTCACGTTCCTCGTGGATAACGAACCGGGCAGCGCAACGCGGGCGAACGAGGTCCGGCAGCAGCTGGAGCGTGCACGCGGTGACCTGCTCCGTGCGCTGGAGAACAGTGAGCAGGACACGGCCACCGACGTGGAAGCAGAACTACGGATGCGCTTGCGCCGTGTCCTGCACGATCGGCCCCGTGCAAGCACTCCGCTTCGGCTTCTGGTGAGCCAATTCCAGCATGCCGCAGCGCCGGCTCGTGTGAAGGAACCGCAGCCCGAAGCCAGCCACCTCCCTGCAGCCTCCGGAGTGCCGTCCCACGAGGCCACAGCTCCCCGCTCCGTCGATGCCGCGCCCGGGGTGATCCCCGGGCGACGCCGCAAGGAAGTTGTCGCGGTGCTGCTGTTCCGTGGCGGCCCGATCTTCGAGACTTCCATCCCCCTGTCGGTGTTCGGAATCGACCGCCAGGACGTCGGCGTACCCCGCTACCGCCTTCTGGTGACGGCTGGAGAGGAGGGCCCCCTACAGACCACAGGAGGCCTCGAACTTGTCGCGCCGTACGGGCTGGACGCGATCGCGCGCGCTGGGACTGTCGTGGTGCCTGCCTGGCGGTCGATCACCTCGCCACCGTCCGAGGAGGCGCTCGACGCGCTGCGCCAGGCGCACGAGGAAGGCGCCCGCATCGTCGGGCTCAATACCGGGGCGTTCGTCCTTGCCGCAGCGGGCCTGCTGGACGGCCGCCCCGCGACGACACACTGGATGTATGCACCGACACTGGCCAAACGCTATCCGTCAGTGCACGTCGATCCCAGAGAGCTCTTCGTCGACGACGGCGACATCCTGACGTCCGCCGGCACGGCGGCCGGACTCGACTTGTGCCTCCACATCGTCCGTACGGACCACGGCAGTGAAGCGGCCAGCGCCCTGGCCCGCCGCCTGGTGGCGCCCACGCGGAGGGCGGGAGCCCGGGAACTCTCTGCGGACCGCGCCTTACCGGAGGAGATCGGCGCCGACCCGCTCGCCGAGGTGATCACCTGGGCGCTGGAGCACCTGCACGAGCAGTTCGACATCGACACCCTCGCGGCACGCGCGCACTTGAGCCGGCGCACCTTTGACCGGCGCTTCCATGAACTCACCGGAAGTGCCCCCATGCAGTGGCTGACGACTCAGCGGGTTCTACAGGCCCAGCGACTGCTGGAGACTACCGAGTTGTCCGTCGACGAGATCGCCGTACGCTGCGGCTTCCGTTCGCCGGTGGCTTTGCGCGGACACTTCCGTCGCCAACTTGGCTCCTCCCCGGCTGCATACCGGGACGCCTACCGTGCTCGCTACCCTGCGGACGGCGGGGTCCTGCACACCTCACCCGGTCCCTCGCCCGCCCCGGACGACGATGAATGGCCGGCCCCGCCTCCCATCCAGCCGACCGCTTCTCGCCGTGTGCAGCGGGGCGCTGGCGCCTGATGGGAGACATCGCCAAGGGCGCGCTGGGAGGCGCCTGGAGTCTGCTGGTCGGGTGGGTGCTTCCCACCGCGATCAACCTCGCCGTCCTCACCACGACCTTGCTCCCCAGCCTTCGCAAGGTTCCGCCGTTCGAGCACGCATCAAGCCTGGCCGAAGGACGCGGCGCGCTGGCCTTTCTGACTGCGTCACTGATGCTGGGCCTGGTCCTCAACGCACTGCAGAACCCTCTCTACCGCATCCTGGAGGGCTACTTGCTGTGGCCCTCGCTCGCCTACGAACACGGCTGCCGCCGTCACCAGGAGATCAGACGCATCCTGACCGACCGGCTACGTCTCATGCGCCTTGAGCGTCGTGCTGCGGGCCCTGGCCTGTCCGCCATCGACCGAGCCGACCTCGCCCTCCTGCGTCATAGCCGCCATCTCACCCGCTATCAAAGCCAGGACCAGCGCAGCACCGTCACCCGCCGTGCCCTCCTGCAAGAGCGCCTCGCCCGCTACCCCGTCGACGACAGCCACCTCGCCCCGACTCGGCTGGGCAACGCGATCCGCCGCTTCGAGGTATACGCCTACGACCGCTATCAGCTCGACTCGCAGCTCCTGTGGAACGAGTTGACCTCCACAGCCCCAGAACAGGCCCGTCGCCAGGTCGACACCGCACGGACCAGCGTCGACTTCTTCGTCTGCCTGCTCTACGGCCACCTTGCCGTACTGCTCGCCGCCGTCGTGACTCTCACCTCCACTGCCAATGCCGCTGGCGCGCCAGCCGCAGCGGCGACCGCTGTCGTCCTCGCCGCTCTTCTGCCCGTGTGGTACCGGTGCGCCGTCAGCGCCACAGATGAATGGGCGGCCGCGGTGCGGGCCCTGGTCAACGTCGGACGACACCCGCTGGCCGCGTCGCTCGGCCTCAACATTCCCAAAGAAATCGCCGCCGAACGCACCATGTGGTCCCTGGTCTCCCGTCTCCCGCGCATCCCGTACCACGAGAATGCTGCAGCCCTGGACCACTACCGTCGCTCGCCTGCTCACCCAAACGACAACACCACGTGAACTTGCAGGCAGTGGCCGAGTCAGCTGGGTGGCACGGGCCGCGGTGGTTGCCCGGCTGTGGCCTGCTGTAGAACGTGCTCTGGTCAACCTGGCCGTCGTCGCTCCCTCGCCGAAGGCCTCGGTCTGGTCCCGCTGGCAAAGCTCGCAGACGAACGTGCCGTGTGAGCCCTCGCCAGCAACTTAGACGATGTCTTGATTGGCCGTAGTTCGTTGCCAGGGCATGGGCATAGTTGAGCGGTTGGCGCCGGATGGGCTCTGGGAGATCTTTCAAGGTGTAGCGCCTGAGCCGCCGGTGCGACGCCAGGGCGGCGGTCGGCGACGGTGTGATGACCGCGCTGTGCTGGCGGCGATCATCTTCGTTGCGGCTTCGGGTTGTACGTGGCGGCAATTGCCGCCAGTCTTTGGTGCCTCCTGGCAGACGGTGCATCGGCGCTTCACCGATTGGTCGAAGGCCCGGGTGTGGGCGAAGATGCACCGCATAGTGCTGGACCGGCTCGGTGCGGATGGCCAGCTGGACTGGTCGCGATGCGCGATCGACTCGGCGAGCGTCCGAGCGGTCAAAGGGGGCCCTTGACTGGACCGAATCCGACTGATCGCGGCAAGCTCGGATCGAAGATCCATGTCATCTGTGACCGCAACGGCCTGCCGATCTCGGTGGGCATCTCGGGTGCCAACCTCCACGACAGTCAGGCGCTGATTCCGTTGATGCGTGGCATCCCGCCGATCCGATCCCGTTTTGGCCCTCGGCGTCGCCGCCCGGCCAAGCTGCACGCTGACAAGGGGTACGACTTCGACCATCTGCGCGGATGGCTACGGCGCCGGCAGATCGTGCCGCGCATCGCCCGGCGAGGCATCGAGCCACCGGGCCGCCTGGGCCGACACCGCTGGGTGGTTGAGCGCACGATGTCCTGGCTGAACGGGTGCCGTCGCCTGCACCGACGCTACGAGCACAAGGCTGAACACTTCCTGGCGTTCGTAGGCATAGCCAGCATGCTCATCTGCTTTCGCCGGTGCAGTGCCCGAGCCCTGAAGGTGGCTGGCTAAGCTCCGGATCATGTGGAGACAGGCAGCGACAGCGGTCTTTCCCGGCGTGGGCTTCCGGGAACCGGCCCAGGCATCCGATCTCGTCGCGGCGGAGACCCGGCTGAGGCGAACGCTGCCAGCAGAGCTCCGGCAATTGCTCCTCGAAAGCAATGGGGTGATCGGACACACTCACGTGGACACCGTCTGGCCCATCGATCAGATCGTCGAGAGGAACCTGCTCTTCTGGTCCGACCAGACGTTCGCGCAGCTCTACATGAGTTTCGACGCCCTCCTCTTCTTCGGGGACAACGGAGGTGGCGACCAGTTCGCCTTCGTGCAGGAGCCCGAGCGTCCCGACATCTTCGTGTGGGAGCACGAGAACGACAGTCGTCGATGGGTCGCCAACAACCTGCAGGACTACCTCAGCCGTTCACTCCGAGCTGACGGCGACGACTGGTATCAGCTCTGATGCGGCAGGTCTCCGATCATGAGCCGACACCAATCAAGACACCGTCTTAATCAGCCGCGGTTGGAGTTCGGCCTGTATTGACATCGTCCGCGTGTACGACGGGCACGCGGCGACCTCTCGCCGAAGCCGCCCGAGGACGATGGGGCTCACCTCCCCCCCAAGGGCTTCTGCGGCGTTGTCAGCGCCGAGCACTAACGTCGGCGCGGTGACGAGCGCATGGTTCCAGTTCGAGGACTCCAGCAGTTGCCATATATGCGACGAGTTCATCTACAAGGGCGAGCGGTACGGCAAGACTTTGTGCCTGGAGTGCGGCCCAGCCGTGGCCCAGGCGCGGCGGTTCCGGCTCTCCTTGGCGCGCGTTAATGCGATCTTGCGCATCCAGGACGACTGCTGCGCGATATGTGGCGGCAGTCCGGGAGACAGCGCGGCCAGCGGTCCGATCTGGTGGCAGATCGATCACGACCATGCGTGCTGTACCGGCTGTCCGAAGTGTGTTCGCGGACTGCTGTGCCTGCCCTGCAACGTGAGACTTGGCCACTACGAGGGGCAGTTGGGGCGTGGTCGCCTGGATGGGTGGCGCGTGCAGAACGTCGACGATTACCTCGCGAGCCCGCCGGCACAAAGCATTGAGGCCCGCAAGCTTCATCCCGATGATTACGGATGGGCGCGCGTCAGGTACACGGCCTTCACGTGGCGAACCCTCACCTGGAAGAGGCAGGCCTAATGCCCCAAGTCCTTCTTGTAGTCGGCGAGGGCCAGAACGGCCGCGGACTGTTCCTCGGGCTCGGGCTCGTGCGGCTCGATCCGCACGCGGCGCCGGTCGCCGTCGACCCCGCGCCTCCGGGGATGTGCCGCAGGGCCAGAGAGAGGAGGGGAGATGCGATCAGTCGACCCCGCGTCTGCGGGGATGTGCCGGAAGTCTTCGCGACGTCGGGCAGTTCCCTCCAGTCGACCCCGCGCTTGCGGGGATGTGCCGTGCTCCAGATGGTCAACCCCGACGCCAGAGCAGTCGACCCCGCGCCTGCGGGGATGTGCCGTTCTACGACCCCCAGGGCGAGCGCTACGGCATGTCGACCCCGCGCCCGCGGGGATGCGCCGAACATGAGGCAGCCACCCACTGTGTTGCGGCCGTCGACCCCGGGCCCGCGGGGATGTGCCCTGTGGCCGTCGATCTGGGAGGCCTCCCGTGGTGTCGACCCCGCGCCCGCGGGGATGTGCCGTACTTCGACATCCATTACAACGACCCGCCGGGGTCGACCCCGCGCCTGCGGGGATGTGCCGGTGCAGGCCAACCCCGCCAAGCCCAACGCCAGAGCAGTCGACCCCGCGCCTGCGGGGATGTGCCGGTCGCCAGGTGGGTCTGGGCGGGGCCTGCTGCGTCGCCCCCGCGCCTGCGGGGATGTGCCTCGGCTGTAGTGGAGCTGCGCGGCGACCGTCACGTCGACCCTGCGCCTGCGGGGATGTGCCGCCGCCGAAGTCGGTACGCGGCGACGTCTCGCCGGAGCTGGTCGAGGACGGGCAGTGATCGGTGCAGGGTCACGTCCCGTGATAGGTATTCGCGAAGGTACCCGTTAGTGCATACTCGGGATATGGCTGATACCACCATGAAGGTCGACTCCGAGACCAGGGACCGGTTCGCCGCGGTCGCCGCCGCCCGCGGGCAGAGCGTGCGCGCCTACCTGGCCGAGCTGGCCAAAGAGGAAGAGAACCAGATCAAGCTGAGCAGGGCGACCGCCGTGTTCCGCGAGATCATCGCCAGGCCTGGCCTGGCCGAGGCATTCGACGAGGCCTTCCCCGACGACGCCCTGGGGCGGCAGAGCACAACGGGGCGGGCGGCCTGATCCTTGGAACTGCACATCGACATCCGGTGGCTCCTTGACCGCCAGGAAGAACTCCTCGGCAAGGAGCTCGGGGTCCGGGACTACTCGGGCCTGGTGGCCGCCGTTGCCCGGCACCGGGTGAACACACCACAGCTGGACATGGGCGAGCCCGACGCCTACTGGCGGGCCGCAGCCCTGCTGGAACAGCTGG
Source organism: Streptomyces sp. NPDC057280 (assembly GCF_042668605.1). Lineage (NCBI taxonomy): Bacteria > Bacillati > Actinomycetota > Actinomycetes > Kitasatosporales > Streptomycetaceae > Streptomyces > Streptomyces sp. NPDC057280. The sequence goes on from NZ_JBHUYR010000017.1 coordinate 58,276, forward strand.
TTCTGCTGCGCCCCTTGCCGGCCCGCAACGCCTACTTCGGGTACGGCGTGGCCGTGGCCTATATCCGGGCGTCCGGAGAGGAGATCGACGACTCCTTCGAACTGTGGCGGGACCTGATCGCTGACATTCGGGCGCTGCGGCTCACCGTCTACGACATCGCCGACCGTCTGCGCTCCTGGGGCGCCGCGCAGTAGAAGACTGCGCCGGTTGGCGCGCCTCTTATCAGAGCGCGCGCCAACCGGGCGCAGAGGTGTCCAGGGAGTTCGGCCGCTGCTCAGTACCAGCTCATGTCCCGCTGGTAGGCCTCGTAGTCGGCCAGGTGGGACGTGTAGCCGTCTTGGAGCAGGTGAGCAAGCCGATGGAGTCTGTTGGCTTGTTCGTAGAAGTCGATGTTCTCCTGAACGGGGCGTGCGGGAGTCCCGTCCCTACCGATCAGGGAGTACCGGTAGGCCTGCCCCGTCTCATCCTCGCTGTCGAGCCACTTCAGGGACTCCAACGTCTTCAGGTCGATGGTGTTCTCGGAGTCCATAGATGTCAGGTGCTGCAGGTACCGGTTGTAGCAATCCGCGAGCTTCTTGATGTTGTGCGTTTTACTCAGCCGCTCCGCGACGCGTTCCGCGCTGAGGTTCTCCGGGCCCTGATAGCCGTCGCGCAGCGCACAGCGGGCCGCGAGTTTGATCAGCCATTTCAGCGTGAGCTCGATGCTGTGCCGGTACAGGTACAGGATGGGGATGGGCAGGCCGTCATTGGGCTGAGCGAAGAACCGCTCGGCTGCGAGGTCGGCCACGTCCAGATAGCCGCCCGCAATGGTGAGCTCGTCTTCGGCGGAGCCGCCGAGGATGGCGATGCGGTGGTGATCCCAGCGCGGCCGGGGCAGGTCAAAATCGTCGATATCATCCATATCGGTCAGGGTGGGCTTGCGTGGCCCCGCCCGGCAAGCGAATAACCAACAGCGATCGCAGCGCCCACCCGCGGCAGACCCGTCGCGATAGATCACGTCGCGCGGTCATCGCCGTTGGCCCCTCGCGCGCGTTGGTCGGCGCATCCCGACGGCCGTGGCGACGAGGCGCCGTCGCCATCCATGCTCTTGTGTCAGTCCCCAATGTCAGACTGCAACTGCCCCTGTCACGGGGGTGGTTGAGCTGATCTCCGGCGAGAGGATTGATACGTGGCGGTCGACTGGGACGTGCTGGACTGGACATGCCCCACCTGCGCGGCGCCGCGCGCGAAGGCATGCACCACGAAGGACGGCCGCCCCCGGTCTACGCACATCGGTCGTCGAATCACCTTGATCCTGCTGCGGTTCGCTGTACGCCGCGGCCGCGGCCAGCCTCCGGTCGAGCGGGCCCAGATCGTACGGTCCCTCATCGAGGTCCAGGAGTCGGACAAGGCCGCCCGAAAGGGCTACCTGTGGCATCAGGCCGCCGGCGAGCTGTACCTGTGGGACCAGGTGGTGGCTGAAGCCGGGCGGCACACGGCGGCCGCCGTCGCGGGCCACCTCGACGGCGACGAGCTGCGCGACGCAGCCCAGCAGACCGCACGCCGCATCAACCAGGCACGAGAGCTCCTGATCGAATGGCACCGAGAGCGCGCGGAATATCCGCTCGACGAGGAGCTCCTGGCCGGGGTGCTGCGCCCCACTCCGAGCCTGCTCGCCCGTGCCCGGCGCCGCGGCGACCTTCAGCACCTTGAAGCCGACCTGGCGCGCCGGACCGCGCACCTTGACCGGACAGGCGGCACCTGGGCAGCGACGTGGCACAGCAGCGGCGCCCTGACCGCGCACCGCGACGACGGTCTGTGCGTCCGCAGCTGGAGCGCCACCCCCGATGCCGTGGAACAAGCCCTGCAGTCGTTCGAGGCCACCAGCCGCCACCGCCCACAGATCACCCTGGCCCTGCATGGTGAACGGCCCGACGTCCCGGCCACGGACAATGACGCACCCGGCATCGACCGGGGGGATGTCCAGCGCGCCTTCGATGCCGACCGGGCCGCGCTCGAAGCCACCGTGGCCGCCATCGTCGATCTCCAGCGGGCCTGGCCCGAGCAGGAGATCACTGATCGGGTGCGGGCGGCCACCGCCCAGCTCCAGGCCAGCGCGCCGCAGTCGCCGCATTTCGACCTCTACAGCCGCCAGCGGGAACGCACCTGGGCATACAGCGAGAGCGCCGCCTGGGTGCGTACCGACGCCATCGTGCAGGCCGTCGACAAGGTCTGGGGCGACTTCGACCGCTCCGAGGAGTCGCGCGGCCCCAGCTGGATTCCGCGCGCCACCCGCGAACTGCTCACCACCCAGCCCGAGCAGCTCGCCGCGTTCCTCCGCCACCACTTTGCCGAGACATCCGCCATCACCCTCGGCGTCATCAACGGGCCGGCCGGGCCGCTCTACAACGTCGCCTCGGGCGGCGCCCATCGCACCCACCTTTTTCGGATTCTGGGCCTGCCCTGGATCGTCGCGGAGCTCTATGCCCGCATCCCGCGCCGCCGGTTCGAGGTCGCTTCCGTCATCGACACTTCCAAAGGCATGCCCGAGATCGAGCGTGTCGGGCGCGGCTGGAACACCCTGCTCGAGCGCGGCCTCCTCCATGGCCGCATCCGCTACGAAGGCGACTTCGCCGTGCTCGACCTCGACCACGCACCCGCGCCGTGGCTGCTGGGCGACGCCGCCCTCGCCAGCGCCTACAACACGGCCTACGAGCGGGTGTATCCCGGCGCGCTGACCGAACTGGGCATCCCCGCGACCGCCCTGGCCGGCCTCGAAGCCTGGGAGCAGTGGCTGTACGACTGACGGACCCCAACAGCACGGCATGGGACACCAGAACACGCCCGTGACCGGTTGCGAGAGATGAGCGCTGACGCTCGCGCCCGCGCTGATCCGTCGAGTGGGCGCCGGGCGACGGAGGCTGCTGGTTGACCCCGCGTATCCCGACGGCCGTGCCGGTCAGCTGCTGGGGCAATCCGCCTCGACCAGGGGTGATCGGTCGTGGTCCGTCGCACCTGTGACCATGGAGGTCAGTCGGCCCGTAGGGCCAGGTCTTTGCTCAGCCACGGCAGAGATAGATGCCGCAGGCTTCCGGACGGGTCAGGGTGTGGGCGAGGCCTCGGTGAGTGCCATCCAGTCTCGGATCGTCTCCTGGTGTGAACCTCTCGCCGTACTCGCGGCCACCGCCTCGGCGTCCTCGACGCAACACGGCGTTCCTGCTCGGGTGAGCAGGACGAGTGGCCACGCAGGGCCCGGCCCGGCCGGCTCCCCGTCGAAGGCGGTCCAGTCCCAGGGCCCGCCGAACCGCCATGCCCGGCCGGCGGCATCGGCGACCTCGTCGCCCACCTGGAGGGATGCGTATGGGCGCATCAACAGTTCGAAGGTGAAGGGAATCCCATCGCCCGGGTGGATGGTGTATCCCGAGCCATCACGATGGCTCTCGTCCGGGAACTCGCGATAGGACAGACCTCGAGGGAGCACGGTCACGGTCTGGGTGGGATGTGGCAGCCAGGCCGTCTCCAGCGGGGGGTCGTGGTGTTCGACGTCCGTCACGTGCACGAGGGTGGGCGGCACGCCGACCCGGCAGAGGTCTCCCGCCTTCAGCTGGTCGGGCGGGGGGTCCGTTCGAAAGAGCTCGGCCTCCGCCTCGGGCGAGAAGCTCCCGCCGCTGTTCACGCCGAGGGCGACGACCCCGTTCCAGCGCGCGAACTCGTTCTCGGTATCGATCTCCCACCACGGCCATCGCACCGACACGTGATCCCACGTGACACCCTGCACGACCCTGGCAACCGTGAACGGGCAAGCAACCGACAGCACGTCACCGACTCGGAAGTCCCCCTCATCGATCATTCGGTCAGGGTAGACGGGTTCTTCTGTCGGGCCTGCGGGCGACCTGCTGCGCACATTGGCCAATTGGCGTGCTCAAAGGCCAGCTATCGCGCACAGTCACAACGCCCGCCCAACTCGTGACCTGGGATCTCACGCACTACATTGTTCGAAAAGATATTCGATACTGAGGAAGCGGTGCACCGCATGGCGGGCCGAAGGGGGCAGGAGATGGGAGGCACGCCATGGGCGGCTTTACCCATCTCAGCGTCGCCTCCGGGTTCTCCACCCGGTTCGGTGCCGCCCGCCCCGAGCAGCTCGTCCAGCGCGCCGCCGAACGCGGCATGACGACGCTGGCGCTGACCGACCGCGACGCCGTGACCGGCGCCGTGCGGTTCGCGCAGGCCGCCCTCGCGCACGGCATCCGGCCGATCTTCGGCATCAGCCTTGGCGTCGCCCCGCTCGCCCCCGCTCCCGCGCAGCGCCGCCGCACCCGGTCCGCGGCGGCGCCCACGTGGACGAGCCGCCCCACCGGATAGTCCTGCTCGCCCAGTCCGCCGCCGGCTGGGCACGGCTGTGCAGGCTGAATTCCGCCGCCCACACGCACAGCGACGGCCCGCCCCTTCTCACCTGGGAGGACCTGCACCAGCACGCGGGGGAGGGGCTGACCGTGCTGCTCGGCCCCACCTCCGAACCCATCCGCGCCCTGGCCGCCGGCCGCACGGATCTCGCCGAACACCTCCTCGCGCCCTGGCGGCAGCCGCCCGGCATCCAGCTGCGCCTGGAAGCCTGCTGGCTTGGGCACATCGGCCCCGGGCCCGGCTCACTGCGCCTGGCCGCCCGCACCCTCACCCCTCGCCGACCTACTGGGCATCCCCGTCGTGCTGACCAACGCCGTCCGCTACGCCGACGCCGACCAGCACCGCCTCGCCGACGTCCTGGACGCCGCCCGCCTGCTGCGCCCCATCGACCGCCGCCACCTCGACTCAGGGGAGCGCTGGCTGAAGCCCCCGGCCGCCATGGGCGAGATCGCCCGCCGGATCGCCGCGGCCGCCAGCCACGGCGAGGACCGCGCCGACCGGCTGATGGCGGACACCACCGCCACGGCCGACGCCTGTGCCGTCGACCCCGCCCGCGACCTCGGAACTGGAGGCCCGAGTGTCCCGGATGACAGGTGAGGCGAAGGGGCGTTAGTCGGGGGCTTGGCGGAGGTCGAGGAAGCAGCGCAGTCGTACGCCGGGCTGTCCTGGTTCTCGGGTCGCGTGGGCGGCGGGTGCGATGGCGCACTGTGCAGCGAGCAGGCTCTGAACGGCGAAAGCGGTCGTCTCGTCCCCGGCCGCGATTTCCACCACGGCGAGTCCGGGCTCAGCCATGTGCGCTTCGTTGATCGCTCTCATACACAGCATTACGCGCACACGCCCTGCCAGGTTCTCCCGCAGCGGCGTCTTCACCCGTCCGAGCACCCGAGTGAGGGCTCATGATGCCGAGACCGATCGGGAACCCAGCCCGATGCCGCTGGCGTAGAGCAGCGAGCAAGCGGACGTAGCAGCCTCACGGCGTCGGGCGCAGCAGATGGTGCGGCCGCTGCCGGTGTTGCGGTAGAGGCAGCTGTGGAGATGGTGCGGGGCGGGCATTGCCGCGGTCCCTCCGATGCGGTCGGAACCGCATCCGAAGGCCCGGGTCGGCGTTAGGGGGCCGGAACGTAGTGGACGACCGTCAACTCGCATGGCCCGCCGGCGTAGACGTTGATGGTGTCGATTTCGGCTTGGTCAGCACTCAGCCCCCAGCGCAGCTTGGTCGCGGTCCACTCGGCGAGGTAGCGGCACGTGGCGCTCGGCGCGGGCGGCATCCACGCGCTGGGGTCCTGGTCAGCCTTCTGACGGTTCGTCCGTGCGGTGACAGCGACCAGGCTGGCGGCGGCGTCCTGGTCATTGGCGTACGCCTCGCGGTGGGCGGCGCTCCACGTGGAGGCGCCGGAGTCCCAGGCCTCGGCGAGAGGGACCATGTGGTCGATGTCAAGCTGGGCAGGGTCAGTGACTTCCTGCTCGTCGTAGTAGGACAGCCACTTGCCGCCGCTCAGCTTGCAGCCGGCCGACACGGTCGGCGCCTCAGAGGCTTCCGCCAGGAGTACTTCGGCACGAGTGTTGCAGCCGTCGGCCGGGTCCAGGCCGCTGTTCCAGTGCTTGAACTTGTCGCGTGTATATCCGGTGCGGGACTCGTCGGCGACCGGGATCTGTCCGACCGCGTACGAGAGCGGGAAAGCCTGCGCTGCTGCTGAGGCATGCGCCGGCGTAGGGACAGCGAGCGGGGCGAGGACGATGAAGAGCGCGGGAAGAGCGCGCAGCATGTTCTTGATCACGACGGCATCAATAGCGGTGCATGACCGGACCAGTGAGTGATCAGACCCCTTTGTGGACCGGTCGGCTGAACGCTTTCACCGCCGAACCGTTTTATCCCATCACCCAGTTGACGTCGATGCCTGCCGATCAAGGGCGTCGGAGTAAGTGATCGCGATCCGAGTGTCTCAGCGTTCGACCTTCCAAGCGGTGGGGCAGCACGACGAAGCCCTTGCCCCGCTGGCTGACGGCCCACTTCGCACCGTCCGGTGCGAGGCCCTGGCCGAGGTGGGCGCATTGAACGGCGCGCCCTCGCGCACTGCTCGCCGCCATACCCGGCCCCAGTCAGGATGCGGTCCCTGAGCGAGCCCACTCCTTGCGGCGCGCCTGGGAGCGTTGGTTGGCGGTGGGACGCCAGTTCTTGGCCGTGCGTCGGCGAGGCGGACACCGCGGGACCTTCCGATGCCTTCTCCACCCTCGTGTCGGCGAGGAGCACAACTCGCGGTAGATGCGATCCCACTCGGGGGCCGAACCACCCCCGCGTCCGCGGGGGTGAACCGACCCAGTCCATGGCCGCGAAGCGCCTGGTACCGGGAGAAGGACCTACTGCCGGGCGACCTGGAAACCGTCATTGACGCGGCCAGCAGCCTGAACGAAACAGTCGAGCAGATCCTGTGCGAGAGCGGCCTGGACCAAGTGCTTCCTATCGACCGCTGACAGCTGCACGGTGGTCAGGTGTACCGGGGTTCTGGGGTGCTCCTGCGTAAGACGTCCGTGACTGGACAGCCCCAGGCCGCTCCGGGTGTCTCGGGTTCGATCAGCGTCAATCCGCACGCTTGGAAGAACGCCCGTCGGCTGAGTGCATCGTTGCCGTCCTGAGGGGCCAGGGCGAGGAACGTGCGGCCTGCCTCCTGAGCCCGGTGGGCAACGCCGGTCAGCAAGGCGCGCCCGAGCTCGCCGCGCCGCTCAGCGACCACGATGTTGTAGATCCATGCCTGCTTTCCGAGATGACCGGCCCGTCCCTGGTCCCGCCCGAAGTCGCAGTGCAGGTCGTACTCCACTACGCCCACGACCTCACCGTCTTGGTCGGCCACGAGTACGTCGATGCCTTCGGTGCTGTAGAGGCCCCCATCGGGTGCAAGGTCCGCCGATGCCAGAAGGCCAGCGACCACCGAGTGGTCGGCCTCAGACATCGTGCGGATCAGCGCCATGCGCTGAGTATCCCAATGAAGTGCTGTGCTGAGGGCATCCTCAACCCAGCGTCCTCAAATATGCCCGCGCCATCGGCAAGCCGATTTCGTTCACCGATCCCGCCCCCGCTGCAACGTAGTTCGCCGGGAGAGGTCCTCAGGATCCCAGGACATACACGCACATGGACGGCTTCGCGGGCTCCTCCGGCTCCGGGGCCAGCGGCACGATGTCGAGATGCTCCAGGCGCTCCGAAACCACGGACCGTGACTCGGAAGAAACATCAACAGCCTCGCACCGCTGAAGCTCCTGCACCCACAGAACTAACGTAAAACTCAGTAGTGGGTCCTGCTGGAGCGGGACCATGGGGGCGTCGGCCTGCCATCGGGGTCCAGGCCATACGGCCAGAGCCTGTTGAGCAATCTGGCTGGCAGGCGGTTGAGGCGGGGGGCGTCGCCGTGGTCGGCGGCTTGCAGGGCGAGGAGTTCGGCGCCTTCCTGGTCTCCGGCCTGCTCCCGCAGTTGTGCCAGGTGGTAAAGGGCGAGGGTGTCGCCGTGGTCGGCGGCCTGCTGCAGAAGCTGTGCGGCGCCGTCCCAGTCCCCGGCCTCCTCTCGCAGCAGCGCCAAGATGTACAGGCCGCCGATGCTGCCCCCGTTGGCGCCCTGTTGCAGAAGGAGTTCGGCGGCGTCCCGGTCTCCGTCTGCTTCCCTCAGTTGCGCCAGACGGTTTAAGGCGGCGGTGTCGCCGTGGTCGGCGGCCTGCTGCAGTAGCAGTTCGGCGCCGTCCCAGTCCTCGGCAACCTGCCGCGATACTGCCAGCCGGTATAGAGGGGTGGTGTCACCGTTAGCAGCGGCTTGTCGGGCCAGGAGTTCGGCGCCGTCCCGGTCCCCGGCCTCCTCTCGCATTTCTGCCAGTCGGTACAGGGCGGCTGAGAGGCCCTGGTCCACGGCCTGCTGCAGAAGGAGTTCGGCGCTGTCACGGTCCCCGGCCCGCTTCCGCAAGTCCGCCAGTCGGATCAAAGCGTCGGCCTCGCCCTCCATAGCGGCTTGTCGGGCCAGGAGTTCGGCGCCGTCCCGGTCCCCGGCCTGCTCCCGCATTTCTGCCAGTCGGTACAGGGCGGCTGAGAGGCCCTGGTCTACGGCCTGCCGCAGAATGAGTTCGGCGCCGTCTAGGTCCCCCGCCTGCTTCCGTTGCTCCGCGAGGCGGTACAGGGCGGCTGACAGGCCCTGGTCCACGGCCTGCTGCAGAATGAGTTCGGCGCCGTCCCGGTCGCCGATCCTCGCCCGTAGTTCCGCGAGGCGGTACAGGGAGTCGACGCTGCCGCGGTCCACGGCCTGCTGCAGAAGGAGTTCGGCGCTGCCTCGGTCCCCTGCCTCTTCCCGCAGCATCGCTAGGGCGTGCAGGGCATTGGTGTCGCCGTGGTCGGCAAGCTTCCGGGCCAGGAGTTCGGCGCCTTCATGGTCTCCGGCCTCCTCCCGCTGTAGCGCCAGAGAGTGCAGGGCGTTGGTGCTGCCGTGGTGCGCGGCGCGGTGGAGCAGGTGGTGGGCCCATTGCAGGCGGTGCCGGTCTTGGGCGGCGCGGGTGAGGTTTTCCAGGTCGTCAGGGTGGCTGAGGTGGGTGTAGGCGGCCTGCCAGAAGGAGGAGGGCGGGCACAGATGACGGCGAGCGCCGCGGCCGTGCTCTTCGAGGTAGTCGGCGAGCCGGACCAGAGACCTTGTGGGCGGCGGCGAAAGGATGGGGCGACCGGTGGGAGCTGGCGGGCGTCGTAGGGGCCGGGGGTTAGTGCGACGCAGTGGTGCCTGCTTGCCATGGACGGGTGTAGCGAGTTCAGCGAAAGCCTGCTCCGCCCAGTCGTCGGTGAGCTGGTCGTAGTCAATGTCACTGAGGTAGTCGGTGGCTGCGTCGGTGAGAAACGCCTGGGGCAGGTGGAGGTCCACGCCGAGGCGGCGGGCGTCCATCGCCGCGTTCAGCACCGCTCTGGCGGCCGGGCTGGCCTGCTCGTAGCGGGCGAGGAGTTCGGGGGCGCCGGCCAGGTCCTGGGTCACCCGCCCGCTCGTACGGGCGCGCGTCAGGGCATCTGCCAGCAGCCTGTCACCGTCCTCAGCGAACTCCGTGGCAGCGTCCAGGGCCATGGTGTCGAACGTCTCAGGGACGCTCACCGTGTGGCCAACCAGCAGCTCCCGCACCCGGCTGTACTGATCCGCCCCGCCCGTAGCGGGCAGAGCAGTGTACTCCTGGATGTACCCAGGCCAGAGCGTGCCCAGCACCAGGACCGGGGCACGTTCCTCGTCGATCAGCAAGTGGTGCACGGCCGCCGCGATCCGCTCGCCGAACTTCGGGTCGCCGAGGTAGTGCTGTGCCTCGTTGAGCCAGACAACGGTCCGTGGCCCGACTCGGTGCAGGTCATCCAGCGCAGCTTCGGCACGAGTGGGATCGAAGGGATGCCACAACCGCCACCCCTTCTCCATCTCCCTGAGTGGCTGCACAGCCTCCCAGCAGGCCCGCGTCTTGCCCGTCGAGGAGGTCCCCACCAAGACCACGATCCCGCTGCGGCCCCTTGCTGCCGCCGCAACGGCGTTGGCCAATATCTGGTCATGCTGGCGCCGCACGTACCCGGGCAGTGGTAGCACGCCGTCGGTGCGCGTCTTGCCGGGGCCAGCAGGGTGCACCTCCAGTTCATGCGGATCCCACTGCCCGATCGGCCGGCCCGGCCCTGTCACATCGGCTGCCACCATGCCTGCCTCTTCGGCCGCGGCCCGCCGCAGCTCCAGCAACTCGCCCACCGGCAGCTTCAACACGTCAGCCAGCGCCGTCACAGTGTCCACCGACGGCACGCCGCCCCGGGGTGAGAGCGCCTTTGACACCGTCGTACGGCCCAGGCCGGCCCTGCCGGCGAGCTGCGTCTGATCCAGCCGGGCATGAGCCCGTCCTGAATCGAGCCTGTTGCACAGCTCAGCGTGTGCGGGACTGCGGCGGTCCGGCTCGTCGTGCATGTGAAGGTCCCCCGGAGTGGTGTGTGCCCGTGTTCATCTTCGTTCCCGTGAACCATGGCGCACAGCGGTTCCGCGAGCTTCGTCCCTGTCAATACTCCACCGCATCCAGGGAGTCCGCCGTGACCGTCGCCATTGCCCTTCTCGCCATCGCAGTCATTCTCGTCGTCGCCCTGCTGTCCGCCGTCGGCGCCGGCATGCTGGCCCGCCTGGACGGCGCGACCTGGCCGACGGCCTTCACCCGCGCGGCAGGCACCTTCGCCGCAGTCCTCGCCCTCGCCGCCGCCGCGACCTCGGCGCTCTCCCCCTTCCTCACCTGACGACTCGGCCTCCTCTGTCTCCGAGGGCCACCGTTTCGCCTGCTGATGGCAGGGTGCTTGTCAGCGACCCGGGCCAATACGCTGTGGGGTGGGGAGACAAGGTGAGCAGATCTTGCTGGGGTGAGAGGAGGGCGGCGAACTCGCGGGCGGTGTCGGCTTCCCGGGCGTACTGTGCGGCGCTGGCGAGGTAGGCCCCGATCAGGGACGGGCTGACCGGGCTGTCGGCGCCGCTTCCTGTCCCTCCGCGCAGCCGGAGAGTTCTGGGCGGGCCTCGGCGAGCGCGACAGCGTCGAGAAGTGCTTCACGCCTGACAGCAGTGGGGTACTCGGCCGCAGATTTCCGGGCAGACTGTGAACCTGCTGCATGAATCTCATCGTCGGCGAGACGGTAGCGAAGGCACTCGTCCGCCTCCGTCTCGAGTGCACTGACGCGCGAGCCGATCGCGGCCAAGGCTCGCTCTACAAGGTCCTCGTTAGGATCAGCGCTGGCCTCGTCCTCGACGTGCAGACCACCGGCCTCAACGACGCGTGGGCTGTCTAGTGCGGCCTGACTGACCGTTACGGCACCACGCTGGTCGACAAAATCATCAATCCGCTCCACGACATTGACCCCGCGGCGAGCGCACTCCACGGCATCACGAGCGACCGGATCTCCAGCGACCCTACGTTCAGTGCTCTCGTACCTGATCTCAGCCGCCTCATGACAGGACGGCGGTGCCTCATGTACAACGCCGCCTTCGACCGTGGCGTCCTGGAGCGCGAGCTGTGCCGGCACTTCCACAGCACGGCCCGAGCCCAGACCTGGCTGAGCTGTAGGCCATCTGGAAGAGCCTGTGGTCAGCTCATCGATGCTTCTACCGCGACCAGCCCATCGGTAGCGCCTACGAAGTGATCGCGAACTGCCAATTACTTCTGTCCACGCTCGAGCAGATTGGAAGGTAGACCGCCAGCCAACAGGGGGGCGCCTGACCACGCCGCGCGGGGTGGACGGGCCGATGGGTGAGCCGTCGCCCCGGACGCGGGCTGGTGAATGTTGGACGAGGAGGCAGTGGAAAGCGGCCTCGGCTGCCGGGTCCGGAGCGCTGGCGTGGCGTTGGCGCCAGGCTGCCAGCGTCCCGGCTGGTGACCGGCGTTGTCGGTGCCGGGCCGTAGGGTTTCGCGTATGGCCCGTTCTTGGACGCGACTGCACGAGCACCTCGGTACTCCGCCCGGCCCGCTCACCTTCGACATGGTGGAGAAGGCCGCCGACACCCACGTCGCGGAGTCCGACGACCTGGACTGGAAGGAGCATCTGCCGCAGCCGCCGCGCGACGGCCGGTGGAACGAACTGGCCAAGGATGTCGCCGCGATGGCCAATACACGTGGCGGCCTGCTCGTTTACGGCGTCACTGACCAGGACACCAAGCCGGTCGGCATCGACCCGGCCGAGGTCAACGCCGCGCAGTACGCGCAGTGGATCCGCAACCACGTCCAGCCCTACCTGGCCGACGTCGACTTCACCGTCCTGTCCTCGCCTGACGGAGTCCTCAGCTTCCTGGTCGTCGATGTGCCCGCCAGCCCTATGGCCCCTCACCACGTGTACGGCACGGCGGCTAAGGACAAGGATCAGCAGGCTGCCGTCGTTCCCTACCGCGACCGTGACCACACCGCGTGGATGGCCGAGCATCAGATCGAACGCGCCTACCGTGACCGCTTCACGCGCGTCCAGCACGCTCAGGACGAGCTCGAGCGCCTTTTCACCCACACCCGGGAGTATGTCCTGGCCGAACAGGATGAGCGCTCGGCCTGGTTCATCGCCGTCACCCGGCCTGAGCGGCCACTGCCGCGCACTGCCGCGCCTCTGGCCCGCGAGATGGTCGGTGACATCTGTGGCACCGCCATGGCCCACTCCCAGCACCTGACCCGCGACCGCCACACTGTCAGCCCCCTGCAGACGTTGAGCGTGATGCTGCACGACCCCCGTCCCGGGCTGCGCTGCTGGGTCTTCACCACCCTGTCCCTGCGCATGGGCCGGGAGATCCACGCCGAACTGCACCACGACGGCAGCGCCGTCCTCGCCGTCAACCTCTCCTGGAGAGCCTTGCGCCAGGACGCCGATTCGCAGGCGACGGGCCCCCTGGTCGACACGGACGTCACCGCTGCGGCCTGCCGCGACACCCTCGCCCTGGCCTGTGAACTCTCCCGCCACCTCGGCGTGGACAGCTCCTCGCACGTCCAGGCGGCCATCACCACCGCCGAACCGACACCCCTGACACCCATCGTCACCGAGCATGGCGGCGCCTTCAGAGACATCCCCGACCGTGCCCGTCGGCCCCGCCGCATCCAGACGGTGACCGCCGTGGTCAACCCCGCTGACGAGGACAATCTGTTGCGCGCGAGCGCCCAGGAGCTCCTTACCGATCTGATGCACCAGTTCGGCATCACCGCCCACCTATAGTCGGCCGGGCCTGGCGACCGTAGTCACGCCGCCGCGGGAACCGTCCGGTCCCGCACTGAATGTGCCGTCGTGATGACTCGACCGCCGTTGCCGGCACCAGGCACCTGTCCTCGTCGGGTCCCCGCTACTGCGACGCACCAGCCATCGAGAGGACACCACCGGCCAGGCGGCCGCGCGCTTTTGCTGGGCGGCTGCCCTGTACGAAGGATGCGCGTTGCGTGTTGCTGCCGACTACGGTGACCGCCATGGACGCCGCAACCTCGCCTGATGTTGAACCCGCCCTTGCCCTGGAGCCGGTGGACGAGGCCCTGGCGGCCTCTCTGACCGCACAGGGCGAAGACGGTATGCGGGCGCTGGGCCTGCTGCGCGACGCCTACCGCATCCTCGGCGACGACCGCTATGAGAGGCCGGGGGTGGCTATGTAGGTGACTGCGGGAGCCGTTTCGATGTGACTGTGGGAGTCACCTTCTGACCGAGTTCGCGATGTCAGTTTGTTTTGACGTCACGTGAGGGCTAGCGGTGGGAGCGTGAGGTGTGCCTTTCCCGCTGGGGGCCTCATGGGTAACTCGCAGTCGAAGGTCGAGTTGTACGCGGCGATCCGCCGGGATCACCGGATGGGGATGTCGCTGCGGGCGCTTCAGCGCACGCACAACGTGACCTGGAGGACGGTCCGGCGGGCCCTGGACGGGCAGTGGCCACAGCCGCGGAAGAAGCAACGGCGCAAGGAGTCGAGACTCGACCCCTACAAGCCGTTGATCGACGGGATGCTACTGGCTGACCTGGATGCTCCGCCCAAGCAGCGGCACACCGCCCAGCGCATCTACGACCGCCTGGCCGAGGACCATGCGGCTGACGACATCTCCTATCCCATGGTCCGCGTCTATGTGAAGGACCGCCGCAAGGAGGTCCGCCGGCAGGCCGGGGTCGGCCCGGACGCGATGTTCGTGCCGCAGACGCATCTGCCGGGAGCGGAGGCGGAGGTCGACTTCGGCGACGTGCACGTCATGCTCGCGGGTAAGTTGACCAAGGTCTATCTGTTCTCGATGCGGCTTTCTTACTCCGGCAAGGCGGTGCACCGCGTCTTCGCCTCCTGCGGCCAGGAGGCGTTCTTCGAAGGGCACGTGCACGCCTTTCGGGCCATGGGCGGCATACCCCGCGGCCGCATCCGCTACGACAACCTGCGGGCCGCGGTCGAGCGGGTCCTGGGCCTGTCCAGGGCCAGGGTGGAGAACGACCGCTGGACGGCGTTCCGCTCGCACTGGGGCATCGATGCCTTCTACTGCCGTCCCGGCATCGAGGGCGCCCACGAGAAGGGTGGCGTCGAGGGGCAGATCGGCTACTACCGCCGCAACCACTTCGTCCCTGTTCCCGAGGTCACCTCGCTGACCGAACTGAACGCCATGGTCGACGAGTGGGACGTGGACGACGAAGGCCGGCGTCTGAGGTCGAAGACCCGCACCATCGGGGAGCACTTCGCCCAGGAACAGCCACTGCTGCGGCCACTGCCGAGGGAGGTGTTCGAGACCGGACGCTGGTTCACCCCGCGGGTCAACCGCTTCGGCCAGGTCACCGTCCGCTGCAACTCCTACTCGGTCCCGGTCCGCTTCATCGGCCGCCAGCTGCGGGTGCTGCTGCACGCCAACGACCTGGTCGTCTACGACGGCCGCACCGTGGTCGCCCACCACGAACGGCTCAGCGGCCGGGGCGAATCCCGCCTGGTCCTGGACCACTACCTGGAAGCACTCCTGCGCAAGCCGGGCGCCTTCCCCGGAGCAACTGCCCTCGAACAGGCCAAAGCCGCAGGAAAGTTCACCCCAGTCCACGAAGCCTGGTGGACCGCCGCCCGCGCCGCCCACGGCGAGGCAGCCGGCACCCGAGCCCTGATCGAGGTGCTGCTGCTGGGCCGCCACATGGAACACGAACACGTCGTCGCCGGACTCGCCGCCGCCCACCGAGCCGGCGCCCTGACCGCGGACGCGGTCGCACTGGAGGCCCGCAAGGCCGCCGAGGGCGAGACCTTCACCGAACCCGTGAAACCCGCCCCGACCCGACCCGTCCAGCCGCAGGAGGAGACCAGCGGCACGGTCACCTTCCTGTCCGACTGGAGGCTGTCCCACCTCCCGCCCGACAACCGGCCGCTTCCGTCGGTGGCCCACTACGACCAACTCCTGCAACGGCACGGCCGCACGGCCGGCAAGAAAGAGGGATCATGACACGCAAGCGCGGACTGACCGAAGAAGCCGCCACCGCCTCGATCGACCAGGCATGCCGCATGCTCAGGCTGCCGTCGATCCGACAGCAGTTCGCCGACCTCGCCGAAGGCGCCGCACGTGACCAGATGTCATACCGGGCCTTCCTCGCCGAACTGCTGATGACCGAGTGCGACGACCGGGCCCGCCGACGCTCCGAACGCCGGATCAAGGCCGCTTCCTTCCCGAGGGACAAGAGCCTGCGGGCGTTCGACTTCGACGCCAACCCCAGCATCGACCCGGCCACCGTCAACACCCTCGCCACCTGCGAATGGGTCAAGAAGGGCGAGCCGCTCTGCCTGATCGGAGACTCCGGCACCGGCAAGTCCCACCTCCTGATCGCCCTGGGCACCGAGGCGGCGATGCACGGCTTCCGCGTCCGCTACGTGCTGGCCACCAAGCTCGTCAACGAACTGGTCGAGGCCGCCGACGAGAAGATGCTGTCCAAGACGATCGCTCGCTACGGCCGTGTCGATCTTTTATGCATCGATGAACTCGGCTACATGGAACTTGACCGCAGGGGTGCTGAGCTGCTGTTTCAGGTTCTAACGGAGCGTGAGGAAAAGAACAGCGTCGCCATCGCCTCGAACGAGAGTTTCAGTGGCTGGACGAAGACCTTCACCGACCCCCGGCTCTGCGCGGCCATCGTCGACCGCCTGACCTTCAACGGCGCCATCATCCAAACCGGCACCGAGTCCTACCGCCTCGCCCACACCAAAGCCCTGGCCGAACAGACCGCAGCCGGATGAACGCCACCGCATGGCCGACCCCGCAGCCAACGGGGTCGCCAGCACGGCGAGATCAGCCCTCGACCTCCCGCGCCACGCGCTCCAGTCGGCTCCGGTAGTCCTCCCACCACGCCTGATCCCCCGGCGGCAAGTTGTCCTTGCCTTGCAGATATCCGACGGATCCGTCGATGAGCTCTCGCACGATATCGGCGTGACCAGCATGCCGCTGAGTATCGGAGATCACGCGCACCACGATGTGATTCAGCGTCACCTCTCGACGTTCCTCCGGCCACCACGGGACGTGACCGACCGCGTCAAGCGGCAGCGCCGCGATCGTGCTGTTGGAGTGCTCCCACGCCTGGCGATACAGCCCAACGATCTCTTCCCGAGATTCATCTGCAGTGGCCCACATGTCCGAGTTGAGCTCTGACTCCTCGGTATACCACCAGGACGGCGGCTCCCCGTCGAAGAACGGTCGCCCAAACGTGTCGCCAAAATACCCCAGCTCCACGCTGGCAACATGCTTGACCAGCCCCAACAGGTTCGTGCCCGTGGGAGTCAGCGGACGGCGAATGTCGTACTCCGAGAGACCATCCAACTTCCACACCAGGGCGTCACGCGCCTCCTGCAAGTATCGGAGAAGGTCCGCTTTCGGGTTCGGTTCGATCATGCCGGGCAGTCTCCCACCCTGCACTGACAGCCGGGAGTGACATCAAAAGTCACTGACATTGATCTTGCTCGCAGGTGCGAAACGACTCCCCAAGTCACCTCGAAATGACTCCCGTTGAAAGTGGCACAGCCAGCCGGGGGAGATCGCTGACGCGTGTGTGCGTGGCGCGCTCGATGCCCTCCTGGACCTCCCCGGCACCGCAACGGCGTCCAAGCCCACCGGGATGAAGAGCGCGGCCCAGAACCTGCTGGACGCGGTGGACGCCTACCGGCCCACCGACGAGGAAGGCCCGGCCACCGCTGTCGGACGACGCCCACGCCGCGCCCGGGATCCGCAGAAAGCGCTGCACCGCATTCGGCAAGCGGCCGATGAGCTGCGCCCCGAACTCAAGCGGCCCGGCGGATATCACCGCCGCCGAGCCCGGAACATTGCCGAGCGGGTCATGGGCCAGCAGCTCGGTGCCGCGCAGGACCATGCCCTCGACGCCTGGGGGAAGATCTACAGCGATGCCTCCGGCGTCCTGCACGGCAGCGCCGAACAGAAGGCCGCCGCCCACTACCGGCAGATGCTGCGCCTGGCCCGTGAGGTGTTCGTCCCACTGCCCGGCCGAGCCCAAGAGATCGTCGCTCTCGCTGAGCTCCAGCAGCCCACCCGCGCGGATGCGGACGTGCTGGCCGGCTGGGCCGACCCGCGGGCGCTGCGCTACTTTTTCCTCTCCCGACCGGCTGCTGCCTGGCTCGATGTGCTGGACGACGTCCTGCTGCTGCCTGACATCTACAGCACCACCGGTCACTGGCCGGCCGCCCCCTACCTCGACCACCTCGCCCAGACCGTCCCTGGCCGGGCGGGCGCGTGGCTGGCCGACCATGCGGCCGTGATCACCGATGCCGGGGTGGACGCGACTGCGGCGCTGCTGCGCCTGGCCGACCGTCCCGGCATCGGCCTTAACTCTCAGGTCCGCACCGTCCTCACCGGCCTGG
This sequence comes from Streptomyces sp. NPDC057280, assembly GCF_042668605.1. Lineage (NCBI taxonomy): Bacteria > Bacillati > Actinomycetota > Actinomycetes > Kitasatosporales > Streptomycetaceae > Streptomyces > Streptomyces sp. NPDC057280. Next base: position 75,978 of record NZ_JBHUYR010000017.1, read on the forward strand.
CGCATCCTCAGCGGGAAGTCCGGGTGACGGACGGGTGGCTGCTGCGGCTGGCCGCCGACTGGGCCCAGGGCATCCCTCTCACTCACCGCGACCAGGACTGGATTTTCGCGGTGGAGGCGCTGCTGCGCGCCGCGGTGCGCGCCGAGCACGCTGCCGATGAGGAGCCCGCCGCCGAAGACGGCAACGCTCCCGAGGCCCGACCGCGCGAGGACCTCGCCGCGCAGGCTGCCGCGCGCCTGCCCGATTGGCAGACGTCCCGCGTGCTCGCGGTCCTCGTCCACACCGCCGACCACACGGGCATTGAGGGCACCCGCCACGCCGCGCCGACGATCCGTACGGTCCTCGCCTCGCTGGTGCGCGACGACCTCCGCCTCACCGACCCGGTTCTGCGGCACGCGGTCGTCTTCCACCGGGATCTGGCCGAGGTGTCGCTGGAGCACCCGGAAGGGTGGGTGGGCCTACTGCTGGTCCGCGCCCTCCTCGACCTAGCCGCCGCCGACGCCCAGGCGGGCGTCCCGCTCGCCGAACGCACCGCCGCCCTCGTGCAGCAAGTCGGGAAGGCGGACGAGCGGCTGCGCGACCGGCTGCTGGCCGCCCACCTCGACCAGCAGCTGCCCGACGGCCCCACAGCAGGCGAGGAGGCCGCCTGGTGGGAACAGGCAAGGGCCCTGCTTCCCGTGCTGCTGGCACGCCGGCCCACGCCGGAGGGCGCCCGCCTGGCCGACTACCTGCGCCACCACAGCCCGGACACCGACGCCTACATCCTCCACACCCGCATGTCCGCTGCTCTCGGTACTCCGCCAGGCCCCGACGACCTGGCCTCCTACGACCCCAGCGGGGCGGGGCGGCCTCCCCGGGCATGGCTGCGGGTGTGGCGCTGGTCCCCGGTGCTGCCCGAAGCGGTGGCCGCACCGTGGGAGCCGGCCCTGGCCCTGCTGCGGCAAGTCAGCCCGTCCGGTCCTGCGGACCCGCGCACCGCCGACCCGCTGTTCCAGATCACCGACCCTCCGCAGCCCGCCGTCACCGCTGATCAGGCCGCCCGTCTCGCCGCCGAGCAAGGCCCGTCGGCCGTGGCAGCAGTCCTTGCTGCTGCCCCCGACGCGGGCACATCCCCCTACCTGATGGTCCTGCGCACCCTGATCGACCACGACCCCACCTCCTGGACCACCGATCCCCTCGAAATCCTCACCGCGCTCGCCCTACCCGAACTGCAAGCCCTCTACCTGGCTGTCGCAGCCGACTACACACGCGCCCCTGGCGCCTTCCCCGGCCACGCCCTGGCCAAAGCGGCCGTCGCCGCCCTCACGTGGCACCCCGCCACCACGACACCCGCGCCCAGCACCGGAAGAGACGACGCCGACGACGAGGAAGAGTTCCCGGCAGCCGACCTTGCCCAGCAGGCCATGCTCCGCCTGCTGACCGCCGTCTGGCGCACCGACACGAACCTCGGCGACCAACTGCCCGCGGCCCTTGACCACCTCTACGCCCTGACCCACCCCCTGACCACGCCCGCCGCCGCCACGGACAGCGCGGGTCCCGACCCGGCCGGCCCCGCCCTGCAATGCCTCCTCGACTACGCCCGCCACCACGCCCGCACCACCGGCCGCGGCCTACCCGAGAGACTGACCACCCACCTCAACGCCATCGTCGACGCCACCGGCCAGACCCCGCGCACCGCCGCCGTCCTCGGCCCTCACCTCCCCCTGCTTCACACCACGGCCTCTGACTGGGTCCACGCACACCGCACCACCCTGCTCACCCTGTCCGCCCACGCGACCTCGGCCGCCGCCTCCTGGCTGCGCCGGGGCCCGCTGTATCCACCGCTGCTCACCGACCTCGACCGCGGCCAGCTCCTTGACTGTCTGCGCAACGACACTCCGCCCGAGACCACCACCCACATTGCCCACGCACTGCTGAACAACCCCGCCCAACTGGGCGCCCCAGGCAAGCTTTTCACCCACCTCGCCCACGGCGACAACGCACCGGCCACCATCGCCCGCCTGCTGCACCGCATCGCCCTCGACACCGAGCTGGCCACCACCGATCCGGCCACAACCCTGTGGCGCACCGCGCTGGCCGCCCCCCTCCCCGAGGGCGCGCTCGCCGGGGCCGGCGCCTTCGCCCGCACCGACATCGATGACACCATCTGGCTGGAGCTCACCCTCGCCTCCGCACGCCACACCCCCGCTTTGGACGACCCCGACCACGTCGCTGAACGCGCCGCCAACCACCCTCACAACCCCACCGCTGCCCTGATCACCGCCCTTCTCCTCACCCACCCCAGCACCGACCCCTGGCGCGATGCCGCCGTCCGTGACCACGCCCGCCTCCTGCTGACCCGAGCCAGCCAACTTCCGTCCGCGCAGCGCCCCGACCACGCCCTACGAGAACTGCGCGACGCCCTGATCACTGCGGGCGACCTCGATGCCCACCGCCTCTACCAACCAGACCCCGTACCACGGAGTTAAGCAGCAGCGCCGAGCCCCGGGCGCAGGTCGTGCGCCAAGGCCTTTGGGTGGTCCGTCCCGAGGGTGCGTTCCAGCTCGGCCACTTCTGCCGCGAGCGCTCTGGCTTCGTCGCGGGGCAGCGGGCCCAGCTGGCTGTGCGCGTTGGTCATGTCGTCGCTCGCACGGCGGGTGTCCGGGTGGGCGAACTGCCGGTAGTCCTCGGCCTCCTGGCCAGCGCTCGCCGCGCAGTTCGGGATGGTCGGCAAACCGAGACGGCGCGGTTCGGGAGATGGTTGAACAGCCCCCAGCAACAGGGGTTTGTGTCCCGGCTGGACCGTGGTCAGCGGAGCCCTGAGGGAGCGCTGAGGTTCTCCGAAGGTCCCGATGTCCGGCCCGGTACGGTGTTTCGGTGAGAGACCAGGGGATCAGGGGGCGTGACAATCGTGCCGATGCAGTTCACGGTTTTGGATCGGTTCAGTCAGCCGCCCCGAACCGCACCGGGGGCCTATCTGGTCAGCGACAACTGGGACGACTACTCGTACAAAACATTCTTCACGCTGTGGTGCTCCGACGGACACCAGCAGGTCGAGATCGGCAATGTTCGGATCGCCACTTTCGGCATGCAACCTGGCCGTGTGCGCGTGCCCGATACGTTCGAAGAACTGGACGAAGCCCAGTACTTCTCGCTGGGGACGGACGAGACCTACTACGCGAACCTGAAGACACTCGGCGATGAGACCAGGGGCACCGTTCTCCATCTGCTCAGGGATCTTGCTTTCGGCCCGCAGAGCACGCTCGAACGAGCTCTGCAGGAGGAGGTCACCCGGGTTTCCCTGATGCGTGGCATTGAACTGGCCACGGTCACCGGGCAGTTCGCCCGTATCGCCCGCGGGGGAGCGGTCCTCAGCAAGTACCACTTCATCTATGCATCGCTGCCCATGCCGGGCGCCGGCGTCGCGCCGCCCCTTGCGGTGGGTTTCAAGGTCACCCCCGACGTTCTGCCGCCCACCAATGTGCACGTCCTGATCGGGCGCAACGGCGTAGGCAAGAGCCACCTTCTTAACGGCATCACCCGCACGCTCATGAACCCCGATGGCGAACACGGCACGCTGGTCTTCGTCGACCAGGACACCCAAGACGCATCCACCCAGCGGTTCGTAAACGTTGTGTCCGTGTCCTTCAGCGCTTTCGACGAATTCGAGCCGGTGAACCCAAGCCCAAGGCGCGACGACCTCGGCTACGCCCATGTGGGCCTCCGGAGGTCAGGTGCGGAGCACGCTATGACCGCGGATGAGCTTGCCGAAGACTTCGCGAGAAGTGCCCGGGAATGCGTGAGCGGGTCCGAGCGGCGGTCGTCGGCCTGGCGGAGATCTCTTGCCACGCTCGAGACCGACCCGATCTTCCAGGACGCCAATGTCACTGTCTTGTCGGACAGAGCCCACGATCCCGAAGCGACCAGCGGGCTGTTCCGCAAACTCAGCTCCGGACACAAGATCGTTCTGCTGACCATCACCAAACTGGTCCAGCTCGTCACCGAGCGGTCCCTCGTCCTCATTGACGAACCCGAGGCCCACCTCCACCCTCCGCTGCTGTCGGCGCTCGTCCGCGCGCTCTCTGACCTCCTCACCGAACGCAACGGGGTTGCGATCATCGCCACGCACTCCCCGGTTGTTCTGCAGGAGGTGCCCAAGGAGTGCGTGTGGGCGATCCGCCGCTACGGCAATCACCGCGTGGCTGACCGCCCGGACACTGAGACCTTCGGGGAGAACGTCGGCGTCCTCACCCGCGAGATCTTCGGTTTGGAAGTAGCCAAATCCGGCTTCCACCGCGCCCTCGAAGAAGCCGTTGCCCAGGACCTGAGCTACGAGGAAGTCCTGGCCAAGTTCAACCACCAACTGGGCATGGAGGGCCGCGCGCTGGCCCGGGCCGCCATCGCTCACCGAGACGCCCGGAGAGCTCCCTGATGTGGCCGCTCACGCCACCAAGCCGCTCCGCGCGCGACGTCTACCGAGAGTGCATCAGCAACGCACGGCCAGACAACAGAGCGATCCTGGACCTGTACGAGGACAGCGTCGCCCAAGCCTCGGACACCTACAACCAGGCCTGCCGGGGTCAAGAACTGCACACTCTGAATGCCGCCGCATTCCGTCCGCCCTACCCACCCCTAACCGACGAGGCCGCCGAACAGCACGCCGACCTGCTGGAGAACGTCTACACCCAGCGCCTGGTCGGCGAAAACGGCCCTGGCCGCCACATCTACAACGAACTCCGCGCCTCCGCACACCGCTGCCCCCTATGCGGCGTCGGCAGGGTCACCACCCTCGACCACCACCTGCCCAAGACCAAGTACCAGTACCTGGCCGTCACCCCGACCAATCTCCTGCCCGCCTGCGCCGACTGCAACAAGAAGAAGGCCAGCACCGCGCCGGGCACTGCAGCGGAACAGACTCTCCACCCCTACTTCGACAACATCGACAAGGACATCTGGCTCACCGCCACCGTCATCGAAGACATCCCCTGCACCCTGCAGTTCGCCGTCACGCCACCTACACACTGGCCGCCCGAGCTGATACGCCGAGTCGAGGGGCACTTCCTCGCCTTCGGCCTCGGCGAGCTCTACGCCCTCCAAGCAAGCGACGAACTCGTAGGTCTCAACCACCACTTCATCGCACTCGCCGGGCAAGGACCCGAGACCCTGACGGCCTATCTAGCGGAGATCGCAGACAGCCACGCCGCAGTCCGCAGAAACCATTGGCAAACAGCCACCTACCGCGCCCTCGAGCGAAGCACATGGTTCTGCACGGGCGGTTTCATCCCCGCCGCTCGTCCATGAGGCCAAGCGGTGCCTGGCGGAAAAAGGGCCACCATGACGAAGAGGCCGCCCGGCTGTCGGGGATGGGGCCACGCCGAATTGAATGCTACAGAGGAGGGCTGCGCGAAGTGACGTGGACCACATGGGCTGTGTCGCCCTGCTGCTGGAGCACGTGTCACAGCCCGGCTGCGCCATTCGGCGTCCGGCTCTGCCCCAGCCTCCGCGCCCGATTCTGCAGTCAGGCAATCCGAAGCTGGCCGACCGCGGCGGCGTCGAGTTCCGCTGAGAGGGCCATCTGTTGGGCGATTGCCGCGGGAGCGCCGAAGACTTGGCAGATCATCTCCCCTGCCCGGTTCATCGCCTCAGGCAGGGTCCGACCGAAACTGGCTTCATTGAGTTGGTACGTAGTGGCGGAAAAATAGCCGTCTGACCAGCTGACTCTGAGCGTGATCGGAACGCTCTTGAGGGTCTGCCAGTCGTTGGCGCGTGCCATCTCGATCAGCGTGGCGCTGGGGTGGCGCGCTCCCTCTTCCCGGCCGTCCAGCCACGCCTCGACGGCCGGGATGTCAGCGACGATGGTGTCAGAGTCGGCGCGATGGTCGTAACAGTGGTACAGGGCCATCTGGTTGACGTGGATGACGAGGAGTGCCTCGCCGAACGTGCCGAGGAGCAATGCTTGGGACTTGTGGATCAGCCCCGGGAGGGACGCGGAGGGCGTACCTTCCCGAATGATCCTGTGATGGTCACCGAGTAGGCCCGCGTTCGCAGCGCGGGTCGGGAGGGCACGCCCGTGCTCAGCGTAGTCACCGACGACGGCTCCACCCAGTCAGGCTCCCTGATCGACGAGATCGTCCGCGAAGGCGCCCGCCGGATGCTCGCCGCCGCGCTGGAGGCGGAAGTCAACCAGTACATAGCCGAGTTGGCGGCCGAGACCGACGAGCGCGGGCACCGCCTGGTGGTCCGCAATGGCCACCACCGACCGCGGACCGTCATCACGGCGGCGGGCCCAGTCGAGGTGAAAGCCCCGCGGGTGAACGACCGCCGCGTCGACGACGCCACCGGCGAGCGCAAGCGGTTCTCCTCGCAGATCCTGGCGCCGTGGTGCCGCAAGTCGCCGAAGATCTCGGAAGTACTGCCGCTCCTCTACCTGCACGGACTGTCGTCCGGGGACTTCGTGCCCGCGCTGGAACAGTTCCTCGGCGGCACGGCCGGCCTGTCGCCCGCGACTATCACCCGGCTGACCAGGCAGTGGCAGGACGACCACGTCGCCTTCCAGGACCGGGACCTGTCGGACCGGGACTTCGTCTACGTGTGGGCGGACGGGGTGCATCCGAAGGTCCGTCTCGGGCAGGCGCACTCGTGCGTCCTGGTCCTGCTCGGCGTCCGTCTGGACGGCACCAAGGAGCTGATCGCGCTGGCGGAGGGCCTGCGGGAGTCCGCCGAATCATGGGCCGACCTGTTGCGGGACTGCCGCCGACGCGGCATGCGCGATCCGGAACTGGTCATCGGCGACGGCGCAATGGGCCTGTGGAAGGCCCTCGCCGAGGTGTTCCCCGCCGCGCGGCAGCAAAGATGCTGGGTCCACAAGGCCCGTAATGTCGCGAACTGCCTGCCGAAGTCCGCACAGCCGGGCGCGGCGAAGGCGCTGCAGGAGATCTACAACGCCGAAAGCCGCAGCCACGCCGAGCGAGCGGTCGAGGCGTTCGCCCGCACCTACGGTGCGAAGTGGCCCAAGGCGGTCGCGAAGATCACCGATGACCAGGACGAGTTGCTGGCGTTCTACGACTTCCCGGCCGAGCATTGGGTCCACCTGCGGACCACCAACCCCATCGAGTCCACGTTCTCCACGGTCAAGCTGCGGACGAAGGTCACCCGGGGCGCGGGCAGCCCCTCTGCGGCCCTGGCGATGGTGTTCAAGCTGGTGGAGTCCGCTCAGACCCGATGGCGCGCGATCACCGGAGCCCATCTCGTCCCCCTGGTCCGGGCCGGTGCGAAGTTCGAGAACGGCGTCCTGGTCGAGCGAGAGGAGCTGGCGGCATGAGCGTGCGGGTCCGGGTGTGGTGCCTTCGCCACGGCGAGTCGCAGAACGTCACGGACAACGTCGCCGGGGCCGTGCCGAGCGCTCCGCTGACCGAGCGGGGCCATGAGCAGGCCGCTCTCGCGGCCCGGACTCTGGCCGGCGAGCGGATCGGCGCGGTCTACTCCAGCTCGGCCTTGCGCGCACGGCAGACCGCCCAGCCGCTGGCCACTGCAGCCCGCGTTGACGTCCAGGCCCTGCCCGACCTCGTGGAGGTCGGCATCGGCAGGCACGAGGGAAGCAGCGATCCGGCCGTTCGACGGCAGACCGCAGACGTGCTTCGCTCCTGGGTGGTCAACAACGACCTGACACAGCAGGTCGGTGACGGTGAAACCGGCTTCGCGGTCACGGCCCGCATGGGCAAGGCGTTCCAGACCATCGCCGAGCAGCACCGGGGCGAGACCGTCGCCGTCATCGGCCACGTCGCCAGCCTCACGGTCGCGCTCGGCCAGCTCTGCACCCTCGGAGCCGCGGTCTGGGGCACGCCCCTGCCCCACGCGCAGCCCTTCCTCATCGAGTGGGACGGCTCCACCTGGCACTGCCCCTCATGGCCAGGAGCGAACTGACGCACCGCAAACCAGACGACCCAATCCACAAGTCTTGACGATTGCTCCGTGCCGAGGCTCCACGTGGCCTCCACCCCGTGGAGGTCAAAGTCGAAGTGCCAGCCGGTTCGGCCAGCAAGGAGATTGCCGAGCGCTCGCCAGGCGGGGAGGCTTACGAAGTCGCCGCCGAAGGACTCGCAGATCGTTTCGTAGTCATTATTCGCGAACCTCGTCCGAACCGACCGGTACGCGGGAGTGCTGTCCATGTTCGGAGTGTAGGAACGGGAACAGCGCGTCGCTCCCCTTGGCAGGCCTCCGGCGACGCGCGCCTCACCGCGTGACGTCACCGGCACGCGCTCTCGTGAGGTTTTCTGGGCGCCCAGGGCAGCCCGAGGACGAGCCCCACACGACTGTGGTGGGACCCTTTGGCCGGGCTCCTGACTTGTTCAATCGGGACTGTAAGACGTTCGGTGTAACTCCCGATCATGGAAGATGCATCGATGACCAGCGAGAACGTGTCCGAGTCCGTGGGTGCCGAGTCCACAAGCGCGGTGTCGGCGAAGGCTGTTGACGACCAGTTGATCGACGAGCTGGTGCACCGGGCCCAGGCGGAGGGGCTGCAGCTGACCGGTGAAGGCGGGCTGCTGCAGCAGTTAATCAAGCGGTTGCTGGAGTCTGCTCTGGAAGGCGAGATCACGGACCATCTCGGCTATGACAAGCACGACCCGGCTGGCAAGAACGGCGGCAACTCCCGCAACGGCAAATGCACCACCGTGCTGACCGACGTCGGCTCGGTGGAGACAATGGTGCCGCGCGACCGGGACGGCTCCTTCGAACCGAAGATCGTCAAGAAGCGGTAGAAGCGCCTGACCGGCGTCGACGAGATGGTCATCTCGCTCGCCGCGAAGGGCCTGACCACCGGTGAGGTGCAAGCCCACCTGGCCGAGGTCTATGGTGCCGAGGTCTCCCGCCAGACAACCTCGACCATCACCGACCAGGTCCTCGAGGGCATGGCCGAATGGCAGAGCCGCCCCCTCGACGCCGTCTATCCGGTGGTCTTCATCGATGCCATCCACGTGAAGACCCGCGATGGCGCGGTCGCCAACCGGCCCATCTACGTGGCCTTGGCCGTCACCACCGAAGGCCGGCGGGAGATCGTGGGCTTGTGGGCCGGCGACGGCGGCGAGGGCGCTAAGCACTGATGCACATCCTCACCGAGATCAAAAACCGCGGCGTCAGCGACTTGCTCATGCTGGTCTATGACGGGCTGAAAGGCCTGCCCGAGGCGGTGGAGACGGTCTGGCCCAGGACGATCGTGCAGACCTCATCCGTGCACACTCCTTGGTGGCGGGAATTCCCCGCCGGTCACCGCGCCAGCGGGAGAGGACCTATGCAGACGCGTTGCCTTCGAGGCCCCCATGCAGACCTGTCCCTCCCGCTGGAGGCGGGCCGCGAACTGGCCAGCGGGAGTCGCGCTTCGAGCGCCGAGATGAGGTACCAGCGGGGCCGCCCGGTCGGTGACCTGGACCGACAGGACGGAACCCATGGACCACTCGTTACCCACCAACACTGCAGATCCAGCCGGGGTGTTCGCCGGCATCGACTGGGGCAACGCCCATCAGCAGCTCTGCCTCGTGGACGAGGCCGGCCAGGTCGTGCACCAAAGGCGCTACGCGCACACTGCTGACGGCCTCGAGCGTCTGGACGGACACCTGCGCCGCCACGCACCACTGGCCGGGATAGCCATCGAACGAGGCGAGGGCCTGCTGGTCGAGCGTCTTCAAGCCGCAGGTCACACCCTCTACTGCGTCTCACCGAAGATCTCCGCGCGAGCGCGGGAACGCTACCGGATGGCACCGAAGAAGGACGATGCCTTCGACGCGTTCGTCCTGGCCGACAGCCTCCGTCACGAATACCGGCACTGGCGGCCACTGCCGGTCGCCTCACCGGCCCTGGCCGAGCTGCGGGCCGTCATCCGCGACCGCGAACGCGTCATCTGGAACCAGCGCGACCTGGAGAACCAGCTCCGAGCCATCCTCGAGTCCTACCACCCCGCCGTGCTACACCTGTTCTCCTCCCTCGACCGCGACATCAGCCTCGCGTTCCTGCAGGACTACCCCACCCCTGAGCAGGCCCGCCGCGTCGGCCCTGAGCGGATGAAGGCGTTCACCGGCCGTCACGGTTACTCCGGGCGCACTCGTCCCGAAGTGCTGGTGGAACGACTGCGTACGCACCTGCTGACCGCAGCCCCGGGCACGGTCGCCGGCAAGCAACTGACCGCCGTGCTCTTCGCCGAGCAACTCGCCCTGCTCAACGACCACATCCGCATCCTTAACAAACGGATCGATGAACTCCTGGCCACCCACACAGACGCGCCGATCTTCCTCAGTTTCCCTTGCATGGGGCGCTCCTGCGCGGCAACTCTGCTGGCCGAGATGGGCGAGGACCGCGATCGTTTCCCCACCCCGGCCGCGCTCATGGCCGAGACCGGAGTTGCCCCGGTCACCCGTTCCTCCGGTCGCACCCGGCAAGTCCGCTTCCGCTATGCGGCCAACAAGCGAATGCGCCACGCAGTGGACTGGTGGGTCTTCAATATGGCTCGCGAAGTCCCTTGGGTGCGTGAGGCATACGAGGAGGCCAGGGCCCGCCGTCAGCCTCACAACCCCGCTATCCGCGGTCTCGGCACCCGCTGGGTCCGCGTCCTCTGGCGTTGCTGGCAGGACCACACCCTCTACAACCCCGACCTCCACCTCAGCAACCGCACGGAGGCCGATCTGACAGCCTGAAGGCCTCCTGCGCCGTCTGACCGAAGCCGCGGGACGATCACGCCACCGACCCTCGGCTCTTTGGCATGCCGGCAGCCCCTTCCGAAACAACACACGCCTCGTGATCCACAACCCGGAAGGTTGACAGGGGGAGTCTGCGTCGTGCATCTGCTGCGGAACTCCTTCCGCTATGCCGCCCGCCAGGACTGGGACAAGATCGCGCGTCTTCTCAAGCCGGTCTACACGGCGCCGACCGAAGAAGCCGCCCTGGACCGGTTCGCCGAGTTTGCCGATGCATGGGGCAGGAAGTATCCGGCGATCGTGAAACTGTGGGAGAACGCCTGGGAGGAGTTCACCCCGTTCCTGCGGTTCGACACCGAGATCCGGCGCATCGTCTGCACGACGAACGCGATCGAGTCGGTGAACGCGCGGATCCGTCGGGCGGTGAAAACCCGTGGACACTTCCCCAACGAGCAAGCCGCGTTGAAATGCGTCTACATGGCGATCATGTCCCTCGACCCCACCGGCAAAGGCCAGGCCCGCTGGACCATGCGCTGGAAGACCGCCCTGAACGCTTTCGACATCACCTTCGACGGCCGCCTGTCGGCGGCCCGTCAGTAACCCCAACTACCCAGTTACACCACTCGTTTGACAGTCCCGCGCTCCACCGGCTACGAGCCGTCGAGTGGCTACACATCCACGTATGCCGTGTCCGAGGTGATGGTGCGCCCCCGGTGGCGCAAGCAGGGCATCTCAGAGCGGCTGCACGAGTTGCTCTTGAAGGAGCGCACGGAAGACCTCGCCGTCTTGCTGGTCGACGTCACCCACCCCAAGGTGCAGGCGCTTTACGAGACATGGGGTTATGCAAAGGTCGGGGAGCAGCAGCCGTTCGCCGATTCCCCGGTGTACGCGGTCATGGTCAAGGATCTTCGGGCCTGAGACAGATCACGAGAGTTGAGCGTGTGCCCCGGGACGTTGAGTGTCCGTGGAACCGGAAGTCCGGGGCTCGACGTCATGCTCGGAGCACGTTGATCTGGCGGAGGTGAGATGTGGAAGGCGAACCGCCCTGGTGGGGGGTCATCGCGATCTCGGCAGGGGTGACGGTGCCGTGGTCGTGCTCGGCCTGGGCTGGGCGCGAAGGAGGCCCGGACGGTAGACGGCGCCCCAGCGTCCTTCCACTCAACGTTCTCTACGTTGTTGACCGGGACAGGGCGAACTCCTGACACGTCCCGCTCGACAGGGATCGCCTGTTGGTATCGCCACGGCCTGATCACCGCTGAGTACCTCCGGGAGTTGCGGGTAGTTCTGGTCACAGCTCGGTCCAAGGTCGGGGTTCGCCTCCGGCGAGTGGTGTCCAGACCGGTGTGGTCGGTCCGTGTTGTTCGATGTCCTCGAGAACGGCGGCGCCCAGTGGTACCTCCCGGGCGAGGGCTGCGACGAGCGGGTGTTGGGCGGTCATGGCCTGCAGGTCGCTGATGCGGTCCGTCAGCCTTGCTCGGGAGGCGCCGGTGAGTACGAACAGCACGCGGGGGAAGACGGGGTACCAGCGCAGCCACGCCGGGCCGGTAGAGACGGGTCGGCGGCGGCCCACAGACTGGGCTTCGTACTGGAACAGCCTGGCGTACTCGATCAGCTTCACAGCCAGGCGCTCGCTGCTCATAGTCGTGCGGTCGACTTCCACAAAGGCGCGCAGCTTGCGCCGGTGTTCGCTGTCGACATGGGTGTAGTGCAGGACGGCGTCGGCGACGAGCCGTGCCCCCTCGCCGATGGAGTGGGCTACTTCGGGGGTCCAGTCCCAGGGCCCGTGTTCGTGTCCGAGGCGGCGGGCGTCGGCTGCGAAGGGGAGGTGGGCGCGGACGACGCACAGTGTGTGCGGCGTCTTCAGCGATGCTGCGGTGGTGGAGGTGATGGGGTAGGGCGGCCGGCCGCGCAGGAGGGGGAGGTCACGGGTGAGCCGTGCCCCGTCGGGGGTGAGGTACCAGGCGTGTGTCCGCGATCGGTCTGGTTCCTGCAGCGGGGTGAGGTCGACGAAGCCTGCGGAGCGCAGTTTGTTCAGCACGCGGGAGATGAGTTGGCGGGGGCTGTCGGGCCGGAGCATCTGCCGTAGTTGGCCGGTGGTGGCCATGCGGTGCAGGGCGAGCGCGGTCAGGACCTGCAGGCGCAGGGGTTCAGCCGGGCCGGGCGCCGGTTCGGCGGCCGGAACACCTGGAAGGGAATGGGTCATAGAGGCAGCCAACCTTCGGGCCCCGACCAGGACCCCGACCACGGAACCCCGACCAAGGTCACGGCTCAACAACGGCCTCGTGGTCGGGGCCATGGTCGGGGGCTGGGCGGCCGGCTGTGAGCCGTCCGTTCCGGCGGGTGGAAAAGAAGAAGAGGGCCGGTCCGCAGCAGCTTCTGTTGCTGCAGGGCGTGGTGGCGAAGCCACGCCATGCCGGCCCTCGGGCGACAGACGGCCCGCAAGAGACCAACCCAGAACCGGCTGTCGCGTTCACGGCGCGGTGCGCGGAGAGCCGCTCACCGCCGGGTCCTACCTCCTGGACCGCTGGGCGGCCTGCTCAAGGATGCGCCGCCGTGTCCAGCGTCGGCGCCCGTTTTGGCGGCCGGCGTTCTCGGCGATGCCGTCGGTGGTCTTGAGCAGCGGAAGGTTGCCCTGGGACAGACTGCTGGAGAAGGAGCTGAGGCTCTTGTAGCCGAGCAGGGCGGCCGCCTCGCTCGCGCCCAGGAGCTCGTCGGGGTCGCCGTCGACGGGAACCTCGGGGAGGGGCGGTGCAGGCTTGGTACCGGCGCGGCGTCCGCGGCCGGGCCGGCTCTGAAGCCAGTCCAGCAGCGTCTGAACGCGCCACTGCTGCCGGCGGTAGGGATTCTCAGCCGTGCCGAGTTCCTCGACGATGTCCGGCTCGGGGAAGTAGCCGGGGTGGTCGCGGACGAAGGTGGTGACCTGGTTGGGGTTCTTATAGCCGAGGAACCGGGAGGCCTCGGCCGCGTTGAGCAGCTCCTGCGGATCACGGGCGGGCGGCTTGTACCCCTGCAGCCGGGTCGGGATGCGGTGGGTGAACCACTCGGTGACCTCGGCGTGGTCCCACAGCCGGGCGCGGCCGCGGGTGGCGACGGGTTCGGGAAAGGTCTGGCTGGCCGTGTTCTGCTCGCGGCTGGTGTACAGGCTGCTGATCCGGGCGGGGGTCAGGCCGTGTTCGGCCGCGATCTGGGCAGCGTCGGCCAGGCGAGGCTCACGGTGCGCGGTCATGGCACAACCGTCCCTCCTGTCGGCAGTGCGCCGGCCAGCCCGGCTCACAAAACAAATTATGGCAGAAGTGTTGGGAGGGGTCCAGCCTGCGACTCGATTCTTCCCCGGTTGCCGCCCTGGCGGCGTCCCGCCTGTTCTTCGGGGATAAGGCAGGTGCCGTTGCGCGCAGCTGTCTCGGCCATCTGCGTGTACTTCAGGGCGGCGGGCGTCATCTCCCACTCGGTCCGCGCTAGTAGCAGGATCACCTCGGCGCGGTCCTTGGATGCATCACAGGGCATGCCGGTCGTCTCCGCAGCGGTCATCAGGCCCGCGGTGGCCAGCCCGACGAGACGTGCTGCGATGTCCCGGTGTAGTTCCTTGAGGCCTTGCTGGTATAGCTCGTTCGCCTCGCCCAGGAGCGGCAGCAGGCCGTGGTCGCGGGCGGCTGCAGCGAGATCGAGGCTGGAACCCGCGGGTCTTGGATCGCGGATACTCGGGGGTATGTGATCTGGCATCACGCGGCCCCTGTGGCTTGGATGCAGGTCAGGCGGTCTGCCAGTACGTGAAGCCGAGGGAGTTCAATCCTTCGGACCGGCATAGACGATCTGAGGCGCCTGCGACTTCGGTCTGGAGGAGTTGGTACGCGGCGCCGTTGGCCTGTCCCCAGTACATGGCGGCGCGCCACAGCAGGCGTCCCAGCCCTTGACCGCGGTGTTCCTGGAGGACGCCGAAGTACTGCGGCATCAGCTGAGGGACGCCGATCGCGTCGGGGCGGATCTCCATAGGACCGATGGCGCCGGCCACCCGGCCCTTCACGGCGGTGATGAAAACGGGCCCTACGGTTCCTGCCTGCATCTGCTGGTGGAGGAAGGCGAAGCCGTCCGCGGCCATCCGTTCGGCGAAGCTGGCGAAGGTGTCTTGTACGGTGGCCGGCCACTCATGGAAGAGACGGACAGGGCCATCAGGAGGTGGGCAGACGGCTGTCCTGAAGTCCTGGAGCTGGATGCGCGTACCGCGCCCGACCGCAACTTCCGGGCCGAGGAAGCGCACGATCCGTGCCGTCGCTGCCCCATGTTCGGCGGCCAGCTTCTGGGCCAGTTCGGTCGCCGTGAGCAGGCTGGCGGGCTCGGTGCCGTAGAGGTGGACCTTGACCATGCCGGCGCCGCGTCGGGACAGCGTGGGAATGAGCGTCTGGCTGGGCTGGTGGGCGATGTCTGGGACAAGGATGGTCTCGTCCTTGCTGTCGGACCAGCGGATGTCCTTGTCGTAGCGCAGGAACCAGCGCTCGGTGGAGGCCGCGATCAGGGTGTCCGTGAACAGGTCCTCGGTCAGGACGGACGGATGGACGGGGCCGATGGTTGGCACGTAGGGCGCCAGCAGCACTGGACGAAGCCAGTCCCAGCGGAATCGCATGTGCTTAAGGTACTCATCTCGTACTCGAAGGCTCAGGCCCTGACGCGATGGCGCCAGGACCTGAGCACGGGGGAGCGGAAGGGTCAGTTCGGGTTGTCGTCGCCGGCCGCGCAGGAGCAGGCGCTGCCCTCCATCAGGGCATCAGCGTCCCTTTCGATGACGACCGCGGTGGTGGCGACGAGCGTGGCGGACACGGTCGGGCGGACGAGTGGCGGGCGGCTGGTGAGGATCTCGACGGGTACGGGATTCATGCGTGCACCGTCTCCTTGGTGTAGGTGTGCTGGCAGTAGGTGTGCAGTGGTGCCTTCGCCTCCTGGTAGACCTTCGCGAGCGGTCGGCACACCCGGCAGGAGCCGGAGAGCGAACAGCCCGAGCAGCCACCGGTGCGAAGCATCAGCCGGTCGGAGATTGCTCCGAGTCGGCGAAGACCGTCGAGGCCTTCGGCCATGAGGTCGATCTGGTCATCACGGCCGATCTTGCAGATCGAGACCTTGGCGTGGGGGTCGGCGTGGAAGAAGGTCACGCCGGCGTTGCAGCCCTGGAAGACCGGTCGCTGACGCAGGTGCTCGCTGGACTGGACGAGCAGGGGCTCGCCGGTGCCGGAGAAGGTCGGCTGCATGTTGGTGTAGACGTGGTGATCGAGGCCCCAGCTTTGGACGAGGGCCACCATGGCGTCGACCTCGTGAGCGTTGTCCTCGGTGACTACGACGGAGACCCGCAGGGGCAGACCGGCGTTGCGGGCCGCGGCCATGCCCTTGTTGAAGTTCTTCCAGGCGCCCGTGCGCTGGGTGAGGGCGTCGAACGATTCCTTGGTGGCGCCGTACATGCTGACGACGACGCGATAGGGCGGGCAGTCACGGAACAGTCGCAGCAGGTCGGGCTTCCACAGGCGCGAGGCGTTGGTGGAGACCGTGAGCATCATGCCCTGGCGGTGGGCGTACCGGTACGCGCCCTCGAAGTCGGGGTCGAGCGTGGGTTCACCGCCCGTTATCTGCAGCCACAGCACCCCGGCGTCGCGGAAGATGTCGATGAGCTTGACCTTGTCTTCCCAGCTGAGGCCGGCCAGAGGGCGTTCGCCGAGGTAGCAGTGCTTGCAGCCGAAGTTGCAGTAGAGGTTGATTTCCCAACTCGCCCGGGCAAATCCGAACTCGGTCGGTTCGCGTACCAGGAGCGCCGAACCGGCGTTCCGACCGTCCAGATCGAGGCCCCAGGCTTCGGCGGCGGTGGTCGCCAGCCAGTCAGGTACGTGGTCGTCCGTCCGGGCACGGTGCTGTAAGTCCTCGTAGCGCTCGGCCGGCAAGCGCACACAGGTGGCGCTGCCGGGCCGGACGGCCAGGTAGCCGTCCAAGAACGGGCTGACGATCAGCTGGTGCATCCAATACCTCCTGGGGCTTAAGCCCCACCCCGGCTCGCACAGCGGAACCAAGCCGGAGCGGAAGCTATACGGCAGGACGCGCGTCCCGCCGCTGGTTGTAGGAGCAGACGACGTGGCGACACCAAGCGCAGCAGTCGCCACACGCGAAGGGAGGGGCCGGCACGCCGCCTGCCTCGACTGGGCCCATGAAGATCAGGAGCTGATCAGGAGCTGATCGGGGCGGCGGCAGAGCAGACATGGTCCTGGACCCACGGGCGAGGGGTCATGCCCCGGCCTCGATGCGCTCTTGGCGAGTCCGTGTCACCACGAGCTGGTCTGGTTTGTCGGCCGGCCACTCGGAACGGGCCGCAGCCCGGAGGATGGGCACGCCGTGGCTGACGTCCGTCACGATCGCGCGGCATCCGGGCTGGTACTCGACCTCGTCCCCCACGCCAGGCAGCCTTCTGTCCTTCATTGCGGCACCCCTCCGCTCGTCTCGGCGTAGACCCACATCAGACGCCGGGTGAGGTGCGCTACGTCGCGCATGAAGAAGAAGGCTGTGAAACTCGGCGTCTGTCTGCTGGGGCGGTTGGTCAGCTCCAACAGCTTGTACGCCCGGCGGAACAGGTCCATGACTTCGTCATCGTCATCAGCGCCCAGGTCTTCGGCCAGGAGCAAGCTCAGGAGACCAACGACCCTCGTCGTTTTGAAGTCGATGTCCTCTCGGGTCGACGTGCTCAGCTCCATCCTCAGCACGTCATCTGTGGTGTCCGAGAGCAGCTCCACATCGATGGGCAAGCTGTCGACGCTGGCCTTCGGTTCCTCGGTCACGCTCGCCACCACACTTCTCCCCTCGACGCTGCCTGCGGACTTGGGTTCGAGACGACCGTAGGGCGGCTTCCGTCCAACCCCCAAGAAGATTGCGCGAGTTTGCAGAAAGCCGATTGACGGGCTCGAACGGGCCCTCGACCATCGGGATATCGCGCAAACAAGCGCAAGGCAGCAGACAGGGAGAGCGCCATGAAGCTACGGTTCCTTGGTAAGAACTCCACCGTGGGCGACTGCCCCACCCTGTACGCCACGGACCGGGACACCTACCTCGTGCAGGGCTGGAAGATCTTCGCCAACGACCTGCTGATGCAGCTCGACGTCCCCGAAGGGCAGACGGCTGTAGAGGTGCCGACGGAACTGTTCGAGTTCCTGAAGGAGGACGGACTGACGGTCGGCGCATTCAAGCGCCTCGAGGACCCGATCATGATCCTCACGCCCGGCGGCACCTACGTCGTCCAGGGCACGCAGGTGACCGACCCCGAGGCCCGGTCCCAGATGGAGATTCCGGACTACGAGACCGTGGTCGAAGTCCCCAAGACCGCGATCACCGCCCTACTGGAGGAACCGCGTGGAGCTGATCTCCAGCGCCAAGCGCAACCAGCTCTTTGAGACCTTCACGTCCGACGCCTTCCACCTGGAGCTGAGGGACGACTACTCCATCCCGGACGAGGACGGCCCCTACGAGAGCTGGCTGCGCGGCGAGCCCGTCGATTACTCGTACATGGAGCCGTGGATGCAGCTCATCAAACGGGTCACCAGCGAGGGCAGGACCGTCCGGCGCGTACGGGTCGTTACCGAGCCGCACACGCCGTACATCCAGTGGGAGCACAGCGCGACCACGCACAACGAAGAGGCCGGCGAGGACATCCGGTGGCTGCCCCGTCACGTTCTTCCCGACGAGCTGGTCCTCCCCATGGGCGGTAACGACTGGTGGCTGTTCGACGACCGCCTCCTGGCCGTCGGCCACTTTGACGCCGGCGGCCGCGTGCTCGGCTCGGAGCTGATCGAGGCTCCGGCGGTCGTTGCCGCGTGCGTCCGCATCCGGGACCTGCTCTGGAGCCTGGCCACCCCGCACCGCGAGTACAAGCCCTGAACCATCCGTGAGCAACCAAGCACAAGAAACACGCGAGGCATTGGGAGCCCGGCTGCGCGGTTTCCGGAAAGACGCCGGATTCACCAGCGGCCGGGCATTGGCCCGCGCCCTCGGGTGGCAGGAATCGAAGGTCTCCCGACTGGAGCACGGTAAGCAGAACGCCAGCGAGCAGGACATCCGGGCCTGGTGTACGGCGACCCGGCAGGAGGAGCACATCCCTGACCTGGTCGCCACCGTGCGCCACATCGACGAGCTGTGGCTGGAGTGGCGCCGGCAGGTTCAGACGGGCGCCGCGACCAGGCAGAAGAAGTCCTTGCCTGTGTACGCCCGAACCAAGGTCTTCCGGATCTGGCACCCCAACCTCATCTGGGGCACCTTCCAGACGGCGGACTACGCCGCTGAGATCTTCCAACAAGCCGTCCGGTTCCTTGAGTTCCCCAACGACACCGAGGCTGCCGTCGGCAAGCGGCTCGAACGCCAGCGATACCTCTACGAGGGCAACCGGATCTACAACGTCCTCCTGGGCGAGCAAGCCCTGTACTCCAACGTCGGCGGACCGGAAGTGATGAAGGCCCAACTCGACCGCCTACTGGCCTTGATGGGATTGCCCCGCGTCAGCCTCGGCGTCGTCCCCCGAGCCGCCGCGACACAGATCTGGCTTGGCCACGGCTTCTCGATGTTCGACGACAAGCTCATCCTGGTGGAGACCTACTCGGCCGAGTTCTCCGTCACTCAACCCCGAGAGATCGACCTGTATGCCAAGGCCTTCGCCCTGTTGAAACAGTCCGCGGTCTACGGCACCGCCGTCCGTGACCTCATCCTCACCGCCACCCAGTACTTCGATCAGCTACCGAGCGACTAGGAGAACACCGTGCAGCCTGTGACCCCGAACTGGCGGACAAGCACCTACACGGGTACAGAGAACTGCGTTGAAGTAGCCGACAACGACCCGACCATGGTGATGGTGCGGGACACGAAGGCGCCCCGTGGCGGCTTGCTGGCCGTCCAGCTGACGACCTGGGCGGCCTTCGTCGAGTTCGCCAAGGCGGGATAGCGATGGACGGCCGCGAGGTTGCCCTCATCGGCACCGTACAGACCAGCCTCGGCCCGGGCGGGCGGAGCTTCGCGCTTGCGGTGCAGCAGTCCTGCCCTGATTCGGGGGCGGCGAGCAGCGCGGCTTCGGTGTGCAGGGGATACAGGCACCGGGTGATTTCGCCGGCCACGTGGCGGGCGCTGTGGGCGGTGGCCCCGATCCGGGGGTGCGGTCATGGTGGTCTCGTTCGGCAGGGCGACCTTCCCAGTTTCCGCACTCTCGCTGCGGGCATCGACCGAGACGTTGATGCCGTCGTTGCCGGCGTGACCCTGCCCTGGAACTCCGGGGTCGTCGAAGGGCATGTCCATCGGGTCAAGATGCTGAAGCGTCAGATGTTCGGCCGCGCCCGTTTGACCTCTCGCGTCAACGAGTGCTGCTTGCGTGACGTCCTAGACCGGCTCCTCGTAGGCATGGATCTCGGAGGGCACACGAGCAAGCAACAGCTCTAGGTGCCCTTCCATGGCGGCGAGCCACTCGTCGAGGTCCGTGTCGGCGTCGTGGAAGAACCAGGAGTTGAAGCTTCCCAGAGCGTCCAGGGCGGGTTCGCACTCGTAGCGGAGTTCGCAGTGAATCTGTACGTAGTGGTCGTGCTCACCACCGTCGTCGTTGATGTCGAACTGTCGCGTGAGGTCCACCGTGAACATCGGACGCCCGCTGAAGGCGTACGTGCCGTACTGGAAGAGCAAGCCGTCTGAGTCGGGGGTGGGCGCGGTGGCAAAGCGCTGGCGCGCGAACCGCATGAAGGCCAGCCATGCAGCCCGCGTGGTCAACTCGGTCTTCGCCGATCGCTCGACTGCCAGCTCGGCACGCAGGACATCGAGGGGTCCCTCTACCCGCGGTCTGTCGTGCACGTCAGCTCTCCCCGGTTCGTGAATCAGCACCCTAACCTCGTAGGGCCGGATCACATCCAGTCCTGACCCGCTTGGCAGCCACCTCCCGGCTCGCAACGCTCAGTCACTGCTGCACGGACAGGCGGGTTGCTTCGGCTTGGTGGTAGGCGGCGGACCAGGTCGGGTGAGGTAGCGCAGGAGGCCGGGGGCGCGGTTTTCATACGCTGGCGATATGTGTCACCGGTGAGACTGCCGGTGGCATGCGGGCGGAGGGGGCAGGGTGCGACTGGACGGGGGGCATTGGGTCGGCACGTTCACGGGGGTGGTGTTCCTGACGGTGGCTGCGCTGCCGTTCGCCGCGTGTGCGGTGTGGGTCCTGGCCCGTCGGCGGAGGCTCGTCGGTGTCATGGCGGCGAGAGCGTGGCGCATGTCGCTCGCTGAGGTGGGCATTGTCTACGGGACGGTGCCACCGGTCTGGCTGATCCTGCTGCCGGGCGACGAGGGCCGGGCGGTCGTGAGTCTGCTGCCGCTGCGGGACCTGCTGGCGATGGACGCGGGGCAGGTCGTCGGCAATCTGCTGGTGTTCGCGCCGCTGGGGTTCCTCGTCCCGCTGCGGTTCGCACCGCTGGCATCAATGCGGCGGGTTGTGGCACTCGGGGCCGGCTGCTCGGTCCTGGTCGAGACGGCGCAGTACGTGCTGCGACTGGACCGGGTGTCATCCGTGGACGACGTGCTGCTCAACACCGCCGGGGCCGCTCTCGCCGCGCTGCTGTCACGCCGCTGGTGGCGCGCCGTCGGTAGCCTGTCGGCTCCCGCGGGAGGATCGGTTCGGGAACGGGCTTCGTAGCTCACGGCTCTTGAGCCTGGCCCCTGCCGCAGGCTGCCAAGGTTCAGTGGGAACACTCAACCGTCAGTGCGACACGACAACAGCGGCTGGACCGGGACGTGGCGGCGGTCGGCGTGGTCGCGGGAGAGGGTCAGGCTGTTGCGGTGGCCGGTGTGGCTGCGCCTGGGCCGCGGGAGGTCTTCGTCGGGGGCGGTGGTCGTGTAGGCGTTCACGGGGCGACGACAGGCGCGGACGGCGGTGAACTGGTCCCAGCGGTTAGGGGTGCCGGTGCCGCGCATCGCCCCGCCCACCTTGAACACCATGGCGTCCTTCTCGCCGGCTGGCGGTGGGGTGTACGGGGCTGGCGGGCGTCGTGTCGGTGGTCAGGTCGGGCTGGTCGTGGGCTGTGGTTCCTCGGGGCTGGACGGGGTGGGTTGAGGGGGCGTGCCGCCCCTGCGGTCGGGGAAGGGGGGTGGGCGCAGGGGCGGTGGGCGGTTTTGGGGGTGTGGACCGATGTTGCACCAGAGCTTTTTGACGGGTGTTCAGTATGGTGCCATCACGAGGTCACCGATCACCTGCAGGTCGACTTGGGTGGCCAGCCACGGTATGCGTTCGGCCTCCACTTGTTTGGCGTGGATGAACACCGTGTGATCGGCTGCTGGGTCTTGCAGATCGAGGTCGCGGGCATGCACGCACAGGGTGACGAACGCGCCGCGGGTGCCTCCCGCTCCCAGACCTATCTCTGGGGCCTCGGGCCAGGCGTTGAAGTCCCACCGGGCCGTCGCCGGGCTGTCGCCCACCGCTTCGAGGAACGGCCTCACGGTCTCTGGTCTCTCAGCCCAGCTTCGCAGCCAGACGGGCAGGCAGGCCGAAGGATCATTCCCTGTGTCAGAGGCGCCGTCCCTGTCCCCGACAGCCCACCATGCAGCGTTCGGCAGCAGGGCCAGCAGCTGCGAGAGAGAGCGGGGCGAGGAGATGCGCGTATCGAAATCGACTTCCAGGTCTGTCAGGTCGGCGATTGCCAGCAGTCTCTCAACGATGCGCAGTGCTTCTGAGATGTCCGCCGTTCTCAAGACGGGCTGCGCGTAGGAGTTGGCCACGACGATCAGTGTGCCACCGCATGATTGTTGGTCACCCGGCCGTCACTCGTCGACTTCCGTGGTTCAGAACTTTGGGTAGAGGGTGGGCTGCAGTAGCCGTCTGCTGTGAGGGCGGGCTTCTCGCTCATGAGCGCTCCTCGGCGGGTCAGTGGGGGCGGTGCAGGGTGGGGGCGTGGCAGACACTGAACGGCGCGGCGTCATCCTGCGGGAGGGGGGAGAGGGCCTCGCGCAGGTCGGCGGGGTTGATGGGGTGGAGCCAGCCGTCGCGTATGTCCCATCCGCATGCGCGTTGGCCGGTGTTGGTGGCGATGGTGGCGATGAGGACGGCGTCAGCCACGGTGCTGTTCTCCAGGGCGAACGTCAGGAGCACGAAGAACCGCACGTACTGTTCGGCGGAGCTCTCCACACGGCAGGTGCCCGGTTCGATGGACACGGTGAGGTCGGCGTTCATTTCCGTTCCGTCGGTGCGTTCGGCCGAGAGGGCGAGTTCGTGTTCGCCTGTGCCGAGGGCGGGGAGCAGGGCGGTCAGTGCGTGCAGGGCGTGGCCCATGGCGGATGTCGTGGCGGCGTTGCCGGGCCGGGGGAGCTGCGGTTCAGTCATGGGGGTTCTCCTCGTCGGTGTCGGGGAGCTGGGGGAGGACGGGGGCGGGGTGGACCTCGCGTTCTACGGCCACGGGGTCGGGGCAGGGAACGACGGCGGCTTGGAGGCCGTCGGTGTCCAGGGGGTGGAGCCATCCGTCCTGCACAGCCCAGCCGCATGCGCGGGGGCGGGGCTCGGCGGCGGTGGTGGCGATCAGGACGGTGCTGCGCATGGTGCTGGCCTCCAGCGCGAACACCAGCAGCATGCGGAAGGTGCAGAATGCGTTGTCGTCCAGGACGGCCAGGCGCAGCGGCTGTATGCCGATGGAGAGATCGGTTCGGCCGGTGACGAAGGCGTGGTCGGTTCGCTCGGCGACCAGGTTCAGTGTGTGCTCGCCGTCGCCGAGTGTCTGGAGCACGGCGGACAGGGCGGTGAGGGTGCGGCTCATGGCGGCCTCGATGGCCTCGTCTCCAGGATGGGTGAGTGCTGGGCGTGCGGGCATGAGGGCTCCTTATGGGGTGGGGCGGTCAGTACAGGGCGGGGGTGTGCGTGGGCGACGGTCTGGTCGAGCGCTGTGAGGTCCGCGGGGGTTGGGCGCAAGGTGTGCGCTGTCGCCCTGGGTGTCCTTGCGGGCGCGGAGGTCTCGGCCTCGCAGGTCCTGGGCGTGAACGGGGCGGCGTCGGCGTTGTGTAGATGGCCGTTCGCCCTCAGGGCGCCGGGCAGTAACTGCGCGGGTCGCCCAGTACCTCGAACCGTGGTGCGGGGATCTCCATTGCGGTCGTGTGCGGTGGTGTGGGAGTAGTGCTGGCGGGGTTCGAACCCGCGACCTCAGGACTTATAAGATCCGCGCTCTGCCAACTGAGCTACAGCACTGCGGTGTTGGTCGTGCGGGCGGGCTGTCGAGGCCCGTGGACGGGGGCGGTGGGCTGCTGGCTTCGTGAGGGAACTGGGCGTCGGGGGCGGTGGGCGGTGCTTGCCGGCACCGCGGCGTCCGGCTGCGCGCACAGACATGAGGACTCCTTCCGGGATGGGGCGGGGTGGTGGGCGACGGAGGCCGGCGCACTGCGTCCGTGGGCGCCAATGGGTATGGGTCTGGAGCAATGCTTGGGACTTGTGGATCAGCCCCGGGAGGGACGCGGAGGGCGTACCTTCCCGAATGATCCTGTGATGGTCACCGAGTAGGCCCGCGTTCGCAGCGCGGGTCGGGAGGGCACGCCCGTGCTCAGCGTAGTCACCGACGACGGCTCCACCCAGTCAGGCTCCCTGATCGACGAGATCGTCCGCGAAGGCGCCCGCCGGATGCTCGCCGCCGCGCTGGAGGCGGAAGTCAACCAGTACATAGCCGAGTTGGCGGCCGAGACCGACGAGCGCGGGCACCGCCTGGTGGTCCGCAATGGCCACCACCGACCGCGGACCGTCATCACGGCGGCGGGCCCAGTCGAGGTGAAAGCCCCGCGGGTGAACGACCGCCGCGTCGACGACGCCACCGGCGAGCGCAAGCGGTTCTCCTCGCAGATCCTGGCGCCGTGGTGCCGCAAGTCGCCGAAGATCTCGGAAGTACTGCCGCTCCTCTACCTGCACGGACTGTCGTCCGGGGACTTCGTGCCCGCGCTGGAACAGTTCCTCGGCGGCACGGCCGGCCTGTCGCCCGCGACTATCACCCGGCTGACCAGGCAGTGGCAGGACGACCACGTCGCCTTCCAGGACCGGGACCTGTCGGACCGGGACTTCGTCTACGTGTGGGCGGACGGGGTGCATCCGAAGGTCCGTCTCGGGCAGGCGCACTCGCGCGTCCTGGTCCTGCTCGGCGTCCGTCTGGACGGCACCAAGGAGCTGATCGCGCTGGCGGAGGGCCTGCGGGAGTCCGCCGAATCATGGGCCGACCTGTTGCGGGACTGCCGCCGACGCGGCATGCGCGATCCGGAACTGGTCATCGGCGACGGCGCAATGGGCCTGTGGAAGGCCCTCGCCGAGGTGTTCCCCGCCGCGCGGCAGCAAAGATGCTGGGTCCACAAGGCCCGTAATGTCGCGAACTGCCTGCCGAAGTCCGCACAGCCGGGCGCGGCGAAGGCGCTGCAGGAGATCTACAACGCCGAAAGCCGCAGCCACGCCGAGCGAGCGGTCGAGGCGTTCGCCCGCACCTACGGTGCGAAGTGGCCCAAGGCGGTCGCGAAGATCACCGATGACCAGGACGAGTTGCTGGCGTTCTACGACTTCCCGGCCGAGCATTGGGTCCACCTGCGGACCACCAACCCCATCGAGTCCACGTTCTCCACGGTCAAGCTGCGGACGAAGGTCACCCGGGGCGCGGGCAGCCCCTCTGCGGCCCTGGCGATGGTGTTCAAGCTGGTGGAGTCCGCTCAGACCCGATGGCGCGCGATCACCGGAGCCCATCTCGTCCCCCTGGTCCGGGCCGGTGCGAAGTTCGAGAACGGCGTCCTGGTCGAGCGAGAGGAGCTGGCGGCATGAGCGTGCGGGTCCGGGTGTGGTGCCTTCGCCACGGCGAGTCGCAGAACGTCACGGACAACGTCGCCGGGGCCGTGCCGAGCGCTCCGCTGACCGAGCGGGGCCATGAGCAGGCCGCTCTCGCGGCCCGGACTCTGGCCGGCGAGCGGATCGGCGCGGTCTACTCCAGCTCGGCCTTGCGCGCACGGCAGACCGCCCAGCCGCTGGCCACTGCAGCCCGCGTTGACGTCCAGGCCCTGCCCGACCTCGTGGAGGTCGGCATCGGCAGGCACGAGGGAAGCAGCGATCCGGCCGTTCGACGGCAGACCGCAGACGTGCTTCGCTCCTGGGTGGTCAACAACGACCTGACACAGCAGGTCGGTGACGGTGAAACCGGCTTCGCGGTCACGGCCCGCATGGGCAAGGCGTTCCAGACCATCGCCGAGCAGCACCGGGGCGAGACCGTCGCCGTCATCGGCCACGTCGCCAGCCTCACGGTCGCGCTCGGCCAGCTCTGCACCCTCGGAGCCGCGGTCTGGGGCACGCCCCTGCCCCACGCGCAGCCCTTCCTCATCGAGTGGGACGGCTCCACCTGGCACTGCCCCTCATGGCCAGGAGCGAACTGACGCACCGCAAACCAGACGACCCAATCCACAAGTCTTGACGATTGCTCATGGGTTCTGCGCGCGGTCGGCTCCGCCGACGCGTCGCGCTGCTGCTGCGCGGCAGGGGCTGGGGTGGCGCGCTCCGCGCTCCTTGCGGGGTGGGGTCGCGCGCTCCGTGCTCGTGGGCCGGTGGGGCCCGTGCGGGCCGGGTTGGGGGAGTTGCCCGGCCCGCACGGGGGTCTTCTCAGCCGTGTGCGGCGGCGGCCGTCAGGGCGGGGACGGCGAGGGCTTCGAGGGTGGCGGCCTGGTCGGCGTCGGTGAGGGTCTGCGCGGTCGACGTGATGGCCTGCATCACGCCCCCGGCCGTCATCTGCCCGCCCCGGATGAAGTGGGCGAGGATGCGGTCCTTCGTCTCGGTGCCGATGCTGAGTGTCTTGGTGACGTACTCGATGGTCTTCGTCGGCTCCTGAAGCGTCCGACCGGCGGCGGCCTCCATCTCATGCACCTTGGCCTCGACGTACTCGCGGGACAGGAACGTGGTCACGGCGTCGGTGGTCTTGGATGTGATCAGTTCCAGCGTTTTGCGCTGGGTCTGGCCGGACCAGGACACCACTCCCTCGTCCTGCTTGCCTCCGAGGTGCACGGCGCGCATGACGTCGTGGGTCTGGGTGAGGCCGTTGCGGCAGACCTGGATGACCGCGCGCGGGGTGATGGTGTAGGCCCCGGCGCCGACTTCGCTGTTGGTGATGACGAACCCGGCGGAGATCATGGGGAGTTGTTCGCCGCTGCGGCCGTCGAACGGGGAGCGGTAGCCGCGCAGCAGGGTGCGGGCCTGGACCGCGACCGCTTCCGACTCCACCCGCACATACATCCGCCGGTCGCTCAGGTCGCATCCGGTGATGCGGGTGGGGTGTCCGGACTGCTGCACCCCGTCGAGGGCGGCGAGCAGCATGTCGAGGTTGTCCATCAGCTTGTAGCTGTCGGACAGCAGCGCACGGGCCACACCCTCACCGGCCATGCCGGGACCGTCCTCGCCCCGGAACGCGCGGAGCATGAAACGGCGCTCGGGCTCCTCGCGCAGCCACGCGTTGACGTTCTCGTCCAGCAGCTGGACGTTCTCCGCCCGCATCCGCCGCAGGTAGGCCAGCGGAATGCGGAGCTTGTCGGAGATTCCTTCGTCGGCAACGGCGGTCGGCCGGTAGATGCCGTCCACCTGCGTGACGCCGCTGGGCGTGAGCTGGGACTCCACGCCCTCGACGTGCACGTTGCCCTCACGCATCCGCAGCGCGGAGGCGGGGGCGACGACGTCGAGCTTGCGGCGCTGGCTGTCCTCCAGGATGTGGACCAGGTCGGACAGGTCGGCGTTGCGGGCGCCGGCGGGGGCGACGTTCGTGGCGCGTTCGGCGAACTGCTGAGTCATGCGGTGTTCCCCTTCGCTGTGGGTTGCTGCGGGGTCGGGGGGCGGAGCCACCGCCCTGCAGCAAACTCAATAATAGTGTGTTCTGATGGGGTGTGAACCCCCCTCTGAACTGCCGGACCCGGGTACCGCCGGTGCTGAACGGGCCGGTTCGGACCGGGCCTGCTCGCGGCTGACGGCTTCGGCCCACCGCTCGCCCATGCGGTCACGCGGGGCGGTGGGCGTCAGCCCGTAGGGTGGCCCGCGGCCCGCGGCCTGCCGGTCCGCGGTCACACCATGCGCGCGGCGGCCCCTCGCGGCTGCCGTGCTCTGCCGTCCGGCGCCGGTAGCGGGGGAGCAGGGGTCGGTCGGCTGGTCAGTGGCCGGCGGGTCTGGCTGGTGGGGCCGCGCCCTGCTGAGGAGGGGGTGCAGGGCGCGGCGGCTCGGTGGTGCGGTTACGTGGACTGCGGCTTGGTGGTGGCCGAGGTGGCGGTGAGGGCTTCCTTGATCAGGGCGTCGAGGGCCTTGTCGATATGCCGCCGGGCCCTGGGGCCCAAGTGGCAGCAGCTTTCCTCATCGATCCGCTCGAAGACGGCCCTGCGGGCTGGGCTCGGCGGGGTGACGCCGGGCATGACCCCGGCCTCGATCGCCCGCTGGCGGAAGTCGTCCCAGACGGTGCACCAGTCCTTCTCGTCCGCCAGATCATCCAGCTCGCCGACCGTGGCGGGCAGGGCGGTGAGCACCTGCCGCGCCTGCTCCCGGTAGTCATCGCAGTTCTCGGCGATCCACTTCACCAGCGGGTCGCCGGACGCCTTCAGGCCGTCCCAGGCGCCTTCTAGGGCGTCCTGGTATGCAGTCTGGGCCGCGTCGGCCTCCTGGTTGAAGGCGAGGGCCTGGCGGCGTGCCTCCTCGTCGTATCCGAACCGCCCCGGGTACTTCTCCTCCGCCGCTGCCACGGCCGCGCTGCATGCTGCCTGGGCGGCGTCGACGCTCTCGACGTATTTCCTGACCTCCGGCCACATGCGCCGGGCTCCCTGCGCTTCCACTGGTCGTTCCCCCTTCGGCGTTGGCTTCTGCGGGACCGGGGGGCGGGTCACCACCCCCCAACACATTCAATAATAGTGTGTTTTAGGGGTGGGTGAACCCACCCCTGACCAGCACACTCACCCCGCCACGCGGAATGCCGGTAACGGCGTCAGACTCGAACGACGCGCACCCGTCACCACCGTCACAGGCGCCACACCCCGCATCTCGCACAGGTCGTAGCGCACCTCCGGCTCACCGCCGAACGGATCGGCATGGACATGGATCGCCTGGACCCACCACTGGCCATGACGCCGGGTCACACTCCCGTGATAGTCCACCTTCTGCCACAGAGCAGGGTCGGCGAACTGTGACGTGACCTGCACCGCCCGCAGTCCGGCGAGCACGCGCGTGACGCTCTCCCCGTCGACCGGGACACCCTCCACCGCCGGGGCGGTGTGCCCGGTGCGCACCCCCATCGCCCACCCCAGCACGAAGAACGGCACCGCCACGTCCAACTGCTCCTGAGACACCCCCAGGGCGTCAGGCGCGCTCACGGCTCCCGCCAACTCCCGCAGCGCGTAAGCAGCCTGCTCGCCCTCCGCCTGCGTCACCGGCTCACCGGTACGGCTCATCATCTGCGTCTCTTCCATGATCCCTCCAGCCCGGGCCCGAGGCTCACCGCCCCGGATCCCCTGATCGGCAAGCAGCGCACTCGCCGCGCCGCTCCGTCTTCCCCTCTAGCGGCCGAGGACGGCCACGATGTCTTCCGCCCAGTGGTAGTGCTCGAAGAACGCGAGAGGCACCAGCGCGAACAGCCCGGCCATCAGGTAGTCATCCGCCTTGGCCCAGGCCCGGCAGGCGGCGTGGCCGAGGCTCCTGCGCCACGTGATCTCCACCGTGATCTCGCACCCGAAAACACGGGGATGGAACTCACGGTGAATCCGGCCCAACTTCCCACCCGGACGCGACACATGGACGTGGTGCATCCCGTCGGCCCGCTCGGCGATCCTCTCGAACTTCCACGACTGCCCGGTGTCCGCACCCGATTGCACCCGAAGGGTACGGCCCGTCAGAATTTCCTCGCCGGTCACACACGAAACAAGCTTCATGATCAGTTCCCCTCTTTTCCGATCACGCGTTGTGTGACCCCTGAAGAGGACAGCGGGAGTTCTTTTCCCCTCGCCCCTCAGAGGGTCTTCTGCGGGCTAGTTCAGAAATCCGCGAGAGCTGAGGAACTCAGCCGTGATGTGCGCGACCCCGCGCGGCTTGTAGATCTGCGGAAAACGCCGCATCTCCACCTCCGTACGTCCCATCTCGTCCGGCTCGGGGAGCTCGTGAACGAGCCGGTAAGGACCGTCACCCGACGGCATTTCCAGCACAACCGGGCCCACCTTGGTGTCGAACCGAATCCCGGTGTAGCGCGCATCGGAGTTGTGCACGATCACCGCACCCGCCCGCTGGCAGGCCAGGGGCAGGAAGTTCGCGACCGTCCGGGCCTGAATGGCCAGAGCGTTCATCGGAGCACCGGAGCCGCCGCGCACCCGCCGGACGATTCCGTCAGAGATCTTGATCTCCACGTTCTCCCCTTCGTTGATCCCTTGCAGCCTCCTGGGGGATGACCCCCAGTACTTCAAATAATAGTGTTAATGTTGCATGATCGGAACCCCTGTTGCGCTACAGGTTGCGCTAGAAGCTGCGCCAGGACGTTGCGCTAGAGGTTGCGCTAGAAGTTGCGCACCCCGGCGGCCGGCCTCCCCAACGCCCCAGGCCAACCGGCCAACCAAGCCTGGTAAGCCCGCTGACATCCCCTCTGCACACCCCCACGCCCCCACGAGAACAAGAAGGAGAAGGGAAGGACGGGGACGGGTGGGGTGAGCCTCGGGGGATCGGGGCGCCGTTCCTCCTGTTGCGCGTCGGCGGGGCCTCCGCGCCCAGCACTGGACACAACTGACGCCCGGAGGCTGGGCATGACCGAGTGGAACGCCTCCGACCCCAGCTCAAGACGCGCACCGCCCCTGCACGATGGAGCATTCCCCTACGATGAGAGAGCCCGTCTGAGAGGGCACCTGCTGGCGGGGAGTTCCGGCACGGGTTTGCCGACCCACCGGATCTGCCGTTCCCCGTCAGCAGGCAAAACCCAGCAATAAATAGGGCGCAGCGCAGCAGAGTACGAGCCGCTGAAACCACGACACCGCGCATTTCCCGCTCCCACTTCCCCCACCTCTTTGCGCGCGCTCTGCTCCGCAGACACGACGCGCCGCCGCTACGCGGCGGACACCCGGGCAGCTCCGCGCCCGGACAGGATGGCGGTGGCATCGCTACGCGATGCACGAGGTAGGGGCAGCCCGCTGACACGGGCCACCCCTACCTCGCTGCTCTACGACGCTCCGCGTCGTTCGTGGGTGGGGGTGCCGAGTTCCTTGAACGACATCCCCGCCCGCCCTGCCCCCGTGCCCGGCGGTACACGGGGGCAGGGCGGGGGCCAGGTCGCCATCCCAGCCCACCTACGGGCCGCTAGAGGACGGTGTAGGCCACAGGCGGATAGACCGCCTCACCCTCGTCGTCCTCGTCGCTGCTGTGCAGCCCGAACGCGTCCACGAACACCGCCGGTTCACGCTCGCCGATCAGCTCAGCCGCCTCCGACGCGGTGCACTCGCTGAGCGTGCAGTAGGCCAGGTGCCAGGCCCGGATGACGTACGCCGCGCTCTGGTCGTCCGGCGCGGGGGAGCGCAGGTACAGCGTGCCGTACGACAACGGCTGGGCCAGCCCGACCATCAGCAGGAAGGCCATGTTGTCCAGGTACTTCTCCTCGGCGCCCACGAGGTCGTCCAGGCCGCCCTCACCCTCCACGGTCACACGGAGGACCGCCGCCAGCGGCTTCTCCTCACCGTCCATGGTCACGCCCAGCCGCACCACATGCTCACCCGGCGCCAGACGGCCCATCAGACGGGCCAGCACCGCATAAGCCTCCTCACGGGCCTCCGCGATCCGTGCCGGAGAAATCGGCTTCAACTTCGCCATTTTCTGTTTTCCTTCCAGTCGTCTGAGAGGTTTCACCCGGTGAGGTTGCCGCCTTACCGAGCAGTCCAATTGTATTTCCCAAACGGGCCCACGAGAATGGGGATTTGAAGCATTCCCGGAAAATCAGCCACAGCCTATCGATCACTCAATAAGCAGAATGTTTCCGACGCCTATAGAGCGCAAGGAAGTTCACTACAATCCGCTACCCAGAAACGGCGGGGGACAGCGGATCAGGCCACAATTCATCGATTAAGCCAAACTGACACACCTTCAAGATGGCCGGAAAGCCGCCCCGTTCTTGTCGCTGCTTCTGACGCGCCCGGAGGGGGCGTCAGAACGAATCTGACCGAAGGTCAGATTCCCGGATCACGGAGTGATCCGGCTATCGTCACGGAGTGACGATCCATTCTGGTCTGCCGTTGGTGGTGCGTTTTGATGTTGTGTGTGGGCTGGGGTTGTGCAAGTTGAGTGGGTGGTTTTCCGGTTGGGAGGGTGGCTGCGGGGTGTTGGCGATGGTTGGGTTCGGCCTTTGTGGTGCTTTGTTCGGTGCTGTGACCTGCAGGGATTGGGTGTTGTGCAGGTTGGGCGGGTGAGGTGTCGATGGTTGTGCAGGTGTATCGGCGGGTCATGAGGCAGCCGGGACGGTCACCACTGGCTGTTGTGGTGTCCGGGTGGTTCAGCGTGGGGTGAGGCGGATGGAGAGGAGGTCGCTCGGGGGTGGGGCCAGGCGTGGTAACCCCAGCGCGTGGGCGAGGTGTTGAAGGAATCTGGCGTGTTGCGTGTGGGGGAGTCCGCGTGCGGGGACGCGGGCCAGGGCACGGGCGAGGGTGATGGTTTCGGGATAGGTGATGAGGCTTCTGGTGAGGAGCATCTCTGACGCGTTCTTGTTTCCCTGGAGCAGGCCCTCGTTGGCCGCGGCCAGCTGCTCGAGGCGTCGGGTCCAGCGCGGGGCCAAATGGCGTTGGTGGTCGTACCAGCGGGTGGTGATCGACGTGGCCCACGTGTAGGCGTTGGGTGCGTCTTGACGGCGGCGGAGCCGCTGGTGTTGCTGGTGGGCACGGGTGAGTTCGGGCAGGCCATGGATGTTCAAAGGGCCGGCCAGCCGGTGATCACTGCTGGCCTGTAGGTGCCGTGGACAGAGCCGCTGGTGTTCGGGCAGATACGCCCATGCTGTCGCTGTGGTGCCGTGGCTGTGGGATCGGATGCAGCAGGTGCAGGCGTGTACCGCCCGTAAGGCGGGGTCGGTGGGACGCCACTGTGCCTTGGGCGCGTGGCCGGTGTGCTGTGGCCAGTGGTGTGAGGGCGCCTTTTCGCCGTGGCCGAGGGCATGGTCCAGGTGGGCCGGCCCGATGCCCGCCCATGCGGCCACGTGCTGCAGCGCAGGCGCGTTGAGGTGGAGTTCGGTGGCGGGGGCGGTGCCTGCCGTTCCGCTGTGGTCGATGCCGAGGCCGTCGAGGAGCTGGGCCGGGCCAAGACGGTAGATGTCGGCGAGGCGCTGTATGTAGGAGACGGGCGCTTCGAACGGCATGGGGCGCACGCGTACGACACCCTGTGTCGGCAGGGGCGGCTGTACCGCCCAGGGGGCGCGGATCTTGAGAGCGTCGGGCCGTGAGCCGAAGGTCGTGGCGGGGCTCATAGCGTGCTGCGCCGGTGCTCACGGTCTGCTTCGGCACCCGTGCGCCGCGGGGCGGACGGTGGGGTGCGGGGGCGGTAGTGCTCTTCGGCGAGGTGGTCCAGGCGGATGGTGTCGAGCAGGGCTTTGGTGATGCGTTCGCTGCCGTCGAGCAAAGCGATCAGGGCGGCTTGGCGGATCAGTCGGGAGAGGCTGCCGATCTTTCCGCCGGTACGCGCGTGCAGGTACGAGGCGAGCCGGGGCAGGCTGCCTGGGCGGTGCCGAGTTAGATCGAGAGCCTTCTCCATGGCCCAGATGAGGTCTTTGAAGGGTTCGCTCTTGCCGAGACGGGCAGGGAAGGCGCCGCAGTCGATCAGGCCGGCGCGTCCGGCGAGTTGGGCTCCGCGGATGCCGGTGAACAGTGCGGTGCGGGTGACGTCGATTCCGGCGTAGACGAAGGTGGCGCCGATCCGCTCGGTGAGGTCTTTGAGGAGGTCGGCGCTTTCGGCACCGGTGGTGGTGCGCGGGTTGAGCCGGTGGATCTCGTCGATCAATACGAGTTTCACACCGGCTTTGGCGTAGGTCGCACACACTGCGGTGGTGATCTGGGCCTGGGTCATGCGGGCGGTGGTGGGAATGCCGAGGAAGCGGGCGAACTCGGCGGCGAGGGTTTTCGCGCTGGCGGCGGGCGGCACCAGCACGTACGCGACCGGCACGCAGGCGACGTGGCCCATGCCGGGGTGGGGTTGGCGTGTGGTGTGGGCGAGGTGGCAGGTCCGGCCGACCTGGAGGAGCGCGGTGGTCTTGCCGGTGGTGGCCGGGCCGGTGACGATCAGGCTGGGGCGGGCGGTGGCCTGCTGGTGGCGCCCCAGGAGCATCAAGGTGCGCACGTTGCGGGACAGGGCGTCGATGGCGGGGGTGCGGATGGTGACGAACGCCGAGTGGTAGGCGAGGCGTTCCTCCAGGGTCCGCGGCGCAGCCTGCGTCCCGGGCGGCGTGGGTGGGGGAGTGGTCGCGAATGCCTCGAAGCCCTGCCACGTGTTCATCGCCGGCGCCTCTGGCGCGAGCCGGAAGCCCTCTTCCTCGCTCACCACTGCTCGGCCTCCCGATAGGCGTCGTACAGATCGAACCCCCCACCGGTGCCGGCGAAGCCGTCCGCGCCATCATCACCAGCGCTGTCATCGGGCCCGTCCCCACCGTCGAGGTCGTCGAGGCTGTCTCCCTCTTCCCATCCGGTGCCGTCCTGCATGCTCTGCACCCACCCGCCAGGAAAGGCATGCTGCCCGGCGTCCGTATCAGCCGGTGTCCCCAACAGCGCGGCACCGTCCTCGCCCCGCCTCTCACCCTGCGCCGCGCCTGGAGCGCCTTTGCGCCCGCTCCTGCCCTGCGCCCCTCGCTGCCCCGGCACAGCCGGTGAGAGCGGGACGGCGCGCTCCACCAGGTGCGCCGCCGAAGCTTTGCCCGTGCGGGCGCGGCGCAGGACCTGGTCGAGGACATCGGCGAGATCGGCTTCGTGCTGCTCGCGGCCGCCACGCTGCTCCACGAGCGTCTTCACATGCCGCCAGGCGTTTTCGCCGAACGGTTCGTGGACGTGTTCGCGGTGGATCCAGGGCACTTCGGCGAGCTGCCCGTCAGGCAGCCGTACCCACACCTGCCGCAGATCGTGGGGGTTGTGGTGGACTTCCCATTTGCCGCCCCGGGCGGTGACGCCGGAGGCCTGGCCTCGGTGCTCGTTGAGGACCGCGTGGTCATAGGTGCGGTGGCTGATGCGGATACCGCGACCGGTGACGGCCTGCCAGCGCACGGGCAGAAGCTCGAGATAGTCCCGGCCGGTCAGCGCGAGCGGCACGTACCCGCACACCCCCAGGAGTGCCGCCCACATCTCGTTCGGCGACAGCGCTGCCCGGGGCAGCATGGGGTGCCGCAGTGCTGCGTGGCGACGGGACTGCCATCCGCAGACGATCCACTCGTCGAGCAGCTCCTGTAGCTGTGTAAGAGTCCAGCTGGCCTCGGCTTCCACGTTCCGCCCGCGCCGTGTGACGTTGGAGCCGGTGTAGCCGGCGACGTGCTGGGCGAAGAGCGTGTTGATCGCGCCGAAGGTCCGCTCCACCGAGCCTTTGGCGGTCGGCTGTCGCGGAGGGGCAGGCTGCACACTCACCCCCAGGGTCTCGCTCGCGGCCAGGAAGCCTTCGGAGACGAACACCTTGCCCCGATCCACGACGATGGTCTCGGGCACCACCACCGGCCGCGCCGCGGCCCCGGCGAACCGGTGATCGAGGGACAGCAGCCGTTTGTAGGGCACCGCCGCATACGCAAGCTCCAGCGCCGTCTCCCAGCCGGGCCGCATAGGGTGGGGCACGGCCATCTCGGCGAGCAGCAGCGCCGCGTCCACCGCTTTCGTCCCCTCAGGCCGCAGCACGGCGGCCAGGATGGACCGGGTGGCCACGTCGAGGGCGATGGTGAGCTCCGGACGCGCCACACGCCCGTGGCCGTCGATGGCCATGACGTCCAGCCGGGTGGTGTCGACCTGCACTATCTCGCCCGGCCGCAGCGCCCTGGTCGGCGTGAACGGCCCCACCGGAACCGTTGCGGTACGCGCCGGACGCCCCGGCAGCTCCCGGGGATCGGCCAATGCCTTCACCAGCCGGTTGAACGTCGACTCCGGCGGCACTGCCACCACACCCACCCCGTGCACCTCCTCCAGGACCTGGCCGGTCAACTCCCGCAACCCCCGCAGCGTCCCCTTGGAACGCCCGCGCTGACGCCGCAGAGCCTCCAGCACCGCAGCCACCACCCGCTCATCGCTGCGTCCCGTGGGACTGCAGGCCCGCCGCGCTCGCCCGTCAACCAACCCCAACAGCCCCTGCTGCCGGTAGCGAGCCCGCATCCGCCGCACCGTGGCCACACTGACCTGCGTCCAGCCCAGCGCCGTCAACTCCTCGGCCTTGGCCTGCTCCCGCTCGGCCAGCGACCACCGCTTGAGGTCAAACCGCGGACGAGGCACACCCTTACCGCCGGGCCCGTCAGGAAGCCCGGATTCGACCTCGCGGATGTGCCGCTGCCAAGCCAACGCCCTCTCCCGCGCCTGGACTTCAACCCCCTCGAACAAACCCCACTGCGGCACCTCGGGGCGCACCCGGTCCGTGATGATGCGAAAACCGGGATCAGCGCACATGTGCGCCGCGAGCACCGACGCTGTCGTCCCGGCCTCATCGACCAGCCGCACCGTCTGCCCGACCAGCGCAGCGATCTGCCACGTGACGCCATCGAACACGACATGCGCCCCGACCTCGACCCGCCAGCCCCCAGACAACCCCGCCATCACCCCTACTCCTCAGCCGTTCCACGTCGGACCACGACCCGCTCGTACAAGGGCACCTTGAGCGCCGCCTCAAGCCGCCCCGCCCACAGCGCGTGATACACA
This sequence comes from Streptomyces sp. NPDC057280, assembly GCF_042668605.1. Taxonomy (NCBI): domain Bacteria; kingdom Bacillati; phylum Actinomycetota; class Actinomycetes; order Kitasatosporales; family Streptomycetaceae; genus Streptomyces; species Streptomyces sp. NPDC057280. The sequence goes on from NZ_JBHUYR010000017.1 coordinate 112,499, forward strand.
ACCGGCAAGACCTGCAGCGGATCCCCGACGGCAACCACCCCCTCGATCAACGGCCGAGGCTGCGCGAAGGCATCCAAGACCGCTTCCTCCAGGCCGTCCGGACCCCGGTAGCGCGGATGCCGGTAGCCCGCCAACCACCGCACATTCGCCGCCACCACCGCATCCGGCGGCCCAAGACGCCGGTAGCGCCACCCCACCCGCCCACACACTGCGTCCAGCACCGCCTGAGCCCGCCGCGCCCGTACCCCGCCGGCGCCCTCAACAGCGGGACAGTCCGCCAGCAGCCCGGTCCCATCCGCGTACCGGGCGAACACCTGGGGGATCCAGGACCGCACCCGGCTGCGTTCATCGCGCCACACCACCCGTACCGGACGCGCCGACAACCCCACGACTTGCCGGTCCCGGTCCAGCAGCATCAACTGCGCCCGCATGGCCGCCGACCCGTGCGCCACATGCCAGCCCATCGTGGCCGACCACCACCAGCCAGGCCCCCACCGCCGACCGGGCATGACCGGGAACGCGGCCACCGGCGGCGCGTGCTCAAAACGCCCCTCGGCAACAGCCGCGGTCCAAGGCATCTCCGTCAGACGCCCCGCCTCGTCGACGAACACCGCCTCCACACGCTCCGCACCGTCATCCAGCCCCACACCGGCAGCCAAGAGCAGATCTGGCAGCCACGCAGGGAGAACTCCGTCGCCCCACCCCAACGAGCTAACACGCTCTACCAATCAAGCAGCAGTCCGGCCTACTGGCCGTCCGCAGCCGGGTACGTCCCGAGAATCTCCACGGCCTCGTCCAGGGACAGCCGCGCCCAGCGGGCTACCTCTTCCAGCTCGACTCCGGCGTTCACGGCGGCGGCCATGATCTGCACCAGCGCCCGGTCGAGGAGCTCGGTGCCACGGCTGAGGGTCTCCAGCAGATACCTGGCCGCATCAGCGGTCGGCCCGACCTGCGCGCCGCGCAGGAGCATCACCTGCTCCTCGGCCTCATTCAGGAGGTTGGTGATCAGGAAACGCTGTTCGGCGGGCACCGCAGCACGCCAGTTCGTGCCGGAGCCGGGAGCCTTCTTCTCCTTGGCCCGCACCCGTAACTGCGCGGCCATGGTGGCGGGTTGAAATTCCTGGTGCACCCACCACGGATCATCCGCATAACCGGGCGGCCCAACACGGCCGCGCCGCGCCCGCAGGACGGCTCCCATCCAGGCGATCAAAGGTCCGCCGTAGTCGGTCGCGGCCAGCGGGCCCAGCCACGGCCGGCCCACGCGCTCGCCCAGAGCCCGGCAGAAGGCCCCGTCGGTGGGCAGCGGCCGCGGCCGCTCCGCCCCGCTGTCGGCCCACACCAGCTGCGCCATGGCCGGGTCCAGCAACGCGTCCGCGACGGCGACCACTTCGGGAAAGATGACCGCATCGCGGCCCACGATCCGCCACTTCTCCAGCTCCCCGCCCGCGTCGCCGTCGGCGACCTGGTGCAGCCGCCGCGGCCACACCTTCTCCTCCTCCCAGTACAAGGCCTGCTCCCACCACCGGGCCACCACCGCATGGGCCAGCGCGAACACCCGCTCAGGCTCCACCCCGCCCCGCACCGCCCGCCGCGCCACACCCGCCCACCGCCGCTGCGCCGCGATCATCTCCGGCAGGCTCCGCAGATCCAGATACTCCAGCTCCTGGTCGGCGTCCGCGTCCAGCTGCCACCGCCCATGCCGCACACACACCCGCTCCCACCCCGCCGCGTACCGCACCCACCTCGCAGGCACACCCGTCCGCCGGGCAGCACACAAGCGGCAGCCAAAGGCCACGGGTCCCGCCACCGCACCACCCACACGCCAGACAGACACCGGCTCCCCGGTATCGCCCTTGGGCCCCAGCGCGGCATCCCCGTGCTCCCAAGAGGGCAATGCTCGCGCCATCACAGCGCCGTCGACACCGCACAAGTCCGTCAGTACTTGCCGCCCCGCCGAATTCAGCACCACTTCGGCATCCGCCCTCGCGCCCCCACCCGGATGCCCGGGCCGCGAACCGTGCCACCGCCACCACGACCGCAACGTCGTCTCCGGCACCCCGTACCGGCCCGCGACGCGACAGATCAAGGAGAACGTCGTCTCACCACGCAACGGCGCCACACGGAACACCCCTGAGCCCCAAGCGTCCTCACGACTGCTCCAAGACCCACTCACCAACTCGTCGCCTCCTGCTCCTCGACCGCCGTCTGCCCTGGCACGCGCCAGTCGGCGGGGACTTGAGCGAGGAGCCGTTGCCGCTCCCGCGCATCAAGGCCCTGCCCTCGACGCGCCGACGGGGCGGTCCGTGGACCGACGTACTCCTGTCGCCGCGGCGGCAGCCCAGTCCGACCCAGCTCGCTACGCACCCAACTCGCCTCCGTGCGAGCAGAGTTGTCCTCGAAGCCGAGCAACCAGTGCCCGCCGTCCGCAGCGCAGGCCGCAATCGCGTCGAGAAGCCCCTGTGCGACGACCGCAGGCAACGTGGAATCGGAGTACCGCCGCCGCACCTCGTCTGTCAGTCCCTCATCGCGATATGGAACACGGACACGGATTTTCAAGGGTTCACGCTCTCCAGTCACCTTGACCTGAAGATAGCGAGCTTCACTGTCGTCCATGCCCTTAATAGTGTCGACAGTGAAGATCTTGTCACCGATCCGTACCCACACATCCTTCTTCGACATAATTCAGTGTGGCACGGAAACAAGGTTGTTGAGGCAGCGTCAAAGAAATCCTAGAATACTGAAGTTGACGCACCGGTCGCCCCAGAGAGGGCAACAGGACCGCCCTGAGAACCGACCACAAGAGCCGCCAGGGATGTGTCGGAGCGAGCGCTCCAGCACCTCAGACGGGCCATCAGAGTCCGCCACGGCGACACAAGTTCACACTGGTCCCGCAGGCAAGAGCTGAACAGAAGAGCCGGCCCGAGGACACTCGCGCAGACCAGACGGGGGAGGTGATCTCTCGGAAGTTCCATTGTTTTTTGCTTCCTTGCGCTCTTGCACCTCGGTCCCTACTGGTTTTATGGTGGCACCCTGCCCGAGAATAAAGAGCGCGGAGCCGGGAAGGTTTAAATCCGGTGGATGGTACCCGCATTGACGGTCTTTCAGGAATCCGGAGTAGAGCCGGAAAGCATCCGGACCCCACCTCGTAGCCAGCCGCAGGGATTCGCGGAGCGAATCCCTTTTTAGGCCCGAATCGCGGAGCGAATTCGGGCCCCTGCCAACGGAGTTGGCAGGGAATTCCGGCGGAGCCGGAATTCGGAATTGCGGAGCAATTCCCTTTCCCGCCGCGTAGCGGCGGCGCGTCGTGTCTGCGGAGC
>NZ_JBHUYR010000018.1:0-86675 GCF_042668605.1 Streptomyces sp. NPDC057280
CGAACCCGGAAGCTAAGCCTTACAGCGCCGATGGTACTGCAGGGGGGACCCTGTGGGAGAGTAGGACGCCGCCGAACAAATATTGAGAAAACCCCCGTACCGTTAATTCGGTACGGGGGTTTTCTGTGTTTCGGCTACCGTTACCGGCATGAGCAGCACGAATGTCGAGATCCGTTCCATACGCGCCGACGAGTGGCCCGCCGTGAAGGAGTTGCGGCTGGTCTCGTTGCAGGACCCCGCCGCGCCCGTCGCCTTCCTGGAGACGTACGAAGAGGCCGTCGGCCGGCCTGACTCCTTCTGGCAGGAGCGGGCCGCGGGGGGATCGGATCCGGAGGGTGGGGTTCTTCAGTTCGTCGCCGAGGCCGCTGACGGGACCTGGGTCGGGTCCGTCGTCATGCTGATCGAGGATGCCGGGACGACGGACTGGGCCGGCTTCCCTGTGGAGCGGAGGCAAGGGCACATCGTCGGTGTGTTCGTGCTGCCCGAGTGGCGTGGCGGCGGGGTGATCAGGGCGCTGTTCGACGCCGCTCTGGAGTGGGCCTGGAGGCGTGGCGTGGAGGCCGTACGGCTCATCGTGCACGAGGACAATCCGCGGGCCCAGGCGTTCTACCGCAAGGCCGGGTTCGTGCCGAGCGGCAAGGTCGTGCCGTTGGCAGGGCACGAAGGGGAGAACGAGCTGGAGTTCGTGCTGGAGAAGACCGGCTGACCTTTGCTCTTCGATTCTTCGGGTTCAGGCCGGTAGTTCGGCGTGCGGCCAGCGGGCCCTTGCCTGTTCCCTTGACCGGAGCAGGGCCAGGGTCGGCAGGCCCCGGTCCGCTCCGGTGGCCAGCAGCTCCGGAAGCTGGGGAAGCGGAGCCACCGCGGCGACGTCGTCCAGGACGAGCGTCAGTGGTGGGTCGAGGCGACCGGAGGATGACCGTTCGGCCATGTGCCGGCCGCGCTCGACCACGCTGGAGACGAGGGCCGTCAGGAGGGGCATCGCGCCCGGATTCGTCCTGGGGTCCTCGATGGACTCCCCCACTACGTAAAGCGTGCCCCCTTCAGCAACAAAGGAATCCAAGGCGAGCGCATCAGTTCGGTTTGGAGTGCAGGCCTCACGGATGTTGACCGTGAAGAGTGCGGAGAGAGCTCGGCCGGTCAACTCCTGCGCGATGTCCCGGCGTTCCGGGTGCGCGGTGAGGGTGGCTTCCAGCTCGCCCGCCGCGCCGGGGGCCGCCTTCGGGTTCGTACGGAGGATGCGTACCGCGTCCTGGATCTGGGTGCCCTGGGACCAGCGGTGGACGTGGCGGATGGTGCGGCCGTCTATGGCGGCGGCGTGCAGATAGCTCCGCAGGAGCGTTTCCGCGGTGTCGCTGACCGCCTGGTCGAGACGGGCGGTCGGGCGGACCGGGGTGAGGAGCGCCGTGGCTCTGGCCTTCGCCGTCTGCTTGTCCTCGCAGCCTGCCGTGGGGGACCAGTGCAGCCGGGCCGGGGTGTCGCAGAGGTGGGTGGGGTCGTAGAGGTGGACCGGGCCCAGTTTGGCGCGGGCGTCCTTGGTGTCCGACCAGATGGCGGGGTTCGAGGTGACCACCAGGGTGGGGCCCTCCGCGTCGCGTACCGCCTGGGTCGCCGTGGTCTGGCGGGTCTCTCTTGGACCGACCAGCACCTTCTCCACCCGCTGGGGGACCGTCGTCGCGGCGACGGGCACGGGCACCGGCTCCGCCCTCGGTGTGGGCACCTCGTGGTGCGGGGTCCTCTCGACAACGGGTTCCTCGAAGACGGTAGCCGCCGGTGGCTGCTCCACCGGCACGGCCTGCGGCGCCACCCGTGGTGCCGCCTTCCGCGTCCGTCGTAGCGCCCTCCAACGGGCCACCGTCCCGAGCACGAACACGGTGAGCACGACCAGGACCATCAGCTGGCCGATGAACAGGCCCCAGAAGAGGCCGTAGCCGGAGAGCTGGCCGGCCGGGGTCTCCGGCCAGGCGCCCGGCATGTCGTGGGGCTGGCCGATGAGTTGGCGCATGGCCAGGGGCGTGCGGGTGAAGGTGACGCCGTCGGGCCAGGAGCCGTGGGCGAACCAGCCGGCCAGCCCGGTGGCCGACCAGACCATCAGCGTCATGCCGATGAGGAAGGCGAGTATGCCGACCAGCAGCCCGTCCGGGATGCCGCCCTGGCCCTCCTGCTGCCGGCGGTCGTCAGGTCTCACCACAGCCCGCCTCCCTGCCTACGCCACCGTCGACTCGGAGCCGCCCAGGTGCTGCTGCTCCATGTGCGCTTCCACGAAGGCCGCCGCCCGCTCCTCCGCCTCCAGCTCGGCCGCGCGCAGGGCGTCGTCCGCCAGGTCGCGGTCGGCGGAGGACTCGGTCATCGCGCGGTCCGTGAAGACCAGCGGGCGTTCCGTCTCGGTGATCAGGTGTTTGACCACCTGGACGTTGCCGTTGACGTCCCAGACGGCGATGCCCGGTGTCAGGGACGGGATGATCTCCACTGCCCAGCGGGGGAGGCCCAGGACCCGTCCCGTGGACCTCGCCTCGTCCGCCTTCTGGGCGTAGATCGTCCTGGTCGACGCCATCTTCAGGATCGCCGCGGCCTCTTTCGCCGCCGCTCCGTCGACGACGTCGGACAGGTGGTGGACCACCGCCACGAACGACAGACCCAGCCGTCGGCCGAACTTCAGCAGGCGCTGGAAGAGCTGGGCCACGAAGGGGCTGTTGATGATGTGCCAGGCCTCCTCGACCAGGAAGATGCGCTTCTTCCGGTCGGGCCGGATCCAGGTGTGCTCCAGCCACACGCCGACGATCGCCATGAGGATGGGCATGGCGATGGAGTTGCGGTCGATGTGGGACAGGTCGAAGACGATCAGCGGGGCGTCCAGGTCGATGCCGACCGTCGTCGGGCCGTCGAACATGCCCCGCAGGTCACCGTCGACGAGCCGGTCCAGGACCAGGGCGACGTCCAGACCCCACGCCCGTACATCGTCTATGTCGACGTTCATCGCCTCGGCGGACTCCGGCTCGGGATGCCGTAGCTGCTCGACGATGTCCGTGAGGACCGGCTGGCGTTCGACGATCGTCTCGTTGACGTAGGCGTGCGCGACCTTGAGGGCGAAGCCCGAGCGCTCGTCCAGGCCGTGGCCCATCGCGACCTCGATGATGGTCCGGAGCAGCGCGAGCTGGCCCGTCGTCGTGATCGCGGGGTCGAGCGGGTTGAGGCGGATCCCCATGTCCAGGGCGGCCATCGGGTCCAGGCGGATGGGAGTTATGCCCAACTCCTGCGCGATGAGGTTCCATTCACCGACGCCGTCCTCGCCCTGGGCGTCCAGGACGACGACCTGCCGGTCCCGGAAACGCAACTGCCGTAGGACGTACGTCTTCTCCAGCGCCGACTTGCCGTTGCCGGACTCGCCGAGGACCAGCCAGTGCGGGGCCGGGAGTTGCTGGCCGTACAGCTGGAAGGGGTCGTAGATGTAGCCCTTGCCGGAGTAGACCTCGCGGCCGATGATGACGCCCGAGTCGCCCAGCCCCGGTGCGGCCGTGGGCAGGTAGACCGCCTGGGCCTGGCCCGTGGAGGTGCGGACGGGCAGGCGGGTCGTCTCGACCTTCCCGAAGAGGAAGGACGTGAAGGCGTCGGTGAGGACGGAGAGCGGGTCCCGCATCAGCGCATCAGCCTCTACCTTCGGATTCCGGTGGCGAACGGGAGGGTGTTGACGAAGGCGCGGTGGTGCTCGCGGTCGCACCACTCCAGCTTCAGGTACGACTTTCCGGCCGAGGCCCGGATGGTCCGCTTGTCGCGGGCCAGCGCCTCGGGGGAGCGGGAGGAGACGGTGATGTAGCCGACCAGGTTGACGCCGGCCGCGCCGCTCGCCAGGTCCTCGCCGCGCTGGTCGAGGCGGTTGTGGGCGGCGATGTCGCGGGGGTCGACGGTCCGGTTCATCTTGGCGGCCCGGCTGGCCTCCGCCTCGTCGTTCGTCTTCTCCGTCAGCATGCGCTCGATGGCGACCTCGGTGGGTTCGAGGTCCATGGTCACGGCGACCGTGCGGATGACGTCCGGGGTGTGGACCAGGAGGGGTGCCAGGAAGTTCACGCCCACCGGGGTCATCGGCCACTCCTTCACCCAGGCGGTGGCATGGCACCAGGGCGCGCGGGTCGACGACTCACGGGTCTTGGCCTGCAGGAACGTCGGCTCCATGGCGTCCAGCTCGGCCGGCCAGGCGTTCCGTTTCGTCATCGCCTGGATGTGGTCGATGGGGTGGTCCGGGTCGTACATGGAGTGGATGAGGGAGGCGAGACGCCCCTGGCCGAGCGGCTGGCGGACCCTGATGTCCGCCTCCTGGAGACGGGAGCAGATGTCGGTCAGCTCGCGTGCCATGACGACCGCCAGGCCCGCGTCGCGGTCCAGCTTGCGGCCCGACTGGGGGCGCGCCGCGCGGGCCATCGCGTGCGCCTCGGCGGAGAGTTCGCGGGTGTAGTGCATGCAGGCGACGAGGTACGCGCGGTGCTGCTCGCTGCTGGTGGAGACCATGGACTGCAGCTGGTCGTACGACTGCTGCAGCCATCCCGGTGCCTTGTCGTCGCCGCGTACGGCCACGTCCTTGGCGTGGGCGTCGGGGTCGGCGGGAAGGGTGCGCGCGAGCATTTGCAGCCGGGTGACGAAACCGTCGCCGTTGGCCACGTGCTTGAGCAGCGTGCCGAAACGGTCGACCAGCGCCTCCTGGTCCTCGGAGTCGCGCAGGCCGACGCCGGGACCTTCGATCTCGATCGCGGCCGTCACGGTCCTGCGGTCCGCGTGGAGGAGTACGGCGATCTCGTCGGGGCCGAAGGGGGCGGCGAGCCAGGTGATGCGGCCGATGCCGGGGGGCGGGCCGATCTCGACCTCGCGGCCGTCGACGCGGGTGCCGGCCTCCATGACGCCGGAGCGGTAGACGGTGCCCCGCTTGAGGGTGCGCTTGTAACTGCGGTTGATCTCGAACCACTTGTAGAACGTGCGGTGCTTGTACGGCACGTAGACCGCGGCCAGCGCGAGCAGCGGGAAGCCCATCAGCAGCACGATGCGCAGGGACAGCACCGGGACGAGGAGCCCGCACATCATGCCGAGGAACGCGCCGCCGATGATGAGCGCGATCTCGCCGGTCTCACGATTCCTGCCGACGATCGCGTTCGGCCGGGCGCGGCCGATCAGATATGTACGGCGGGGCGTGACCGGATGGGACACGTGGGACTCGGTCGTCAACGCCCTTCACCTCCCGTGCGGTTGTTACTGCTGTTGCGGGTGTTGCTGGCATGGGGTGTGTTCACCGGGCTGCTCGAGCGGGGCGAGGGGGCGGCGGAGGGGACAGATCCGCCGCCGGCACCGCCGCCGTTCGAGCCGCGCGTGCTGTGGGCGGCGACGCCGCCGGAGGCCGGGTTGGAGGGGCGGGCACCGCCGCCGGAGGCTTGTCCGCCGCCGTTGTTGTCGGCTCGGGTGCTGTGGGTCTTGATGCCCTGGGCGACGAGGGTGGCGGGGCTGCTGATGACCGCCGCGGCCTTCCCCTCCGCGCCTTGCATGATGCGGTTGTTGCGGGAGCCGGCGATCTCGTCGCCGAAGCCGGGGACGAAGCGGTAGATCATCGCCGACGCGAAGATCGCCAGCAGGATGATGGCGAGGCCGGAGACGACCGCCGAGAAGGCGTCGGGGCCGTCGTCGGTGGACAGGGCGCCGGCGAGGCCCAGGACGATGACGATCACCGGCTTCACGAGGATGACCGCGATCATGATGCCCGCCCAGCGGCGGACGTGGCCCCAGAGGTTCTTGTCGACGAGGCCGGCGTAGACGACGGTGCCGAGCAGCGCGCCCACGTAGAGCAGGGCGGCCCTGATGACGAGCTCCAGCCAGAGGATTCCGGCGGCGAGGATGCTGACGAGTGAGACGACGATCAGCATGATCGGGCCGCCGCCGATGTCCTCGCCCTTGTTCAGGGCGCCGGAGAAGGTGCCGAAGAACGTGTCGGTCTGGTCGCCGGTCGTCTTCGCGAGGACCTCGGTGATGCCGTCGGTCGCCGATACGACGGTGTAGAGGATCAGCGGGGTGAAGGCGGAGGCCAGCACGGTGAGCCAGAGGAACCCGATCGCTTCGCTGATGGCGGTGGAGAGGGGGACGCCCCGCACCGCGCGCTTGGCGACCGCGAGCAGCCACAGGAGCAGGGTCAGCACGGTCGACGCGGCGAAGACGACCGCGTACTGCTGGAGGAACTTGGGGTTCGTGAAGTCGACGTTGGCGGTGTCCTTCACGGCCTCGCTGAGCTTGTCGACGGTCCAGGAGGCGGCGTCGGCACAGCCCTTGGCGAGGGAGGAGAGGGGGTCGAGGGAGGAGGTGGGGTCGAGGGTGGTGGAGTTGCCGGAGCCGGTGCCTTTGCCTCGTTCGCAGTAGTCCTTGGCGGGGCCGCGGATGAGATCGCAGGGATTGTTGCTCGACGTGGGTGACGGGGTCGGCGAGGGCGTGGGTGCGGCGAGGGCGCGGCCGGCCATCAGCACGGTGGCGGATTGGACAGCTGCGACAGCACCGGTGACCTTGAGGATGCGGTGGTTAGCGCGCATACGTGAAACCTCCGTACTCCTCGATGGCCTTCGTCATGTCGTCGGCCGTAGAGGCCCGCTGATCGCGCCCGACGGGCACGGGGCCGTCCTTCTGCTGGAAGTCGGTGACCTTCCAGTCGTTGTCGACCCACCTGAGCTGGTAGGTGGTGGTGTACCAGGCCTCGGACACCGGGTTGGTCGAGCCACTGCCGGACAGGCCGAAGAGCGACGTGTACCAGACCTCTACGGTGGCGGTGCTCGCATTGGCCGAGGTGGCCTTGGAGCCGACCGGGATCACTCGAGACACGAAGGTCTGGCCGCTCGGCGCACTGCCGTCGCTCTTGAGGCCGATGTTGGTCAGGAACTGCTCACTGGAGTAGGCCTTGTCCAGATCCGCCTGCCGAGCGGCGGCCACATCGGGGGCATAGACAGCATTGACGATCTCGTGCCGTCTGTCCGTGTTGAACATCTCTGCTGACCCCAGCGACACCGCATAATTCGCCGCCGCACTCTGCGCCCCCTGCGCATCATGCGCGAACCCCGACCCCACCGGCGTCTTCCCGGTCGGCGCCGTCGGTGAGGTCGCCGGTTTCTCGTTGGCGCCGTTCTCCCGTGAGGAATCGTCTCCGCCGCGGTTCGCGAAGGCGATCGCGGCGATGAGGACCACCACCACGCCGACCACCGTGACAAGGCTGCGGGACGACGAGCGGCCGCCTCTGCGGGCGCCGCCGTACACGTCGCCGCCGCTGTCCGGCAGGCGCGTGCGGGTCTGGCCCGTGCCTCCGTAACCGCCGGACCCCTCGCGTTCGTCCCCGAGACTCATGCCGCGTACGCCCCCTCGACGTCGTGCGGAAACTCGTAGGCATACGACGGTAGCCGTGCTGGTTCCCGCGCGGGCGCGGTGTGGTGACTGGACATCAGGGAAACGCAACCTCAGCCGGTGGGCACGACGGGCGGGTGGGTGGTGGGGGACAGCCGGGCGTGCCCGGAGGGACTGGAGGGATGGGCTGACCGACCTGCTAGACCGCCATGCCGTACACGATGGTGAACAGCGTGCCGAGGGAGCCGATGATGAAGACTCCGGTGAGGCCGGCGATGATGAGGCCCTTGCCCTGTTCGGCGCTGAAGGTGTCGCGGAGCGCGGTCGCGCCGATGCGCTGCTTCGCGGCGCCCCAGATGGCGATGCCGAGGCAGAGCAGGATGGCCACCGCCATCACCACCTCGATCATCACCTTCGCTTCGTTGCCCAGGCTGCCGAAGGGGCCCCAGTCCGGAGCGATCCCGCCGATGATGGTGTTGATGTCTCCCTTGTCGGCCGCAAAGAGCATGTAAGTCACCGCCCCTGGTGGGTAGTTCCGCTTCCCCTGCGGGTGCGCAGAGGTCAGGCCTCATTGTCGCCGACAAATCCGCCGTCGCATGTCGACTTGGCGTCATTGATTGGCGGGTTTCGTACGAATGCTTGTCTGGTACTCGTCCGGTTACTCTGTGTATCACGGCTGGTCACGCCGGGCAATGAGGCCTGAGCGGAACCTTCGTGTGGTTCTGTCGTTGACCTCTTCTTGGACCCATGTTCTGTGGGTGAAGGCTACCTGCGGGTCACCAGGGCAGCGGCTCCGGCCGCCGGTGCCACCACCAGCCCAGCTGTCGCTGTCGCGCTTCCGGGGCGCTGTCCAACCGGTGAAGCGCGATCCGCAGTTCGGTTGCGATCGCCTGCGGCAGGCAGGGCGCTTCTTTCACGCTCCCAGGCGGGTCCATGCCTCCCAGCCCGGGGTGCCCGAGGCCGACTCCTCCGCAGGAAGCTGTGCACGGAAGGCGTCGGTGAGGGGGGTGGGGATGTGCAGTTCGCCGACCACCTCCGCGATCCGTGTGACGTGGGCCCCGGGCAGGCGCTGGAGCGGCGTCTCCACGGCTTCGACGCGGTACACGGGCTCTTCCCCGTTCCGGACGGGACGGATGCCCTCATCCCCGAGGGTCCGGTCAAGGGGTTCGTCATCGGGGAGGACGTCACGGGGCCCGAGCGGGTCTGATGTCCCCGGCGCGGAGTTGCTAGCCCTTGCTGCACTTCGGGTAGCTCGCGCCCTCCGCGCAGTTGTCGTAGGCGCTGCTGCTGACGTCGACCTCTTCCTTGTCGCCGCTCGTGGTGCGGATCGTCAGCTCGTACTCGGTGTGGCAGCTGCGGGTCCTCTTGCCGTTCTTCTTCTTCGTCTTGCACTCGTGGTCCGTCTCCTTGTCGATGACGGTGCCCGAGACGTGCTTGGACTGGCTGCTGCAGGCCGTCAGCGGTGCGGTGAGGGCGGCGGCTGTGACCAGGATCGCGAGAGCGCGCTTCATGTGGTTCCCCCGGGTGTCTGCTTGTTCGGCCGTTCGATGGTGCCAGACGGCGGAACGGGCCGCGGCTGGGTGCCGCGGCCCGTTGCCGTGTGTGCCGCCGAAGGGGACCCCACGTCCCCCCTCTGAGGGCGGCTCCCCGTGACCCGACGGGGAGTCTCTTCCTGTCGGGGCTCAGCCGGTGAAGGCGTCCAGCCCGGCCGGGGTTCCCCAGCCCGTCGGGCCGTCGTAGCCCGACTTGGCCGTGCAGAAGTAGCTCGTGGTGCAGGAGCCGTTGCTGCCGCTCGTCACGTCGTTCAGGGCGGAGGTGTCCGCGTAGGGGTAGGAGGCCGGGTAGTCGCTGCTGCCCGGGGTGCCCGCCAGGGCGTACACCGACGCGATGATGGGTGCCGAGGCGCTGGTGCCGCCGTAGGTGTTCCAGCCGGTGCCGTCGGAGCCGTAGGAGTCGTAGACGGACACACCCGTCGCCGGGTCGGCGACCGCGGAGACGTCGGCGATCATGCGCTTCGAGCAGCTCGTGTCGGTCTGCCAGGACGGCTTCGCGTCGTACGAGGAGCAGCCGGAGCCGGTGCCCTCGGTGCTGCTGGTCTTCCAGACGGACTCCGTCCAGCCGCGGCTGTTGGAGGCGGTGGAGAGCTTCGTGCCGCCGACCGCCGTCACGTACTTCGACGCGGCCGGGTACTCGGCGCCGTAGCCCTCGTCGCCCGCGGAGACGGTGATGGCGACGCCCGGGTGGTTGAAGTAGGAGGAGTCGTAGCTCGTGTCGCTCGACGACTCGCCGCCGCCGTAGGAGTTCGAGACGAACTTGGCGCCGAGCTTGACCGCCTCGTTCACCGCCGTGCCCAGGTTGGCCATGCTCGACGACTTCGCCTCGACGAGGAGGATGTGGGCGTTGGGGGCGATGGCGGAGACCATGTCGAGGTCGAGGGAGATCTCACCGGCCCAGCCGCTGTCGGCGGTGGGGAGCGAGGTCGTGGAGCCGGTCTGGCTGACCTTCTTGAAGCAGCCGTTGGCGGTGGTGCAGGCCGGGAGGCCGTAGTACGAGCGGTAGGTGGCCAGGTCGGCGGCCGCGTTGGGGTCGTCGTACGCGTCGACGATCGCGATCGTCTGGCCCGAGCCGTTGGAGGCGGCGGCGTCGGTCAGGCCGTAGGCGTCCTGGAGGTCGCTGGGGCCGTAGCCGGTGGGGGTGGCGGACGTGGCGTTCGGCTTGAGGGACTTGGGGGTCGTGCCCTTGAGCGCGGCCTGCTTCTCCATGAACGCGGTGGTGCCCGAGGTGACGCGGAGCGCGTTGCAGGCGGCGTAGCCCTTCTTGGGGGCAGTGGCGCAGGAACTCTCGTACTGCACATGGGCCTTGGCGACCTGCGCCGCGATGGCCTTCGCGCTCGCCTTGTGCGGCGTGTGGGTGTCGGCGTGGGCCTGGGCGGCGGTGCCCAGGCCGGCGAGGAGGAGCGCGGTGGTGGCCGCGGCGGCGGCGCCGGTCTTGCGCCATCTACCGGATACGGGGGGAGTGTTGGGCGTACGCAACGTACAGCCTCCTGTAAGTGGGGTTGCAGAGGCCTGCGGTGGGGGACCACCGGTGAGGTTCCCGGTGGGGGCGGCGACCCGCGTAGACCATCCCTTTGTTGAGTACGTGACAACAAGACAGGTTGCGGAATTCTGACTTCCGCGTGACTCAGGGGCGTGGGGGCTTACCGATCAATGGCGGGCCGATGGCCGCGGGTTGGCTGTGGCTTGACTGTGCGCACAGCGGGCTCACAGGGGGCAGGCCGGGAAACCTCCTCCGTAAGGAGCCGTCCCCCGGATGGCGTAATCGTTTGACCCCTCTCTCACCTTTGGCGGCCACACTGACTTCGATGAAGCACACGCCCCTCTGTGTCGCCCTCGTGCTGCTCGCCGTCACCTCCGCCTCCGAGGCGGCCGCCGACGACGGGCCCGGGCCGTTCGGTGTCACCGCCGTCGCGCAGGCGAGCGCGGAGACGGCGAGAGTCGGGGCGCTGTTCGACGACGGGGAACACTTCTGCACGGCGTCCGTCGTGCACAGCCCGGGCCGGGACCTCATCGTCACCGCCGCCCACTGCCTCGACGGCACCGAGGACGCTCTCGAGTTCGTGCCGGGGTACCGCGACGGCCGGGCGCCGTACGGGAAGTGGCGGGTGACGCGGCGTTTCCTGCCCGACGGGTGGGACGAGGACAGTGACGTGGCGTTCGCGGAGGTCGCCGAGCGGCACGGCCAGGGCGTCGAGGACGTCGTCGGCGCGAACCGCTTCACCACCGGCACCGCCACCGGCGCCACCGCCGTGACCGTCACCGGGTACCCCAACTCCCGTGACGTCCCGCTGCGGTGCACCAACAAGCCGACCGCGCACAGCCGCACCCAGCAACGCATCGACTGTCCCGACCTCAGCGGCGGAACCAGCGGGAGCCCCTGGGTGAACGGGGACGGACAGGTCGTCGGCGTACTCGGCGGACACGAGCAGGGCGGGGAGACCGACGACATCTCGTACAGCGTGGTCCTCGGGGAGCAGGCCGCCACGCTGTACCGGCGCGCGGCCCGCTGCTGATCCCTCGGTTGCCACGGGTTCCACCGGGGAAGCTCCTAAACTGGCGCGGGCAGACTCCCGGGCGGCGAGGGGCGGTTGACGGTGCGTAAGGCGTGGCTCGTGGCGGGTGCCGTCCTCGGGGCGGGGCTGAGCTTCGTGATGCTGCTCGTGGTGGGGGTCTACGTCGTCGCCGGGAACCTCGCGAGCGGGGTCGGCGGAGCCACCAAGGCGCTCGCCAAGGGCGCTGTGCCGGCCGCCTATTCCGGCCTCGTCCAGAAGTGGGGCAACCTGTGCCCGGCCATCAACCCCGCGCTGCTCGCCGCCCAGCTGTACCAGGAGAGCGGGTTCAACCCGAGGGCGCAGAGCGCGGCGGCCGCGCAGGGGATAGCGCAGTTCATCCCCGGCACCTGGGCCACGCACGGGATCGACGGCGACGGCGACGGCGATCGCGACGTATGGGATCCGAATGACGCGATTCCGTCGGCCGCGTCGTACGACTGCAAGCTCGCCTCGTACGTGAAGGACGTCCCCGGCGACGCCACGAGGAACATGCTCGCGTCCTACAACGCGGGCGCCTACGCGGTCATCAAGTACGGGGGCGTGCCGCCGTACAAGGAGACCCAGAACTACGTGAAGACGATCACGACGCTGGAGGAGAGCTTCGCCGCTCCCGTCACCCGCGTCGACCCCTCCGAGCAGGCCGCCGCCGCGATCACCTACGCGCAGAACAAACTCGGCACGCCCTACCTCTGGGGCGGTGACGGTACTGCTCAGGACGGTGGGCGGTTCGACTGCTCGGGGCTGACGAAGGCCGCGTACGAGAGTGTCGGGGTCACGCTGCCGCGCGTCGCCAACGACCAGTGGAACGCGGGGCCGCATCCGGCCAGGGACGAGCTGCTGCCGGGGGATCTGGTCTTCTTCTCGGACGACCTCACCAACTCCCGTGCCATCCGGCATGTGGGGATTTATGTCGGCGGCGGATACATGATCGACGCCCCGAGAACGGGTGCTGTGATCCGGTTCGACCCGATCGACACCCCCGACTACTTCGGCGCGACCCGGGTCACCGAAGATGGCGCGAAAGCGCTCCCCACGACGGTCTGAACGGGCTGTGAACCTACCCCCTGAGCTGCAGAGATGTGTCTCTCTTCGATAACGTCTGCGTGATCATTCAGTGGAGTGTGGAACGTATTAACGGGGACCGTGCGTTCCTGTTGGCGTAGGCCGATTCCGTAGAGCCGATTCTCGTAGGGCGATCTACACACCACGGGGGTGGAACAGCGGCGCGCGAAACCTTGCGCGCCGGGAGAGACGACGAAGGGGCCACAGCACCATGGCTGGACTCGCCGCATCCGGGTCGAACCCCGACGTCGAGCTGCTCTACGACATCAACGGCCTGGCCAAGGACGCACCGCACTGGTTCGACCGGGTCATGGAGTTCGTCGGCGAGTACGGCATCCTGCTCGCCACCGTGCTGCTCGTGCTGTGGTGCTGGCTGTCCGTGCGCAGGCGCGGCGGCGAGGAGGCCGCGCCCTCGGTCGCGGCCCTCGTGTGGGCGCCGCTCGCCGCCGGTGTCGCCGTGCTGATCAACGTGCCGATACGAGGATTCGTGGAGCGGCCCCGCCCGTTCGTCGACCACGACGGCCTGGAGGTCCTGGTCTCCGGCAAGACCGACTACTCGTTCGTGAGCGATCACGCCACGATCACCATGGCGCTCGCCGTCGGACTGTTCCTCGCCAACCGGAAGTTCGGCGTGGTCGGCATCCTGCTCGCCCTGTTCGAAGGCTTCTGCCGGGTCTACATGGGCGTCCACTACCCGACCGACGTCCTCGGCGGCCTCGCCCTCGGCACCGCCGTCGCCCTCCTCCTCTCCCCGCTGGCCATGGCCCTGCTCACGCCGCTGGCGAAGGCGATCGAGCGGTCGCCGCGCGCCGGGTGGCTGATCCGGTCGCGGAAGGCCGCGGCGTACGACGGGCAGGGTGCCGTCGTGCCCGGGGCGCGCAAGGAAGCGGGCGCTGAGGAGCGGGACCTCGCGGCCTGACAGCTGACAGGGCTGCTCAGAGCGCCTGCGGGAACGTGAAGAAGCCGTTCGGGTCGTACTGCTTCTTCAGTGTCGCCAGGCGGTTCGCCGCGTCCCCGTAGTAGGCCTTCCGCCAGTCCGTCAGCGTCGGGTCCGTGTAGTTCTGGTACGCCGCCCCCGACGCGTACGGCTTCATCGCGTCGTGCGCCGCGGTCAGCCAGGACTGGCCGGTGGCGCCCGAGGTGCCCGCCCGCCAGGACACGATGTACTGGGCCAGCATGCGCGAGCGGCGGTGGACGAACGCCGTGGCCGTGGGGGAGACGCGGTTGACCGCTCCGCCGAGCGCGGTCAGGGCGATGCTGCCGGAGCCGCCGCGGACCGTCTCCATCTGCTTCAGCAGGGCCTTGATTCCGGCCGTGGAGAGGGACCGGTCGAAGAAGTCCGACTTCGCCGCGTATGTCTCCCGGTTCAGCGCGCCCTGCGGGGAGCGGCCGGGGGTCTTGCCGGGGAGATGGCACTGGGCGTCGGTGGCGAACGAGGAGCAGCCGGCGTAGATCTCCATCGCCTCCTCGTAGGAGCGGCGACGCAGGGAGACGCTGCTCGCGGGGGCGCCGACCTTGTCGGCGAGGCGGTCCACGGCGTTCTGGAGTTCGCCGTAGGTGCCGAGGGAGAAGACGGCGACGTTGATGGTGGTGTAGCCGCCGGTGGTGCCCGCCAGGTGCAGGGACGACCAGATCTCGTCCGGCTGGTCCGGGCCCCACTCCTGCCATGCCTTGACGACCGCGGCGGCCTTCGACCAGGGCCAGGAGAGATAGCCGGTCACCGCCTGCGGGGCCGGGTGCGTCTTGAACTGGAGTTCCGTGACGACGCCGAAGTTGCCGTTGCCCGCGCCGCGCAGGGCCCAGAACAGGTCCTTGTTGGTGGTGGCGTTGGCGGTGAGCTGCTTGCCGTCGGCGGTGATGACCGTGGCCTGGGTGAGGCTGTCGCAGGTCAGGCCGTAGGCGCGGGAGACGACTCCGTGGCCGCCGCCGAGGGTGAGGCCGGAGACGCCGACGGTGGGGCAGGAGCCGGCGGGGATGGTGACGCCCTTCGCGGTGAGGGCGCGGTAGACGTCGATCAGCTTGGAACCGGCGCCGACGACCGCGGTGCCGCCGCTCGACCTGATCTTGTTGAGCTTCGATACGTCGATGATCAGCCGGCCGTTGCCGGAGGACCAACCGGCGTAGGAGTGGCCGCCGTTGCGGATCGCGACCTTGAGGTGGTGGGCGCGGGCGTAGGCGAGGGTGGTGCGGATGTCGTCGGCGTGGGCGACGTAGGCGACGGCGGTGGGCTTCAGGTTGTCGAAGCGGGTGTTGTAGAGCTGGTGGGCGGCCGGCCAGTTGGTGTCGCCGGGGCGGAGGAGGGGGCCGTCGAGGTCGTGGGCGAGGGCGGTCCAGTTGGCGGGGGCGGAGGGGAGGGCGGCGGATTTGCCGGTGGCGGAGGTCGCCGCGCCGGAGGCGGTGGTGGTCTGGGCCGCGGTGGCGGTGTCGTCGCCGGTGCAGGCCGCGGTGGTGGCGGCGGCCAGGGCGGCGACGGTGCCTCCGATGAACGTACGGCGTTCCATGGTGCGGTGCCCTCCGTGGCCTTGGGTCGGCGTTGTGGCTGTCGTTGAACGAGACGGGGTGGGGGTGGCCGGGGTTCCATGGTGCACGGGGTTGGGGGCAGGGGGCGTTTCGCTTGCCGGGGTTTGCGGAGTGCCGCTGCTGACTGGGGTGGGTTTCGCTCGCCCGCGCTTGCGGGGTGCCGCTTCTTTGGGCCGGGTGCCGCCCCAGCGGCACGACTGCCCGCAGCTATGCAGGACGCGGGTGTCGCTGCGTGCGTCGGCTGTACGGACCCAAGGGGCGCGGGGAACTGCGCGACCAGCCCCCCCCGGCCCGCAGCCGACGACCCGCCTGTGTCGGCACGCCCCCATCGGCCCGCAGCCGACGTCTCTGGCTACGTCGGCACGTGGTTCTGGGCGTCTGTTCTTGCCTGGCTTCTTGCTCTTCTTGCCGGGCCTCGCCAGCCGCAGGTGCAGCGGGCTGTGCAGAAGCGGCCCTGGTCGACCGTTGTCGTCTGGTGTTCGGGGGATTCGTGAGGTGGGGGGACCCTGTCCTGCTGCGCCACGACGACAACGTTACCGAGCCCGGGTAAAGGGGCGGTATGCGTGACGGCCCTAACGACCCGTCGTTAAGCGGAGCGACAGGGGGTCCGTGACGGAGGCAGGCGATGGCGGAGCGGCAGCACAGGGTCGGCGGGGCGATCGTCGCGGGGGTCGTCGTCCTGTGCGGGAGCAGTGGGTGTGCGGGGGGAGGGGGTGAGGGGGACGGACGGGGCGGGGATCCTGTCGTTGCGCTGCACGCCGCCGCGGAGAGGCTTGTCGAGGCCGGGAGTTCCAAGGCCCGTACCTCCATGGAGATGGCGACCGGTGGGACCCGCGTCACCATCCGCGGCGAGGGCGTCTATGACTACCGGCGGCAGATCGGGCAGCTGAAGGTGCTGCTGCCGCAGGACCCTGCCGGGGAGAGTGAGCATCGGCCCATTACCGAACTGCTCGCTCCCGGCGCTCTGTTCATGAAGAACCGGGGGGCCGGTGTCCCCGCGGACAAGTGGGTGCGCGTCGACACCGCCAGCCTCTCCGACGGGAACCTGGTCACCGGCGGTGCCACCGACCCGTTCGCCGCCGCCGAGTTGCTGCGCGGGGCGCGGACGGCGACGTACGTGGGGAAGACGGACGTCGCCGGGATCGCCGTCCGGCACTATCGCGGTACCGCCGATCTCGCCGTGGCCGCGCGGGACGCGACCGACGGGAACAAGGCGTCGCTGGGGGCGGCGGCGAAAGGGTTCGCCACGGCGCACGTCCCCTTCGACGTGTACCTCGACGACGACGGGCGCATCCGCAAGATCCGGCACCGGTTCAGCTTCGTCAACGGGCAGCAGAAGGGCACCGTGGCCGTCGCGTCGACGACCTTGCTGTTCGACTTCGGCGTCGCCGTCGACGTACGCCTGCCGCATCGCGGCGACATCTACGCCGGGAAGATCGCGGAGGGGTGAGCGGTCGTGACGGGCGTCAAGAACTAGCCCGTCCGTGCCATGCGCGGTGCGTAGACCGCTCCCTACTCTAGGAAGCGGTGACGGCAGAGAAGAGGTGATGCACGTGGCTCCGGTCGGCGGTACGGCAGTTCAGGACCACGTGGCCCTCGCCGAGATCGAGCTGTGCGGAGAGCTGATCATCGCGGCGTCGGCCGCGCACGAGGACCGGCTCAGCCTCGGACGCATCGACGAGGTGCTGAAAGTGGCCCAGGAACGCGAGGACGCCTCCGGC
The DNA here is from genome assembly GCF_042668605.1 of Streptomyces sp. NPDC057280. Lineage (NCBI taxonomy): Bacteria > Bacillati > Actinomycetota > Actinomycetes > Kitasatosporales > Streptomycetaceae > Streptomyces > Streptomyces sp. NPDC057280. The sequence goes on from NZ_JBHUYR010000018.1 coordinate 16,762, forward strand.
GAATGAGCCGGAGGCGCTCCTGACGGGGCATGGTTTCGGTCACGTCCGCAGCATGCGGGCGATCGCCTGCGTGGCCTCCTCGACCTTCGCGTCGATCTCGTCGCCGCCCTTGACGGCCGCGTCGGCGACGCAGTGCCGCAGGTGTTCCTCCAGGAGCTGCAGGGCGAAGGACTGGAGCGCCTTGGTGGAGGCGGAGACCTGCGTGAGTATGTCGATGCAGTAGACGTCCTCGTCGACCATCCGCTGCAGGCCACGGATCTGGCCCTCGATGCGGCGCAGGCGCTTGAGGTGTTCGTCCTTCTGCTTGTGGTACCCGTGGGTGGTGTGCTCGGAGGGCGCTTCCGCGCCGGCCTCGGTGGTCGTCATCGCGTCCTCCATGTCCCTTGGGCATGACCTAGACGGTTACATACCCCTACTGGGTATATCGTACCGAACTCTGGCGGGTATAGGGCCTGCGGAAGGCCCCCGTGCTGACCACTGTGCCTGATGGGCGACACTGGGGGACGGCCCATTAGCCGTGGCCGGATGATGCACTTAGCATCAGCCTGACCGAAACCGATGCACCCCGAGGACCCCTTGTGCGCTTCCGTCTGACCCCCAGGGAGACGAGCTTCTACGACATGTTCGCCGCATCCGCGGACAACATCGTCACGGGCTCGAAGCTCCTCATGGAACTGCTCGGGGCGGACACCGCCGGCCGGGCCGAGATCGCAGAGCGTATGCGGGCCGCGGAACATGCGGGTGACGACGCCACACACGCGATCTTCCATCAGCTGAACTCCTCGTTCATCACGCCGTTCGACCGCGAGGACATCTACTCCCTGGCGTCCTCCCTCGACGACATCATGGACTTCATGGAGGAGGCCGTCGACCTGGTCGTCCTCTACAACGTCGAGGAACTGCCCAAGGGCGTCGAGCAGCAGATCGAGGTGCTGGCGCGGGCCGCGGAGCTCACGGCGGAGGCCATGCCGAACCTGCGGACCATGGACAACCTCACCGAGTACTGGATCGAGGTCAACCGGCTGGAGAACCAGGCCGACCAGATCCACCGCAAGCTGCTCGCCCACCTCTTCAACGGCAAGTACGACGCCATCGAGGTGCTGAAGCTGAAGCAGATCGTGGATGTGCTGGAGGAGGCGGCGGACGCCTTCGAGCACGTGGCCAACACGGTGGAGACCATCGCGGTCAAGGAGTCCTGAGCCCTTCATGGACACCTTCGCGTTGATCGTGACCATCGGCGTCGCGCTCGGATTCACCTACACCAACGGCTTCCACGACTCGGCGAACGCGATCGCCACGTCGGTCTCGACGCGGGCGCTGACCCCGCGTGCGGCCCTGGCGATGGCCGCCGTGATGAACCTCGCCGGCGCGTTCCTCGGTTCCGGGGTCGCCAAGACCGTCAGCGAGGGGCTGATCGAGACGCCCGAGGGGTCGAAGGGGATGGGCATCCTCTTCGCCGCGCTGGTCGGTGCGATCACCTGGAACCTCATCACCTGGTACTTCGGGCTGCCCTCGTCGTCGTCCCACGCGCTGTTCGGCGGCATGGTGGGCGCGGCGCTCGCGGGCGGTACGACGGTCTACTGGCACGGGGTGCTGGAGAAGGTCGTCATCCCGATGTTCGTGTCGCCGTTCGTCGGCCTCATCGCCGGTTACCTGGTGATGACCGCGATCATGTGGATCTTCCGGCGGGCCAACCCGCACAAGGCCAAGCGCGGTTTCCGGATCGCGCAGACCGTCTCGGCGGCCGGGATGGCGCTCGGGCACGGCCTCCAGGACGCGCAGAAGACCATGGGCATCGTGGTGATGGCGCTGGTCATCGCCGATGTCGAGGACTACGGCGATCCGATCCCGGTGTGGGTGAAGATCGTGTGCGCCGTGATGCTGTCGCTGGGGACGTACGCCGGTGGCTGGCGGATCATGCGGACGCTGGGACGGAAGATCATCGAGCTGGACCCGCCGCAGGGGTTCGCCGCGGAGACGACCGGTGCGTCGATCATGTTCACCACCGCGTTCCTCTTCAAGGCGCCGATCTCCACGACCCATGTCATCACCTCCGCGATCATGGGCGTCGGCGCGACCAAGCGCGTGAACGCCGTGCGGTGGGGTGTCGCCAAGAACATCGTGCTCGGCTGGTTCATCACGATGCCGGCGGCGGCGCTGGTGGCGGCGGGCTCGTTCGGGATCGTGAATCTGGCGTTCCTGTAAGGCTTTTCAAGGCCTGCCCCGCTTGTCGCAAAACACCTGCAACACCCGCCCCTCCCGTGAGAGCGTATGGATCGCGCGTTCTATGAACGTGTGTTCGACCAACGAAACGGGAGGGGTGTTTCATGTCCATTCTCGGCAAACGGCTGTTGACCGCGGCCGGTGCCGGGGCCGCGGCGATCGTGCTCGCGGCCCCGCCGGCCCTGGCGGCCGACACCAGCTACTACGCGGACACCCGGTCGTCCGGCGACTACCTGTACCAGGCCGGAACCATGAGGTTCGACTCCGCCGGCGACCACTTCTACGCCTGCGACAACTGGTCCGACGGTGCCGGCGTCATCGGCTACTGGAAGGTCGGCAGCGGCGGTACGGTCCACTCGCTCTACAACGGCAATGGCATCGGTACCTGTGCGCACTCCAACCAGGACCTCGCCGAGTCGGCCACGATCTACATCAAGGCCTGCCTCCGGGACGACGGTGACGTCAAGGAAGGCACCTGCAGCGACTGGGTGAAGGGCTACGCCGACGGCATTCCGTAAACCGGACGCCGCGGCACCAGCCGTAGGAAACGGGCCCGCCCTCTGATGAGCCAGAGGGCGGGCCCTTTTTCGTCCTCGCGGTGGCACCGCCATGCAGCACCGCGAGGGATCTGGGGGAGGCCCGGGGATCAGCCGAAGCGGCCCGAGATGTAGTCCTCCGTCGCCTGGACCGACGGGTTGGAGAAGATGCGCTCCGTCTCGTCGATCTCGATCAGCTTGCCGGGCTGGCCGACGGCGGCCAGGTTGAAGAAGGCGGTGCGGTCCGAGACGCGGGCCGCCTGCTGCATGTTGTGCGTCACGATGACGATCGTGAAGCGCTCCTTCAGCTCGCCGATCAGGTCCTCGATCGCGAGCGTGGAGATCGGGTCCAGGGCCGAGCAGGGCTCGTCCATGAGCAGGACGTCGGGTTCCACCGCGATCGCGCGGGCGATGCACAGCCGCTGCTGCTGGCCGCCGGAGAGGCCCGAGCCCGGCTTGTTCAGGCGGTCCTTGACCTCGTTCCAGAGGTTCGCGCCCTTGAGGGACTTCTCGACGACGTCCGCGAGCTCGGACTTCTTGTAGGAGCCGTTCAGCCGCAGGCCCGCCGCCACGTTGTCGAAGATCGACATGGTGGGGAACGGGTTCGGGCGCTGGAAGACCATGCCCACCTCGCGGCGGACGGAGACCGGGTCGATGCCGCTGCCGTACAGGTCCTCGTCGTCGAGGAGGACCTTGCCCTCGACGCGACCGCCGGGGGTGACCTCGTGCATCCGGTTCAGGGTGCGCAGGAACGTCGACTTGCCGCAGCCGGAGGGGCCGATGAAGGCCGTCACCGAGCGGGGCTCGACGGTCATCGAGATGTCTTCGATCGCCTTGTGGGAGCCGTAGTAGGCGGTCAGCCCACTCACGTCGATTCGCTTGGCCATGACTACTTCACTTCCAGAGATTCAGATCGGTCGCTGTTGGCCGCGTCAGCGACCGGTCTTGGGTGCTTTCCAGCGGGCGATGCCGCGGGCCACCAGGTTCAGGATCATCACGAAGGCGATCAGCGTCAGCGACGCCGCCCAGGCGCGGTCGTACGCCGCTCCGGAACCCGCGCTGTTCGCGTACTGCTGGTAGATGTACAGCGGCAGCGACGACTGCGCCCCTTCGAAGGGGTTGGTGTTGATGAACGGGTTCCCGAACACGAGCAGCAGCACCGGGGCCGTCTCGCCCGCGATACGGGCGACCGCCAGCATGATGCCGGTCGTGATGCCGCCGATCGAGGTCGGCAGGACCACCTTCAGGATCGTGCGCCACTTCGGGACGCCCAGCGCGAGGGAGGCCTCGCGCAGCTCGTTCGGGACGAGCTTGAGCATCTCCTCGGTGGAGCGGACGACCACCGGCATCATCAGGATGGCCAGGGCCAGCGAACCGGCGAAGCCGAAGGGCTGCATGTCGAACTGCAGCATGAGGCTGAGGATGAACAGACCCGCGACGATCGACGGGATGCCGGTCATGACGTCCACGAAGAACGTGATGGCCTTGGAGAGCCTGCCGCGCCCGTACTCGACCAGGTAGATCGCGGTGAGCACACCGACCGGGGCGGCGATCAGGGTGGCGAGGCCGACCTGCTCCAGGCTGCCGATGATGGCGTGGTAGATACCGCCGCCGGGCTCGGTGTCGGCGACCACGCCCATGGAGTGGGTCAGGAAGTAGACGTCGAGGACCTTGATGCCGCGGACGACGGTCACCCAGACCAGGGAGACCAGCGGGACCACGGCGAGCAGGAAGGCGACCCAGACCAGCGAGGTGGCGATCCGGTCCTTGGCCTGGCGCTTGCCCTCGACGCGGGCGGCGATGCCGTAGGTCCCGACGACGAAGAGGATCGCGGCGATCAGGCCCCACTGGACGTGGCTGTCGAGGCCGGCGCCCAGGCCGATGGCGATCGCGAGGCCGACCGAGCCGCCCGCGATGGCGTACGGGGACCACTTGGGCAGTCGGGCGCCCTTGAGGGTGCTGACGGTTGCGGTGCTCATGCGTTGGCCCCCGAGTACTCCGCGCGGCGGGCGATGATGGCCCGGGCCGCGCCGTTGACCAGCAGCGTGATGACGAACAGGACCAGACCGGAGGCGATCAGCGCGTCCCGGCCGAACTCCGTGGCCTCGCCGAACTTGCTGGCGATGTTCTGCGCGAAGGTGCCGCCGCCCGGGTCGAGCAGGCTGGCCTGGATGTCGAAGGTCGGGGAGAGCACGGTGGCCACGGCCATCGTCTCGCCGAGCGCGCGGCCGAGGCCGAGCATCGAGGCGGAGATCACGCCGGAGCGGCCGAAGGGGATCACCGCCATGCGGATGACCTCCCAGCGGGTGGCGCCGAGCGCCAGGGCCGCCTCCTCGTTCATCCGCGGCGTCTGCCGGAAGACCTCACGGCTGACGTTGGTGATGATCGGCAGGATCATGATCGCGAGCAGGATGCCGACGGTCAGCATCGAGCGGGGCGCGCCGCCCTGCCAGGAGAAGATGCCGGTCCAGCCGAGGTAGTCGTCCAGCCAGCCGAACAGGCCGTTCATGTGCGGTACGAGGACCAGGGCGCCCCACAGGCCGTACACGATGGACGGCACGGCGGCGAGCAGGTCGATCACGTAGGCGATCGGGCCGCTCAGCTTGCGTGGGGCGTAGTGGGTGAGGAACAGGGCGATGGCGACCGCGATCGGGACCGCGATGGCCATGGCGACGATCGAGGAGACGATCGTGCCGAACGCCAGGACCGCGATGCCGAAGACCGGCTCCTGAAGGCCCGTGTTCCACTCGAACGTGGTCAGGAAGTTGCCGTGGTCCTTGCTGATGGCGAGGGACGCGCGGTAGGTGAGGAAGACCGCGATCGCGGCCATGATCACCAGCAGGAAGATGCCCGAGCCACGGGAGAGGCCGAGGAAGATCCGGTCTCCGGGGCGGGTCGCGCCACGGGCGGCGCGCTTCTGCTCGGTCGCGGTGGGCTGGGCTGCCGGGGGAGGTGTGTCGGTTATCTGTGTGGTGTCCATCGGGTTCTCCGGTCTGCGGAGACGCACGGTCTGTGCGGCTCCTGGCGGCGGTGCACCGGACGGTGCGGCCCGGCCCCGGGGCGGGGACGGGCCGCACGCTCAGATCAGCTCAGGCCCTCGATGGTGGAGCGGACCTTGGTGATGATGTCGTCGGGGATCGGGGCGTAGCCGGCCGCGGAGAGCTGGCCCTGGCCGTCCTCGGAGGCGATGTAGCGCAGGAACGCCTTGGTGGCGGGCAGGGTGTCGGCCTTGTTGCCCTTGTCGCAGACGATCTCGTACGTGACCAGGGTGATCGGGTAGGCGCCGTCGGCCTTGGTGGCGCGGTCCAGCTCGAGCGAGAGGTCCTTGCCCGTGCCGACGACCTTGGCGGCGGCGATCGCCTTGGTGGCGTTCTCGACGGTGGCCTCGACCGGGGCGGAGGCGCCCGTGTCGACGGTGACCGGGACGATGCCGTCCTTGGCGTACGACAGCTCCATGTAGGAGATGGCGCCGGAGGTCTGCTTGACCTGCTGGGCGACACCGGAGGAGCCGGACGCCGACTGGCCGCCCTTGGCCTGCCAGGCCTTGCCGCCGGAGTACTTCCAGTCGTTCGGCGCGGCGGCGATCAGGTACTTGGTGAAGTTGTCCGTGGTGCCGGACTCGTCCGAGCGGTGGAACGCCTGGATCTTCAGGTCGGGGAGCTTGGCGTCGGGGTTGAGCTTCTTGATCGCCGCGTCGTTCCAGTTGGTGATCTTGCTGTCGAAGATCTTGGCGATCGTCGAGGCGTCGAGGACGAGCTTGTCGACACCGGGAACGTTGAAGCCGACCGCGATCGGGCCGCCGACCATCGGCAGGTCGATGCCCACGCCGCCCTTGCAGACGGACTTGGAGGCGGTGACCTCTTCGGGCTTGAGCGCCGAGTCGGAACCGGCGAAGGCCACCTGGCCCTGCGTGAAGGCGGTGACACCGGCGCCGGAGCCGGAGCCCTTGTAGTTGATCTGCACACCGGAGCAGGCCGCGGTGAACGACTTCACCCAGGTGTCGATCGCGTTCTTCTGCGCGGAGGAGCCGTCGGCGAGCAGCTGACCCTTGGCGTCGTCGCACTTGATGTTGCCGGCCTGCGCGCTCGCGGAGGAGCCGCCGCCGTTGCTGGTGCCGGTGTCGTCCGAGCCGCACGCCGTGAGGGCCAGGGCGCCGGAGACGGCGAACGCGCCGAGAGCGAGAGCCCGCCGGTTCTTGCGCTGAAGCTTCACTGAGGGAGTTCCTTCCGAGAGCCGCCGTCCTGAATTCGGCGGCGTGCGAAGACTGGGTGGCGCGGATGCGTCTTCGAGGTGTTCCTCCGACGCGCGGTCCGCACCGCGTAAGGCCGAAATTAGGCAGATCAGGTGAAGGCGCCGACTGGCGGAAATGAACGCCGGGTGAACCCCTGCGGAAGGTGCGGTTAGGTCACGGAACGGTTGCATTCCCTGGGGCGCACCGGTCTCATGCGAGGTGCAGCGCCGCCAGGAGATCGTCGATCAGTGACCGGTCCCGCAGCTGGGTCAGACGGTTACGGGCCGCCGTCGGGGGGAGCCAGAGAATGCGGTCCACCTCGGTATTCGGGGCGAACGCCCCGGCCGTGGCCTCCGCCGCCCAGTACCGGACCTGCTTGGGGCGGGCGTTCGCCAGGTAGCGGACGGTGGACAGCCTGGCGCCCGGGGTCGCCTCGTAACCGGTCTCCTCCTCCACCTCGCGCAGCGCGCCGGCGAGCGCGTCCTCGCCGCGTTTCAGCTTGCCCTTCGGGTGGGACCAGTCGTCGTATTTCGGCCGGTGGACGAGGCAGATCTCCAGCTCACCGTCGACGGGGGAGCGGCGCCACAGGACGCAGCCGGCCGCGTGGACGGTGGTCGTGTCGGGAGAACTCACGGGGTGCTCACCGTTCCTTCTCGGCTGTTTCCGCTGTTTCGGCTGTCGTCTCGGCAGTCTCGGCTGTCTCGGCTAGGGGGTGCTGACTGTTTCCTTCTGCCAGGCCTGCTGGAAAGCGAACCTCGCGGCCTCCACCTCGTGGCGCTGGTCGGCATGGAGCACGCCGAGGGCGTACGCCGTGGCCGGGGCGATACGCGGGGTGCGCGCCGCCTGTGCCGCGGCGGCCGCCGCCTCGGACGCGTCGCGGTGCCGGTCCAGGGCCTCGCCGGCCGCGAGCAGGCGTACGTCGACGATCTCGGCGTCCTGGAGGACCTCGCGGGCGTAGCGGTGCAGGCGCAGCAGGAGGCGGACCTGGTGCCAGGGGGCGTCCTGGGGGTGGGGGGACGGGTCCGGGGAGAGGCCGTGGATGAGGGCCTCGGCGTTGTAGGGGTGGCCTGCGGTGACGAGGGGGAGGGCGGTGACGGCGTCTTTGAGGCGGTCCTCGGCTGCGGCGGCGAGGGGGTGGAGGGGGGTGGCCTGGGCTGTTGCGGACAGGGGGACTTCGCTGGCGAGTACGGCGATGTTGTCGGCGACCGCGTGGAAGCGGCTGGAGCCCAGGGCCTGGAGGGCGGTGCTGTGGGCGCGGGTGCGGGCCAGGGTCAGCTGGCGGTCGAGCAGGGCACCTGCTTTGGCTGCGCCGACGGTGAGGTTGCCGCGGTCTGGAGCTGGCGTACCGGGGTTGCCCGCAACCAGGTCGGCATGACTGCCGGCACGACTGCCCGCAACCAGGTCGGCTTGAGCGGGGACCATCGCGCCCGACAGCCTGTGCAGCGCCAGCAACAGGCGTTCCAGTCGGGCCTCGTACGCGTGCTCCAAGGCCAACGTGCCTGACAGCCACGCAAGTTCGGGGCGGATGCGTTCTGACCAGTCCGGGTCCAGGAGGGGGCGGAAGGTGTGGAGGCTGGCGCTGATGCGGCGGGCCGAACGGCGCAGGGCCCGGGCCGCGGCGACGGACGCCTCCGAGCCGCCCGCCGCCGCACCGCCGTTCTCGCGGTGCTGGCGCAGGGCTCGGAGGAACTCCGTGGCCTGGGCGCGGAGGTAGCCCGCGAGGGCGTCCGCCGTGGCCGCCCCGGCCGTGGCGTCCGTCGGTTCAAGGTGTTGCTGTGCCACGCCGGCGCCTCCGGGCGTCTATGAGCATCTCCTGGATGTTGCGCAGGGGCTGGCCGTCCGCGTCGGTGGCGTGCCGCTCCCAGTCGCCGTCCGGGCCCAGGTGCCAGGAGGCGGTGGTGTCGGACATGCCCGTTTCCAGAAGGCGGTTGAGGGATGCGCGGTGGGCCGGGTCGGTGACCCTCACCAGCGCTTCGATACGGCGGTCGAGATTGCGGTGCATCATGTCGGCGCTGCCGATCCACACCTCGGGCTCGCCGCCGTTGCCGAAGGCGAAGACCCGGGAGTGTTCGAGGAAGCGGCCGAGGATCGAGCGGACCCGGATGTTGTCCGACAGGCCTTCCACACCCGGGCGGATCGCGCAGATGCCGCGCACCCAGACGTCGACCGGCACGCCCGCCTGGGACGCGCGGTAGAGGGAGTCGATGAGCGCCTCGTCCACCATCGAGTTGACCTTGATGCGGATGAAGGCGGGGCGGCCCGCACGGTGGTGCTGGACCTCCTTGTTCACCCGTGAGATCAGGCCGTCGCGCAGGGACTTGGGGGCGACCAGGAGGCGGCGGTACGTCTCGCGGCGGGAGTAGCCGGAGAGGCGGTTGAAGAGGTCGGAGAGGTCCGCGCCGACCTGGGGGTCGGCGGTGAGCAGGCCGAGGTCCTCGTACAGGCGGGCCGTCTTCGGGTGGTAGTTGCCGGTGCCGACGTGGCTGTACCGCCGTAGCGTGTCGCCCTCCTGACGGACCACCAGGGACAGCTTGCAGTGGGTCTTCAGGCCGACGAGGCCGTACACCACATGGCAGCCCGCCTCCTCCAGCTTGCGCGCCCACTTGATGTTGGCGTGCTCGTCGAAGCGGGCCTTGATCTCGACCAGGACGAGGACCTGCTTGCCGGCCTCGGCGGCGTCGATGAGGGCGTCGACTATGGGGGAGTCGCCCGAGGTCCGGTACAGGGTCTGCTTGATGGCGAGGACGTCCGGGTCCTCGGCCGCCTGCTGGAGGAAGGCCTGTACGGAGGTGGAGAAGCTGTCGTACGGGTGGTGCAGGAGGACGTCGCGGGCGCGCAGGGCCGCGAAGATGTCCGGCGCGGACGCCGACTCGACCTCGGCCAGGTCGCGGTGGACGCCGGCGATGAACTTCTTGTACTTGAGCTCGGGCCGGTCGAGCGAGGCGATGCGGAAGAGGCCGGTGAGGTCCAGGGGGCCGGGGAGCGGGTACACCTCGGCCTCGGAGATCTTCAGCTCGCGCACCAGGAGGTCGAGCACCTCGCGGTCGATGGACTCCTCGACCTCCAGGCGCACCGGCGGGCCGAAGCGGCGCCGCATGAGCTCCTTCTCCAGGGCCTGGAGCAGGTTCTCGGCGTCGTCCTCCTCCACCTCCAGGTCCTCGTTCCTGGTGAGGCGGAAGGCGTGGTGCTCCAGCACCTCCATGCCCGGGAACAGCTCCTCCAGGTGGGCCGCGATGACGTCCTCGATGGGGACGTAACGGCCGGGGGAGCTCTCCAGGAAGCGGGACAGCAGCGGCGGGACCTTGACGCGGGCGAAGTGGCGGTGGCCGGTGACCGGGTTGCGTACCACCACGGCCAGGTTCAGGGAGAGGCCCGAGATGTACGGGAAGGGGTGCGCCGGGTCGACCGCCAGCGGGGTCAGGACCGGGAAGATCTGGTGCCGGAACAGGGTGAAGAGGCGGGCCTGTTCCTTCTCCTGGAGCTCGTTCCAGCGGACCAGGTGGATGCCCTCCTCCGCGAGTGCGGGGGCGACGTCCTCGTGGTAGCAGGCGGCGTGCCGGGCCATCAGCTCGCGGGAGCGGGCCCAGATCATCTCCAGCACCTCGCGCGGCTGGAGGCCGGAGGCCGAGCGGGTGGCGACGCCGGTGGCGATACGGCGCTTGAGACCGGCCACCCGGACCATGAAGAACTCGTCCAGATTGCTGGCGAAGATGGCGAGGAAGTTCGCCCGTTCGAGCAGCGGGGTGTTCGGGTCCTCGGCGAGCTCCAGGACGCGCTCGTTGAACGCGAGCCAGCTGCGTTCCCGGTCGAGGAAACGACCCTGCGGAAGCTCGACGCCGTCGTACGGCGCCTCCTCGTACGCGTCGAGGTCGGCGTCGATGTCGGGTTCCAGATCCGAGACGGCCGCCGCGACGGTGTGCGGGCGGTGCGCGGCTATGGAACCCACGGAGGGCTGCGCGTGCTGGACCTGTGCGGACGCCTGGGCGTTGGGCTGGCTCATGGACCCATTGTTCCGCGCCAGGGGCGATACAGGCGCGTCGGACAGCGCGGGCGGGAGCGCGGCGGCGAGGCGGAGGTCCCCGTTCCCCGCGGACCCCCTGGAGGGCGGCGAAGGCTCTGGCACGGCGGGCTTCATTCGCCGAGCGTCGCAAGCCCGTCTGAACCAATGGTTACGGAGACATGGCGTGCGGGATATCGCGGGACGGCTCCCGGGCATCCACAGGTCCGGGCCGCACGTCCCCCACCCCCGTGGGAGGACGTGCGGCCCGGAAGTCGTGGCCCGTCGCCGGCCGGATGTCAGGCGGTACGGCGGCGCAGCACCCAGAACGCGGCGGCGACGGCCGCGGCGGCGACGCCCAGCAGGATTCCGGTCTCGACGAGCTGGAGCGGCCAGAAGTGGGAGGCGGGGTGGTAGTCGGCGTAGAAGGCGACCGCGTGGTGGTCGGCCATGCACCGTGCGAAGTCGTCGTCGCAGTTCGGATAGGGGATCCGGGCGCCGGCGTCGGTCAGCATGCCCTGGTCGCCGAACAGGACGTCGCCGCGCGTGCTGGGCCACTCGGACTCCAGGGACGCGGTGGCGGTCTTCCACGGCCACAGATCGGGGCTCACCAGGGCGGCGAGGCGGACGACACCCCAGGTGACCGCGGTGCCGAGGGCCAGTGCGGGCAGGGTGCGGCGCAGCAGCAGGCCGGTGAGGGCGCCGAGGGCGAGGGCGCACAGGGGCAGGGCGAGGGCGACGGAGCCGTTGGCGACGAAGGTCTCCCGTTCCGACCAGCGCAGGTACACCGGGAACGGGTTCGCCTCGAAGGTCAGGCGGTGCACCAGCACCAGCGCGGCCGTGCCCGCGGTGAGCACGGCGGCCGGCACGGCGAGCTTGCCGACCAGCCAGCGGGTGGGGCTCACGGACTGCGTCCAGGCCAGCTTGGCGGTGCCGTTCTCCAGCTCGCGGCCGATCAGCGCGGCGCCCGCCCAGGCGGCGACGGGCAGGCACAGCCAGGAGATCACCAGCTCGGGAAGGCGTACGGCCCGGTAGTAGCCGTTGATCGTGGTGTCCCACATGCAGGCGTCGATGTCGTCGGGGCACCCCCGCCGCCAGTTGGCATAGACCTCGGTGGCGCCGGGACCGTACGCCCACAGCAGGCTGCCCGCGGCGGCCGCCACGGCGACCAGCCAGACGATCAGCGCGGCGCGGTGCAGGCGCAGCACGGTCCGCCCGGTGGCGGCGGGTCTTCCCGTGGCGGGTGCCGGGGCGGTGGTGGTGGTCGCGGTCATGCGGGGGACTCCTGGCGGGGCGTGCGGGCGGGGACGGTGCGGTGGGCCAGCAGGAGGAACGCGGCGGTGGTGGCCAGGGCCGTGACGGTGAGGATGATGCCGGTCTCGACCAGGTGCAGGGGCCAGTAGTGGGACTGCGGGTGGTACGAGGCCGAGTCGACCTGCATGACCGCGCCGTGCGGGGTGCCGGTAGCTGGGGGCCAGTAGTCCTCGCGGTACTTCTCGACGTACCGGTTGAGCACGATCATCACGGCGACCGCGAGGGCGGCCGCGGGCAGCGTGCGGCGTACGACGAGCGCGGTGAGCGTTCCCACGGCCAGCGCGCACAGGCCGTACGCCACGACGAGCGGGCCGCGGGCGGCGAACACGTCGGCGAACGTCCAGTCGTCGCCCATCAGGGCGCGATGCGCCGACCAGGCCCAGCGGTAGACGGGCACGAACACCGCGCCGCCGGCGATCAGGACCAGGGCGGGAGCGGTGAGCTTCGTGACCAGCCAGCGGGCCGGGGTGACGCCCTGCGTCCACGCCAACCGGGCGGTGCCGGACTCCAGTTCACGTCCGACGAGCGCGGCGGCCGACCAGGCGGCGACGGCCCAGAAGCCGTAGTACATGAACGTGCTGACCCAGCCCATCGGGCTGCTGTACTCGAGGTAGTCCAGGCCGATCGTGCACTGGCCCGTCCCGCCGTCGGGGCAGCCCGCGCGGGGGCCGAGGAGGGAGGGGGCGGTGACCTGCGTCAGCCACACCAGGTAGCCGACGCAGCCGGCGACGAAGGCGGTCCACACGATCAGGGCCGCGCGGTGCAGGCGCAGGACCGTGGCGAGCTGTGCCGTGAAGGGGCTCATGCGGACCTTCCCGTGCGGAGGCCGGTCTGGCGGTGCAGCAGCCGGAAGGCCAGCAGGGTCAGCAGCGCGGTGAGGGCGAGGACCAGGGCGGTCGCCGTGAGCTGGAGGGGCCAGTAGTGGGAGGCGGGGTGGTAGTCGCGGTACCAGCCGACGGCGTCGAACTTGTCGTAGAACGCGAGGCATTCGTCGTTCTCCGAGTTGCCGCAGGTCAGGTTGGAGACGTGGGCGCCGGTGGCGGTCACGATGCCCTCGTCGACGCCGAGGCCGCCGCCGGCCGGGGCGAAGCGGCGCAGGCCGGTCACGGCGGTGGACGTGCTCCACAGGTGGGGGACGGCCAGCTGGACGCCGTACCAGAGCAGGCCGGTGAAGCCCAGGCCCGCGACCAGCGCCGGCAGGGAACCGCGCCGGAGCAGGCCCGCGAGGGCGCCCGCGACCAGACCGGCCAGTGCCAGGGCGACGACGACCGGGCCGTTGGCGTAGAAGGTCGGCGGGTCGTACCAGCTCTTGAGGTTGTCGATGTGGTCCTTGCCCGCCGACCACGCCAGGTGGTGCAGCAGGACCAGCAGGCCGGTGCCCGCGGTGACGACGGCCGCCGGGAGCGCCAGCCGGGAGGCGAACCAGCGCAGCGGGGAGCTGCTCTGCGTCCACGCCAGCCGCGCGGTGCCGGTCTCCAGCTCGCGGCCGGTGAGGGCGGCGCCCGCCCAGGCGGCGACCAGGAAGGGCGCGGCGAGCACGGCGTACGTCGTGTACGTGTAGACGTCCTTGTAGCGGAGGATCGCGGCCTGGTCGTAGCGGCACCCGGACGCCCGGCAGGCGTCGTACGCCCGCCAGGCCGCCGCGGACGCGTCGGCGAGCGGACCGCCCAGCCACAACAGGACGCCGGAGACGGTGACGACCACGGCCGTCCAGAACAGCAGGGCCGGGCGGTGCAGGCGGATCAGCCAGCGGGTGAGGTGCGGGGTGCCTGGGGCGGGCGGGGCGAGAGTGGTCATGCGACGGACTCCTCGCGGGACTTCGCCGGGGTGCCCGTCGCGGTCGCCTGCGCCTCGGGGTTGCGCAGGTAGGACAGGACCAGCTCCTCCAGGGACGGCGTGCCGGTGCGCCAGTCGGCGGGGAGCGGGGCGGCCGGGCGGATCAGGGCGGTGAGCCGGCGGCCCGTGGTGCGGGACTCGACGACCGTGTGCGGGGTGAGGTCGGTGCCGGCGTCGGCCGACACGCGCGCGTGCGTCTCCAGCAGTTCGTCGATCTCCCCGGCGAGCCGGACCCGTCCGCCGCCGATCAGCAGCAGATGGTCGCAGGAGTCCTCCAGCTCCGCCACGACGTGCGAGGACATGACGATGGTGGTGCCGTGCTGGGCCGCCTGGGACATCAGGACGCCCATCAGCTCGTGCCGGGCCAGCGGGTCGAGGTCGGCCATCGGCTCGTCCAGGAGCAGCAGCTCGGGCCGCTTGCCGAGGGTGAGGGCGAGCGCGACCCGGGTGCGCTGACCGCCGGACAGGGAGCGGATGCGGGCCTTCGGGTTCAGGTCGCCGTCCGTCACGATCCGCTCGGCGGCGCGCGCGTCCCAGCGGCCGGGATTGAGGTCGGCGCCCATGCGGAGCGTCTCGGCGACGGTGAGCTGGGGGTAGAGCGGCTTGTCCTGTGCGACGAAGCCCACCCGCGCGCGTGCCCGGCCCGCGGGCCCGCCGAGGACGGCGAGGCTGCCCTCGGTCGGGGCCGTGAGGCCCGCCGCGAGGGTGAGCAGGGTGGACTTGCCCGCGCCGTTGGGGCCGACGACGGCGCACACGCGTCCGGCGGGGAGCGCGAAGGAGCAGTCCCGCAGGGCCCATCCGGCGCTCCGCCGCAGCCGCCCGAAACGCTTGCCCAGCGCGGCTGCCTCGAGGGCGGTGTCGGTCATGAAGGGTCTCCCTGGCTGTGCTTGGTCGCGGCGGTCTGTTCCGGGAACGGCGTCGAGTGTTCGGGGAACGGCGTCGAGAAGTGCTTGTCGAGTACGGCGGTGAAGAGGGCGGCCACGTCGTCCCGGTCCAGGCCGGCCTCGCGGGCCCTGGCCGTCCAGCCGTCCAGCTCGGCGTTGAGCGGGGAGTCGGCCGGGGCGGCGCCGAGACCGCGGCGCACGAAGGTGCCGAGTCCGCGGCGGGCCTCGACCAGTCCCTCGCGCTCCAGCTCGCGGTAGGCCTTGAGAACGGTGTTGGGGTTGATGGCGGTGGCCTCCACTACCTCGCGAGCCGTGGGGAGCTTGTCGCCCGGCTCCAGGTGGCCCAGCCGGAGGGCCTGCTTGGTCTGCTGGACGATCTGGACGTACGTGGCGACCCCGGAGTGCCGGTCGATGCGGTACTCGAGCACCCGTGAACCACCCTTTCACTAATTGAGTAGTGAAAGGGTGGTGGAAGGGGGGTGGCAAAGTCAAGCGGCGGTTTGGGAGGACGGCTGCGGAAAGTCGTTCGCCGAACCGTGAACCGATCGGCGGGGCTCGTGCGATGAGGGGTTGTGAGCGAGACGAGAAGCGACGGCGAGCTGCTGCGGGCCGCGGCAGACGGGGACCGGCGCGCCTTCGAGGAGCTGTACCGGCGGTTCGCGCCCTGGCTGACCGCGCGACTGCGGGGCCGGTGCGCCGACGCCGGGATAGTCGACGACGTCGTGCAGGAGACCTTCCTCGCGATCTGGCGCGGCAAGGCCCGCTACCGGGAGGACGGCGACGTGGCCGGGTGGCTGTGGCGGATCGGGTCGCGGCGGCTGGTCGACGCGCTGCGCGGGGACGGGGCGCGGGGGCGGCTGCGGCAGGCCCTGGCCAGGCTGCGGCACCGCGACGAGGCGTCCGCGGAGGAACGCGTGCTCGCGGGGGTGGAGCACGGAGACCTCGCGGGCGCCCTGGTCCGGCTCTCGCCCGAACTCCGCGCGGTCCTCCAGGCGACGGTCATCGACGGGCTGACCACCCGCGAGGCCGCCGTCGTCCTGGGGATTCCGCCGGGGACGGTCAAGACGCGGGCCTCACGCGCCCGCAAGCAACTGCGGGAGGCGCTGGCATGAGCGGGCGAATGGGGATGGCTCGGTGGGTGCGACCGCGGGTGCGGGTGCGAACAGTGGAGGTGACGGCATGACATGGCATGTGGATGCCGAGGATCTACGGGCCTACGCCCGGGGCGAGTTGGCGGCGCCCATGCTCTGGTCCGCCGACACCCATCTGATGGCCTGTGCGGACTGCCGGGAGGCGCTCGCCTCGGTGAGCGACCCGGTCGCCCTCGACGCCGGCTGGGAGCGGCTCGACGCCGAACTCGACGTGCCCCGAAGGGGGTTGCTGGAGGGGCTCCTCGTGCGGCTCGGCGTCGCCGACCATGTCGCCCGGCTGCTCACGGCGACCCCCGTACTGCGCCGCTCATGGCTCGCGGCGGTGGTGTTCCTGCTGGTGACGACCGTGGGCGTGGTCTACACGGCCGACTCGCCGACCCTCTTCCTCGCCCTCGCCCCGCTCCTTCCGCTCGCCGGGGTCGCGCTGTCGTACGGCCCCGCGCTGGACCCGACCTACGAGATGGCGGTTGTCAGCCCGGTGCACGGCTTCCGGCTGCTGATGATCCGCACGGTGGCGGTGCTCGCCGCGGGACTGGGCCTCAACGGCCTGGCGACCCTCGCGCTGCCCTCGTACGGCCTGCGGGCGCTGGCCTGGCTGCTGCCCGCGCTGGCCCTGACCGCGACCGGGCTCGCGCTCACCCCCCGGCTGGGGCCGGTGCTCGCGCCGTCGCTGGTGGGCGGCGCGTGGGTCGCGCTGCTCGTCGCCGCCGACCGGGCCGGTGACGGCCCGCTCGCGCCGTTCACCGCGGCCGGCCAGGGCGCCGCCGCGGCGGTCGCCGCCCTCGCGGTCGGCCTGCTCTTCCTCGTACGTGACCGTTTCGACGTCTTCCACAGGAGTGCCGTATGACACCCACCGTCTCCGCCGAGGGGCTCAGCCTCCATTACGGCGGCACCCGCGCCCTCGACGACGTGTCGCTGCGGCTGACCCGAGGCGTCACCGGGCTGCTCGGCCCCAACGGCGCCGGAAAGACCACCCTGTTGCGGGTGCTGGCCACGGCCGTCCCCGCCGACCGCGGCGCCTTCACGGTGCTCGGGAACGACCCGGGCACCGCGCGCGGCCGCCAGGAGGTGCGGCGCCGGCTCGGCTATCTGCCGCAGACCCCCGGCTTCCACCCGGACTTCACCGCCTTCGAGTTCGTCGACTACGTGGCGATCCTGAAGGAACTCACCGACCGCGGCGCCCGCCATCGCGAGGTGCGGCGGGTGCTGGACGAGGTCGACCTGGGCGACGTCCGCGGCAAGCGCATCAAGAAGCTGTCCGGCGGGATGCGGCAGCGGGTGGCGCTGGCGGCGGCGCTCGTCGGCGACCCCGGCTTCCTCGTCCTCGACGAGCCGACGGTCGGCCTGGACCCCGAACAGCGCATGCGTTTCCGGGAGTTGATCGCCCGGGCGGGCGAGGGCCGGACCGTGCTCCTGTCCACCCACCAGACCGAGGACGTGGCGATGCTCTGCCACCGGGTCGTGGTGATGGCCGGCGGCCGGATCCGTTTCGACGGCACCCCCGCCGAGCTGACCGCGGTGGCCGCGGGCCGCGTGTGGAACAGCGCGGAACGCGACCCGGGAGCGAAGGCGGGCTGGCGCACCGGCACCGGCTCCTTCCGCAACGTGGGCAATCCGCCCGCCGGCGCGGACCTCACCGACCCCACCCTGGAGGACGGCTACCTGCTGACCCTGGACGACGCGGGCGTGGAGGTGGCGGCGGCATGAGCGCGGTCATGGAGGCGGCCCCGGCCGCCACGCAGAAGCAGGCGCAGAACCCCTGGGCGGCCGTGTTCGCCCTGGCCCTTTTCGAGGCGCGCAGGCTCCTCGTCACCATCCCGGTGCTCCTCGGCTTCCTCGTCTACGCGGCCTGGATCGCATGGCGCGCCCAGGACTACGCGGACGGCTACCCGGCCCTCCAGGACGCCGACCGCGCCACCCAGGGCGGCCCTCTCCTCGTCGGCCTCGCGGTCCTGCTGGCCGTGAACCAGGCCGTGCTGAGATCCCTCCGCCGCGACACCGAACGGCACTTCACGGTGCTGGTGATGAGCACGGCACACCGGACGGCCGCACATCTGCTCTCCGTGGTCCCCGCCGCCCTGCTCACCGCGGTGTGTGTGGCCGGGCAGTTCGGCTGGCAGGCGCTCAAGCCGGGCTCGCTCGGACACGGTTCGCCGGGCGAACTGCTGGTCGGGCCGCTGACGGTGCTGGCGTTCGGAGCGGCCGGGGTGCTGATCGCCCGCGTGATCAGGACGGCCTTCACGGCACCGCTGGTCGTGGTCTTCTTCCTGTTCCTCTTCCTGCTCGGCACCGGCGCCGGCATCGACGAGGGCTGGACGCGCTGGCTGACCCCGGTCATAGGCGTCTCCAGCAGCAACACCCTGCCCTCCGACCTGATCGGCCGCCCCGCCGCCTGGCACGCGCTGTATCTCGCCGCGCTCGGCCTGACGGTGGCGCTGCTCGCGGTGCTGGCGGGCGGCGGCCACCGCGCGCGGTCCGTGCACGCCGGGTTCGCCGGGGCGCTGGCGCTGACGGTCCTCGGCGCGGTCGCGCAGGGCCAGGGCGTCTCCCCCGAGGTGACGGCGGCGCGGGAGCGGGCCACGCTCCACCCCGAGCAGGTGCAGACATGCGTGGAGCGGGACGGGTCGCGCTACTGCGCCTTCCCCGAGTGGCGGGGCCGGACCGCGGACTGGGCGCGGACCGTGGCCGAGGTCCAGTCCCTCGCCGGCGGTACCGCCCACGACCAGAGTCTCCTCGTCCGACAGCGGCTCGACGCGCGCTACGGCCTCGACGGCGACGCCGCTCTCGACCCCGCGACGGCCCCGCACCAGGTGACGGTGGGCACGGCCTGGGGCGGTAACCGCGTCCCGGAGTTCTCGGCCGCCGTCGCGGGGGTGCTGGTCACCGGCGACGAGAAGACGACCGGTGAGCTGTGCGACGGCCGGATGGTCACCGTCATGTGGCTGGCCCTGGCCGGGCAGCCCGACCCGATCGGCTCCCTCAAGAACGTCCGCCTCGACGACAGCACGAGCGGCTCGGCGATCGTCCTGTCCCAGACCGACCCGCTGTCGATGACGGCCGGTCAGACGACGGTCGTGCGCAAGCTGCTGGAGCAGCCGCGGGACCGGGTGGCGGCCGAGGTGCGGGCGAACTGGACGGAACTGACGTCCCCGAAGGTGACGACGGCACGGGTGGCGGAGCTGCTGGGGGTCAAGGCGAAGGTAGGGGCGGACAAGTGCACGTGACGCGTGCCCTGTTGGTTCCCGTCCTGCGCACCCTTCCCTGGCGGGCGCTCGGTGCCGCCGGAGTCCTGGGGCTGCTGATCGTCTCGCCGGCGCGGCTTTCGGACACGGCCGACGAGCCGCTGGTGCTGAACCTGCTGCGGGCCGCCGTCCTCGCCTTCGCCCTGGGCCTGGCGTTCGTGCTGGACGACCCGGCCCGGCACACCACGACCCCGGTGCCGACCCGCCGGCCCGCCCGTCATGCCCTGCGGGTGGCGCTCGTCGCGCCGGTCACCGCGGTGTGGTGGACGGCGGCGGTGCTGCTCGTGCCGGACCGGATACGTCCGCCCGTGGGCGACGTGACCCTGGAGGCGGGCGCGGCGTTCACGCTGGCGCTCGCGGCGTCGGCGGCGGCGGTCCGCTTCACCCAGGCGGCGGAACCGGGGCAGGCGGTGGCCGGCGCGGTGCTGACGACGGCCGTGCTGGGGCTGCTGCTGTGGCCGGAGCGGTGGGCACTGTTCGTGGCCACGCAGGACCCGAGGTGGGCGCAGGCGCATGACCGGTGGGGGATGGTGCTGGCCGGTGCGGTGGTGGTGTGGGGGGTGTGCGGGCCGGAGCCGCTCAGACGCGGGGTGGCCTTGAAGCCCAGCAGGGCCTGAGTCGCCGGGGCCCGGGGTCCCCGGACGTGGGTGCCTGGACGTGAGCCCCGGGCCCCAAGCCCCGGGCCCCAAGCCCCGGGCCCCAAGCCCCGGGCCCCAAGCCCCGGACCCTGAGCCCCACGGGCCCGGGGCCCCGGCGTCACATCACGTCTCCGTGCGGTACATCAGGTCCGTCTCATGCGTGACGAACCCCAGCCGCTCGTACACCGACACCGCCGCCTTGTTGTCCGCGTCGACATAGAGCATCGCGGTCGGCAGTCCCTGCGCGGCGAGGTGCCGCAACCCGATGGTCGTGAGGGACTTGCCGAGCCCCCCGCCCTGGACGCCCGGCTTCACACCGAGGACGTACACCTCGCCCAGCCCCTCCGCCGCATGGATCTTGGTCCAGTGGAAGCCGACGAGTTCGTCGCCGCGGAAGGCGAGGAAGAACCCGGCGGGGTCGAACCAGGGCTCGGCCATCCGGTCGTCGAGGTCGCGCTGGACGAGGGAGCCCTGTTCGGGATGGTGGGCGAACGCGGCGGCGTTCACCGCGAGCCAGGCGGCGTCGTCGGTGCCGGGGACGAAGGACCGTACCGTCACCCCGTCCGGCAGGACCGGGTCGGGCAGGTCCAGGTCGGTCAACGGCCGCCGCATCTGCCGCAGCTCACGGAACAGGGTCAGGCCGAGGACCTGGGCGAGATGGCGGGCGGCGGCGTGACCGCCGTGGGCCCACACCCGCAGCCGTTTGCCGGAGGCGGCGAGGAGGGCCGAGCCGAGGGCCCGGCCGTGGCCGCGACCGCGGTGCCCGGGGTGGACGACCAGCTCGGCGGCCGGGGCCTCCACGGGGTCGGTGTCCTCCAGCTGGGCGTAGCCGACGAGTTCGTCGTCGACGGTCAGCAGCAGATGGGCCACCCCCTCGCGGGCGCCGCCGCGCAGTTGCAACCGGCCCTGTTCCGAGACGGCTTGCTGGCCGTCACTGTCGGCGGCCGCCGCGAGGAGCGCGAGGACGGCGTCCGTCTGGGCCGGGGAAAGTGCCGAACAGGTCTGGATGGAGCGAGTGCTGCCGGGCCGCACGGTGTCGTCGCTGGTCATGCGTACGAGAGTACGGGGGAGGACCAGCAAAGTGGCGGCACTGTAAACCCCGCAAAGCGTCAGCAAAGGAGAGGGCAAAGGGAAACCAGGATGTAACCAAGAAACCCCTGTCGCGCTACGCGCGTTGACTTTAGGCTGCGCCGGACGGGGCCCACTTGCTCAGACGACCCACAGGGGGGCGTATGCCAGCCATATCCCAGCCGCACCGCCGCAGACGGACCGTCCGGCTGCTCGCCGCAGCCGCCGGTCTCGCGACCGCCGGTGCTCTCGCCGCCGCGCTGCCCTCGTCGGCCGCCCCGGTTGAATCAGGCAAACCGGGCAAGCTGCCCAGCCGTTACCAGGACGTGCAGCTGCTGTCCTTCAACGACCTGCACGGCAACCTGGAGCCCCCGTCCGGTTCCTCCGGCCGCGTCACCGAGCTCCAGGCGGACGGCACCACCAAGACGATCGACGCCGGTGGTGTCGAGTACCTCGCCACGCATCTGCGCGACGCGCGCGCGGGCCACAAGTACTCCATCACCGCGGCCGGCGGCGACATGGTCGGCGCCTCGCCCCTGATCTCGGGTCTCTTCCACGACGAGCCCACCATCGAGGCGCTCAACAAGCTGGACCTGGACGTCACCTCCGTCGGCAACCACGAGTTCGACGAGGGCGCCAAGGAACTGGCCCGGCTTCAGCACGGTGGTTGCCACCCGACGGCCGGCTGCTACACGGACGAGGAGTTCGAGGGCGCGGACTTCCCGTACCTGGCGGCCAACGTCCTGAACGAGAAGACCGGCAAGCCGATCCTCAAGCCCTACTGGGTGTGGAAGAAGGACGGCATCAAGGTCGGCTTCATCGGCGTCACCCTGGAGGACACCCCCGGGGTCGTCTCCGCCGAGGGCGTCAAGGGCCTGAAGTTCAAGGACGAGGTCGAGACGATCAACAAGTACGCGCGGGTGCTCCAGGCCCAGGGCGTGAAGTCGATCGTGGCCCTCATCCACGAGGGCGGCGCCCCGGCCTCGGGCGCGTACAACTACAACTGCGACTCCCCCGGCGCGGGCGACGGCATCTCCGGCCCGATCGTGGACATCGCCAAGAACATCACCCCGCAGGTCGACGCGCTGGTGACGGGTCACACCCACGCCGCGTACGCCTGCACCATCAACGACCCGGCGGGCCACCCGCGCACGGTCACCTCGGCGGCCTCCTTCGGCCGGCTGTACACGGACACGACGCTGACGTACGACCGTTGGACGGGTGACATCGCCCGTACCTCGGTGAAGTCGGCGAACCACGTGGTCACCCGGACCGTCGCCAAGGCGCCGGACATGACCGACCTGATCAGCCGGTGGAACACCCTCGCGGCGCCCATCGGCAACCGCGCGATCGGCTACATCTCCGCCGACATCCCGAACACCGGCACCGAGTCCCCGATGGGCGACCTGATCGCGGACGCGCAACTGGCGTACGGCAAGCAGCTCGACCCGGAGACCGACCTCGCGCTGATGAACCCGGGCGGTGTGCGGGCGGGCCTGACCTACGCGCAGAAGGGCACGGAAGGCGACGGAGTCGTCACCTACGCCGAGGGCTTCACGGTCCAGCCGTTCTCCAACACCGTGAACCTCCAGGACTTCACCGGCGCCCAGCTGATCCAGGTCCTCAAGGAGCAGGTCAGCGGCGGCAACGCGGCCTCCCCGAAGATCCTCCAGCCGTCCTCGGGCCTCACCTACACCCTGGACCTGACGAAGACCGGTGCCGACCGGATCGTCGCCGACTCCGTCAAGCTCAACGGTGCCGCCCTCGACCCGGCGGCCACCTACCGCGTCGCCACCAACAGCTTCCTCGCGGGCGGCGGCGACGGCTTCACCACGCTCGGCCAGGGCACCAACGACCTCGTCGGCACGGACGACCTGGCGGCGCTGGAGCAGTACCTCACGGCCAACTCCTCGGCCGCGAGCCCGATCGCACCTCCGGCCGCGAACCGGATCACGATCGTGAAGTAACCCTTCGGGGCGGACAGGAGGAGGCGGCCGCGTCATGGACGCGGCCGCCTCCTGGCGTAGGGGCCGCCTCGCTACTTGGCAGCCCACAGACCCAAGGTGTTCCGGTTGCCGTCGGCCGCCCGGCGCAGTGCGTCCGTCGACCCCAGCAGCCCGTACGGCAGATATCCGGACCGGACGCCGAGCTCCCACCCGTGCACCTGCACCGCGAGGCAGGCCAGGGTGAGGGCGCCGAGGGGGAGGAGGGAACGGGGCGCGGGATCACCGGCGCCGGCCTCCACGCCCTCCCGGTACGCCACCAGCTGGGCGGCCAGCGCCGCCTCGAAGGCGTCCTGGTCGTCGTCGAGGAGCACGCGGAGCAGCCGCTGGTCGGCGCTCAGCGCGTCGCCGAGCTCCTCGAGCCGCCGGACGGCCTCCGCGCGCTCCCCGGCGTCGGGCTTGCGCAGCGGAACCGTCGGCCAGTCGCGGGGCAGATGCCCGGCCGCCTCGGTCAGGTAGAGGCACAGCGCGTCCATGGCGGCCAGGTCGGCGGGCGCGGAGACGGAGGTGTACGGGTTGTAGGGCACGCCGTCGCGGATGGCGGGCGCGTAGTCGCCCCGCAGCAGCAGCCCGGTAACCCGCTCCCAGTCCCACACCAGCCCGCTGACCACGCACACCTCGAACATGTCGAGCCAGGTCCGCGCGGTGGGCGCCTCCTTGACGACGTCCCGGAAGGTGATCGGCCCGTCCCCGAACTCGTCGTCGTCGGGGTCCGTGCTGAGCCGTTCCCCGACGAGCGGCAACCGGATCTCCTGGTCCCCGTTCGGGTAGCACATGACGCTCAGTACTCCGTGCACACACTCCGCGGCGGTGACGGCGACCGTGGCGGCCGCGGCGTCGAGCCCCGGCTGGGTGACCGCGCGCGCGGCGACATGGTCGAGGAGCTCGTCCGCCATCGCCCGTATCAGCGCCGGCGAGATGCTGCCGTAGCGCAGTGAGTGCCAGCGCGTGTAGGCCCGCCCGCGGATGTCGTCGAGCGCCTCGGCCAACCGCTGCTCACCGACCTGATGGCATGTCACGTCCCGCACGCGCCCCGTCCCTTCCCGCAGGTGATCACTGGACGAGGCACATTAGCAACGGGCTCGGACAGTGCAGGGCGCCAGGAGCCGGCGGCCCTTCACCGCGGTGGCCCGGCTACGGCGTCTCCGGGGGAGGTGTCGGCGCCCCCGGCAGGCGTACGGTCGCGATCGTGCCGCCGCCGTCCGCGCGGCCGAGGGTGACCTGGCCGCCGGCCTGCTCCACGGTGCGGGCGACGATGGACAGGCCGAGGCCGGAGCCGGGCAGGGCGCGGGCGCTGGGGGAGCGCCAGAAGCGGTCGAAGACGTGCGGGAGTTCGTCGGCGGGGATGCCGGGACCGTGGTCCCGGACGGTCAGCACGCCCTCGCTCAGCCGTACGTCGATCGTGCCGCCCTCCGGGCTGAACTTCACGGCGTTGTCGAGGATGTTGACGACGGCCCGCTCCAGTGCGGCGGGCTCCGCGCGGCTGAACCACGGTTCCAGGTGCGCGTTGATCGTCAGCTCCGGCCCACGGAGCCGGGCCCTGCGGAGCGCCGACTCGACGGTGTCCTCGAGGGACACGACCTGCACGCGCTCACCCCGCTGCCCCTCGGACCTGGACAGCTCCTGCAAGTCGCCGATGAGCGCCGCCAGTTCGGTCATCTGCGCCTTGACCGAGGCGAGCAGCGCCTTGCGGTCGGCCTCCGGGATGGGCCGCCCGGTCTCCTCGCTCCGGGTGAGGAGCTCGATGTTGGTGCGGAGCGAGGTGAGAGGAGTGCGCAGCTCGTGACCGGCGTCCGCGATCAACTGCTGCTGGAGATCGCGGGAGCTGGCGAGGGAGGAGGTCATCGAGTTGAAGGACCGCGAGAGCCGGGCCACTTCGTCCTCGGCGTCGTCCTCGACGGGGATCCGCACGCTCAGATCCTCGGTACGGGCCACGTGTTCGACGGCCTCGGTGAGCTTGTCGACGGGGCGCAGGCCGGCGCGGGCGACGGCGAGCCCGGCGGCACCGGCGCCGAGGACTCCGATGCCGGAGACGAGGAGGAGGACGAGGGAAAGGTCGTTGAGGGTGTTCTGGGTGCCCTTCAGGGGGACGGCGACGATGATCCCGATGTCGGGGCCGGCCTCTCCGGTGGGGGTCGTGGTGCCGCTCAGGTAGCGCGTCATCACCCGTACCCCGGTGCCGTCCTCGGCGCTGCCGTTGCGGAAGTAGACGTGGTTGGGTTCGCCCTTCGCGATCACGTTCTTGTCGGCCTGGGTCACCTCGATCGCGCCCGCCGAGTCGTTGACCACGCAGACCTTGCCGCTCGCCGTGACCACCTGGGTGTAGTCACCGCGGGAGAAGGGGGTGCTCTGCGGAGTCTTGGAGCAGTTGTTGAGCGCGGTCTGGGCCTGGTTGATCTGCTTGAGCTGCGCGGGACCGGGGTCGCTCATGCCCCGTTGCAAGTCGTTGTCCAGCTGCTCGTACAGTTTCCCCTGCACGATGAACCAGCACGTCACCGAAACCGCCGCCACCGCGAACGCCACCGCCGCCGCCACCAGCAACGACAACCGTGCCCGGATCGGCAGCGTCTGGAACCGGCGCAGAACCTTTCTCACTCCGCGCCGCCCTGTCGCAGCACGTACCCCACGCCGCGCACGGTGTGCACGAGCCGCGGCTCGCCGCCCGCCTCCGTCTTGCGGCGCAGGTACATCACATACACGTCCAGCGAGTTCGACGACGGCTCGAAGTCGAAGCCCCACACCGCCTTCAGGATCTGCTCCCGGGTCAGGACCTGGCGCGGGTGCGCCATGAACATCTCCAGCAGCGTGAACTCGGTGCGCGTCAGTTCCACCGGCCGCCCGGCGCGAGTGACTTCCCGCGTCGCCAGGTCCATGCGGAGGTCGGCGAAGGTCAGCGCGTCGTCCTCCACCACCGCACCCGCACCGGCCGCGGCCGCCGCGTAGGAGCTGCGCCGCAGCAGCGCACGGACGCGCGCGAACAGCTCGTCCAGCTCGAACGGCTTGACCA
Source organism: Streptomyces sp. NPDC057280 (assembly GCF_042668605.1). Classification (NCBI taxonomy): domain Bacteria; kingdom Bacillati; phylum Actinomycetota; class Actinomycetes; order Kitasatosporales; family Streptomycetaceae; genus Streptomyces; species Streptomyces sp. NPDC057280. Next base: position 42,892 of record NZ_JBHUYR010000018.1, read on the forward strand.
GGTAGTCGTCGGCGCCGGCGTCGAGGCCGGTCACCCGGTCGCCCACCGTGTCCCGGGCCGTCAGCATCAGGATCGGCGTCGTCGTGCCCGCGCCCCGCATCCGGCGGGCGGCGGTGAGGCCGTCCATGCGGGGCATCTGGATGTCGAGGACGACCAGGTCGGGCCGGTACGCGGTCACCTTCTCCAGTGCGTCCGCGCCGTCGACCGCGACCTCCGTGTCGTAGCCCTCGAACGCGAGGCTGCGCTGGAGCGCTTCGCGCACCGCCGGCTCGTCGTCGACGATCAGGATGCGCTGGGGGTCACGGTCGCCATCGGCGGGGCTCATCGCTCGCGGTTCCTCGGGGTGCGGTGGGACGTGGGCGCCTTCAGCGTCGCACGTCGGTCGGCGGTGGGGTCAAGCACCGGACGGGGTGGGCACGGGCCAGGTCAGGCGCGCACCTTGCGGCGCCGGGCGGTACGGCGGGCGGCCACGGTCGAGATCTCGGGGGCGCGAACCGAAGGCGCCGTCGGCGCGTGCAACTCGTGCGCCACCTCCAGCGCCAGCGCGAGGCCCGCCGGGTCGGTACCGGCCACTGTGTGGGAAACCTGCTGGATCATGACGGACTCCCTAGGTGCTCAGAGGTGGTTCAGCTGTCGGTGCCGCCGGCCCGCAGCGTCGCGAGGTCGGACTTGACGGTGTTGATCGGGATGGAGAACCCGAGGCCCTGGCTGCCGGCGTTGGAGGAGTCGGAGCTGGAGGAGTACATCGCCGAGTTGATCCCGATGATGTTGCCGTTCATGTCGATCAGCGCGCCGCCGGAGTTGCCGGGGTTCAGGGACGCGTCGGTCTGGATCGCCTTGTACGTCGTCGTGGACGAGCCGGTGTCGCCGTTGAACTGCTGGCCGCCGAACTCGAACGGCCATCCGCCGCCGCCCTGCTGTTGCTGCTGGCCCTGGCTCTCGTCCGTCGAGACGGTGACGTCGCGGTTGAGGGCGGAGACGATGCCGCTGGTCACCGTGCCGGTCAGGCCCTCGGGGGAGCCGATCGCCACGACCTCGTCGCCGACCTGGACGCCGTCGGAGTTGCCGAGGGTCGCGGGGGTGAGGCCGGAGGCGTTCTCCAGCTTGATCAGGGCGAGGTCCTTCTTGCTGTCGGTGCCGACGACCTTCGCCGTGTACTCCTTGCCGTTGCTCGTCGAGACCTTGATCGAGGAGGCGCCGGCGATGACGTGGTTGTTGGTGATGATCTCGCCGTCGCTGCTGATGATCACGCCGGAGCCGGTGGAGGAGCCGTTGCTGAGCGTGGCGTTGATCTCGACGATGCTCGGGCTGACGGCCTTGGCGACCCCGGAGACCGTGCCCCTGGCGGAGGACGGCACCACATTGGTGCTGGTGCTGCTGGAGGCGACGGTGTCGTTGCCGGTCAGTTCCTGGATGCCGTACGCCGTGCCGCCACCGATCGCCGCGGCGACGATCGCGACGGCGGCGAGGAGGGCGAAGGGGCCCCGGGCGCGCTTCTTCGGCGACGGTACGGGGGCCTCCGGGGCCGCCGTCAGGACGGCGGTACCGCCACCGCCGTCGTTGCCGTCACCGCCGGCGACCTGAGTCTGCGCCGGCCACACCGTGGTCCCCGGCTCCACCGTCACCGGCTGCGGCGCGGGCGGCTGCGCCGGCGGGGGCGGCCACTCCGGGTTCACCGGGGAGGAGTGCGCGGGGGTGGCGGAGGCGTGCTGCTGGGCGCCCTGATACGGGTTCGTGTACTGCTCGTACTCGCCGTCGCGGCGGAAGCTCTCGGTCATGACACTGAGCTTGTCGCCCGACCATGAGAGCTTCCTGAGTGCTCCCTGAGAACGCCGCCAGAAGCTCGTTTGCCCGATATAAAGCCGGTACTGGGACCGGCCGGGCCCCTCTCAGACAAGCCTCATAAAGGTCCGCCGAGCCTCATAAAGGCCCGTCAAGCCTCATGAAGGCCCGCGGAGCCTCATTCGCAGCCGCAGGACCGGCGTACGACCAGCTTCGACGGGAACACCTTCAACCGCTCGCGCCGCGACCCGGCCACCCGCAGCCCGTCGTCGAGGACGAGGTCCACCGCGGCCCGCGCCATCGCCGAGCGGTCCGATGCGATCGTTGTCATCGGCGGATCGGCGAGCGCGGCTTCCTTGATGTCGTCGAAGCCGATGACGGCCAGCTCGCCCGGCACGTCGATGCGCAGCTCGCGCGCCGCCCGCAGCAGGCCGATGGCCTGGTCGTCGGTCGAGCAGAAGATCGCGGGCGGCCGGTCCGGGCCCGACAGCAGCTGGAGCGCCACCTGGTAGGCGTCGTAGCGGTTGTACGGCGCCTCGAAGAGCCGTCCCTCGGTGGGGATGCCGGCCTCCTCCATCGCGCGCCGCCAGCCCTCGACGTGGTCGGAGACCGGGTCGCCGACGGCGGGGGTGTCCGCCGTACCGCCCATACAGGCGACGTACGGATAGCCGTGGCCCAGCAGGTGTTCCACGGCGGTCTGCGCGCCGGCGAGGTCGTCGAGGACGACGGCGACGTCGTCGATCGCCTCCGGCCGCTCGTGCAGCAGCACCACGCGCGCGTCCCAGGCCTCGATCTCGGCGGCGGCCAGGTCGCTCAGGGCGTGGCTGACGAGGATCAGGCCGGAGACCCGCATCCCGAGGAAGGCGCGCAGATAGTGGGTCTCGCGCTCGGCGACATAGTCGGTGTTGCCGACCAGGACCATTTTTCCGCGCTCGGCCGCGGCCTGTTCCACCGCGTGCGCCATCTCGCCGAAGAACGGCTGACGGGCGTCCGGGATGATCAGGCCTATGAGATCCGTGCGCCGGGACGCCATCGCCTGGGCGACCCGGTCGGGCCGGTACCCCAGCTCCTTGATCGCGGCGAGAACGCGCTCGCGCGTGGCCGGGGCGACCGGCCGGGGTCCGTTGTTGATGACGTAGCTGACGACGGCAGTGGACGTCCCTGCCAGCCGCGCCACGTCATCTCGAGTCACCTTGGCCACGCGCGGAGTCTACGCGGATGGACCCGCTCTGGGCAGGGCGTAAGCGGTCTTGCCTGTGCTCCGCCCGAGCGACCCCTGTGCGCGTCGGACCCCGTCAGACCTCGGCGCTGACCTCAGCGGCGTCCAGAGCGGCCGTCTCGTCCGTCTCCTCCGCCTTTGGCCGCTCGCTCCTGGCCTTGGCGTCGTCGGTGGCGCGCTCGCCCTTCTCCGGAGTAACGAATCGATAACCGACGTTCCGGACGGTTCCGATCAGCGACTCGTGCTCGGGGCCGAGCTTGGCGCGCAGACGTCGTACGTGCACGTCCACGGTCCGGGTGCCACCGAAGTAGTCGTAGCCCCAGACCTCCTGGAGCAGCTGGGCGCGCGTGAAGACGCGGCCCGGGTGCTGGGCCAGGTATTTGAGGAGTTCGAACTCCTTGAAGGTCAGGTCCAGGACCCGGCCCTTGAGCTTGGCGGAGTACGTCGCCTCGTCGACCGACAGGTCGCCGTTGCGGATCTCCATCGGGGAGTCGTCGTTGACGATCTGCTGGCGGCCCATCGCGAGCCGCAGCCGTGCCTCGACCTCGGCCGGTCCGGCGGTGTCCAGGAGGACGTCGTCGATGCCCCAGTCGGCGGTGACGGCGGCGAGGCCGCCCTCGGTGACGACGAGGATGAGCGGACAGCCCGGCCCCGTGGAGCGCAGGAGCTGGCACAGGCTGCGGACCTGCGGCAGGTCACGGCGCCCGTCGATCAGGATGATGTCGGCGCCCGGGGTGTCGACGAGGGCGGGGCCCTCCGCCGGAGCCACTCGCACGTTGTGCAGGAGCAGGCCGAGAGCGGGGAGCACCTCCGTCGACGGCTGGAGGGCGTTGGTCAGGAGCAGCAGAGAACTCATACGGCTGGTTCCTCCTCGGTCCCGGCGAGGTCGTAGCTCTCGAATCTTTCGTATACAGACGATCCGAAAGCACAAAAGGACCCGGGGGCTGCATTGCCCGAGTCCTCTGTTCAGGAGAATAGCCCACATGCACATTGATCCGGCAGGTCGTGTGGTGCGATCCACGGCTATTCCGCACTCTGAGACGAACAGAGGCACACCTATACGGACGTTTCTGCACACTGTCGACGGGGTGACGATCGATTCCGTATACGATCCGCCGGCGTCCGTATACGACGCCTCCCCGTCACCTTCCCGTGGTCCCGTGTTCGTCATCGCGCACGGCTTCACCGGCGACGCGGATCGTCCTCATGTTCGCCGGGTGGCGGAGACGTTCGCGCAGTACGGCGGCGTGGTCACGTTCTCCTTCCGCGGCCACGGAGCGTCCGGCGGGGCCTCGACCGTGGGAGACCGCGAGGTGCTGGATCTGGCCGCCGCGGTGCGGTGGGCGCGCTCGCTCGGGCACACGCGCGTGGTGACGGTGGGGTTCTCGATGGGCGGTTCCGTGGTGCTGCGGCACGCGGCGCTGTACCGGGCGGACGAGCCGGGGCGTGAGGGGCGCACGGATGCGCACTCGGACGCGGTGGTTTCGGTGAGTGCACCGGCTCGGTGGTACTACCGGGGAACGGCGCCTATGCGGAAGCTCCACTGGCTGGTAACGCGGCCCGAGGGGCGGCTGGTGGGCCGGTACGGATTCCGTACCCGCATCCACCACAAGGAGTGGGACCCGGTCCCGCTGTCCCCCGTGGAGGCCGTGCCGAAGATCGCCCCCACCCCTCTCCTCATCGTCCACGGCGACCGTGACGGCTACTTCCCGCTCGACCACCCCCGCATGCTCGCCGACGCCGCCCCCGGCCACGCCGAACTCTGGCTGGAGCACGGCATGGGCCACGCCGAGAACGCGGCCCCGGACGAACTGCTGCGACGCATCGGGGCTTGGGCCGTCTCCCAGGAGAGCTAGCCTGACGGTGTTCAACACGGTCGAGTGAGGAAGCAGCGGAAGCAGATGCCAAAGGTCACGGTGCGCTACTGGGCCGCCGCGAAGGCCGCGGCCGGGGTCGCCGAGGAGGCGTTCGACGCCGACACCCTCGCCGAGGCGCTGGACGCTGTGCGTGAGCGACACCCCGGTGAACTCACGCGCGTGCTGCAGCGATGCTCGTTCCTCATCGACGGTGACCCCGTGGGCACCCGCGGGCATGAGACGGTACGGCTGGCCGACGGCGGCACGGTCGAGGTGCTCCCGCCGTTCGCAGGAGGGTGAGCGATGACGAACCAGCCGTACGAGCCGTACGAGGGTCAGCAAGGACAGCAGGGGCAGCAGGGGTACGACCCCTACTGGCAGCAGGCGTACGACGATCCGCACGCCGCCCAGCAGTACACCCAGCAGTGGCAGGGGCAGACCTGGGAGACGCAGATGCAGGCGCCGGTCGCGCAGGCGCCCTCGGAGACGGCCTATCTGCCGCCGCAGGGGTACGACGCCTCGCAGGGGTACGACGCCCCTCAGGGGTACGAGCCGCCGGTGTATCAGCAGCCCGTGTATCAGGAGCCCGCTCCGGCTCCCGAGCCGGTCGCGGCTCCTTCCGGTGACTACGGTCCCGCCACCCTCGGCGGCAACGCCCGTGTCACCGACGCCCAGCGGGCCCGGCTCGAAGGGCGTTCGCCGATCATCGAGCCCGGGATGCAGCCCGCCGCCCTCACGGCGGTGCTGGGACTGCTGCTCTCGGGCGCGGCGGCCGTCGGGTCGTACGCGCTGCTCGTGCCGCTCGTTCTGCTCCAGGCCGTCACCGCCGCCGGCTGGTTCCGGCTGAACGGCATGTGGCCCGCCCGGCAGGGCATCGCGCTGGCGTTCCTCGGGGCGGTCGTCGCGGACGTGGCGCTGCTGGCCGCGGACCGGTCGCCGTCGGCGATCCTCGGCACGCTGGGGGTGTGGGTGCTGCTGTGCCTGGTGCTGCAGCTGCGCTCGCACGCCGACCCCGACGAGCGGATGTACGGCCTGATGGCGACGGTCACCTCGTCGGCGCTGGCGATCGTCGCGGCGGGGTACTTCGCGGCGTCGGCGGACGCGGTGTCGGTGGGCGCGGCGTCGGTCGCGGTGGCGGTGCTGGCGCGGGCGTTGCCGTTGCCGACGCCGGCGTCGGTGGTCGTGTCGCTGCTGGCCGCGGCGGGCGCCGGTATCGCGGTGGGCGGGATGACCGGGCTGGGCACGGAGGGTGCGCTGCTCGGGGCGGGCGCGGGGGTGTGCGCGCTCATCGGCCACCGGGTGGCCAGTTACGACTATCCCTCGCGGTTCGTGCACTTCACGGCGGGCGTCGCACTGCCACTGGCCGCCGCTGCTCCGGCTGTGTATGTGCTGGGGCGGGCGCTCGGGTAGGTCGCGGGCGGTGCGTTGTGGGGCGGGGCCGCGCCGGGGGGTGTCCGTCCTCGGAACGGCGCGGAATCGGTCAGCTATGAAAGGCGCCCGTGTTGACGCGTCAACCGCTGCGGGCGGACACCCCCCGACACGTCCCCTTCCCGCCGTACGCGGCTGCCGGTGCGTGGAGGTGCGCGTCCTGTCACAGGTGATCGACAATCTGGCGGGGGCCTCTGCCTGCGGCGCTACGGTGGCGGAGACGTAGACCGCCTAGTCGGGGGAACACCAAAGAATGCGCGCACTGCGAATACTGCTGATTGTTGTTGTCGTGCTGGGCGGGCTCTTCGTCATCGCCGACCGGGTTGCCGTGCATTTCGCCGAGGGTGAGGTCGCGGACAAGCTGCGGAGCAGTGAGAACCTCGCCAGTACGCCCGATGTGTCGATCAAGGGCTTTCCGTTTCTGACGCAGGTCGCGTCCGGGGAGCTGGACGACGCGGAGGTGGGGATCAAGGACTACGAGGCCGCCGCCGGGACCGGGGGCGAGAAGATCCGGATCGACGACATCAAGGCCGACTTCAAGGACGTCTCGTTCTCCGGGGACTACAGCTCCGCGACCGCCGCCACGGCCACGGGTACGGCGTCCATCTCCTACGACGAGCTGCTCAAGGCCGCCCGGTCGGAGCCGACGGAGATCTTCACCGGCGTGACCGCCGAGGTCGTCGGGCTCTCCGACGGGGGCAACGGGAAGATCAAGGTGAACGTCAAGGTCACCGCCCTGGGCAAGTCGACCACGTATCCCGTGCTCAGCACGGTCACCGTCGACGGCGACACCGTGAAGGTGCACGCCGACAACCTGCCGAACCTGGTCGTCGAGGTCGCCGAGGGCAAGGTGCGGTCGATCACCGACTTCGAGCAGAAGATCGACGATCTGCCCGGCGGTATCCAGCTGGACAAGGTCGAGGCCGCGCAGGACGGGGTGGAGGTCACGGTGAAGGGTTCGAACGTCGAGCTGGCCGGGTAGGACCGCGTTCGGCGGACGGGGAGTGTCCGAGGAGCGAGACGGGTCGTCCGTGGACATGGGTGCGGTGACGGCCGTCAGCGTCCGGAACCCGTGCGAACGCGGGCCGGACGCTGCTCCCTTCCCACATCGCGGACGATCGCGTCTCAAAATACGACACACCGGTGACATGGCTGGTAGTCCGTCCCTACGATCGACGGCATGAAGCGACAGGCGGATCTCACAAAGCGGCGGGCAGTGGACCTGTGCCGCGTTGCCGCCATGCTCTGTCGCACTTTCTGAGCGGAAGCGCCGAGCGCCGTCCGCATCCCCCCGCCCTGACCTTGGGCACCCGTGCGCCGCGGCCCCGTCGGCCCGCGCACCCTCACAGCCGTATGCCCCGCCGTAACTGCCCCGGAGGAGAAAGAGCATGAGCCGCAGCGACGTCCTGGTCGACGCCGACTGGGTCGAGGCCAACCTCGACAACCCGAACATCGCGATCGTGGAGGTGGACGAAGACACGTCCGCCTACGAGAAGAACCACATCCGCAACGCGATCCGCATCGACTGGACGAAGGACCTGCAGGACCCGGTCCGCCGTGACTTCGTCGACCAGGAGGGCTTCGAGAAGCTCCTGTCGGCGAAGGGCATCGCCAACGACACGCTGGTGATCCTCTACGGCGGCAACAACAACTGGTTCGCCTCGTACGCGTACTGGTACTTCAAGCTCTACGGCCACGAGAACGTCAAGCTCCTCGACGGCGGCCGCAAGAAGTGGGAGCTCGACGTCCGCGAGCTGGTCGAGGAGGTGCCCGAGCGCCCGACGACCGAGTACAAGGCCAAGGCCCAGGACACCTCGATCCGTGCCTTCCGTGACGACGTGGTGGCGGCCATCGGTTCGCAGAACCTGGTCGACGTGCGCTCGCCCGACGAGTTCTCCGGCAAGCTGCTCGCCCCGGCCCACCTGCCGCAGGAGCAGTCGCAGCGTCCGGGCCACGTCCCGTCCGCCCGCAACATCCCGTGGTCCAAGAACGCCAACGACGACGGCACCTTCAAGTCGGACGAGGAGCTCAAGGAGCTCTACGCCGAGGAGCAGGTCGACCTGTCCAAGGACACCATCGCCTACTGCCGTATCGGTGAGCGCTCCGCGCTGACCTGGTTCGTCCTGCACGAGCTGCTCGGTGTCGAGAACGTCAAGAACTACGACGGCTCCTGGACCGAGTACGGCAGCCTCGTCGGCGTCCCGATCGAGCTCGGCGCCAACAAGTAAGCAGATCCAAGTCCCACCCCGACCGGCCTTCCTTCCGGTCAGACCCCTCTGAATCTGGAGAAAGACATGTGTGGAGCGAAGGCCGGCGGCCCCGACGCCTCGACGATCAAGCCCGGTGAGACCACCATCCAGGGCCAGGTGACGCGTGACGGCGAGCCTGTGGTGGGCTACGTCCGCCTCCTGGACTCGACCGGCGAGTTCACCGCCGAGGTCCCGACCTCCGCGACGGGCCAGTTCCGCTTCTACGCGGCCGAGGGCACCTGGACCGTCCGCGCGCTGGTGCCGGGCGGCACCGCCGATCGTACCGTCGTCGCCCAGCAGGGCGGCCTCGCCGAGGTCGCGATCGCCGTCTGACGGAGCTGTGTCGCACGAAGGGCCGTACCTCTCCGGGTACGGCCCTTCGTCCTGTCCAGGCCTACCCTGGACACATGCTGGCGCGTCGACGGCACGTTTATTTCGCCATGATGGGCACCTGTGTCGGGCTCTTCGTCCTGGCGTGGGGTGTCGTGCGGCTGTGGTCGGTCCCGGTCGCGGTCGGGATGTGCGTGGTCGCCATGCTGATTCCCCCCGTCGCCGCCATGGTGGCCAACCGGCGCGGGCCCGACGACCGGTGGTGGGACGACCCCTCCGGCGACCCCAAGTCCGACGAGTGGTGGGACGAGCTGGACGGGAAGAGGCGGCGGCAGTAGGAAGGGGCCCATGTCGCCCATGAAGCTGTCGACCGTCGTGCTCGACGCACCGGACGCCCATCGGCTCGCCGACTTCTATCAGCGCCTCCTCGGTTACGTGGTGCGCGAGGAGGAACCCGACTGGCTGGTCATCGGGCCGCCCGGGGGAGGCGTGGGGCTCGCCTTCCAGACCGAACCCGCGTATGTGCCGCCGCTGTGGCCCGAGCGCAAGCCCGGCGAGCAGCAGATGATGCTGCACCTCGACATCGAGGTCGACGATCTGGACGGGGAGACGGCGAGGGCGGTGGCCGAGGGGGCGACGCTCGCCGAGCACCAGCCCCAGGACGACGTACGGGTGCTCCTCGATCCGGCGGGGCATCCGTTCTGCCTGTGGACGCCCGGGTCTCAGTAGACGAGCGCCTGCGTGCCGTCCGCGAGTGCCTCCTGCACGAACACCTGCGCGCCCGCGATCCGTACGCCCTCGATGACGTCCTTCTCCGTGATCTCCCGGCGGGCCGCGCACTGCGTGCACAGGGTCAGTGTGCCGCCGGCCAGGATCGACTCGATCAGGTCGGGGAGGGGGGCCGCATGCGGCAGCTCGAACTCGGCGGCCCGGCCCGGCAGCGCGAACCACGCGGACTCGCCGGTCAGCCACAGGGAGACCTCGACACCACTGGCCACGGCCACCGCCGCCACCGTGAACGCCTGCGAGCAGCGCTCGGGGGCATCGGCCCCCGCCGTCACCTTGATCACGAGCTTCTTCGCCATGGCTGAATCGTAATCAACGCCGCTACAACCCAGGCCGCAGGCCGTGAGTCTCCTGTGCGCACATATGGAATGTGCACTTCACGTTCTGTGGGGGGACGTCTTGGAAGTACCCGAAGTTCAGGAAAACCCGGTACCTGACGAGGTGCCGGAAGCGTCGGAAGCACCGGAAGCGCCGGATGCGTCGGATGCGTCGGAAACGCCCCGTGCGCCGCGCCGGCGCGGGCGCACCACGCTGCTCATCGCCGCAGCCGCCGTGCTCGGTGTCGTCGCCGGCACCTGCACCGGGTTCGTCGTACAGGCGAACCGTGAGCCCACCGCGCTGCCGCCGCTGTCGCAGCCGGTCGTCAAGCAGGCCGAGGGCGAGGTCGAACCGCTGTCGGCCGCGCAGGACCGGCACGTCAAGGTGGACGGCGATCTGCGCAAGCTGCTGCTGAAGCGGCCCAAGGGCGCCCGGGAGCCCAAGTTCGCGGCGGGCGTCGACGGGTGGATGGACATCGCCGAGTACGCGGACCTCTACGAGAAGCCGCAGAACGCCTTCGGCAACCTCGCCACCGACGAGTTCCGCCGGGCCGCCGTCACCGACTGGCTGGTGGGCGGCACGTACAGCGTGGAGATCGTGCTCACGCAGTTCCGCCAGGAGCTGGGGCTGACGGCCGCCGACTACACCGCGAACGAGCAGGGCTTCGCCGGTGACGAGGACGACACCGACAGCTGGGAGATCCCCGGGACCGGTGACGGGTGGGCGTACGTCCACAACCGGCCCGACACGAAGCCCGGCTATCTGCCGCTGTACTCCGCCGAGGCCATGGCCACGCGCGGCGACATCGCCATGACCGTCTGGGTCTACGACACCAAGCCCATTCCCAAGAAGAAGATCATGGACCTGGCCAAGCGGCAGATGGAGCGGCTGTGAGCGAGAACCCCGAGAGCGTCGAAGGCGCGGAGCACCCCGAGGTTCCAGCGGTTCCCGAGAGCGCCGCGCCCGAGAGCGCCGCGCCCGCGAGCGCCGCGCCCGGGAGCGCCGTGCTTGAGAGTCCCGCGCCCGCGAAGAAGAAACGCTTCCCCCGTCGCCGTGTCGCCACCCTCACCGGCGCCGTCCTCCTCCTCGGCGCCGTCGTCGGCGGCACCGGCTACACCGTCGTGACCGTCCAGGACGCCGACCGGGACCCCGGGAAGCCGAGCTGGAAGTTCCCGAAGGCCGCCGCGGACCAGGACGCCCCGAAGGCCAAGGGGCTGCGCGGGATGCTCATGCCGTACGAGGAGAACGGGTTCGCCCAGGGGCCCGACCTCGACGAGTTCGGCGCGGACGCGGAGCTCAGCGGCCGGCAGGCCACCGCCCTGCGCAAGGAGTCGCTCAAGGGCCTCCCGCCCGCCGACCGGCGGAAGCTGGAGAAGCAGCTCGACCGGCAGCACATCAAGGGCGTCGTCATGCGCAGCTACCTCAACAACGACAGGTACGCGGCCTACGCCGACAAGGTGTCCGCCGTCAGCGTCACCCTGACGCAGATGGAGAGCCAGGCCGCCGTGCGGAACAGCTCGACGTCCGAGATCGAGTTCTTCGAGGCCCTCGGCATCATGCGCAAGGGCCCGAAGATCGACGGCCACAAGAACGCCACGTGCTTCCTGTCGCCCAAGGACAAGGACGAGAAGATCGACTGGATGTTCTGCTCCGCCTATGTGGGCGACGTCCTGGTCGCCGTCAACGCGTCCGGGGTCGCCCCCCTGGACAAGGAGGGGATCTCCACCTTCCTCGCCGCCCAGCTCGACCGCATCGACGACCCGGGGAAGGCCGTATGACCACCGAGCAGCAGCCCGAGACGACGGCACCCGTGGCCGAGGCGCCGCCGATGCCCGAGGCGCCGCCGACGGTGTCCGCGGAGCCGCCGACGGTGCCCGGGGAGCCGGTCGCCGTCGCCGTCGTCAAGAAGGACCGCCGGGTCCTGCGCGCCGTCCTGCGCTGGACCGCCGCCGTCGTGGTGTTCGCCGCCGCGGGAGCGGGGACGGCGTACGGGATCACGCGGATGGAGCGGACGGACGTACCGGGACTCGCGACCGAGTCGGACGGGCGCTGGGAGTACCCGGCGATCGTCAAGCCGCCGCTGCCCGCCGGCAGCCCCGCGCCCTTCGACAAGGCGAACACCGCCAACTCCCACTACGCCGACCTGCGCGAGCTGCTCCTGCCCGCGCCCGAGGGCGTGAAGGCCGACAAGGCGCTCGACGGCCAGGACGGCTGGCTGGCGAAGAAGGACTTCCTCGCGGTCTACGAGGACAAGGACGACCGGGACGCCATCGACCAGCTCCTGACCGACCAGGGGCTGCGGCACGTCGCCGCCCGCGGCTGGACCGCGGCGGACGGCACGCACACCCGAATCTACCTGCTGCAGTTCGAGACGGCGCGGGTCGTCGACTCCCTCCAGGAGAACAACTTCACCGGCTACGACGCCCCGCAGTTCGCCCTGAAGGGCGCCTCCGAGGTGCACATCGACGAGAAGTTCCCGGAGAAGGCCGACGTGGAGAACGTACGGCACTACGCGTACGGCGAGGCCGAGCCGTACGGGGCGGAGCACGTGCGGGAGGCGTATCTGGTCTCCGGCGACGTCCTGGGGCTGGTCGTGCAGTCGAAGAAGGGCGGGGCGGCGGCCGTGCCGTTCCAGCAGACGGTGGTGCTGCAGAGCCAGCTGCTGGGCTGAGATCCGGGTCCCGCGGGCGCTGAGGCGTACCTCGCAGAGAAGGGCGGGCCCCGGCCGACTAAGCTGGGGCCCGGCTCTAGTACCGCCCATAACCGCTCAGCAAGGAGCACCCCGTGCTTGAGGCATTCTTCGAAGCCCTGCTCGTCCTGGTCTGCGTCGGCACCCTCGCCTTCGCCGGGCTGACGGTGAAGAAGCTGTACCAGGGCCAGCGCTGACCCGACACCAGGAACTGTAGAAGCTCATGATCGAGATCCCGTCCGACCTTCACAAGGACCTCGTCCCCCTCGTCTTCCTGCTCGGCAACTGGGCAGGCGCGGGTGTGCACGACTTCCCCGGCTCCGAGAAGTGCAACTTCGGGCAGGAGGTCACCTTCAGCCACGACGGCCGTGACTTCCTGGAGTACCAGTCCCACACCTGGGTCCTGGACAACGACGGGAACAAGGTCCGTCCGCTGGAGTCCGAGCACGGCTTCTGGCGCGTCGACGCCGACCGCAAGGTCGAGATCACGATGGTCCGCGACGACGGTGTCGTCGAGATCTGGTACGGCGAGCTGGCCAAGCAGAAGCCGCAGATCGACCTGGTGACGGACGCGGTCGCGCGCACGGCGGCCTCTGGCCCGTACAGCGGCGGCAAGCGCCTGTACGGCTACGTCAACAGCGACCTGATGTGGGTCGGCGAGAAGCAGACCCCCGAGGTCGAGCTGCGCCCCTACATGTCGGCGCACCTGAAGAAGGTCGTCACCCCGGAGGATGTCGAGCGCTGGGCGAAGGCCCTGCCGGATGACATGCCCGACGACGGCATCGCCTTCTTCAAGTAAGCCTCCGCTGAAGTAGTCATACACTCGTCGGTGTGGTGAGCACCGACTGGAAGAGCGACCTCAGGCAGCGCGGCTACCGGCTGACGCCGCAGCGGCAACTCGTGCTCGAAGCCGTGGACACCCTGGAGCACGCGACCCCCGACGACATCCTCACGGAAGTGAAGAAGACCGCGTCGGGGGTCAACATTTCCACGGTCTACCGGACCCTGGAGCTCCTGGAGGAGCTGGGCCTGGTCAGCCACGCGCACCTCGGGCACGGCGCGCCGACGTACCACCTGGCCGACCGCCATCACCACATCCACCTGGTCTGCCGCGACTGCCAGAACGTCATCGAGGCGGACATCGAGGTGGCGGCGGAGTTCACCGCGAAGCTGCGCTCGACCTTCGGCTTCGAGACGGACATGAAGCACTTCGCGATCTTCGGCCGCTGCAAGGACTGCTCCGCAAAGGCCCTCAAGGCTTCAACTACCGAGTCGTAGGCTTGTGCATATGAAGAGCCCTCTGCTGTCCCTGCCCGGCGCCGTCCCCGGCGAAGGCGTGGACGAAGACGTCGCCGCCCACTACGGCGACCTGTTCCGCGAGCAGCGTGCCCTCGCCGAGGGCACCGGATTCGTCGACCTCTCGCACCGCGGGGTCATCGCCGTCACCGGCGAGGACCGGCTGAGCTGGCTGCATCTGCTGCTCACCCAGCACGTCAGCGAGCTGCCGGCGGGCGAGGCCACCGAGGCGCTGATCCTCTCCGCGAACGGCCACATCGAGCACGCCCTGTACCTCGTCGACGACGGCACCACGGTCTGGGCCCACGTCGAGCCCGGCACCCAGGAGGCGCTGCTGGCGTACCTGGAGTCGATGAAGTTCTTCTACCGCGTCGAGGTCACGGACCGCACCGCGGACATCGCGGTCGTCCACCTCCCGGCCGGCTCGATCGCCGACGTCCCCGAGGGCGTGGTGGTCCGCGAGACGGCGTACGGCCGCGACCTGTTCCTCCCCCGCGAGGACCTGGAGTCGTACGCCGAGAAAACCGGCCCCGCGGCCGGCCTCCTCGCCTACGAGGCCCTGCGTGTCGAACAGCACCGCCCCCGCCTCGGCTTCGAGACCGACCACCGCACCATCCCGCACGAACTGGGCTGGATCGGCACCGCGGTCCACCTCCAGAAGGGCTGCTACCGCGGCCAGGAGACGGTCGCCCGCGTCCAGAACCTCGGCAAGCCCCCGCGCCGCCTGGTCTTCCTGCACCTGGACGGCAGCGAGGTCCACCTCCCACCCGCCGGCACGGACCTCCGCCTCGCCTCCGACGGCCCGGACGGCCGCAAGATCGGCTTCATCACGACCTCGGTACGCCACCACGAACTCGGCCCGGTCGCCCTGGCGCTGGTGAAGCGGAACGTGTCGGTGGACGCGCCGCTGGTGGCGGGGGAGACGGCGGCGGCACAGGAGGTCGTGGTCGAGCCGTAGGCGGGACGCGTGGAGCCGGCGGCATGGGTTCAGCGCGGCACGGCGATCTTCGCCGCGAGCGTGAAGCCGCCGCCGGTGATCGTCACGGCGCTGCCCAGACCCTCCAGCACCCCCGGCGTCAGCATCAGCACCGTGATGCCGGCGGCCAGCGCCGCAACCGCGATGATCACCGCCGTGATCGCGTTCGACATCGGGATCCGTGCGATGCCGGTGCCGCCCGGGTCCTGTCCTGTGGGCGGGTGGTGTTCCATGCCGCTTCTCCCTTCGTCGAGCACGTCAGCCCAGGTGATTGACGGACCACGGACGACGCGGTGACAGCCGCATATTCCGTGATGTTCCGTGCTCCGAGAGATTCCCAGCGGCCGGGTAGGCCAACACACCCCAGATATACGGGATTTGGGACAGGAAGGCGCAGGGGGCGCGGCTCCTGCGCATGCGGTAGGGAAAGTACGACGGGGACCCCGCCGAGGTCTTCGCCCCGGCGGGGTCCACCGCTGTCGAGGGGGCCCGCTGTCACGAGCCCCGCGAGTCGGTTTCCGCTGCCCCGAGAACCAGGCTCACCTGGGCTGACAGGGAGAAGGGCATCTGGGTGGCTGAACGGTCACACAGCCCAATTGGACTGCCAACTCTCCCAAGTTGTGCCCACCTGGCACCTCCTCGTAAACAACGAACAGGCACCTTCCCTTCAACCCGGCAGCGGCAGTCAGACGGTGCTGGACTGGTTGGCGGCTCACATCTCCAGCAGGACCGTGAACGGGCCGTCGTTGGTCAGGGTGACTCTCATCTGGGCGCCGAAGCGGCCCGTCGCCACCGTGGCGCCGAGGGTGCGGAGTTGGGCGACGACCTCTTCCACCAGGGGCTCGGCGATGTCGCCGGGGGCGGCGGCGTTCCAGGTGGGGCGGCGGCCCTTGCGTGCGTCGCCGTAGAGCGTGAACTGGCTGATGACGAGGAGCGGGGCGTCGATGTCGCTGCAGGACTTCTCGTCGTGCAGCATGCGGATCGACCAGAGTTTGCGGGCGAGTTGGGCCGCCTTCTCCTTGGTGTCCTCGTGCGTCACCCCGACGAGGACACAGAGCCCTTCACCGGCGATCTCCCCGACCGTCTCGCCGTCGACCACGACACTCGCGCCGTCGACCCGCTGTACCACTGCACGCATGGCCCCATGATGCCGTGCGCGGAAAGGACGACGGACCGGGGGCTTCTTAATGATCCTTACCCCCCAATCTGGGCCGTTCGGGGGCACTCGGTCACATAGCGGCCACTTGGGGTGGCACGATGCTCACACACGCCGGTCGAGGGGACGGTAGAGGCACATGAGCACACCGAGTACCGAGCAGCCGCAGCCGCCCGGGTCCGCGTTCCGGCCGCCCACGCAGCGGACGGACGGGCCGGCACCGGCACCGGCACAAGGACCAGCACCGGCACCGGCACCGGCACCGCTGTCCGCGTCCCGGCTGCCCGGGGACCGCCTGGCCGCGGACCCGCCCGAGCCCGACCTGGCCGTCCTGAGCCTGCCCGAGCTGCGCACGGTGCGCCGGGACGCCCAGCGCGACGAGGCGGACCTCAGCTACGTACGGCGCCTGCTGCAGGGCCGGATCGACATCCTGCGTGCGGAGCTGGCCCGCAGGTCGCCCGCGGGGGAGCGCTCGGTGGTCGAGCGCCTCCCGGAGATCCTGACCGACGCCCCGGCCCGCCAGCGCTCCTCCGCCCGCCACGTCACCCTGGGCACCCCGCACAACGAGGAGTACCGCCGCCTGGCCGCCGACATGCTCGCCGAGGTCGAACTGTCCGACCTCGCGGCCCGCACGGACGCCGAGCTGAACGCCGCGATGGGCCGCCTCGTCCGCTACGAGCAGCAGGTCTCCCGCCGCCGCCAGCGCCTTCAGCACACGACGGACGAGTGCAGCGGGGAGATCGCGCGCCGGTACCGGGAGGGGGAGGCTCAGGTGGATGACCTGCTGATGTGAAGGCCCCGGGGTTCCCCCCGCTCGAGCGAAGCCGAGAGTGGGGGAGGGACGGGCAGGGGCGGGTAGGGGCGGCGGGAGCGAAAACTTGTTGTGACCTGCACCCATCACCCCCCTACCGTGACCCCATGACCACCCGCCCCGCCATCGACGTCCGCCCCATCACCGAGGCCGACATCCCCGACTGGATCCGCGCCCTCCACACCGGCTTCCTCCGCAGCCCGACCCCCACCCAGGAGGAGATCGACTCCCGCGCCGGCTACCTCCTCGCCCACCGCACCCAGGGCGCCTTCGACGCGGGCCGCTGCGTGGCGACGTACCGCTCCTTCGACCAGGAGCTCACCGTCCCCGGCGGCCACCAGGTCCCCGCCGACGCCATCTCGAACGTCGCCGTCACCGCCACCCACCGCCGCCGCGGCCTCCTGACCCGCATGATGAACCAGGACCTCACCGCCGCGAAGGAGCGCGGAGACGTCGCCGCCACCCTCATCGCCGCCGAGTACCAGATCTACGGCCGCTACGGCTTCGGCCCCGCCACCTCGATGACCGAGTGGACGGTCGACGTCCTGCGCACCGGCCTCGACCCCCGATGGTCCGCCCCGGACGACGGCGGCCGTATCGACCTCGTCGACGGCGAGGACGTCCGCAAGCTCGGCCCCGACCTGCACGACCGCCTGCGCCGCGCCCAGCCCGGCGCGGTCAGCCGCGACGACCGCTGGTGGCAGGTCAACACGGGCGTCGTCCACCTGGACCGCACCCCCTGGACCGAGCCCTTCTACGCCCTGTACCGCTCCCCGTCCGGCGAGCCCCAGGGCCTGGTGTCGTACGTCTGCGACGACACCTGGCACGACAAGCAGCCGCACGACACGGCCCAGGTGAAGTGGCTGATCGCGACGACCCCCGCCGCCGAGCGCGCCCTGTGGCACTACCTCTGCTCCATCGACTGGGTCACCCAGGTGAAGACCGGCTGGCGCGCCCCCGACGACCTGCTCCCCCTCCACCTCCCCAACCCGCGCGCCGCGAAGGCCACCACATCGCAGGCGGACTGGTTGTGGGTTCGGCTGCTGGACGTCGTACGGGCTCTGGAGGCGCGTGCGTACGACGGCGAGGGCGCCCTGGTCCTGGAGGTGGCCGACGCGGCCGGGCTGGCCGGCGGGCGTTACCGGCTGGAGGCGGCGGCGGGCGGCGCGTCCTGCGCGCCGACCGGCGCGAGCCCCGAACTCACCCTGGACATCGCCGACTTGGCGGCCCTGTGGCTGGGCGACGAGTCCGCCGTACGGCTGGCCGCGCTCGGCCGGGTCCGGGAAGAACGAGCGGGCGCCGCCCAAGTGGCCGACGCCCTGCTGCGTACGTCCAGGCGACCGTGGTGCCCGGACATGTTCTGAACGCTCCTTCCGATGGGCGACGAGGACGAATCCGTAGCTGTGCGTATTCCGTTGTGACTGTTCACTGGTGCCTGTTCAGTTGTGGCTGTGCTTCAAACGCTGCCGCTGTTCGGTTGTCGGTGTTCAGTTGTGACTGTGCTGTCTTCTGCTGACCGATCAGGCTCCCGGCTCCCCTCCGGAAGGGAGCCCGATCGGCCGGACTGACCTCGGACGTGGGCGGTCCGGTCAGCCGGACTGGGCGAGCAGCATCACGAGGATCGCCGCTCCTAGGCCGCCGACCATGGTGTTCTTGGCCTTGACGCCGACCGTGAGCAGGAGGAAGGCGATGATGCCCATCGGCCCCCACTTCCACTGGACGAGCTGCTCGAATCCGAGGGCGATGGCGGCGACTGCGATGGCGAACGGCATGACGATCCCCCCTGGGCGAAGCATGGTTCGTGCTCGGCCTGCTGGCGCCAACCTCCTTGAAGCTTGACCATGTTCTGCAAGTTGGCGACCAACTTCACTGTAGTTATGCCGCTTGGAAGCGTCTCATAACCACCTTTCACTGAACTGCCCAAAGATGGCGGGAAGTTGTAGTGTTTGGTCGTGGACCCGAAACCCGCCTCCGTCAATGGGCTGGAGAAGGCGCAGCGGTCACAGAAGTCTCCTCGCGAGGTGGCGGACGAGCTGCGTTCCCGTATCCGGTCCGGTGAGCTGCGGCCGGGTCAGCGCATGCCCACCCAGGCCCGGCTGGCGGACGAGTTCGGCGTGGAGCGTGGCGCCGTACGGCAGGCCCTGCGCATCCTGCAGTCGGAGCGACTGCTCACCAACGTGTCCAAGGGCAGCCCCGCGACGGTCGCCCCCGACCTCGGCAGGGCGCTGACCGGGCCCGGAGCCCCACCGCTGCCGACCATGGTCGCCCTCGCGCCGCGCATCGCCGCCGCCTTCGCCGCCCCGCACGTGGAGATCGACGCCCTGTGTCTGACGTCGGTCTCCTTCAACCTCGCCCTCGGTGAACCGCTGCGCCAGATCCACGCCGGACGACTGAAACCGGCCAAGGTCGACGTCCGCGTCCTGCTGCCGAGCCGGGACATCGACCTCGCCTTCCCGATCCCCGTGGACCCCTCGACGGACGGCAGGGTGCAGCGCCGCTGGCTGTCCCAGCGCAACGCCCAGGGCCAGGTGCTCCAGCACAACCTCCTCGCCCTGCGCGCCACCCACGGCATCGACGTCAAGGTCACCTTCCGCGCCCTGCCCTTCACCCCGCCGGTGAAGCTGTACCTGCTCAACAACACGGAAGCGCTCTTCGCCTACTACACGCTCTCCAAGCGCGAGGAGGAGATCGACCACGAGCAGCTGGTGATGTACGACGCGGAGGGCACCCAGTCGATGCTGTTCGCCTTCGAGCAGGGGGCCGGGCTGCGGGACACCACCTTCGTCGAGCAGTCGCACCTGTGGTTCAACGCACTGTGGGAGACGATCAGTTCGGAGCTGACGCTCACGAGCTGAGGTCTCCCACAGAGGTGGATCCGGGCTGTGCTTCTTCATAGGGCCTGCCCCGAGACGAGGAGCGCGAGCACCACGGCACCGACGGAGCTCAGGGCCGGGCTCTTGGCCTTGAGGCCGACACTGAGGAGCAGCAGGCCGAGGATGCCGGCAGCGCCGTACTTCCACTGGATGGTCTGCTCGATGCCGACGACGAAGATGGCGGAGAGAAGATAGATGGCAGGCACGGTGATTCCCCCTTAGGGCGTGAGGCGGGCATCCGGGGCGAGCGGATGTGGGGGGTTGGGCGATGAGGAGGCAAAACTTCCGCCAACTTGTCTAAGTTGGCAACCAACTCTGCTGTACTTGTACCCACTTGGTCCTAACTCGGAAACAACTCTCCAACAACTCCCGCCAGATGGATCAGAGTTGTACCGTTTGGTCGTGACCCAGGAGAACGTGGCAGTGAACGGCAGCAGAAAGCTCTCGCCCCAGGAGATCGCCGACATCCTCCGGGACCGAATCCGCTCCGGCGACCTCAAGGCGGGCGACCGCCTGCCCACCCAGGCCGAACTGGCCGAGGAGTTCAACGTCGAACGGGGCACCGTTCGCCAGGCCCTGCGCGCGCTCCAGGAGGACGGCCTTCTCAGCAACGTGAGCAAGGGCAGCCCGCCGCGGATCGCGGAACCTGCCCCGGTGCGCGGGGCCCCGCAGCCGACGATGGTCGGGCTGGCCCCACGGCTGACGGAGGCGTTCGCGGCGCCGCACGTGCGCGTGGACGTCGTCAGCCACACCTCCGAGACCCTGATGCTGGCCCTCGGCGACTCGCTCCGCCGCATCCACGAGGGCACGATCCACCCCGAGTCCATCGAGTTCCGCGTCCTGCTGCCGTCCCGGGACATCAACCTCGCCTTCCCGATCTCGGTCGAACGCGACGGCGAGGAGGACCCGGTCCACCGGCGCTGGCTGGAGATGCGCAACGCCCAGGCCCACGTTCTGAAGTACAACCTCAACGCCGTCCGCTCCACACACGGCATCGACGTCCGCATCACCTTCCGCGCGCTGCCCTTCACTCCGCCGGTGAAGATGTACCTGCTCAACGGCGAGGAAGTGCTGCTCGGCTACTACATGCTCGAAAAGCGCGAGGAGGAGTACGAGAGCCGGACCCTGGAGATGTACGACGCCCTGGGCTCCCAGTCTGTCCTGTTCTCCTTCGTCAAGGCGGCGAGCCAGCGGGACGCGGCGTTCGTGGAGGAATCCCAGAAGTGGTTCGACGCCCTCTGGGAAACCATCACGACGGACCTGACACTCTCCTAGTGACTTCTGATACGGCGCAGACTGATTCGGTGACAGCAGAGACAGAGAACGATCCTGAAGCACTGGAAGACCTCCGGGAGCTGATCAGGCACGCCCGAGTCGTGCTGTGGGACTTCGACGGCCCGATCTGCCGGCTGTTCGCGGGGCACTCGGCGGAACGGGTGGCGGCGGAACTGGTCGAGTGGCTGGAGAGCCGCGGCCTGCACGGCCTGGTGACGGACGAGGAACGAAAGTCCCTCGACCCCCATGTCGTCCTGCGCGCCGTCGACCTCCGCCACCCCGGCAGTGACCTGGTGGCGGAGTTGGAGGAACGTCTCACCCAGGAGGAACTGCACGCTGCGACGTCGGCGATGCCGACGATGTACGCCGACCCGCTGATCCGGACGTGGGCCGCGGTGGGTTCACGTCTGGCGATAGCGACGAACAACTCCCCGAGGGTGGTTCGCAAGTACTTGGCCGGACGGGGTCTGACTGCTTGCTTCCATCCCCACATCTACGGCCGCACCCAGAACCTGCACCACCTCAAACCCCACCCCCACTGCCTCAACCACGCCCTGAACGCGATGGGCGCGGCCCCCTCGGCGGCCCTGATGATCGGCGACACCCCGTCGGACTACGAGGCCGCGCAGAGCGCCGGCGTCTCGTTCCTGGGCTACGCGCGTAACGGGCGTAAGGAGCGGTTGTTGCGGGAGGCGGGGGCCTCGGTGGTGGTCAACTCGCTGGATGTGGTGCGGGACGTGCTGCTGGGGCGGGTCTGAGCCGGTGACGCCGCAACAGAGGCATTCTGGCCCACCTCCCTTCCACTTCACCGCCAAGGCCTCAACTGCCCGGCCAATTGGACTGGTTGACTTGTGGGTGGTCTGCCCGGCCTGACTGATCCCTTAACCAACTGGGCAGTCCACTCGTGGAATTGACTGGAGATTGGTTTGCCGGTGGACGGCAGGCGGTACGGTCGAGGCGTGGACGCACGGGGCAATGGCGACAGCGGCGGCAAGGAGTTCCAGCGGGTCGCCGAGACGCTGCGCACCCGGATGACGGACGGCACCTACTCGGTGGGGTCCTTCCTGCCGCCGCAGCGGGAACTCGCCGAGGAGTTCGGAGTGTCGCGGGACACTGTTCAGCGAGCTCTGCGGGAGTTGGCAGACGAGAGCTGGATCGCCTCCCGGCAGGGGAGCGGTTCCCGGGTGATCAAGACCCAACTGATCAAGTCGGCGGCACCCAAGGCGGTCAGATCGCGGCACGGGGCGACGCTGAGCCACATCATCGGATCGGCGTTCGAAGCGCCCGAAGTCACCCTGGACGTCTACACGCTGACCGCTGAGTCACTGGACGCCCACATCCGCGTCCAGGCCGAGCGCATCCACGCCGGTGAGATCTCCCCCGAGCGTATCGCTCTGCGGCTGCTGCTGCCGGACACCACGCAGCCGCTGCCGTATCCGCGGGTGAAGGGCAAGAAGGAGGACATGCGTCTTCAGGATCGGCTGCGGGCCATTAGTCATCGTCATACCGAGTCGTTGCAGGGGTCGCTGAAAGATCTGCGGACCGAGGGGCTGGTTCCGTCCGTGGGCGTCGAGATCCACCACACGCCACTGGTCCCGCCGTTCAAGCTCTACCTCATCAACCGCGCCGAAGCTCTGCACGGCATGTACGACGTGATCGAGCGTCAGATCGAGCTGGACGACGGCGATGTGGTCACCGCGCTGGACGTCCTGGGGCTGGGCGCGACACTCACCCATCAGGTGAAAGACGACGACGCGAACTCGCCGGGATCTGTCTTCGTGGACAACATGCAGGCGTGGTTCGACTCCGTCTGGGCCCGGCTCTCGGAATAGCGGCCAAACGGTGACCGGGGGACATGGTTCGGTGCGCTAACATTCCCGCACCGCTGAGCAATCGCTCTGTTTCGCCCGTATGGACGTGGCAAAGAGCCAATCTCGCGCGGCCTGACGAACGAAGAGTGGCAAAACCACTCGTTATGGCTACTCAAGCCGGGCTCTGGTCGTGCTTGCTACAAACGGCACCTAGTGTTGCCGTGCCTCCCGTCTGTCGCGCGAACGATCCGGAGTGTGGCCTGTGGGCGCACCGCCTCTTCCAGAGACCCCGCCCGGGGCACGCACGGTCGAGGAGTTCGTGAGTCTGGCCGAGCAGCTGGGGCAGGCGACCAGCGGGCATCACAACAAGAACTTCGTCCTGCCTCTCACGGAACCCGCGGCACGGTTGGCCGGGCGGGACGCCGGGACGACGGTGACCGTGCGTATCCGGCGCGAAGAGGCGCTGCCGGTCGTCATCAGAACCTGGGCGGACGAGGCGGAGATCCTCGATGCCATTCAAGGCGTGCTGCCCCACGTTCCGCAGTGTCTCTACAAGGGCGACAGCTTCGCGATCCACAGCTATGTGGAGGGCGTGCCGCTGTCCAAGGTATGCAGCAACGGCAAGCCGGTCGACACCATGATCATCCGGGCGCTGGCGGGGCTGCTCGCGCAGATGACTCAGGTGCGCAGTGGGGTCTTGCCGGATCTGCCCTCCGACTGGCCCGGTAACCACACGGACAGCCAAGCGTTCTTGCGGGCGTTGGCATTGATGGCGGACCGGCAGATCAGGCAGCCCAATTGGGCTGCCTTCGGCGGCCTGTTCGCCGCCCTGGGCATTCCCGAGGACGCCATGCTGCGGTTCGCCGAGCGGGTGCCGGTCCTGTCCCGTCGACCGTTCAGTCTGCTCCACGCCGATCTGCACCGCGACAACCTGATCATGTCGTACGCCGGTGATCCACCGCTTATCTGCGTCGACTGGGAACTGGCGACCTACGGCGACCCGCTGCACGATCTCGCCACGCACCTGGTTCGCATGCAGTACCCGTCCTATCAGTGGGACGAGGTCATCGATGCCTGGGCGGCCGCAATGCGCCGGGTCCGTCCTGCGGCGGTGAAAGGTCTGACGAGGGACCTTCAGTATTACCTCGACTTCGAGCGAGCCCAGTCGGTCTATCCGGATGTGATGCGGGCGGCGCAGTCCCTGCAGAACTCACCCGACCAGAAGACCCTCGACGAGGCCAAGGTGAAGGTGGCATGGGCGCTTACGGCGGCCGCCGGCCCACTGAGACTCGGCAGCGTTCCGGACGCGCGGGAGATCGAGCGGATCCTCTTCAGGTGGCTGGCTGCGCGGAACGACGGGCGTGGCCCGATCGCCGAGATCGGCAAGTGGTCATGGGACCCACGCTTCCCCAAACACCCCGACTTTCCGCATACGGCCGTGGACGAGGCGCTGCGTGCGGAAGGCGCGGCGCCCGCAAGCCGGGTACTCAAGGGCACCGGGCACCTCAACACGATCGTGCATGTGCCGGGCATCCACTTCCCTGTGGTGGTGCGGCGCAAGGTGCCGAACGTCGACCGGCGCGAGCGGGGTTTTCTCAGCGAACACGCCGTGTTGCGCACCATCGAGGAATCGAAGGCGATGGTGGCAGCCCCGAGGTTCCTGGCCCTGGGCACGAGTTACCAGGGGGAACCATTCGCCATTCACACCTATGAGGGTTCCCCCGACCCGGATCAACCGCCCAGCCACCCCGTTCAGGGCCTGCTGCCGCACGAAGCCAACGCGCTCGTCGATCAACTGTGCGCACTTACTCAGGTGAACTACGAGGTGTTGGACCCGGCCGCAGGGGAGGGGTCCTTCTACGCTGCCCTGAGCGAACAACTCGTCCTTCTTGTCAGCGAATTGCCGAAGGAGTCCCAGCAGCTCGCCCGCCTGCTAGGGCTCCCGGATGCCGAGCGGCTCCGGCAGATCCTCGCCCGCCACCAGGTAGGCGATCGCAAGCCGGCCCTGCTGCACGGCGACCTCAACCCGTGGAACCTGGTGCGCCGCCCCGACCGGCAGGCCCTGACCATCATCGACTGGGAGATGGCTGTCGTAGGCGATCCGCTCTACGACCTGGTGCGGCATATGCACCTCACCCCCACGAAGCCAGAGATCCGGGACCGCATGTTCAACCGCTGGGCCCTCCGGCTAGCCCCCGAATACACCGAGGGCTGGCGGCGTGATTGGGGCGTGTACCGGTGGATCGAGATCGTGCGCTCGGCGTACATCGACCTCGACCGCCTGGTGACCGGCGCCAGCCTGGACGCCCCGAACGTCCGCCGCGCGCTTGACTCCTACTCGATGACCCTGACGGCGGCAACAGCCTCCCTCGGCATGCCGCTGCGCCGGATGCACAACCCCTATCTCGCCCGCACGCTCGTCAAGCGAGGCCCCCGTACCCTCACCCCATGACCACCCCCGGCCTGCGCGCCCGCAAGAAACAGCGGATGTACGAGACCGTCTCCGAGATCGCGATCCGTCTCTTCCTGGAAAAGGGCTACGACGCAGTCTCCGTGGCCGAGATCGCCGCCGCCGCCGACATCTCCAAACCCACCCTCTTCCGTTACTTCCCCGCGAAGGAGGACCTCGTCTTCCACCGCATCGCCGACCACGAGGACGAGGCCGCGCGGGTGGTGAGGGAAGGGCGGGGGGCGCCGCTCGAGGTGCTGCGGCGGAACTTCCTGGAGGGCATCGCGCAGGGCGACCCCATCACCGGGGTCAGTGACCACCCCGCCGTCCGTGCGTTCTACGACCTCCTCTACGGCACGCCCGCCCTCGTCGCCCGCCTGCATCTCCACCTCGAACGTTCCGAGGAGGCCCTCGCCGCGGCCCTCGGCGGTGATCTGGACGCGCGGCTGGCCGCCGGGCAGATCGTGGCCGTGCGGCGCATCCTCGCTCAGGAGAACTGGCGGCGGATCGGGGCGGGAGAGCCCGTCGCCGAGGTCAGGGACGCAGCTCTCGGTGATGCCGAGCGGGCCTTCGATCTGCTGGAGGCGGCCATGCCCCGGTACTCATGACGGCTGAGGCCCGGTAAAAAATTTAACTCGGTTACGTTATGTAGGTACGCTCAGTCCCATGACGTCACCCGACCCCACCCCGCTCACGCACACCCTCCACCTCGAACGCGCCCACCACGACACCTGCCGCGCCGCCCTCGCCGCCATGGTCGACGGCGCCCAGGAGCAGGTCGTCGTCGGTGAAGACGTCTCCGCCTCCGGTGCCGACGCCGAAGTCCTCGGCTATCGGCTGCGCAGCAAGGCCAAGGAGATGCGGGAGCTGCCCGAGGGGCCGTTGTTCTTCGGTCGGCTGGACTTCGACGGCAGTGAGCACGCCGGGCAGAGCTACCACGTCGGGCGGCTCCGGATCAGCGAGCACCCCGCCGCCCCACCCCTCGTCGTCGACTGGCGCGCCCCCGTCTCCCGCGCCTTCTACCAGGCGAGTGCCCATGATCCGCAGGGCGTCGCCGTGCGGAGACGGTTCGGGTGGTCGCCGGGGAGCAGGGGAGCCTCGGACGATCTCACCAGCCTGGAGGACGAGCATCTGAGCCGGGGCGAGGACCGCGCCAGCGACATCCTCGTCCGCGAGATCGAACGCCCCCGCGTCGGCCCCATGCGTGACATCGCCGCGACCATCCAGCCCGAGCAGGACGATCTCGTACGAGGTGATCTCGGCGTCTCGGTGTGCGTGCAGGGTGCTCCGGGGACGGGCAAGACGGCCGTCGGGCTGCACCGGGCCGCCTACCTCCTCTACACCCACCCCCAGCGCGTCCAGCGCGGCGGCATGCTGATCCTCGGCCCCAACCGCACCTTCCTCTCCTACATCGCGCAGGTCCTGCCCGCCCTCGGCGAGACCGGCGTACGGCAGTCCACGCTGGCGGAGGAGATCGGCGGCCGGCATGCGGTCACGGGCCGCGACGATCCACCCGCCGCCTTGCTCAAGCACGACGTGCGCATGGCCGAGGTGCTGCGGCGGGCGCTGTACGCGCGCGTGTCGGCGGAGCGGGCCGGGGAGATCGCGATTCCCGAGGGGGCTTACCGGTGGCGGGTGCCGGGGGAGGCGTTCGCGCGGATCGTGGCCGGGGTGCGGGCGGAGGAGCCGCCGTACGCCGTCGGGCGCGAGCGGGTGCGGACGCGGGTGGTCGCCTGCATCCAGGCGCTCGCCGAGCGGCGGGCGGGTCCGCCGCCGAACGCGTGGGTGCGGAAAATGGCGACGGCGGTCCGGCCGTACGTCGATGTCGTGTGGCCGCGGGTGCGGGCGGAGGAGGTCGTCGCCGAACTGCTGGCAGACGCAAGGGTGTTGGAGGCTGCGGGGCGCGGCCTGCTCGACGGTGACGAGCAGAAGGCGTTGCTGTGGCGCAAGCCGCCGCGGTCGTGGAAGTCGGCGCGCTGGTCGGCCGCCGACCTCGTGCTGCTCGACGAGGTCGGCGGGCTGATCGAGCATCCCGAGGGTTACGGCCATGTCGTCGTCGACGAGGCGCAGGACCTCTCCCCGATGGAGTGCCGGGCGATCGCGCGGCGGGCCGTGTTCGGTTCGCTGACCGTGCTCGGGGATCTGGCGCAGGGCACCACGCCGTGGGCCGCGCGGACGTGGGCCGAGCAGCTCACGCACCTGGGTCGGGCCGACGCCGCCGTCGTGCCGCTGACCACCGGGTTCCGGGTGCCGGAGGCCGTCGTGGGGCTCGCCAACCGGCTGCTGCGGCACCTGGACGTCGACGTACCGGAGGCCCGATCCCTGCGCGGGGACGGGGAGTTGAGGATCCGGGAGGCGGGGGAGGACCTCACCGGCGCGGTGGTCGCCGCCGTGCGCGACGCCCTGGCCCGGGAGGGGTCGGTGGGCGTGATCACGGCCGACGCGGACCTGCCCCGGGTGCGGGCCGCCCTCGACAAGGCCGGTGTCCCGGTGGCCGCGCCGGACGACCTGGCCGCCCGCGTGACCCTCACCCCCGCCACGCTGGTCAAGGGACTCGAGTACGACCATGTCGTCGCCGTCGAGCCCGCGGCGATCGCCGAGGCGGAGGAACGAGGGCTGCACCGGCTGTACGTGGTGCTCACGCGGGCGGTGTCGGGGCTGGAGGTGGTGCACGGACGGCCGTTGCCGTTCTGAGCCGAGGGGCCATGCCGTTCCGGGTCAGCCTTCCAGCAAGGGGATCAACTGCTCCTCCTCGAACGTCAGATGGGCCTTCAGCTCGGTCGCCAGCCGTTCGAACTCGGCCAAGGCCGTGCCGGGTTCACCGGCCGTCCACACCACCTGCCGCATCTCCAGCACGAGTTCGGCGATCCGCTCGTGCTCCTCGCGCAGCCGGGCCAGCGCGGGGGCGGCGGCGGGATGCCGGGCGGCGACGAACGGGAAAAGGGCCGAGTCCTCGCCGGTGTGGTGGTTGTGCACGCCCTGGCAGAAGGTGAGGCAGTTGACGCGGAGCTGGGCGCCGAGCGGGGAACCGTCGCCGCTCTTCCTCATCTCGTCGCGGATCCGGGCGAGTTCATGGCGGAAGTTGTCGTGGACGAGCTTGATCGCCTCGCCCATCGAGCCGGCCCGGATGTTCGGCGGGCCGGGTGCGGCGACCTCGTACAGGGCGACCACCGGGAGCACCCGGTCGCCAGCCTTCTCCTGGTACTCCGCCCAGCCCCGGTCGGCCTCCACGGCCCGCGCGAATGACCGGTCGCGTTCCTCGCCCTCCAGCACGACGGCCTGCGCCTCGTACGTGAACGCGCCTGCCTCCACCGTCACTTGGGGATGCGCGAGGACATTGCGGTACCAGTCCGGATGCCGGGTCGAGCCGCCGGCCGAGGCGATGACCAGGACGCGGTCGCCGCCGTCGGGGAGATAGCCGAGGGGAGTGGTGTGGCGGGTGCCGGTGCGGGCGCCGGTCGTGGTCAGCAGGAGCAGCCGGCCACCCTCCAACCAGCCGCCGACGCGGCCGTTGTTGGCACGGAACTCGTCGATGACCTGTTGATTGAAGTCGTTGGGCATTCTCGTCTTTCTCTTCGTCGTCGATCTCGTCGATCTCGTCGGTCTCTTGGAGGGGAGTCGATGGCGAAGGGAAGCGGCGGACCTCTGGCCCGCACGGGCCTCACGCGGAGGCCGGGTACCCAACTGTCGCGCGGCGCGTGGCCGCAAACCCGGCAGTCATGGGCGGGACGGTAGTCGCGGCCCGGGAAGACCGCCACTGGATTTCCCGCGAGTACGTTGGCCCCATGGCTGACGAGTGCTTCGAGCATCCGCGACTGGCCGCGCTCTACGACCCCCTGGACCCCGACCGCGCCGACCTCGACGCCTACGTCCGCATCGCGGCGGAGTTCGGGGCGCGCCGGGTGCTGGACCTCGGCTGCGGCACCGGCGTCCTCGCCCTCCGGTTGGCGGACCGCGGCATCGAGGTCGTGGCCGTCGATCCTGCCGGTGCGTCGGTGGACGTGGCCCGGGCCAAGCCCGGTGCCGGCCGGGTCCGTTGGATCTGCGGTGACGCTACGGACCTGCCGCCGCTCGCCGTGGACCTCGTCACCATGACGGCGAACGTCGCCCAGGAAGTCGTGGAGCCGAAGGCCTGGCGCGAGACCCTGCGCGGGGCGTATGCGGCACTGCGTCCCGGCGGCCGTCTGGTCTTCGAGACCAGGGATCCGGCCCGGCGCGCGTGGGAGGAGTGGAACCGTGAGGCGTCGTACACCGTGGCGGACGTACCCGGCACCGGGGCGGTCGAGAGCTGGGTCGAACTTCTTGACGTGTCGGGCCCGTTGGTGACGTTCCGGTGGACCTACGTGTTCGCCGCGGACGGGCAGGTGCTGACGTCGGACTCGACGCTGCGGTTCCGGGAACGGGAGGAAGTGGAAGAGCAGCTGGCCGCCGAGGGCTATGCCCTGGACGCCGTCCGCGACGCCCCCGACCGCCCGGGCCGGGAGTTCGTCTTCGTGGCGCGGCGCCCGCGGTGACGAGGGGCGGGCGGCCCGGGCGCCGGTCTCCGGTCAGGGCAGTCGGACTTCCGCGGCTCCCCGGGTGAGGACATCGCCGTCACCCGCCCGGGCCAACCCGTACGTGGCGTGGCGCACTTTTGCAAGCGGGTGCTTGCAATAGTTAGCGAGAGTGCGGCACAGTGGAGGCATGGCATCGCTCAACGTCGGCAATCTCGGTGAGTACCTGCGCGAGCAGCGGCGAAACGCCCAGCTCTCGCTCAGGCAGCTCGCCGACGCCGCCGGGGTGTCCAATCCGTATCTGAGCCAGATCGAGCGCGGGCTGCGCAAGCCGAGCGCGGAGGTGCTCCAGCAGGTCGCCAAGGCCCTGCGGATCTCCGCCGAGACGCTGTACGTCCGGGCCGGCATCCTCGACGCGGACCGGGACCGGGACGAGGTGGAGACGCGCGCCGTCATCCTCGCCGACCCCACGTTGAGCGAGCAGCAGAAGCAGGTGCTGCTCCAGATCTACGAGTCCTTCCGCAAGGAGAACGGATTCGGGACCGACGCCGGGGAGCGGAAGCAGGACGGCTCCGAGGAGCCGGAGCCCCCCGCCGCCGATGTCCCGGCCGAGGACGCGCAGAGCACTCAGAGCACTCAGAGAACTCGGAACAGCACTACCACGCGCCGTACCCGCAAGAAGAGCTCGGCGCCCGAGACCACGGCCCCCCGCACGGCCGACGGCAGCGATGCCGACCGGCAGCAGACGGCCAGTTGACGCCCATGCACCACGGACGTCAGAGCCGACCGACCGCGGGACCCAAAACCCTCACCTGAAAGCGACCCGGGAGGACCATCACCATGGCCATCACCGACGACATCCGCAAGGCCGTCACCGACCCGACCCCGCTCTACTTCCTCGCCGGCGCCGGCGACCTGGCCTTCCAGGAGGCCAAGAAGGTGCCCGGCCTCGTCGAGCAGCTGCGCGCCGAGGCCCCGGCCCGGATCGAGGCCGTCCGCGGCACCGACCCCAAGGCCGTGCAGGAGAAGGCCGCCGCCCGCGCCAAGGAGGCCGGTGCCCGGGCCAAGGAGGCCCAGGAGAGCATCCAGGCCAAGGTCGGCGAGTTCATCGCGACCCTCGACGGCGACATCAAGAAGCTCGGCAGCACGATCGACGCCGACCTGAAGAAGTTCGGCGAGAGCGCCCAGGACTTCGCCCTGCGCAGCGTCGGCGTCGCCGCCGAGTACGCCGTGAAGGCGCGTGAGACCTACGAGAAGGTCGCCGAGCACGGCGAGCAGGCCGTCAAGACCTGGCGTGGCGAGGCCGCCGAGGAGATCGAGGAGCTGGCCATCGCCGTCGAGCCGAAGGCCGAGCCCGTCGAGGTCAAGGAGGAGCCGAAGCCGGCCGCTGCCGCCGCTCCGGCCCCCGCGAAGAAGACCGCCGCGAAGAAGGCCCCGGCGAAGAAGACCACCACCGCCAAGAAGACGACGCCGCCCGCGAAGTAGTCGGCGGACAGCCGGAACAGACGAACAGCTGGAACAGGCAGTGGGCCGGGCACCTCGGGGGTGCCCGGCCCGTTGTACGGGTACGGTGACCGCGTAATGACGAGCCGAGTCAGGTGGTGGACGTTGTGCTGATGCAGGGTTTCGCGGGATTGATGTGGCTGCTCTACCTCGCGATGCTGGCCTTCGCGGTGGTGGCCTTCGTGATGGCCGCCTTCTTCCGCGAGGACGCGTACCGCGCGGCCGACAAGCAGGGCAAGGGCTTCTGGCTGATCATCCTCGGCATCGCGGTGGCCGTGAACCTGCTGGTCCCGATGCTGTTCCTCCAGCTCGCGGGCCTGGTCGCGTCGATCGTCTTCTTCGTCGACGTACGTCCGGCCCTGCGCCAGGTGTCCGGCGGCGGCCGGGGCCGCAGGGGCGGCGGTTCGAGCAGCGACGGCCCTTACGGCCCTTGGAACGGCGGCAGGTAGAAAGGCCTTCAGAGGCGCGGGGCTGTTTCGATGTGCGGCTCGGCCGCGCGGGCGTGACCAGCCACGACGGACGCGCGCGCGGCACACGCAGGCCCCGCAACGGCGCGTAGCCCTAGGCCGCCCGATCCAACAGCACAACCGCCACGTCGTCCGCCAACTCGCCCCCGTTGAGCTCCCGCACCTCATTCACGGCAGCCCGCAACAACGCCTCCCCGCGCAGCCCTTCACCCAGCTGCCGCCGGACCATCTCCACCATGCCGTCCTGCCCGAGCCGCTCCCGTCCCGCACCGACGCGGCCCTCGATGAGCCCGTCGGTGTAGAGCATCAGGCTCCACTCCCGCCCCAGCTCCACCTGCATCCGCGGCCACCGGGCCCCGGGCAGCAGCCCGAGGGCGGGCCCGTTGTTGTCGTACGGCAGCAGCCGCGCCGGCCGCCCCGGGCGGGCCACCAGCGGAGCCGGATGCCCGGCCAGGCACAGCCCGGCGCGGCGGCCGTCCGGCGCGATGTCGACCGTGCACAGCGTCGCGAAGATCTCGTCGTCGGCCCGCTCGTGCTCCAGGACCTGCTGGAGCGTCCCCAGCAGCTCGTCCCCGCACAGCCCGGCCAGCGTCAGCGCCCGCCAGGCGATCCGCAGCTCCACACCCAGCGCCGCCTCGTCGGGCCCGTGCCCGCAGACGTCGCCGATCATGGCGTGCACGGTGCCGTCGGAGGTCCGTACGACGTCGTAGAAGTCACCGCCGAGCAGCGCGCGCGAGCGTCCCGGCCGGTAGCGGGCGGCGAAGCGCAGCGTGGAGCCCTCCAGGAGCGGCGTGGGCAGCAGCCCGCGCTCCAGGCGCCGGTTCTCCTGCGCCCGTACGCGGCCCTCCGCGAGCCGCCGCTCGGCGGTGTCGGAACGTTTCCGCTCCACGGCGTAGCGGATCGCGCGGCTCAGCAGCCGGCTGTCCAGCTCGTCCCGGAAGAGATAGTCCTGGGCGCCCACGCGCACGGCCTCGGCGCCGCGCTCGGCGTCGCCGGAGGCGGTGAGGGCGAGCACGGCGTGCCGCGGGGCGAGCTGGAGCACGTGCTTGAGCACGGCGAGCTCGTCGTCTTCTCCGGCGCGCACCGGCGCGGGCAGCGCCAGGTCGAGCAGGATGCAGTGGACGTCGTCGGTGAGCAGGCGCTCGGCCTCGGTGAGGTTGCGGGCCGTGCGGACGCGGATGGGGTTGCCGGCGGCGTCCAGGAGCTCGGGCACGACCGTGGAGCCGCCGGGATCGTCCTCGATCACCAGCAGCGTCAGATGGGTGCCGTGGTGCTTCTCGACCGTGCCGTCCTTACGCGGGGTCTCCTCCTTCGGAGGGCCGCCGACCGGGCCGCCGAGTGCTGTCGCGGCCTGCGCCTGACCACCTTCCACGGCCGGGATCGCTCTCTGCCGCGGTACGGGTACGGGCATCGTCTTGGGTTCCTTCCCTCCCCCCGAGGGCATGGTGGGGCGAGGGACCTCGACCCACCGACGGGGACCATAGCGGTAGTCGGCGCCGCAACGGAATGGCGTGGGGCACGCTGCTCGGCGGGCGGCCGCTGTCATATGCCGCGTTCCCTACCGCAGTTGGACACCCCGCCCGAAGTGCGGGAATGACGAACGTCACGTCCAGGAAGGGTTTGTGCGGCGTCCGAGGTGCCCTGCGTCACGTGACCCCCGCCACGCGGCCTCACGCGTCCGGCCGCACCACCGCCAGGATCGGCATCGACCCCGCCCCCGCGATCGTCACCGTCCGCCCCGGGCGCGGGGCGTGCACGATCGCGCCGTCGCCTATGTACATCGCGACATGGCTGGCATCGGAGTTGTAGATGATGAGGTCGCCGGGCCGCATGTCCTTGATGTCGATTTTCTTCAGCTGCTTCCACTGCTCCTGCGAGGTCCGCGGAATGGGCTGCCCGGCACTGGCCCAGGCCTGCGAGGTGAGTCCCGAGCAGTCGTAGGACCCCGGCCCCTCGGCGCCCCACTCGTACGGCTTGCCGATCTGCGAGGTCGCGTACTCCACGGCCTTCTTGCCCTGCGCGGAGGCCTTGCCGTTGATCTCGTCGAGGATGCCGGAGTCGAGCCAGGTGCTCTGCGCCTTGTAGGCGGCCTCCTGCTCCAGCCGCGCCAGCCGCTCCTTCTCCTTCTTCTCGAGCTTGGACTCGAGTTCCTCGGCGGTGGCGATCTGCTGCTTGACCTTCTTCTTGGCGGCGGCCTTGGCCTTCCGGTTGGCCTCCAGCCTCTCCCACTGCGCGGAGGCGTCGTCGGCGTACTGCTCCAAGTCCTCCTGGGTGCGGGTCAATTCCTCCAGCAGCCCCTTGGTGGCGCGCTGTCCCTGGAGCACCCGTCCGGCCCCGTTGAGGAAGTCCTCCGGGTCGTCGCTGAGCATCAGCTGCGCCTCGTCGGGCAGTCCGCCGCTGCGGTACTGGGCGGCGGCCGCCGCACCCGCCCGCTTCTTCAGCTCGGCGAGCCGCTCCTGCCCCTTGACGATCTTCTTCGCCAGCGCCACGATCGCGGCCGACTGCTCGTCGGCCGCCTCCTCGGCGGCGTTGTACTGGTCCGTGGCCACGGCGGCGTCGTGGTACAGGGCGTCCAGCTTCTCGCGTACGGCCTCGAGGTCCTTGCCGGGCGCCGCGGAGGGCGAGGCGCTGGGGGTCGGTGTCGGTGTGGGAGTCGGTGCCGCGAACGCCGTACCCGGAGCCGCCAGCACGGTGACCGCACAGACCACGGTCACGGCCGCCGTCAACAGCCCCCGCTTGCCCGCACCCATACCTCTGCCCCCAAACCTGATTTACCGTCAGTAACTTACGGACGCTTGGGGGATCGTGCCATGTGCCACCGAAAAGCGACAGAGGTCGTGCTTCAGCGGTGCTTCGCTCTTCCTGCCCCCCGTTCCCACCCCCGACGACGATCTCCCCGCCTTTGTGACGAACGACTCACGGAGATCGTTCCCCGCAGCTCAGCGGCCCCGGGGCGCCAACGCCTCCCATGCCAGGGTCACTTCGCCCTGCCGCCACCGCACAGGCCCGTCCACCACCGGCCAGTCGGCCCGCATCTCCCGCACGGCCCGCATCCACCGCTGCCGGGCGCCGTACGACGCATAGGGCGCGGCGGCGGCCCAGGCCCGGTCGAAGTCCCGCAGGAAGGCATGCACGGGTTCCCCCGGCACGTTGCGATGAATAAGAGCCTTCGGTAGCCGCTCGGCGAGATCGGACGGCCGCTCAAGTGACCCCAGCCGAGCAGCGAACGTGACGGTCCGCGCCCCTTCCGCCCCGAGCGCGACCCACACATGCCGCCGCCCGATCTCGTCACAGGTCCCCTCGACGAGCAGCCCCCCGGGCGCGAGCCGCGCACAGATCCGCCCCCAGACCTCCGCGACCTCGCCCTCGTCGTACTGCCGCAGCACATTCGCCGCCCGCACCAGCACCGGCCGCTGCGGTATCGGGATCTCGAACCCACCGTGCCGGAAAACGAGCCCCTCCCGCTCATAGGGCTTGGCGGCGGCGACCCGAGCGGGCTCGATCTCCACCCCGACCACACGCACCCGCGGGGCGACGGTACGCAGCCGGCCGAGCAACTCGACGGCGGTCCACGGGGCGGCCCCGTACCCGAGATCCACGGCGACGGGGTCCTCGACCCGCCGCAGCTCGGCCCCATGGGTGGCGGCGATCCAGCGATCCATCCGCCGCAGTCGATTGGGATTGGTGGTCCCGCGCGTGACAGTGCCCACGGGACGGGTACTGGCACGAGATGTCATACGTACGAGGGTATGCGGCGACTCGCCACCGCCCTCACGCACAACGCAACGCAAGCCCGAACAGTTGAGCGCCTTCGGTAATGCGAGGGCAAAAACTGCCCCGCCCGGAATGGGAACCAGCCCCTCCGACGTTGCACCCCCTTGGAGGGCGCCCCACACCCTCCGTCCGGCATGCCCGCAGCAAGGAGGAAACGCCACGTGAGCCAGTACGTCAGCAGGCTCGGGCGTCGTTCCCCGGCCACGCCCCCCAGGCTGAGGCTGCACCGTCGCCCGCGCCGCGTGGCGATGCTCTCCGTGCACACCTCCCCCCTCCACCAGCCCGGCACCGGCGACGCGGGCGGCATGAACGTCTACATCGTCGAGCTCGCGCAGCGCCTCGCCGCGATCAACATCGAGGTCGAGATCTTCACGCGCGCGACCACGGCCTCCCTCCCGCCCACGGTCGAGCTGTCCCCCGGGGTCCTGGTCCGGCACGTCGACGCCGGCCCCTACGAGGGCCTCGCCAAGGAGGACCTCCCCGCCCAGCTGTGCGCCTTCACGCACGGCGTGATGCAGGCCTGGGCCGGCCACCGCCCCGGGTACTACGACCTCGTCCACACCCACTACTGGCTCTCCGGCCACGTCGGCTGGCTCGCCGCCCAGCGCTGGGGCGTCCCCCTGGTGCACGCCATGCACACCATGGCCAAGGTCAAGAACGCCAACCTCGCCGACGGCGACACCCCCGAGCCCGCCGCCCGTGTCATCGGCGAGACCCAGATCGTGCAGGCGGCGGACCGGCTCATCGCGAACACCACCGAGGAACGCGACGAACTCGTCCACCACTACGACGCCGACCCCGCCAAGGTCGCCGTCGTCCACCCCGGCGTGAACCTGGACCGCTTCTGTCCCGCCGACGGCCGCGCGGCCGCCCGAGCCCGCCTCGGCCTCCCCCAGGACGCCCTCATCCCCCTCTTCGCGGGCCGCATCCAGCCCCTGAAGGCCCCGGACATCCTCCTGCGCGCCGTCGCCGTCCTCCTCGACGAGCGCCCGGAACTCCGCTCCCGCCTGGTCGTCCCCGTGGTCGGCGGCCCCAGCGGCAGCGGCCTGGCCAAGCCGGAGGGCCTGCAGAAGCTGGCCGCCCGCCTGGGCATCGCGGACGTCGTACGCTTCCGCCCGCCCGTCGGCCAGGACCAGCTCGCGGACTGGTTCCGTGCGGCATCCCTGCTGGTCATGCCGTCGTACAGCGAGTCCTTCGGCCTGGTGGCCATAGAGGCGCAGGCGACCGGCACCCCGGTCCTCGCGGCCGCGGTCGGCGGCCTGCCGGTGGCGGTCCGCGACGGCGAGACCGGTTTCCTCGTACGGGGCCACAATCCCGCCGACTACGCGCGCGTGCTCGCCCGTTTCGCCGACGACCCGCAGCTCACCCCCCGCGCGGGCGCCGCGGCGGCCCGGCACGCGCAGTCCTTCGGCTGGGACACCGCGGCGGCGGCGACGGCCGACGTCTACACGGCAGCGACCCAGGCCCACCGCCGTCACGTACGCTCCCACCATGGCTGACACGGCGAAAACGGAGAAAGCGGCGCAGGTCATCGAGACCGTCCTCAAGGACAACGAACTCGACTGGGAGAGCCCCGCCCCCGGCACCTACGTCGTCCAGCTCCCCGGCACCCGCAAGCTGAAGACGACGGTCTCCCTGCTCGTCGGCCGGCACTCCCTCTCCCTGAACGCCTTCGTCATCCGCCACCCCGACGAGAACGAGCCGGGCGTCCACCGCTGGCTCCTGGAGCGCAACCTCAAGCTGTACGGCGTGAGTTACGCCGTCGACCAGCTCGGCGACATCTACGTCACCGCCAAGCTCCCGCTCGCCGCGGTCACCCCGGACGAGATCGACCGTCTCCTCGGCCAGACCCTGGAAGCGGCGGACGACAGCTTCAACACCCTCCTGGAACTGGGCTTCGCGAGCGCGATCCGCAAGGAGTACGAGTGGCGCGTCTCCCGGGGCGAGTCCACCCGCAACCTGGACGCGTTCGCCCACCTCACGCAACGCCCGACGGGCGGCCCCTCAGACTGACTTGGCGTACCGCCCCGGCGTGACCCCCACCAACTTCCGGAAGTGCCGGGTGAGATGGGCCTGGTCGAAGAACCCGGTGGCCGTGGCCACCTCGCCGGGCCGCCGCCCCTCCAGCAGCAGCCGGCGGGCCCGGTCGACGCGGCGGGAGGTGAGGTACTGGTGCGGGGCGATGCCGTAGGCGGTGCTGAACGCCCGTACGAGATGGGCGGGATGGGCGTGCAGCAGTGCGGCGGCCTCCTTCAGGGCGACGCCCTCGACGATCCGCGCGTCCAGCAACTCCCGTAGTCGCCGGGCGAGTCCGGGGTCGGCGCGCGGGACCTCCGTGACCAGGCGCGGCCGTAGATGGGCGGTGAGCCGCTCGCCGATGAACGTCAGCCTGCTGGCCGCCTCCAGCTCGTCGCCGGGATGGTCGAGGGCGTGGTGCAGCTGCCCGACGCGCCGCCGCAGCACCGGGTCCCGCAGGTCGGGGGTGTCGACGGCCGACCCGACGAGGTCCGCGCCGAGCAGTGAGGTGTCGAGGTAGACGACCCGTTTGCGGAAGCCGCCCGGCGTGGCGGGGGAGCCGTTGTGCGGGACGTGCGGCGGCAGCAGCGACACGGTGTCGTGCGGGGTGCCGTGCTCGTGCCGGTCGAGGTCGTACCGTACGGCCCCGTCGTCCACGATCAGCAGCGTCCACGCCTCGTGGACGTGCATCGGGTAGGCGTACCCCGTGAAGTGCGCGTGGAAGACCTCCACGACACCCGGGACGGCCGGGCGCCAGGCGGTGACTTCCTGCCGGGTGGCCATGCAAAGAACGTACAAGACGAAACCGTACGACCGCCCGCACGCTTCCTGCATGAGCACTGAACCGATCCCTAGCGCTGAACCGGTCCGCAGCACTGAACCGGTCCGTGGCACTGAACCGACCCGCAGCGCTGAACCGGTCCGTTTCGACACCAAGATCGCCGTCCTGCTGCGCGAGGACCTGGAGTCCTGGCAGCGGCTGAACGTCACCGCGTTCCTCGTCAGCGGCCTCGGCACCGAGGTCCCCGAGGTGGTCGGGGAGCCGTACGAGGACGCGGACGGGGTGCGGTGTCTGCCGATGTTCCGGCAGCCGGTGCTGGTCTTCGAGGGCGCCAAGGAGACGCTGAAGGCGGCCCACGCGCGCGTGCTGTCCCGCGCGCTGCCGCGCGCGGTGTTCACGAGCGACCTGTTCGCCACCGGCAACGACCGCGACAACCGGGCGGCGGTACGGGCCGTACGGACGGCCGACCTCGACCTCGTCGGGATCGCGGTCCACGGCCCCCGCAATGCCGTCGACAAGGTCATGAAAGGCGCCCGGATGCATCCGTGACGGAATCTGCACAGACCGTCCGCAACCATGCCGCGGGCGGGCGCTGTTGATGCGGAGTTGTCCCGTTCGCGCGCGTGAGCGCGGCCCCGGTCGGCCGCCCGTGGGGTGCCGGGTGTAGAGAACCTGCCCCCAATTCGTGGACAGGCCCTCATGGTTGGGTCACCTCCGCGCTCAACCGCACTGCGACGAGCGCGGACGCGCTGGATGCCGGGCGCGCTCCGTGGTTTGATCCTGCGCACCGCGCCCCGCCCGCTGTCCCCCGCGGGGCGGTCCCCCCAAGTGCACCCATGCGAAGGGCTGTTTCCTCATGAACTCCGCTCCCCAGGTTCAGACCGCCGAGCTCTCCGACGCCGACCTCGACACCGTCTCCGGTGGCCTGGCCCCCCAGATCACCGCCACTGTCGGTGACACCACGCTCAGCAGCGCGGACGTCCTCGCCCAGCTCGACTCGGTGAAGGCCACCGCCCTGGGCACCGTCGGCGGTGCGCTGGGCGCGCTGCCGCACGAGGTCGGCGTGACGGCGAGCTTCTGACCCAGGGCTTCCGACGTCAGGTTTCCGGCCTCAGGCCGCTGCTCGTGTGACGACGAGCCGAGCCCCCTGCCCGCGTATCCGTCCGGGCAGGGGGCTCGTCGCCGTTCCGTGTCTCTGTGTCTCTGTGTCTGTCTGCCTGTCAGGCGGCGCTGACCTCGGGCTTCGCCAGGGACGGCGGTTCCGCGAGGACCGGCTCCTCGGTCGGCAGCCGCCGCATCAGGGCCGCGTACCCGACGCCGGCCACCGTCCCGACGACCGCGCACATCCCCCACAGCCACTCGGCGCCGTAGTGGTCGATGACGAGACCGGACATCAGCGGGGCGACGAGGGAGGCGACGGCCCAGGACAGGGTGTACATGCCCTGGTAGCGGCCGCGGCCGTGGACGGGGGAGAGGCGGACGACGAGGCTCGTCTGGGTCGGGGCGTTGACGATCTCGGCGAGGGTCCACACGCAGACGGTGAGGGCGAAGACGCCGATGGACCCGGCGAAGGCGGTCAGCCCGAAGCCGTACCCGGCGAGAAGGGACGAGATGACGAGCAGCCGGCGCGGGTCGCGGTGCTGGATGAACCGGGTGACGGGGATCTGGAGCGCGACGATCAGCACGCCGTTGACGGCGATGGCCATGCCGTAGTCGGCGGGCGTGAACCCGGCCTCACCCATCGCCACCGGAAGTCCGACCGAGCCCTGCTGGAAGACGAGGGCGACGAGGAAGGACAGCCCGACGACACCCATGTACCGCCCGTCGCGCAGCACGGTCCCGAGGCCGACCTCGGTGTCCGCCTTCGCCTCGCTCGCCGTGCGCTCGGGCCGTGACTCGGGCAGCTTCAGGAAGACGACGACCGCGCACACGGCGGTCATGGCGGCCTCGATGAGGAAGCCGGCGAGGTAGCTGAACTCGGCGATGAACCCGGCGCCCATGGAGGAGACGGCGAAGCCGAGGTTGATGGCCCAGTAGTTGAGGGAGAAGGCCCGCACCCGGTCCTCGGGCCGCACGATGTCGGCCATCATCGCCTGCACGGCCGGCCGTGAGGCGTTGGAGGTCAGGCCGACGAGGAAGGCGACGGCGGCGATGGCGGCGGGGTGGTGCATGAACCCGAGCAGGGCGACGGAGGCGGCGGTGGAGGCCTGCGCGGCGAGCAGTGTGGGCCGCCGCCCGAGCCGGTCGGTCATGACGCCGGCCCCGATGGAGGAGACGACACCGCCGAGCCCGTGCAGTGAGGCGACGAGACCGGCATAGGCGGCGCTGTACCCCCTGTCCAGCGTCAGGTAGAGCGCCATGAAGGTGGCGACGAAGGCGCCGAGGCGGTTGACGAGGGTGCTGGTCCACAGCCACCAGAACTCGCGGGGGAGCCCGGAGACGGTCTCCCGGAGGGCGCGTCTGACGGCGACGAGTGGCATGACCAATCCCCCGGTGATGTAAGCGTCCCAAGCGGCGATGAGAACTTACATAACAGGGCTCCGGCGAGGCCACTCAATTAACAGATCCCGTCAAGAGTCCGCCCATCGAGCGCAGGCGCGAGCGGCCGAGCCCTTGGATTACGCTCATACGCATGGCCGACGCACC
The DNA here is from genome assembly GCF_042668605.1 of Streptomyces sp. NPDC057280. Taxonomy (NCBI): domain Bacteria; kingdom Bacillati; phylum Actinomycetota; class Actinomycetes; order Kitasatosporales; family Streptomycetaceae; genus Streptomyces; species Streptomyces sp. NPDC057280. Next base: position 83,876 of record NZ_JBHUYR010000018.1, read on the forward strand.
GTACAAGCTGATCCTCCTCCGCCACGGCGAGAGCGAGTGGAACGCGAAGAACCTGTTCACCGGCTGGGTGGACGTCAACCTCAACGAGAAGGGCGAGAAGGAGGCGGTCCGCGGTGGCGAGCTCCTGAAGGACGCCGATCTCCTGCCCGACGTGGTCCACACGTCCCTCCAGAAGCGAGCGATCCGCACGGCGCAGCTGGCCCTCGAGGCCGCCGACCGCCACTGGATCCCGGTCCACCGCAGCTGGCGCCTGAACGAGCGCCACTACGGCGCCCTCCAGGGCAAGGACAAGGCGCAGACCCTCGCGGAGTTCGGCGAGGAGCAGTTCATGCTGTGGCGCCGCTCGTACGACACCCCGCCGCCCCCGCTCGAGGACGGCACGGAGTTCTCCCAGTCGGCGGACCCCCGCTACTCCTCCATCCCCCCGGAGCTGCGCCCCCGCACGGAGTGCCTGAAGGACGTCGTGGTCCGCATGCTCCCGTACTGGTACGACGGCATCGTCCCCGACCTCCTGGCCGGCCGCACGGTCCTCGTCGCCGCCCACGGCAACAGCCTCCGCGCCCTGGTCAAGCACCTGGACGGCATCTCGGACGCGGACATCGCGGGCCTGAACATCCCGACGGGCATCCCCCTGTACTACGAACTCGACGCCGACTTCAACCCGGTGACCCCGGGCGGCCGCTACCTCGACCCGGAGGCGGCAGCGGCGGCGATCGAGGCGGTCAAGAACCAGGGCAAGAAGAAGTAACTCGACGCGATTAAGCCCCCCACCTGCGGTTTCCCTGCGGGTGGGGGGCTTTTCCGTGGCCTCGGGCCGTCTCTGGGCCGTCAGCTGCTGGATCGGGCCGTCAGGTGCGGCGTCGCCAGCGGCGAATGCGGACGTCGAGGACGATCAGCAAGGCCGTCGGGATGACGATCTCGGCGGGGGCGCTGGCCCAGAGGGCGAGTGCACCGCCGGCCGTGCCGATGAGCGCGATCGGCAGGTCGCGGGGACAGATGTCGACGGTGACACCTGCGCGTGGGACCATGTGGCCTCCATCTGTGGTCGGGTTCCTGGCAAGGGTTTCTGAGTACAGAAACGGAAGCGAATGCCGCCCCTGCTCGGGCGGCATTCGCACGTAGTGAGACTTTTTCACAGCTGCGCGTTGCGAGACAAACGCGCAGCTAGGGGAGGCTTTCTACTTCTACAGTAGAAAAGTAGAAGGCTGCTGCGTTCTGTGAGCTGGACGCTTTGTTCAGCGCCTTGAACAGCGGAGACTCTGCCTGGCGGGGGAGATTCTCGGGTGCCTGTATTGCAATACTCCACCTGGTCTTAGCCTTCCAACCTTGCTTGCGTGCAAGATTGCACTAGGGCTTGGAATCTGAGCTTTGGGCTCACTTTTAGAGCCTAGGAAAGCCGAGTCGCTCAGATTCTGCGTCCAAATTCTTCGTATGTGTGAGCGACGGCCTTTCGTGTGCGTTCCTGGCTGGACGGCATGAGGTGTGCGTACACACGGAGGGTCAGACCCGGGTCCGAGTGGCCGAGGTACTCGGCGAGGGCCTTGATGTTCTCTCCGGCGTCCAGGAGCACCGAGGCGTAGAAGTGGCGGAGGGCATGCATGCCGTTCTCGCGAGACTCGGCGTACGACTCACCTGGCTGCCGCTCGGGGATGACCCCGGCCGCAGCAAGCGCCCGCTTCCATACCTCCTCGTTGAGGGATGTACGCCAGACATGCCCGCCACGAGGCCCGGTGAAGATCAGCCGCTTGGTCACCGAAGGCCCGCCAGCGATTTTCCAGGGCAAGGTGATCTCGACTGGCGGGCACCGCTTCATGTGCGCCTGGAGCGCATCGGCGACGGGCCCGGGAAGTGGCACGTCTCGGAGCTTGCCACCCTTCGGCGGCGCGAAGACGGCCTTGCTTCGGCTCAGCTTCAGTTGCTGGACAACGTGCAGCGTGCCCGCCTCAAAGTCGATCGCGTCGACCGCGACGCCGAGGATCTCGCCCTGTCGCAGCCCGCATCCGGCGCTCAGGTCGACCATGGCCTGAAAGCGCTCAGGCATGCCGGCCCGGACGGCGAAGACGCGCTCCGGCGTCCACGGGGTGACCCGTCTGTCGTCGACGGTCGGCGGCCGTACGGACCGAGCGGCGCACGGATTCCGGGAAAGGTGCCCGTCGTCCACAGCCGCACTCAGCGCCGCTCGCACGTTGGAGTAGATCGTCCGGGCGTACGCCCCATGGACCCCGTTCTCCTTGAGCTGCCTCAGCCAGCCGCGGATATGCGCAGGCTGGAAGGAATCCAGAGGGCGCGTACCCAGGTACGGGTACGCGTGCAACCGAAGCTGCGACTCCATCGACGCCTGGGTGTTCGGGTCGGGCGCGTGAGTGACCCACTCTTCCGCGTACTGCTGGAAGGTGATCCTGGCCGCACGCGGGTCGACGTACTGCCCCCGCGCCATGTCCGCCTCGGTGTGCGCCAGCGAGCCGCTTTTGCCGGTCCGGAAAGCTCTTCGACTTTTCGGTCCCCTCGGGCCCCACGTACCGGGCCCGGTACCGCATGCCCGAGCCGTAACCTGCGAACCCCATCTCCGGGTTCGCGAGGACCACTCTGCCACTTAACTTGCCCACTCGTCTATACGAGTATGCCTGTTGGGGCGTACGAGTTCGAAAAGCCGGATCCGCGCATCGCCCGAACCCGCGCGAACTCACCCGAACGAACCGTCCTCTCGGATGGCGAAGAGCTCGCAACCGTCGTGCTCAAAACGGGCTCGACCGTCGAACGCGGAGCCGGGATGAGTGCAGACTCCCCAGTCCCGCCCCAG
>NZ_JBHUYR010000019.1:0-49527 GCF_042668605.1 Streptomyces sp. NPDC057280
CGGTTCGCTCCGCGAACGCGACGCGCCGCCGCTACGCGGCGGTTCCGGCGCAAAGCGCCGGCGGGCCCGGACTCCGTCCGGGCGGGTGGGGAGTCGCTCCGCGCTCCCCACCCTTGATCTGCACTCCGTGCAGATCAGAGGCCTGATCGCTCCGCGATCTGGCCTGCGGCTCCTACAGGAGGCCGGTGCCGTAGCGGAGCGTAGGCGCCTGCCGAACCTGACGGGCTGTCAGTAACTCCGCTGTGTGTCAGAGTTACTGCCCGGATCGGTTCTGGTCTCAACGCCCACACCCTATCTGCCCAGTGAAGGTGCGTCAAAACCTGTCCCGGATGGAATCTAGGGTGAGGTGGCATCACCTCTCCAATTCCTCAGGCCCGCTTAGGCATTGAACCAGTCCTGCGCGGTACGCAGCCACGTAATCGAGGCAGGCGTGCAGCGCCGTATCGAGTGCAGAGCGGGCCGAGTACTCAGGGTCGGGGCACCAGTCTGAGGCTTCTAGGTTGTCCAGCGATTCCGCGATTACTTCGAGCGAAAAGACTGGGTGGACAACGTACCCGAGAGTTCCTGAGGCATCAACGGCCCAGACGTTCATTCCGTCCAATCGGATGTCCCGGGCGGTGATTTCGTGTCCTTGGGGGCATTCGAATGCCTTGTCAGGGCGTACGCGGAATGTCTCCGTGCCGTTGCATTCGACGCAGGTGATGACGTTCATGATTGCCTCTCGATATGTACTACCCATGTGACTGCCTGAACTCGGCTGGGGATCTCTCCGATTGCCTGTGCGGCGGCTCGGTAGCAGTCGGCAAGCGTGTTGTAGCGGCCCTGTGCGCCTAGGCCTCGGTCGCGTTGGCCGTAGACCTTGCGGACTGCGATGTCGTGGGCGTGGCGGTCGATGACGACGGATTCGGGGTGTTCTGGGTTTTCGATGCAGAGGTAGAACCAGCCGGTTTTGAGTTTCATGGGGAGCACTTCGGCGGGGTCGGTTCCCGCCATGATGCGATTTGCTTTGGTGAGTGCGTCTCGGACGTGTCCGGTTGCGACTCCTTCGGTGAATGCCTTTCGGGCGAGTCGGCAGTTTTCGGCCCACGATGTGTTGGCGGACAATGCGGCCAATACGCCCGCCCCTTTCGTTGCGTCTCCTCCCGAGATTTCTAGGGCGAATTCGTGGGCGACGTCGTACCATTTGCGACCACGGCGCTTTTGGTCGGGCGTGGCTTCTTCCCACTTCTCGATAATGGCGCGGGTGTAGTGGAGGCGCTGTTCTTCGGTGCTCTTTACCGGGATCACTGAATTCCCTTGGGCGTGCTGGATTGCGCGCAGAGAGCGGCGAGGAGCGGGCGCTTGGGGCGGCTCAACTCGCGGCGGGGCGCGGGAAAGGGTGGCCGGGCGGCGGCGCGGAGTGCTCGCCGGGCGGGGGCGGGAGGCCCGGTTCGGGCCTCCCGCTGGTGTGCGCGTGCCTACTTCTTTGCGGTGAGGGAATTCAGTGCTTCCCGCAGGACGATTGCCCGGACGCTGGAGGCGGTGCAGGGCTCCAGGATTGCCCGTGCGTAAGGCATCGTGGCGGCGGGGGAATGGCTGAGGGTCTTGAGGATTTCTCGCGCGTCGTCGACGTGGGTGGGGTGTTGGAATGCGACGCATTCGCAGGTGATGGTGAGGTACGCCGCGAATTCGGCGATGCGCTTTGCGTGTTCGGCGACGGGGATGCATCCGGGGTGCCGGGTGATGGGGCGCGGCGTGGGGTCGCCGTTGCGGCCTCGGAGGTGGGACCAGAAGCGTCGGCCTTCCCACCCGCACAACTGGCACTCCATCATCCAGGGCTGGTCAGCGCCGGGGTAGCCCTGGAGGGGCTTCCAGGCGAGCTCTGTGAGCCGGGCCATGGCTTCGGCGGCCCGCACCACGTTGGGGAGCGTGGGGCGCAGGGAGGGGATGAGGTAGGTGTAGCTGCGGTGCGCGACGTCCACGGCGCGGGGCGTGTGGGGGCGTACGGCCGTGAGGGGGACGGTGGGTCGCTTGCCCTGGTCGACGGCGGCGACGAGGAGTTCGGCGGCGCCTTCCCGGCTGGTGCTGCGGCCGGTCAGCTTGTGGCCGGGCATGGTCGGGAACCAACTGCCGTGACGGCGGTGAACGGTTCCGGCGGGGTAGCCGTCGACTGCAACGGGGTAGATCCCGGAGTCTTCACGCGTGCCGATGACGTAACGGGCGTGCTGTTCCATTGTGTTCCTTTTCGCTTCGGTGCTTGGTTCGCTTTGTCGGTTGGGTGCCACTCCCTTCCGACAAGAGAAACAATACCGAATCGACGCCCCGAATTCAAAGGAATAGGGGCCGAAAAGGCCGATTGAGTGGATCTTTTTTATTTCATTTTCTGGGGCGGAAATGCTTTACCGGGCCCTATTTCGCGGGGTAGTCGGGGCGGGGTGCGGTACCGGCCGTTTTCCCGGCGGAGCCGGGACGCCCGGAGCTGCGGAGCAGCATCGGCAAGGGCGACGGAGTCGCCCGCAGCACGCGCCGGGGTGCCGGAGGCGCCCCGCAGGACCGCGGAGCGGGCCGTGCCGCGCGTGGCGGCGGCCGGTGGCGCACCCCGCCCCGCCCACCCCGCGAAATAAGGGACCTTGCTGCGCCCTGTGGCGCCTGCTGCGCCCTCGCTGCTCCCCCGGGCCCGAGACGGCGTCAGAGAGCCGCAGCGCGGCGCCCGTGGGCCGTGCTGCGGCGGGCTATGCTGGTGCTAGTTCCTCTTCGGAGGTTCGCTTCGGCCGGTACCCCGTGCCACCCGCTTCGGCGGACTGAGGGGTGCCGGCCTTTTGTGCAGGGTCGCCCTGGCACGAGCAACGGTGGGCATCAGCGGACGGGTATGGGTGGTAGAACCACCTCGGCTCCGCTGGAACCAGACCCCTGCACCTGCCACTGACCGTTGCCGATGGGCACAGAGCGCTCCCTCATCTGCTGGGCAACATCAGCGGGCCAAACCGTCCTCTCAGACCAAACCAGCTCCACGTAGATCGCGCCGGACAAGATCGCGCCGGACAAGTTCGCGCGGGACACGTTCGCGCGGAACAGGCGCGCGTCGGACACGTTCGCGTCGGACAGAGTCGCGCCGGACAGATCCGTGTCGGACAGGTTCGCGTCAGACAGGGTCGCGCGGGACAGGGTCGCGCCGGACAGGTCCGCACCGGACAGGTTCGCGCGGGACAAGTACGCGCCGTACAGGTACGCGCGGGACAAGTTCGCGCGGAACAGGTTCGCGTCGGACAGAGTCGCGCCGTACAGGTCCGCACCGGACAGGATCGCGCCGGACAGGTCCGCGCGGTACAGGATCGCGTCGGACAGGCGCGCGCCGGACAGGTCCGCGCGGGACAGGATCGCGTCGGACAGGATCGCGCCGGACAGGTCCGCGTCGGACAGAGTCGCGCCGGACAAGTCCGCGTCAGACAGGTCCGCGCGGGACAGGTTCGCGCGGGACAAGTTCGCGTCAGACAGGTTCGCGCGGGACAGGTTCGCGCCGGACAGGCGCGCGTCGGACAGGCGCGCGTCGGACAGGCGCGCGTCGGACAGGTTCGCGTCGGACAGGCGCGCGCCGGACAGGTTCGCGCCGGACAGGTCCGCACCGGACAGGTCCGCCTGGGACAGGTTCGCGTCGGACAGGCGCGCGCCGGACAGGTTCGCGCCGGACAGGTCCGCACCGGACAGGTCCTGCCGTCGCGAAGTGCGCTGGCCTTCGGCAGGCGCGGCAAGTAGGGCGGCTTGCGGCACCGCGGTGTGGGGGAATTTGTCTGGGGATTCGGCGATAGCCCTCGCCGTGCCCTCAATTCCTTCAGGTGAGGCGTCGGGGCAGGCGAGATAGAGCAGTCCGCGTAGGCGGGCTGCGTGTGCCCTGCGTTCGGCGTCCGTCACCACGCCTCCAGGGTAGGCCGGGGGTTCACTGCGGGCTCCGGTGTCGCATGACGCAGATGGGGCAGCGGAAATTGGTCTGTTGGGTGACCGCGAGCAGGAAGGCGATGGCCTCGTGCTCAGCGCGGCGCACGATGCTTGTCCGATCTGGCCGGTGCGGGATGGCGGCGCCCATGATGACCTCGGTCAGCTGAGTGAAGTGTTTCTCTGCGGTCTTCCAGTCCGGCTCGGGTGGCGGGCACTCGGACTCCGGCTCCGTGCTCTGGTGGCTGGCACCGAAAGCCTGGATGGCTGCCTTGACGTCGGCGCTGCCTTGCTCGAATGCCTCATGCAACGTGATCACGGGCCGCTCCCGGATGATCCGGGCGGGCTGCCGGGCTGTTCGGCGAGGCGGCGCAGCTCGTCCAGGACGTCGCCGAGCTGGCGGGCGTGGTGGGTTTGGATCTGTTCGGTGATGACGTAGCCGGCGGCTGCGCCGATGACGGCCGGGACCACGGCCCAGCCGGCGAGGGACAGGGGCCAGGCGCACCACGGGCAGGGGACGGTGTCGTCGGCGGGCGAGGTGATGGCGGTCATGACCTCATAGGCCAGCGTCCAGCCGTTCGCGAAGCCGTTGACGACGTAGAGCAGTACGCAGAGGCCGATGACGGTGGCACCGCGGCTGAGGAGCCAGAACCCGAAGCGCGGCAGGGCGTGGCGGTCGGCCCATCGCGCCCGCGCCTGTTGCCACCGGCTCGGGGGCGGGGGCCCTGTCGGCGGCGGAGGCGAAGGTGGTGCAGACACACGATCACGGTAGGGGACATGCCGCGCGTCTGGCAGGCGAACGGCAGCCTCCGTAACGGCACTTGGCGTGACGTCTCTGTGGAACGCCGGGACTCGGTGTACGTGCCGACGACTACCGCGCATGAAGCTGTTGGCCGGTACCCCGTGCCACCCGCTTCGGCGGACTGAGGGGTGCCGGCCTTTTGCGTGCGCTGCGCCCGCTCGCCGGGCAACCACGCGCGTTGGCAGCGTGCGACCTGATCGGCGTCACCCCAGGGAGGCGGAGTCCTCACAGACCGCATCGCGCTGGACCAGCCTGCGGTGATAGCCGAGAAGGATGACGTCCGTGTACATGTTGTCCTCGCCCATGCCGAAGGCGGCGATGTCCTGGCTCATCAGAGCCTTGTAGAAGGTGTTGCTCGGGGTGTTGTCAGTGGCCATGTCCGCGAAGTACTCGTTGTTCTTGTATCCGTAGAACATGAACTCCTCGATGAGGCGGGAGTAGATGCCGGCGTCGGTCAGGCGGTCCCGCAGGGTGCGGCCGTCGCTGCCGATCGAAGTCAGCTTGTTCATCTGGAACATGTCGGCCGCGTGTGCCTTGGCGACGGTGGAGGCCCGGTCGACGATCGTCAATGCGGGGACGCCGTTGACCGCGCGTTCCTTGTTGATCTCGCACACGATCCAGTCGACATCCGGGAAGTCAGAAGACTTCTTCACGGCGGTGGTCGACGTCTGGGTGGCAGATGCGACGGGTGCGGCCCCCGCCGGCACCGGGACCGCCATCAGCACGGCGCACGCCAGCAAGGTGACGATGCCACGGCACACACCATGCTTGGGAGCAGGAGACAGGGAAAGGATCATGCCTGCTCAACGCACATCGATCCGGCCGGTTGCGGGGCGTAGCCCATCAGGGCTGCCGCCGTCCGCACGGACTACTGCTCGTCAAGGTTCGATGGCACACGCTCAACGTCCGACGAGGAGACCCGGCTCTTGGGGTGGTGCACGGGGCCCGGCACGTAGAATCAAATGTGTGTTCGATGATTTGCCTGATGACCTGCCGCGGCTCCAGACGCTACGTGTCTGGCACGCCCATTGGTTGCGCCGGATAGACGCCAAGATCCAGGCGACGGAGCAGCGGGCGCGCGAGGTAGAACAGGGTCGTCGTGCGCGGCCTGCGCCGCCGGAGTGGGTCGTCGAACTCGGCATCGGTGACGGGCGCCCGCCCGTCCAGGTCCATGCGGGCGACTGCTACGCCGTGGGCAAGCGCCGGCGCCCGGTCGGCCGCGACGAAGCACGCCGTCTGCTGGCCGAGGGACTGCCCGGCTGCACGCACTGCCAGCCCGACACGCGCCTGGGCATCCTCGGCTTATCCCCGCGTCCGGCCCCACGTCTGACCACAGTGCACTGACCACCCTCTCGAGCCACAGGACCGCCGCCGATGACCACTCCCACTTCCCCGCCCCCGATCAGCGAGCCCGACCCGTCCGCGCTGGTCTGCTCCGGTAGCGACGTCGGATCGTGCGCCGGCTGCCAGCGCAAGACCCACCGATTCGGCAACGGCGGCTTCCCCCTGTGTCAGTGGTGCGCCGAGCCGGTCATGGCGGCGTGGAGCTCCAACGTGCGCCACACCAACACCCGGAAGTAACAGCGCGGACTGCGGCGGGCGGTGCGCCGCCCTCCTGTGCGAGGCGCCCCACCGCCGGGTGATCTTGGGGTTCAGGCCGTGACGGGCCGGGTGATCACGGCAGTTGCCTGATCATGAACCGATTGATGACCTTGGCCGCGGTTGCGGCCGTCCTCGCGGGCCTCGCCGTCGCTCCGCAGGCCGCCGCTGCCGCGCCCCCGCAGAAGACGCCAGCCGCCGCATCGTGCACCACCCAGTGGGAGGTCACGGGCAAGCGGGTCGCCGTACGACGCCCGGCAAGTGGGTCGGTCGCGTCGCCAAACTCCCCCGTGGATCACTACCTCCACAAGGGCGACCGGGTCACCTCCTGCGTGGCCGCCATCGCCCGGACCGAGAGCGGCCCGGCGTATCACAAATGCGGCCGGGACGGTCACCTCTGGCAGGTCGTCCGAGGCGGTCAAGTCCCGCAGACCTGCCTGAAGAAGGTCCGCTAGGCCTCTCCCCAGATACCGGGCGGGGCTGACCAGCAAAGGACGCCAAGTCTCGGGCAGGGGTACTGCGAACCGCCGCCCGGCTGTGGACCGTCCTGTCTCTCGTGAGACTCTCCCCGCCCGGACGCCGGGCTGAGCGGCGCGGCCTGCGCCTGTGGCACGTATGGATCGTCCTGCCCCTGACCTTCGCCGCCGCGCTCGCCATCGCCGGCGGCGTGTTCCTCGCCGGGTGGGACCTGCTGAACGTGCGCGGGCTCAAGCCCGAGCACCGCATCGACTCCACGACCCTCTTCGACCTGGTCAAGCTCTCCTTCGGCGTGGTCGCCGGGGCGGGCGCCTTGGTCGCCTTGGTCGTCGCCTACCGGCGCCAGCGGGTCGACGAGGACGGCGCGCTGCGCGATGCCACCCGCCTGCACACCGAACGCTTCACCACGGCCGTCTCCCAGCTCGGCGAGGAATCCGCCGCAGTCCGCCTCGGTGGCGTGCACGCCCTGGCCGGACTCGCCGACGACGCCCCCACCCGCGAACTGCGCCAAACCTGCATCGACGTACTGTGCGCCTACCTGCGCCTGCCATACACCGCCGAATCTGCGGTGCCTGCCGACGACACAGATGCCCGGCATGCCTACATGGCCTTACGGGAAGTCCGGCACACGATCATTCGACTCATCACCGACCATCTGCGCCTGCTGCCGCGGGACCCACGCTCCTGGCGGGGGTACAACTTCGACTTCACCGGCGTCGTCTTCGACGGCGGAGACTTCACCAGCGTGGAGTTCTCCTACGGCGGCACGGTCCGCTTCAGCGGGGCGCAGTTTTCCAGCGGCACGGTCCTCTTCAACGGAGTGGCGTTCTCCGGCGGCTGGGTCTACTTCAACGGAGCGGAGTTCTCCGGCGGCACGGTCGACTTCCGCTGGGCGGAGTTCTCCGGCGGCACGGTCGACTTCGGCCGGGCGGAGTTCACCGGCGGCACGGCCGACTTCAGCCAGACGAGGTTCTCCGGCGGCACGGTCAACTTCCGCAGCGCGGAGTTCACCGGCGGCACGGCCGACTTCAGCCAGACGAGGTTCTCCGGCGGCACGGTCAACTTCCGCAGCGCGGAGTTCACCGGCGGCACGGTCAACTTCAGCCAGACGAGGTTCTCCAGCGGCATGGTCGACTTCCGCTGGGCGGAGTTCTCCGGCGGCACGGTCAACTTCCGCAGCGCGGAATTCTCCGGCGCCACGGCCGACTTCAGCAACGCGAAATTCACCGGCGGCACGGCCAACTTCAGCAACGCGGAATTCACCGGCGGCACGGTCGACCTCAGCTGGGCAGAGTTCTCCGGCGGCACGGCCAACTTCAGCGAGGCGTCGTTCTTCAGCGACACGGTCGACTTCAGCGAGGCGCAATTCTCCGGCGGCACGGTCGACTTCGACTGGGCGACTGGCGTACCGCCAGCGGGTCTGGTTCCTCCGAGCGCGGCATCTCTGCCAGCAGGGCTGAGATTGTCGGCGGCCTGGTCCTGACTCACAGGGTGACGACCGACGGGCTGGCGACTTTTCAGGCGAGGGGCCCGAGGGCGACGTCCGCGCCGCACTCAGAGCAGGCCTGGGCGCCGGGCCGCCGCAGCTCATCGAGGGCAGCGAACACGTCCAGCTCCTCCCCGGCGGCCGGGGCTTCCGGGCAGTCCCACACGTGGACGACGACCGAGGCGGGCCGCCCGCCGGCCGCCGCCTGGTGCTGAAGCTTCCACGCCCGCCGGTCCGACGCCTGAGCAGTCGGCGCCTGCGGGCGCAGCGCACGGGTGGGGACCAGATCGTAGGAGACGCCCGGGACGGGCTGGGCCTGATCAGCAGTCAGCCAGACGCGATACTCCCGCGGCTCCACACTCTCCGACTCCGGCACGTCCGCCCACAGCGCGATGCCCACCCAGTACATCCACCCGCCCACGGGGAACTCCTGGCGCGCATGCAGCCGGGCCCGGACCTCCTGGCCGTCCGGCAGGAGCACCCGCACCTGCGGCAGATCAGCGGCGCTCATATCCGCCCCCGACGCGGTGACCGTGACGGCGACTGCAACGGAGGCAGTCCCTCGGCACACGACCAGTCCCGTCCTGCGTCGCGTGCCCTGCTGCCGTTCCCCATGACCGGTCAGCCTACGTAGGGTCAGCACATGGCGACGACTGAGGCTGTGCTGACCGCGCTGGCGGAGCTCCGGCAGGATCTCGACACCGGGGCGTGGGTGCCGGACGGGACCGAGCGGGCGCTGGCGACGGTGACCCGGGCTGATGGCAGCGTGAGCGCTGAGGCGATCCGGGCCGGGCTGCGGGCCGTCGGCCCCGACGGAGCCGCAGGGCGTCTCGCCCCGGTTCTGGCCCACTGGGGCGCCATCCTCGCTGGCCTGAGCGGCACCAGTTCGGCAGTCCGGCAAACGGTCGCCGTGGCCCTCGATGACGTCCTGGACGAGGTCGTCCTCGCCGGTCTGTGACCCGGTCTTCAGGGTCGCCCATCTGCCTGTCGTAACTGACCATCCGCTACCTCATCCCCTTGGAGAGCAGCGTGGAACTGAGCGCCACCGGCGAACCCGTCGCCGTACAGGAAGACACCCAGGTCCACGTCGGTCTCCACCTCCGACCGGGCAGCCTCACCCTCATCCGCGACGGAGAGAGCTTCGAGGCGTACCACGCCGAAGTGCAGTTCGCCGGCGTCAACGACAACCCGTGGACGGCGCAGCAGGTGAAGTTCTCAGCGAAGGGGCCGGACGGCACGGCCGTGGCGTTGACCGTGGATCTCCTGAACGACTCCTGGAACGGCCCCCGGCCTGGTGTACCCGATGCGGTCTGGAAGGTGGTGGCTCTGGCCGCAACGTCCGCCGGGGACGTCGGCATCACCTATACGGCTCCTGGCCCTGCCTGATGCAGGAGCGCGCTGTCGAGAATCGCGCACATCGACGCTAGCTGGCTCTCTACAGCGGCGACGGGATCGTTGGCGACGATCTTCGGCACGCCGAGCACGCAGCCTGTAATGGCGAGAACGGCAGCCTTGTGTGCGGGAGCGAGCCAATCGACGTACGGCAGGCTGAGCGCGATGTCGAGCCGGTTCCTGAGTACTTCCGGTACGCCGGCCTCCCCCCAGCGGTCGGGCTCGTCGCGGTCTGCGGGGTCCAGGCTGCTGGTGGCCTCCTGGACGGCATCGGCCAGATCTCCCGCGATCCAGTTCCCGGTTGCCGGGCCGGGCAGGGAGCGAAGCCAGTTCGCCGCCCGCAGGCCGGCGGCGGCGGTCGCTTCAAGAGCCGCGGCCTCTCCGGGGAAAGGCTCACGGGGCGGCTGGTCGGGTTGCGGGGGCGGGACGGGGCGGGACAGCTGGTAGTAGGTCATGCCTGGCAGAACGACCCACTGCGACCAGCGGCACGTCCCCGCCCGCGTGACCTCATCCCGTGCCGGTGTCCGGCACGGCCCACTCGCCGCTCGTGGTGGACACCTCGAAGGCCAGGCGCCACGGCTTATGCCCTTCGGCTTCGCAGTCGGCCCACAGCCGCAGGGGACGCTGGTAGCGGTAGTCGGCTTCCCACCGCAATTCGCCCTCCGCACCGTCATACCAGCGTGGACGCATGCTGGGTTGGACAGCGACCTTCCGCTCGTCGTGAGCCTCCAGGCTGAAGGGGCCAGCGGTGCGTTCTGCTGAGTCGGCCTGGTCGACCCCGTAGCGGAACCGCAGGGGCCCCCAGATCACTGCTTCTCGCGCCGCGCGCTGTTCGTCGGTATCCGATCCCAGCACCGGGTCCTCGGAGCGGTCACGGTCGTCGCGGATGCTCAAGGTGATGTGCAGACGTCCCAGCTCCCCGGGCCCGTCGAATCGCAGGATCAGTACCTGGTTGGAGCCGGAGAGGTCGACACGTACGCGGAGGCGAGGGGTGAGTTCGCGGTGCCAGCGGTCCCGCTCGATCTGGGCAACCGATTCGGCGGTCTGAGCCGCCAGTTCCGCCGTCCGGTTCGCTGTCTGCGCGTTGCGGTCTGACGACTCGGCAGCCTCCTTGGCTGTCTTCGCGGCATCCCTGGCACTGTATGCAGCCCAGCCGGTGAAGAACGCGGCAGCAGCCGCGATGCTGCCCTCAACAAGGTCCATGCGCGGCATTCAACCCGCACCTGCGGACATACCGCGCTGTTTTGGATCAACTCCTAGCGTGGGGGTAGCGCGATCCACGCCCTGTGCGGCCGTCCGGGGGGCCTGTGCCGAGGATGCTTGGTGAGAGTGGAAGACGTTGACCATGCCCTCACCCACGCCCGCCTGGTCGCTGCCCGAACCGATGCGGGCCGTACCGGTCAACGACCCGGCCCTGCCTGCCGGGTGCGCAGCGCAGCTCAAGTGGGACGGCTATCGCGCCCTGGCAGGACGGTGGGCCGACGGCCATATCGCCGTACGCAGCCGTAACGGACGGGACCTGGCCGCCCCGTTCCCGGAGATCGCGCACGCGGTGGAGCAGCTGCCCGCCGACACAGCCGTCGACTGCGAGCTGGTGGTGTGGGAAGCGGGACGGCTCGCGTTCGAGCGCCTCCAGCAGCGCATGCACCGCCGCGGCGCGGGTGCAGCCCGGGCGGCGGCGGACTGGCCGGCGCATCTGGTGTTCTCTGTCAAGTTCAGCGTGTTGAAGTCGAGGCGGTCCTGGCCCGGGCGGTGGACAGTAGTTGAAGGGTTGGCAGGCCGCCCGTCGAATACGGCGGCCTGCCAACCCTTGGCGAACTCGGCGGGAGCTGACAGCGGTTGTGGTCAAAGGTCGATGTCGGCCAGCCACTGGCTGGTGGTCCGGGGGGTGACTCCCAGCAGCTTCTGGGCGGAGGTCTCCGTGGCGATCGAGCGGCCGGGCATGGCGCTCATTGCCTGGTAGGCGCCTGCGATGTCAGCGGCGGCGCTCGCCCCGATCAGGGGAGTCATTGCGGTGCGGAATTCCTCGGGGGTGATCTGGTCGAAGACCACCCGCCGTCCGAGTCGGGCGCCGAACGCTTCGGCCAGATCCGGTCCGGTGATGGCCGGGTACTGACCGACAGAGACTACGCCGGTGACGTCCGTGCGGTCGAGCAGGGCGACGGCGGCGTCGGCGATGTCCAGGTGGGAGGCCCACGAGACGGGGAAGTCGGCCCGGATCGGGTAGGGCAGTACGCCGCGTTCGCGGACGGAGCCGATGACGTGCGGCATGAGCAGGTTCTCGAGGTAGAGCTCGGGCGCGATGACCGCGTGGGACACGCCGCCGTCGGACAGGCCGGCGGCCAGGGTCGCGGCGGCGCCGCCGATGGCGGGATCGATGGGGAAGCCGCTGGTGGAGAACACGACGCGGTCCGGCCGGGCCTCGCGAACGGCGGTGAGGACGTTGTGCGCGTAGGTCTGGCGGTCCTCCTCCGGGGCCACCGGCAAGTGGATGAAGACTCCCTCGGCGCCTCGGTAGGCGTCGGTCAGGTCGGCAGCGGAGGAGTATCCGGCGATCAGGACGCGCTGCGCGCCGGGCACGACGGCGTCGGGGTTGCGGGTCAGGGCTGTCACGGTCTTGCCCGCGGCGGCGAGAGCGGCGAATACGGGGGCGCCCTGGGCGCCGGTGGCGCCATGAATTACGTAGGTCATGACGCCATTAGTGCATGTGATGCACCAGTTACATCAACTGCACTAATGGGGTACGGTCGAAATTGTGACTGATCCCTGTCTGCCTGAGTGCGGTGTCGCCCGGTTCCTCACGCTGCTCAACGGCCCGTGGGCCACTTTGATCGTGCGCGAGCTGCTCCACGGCCCGCACCGGTTCAACCAGCTGCGCGAGGCCCTGCCCGGCATCAGTCCGCACACTCTGACAAGTCGACTGCGTCAGTTCGAGCGGCACGGCATCGTCACCCGCACGACCTACGCGGAGATCCCGCCGCGCGTCGAGTACGCGCTGACTCCTCTCGGCGAGGGCTTGCGCGAGGTCCTGGAGGCCATGGGGACGTGGGCCATGGCGGTGCCGGATCCCGAGTCCGGCGTCACCGCCTGACGTACGCCTGGCCCAGCGACCTGGTGACGGTCATGGTCACGCTGAGGATGCGAGCCTTGCCCGCAGGGCGTCATTGTCGTCGTGGTGGACGACCTCTTCGAAGCGCAGCCGCAGCCCGTGCCTGTCCAGCAGCTCGGCCACGATCGCGTCGAGCTGTTCGCGGTGCTCCTTGGTCCGCGCCTGGAGGTACGCCTCGCGGACCTCTTCGGGCTCGTCGGCAAGGACCTGGTCCATGCGCTCGAGGATGTAGCGCTTGAGGTTGATGTGCTCCATGAACACCTCGCCCACCCCGGCCTCGACGAGCTGTCCGAAGAGGTCGTCGAGGAGTTCGGGCTGGGTGGCGAAGTGGGGCAGGAGCGGGCCGACGAAGGCGTAGGTGGCGATACCGGCCTCGTTGAGTTCGGCCAGGGTGCGCAGGCGGCGGGAGGCGAGCGGGGCGCGGACCTCCAGCCAGCGGCTGACCTGGTCGTCGGTGGTGGTCACCGTCATGCCGACCTCGGCGCGCGGCAGACTGGTGAGCAGGTCGATGTCGCGGGTGACGACGGGCGACTTGGTCAGGATGCGCACCAGGCCCGGGTAGCCGACCGCTTGCAGTTCGCGCAGGATGCCGCGGGTGAGCCGGTACTTCGTCTCGTGGCCCTGGTAGGGGTCGGTGACCGAGCTGAGCAGCATCGTGCCTTGCCGCTTGTCCTGCGGCATCTTCGCCAGCTCGGTGCGGGCGAGCTCGACCGCGTTCTTCTTCACGTACAGGTAGTCGCCCCACTCCTTGACGGACCGGCCGAACTGCCGCCCCGCGAAGGAGGCGAAGCAGTAGGCGCAGCCCAGCACGCATCCGGTGTAGGGGTTGATGACGTAGTCGTTCGACGGTGTCTTCGATTTCTGGATCAGAGTCTTTGCCTCGATCTCGACCGGTTCCATGGCCGACTTCCTTCCTGCCGTTCACCGTCCGCTTGGGCGTCCGGGCTCCTCAGCTGTCCATGGGACGGCCGGCGGGACGCCGCCGGACCCACACCCATGGAACAATAATCCCAGGAAGTTGATTCCATGGAACATAAATGGTTGGCTGGGTGACAGCTGATCGAGGCTCGCGGTCACGCTTCCCACGGGTCGGCTCGCCGAGTCGCAGAGCCGCCGTCACCCATCGAGTCCAATCCATCTCAGAGAGTTTCTGCGCGCCCCCGGTATGGGGTGAGGAGTGAGTGTCATGACCGTTCCCGCCTTCAACTCGGTCGCCTGGTTCGAGTTCGGCACCGACCAGCCCGAGAAGGTCAAGGAGTTCTACGGCGAGCTCTTCGACTGGAAGTACGTCCTCAACACCAACACCCCGGGCGTCACCTACCACTCGGTGATGACACCGGGTGCCCAGCAGCCGGCCGGCGGAGTGTGGGATTCGGAAGGCGGCTTCCCCGACTACGCGGTCTTCTACGTCGTCGTCCAGGACGTCGCCGCGACCGTCGCCCAGGCCGAACGACTGGGCGCTGAGGTGCTCATGGCGCCGGTCTCCGACTCCGCGGGCTTCACCTTCGCCCGGCTGCGGGACACGGCGGGCAACCACTTCGGCGTGTTCTCCGCACCCGCCCCCTGACCGGTTCCGCGGGGCCGCGTCCCGCCCCTAATCCGCCTGGAGGTTTCCGATGCCCGGCGCCAGCGCCACCAGCGAACAGATCCCCGTCCGTGTCTACGGCGGACCGACCACCGTGATCGAGTACGGCGGGCTCAGGTTCGTCACCGATCCCACCTTCGACCCGCCCGGGGAGTACCCCATGCCGCTCCCGGGTGACCACAGGTTCGTCAAGACAGCCCCTGCCGCCGTCACGGCCGCCGATCTGGGCCGCGTCGATGCCGTCCTGCTTTCCCACGACGAGCACGACGACAACCTCGACCACGCCGGGCGCACCTACCTGTCCGAGGTTCCCGTCGTGTTCACCACGCTCAGCGGCTCCGGTCGCCTGGGCGGCAACGCCCGCGGGCTGGACGTCTGGCAGACCGCCGAGCTCGGGCGGCCCGATGCCGGCACCGTGACCGTCACCGGCGTGCCCGCCCGGCACGGCCCCGTCGGCTGTGAACCGATCACCGGTGACGTCATCGGCTTCATGCTCACCAGCGACGACCTGCCTCCGGTCTACGTCAGCGGCGACAACGCCGCCCTGGAGCACGTCAAGGAGATCGCCGAACGGTTCGCCCCGGTAGACACCGCGATCCTCTTCCTCGGCGGCGCCCGCATGCCCTTCGCCTTCGACGGCGCCCTGCTCACCCTCGACAGCGCCCAGGGCGCCGCGGCCGCGAAGACGCTCGGCGCCCGCCGGGTCGTCCCCGCCCACTTCGACAGCTGGGCCCACTTCACCGAAGGTCGAAAAGAGATCGAAACCGCGTTCACCGACGCCGGCCTGGCCGGATGCCTGGACTTCGCCCGCTAACAGCCGTCCCCACACAACACTCTGGAGAACACACACCATGACCAGCACGAACATCGACATCGCCCGCACCTACTTCCAGGCCGTGCAGACCGGCGACATGGCCACCCTCGGCGAGCTCCTCGACGAGGCGATCGTCTGGCACCAGCCCGGCGCCAACCAGTTCTCCGGCGAGCACAAGGGCCAGGGCGCCGTCTTCCAGATGCTCGGCGGCATGATGGAGGCCAGCCAGGGCACCTTCGCCATCGACAAGATCCACTCCCTGATGGGCAACGGCGACCTTGTCACCGCCACCATCCACTTCACAGGCCGCCGCGGCGACACGTCCATGGCCATGGACGGCGTGGATCTCTTGCGCCTCCAGAACGGCAAGATCACCGAGATGTGGCTCTTCTCCGGCGACCAGAACGCCGAGGACGCCTTCTGGGGCCGCTGACCCCCACTTCGTCGTGTCCTGCGGCCGGGCCGGCCGCAGGACACGACGAACAGCCCCCACCAGAGCGAGAGGCATCGCATGCGCAAGATGACTGACGAGCAGTGGCGGGCATTCGTCACGCACGGCACCCGCACCGGCAAACTGTCCACCGTCCGGGCCGACGGCAGCCCGCACGTCACACCTGTCTGGTTCCTTCTCGACGGCGACGACATCGTGCTCACCACCGAGAAGGACGGCGTCAAGGGCCGCAACCTCGCCCGCGACGGGCGCTTCGCCCTCTGCATCGACGACGACCACCCCCCATACGCGTTCGTCATCCTCCAAGGACACGCCGAGACCTCCACGCACCCCGACGAGATGCTGCACTGGGGCGGCCTCCTCGGCGCCCGCTACATGGGCGAAGAGCGCACCCAGGAGTACGCCGCCCGCAATGGCGGCCCCGGCAACCTCCTCGTCCGCGCCCACATCGACAAAGTCATCGCTTTCAACGGCATCGCCGACTGAACGCCAATGGGCGGCTGGTGCGGGGCAGACGAGCATGGTCATCTGCCCCGCACCAGCCGCCCACTGCCGTGTCCGAGACGCCCCGGCTCACGAGGCCGACCCGCCGGGCGGCCTCGGCGCCCGCATCGCCGGAACCGGCGTCTGACCCGCGGCCTTCCGTTCCGCGTCCAGAGCACGCCCGGCCGCCCGCAGAGTGCTGAGGACCGCGGTCACCTCGCGTACCGACTCCTCGGCAATCACCGACCCGATCCGCAGTTCCAACTCCTCCTCGAAGACCTTCAGCGCCCCCTCCACCAGCTTTTGCCCCTCAGGGGTGAGCTCGACGATCGAGGAACGGCGGTCGTTCGGATTGGCCCTCCGCCCGCACAGCCCCGCCGCCTCCAGACGGTCGACAACCTTGCTCGTACCGCCCACCGTGATCGAGAACTCCTCCGCGATGTCCTGGATCCGCCGTCCAGGCCGCCTCAACAGCAGGTGCAGCACCTCGAACGAGGTCAGCGCCAGGTCGTACTCCGTCCGCAACCGCTCCTCGATGCCGCCCCACAACTCGATCTCCAGCGAGACCAGCTCCCGGTACAGCAGCTTCAGGTCAGCGTCAGCCATCACTCATCTTCCAAAGAATTATCTTCCATAGACAGTTAATTGTAGGTCACCGGTATCGGGACTCTCCGCGAATGCCGGGTGTACGTACCGACGTGGACGGGTTGAAGCCAAGGTCTCAGCCGGTGGTCGGTGGCGAAGGGCCTGCTATGTGCCGAGCGTGGTCTGCGTCGGCAATGTGCGGACGGTGGCATGGCGGTCGGTGAGCTGCTGGTGCAAGTGGCTGTTTTCCATCGTGACCTGGTGCAGGGCGCCGACCAGTGCTTCAACGTCGGCCTTGAGCTGGGCGATCTCTTCGGCGTCCACCGCGCGCAGCTCCCTCAAGCGCCGGATCTGCTGGCGCAGCCGTTTCTCGCTGTCGGGGGTCTGCCCGCGGGCGCGGGCCTGGGCGTAGAAGTCGTTCTTCAGATCCAGGTGGCGTTGGGTCAGGGCATTGCGGGGGACTTGGGCTTCGGCGGCCAGGGCGACGATGGTCAGGGCGCCGTTGGAGTGTTCGGGGACTCCGGCCAGGATGCGTTCCATAGCGGCGCGGATGCGGTTACGTTCGTCGAGCGCGGGTGTCACGGGTCGCTTCCTGGGTGGTGCGGTCACGGTGATGCTGGGCGGCGATGTCGCGGTGGCGCTTAGCTCGGTGGCGCAGGCGGGCGGCCAGCGGTGGCGGGGTGAGGGGCGAGTCTGCTTGGTGTTCCAGCGTCGCGGCGTGTGCGATGAGGGTGCGGGCGTGTTGGTCGGTGCGGGCAATGTTGGCGCACAGCGGTTCGCAGACGTCGAGTCGCGGTGCATCGGGGCGCGGACCGGTGCGATGGCACAGGGCCTTGTCTCTGTCGTAGACGCACAGGAGATAGGCGTGCGGGTTGTCGTGGACGGCCAGGGACGGATTGGCCAGGAGTTCACGGGCCTGCCGGGAAGTGTGCAGGACGCCAGCGAAGGCTGGTCCGTGCGAGGCGGAGCGGATGGCGCGGGCTGCGGCGGGACCGGAGATCCCGGCGCCCGTGGCGAGGTCGTCGTGCAGGCGAGCGAGGGTGTCGGCGGTGGCGCGGGCGGTCTCGATGTCGAGGAGGTCGTGAATGCCGCCGCGGCTGCGGGAGGCGTATCCGGCTGACAGGGCGGTGCGCAGGTGCCCGTACTGGACGGCGAGGGCGACCAGGCCGCCGGGGCGGCGGGCGATGTGCCAGGCCAGGGTACGGCGCAGGCGGCGCGGGGTGAGCGGACCGTGTGGGTCGGGCGGGACACGTTCGTGGGGCCGGCCAAGGCGGGTTGCGACGGTGTTGGTCCAGTCGACGTAGGCGGCGAGGCGCTCGCGCATCGCCTCTACGGTGAGCGCCTTCGGCCGGGAATGGTGCCGACGCTGGGTGTGGTGGGCGGCATCGAACAGCAGGCTGCCGGACGGGGCCATGCTCTCCAGCACGCGGACAGCGTCGGTGACTGGGGGGATCGCGACCCAGGGCGTCTCGCGCCGCCGGCCTGAGGGATCGTGGGTGCCGTCCGTACCGGTGGTGGTCTTGAAAGTGCGGGCGTGCAGCAGGGCTGGGCCGTCGGCAGAAGGTGTGCAACAGCCATGGTGGAGGGACAGCGCCTCGGCCGGGCGCATTCCAGTGAGGTAGGCGATGACGACGAAGGCTGCCGTGGCCAGGTGACGGCGCAGGTCCGCGATGTCGTGGAAGTCGATTCCGTCGGTCCACGGCTGGCGGTCGACTTGTGCGGTGATCTCCACGGGCAGCGGACTGGTGCCAGGGTGGTTGCGCAGGTAAGCAGGCCACGGCGCTTTCTGGCATGCGCGTTGGACCTGGTGCTCGGTGGCGTCGGTGAGCGCGCTGATGTAGGTGGTGGCCAGGGTTGGCGCGCCTGCGGTCCGGGTCCGGGTGGGCAGCGGCTGGCCGTCCGCGGCGAGGCGTGCCAGGTAAGACTCCACCCGGTCCCGGGATTCCGGCGTCGCGCTGGCGTGGGCAGCACGGGCGAGTAATCGCTGGTGCGCCTCGGTCGCGGCGAGGATGTCAGCGGCGAAGTCCTCGACCAGACGCAGGGACCACACCAGCAGCGGGCCGATCGTGGCCGGGGCGATCGGCTCCGTGGTGTTCTCTCCGCCAGGGCGGGCCGAAGGCACGTATTCGTCATCGTCATGGGCCCAGGGCGGTTCGCCGACCCCGGCCGGGCGGGGCGAGGTGGCGTCCAGGGCCCACAGCCGCGTGAACGCGGCCAGTTCGTTGTGTACCTGGGTGCGATCCAGTCCTCTTGGCCTGATCGCGTCGTCGAAGTAGGCGTCGTAGACGTCCGCCTGACAGGCCCGCAGCGTGGTGGTACCGCGCCGGGCGAGCCACTTGGCCAGGCGCAACCAAGCCAAGTGGGTGTAATAGATGCCGGCGTAGCTGGGGCGTGAGCGCCAGGACGGGGCGCGGCTGGCGAGGAACGCGTCGGGCAGGCGCCGGTTGATCAACAGCCAGACCAGTAAGCGGAACTCCTCGCGCAGGACGTCGGGGTAGCCGTCCCAGACGATGCGGTGCGCTCGACCGGCCGGATTGTCATCCAGGGGCGTCAGCAACCAGATGGGATCGCCGTAGCGTGGCAGCGGACCGCGCCAGGAGGCGGCCACTCGGTCCGGTTTGATCGCCCAGATCGGGGCGGCGGCTGCGGTTGGTGGCTGCGGTACGAAGGTCACTGGTCGAAGTCGCCTTTCATCAGTGAGTCGATGACGTCGCGGTCGGCGTCGCTCACCCGGGCCAGGGCGTGCTGCCAGGGACCGGAGCCGATGCGGTTGCGCAGGTCTTCGAGCCGGGCGAGGGCCGGGCCCCAGTCGCGTTCCCAGCTCTCGGGCGGCAGCACGGCGCGCAGGTTGCTGATCGCGCGGTGCAGATGGGCCAGCCGGGCATGATGGCCCGGGTGTACGCGGGCGTTGGGGCACGCGGTGCACATCATGAACGACGCCGCACAGCCGTCGGTCTCGGGAGTCAGCGGGCTGTGCGTGAAGTCCACGCAGTCGGCGATCACGGTCATCTGATCGCCCAGGTCGCCGGCATCGGTGAGCCGGGCTCGAACGAGCGTGGTCCGGGCCGCTTCGACCGCAGCCGCAGCAGCGGCAGCGATCACGGGCACTGCGGCCTGCCGGGCCTGTGGCTCGCGCAGCACATAGACCACGTCATGGGTGTCCTGGCTGTTTTGTCCCGGCTCCCGGCGGTGCAGGACGTTGACGGTGCGGCGGATACGGCGCAACGGCGATCCAGGCCAGCCCTGTGAACGCCCCCACCGGTCCACCTGGTTGTCGGCAAGCCCGAGCCCGAATGGTCCCACCCTCAGCCCCTGCCATGTGGAACGTCGGCGGCTGTCGGTGGCCTCCCGCCAGATCAGCAATCGCCCCGCATCGCCGCCTGCTGCCGCGACGCAGGTGCGGGCAGGACCGGTCGCCTGCAACGTCTGCGTGATCAGCCGGCCCGGGGAATCGGCACCCCAGTCGGCCAGGTTGCGGGTCTCGGTGCTCAACCGGTTTCCCCGGCGGCGCTTTTCGAGCTCCAGCCGGTACACCGCTCCTGGGCCCCTCTCCGCGGCCGCGGAAACGATGCGCGGGACCCGGAGGTCCGACACCGTGGTGGCGTTCAACCCGAACTCCGCGACCAGAAGCACCGCCAGCGCGGCCGCCTCCCCCGGGCTGAGAAACAGCCGTTGCGAAGCCGCCACCACTCCGCCGCCGCCCAGCGCCTTGCCGTACCGGTACGGCACCCGGACGTACCCGTCCACCTCCCATGGAGGCAGACGGCCGGTCTGGGCGAGAGCGTCCAGCACCTCTCCCACCAACCAGTCCGGTGATCCCTGCTGGCAGGCACCGGACCGCCATGCGGTGAGCAAGGCGGCGTTGTGCTCGATGCGCAGAACCGCCGCGCGGAAGGTGCGGCGTGCCGCCGCGCGCACCTGGTCGAACTCCTGGGGAGAAAGCGCCTCCTCCTTTGCGGGCAGCCGCATGACCCGCCGGGACAGCGCCTCCCGCGCTGACGCCGTCAACGCGGGGTCGCTACGCAGAAACGAAGCCAGCACTGCCACCTCGTTGCGGCCAGTGGCCGTCTGCTGGCGAGCCATCCGGTAGGCGTTCCACACCCCCGCGCTCACGGCGTCCGCCCGTTCCTGCGCGGCCAGGAAGAAGGCAAAGCGCCTCAGGTTGAGCCACATCGACTTGCTGGACAGCACCGACTCCCAGCCGCCACCGGGCCGACAGCGCGCCGCGAACAACATCGCCCACATCTGCTGCAGCCCTTCAGCGACCGGAAGCTCTGCAAAGTCGTAGACCCGAGAGCGGCCCCGTCCGTCCTCATGCCGCACCACCAGACCATCCGCCCTCCGGATGACGGGCCGATGATGCTCCTCCGAGGGCAGGGCCGCCTTGCGCCCGCGGCCGCTCACCGCCGCACCAACTGCTCGTCCAGATCCACAATGCCCTCGCTCTCGCGGGCGATCCGTGCCAGCAGCCCTGTCACCCAGTCCGGCGAGGGCGCACCGAATCCAGGGTCGACCGGGCTCGGGTCGGCCAGCAGCGCCCGCAACTGCAGATCGGACACGGGGGCCAAGTAGATCTCCCGGGTCGTCTCCACCTGGGCGTGCCCCAGCAGGTCCTGCACCATCCGCCACACATCTCCGTACAGCAGCCGGAAATCCCGCCGCTCCTCAGCGCTCAGGCCCATTCGCCGGTCCACGACGTAGTGCAGGACGACCAGCATGTGAAGCGCGAAGGAGTGCCGGCACATGTGCGGCGTGCACACCGGAGGCTCCGTCATACGGCCCTGGAGCACGTCCACACACCGTTGCGATGCGGCCCGAAAGACGTTCTCCCACGATGCCGGCCGCAACGGCAGCCCCGACTCGTTCAACCACAGCCACAACGGCTCCAGCCCCTCCTGGCCCTCCCGAAACATCGTCATCCGCTCCGTCACGGACGCCGAGGCCAGTGGCGTCCGTCCCAACTGGTTGTCCTGATCGCGCCAGTGCAGCACCCGCTCCCGCAACCCGGTCACCGCCGTCACCACCCTGCGCACCGGCAGGCGCTCGTAACGGCCCAACGCCTGAGCCCGGCGCACCGCTGCCGCCCGGGACGACTCCACGTAACCCTCGACAGCCGCCACGACGGGAGCCGCCACGTAGAAGGTCCGCGGCCGCTTGGACTTGGTCACTTCCCGTGCCAGACGCCCGGGGTAGAACCCGCCAGCATCCAGCCGAAGCCGCGGCATCTCGATCGTCAATAGCGTGCCTCCCTCAGTCAGGCGCACCCCCGAGGAGAACAGGAACTCTGCGAAGGCCGTGTTGCGCGACTCCAGCCGCCCCCTCCACACAGTGGATGGGACCCCGTACGTGTCATGTCCCCGAAGGCCCACATCAACCCAGAGGCGAAACGCTCGTGGCGTCAGCCAGTGCACATTGCTCGTCCGCGCGTGCGCGATCCGCGCCTCGGCCACCTGGACCTGGCCGCCGAACCGGCCTCGCACCGTCCGTGTCACCACCGGGCTGCAGGCCACCACGCCTGCTGACACAGCCCAGCCGTACAGACGGGTCAACGCCGCAAGGCCGCGGTTCCACCGAGCCCCACCAATCCGTCCCGGATTGCGCGACGAGCGTGTTCGCCAGTCCTCGAAGTCCCACAGATCATCAGCATCGGCGTCACGCCAACTCTTGCCCCGCGCCCACAGGAAGTCGAAGAACACTCTGTAGTCGTCGGTGTAGTTCCGCTTCGTCTCCTGTGCCAAGCGGGAAAAGCCTGACCTGCACAAGAATCGGATCAGTATGGGATCAACCCGGTAGTCCGGCGACAACATGATCGGATCTCCTGGTCTGATCTCCACCTTCGCCGCTCCCGTGGCAAGGCCCTCCCGCCCGATCAGTCGACGCACACGTTCCGAGGAAGCCGTAACGCCTTCCCGCGCCCAAAACACCCGCCATCTGGCCACACGCACGTCCCTTGAGATCGGCTTCAACACGCCGATTCAACAGGGAACTGATCGCATTCGACGTCTTGCGTCTGCACGCACAGGATCTGACCGGCCGTCCACTCGCTGAGCGTCTCATCGCGCTGGAGCAACTGTTCCGCGAGCACGCACTGGCCGCGCCGTGGTCGCTGTGCCCGACGACGACCGACCCTGAGCAGGCTGCCGCGTGGCTTGCCGACTTCCCGGCCGTCGGCATCGAGGGCCTGGTGTTCAAGCCGCTGGCGGGACGGTACGTGCCGGGCGGGCGCGGGTGGAGCAAGTACAAGGCCCGACAGACCACGGAGGCGATCGTAGGCGCGGTTACGGGCAGTCTGCGGGCGCCCGCCACGGCACTGTTGGGCCGCTACGACGCGAGCGGCCGCTTCCGGTACACCGGCCGCACCACGACACTGCCTACGGCTGTCCGGCGCAGTCTCAGCGACCAGCTGCGGGCTGCGGACGCTGGTCACCCTTGGACAGGGCGCACCTTCAGCGCGGGATGGGGCTCCCGGGAGCACTTGTCCGTGCTCCTGGTCGTGCCTGAGATGGTCGCCGAAGTCGCGGTCGACGTCGCCAAGGATGCGGCCGGGCGGTGGCGTCACCCGACGAGGCTTACGCGTATCCGCACGGACATGGGACCTGACGACGTACCCCCATTCGGCGCGGCTGCCTGACGGTCCACCAACATGGGCGGGGCCGGTCTCTCGAATCGAGACCGGCCCCGCCCATGTCGCATTGCGGCTGATCAGTTGGGCGACTGCTTCGAACTGTGTGCGAGGAGGACGTCGAGCATCTTGCTGAACTCCGCTGACGGCATCTTGTGAATGAGGAGATGCGCGGCGGACACTCCGTCTCCGTAGGGAAACCGCTTGGGTTGGCTGGCCGGGTCGGAGAGTGTCTCGCCGGTTGTGCCCTGGGTAGGCACGGACGGACGGTCGATGCTCGGGGTGATAACTGAGTTATCACCCGCCGGTTCGGCTGCCGCGGGAGCTGCCTGAGCGGGCGGGGTGATAACTGAGTTATCACCCGCCTCGGCTGCGGGTTGCTTGGCAGCTCGCTCCTTCTTCTTGTTGGCGTCAGCCTGAGCGCGGCGGTCGGCCTCCTCCCGCTGCTGTTCCGGCGGGAGGCTGGCGAGGCTGCGCACGTGCGACACGTTGCGGCGGCCGGCCTCCAGGTCCGCTTGCAGCTCGGGCGCGAGAGCGAGCAGGGACAACTTTTGACTGATCAGGGGCTGGCTCATGCCGAGGCGCTTTGCTGCCTTGTGCTGCGAGCCGTAGAAGTCGACCAGTCGGCGCAGGGCTTGCGCCTCTTCCAGTTCGCTCAGGTCTTTGCGCTGGGCGTTCGCGATGAACGCCGCTTCGAGCAGGGTTTCGTCGGTGCTGGCGAAGGTGTCTTCGACTGTGACCTTGATGGCTTTCAGTCCGGCTTCCCTCGCGGCCTTAAGTCGCCGGTTGCCATCGATGACAACGTACTTGGCTCCTGCTTCGAGGTAGTCGTGCCGGTCGGGCCTGCCTGCCAGGTAGGCCTTGGCGCTGGCGATCGTGATGGCCACGATCTGCCCGACCTCGGTGAAGCTCGCGACCAGATCGCTGACGTCGCCGAGTTCCTCGCGGGGGTTGTCTGGGTTGAAGCTGATGTCGGCCGGCGAGAGGGACGTGACTGCTGTCGGGTCCCCCATGACGTGAGCGAGGGCCTGTCCACGGCTGCTGAGCGGGGCTCCGAACGAGGGAGCGCCGACCCGGGTGGCTGCGGTCTGGTGGTTGCTCACACGATCTCCCTGGCGATGCGGCGGATTACCTTGGCCTGCTGCGAGGCAGGGGCGTAGGACACCAAGGCCCGCTTATTCCTGACGGCCTCACGCTGGTCTTTCAGACGCCCTATGACACCGACGACCTTCGGCTCTTTCATGCCCTTCCATGCTTCTAGTGAGGACGTGACGACGTAGCCGTCACGGGCGTCGTAGAGGTTGACGACCAGGCCCAGGTGGTCGACTTGGATGCGCCAGTCCGCCTTGCCGGACTCGATTTGATCGAGCAGCAGAACGAAGGCATCACCGGAGGAGTCCTCAGCCTGGACTGGGATAATCACACCCGAGTTGCCGGGAGCTTCGTCGTCGCGGCGGCGGCTGTAGTAGATCGCCGCGTCCATGCCGACTCCGAGGCTGGGAGGGCAGTCGACAACGATGGCGTCATAGTCGGCTTCCAGCGGTTCGAGAACGCGCTCCAGCGTGGCCTGGCGGTTGCGGTCCGTGGAGATCATGATGTCGAGCAGGAAGGCGTCGGCGCAGGCGGGGAGAATGTCCAGTCTGCCGCCGAACCGGTCGTCGTCCACCTTGGCGATGAGGTCGCGGACTGTGCCGGCGCGCTCTGTGCCAGCCATGTACTTCGCCAGGCTGGGGGAGTCGATAGGGATGAGGGGAATCCCGAGTTGCTTGCTGAGGTGGCCCTGCGGGTCGTAGTCCACAAGCAGGACACGTAGGCCCAAGCCGGGGTGCAGTTCGTCCTTCTGGAGGAGGTCCTCGGCTTCGCCGGGGAGGTCGCTGTCCGCGGCCTTGTCGTCGGACAGCATGGCCACGGCTTCGGCAGCGACCGGCACCTGCAGCGCTGAGTCCTCCGCACAGGCTCCCGCGATCCCGGCTGCGATTGCGGTCTTCCCTACGCCGCCCTTCTGGTTGCAGACAACAAGTCGCCGTGTGTAGGGCGTCGTTGCGGGTCCGGAGTGCTGCCGTAGCCAGAGTTCGATGGACTGAGCGAGTCCCTGCACGAGGGGGATGCCGCGTTCCGTGCAGGTCTCCTTCAGCTCGGACCATTGGCCATGGGGCAGCCAACTCGACCACGCCACACCGCCGGCGGTGTCGACCGCCGGGAGGTCGTCACTGGAAGCGCGCCACATCTCGATGCCCTGGGACACGGCATCTTGAATGTCCACGCCGACTTGGGCGGCACGGACCTTCAGGTCCCGGCGCAACCATGACGGCAGCTTGGAGACAACCTTCTCCCTGTCTCCGGAGGGGCTAGGGGTAACCATGGGGTGAGCTTACTAACTTCACGGTCGCTCAGGTGCCTTGGTCGACTGCGTTGTCCCGTGTCGGGTGATAACTGAGTTATCACCCACCCAGCCGTGCCCCTACGGCACAGGAGCGGCTGGCTTGGTGTCCTGTCTCGTTCAATCGAGTCGTCTTCTCAACGAACCGAGTCGTCTGCGCTTCGGTGTCAGCGAACCTAATCGCGATACTGAGCTTCGGGGAGGATCTGCATGTGCTTGGCTGCTTCGTCGAGCACGTCCCTGGCCAAGCCGAGAAACGCCTTTCGCTCGGCTATGAATCCCATGCCCGCCTCGTGCACGATGTAGCCCCCGTTGCCGAGGCCGTCTGCCGCGACTGCTTCCGCGTACTCCCGGACATGTTGGACCAGAGAAGACAACTGATCAACGAGATTCTGGGCTGCCTCCGCGACGGCTTCGGGACCTTCCAGGACCACCACTAGTCCCGCGCTCTCGGCGTCCTTGAACTTCAGCCTGATCGCGGCGATCCGCGACTCGTCGAGCGGGACCTGAGAGCGTCTGGCCCGCAGCTCACGGAAGAAGGCTTGGTTGTCTCGGTCAGCGGTCCCCAGTGCTTCGAGGAAGGAGAGGTAGGCAGCTTGTCGGCGTTCACGCCGCCATCGCTGATGCTCGACCCACAGTTCATTCAGCCGCACCCGGTCCTGTGATCTTTCTCTGCGCCGTTCCGTACGAGCTGCAACGAAGGCGGTGAGCGTGGCCCCCATGACCGTGCCCAGCACGCTCACGACTGATACGAGGATGGCGGTCATACCGGCGTGTCTTCCCTGAAGAGGTGTGCACGTACGCGGACACGATCGAAGCCCACGGTGCTGGCCGATCGCAGCGATCCGAGTCGCCGCAGGGATGATCGGCCGAGATGGGCGGTCCGATCCGAGGTCAGCCGTCTCAACGAACGTAGTCCGTCCTGGTCAGCGGCCAGCGGGCGACTAACTTCGTTGAGAACGAGCACTTGGAGCCGCACGGTGCCACTGAGACGGGCCCTACGTGAGGACGGCGAGCAGCACGGTGCAGAGTGAAACGGTGACGACGGTCAGGGCCACAGCCTCTGCAACCGCGCCCCTGGCGAGCAGTGCACGGCGCCTCACGGACCGCTTCCCCCATCCTCGGGGGACAGTTCCTTGGCGCGGGTCGCATCCAGCACGACCCACACGCGTTTCGCCCTCGGCTGTGTGCCCGATCCCATGAGGTCGTAGCCCCACTGCGTTGCGAGTGCGTCGACCAGCCGGAGCCCCCGCCCGGATGCGTCGTCGGACCCGGGCGTGCGCATCTGCGGTAGGCGACCGGGAGCCTGGTCAATGACCGCCAGGATCACGCGTTCGTCAGTCGGGCGGTCGACGACAACCCTGACGGCGTGACCGGCCGCGTGACGAACGGCGTTGGAGACAAGCTCGGACAGCAGCAGTGCGGCTTCGTCGGCGACGTCGTCCAGGCCCCAGGTGGCGAGCGCCACGCGGGCCAGTACTCGGGCCTCGCGTGCGGCCTCCGGGACGCGGGTCATGGTGGCGCTGTAGCCGGGGTATCCAGTACCGCGTGGGTACGTGCGGGTCACGTGCCGGTCCTCCCAGCGACGAGCCGATGGTCTGCCGGTCCGGACTGCTCATGGATGGTCAGCAGGGCGCGGCACTGTATGGCCAACTCCCATAGGGGCACGTCGGGGCCGTCGGCGAGTAGCTCCCAGGTGCTGGCAAGCACATGCGCGGTCACGGGACGCCATTCGCCCCGCATTCCGGGGGCAGCGGTGGCGAGTTCCATCCCGAGGAGCTGCACGTGGCCCAGGAGCAGAGGACCGATCACGTCGCGTGTCCTACTGGGCAGGGCGCCCGGCGCCGCGAGCACGGTGTGGCACGACGCGCGAATCGTGGTGACGTCTATGTCGGCCGTGCATCCGGTGACGTCGGCCGCCGCTGTCCTGCTGCTCAACGTGTTGGCCACGGCACCCCTTCTGATGAGCCATCACAGCAGCCTCTACGCAACCACCTCTCCGGAGGCGGATGCGACGCAACAGCGATGAAAGAGCGATGCAAGTAGGTGTGCCCGGGTGAACTCTGGCCATCAGCGGGCAGGACAACGAGCAGGGGCGGTACGGTCGCCGCCACCCCCTGTCCACCAGCGAACCGTGGAGCTGGGCATGGCCGACCGCCGCAACCTCATCCCCAACACCGTGTTCCGTGCGGTGCGCGAGGACGAATGGCAGATGAGCCGCCACGAGTTCGCCAAGGCCGTCCGTGAGGCTGGTGCGGCGGTGGGTGAACATGTCGGCTGCGAGGCCCGGCTGATCGCCGCGTGGGAAGACGGGGAAGTCGGCTGTCCACGTCCGGTGTATCAGCGGATCTTGACGCGGATGACGGGCCGGAGCATGCACGAACTCGGCTTCCGTATCGCAGCCCCGCCCCTGTCCATGGCGTCTGCCGAGCCGCTGCCGGACCATGGTTCTGTGGACCGACGCGACTTCCTGCACGACGGGGTGGGAGTCGTCCTGGGGCTCCCGCTCGGCTCGCACGACCAGCCCCCGGGGAGAGTCGGCGCTGCGCAGGTGCGGGCTGTGAAGCGAGCCGTGGCCACGCTCTACGCCGAAGACCGCGATCATGGGTCGGCTGCGCTGCGTCGCTCTGCTGCTGAGGCTCTGCACACCGCCTACTCCTGGTTGCAGACCGGCACGTACTCCGGACGGACCGAGGCGCAACTGCGATCCGCGACCGGTGCGTTATCGATCGCCGCCGGATGGCTCAGCTACGACTCCGGTCGTCCCGGCGACGCCCACAGCCTCTACGGCGAGGCCCTGGCCGCTTCCCGGATCGCCGGTGACGCCGAACTCGAGGCGCACGCGTTCGGCTGTCTGTCGTTGTTGGCCAAAGCGCAGGGCCGACCGCGTGAGGCGGTTGCCGCGGCGCAGGGTGCACAGACCGTTGCCCGCGCTCTCGGCTCGCCCCGGCTGCTGTCCCTGATGCACATGCGGGAGGCCGGCGGCTGGGCACTGATGGGCGACGCAGCCGCGACCGACCGCGCGATCGTCCAGGCCCACAACCTCTATGCCCAGGGGCCCGGCGACGCGGACCCGGCTTGGCTCGCGTTCTACGCGCCGGGTGAATTGGCTGGCCTCGAATGCCTCGCCCGTGCCGACCTAGGACAGCATGAACGTGCCGCAGCCGGGGCTGAGCAGGCCGTACTGCTGCACGGCGGTGAGTTCGCCCGCAACAGTGCTCTGTACACAGCGGACGTGGCGATCCAGCATGCAGTCAGGGAGCGTCCGGAGCCGGAGGCAGCGGCAGCAGCCGCGGGCCGGGTCCTGGCGTTCCTCCCCGACGTGAGGTCAGACCGGCTGCTGCAATCGCTGCACGACGTCGCGGGCGCCCTGCAACGGCACTCGCGCGTACCGGCAGTTGCCGACTGGTTCGAGCAGTACCGCACCATCACAGCGACTGGAGGAGGACGGGCGTGACCCCCAGCACCCGCACGGACGTCGTGATCCGCACCTACGGCCCCGCCAAGGTCGCGCCGCTGATCGACACAGTCAGCGACGTCTGGGCAGATGCTCACCCGGAGATCACCGACACCCCGGGCGCGGCCACCGACGGCCTGTCCGTCTCTGCCCTGCGCCAGCAGATCGAGGCGCACGTCCGCAACCACAGGGAAGGCTTCACCCTCGTGGCCGCGTATGCGGCAGGCTCGATGGTGGGGTTCGGCTACGCCTTTCCCTGCACCCCTGAGTACTGGTACGGGCCCGAGCTGCTGCCCACGATCCCCAAGCAGGTCCGCGCCGGGCGCCTCATGGGTCTGTGTGAGCTGGCGGTGTCCCCGGCCTGGCAGGGGCAGGGCATCGGTACCCGTCTCCACGCTGCGCTGCTCACGGCGATTGATCCGGAGTACTCGTCACTGCTGGTCCGTCCCGACAATCCCCAAGGGCGCGCGCTGTACGAGCGGCTCGGCTACCGGTACGCCGGCCCGTACCGCAATGGCCCCGGGGGACCGGTGTATGACTTGCTGCTCCTACGCATCGGTGGGCCCCTGTCGTAGTCGCGCCCCAGAAGACCGCCAACGGCAGCGCGCTCGATCCGAGCTGAGGGCCCAGGGGCGGTACGGTCCCGAATTCCGCGAGGTACTGCCCGGGTTCGTGGGTCTCGGCCTGGCGGTGCTCACGCCCGTGCTGTTGCTCGCCTGGCTCTACCGCGCGTTCGGTGTCGTCGGGCTGCTGCTCGGCGTCGTCGGCTGGCGCTGACGCCGGACGGCCGTCCGCCCGCGCGGCGGCCACTACACCCCCGCCGAACTCGCTCGGCTCGATGACCCTGGTCTGGTGGTGGCGGCCGGGCGGATGCTTCGCCGCGACGGCTGGCACGTCACCGACGTATCCATGCGGGATCGCCCCCGCTTGTACGCGCGGGACCGCGGCGGCCGTGAACTCGACGTGGCGTTCCGTCCGGTGGAAACGGCGGACGAGGACGCAGGCACGCTCGCGGCCGCGCCGCTGCGAGAGGCTGGCCGCTCCGGGGTCGACCACCTGGTCAGGGTCATCGTCCACAGAGGCGCCTTCAGCCGGGAGGACGTGCGCTGGGCTTCCCGCCAGGGCGGCGTCCATCTCCTCGATGGCCACCAGCTGCAGCGCTGGGCGAGTGGTACCACCCTGGATTCGTTGGGTCTGCCGGGCAGCCGGTCCGGTAACAGTCCGCTGCGACTGGCAGTAACCATCGGGAGCAAGTTGTGGCGTACTGATATCAGTCCTTGGGGAGCAAGACGGAAGAGCAGAAAGTCTTGGCTGTGCGACGCGTTACCGGGCTAGGCGCCTGTCGGGCACGACCCACGGCGGTGGCCTCCAACTCTGTGAAGGCCACCGCTTCCTCAGTGGTTACTCGAAGGTGATGGCTCCGGTGACACCTCCGCGTACTGCCCGGGTCCCGCCTGAGAGTCGGAGGTAGGAGTGTGCGCCGGGTCCGCCGGCGTGGAGGAGAACGTGCTCTGAGCCGGGTCGGTCGGGCGCGTGGGCTTGTCCTCACCGATCAACCACATAAGCGTGAAAATCGCAGCGCCCACCAGGATCGCCGCCCCGAGCTTGGGATTGTTGTAGGCGAGGTACACACCGAGGCCAGCGAGGGCGAGAGCAAGGATCGCGAAGGTGGTCATCGAGCCTCCCTCTCCGCAGGGCTCAGGCCAACGCGTGACTGAGGCATGAGGGATGAGGGAGTGAACTTAATGCCGCTACGAACCCTTTTGACGGATTCCTGGTTCGACGAAACGGCGCTGCGGAGCATACGCTCGGGAACGTCTTTGATGGCCTTACTCCTGTACTTGATCGACACGTTGAGTCGGGCGGGGGCTGTCGGACTACGTGGGCGGCCCTCCGTTGGCGCGGGGGGCCGCCGCTTTTTTGCCTCCAGTGATCGAGGGCTGACGGACTACGTGGCGACCAGAAACCCGTTGGCGCGGGGGACGTCGATCTGAGCCCGGATGTACTCGGTTCGGACGTCCGTTTCGCTGGTCAAGGAGAAGCCTACGCAGACGCCGCGTGCGACAGGACCAGAGGTATACCCCCACCGTGGCCCCAAAAGAGTGAATCTGAGCCGTCATCAACAAGCCCTGACCTGCTGCTTCGTGGGTGTTAGTCGTAATGCGCAGCGGTAGCCGTTCATGTCTCAATCGCAGCGATCCGTACCCGGTCGGCGTCGATATTCGCCGTCATCGGTTGCGTTCGGCGCGTTCGTTGAACGAGCGCCACCTCGGTCCCCTCGGCGGGCTCCGCCCCCTAGAGGACGCCGAACCAACTTCTTTAAGACCCGTAGAGCGGCGTCCGGCGACAGTTGCTTCGCGTCGTAGGGCGAGTCTCGGTCACTTCGTCCGGGGTGAGCTGCCGGACGAACGCCCGGCTTTCCGACTGTCAGACGTCGCTCGGGTCGATGGTGGCCAGGTACTCACGGGCGGCGGTGAGGAGGCGTTCCGCGGTGCGGTGGCTGACGTCGTAGCGCTGCGCCAAGTCGGCGGCCGTGACGGGGGCCTGTCCTTCGGCGCTGGCGCGGGCGGTCGGCGGCCGCCTCGCGCACGCGGGCCTCGGTGCTGCTGCGGCGGCCGCGGGGGCCTGGTTGCGGGGGTCGCCGGGTCGGCGGCCCGCTCCGGTGCGTTCAGGGTGGTGGCGCTGGTCGCCCGCGTTGATGCGTGCCTGTACGACGTGGCGGGGCCAGTAGCGGCGGCCCGTGTTCCATGTTCCCCCGGCGGGGACGAGGACGGCGTCACCGATCTTCTGGGTTCGGGCGGCGAGCGGGGCGGCGTCCGCCGGGACGGCCCGGCCGTCGTGTCCGCTGTGGGCGACGGTCAGGATCATGCGCCGGTCGCCCAGCATCTGCAGCCCGGCGTTGATCCGCTTCGGCGAGCGGGGGCAGTTTGTGCTGCGGCCGGTCACCGATCCGAACCCCGAGGTTCGTCCAGTCGATGATGTAGGCGGCCGGGCGCACGTAGGGCTCCACCACGGTGTGGCGGCACCGTGTCCCGTTGGGGCAGCGGTAGACGTACTGCTGGCCGTACTTGCCCAGCTTGCGCGTCCCGATCTTCTTCCATGACTGGAAGGCCTCCACGTTCTCCTGGCACGAGGGGCACCACGCCAGCGGGCGGGGCTCGACGTCCGGCAGGGGGATGCTCTTGTGCGTGAAGACGACGTAGATGCGGTCGCGCCACTGGGGGGCCGGGTCGTTGCCGTCGCCTCCGACGTGGGCGGACGAGACGGACACGAACTGGTGGCGGTAGCCAGCGAGAGGGGCAGTCGGCGGCCGGCTGGCCACGTAAACCCCGGCGAGTAGCCGCTTCCCCCCAGGTCAAGGCCACAGTCCGGTGGCACGGGAGCTGGGCCTCGACCGCGCCATGCGCTGGAACATCACCAGCCGTCAGGGCTGCCAGCAGCTGGTGATGTTCCAGCGCATGACCGGGTTAGCACGAGGTGTAGATGTCACTACCCAGCCCCCACCAGGGTGGAAGAGGGCTCTGAGCTGCGGTTGCTCTCTGAGTCGAGGTTGCTTAATTGGAATTATGGCCACGACGCCCAGGCACGCAAACGAATCTTGATTTGGCGTAGGTTTCATAAAGAATCCGAGACTCAGCGGATCGCTCCCCTGAACGCCTCCGAAGAGCGTCATGGAGTACCACCCGTGATGGTATTGTTCCAATACTTCCTCGGCTGCCGTGGTGGACGCCAGCTGGTTCCATCCAGCGAGAGGAGGTAGGTGTGAGCATCGGCAACAGTTCTCCAGATGGAGACAAGGAGCCGGTGTGGGCGAAGCTGCTTCGCCGGTCCGTTGATGCGGTCCGGCTGGTGGGGGCCTTGCTTCAGGCCGTCTGGTACGGCTCGAAGTTCTGGTGACCTGCGCGTAGTTGCAGAGATGGGCCCAACCCTGTCGCGAAGGGCGGGCCCATCTGCAGTCCGACACCGTTGTGGTACCTGCGCCCCGTGTTGTGCTTTGGAGAGCCTCGCGGGGCGCAGCCATGTGGACTGTTGGCAACCGACTCAGCGGTTGTGCCGTCACGATACCACGACTGACAATTATTCGGGGGATCTCCCGCATTTGGGATCGCATCAAGAATCCCTCACAGCCTGAGAAATTCTTTTCCCAGATTCAATTCTTCAGCGAGCGTGGAGCAATACCTCTGTCGCCCAAAGTTGGCGGGCAGCAGATTTCAATTCCGCACGCCGCTTGGAATCTGCGGGAAGCATTGACCTGGACACGAAATGAGCAAAGTTCGCCTGGGAAAGTTGGGGCCCGCTGGTCCCGGGGCAAACGCTGAACACCGTCTCGGGCAACGTCTCGGATAACGGGCCAGGTACTCGGCCCGTCGCTACGGGATCGTAGCGACGGGCCCGTAGCGACGGGCCGTCGTCCAACGCAGGGCAACGGCCGGGCAACACCGACGACGCCGGTCAACGCATCGTGTTGTTGGGTGTTGAGTCGGTCAACACGAGCCGTTGCCCGCGGGTTGACTGCCCGTTCCGACGACGTGTGTAAGGCAGTAGACGACGGCCCGTCATCCGTAGGCGGCTGACGACGACGCTGGTCAGCCCACTGGAACGGACGGTCAACCGTTGCGCACGCCGGGCAATTGCCTACGGGTTGACTGCCTGTTCCGACGACGGGTGTACGGCGTGTAGACGACGCCCGTCGTCAGTGGACTGGCCGTCGACGACGCTGGTCAGCCCGCTGGAACGGACGGCACCCAACACGAGGCAAACGCTCGTTGTTGGGCGTTGTTGAGCGTTGTTGGTCATCCCAACGGACGTTTGGCCGGGGCGCTGAGCAGGCAGGCCCGTTATCCGGGGCGCCAGCGAGTGAGCCTGGGGTTCGGCCGAACGTAGGAGGTTGCGTCACCGACGGCCCTCGGGATCGTTCGCTACGCCCTGCGCATGCACGCATGCACCCCCGTGATGCGCCTATTGGCGCTCGTTGGTCACGGATTTCCACTCGCCGCACACGTCGAAAGTGGTACGCGATGATTCGTTCCTGGAGGACTGGGGATACCCGTCGGCTGTGCTTTATCGGGAAATGGTCTTCGCGTGGAACTAGTTGGCGCCGCGGCGCGCCTTTGGTTGTGACCTGGGAAAACGTGGAGGTGACCGCCAACCGGCACCCGCCATGAGCCGGGTCGTCACGCCAGGGCAGCACGGTGGCTGGCTCGCTGTGTAGACCTCGATCGAGGGGCCGCTTCAGGCTCTGACCTGCAACCTCACAACCCCACCCCCATGCATCTATAGATGCGTACGCTGGAGGTATGACGACACGCGATGACCTACACCGCCTCGTCGACGAGCTGCCCCCAGAGGGTCTGGAGGCGCTGGCTGAGCTGCTGCTTCGCCTTCACACGTCTACGGAGGATCTACAGGTGCTGACTGCTCTGCTGAGCCGCAGCGCTTTGCCTGTGCAGCAAGCCCTGCTTCCTGTACTGGTTGAGCCGCCGTATCCGCGCTCTGTCGGCTCCCTGACCGGGGCGCCGGCGGACCTCTCGGCCAACCTCGACGACTACCTCGCAGACGGCTTCGGCCAGTGACAGAATCCAGCGGGTGATCGTCGTAGACACTGGCCCGTTGGTTGCTCTCGCCTACCCGGAGGACAATGACCATGAACGGTGCCGGGCCTGGTTCGACGCTCTCCCCACCCGTAGAAGCCTGATCGTGCCCGCGACTGTGGTAGCGGAAGCCTGCTATCTCATCGACCGGTACAGCGGCGCCGAGGCTGAAGCTGTGTTCCTGGATGACTTGGCGGCAGGCTCGTATGGGATGGTTTCGGGGCTGGTGCCGGAAGATCTGCAGCGGATGGCCGAGCTGGTGCGGCAGTACAGAGATCTGCCGCTCGGTGGCACTGACGCATCCGTGATCACACTCGCTGAGCGGGTCAAGACGCTGAGCGTCGCCACGCTCGACCGCAGGCACTTCACTGTGGTGCGGAACATGCGTGGCGAGGCGTTCACCCTCTACCCGGCGTGACTGTTACCTACTCTGACCTGCGCGATTTCCGCTTTCTGGCCTTGGTCTGAGGCCTTGGGCGTTGTCCCGTACGGTGACGGCATGTCCTCTGCCGGCGCCGCGCCTCTGCCTCCGATCCGGGTCACGCTGCCAGACGGTCAGGAACTGTTGGGCGTCCTGCACGAACGTCGCTGCTGGCCGCTGGGTGGGTGGATGTACCTGGTGGGCCTGCCCATGTGGGCCACGGTTTCAGAGACCGAGGAAGTAGAGGCTCGCGAATACCGGGTGTGGCTCACCCCTGATCACGTCAGGCGGCCAGAGGGAGCGTCGTACGACGACGTCCCGACCATCCCTTTGTCGAAGGCGGACCAGGGTGACCACTCCGGCCGGTGGGGGTGGAAGGTCCAGCGGATTCCATCGGGCCAGGGCGGTCCCGGTGGCGTGGTCGTGCACGTCTGGGACTGTCAGGACGCGCCCGCGGGCAACGAAGAGATCGACCTCTTCGCGGCGCTCGAGGTACTGAACACGGCGGCCAGCGCGGTCGCCTGCAAGGAATGCGACGCCGCGGTGGCACTTGGTCCGCTGCTCGATCCGAGGTGATCCGCTGCTGGGCGACGGCCAGTCGGGTGCGGGGGTCGACGGCGCCGACCCCCGCACGCTGGTCAGCCGAACAGGTCGGCCTCCATCTGAACCATGCGGCCTAGCATCAGCTCCCTGAACTCCGCGTCGGATTGCTGCTCGAAGGGGAGCTGGGGAATCTCCCGGACGAGGGCGCTACGCAGCATGTCGGCCACGTGCGGGCTGACTTCCAGGATGTTCCCGTGGATGGTCCGCGGGGCTTCCTCGGTCCGGTCTATGTAGCGGATGGTCAGGGTTGCGCCCCCGTCCGGGGTGGCGGTGACGTCGAACCAGATCAGCTTCTGCTCGGCCTGTTCCTGCTCCATGTTCTGCTCCCTGGTCGTTGCCCGGTGTCCTGATGGGCTCCGCCCGCCACGAACCTGGGAGGGGCGCAAGGTGGAGCGCCCTACTGGACGTACGACCTTGCGCCCCTCCCAGGTTCGTGGCGCCCTTGGTATCAGGAGGCCGGGTGACGACCAGGGACCTGGTGGGGCGGACTGTCCACGAAACGATCGGTTGTTGAAGAGAGCTGTGAGCCAGGGCCACTGCAGCTCGTCGTCTACTTGGGGCGCCCAGAAGGTGGCTGCGACGTGGGCTGCGGGCTGGCAGAGGTAGACACTGACGACGGGGGGTTCGGAGCTTGCTTCTCCGATCCCCCACCTGCGGTGTTCACGCCGAACAGGAAGGCCAGGGCGACCAGTGCCACCGATGCAGCCGTAAAGGCTGCAGCAAGGTCTCCGGACGGCGGAGTAGTCACTGAGTTCTTAAGCGTGTGTCGGTACACGGCGTACCCCACAGCACACGAGACCAAGAAGATCAGCCCCGCTGCTGCGTCAATCTGTACGGTCATGTGACGGGCCCTCATGGTCCTGGGGCCTGCCCGCCGCGACTGGACATCCCGCGGGCAGGCCCTTCCACTAGGCCGTTCCCGCATGGAGCGGCCCCCTCCCTTGAGGGGAGCTGGGCCGGAGTGCATGAAAAAAGGCCCAACTCTCCCAAAAAGAGAGGGGGCCAAGATGTGCGTCGCCTCCCAGTATTGGGAGGCGGGCACCGAAAAGCAACCCCCTACAACTCCCCTTGGCAGATCCGCTGGTCAGCCCACGTCGCAGCCACCTTCTGGGCGCCCCCAGGTCGACGAGCTGCAGTGGCCCTGGCTCACAGCCCTGTTCACTGTCCCTTGGCGACCTCATCTTCGGTGCCCAGGAAGGGTGTTCAGTAGTTTCCTGTCAGGGATGTGGCACTCTGGTAGGTAGCTCTCGCCGGGACTGCCCGGCAGGCGGCTCGCGACCGCCGGAGGGCACGCTGAGGTCCGCATCCATGACCCCCATGCGGTGGAACCGGCTGACGGAAAAATTCCGTTGGATCGGGTGCTGACCTCTGCGGCAAGCCGCCCCGTCAGTGCGGAGATCAACTAGCACTGATGGAGTCGCGCCGTGGCGGCCATACTGCCGTTCCTCTCTCGTGTTCCCCTTCTGATCTGGGCACTTCTCGCGGTAGTGGTGCTCTACCTCGTGCTGATCGTGATCTTGTCATTCACAGCGGTGTACTCCGCCAAGCTTTCGCGGCGCCGTGCGGCCCGGGACATGGTCCGGATTCTGTGGATCACCCGTAGCAAGGAAGAGTGATCGCCCCTGATTGCTTCGTCAGTGCCAGCCAAGGACGGTCGTCGTGCACCGTCGGGACTTCGGGATGCTTCCCGCTGGAGACGACAAGCTCGACGTGCTGGCCACGGCGGGCGAGCATCAATCGCGCTGGGGCTCCATCTGGGTCTGATGGGGCTCGGCTAGCTGAGCCGAAGGGGTGTTGTCAGACCTGGCCTCTACTGTGGGCGGGTGACTGGTAGAGAAGGAGCGCCGTACGTTTTCCGACCGCATCGAACTCGGTCGGATGTTCACGGTGATCTGGACACCGCCGGCTCCCACGGCTGCGGCTGCGGCCGCCGCCATGCCGTGGTCGGTCAGGGCAAGGACGACCACCGTGGCGAGGGTCGCCAGGGTCGTCACGAGAGGCAGCCACAGGTGGGGGTGCGCAGAAGTGGACTCCGTACCCGCTGGGGTACGGTCAAGGGGCGTCATGGTTACTGATGTCCTTACGACGGATCGGCAGCCTGGCGCTAGGCGATGGGGAGACCTTCGCGAAGCCGCTTCCTACGGCAAGGCTTCGCAGGGGTCTCCCCTCGTCACACGGCGGGCCCTTCGGCCCAAACTCTACGTCCCGGCACTGACATTCACGGGTCCGTGCCAGGGAGCCTGACTCCGCACGGTTGAGCACGTCAACCGTCCAGATCCGAGCCAATACCCCGCGCTACACCAGGTCAGGACGTTGCCGAGCAAGAGCATGGCAGGCTCGTCGTGATACTTGTGACCAGCACTCCCGTCGGTCCCCGTAGCCCTTCTGGTACCCGCTGACCAGGGCCTTCGCCAGCGTGAACTCGCGGTGCATCTTCGAGATGATCATGTCCTTGACCAGGAACACCTTGAGGTCGAGGCTCTCGTCGTTGATGAAGAGCATCATCATCAGCGTGAACTCGCGGTGCACCGCAAGATGATGACGGGTTGAGCATGAACACCTTGAGGTCGAGGTGCTCGTCGTTGATGAAGAGCATCATCGAAGGTGGTGCTGAACATGTGCCCATCGGCTCAGCGGACGACGGTGTGCCCTCCGCGTAGCTGTGGATCACGCCGGCACTACCGTCTCCGAAGTGTCGGTGGCCGGTCGGCAGTGTTGGCGAGCATCCGGCGTACGGTCTCCGGGTGCCAGCGTTCCCCGCGCTTGGGGCGGATTCCCTCGGCTTCGAGTACGGCGATGATCTCGCGAAGGGACAGTCCGTCCTCGTCGCGGAGCTGGCGGGCTCGGGCGCGTCCGGCCTGTTCCATCTCCTCTGGGGTCAGTTCCTTCTTGTGGGCCTGCCATCCGTAGGGCGGGGCCCCGTACGCGTACTCGCCCTTCTCGCCTTTGATGCGCCGGCCGCGCCGGAGCTTGGCCACGGTCATGCCGCGGTCCAGCTGCGCGAAGACGCCCATCATCTGGCGCATGGCGGTGCGCATCGGGTCCTCGGGGTCGTCGGGGAGGATCTCGCCCTGGTCGGCCATGAAGGCGCGGCCGCCGTGCTTCCAGGTCTGCGCGAGCGCGGCCTCCTGCACGACCAGCTCGCGGGCGAGCCGGTCGAGGTTCGGGGCGACGATGCCGTCGACCTTCTTGTCCTCGATCCAGGAGAGCGCGGCGGCCAGCTCCGGACGCTCCTCGCCGGCGACCGTGCCGGAGACCGCCTTCTCGGTGAACACCTTCACGAGCTTGTGCCCGTGCTCGCGGGTCCAGCGTCGGACGATCTGCTCCTGGTCCTCCAGCCCGAATCCGTCTAGCTGGCTGCCGGTGGACACCCGGATGTACCCCGCGAGCCTCACAGAATTGCCTCCAATGCGCTGACCTGCACTGTCACAGATATTGGCATAACTGTGACGCGGGAGGGCCCGCTGAATACGCCCGAGAAGCAAGGGTACAGACAATCGCCACTACCTACTTTTGAAGAATCGTCCGACGAAGGTTCCCTGCCTCAAGTACTTCCTGACAATCTCAGGATTGTATGCGGCGGCGGATTTTATCAGCCGCTGCGCCCCTCCTTCTCTGTTCTCTCGCCGCAACTCCTCGATAGCAGCCTCAATCTTATTACTGTTGACCCTTCTACCCAAAGCCCACAGGAGGATGTTCGCGCCGTCTTCGCCAAACGGACCCGCCTTGCTCGCTTGGACAATAAACCAGGCAGACGCTTTGTTTACCGCCTCTTGAATCAGCCATTTGGCATCCGCCCAATAGCCCCAACTGTGCAGGTTCTCCCACACTTCGGCAAACTGCTCGGGAGCATACCCGTTAAGCAAGTTATACGCGATGGGAATTGCACTATTTTCGCTCTTCTCCAAGGCATTGTGCAACTCTTCCGCGTATTGCTGCATTTCTCTTGCATGGCTTACCCTGGAATGTTCATTTCGAGAGGGTTCAGGCTCTTGTCGCCATCGTGCTACTTCAACTTCTGCCTGATAAACAACTTCGTTCACGGCACGGTGTTGCATGGCGAGAAGTCTATTCATAGCCTCTGTTTGCTTCAGACGGTCCTCCAGGAAATCTAGTCTCCGGATTGCATGATCGCGCTCTTCGGTTAGTTCCCGGATTCTCTGCTGTTGCTCCGCTGTGAGTTCCTCTTGCTGCTCCCTGAGTTGATTAAGTTCGCCCTCGACACGTTGGCGGTGTTCGTTCTCGGTAAGAAGTTCGGCGCGGAGCCTATCTGCCGTTTCCACGGATTCGGCGAGCTGCTGCTCTAGATGTTCTAGGGCGCGTGCTGCCCGGCAGTAATGGCCGGGGAGAGGGCCATCCGTGTCCCAGGTGTCCTGGAGCAGGTTCCAGTCATGCGCCAACTCTCCCTTTGATGGCGGCTCCGTTTCCGTAACTGACGCCATAAGGTCATGGAGGGATTTCAGCTGCTTAGGAGTCAGAAGCCGTTCCCCGCTAAGGATGCGTGAGAAGTGTGATGCACTGATCCCAATCGCTTTGGCGATTTCTTCAGAGGTCATGCCAAGGTGAATTCGGATTTCTCTTAGCCGTTGCGCAAGGCGCATTTTGGCATTGTCCCTTGTCAGTGGGGCGAGCGCACGCGGTTTCCCCGTGGGCAAGGCTGGAACGTCTCGCTGGTTTCCAGTTTCGGGCATCTTGCTACCTCCGCAACTTGCTTGGATTCTGGCAACGTGGGATTGCGTCCTGATGCAATGAGGTTCGAGCGATGTCAAATGATGGAGTCTGATCGGTAGGACTCGCAGGAGGCGTCACAT
This sequence comes from Streptomyces sp. NPDC057280, assembly GCF_042668605.1. Classification (NCBI taxonomy): domain Bacteria; kingdom Bacillati; phylum Actinomycetota; class Actinomycetes; order Kitasatosporales; family Streptomycetaceae; genus Streptomyces; species Streptomyces sp. NPDC057280. Next base: position 40,578 of record NZ_JBHUYR010000019.1, read on the forward strand.
GAAGAGCAGGAAGACCAAGGAGATTTCGGCGGAGAAGAAGCTGGATCCTCCATTTCTGGAAATCCGGGCGGGTGGCTTCTACATGTCCGTCCAGGCGGTTCCCTATAAGCTGATTACAGCGGCCGGGGCGCTTGCCGGTGTTGCGAGTGGAATGACATGGTTTATTCGTTGATTTCCTAGACGGAGGTTCGATTTTTCGGCGGGGTGCTGATGGCTTCGGCACCCCGCCGCCTTTGGTGCCTGTGGCGTGCCGCTCCCTTGATGGTGGGGCGGGCGTAGAGCCGTTTCTGTTCTCCTGGGTAGGCGGAATTTCCTACACCTCGATGTAGGCGACGACGACCACGGTGCGCAGGGCGGTGACGAAATACAGGACGCGGACGTGCTCGATCTCGTCGGTGTACTGGCGCAGTTGGGGGCCGGCGGTGTTGTCGGGGATCGGTTCGCCGACCTCGGGGTCGACGGAGATGACGACGAGGGCGCGGTCCAGGGCGTGGAGCTCCGCCTCGTCAGTGATGGCTTCCAGCTGCTTGGCGGCCGCGTCGGAGAAAGCGATCCGGGCCCGGCGGCCGCGGTGCTGAGGAGACATCAGGCGACGGCCGGCCTCTGCTTGGCGAGGCGGGCCAGGTGCTGCTCGCGCAGGTCTTCCCACGGGGTGCACTGCTCGGGGTCGGGCAGCCCGTTGGTGGCGATGTCCTCCAGGACAGCCGCGAACTGATCGGCCCGGGCTCGGGTCTGCGCCGCGACCGCGCGCACAGCATCGGCGGTCTCGGCGTCCAACGGCTGGCGGACGGCGGGGGCCGGGTGGTCGCTCACGTTGCCTCCAACTGCGGGATGCGGGCGCGCTATCAACGGTATCGCCAGGCACCCTCTTGCGGGGTGCTCCTGGACTCTGTGATGTCCCCCCGCCGGGGTCTCGACCGCTCTGTACCGGATTCCAGGAAGACCAGGTCCATCGCCTCTATGGGGGTTCTCGGCTGGCGCTTCGCATGCTCCGGTCCTCCGTGTACATGGCTGCGTTGGCCCCTGCGCGATGGTCAGGTTGGCTGTCGCGGCGGTTCGAAACCGATGCCCGTCCGTGGGTGTCAAGCCGACGCACCGGCTCCCGGGAAGTGTTGGCAATAAGGGACGGGCTTCCGTCAACGTTTGATGGTATGTGATCTGCGCCACATTATGAAATTGTGCGTGCAATTTCATGTTCGCGCAAAGTGGCTCTTTATTCGTTCGTTTCGAGAAAAGGGCCAGTTCATTGACGGTGGCGTGGAGAGCGCGCAGGGGTGGCGAAGTGTGGCGTTGCGCGATAGCAAAATGCGCCGTCTTGTGCTGCAAGCGGAAAGTTACCTTCCGTTAAAACAGGGTGCTCAAAGGCCTGCACGAATCCCCAGGGTCGTCGGCTTATGTGTTCCCCAGAGCAACGTGCTCTAGGTGTTCGCCCGCCCGACGGGGGACGGCGCGGTCTCAACACCGCTCGAAAAGAAGGAAGACAGTCACTGTGAACTACGTCGACGTCAGCTTCGTGCTGGCCTTCGCCGCCGCGGCGCGCTCCCTCGCGCCCGACGTGTGGTTCTTAGTGCGGCGTCCGCTGGGCGCCGGAGTCCCGCTCACCACCCCGGCCCGGGCAGAACACCAGCCCTTCTCCCCTGTCCACCGCCCTGCGGCTTCTCCGGGCGAGGAGAGCCGCCCATGAGCCGTCAGCACCCCGACAGGGCAGCGCACACGATCGACTCCTACGGCTCACCTATGCCGCCCGACTTCGAGGCCTTCCAGGCCCGGTACGACCGTGCCTTTGTGGAGTACAGCCGCATCCATCTCGGTGACGCGGCCGCCGCCCGCCGGCTGGTCGACGCCACGTTCCTCTACCTGGCCGTCATCTGGCCCCAATTGCGCACCATGGCCGACCGCGGCTCGCAGGCCTGGGCGCTGTTCAAGCAGCGCGTCCACGGCGAGCTCGATGCGCAGGGCCTGAGCCCGGCCGTCACCGAGAACCTGGCGTTCGCCCGCGCCATACGGGCAGCCACCGAGCCCCTGCTGGAGACCTTCAGGACGTCCTTCCACGCGGAGCACGGCCGTGAGATCGCCGAGCTCGAGGAAGGGCTCGGCATCTACCGCCACATGTCGCGGCTGAGCGAGCGGCAGTTCGACATTCTCGTGCTCCGCGACGCGCTGGGGTTCACCACCAAGGACACCGCGCTGATCATGGGCATCAACGAGGCCACGGTGCGCTCCACCCACCGAACCGCCAGGCACCGCCTGGCCACGGCCATGAGACTGCGCACCGACGACATGCCCGAGACAGACAAGGAGTGAGGGGCTTGTGAACCGCACCCCGCGCAGCATCGATGAGGCACTGCGCCGTGCCCGTGTCTTTGAGGGCGAGTACACCGACGCCGACCTCAAGCAGGCCCAGCGCACCCTGGCCGGGCACCTGCACGAGCTGCGCTGGGTGCAGTTCCTGACCTCCGCCTCGCACGAGCGCCCGTCGGCGCCGGCCCTGCTGCACGAGCAGGCCGCCCAGGATCTGCGGCTGCTGTGCCGCGGCACGGTCCAGCACCATCAGGCCGCCGCTCGCATCTCGGCCTTCGACACCGACCGCGACCCCGGCGGTGCGCTGACCTTCGCCAGCCTTCTCTACCTCGCCGACCAGCACGAAGGAGCCCAGTTCTGGTGGCACTATGCCGCCGGCGCGGGCAACGTCACCGCCGCCTTGTGCATCTATCTCCTGCACCTGCGCCACGGGGACATGCGCGACGCCGTCCACTGGGCCCGCCAGCTGCACCGGCTCAACAGCCTCAACTGGAACACCTACACCCCCGTGGACCACCACGCCGGGCTGCCCGCCTGCCGGACCACGGCGACCGCATCGGTCCATTACGAGCTGCCTGCATCCGGGCCCGGTGTGTGCGAAGAGGCGCTGCGCAGCGCCGTCGACGACCTGCGCAGCCCCTGCTTCGGCCCTCTCGGCCCGGTGCCCCAGCCCATCCCCGCTCTCGCCGCTCACTGGGCGGACCTGGTCGCCTGCTAGGAAGGAAGACGTCGTGAAGAGCCGCCACACAGCCGGCAGCGTGTCCGTCCCGTGCTGCTCGAGCGTGCAACGACAGGACCTGCGGCACGATCCCGGCGGCAGCCGCCCCCGGGGATGGTCCTGGCCCTGCACGTGCAGGGCCAGGACCACAGCAGGACATCGCGGCAACGAACCCTGCTCCTGTCTCCGGGTGACTGATTGCCCGCAGTACTTCGGAGAGCCTCGCCGACGCGGAAACCGCGCCCGGCGAATGCACGACTAAAGATCAGGCATCCCCGCCGCCAGGTCAACACTGGGACACCCGCGCGGAAAACCTGATCCGCATTCACCTCCTGACCTGCCAAAGGGCAGGTCAGGACAGGTCTGAAACACGCACGGAGACGTGAAACAGCCATGCGGAAAATTACTCTGCGTGACATTACGGGCTGTCTGAGACCGGGACACAGATGCGGAAATCTTCCCACCACAGGCCACATGACCAGCCAATTCACCTCGGCTGATATCAAGTTCAGCGCAGACAAACGCAGGGACACAAACGCGGTTATCGGCTCCGAGGGGTTAGTGCTCAGAGCCCGGATGCTGCAACATCACTTGCCATGAAGGCGGCGGCAACCGCCTTGCCACACCCGCTTGTTCACCCGTTCGTCCGCCCGCAGTACAGCAAGGCTTGGAGAAAGATCCCCTTGAACAACCCTTTCTGCGGCCCGCCACGGCCGCTCACCACGCCGGAAGCCGGCGTCATCATCGTCATCGTCATCGTCGCCGCCGTCCTGGCCGCTCTCGGCCTGCCGACCGCCAGCGTGATCCTGCTGATCACTGAGGCGGTCTCACTCGGCACCGGGCTGCTCCTGCGGCTCCGCCGAAGCGGCACAGACCCAGCGCAGGTCGCAGAGGTCTGACCGCCGGATGGGGCGCCGCGAGAATCCGATTCCCCAGTGCAGCAAATCCCTGCACGCACTGGTGGCTTGGCTGCGTGCTGGCCGTACGGAGGCCGGGTTGACGTACGACCAGCTCGCCACACGCACCAAGTTCAGTGCGGACACTCTCGCGCGCGCCGCATCTGGACGCAGCGTCCCGCAAAACCTCGCCGTCGTCACCGCCTACGCCCTCGCCTGCAACCGCAGCCCGAAGGAAGCCGAACGGCTCTGGAAACAGGCACGCCGCGACGAAGCCCGCGCGCAGAGCGTCCTGAGCGGACACCGCGGCGGAGTCCACATCAGCGTCGTCAAAGACTTCGCCGACCTCCACTCGGCCATCGTCGACCTCTACCGCGACGACGGCAGCCCACCCCTGCGCAGCCTCGACGCACGCGTCGGCAACGTGGGCCGCCTCCCGCACAGCACCGTCGCCCGCGTCCTCAAAGGCAGCTCCACACCCAGCAGAACCTTCGTGGCCGCATTCGCCGAGGCCTGCAACGTCCGTAAAGCAGACCTGCCGGAATGGACCAAGGCCTGGGACAGGGCAGACACCGACCGGCGCAGCACCCGCATGCGCAAGAAACCGGCAGGCCTGCACCGACGACTGACCGTCCACGACCGCGCGACCCCACGCGACCTGCAACAGCTGATGAGCGAACTGGAATCCTCAGCACGCAGAGAGCCGGGCCTCAAGCTCCTGGTACACATCCCCCAGCCCGGCGACGCCGACACCGCCGCCTCCGCCCGCATGACCCGCGAACTCCTCATCGACCAGGCCCAGCGCAGCGGAGACCTCGCCTGCCCCCAGTGCCGGCGGCCCTCCTTCGGCTACGACGACCGCCACGGCTGGATCCCACAACTGTGCACCACCTGCGCCCCGCCAGCCCCCGCCCCAACCGGCCCGGCCACCGACACCCCGACCCTGGCACTCGGCTTACGCATCCCGACCCAGCGCCCGCCCCTGCCCCAGCGCATCGCCCGCCCCTGGCCCACCCCAGAGACCGCCCCCGCCGCACCCCAGAACGCAGACAGCCTGGCCACCCACCACGACCCGCCGACCACCCCAACCGCCCCCGCAACCGACTTCTTTGCACCGCGTAAGGACACCCCTGCAGCGGGCGCCGTCAACGGAGCCGATGAGACGGAGGAAGCGCCGGCCCGCACCGAGACCCGGCTGACAACACGCATCCGCATCAACATCCCCGGCAGCCGGCCCATCCCTCCCGTGATCATCCACAAGGCCGTCTCCCCTCGATCCTCGACAGGTGAAGACGAGGTGTGCGCCCCGCCGGGCTAAGCCTCTTTGCGTCGGGCGAGAGTTCCGGTGACCTGGGCGCATGCGCGCCTCGAGGGTGCAGATCTCCCGCGATGTGAGGCCCCGCCGACAGCGCGCTGATCGGAGACCGGGAAACGACTGCGTCTGCCTGGCGTCTTCTCCTACGGTGAACAGCCTGACCATCAGTGCGCGGACCGGCACCGGGCATCAGGGCAGCCGGTCGTTGCTGGATTAAGGGGGATACGGGTGGAGATCGAGCTGACGAAGGCTGTAGCCGCGGTGCGCAATGAGCTGCTGGAGGCGGCCGCGCAGGGCGCGGGTGAAGACCTGACGTTCAAGGTCGGTCCGGTGGAGCTGGAGTTCACGGTCGAACTGCGCGCGGACGCCAAGGCCAAGGCCGGGTTCAAGGCCTGGGTGGTCAATGCAGATGTGGAGGCGGGCGTGGCCAGGGGGCGCACGCACCGCGTGAAGCTGACACTCACGCCGCAGCAGGCCGGTGGCGGAGACCTCCTCGTACGCGGCCGGGCCGGCCAGCAATCCGGGCCGGGTGACGTGTCCGGGCGTATCGAGCCCTGATCACAGCAGCACGGCGTCCAGGTCGGGGGAGTTCGGGGGTACGGGGTGGAGCAGGAACGGGTCATCGCGGTCGACGGTCCCGGCGGGCCGGGGTCGGGCTATGTGATCGCACCGCGGTTGGTGCTGGCTTCCGCGCATGTCCTACCCGAACCGGGCGAGAAGGTCGCGGTGTTCAGGCCGGGCCGGGCGGATGTGTGGCAGGCGACAGTGGTCTGGCGCGGCACCCCCGCAGGCCGGGACGACGCAGCCCTGCTGCATATCGACGATCCCGACTGGATCCCGATGCCCGCCCGGCCAGTGCGGTGGGGCCGCCTGGCGACCGCGCGGGCCGGCACCCCGTGTGAGACCTGGGGCAGGCCCGATCTCGTCCAGCAACCCGGCCGGCCCGTCGACACCGCCCACCGCACCGGCACCCTCAACCCCGGCGACCGAATCGTCGGCAACCGGTATGTGATGCACCTCGCCCAGCATCCGCCCCAGCCCGAACAGGAAGACGCCTCACCCTGGGGCGGCCTGTCCGGAGCCGCCCTGTTCTGCGGTGACCTGCTGACCGGTGTGATCGCCACAGATCCGGCCCGGCACGCACACGCCGCGCTCGAGGCGGTGCCCGCCTACGTCCTGCTGCACGATCCCGCCTTCCGCACCGCACTCGCCGAACACGACGGAGCGGCCGGCAGCGAGCTGGAGCCCGTCGAATGGCAGGACCTGGCCGAAGCCGCAGACCCCGTCGACGGGCTGGTGCGCTCCCCCGCAGCCCTGCTGCGGGCCCGCCGCCAGACCGTGCCCTTCCACGGCCGCACCGCCCAACTCGACCAACTCCAGGCATGGAGCGACCTGCCGGTATTCGGGGCGCTGCTGCTGTACGGCAGCGGCGGACAGGGCAAGACCCGTCTCGCCCAGCAGTTTGCCAACACCCTCACCGCGCAACGGTGGAGCGTGCTGTGGCTACGCCCCGACGCCTCCCCGGAAAGCCTGACAATGCTGTCGGCAGCGGCAGTGCCGCTGCTGGTGATCGTCGACTACGCCGAAACCCGCACCGCCCAGGTCACCGCGCTGCTGGAGGCTGCCGCCCGCCACAGCGGCAGCACACCCTGCAAGATGCTGCTCATCGCTCGCACCGCGGGCGACTGGTGGCAGCAGCTCCAATCCCACACTTCCCTGGCCGAGGACCTGCTCGACAACGCCCCCACCATCAGCCTGTCCCCCCTGGAACCCGAGGCAAGCGAATCCCCCACCGACGCCTACCACCAAGCCCTCCGCGCCTACGCAGCTCAACTCCCCCGCGTCGATGGCCTGCGGCAGTACGACTGGCCCGCCATCGCGGCCCACCTCAACGTGAGAACGCCTCACCCCGGCCGCGCCGCAACCAGTGACAGCCAGAACGTGCAAACTGCGCTGACCGTGCACATGACCGCCCTGGCCGACCTGCTCGATGCCACCCCACGACCACTGACCAGAACACCAGACCAGTCCGCTTCCCACGGTAACGACCGCACCGTCGAAGACAGGCTGCTAAAACACGAGGAACGTTACTGGGCCGCCACCAGCAGCCATCTGCACGCCACTCTGACCCAGACCACGCTCACCGACGCCCTGGCAGCCGTCTTCCTCACCGGCGCCGACACCCTCACCGAAGCAGACGACCTGCTCGCCTGCCTGCCCGCCCTCACCGACCAGTCACGCGACCGGCGCAACGCCGTCCGCGACTGGATCGCCGCCCTCTACCCGCCGACCACACCGGGACGGCCCTGGGACAGTCTCCAACCCGACCGCCTCGCCGAACGCTTCATCGGCCGCCGCCTCCAACACCACCCCGAACTTGCCCACCACCTGATCCCCGGACGCAGCGAACGCCAGGCCGTCCAAATCCTGACCGTGTACTCCCGTGCCGCAGCCCAGCCCGCCTTCCACCACCAACTCGCCCCCCACCTCACCAGCCTGTGCGTACGGCACGCCGACACCCTGACCATGCCAGCCATCGAGGTCGTCCCCCAGACGGAAGCACCCGGGCCCCTTCTCAACGCCCTGCAGGAAATCACCGACCTACCAGGCGTCTCACTCGACACCCTTGCTATGTGGGCAGCTCGTCTGCCTGACGCCAGTCACAATCTCGCGCCCTGGGCTGCACACCTGACCCAACGCATCACCGATCTCCGACGCGAACGCGCCACCGAAGAGCCCACTTGGCTGCTCGACCTCGCCTCGAGCCTGAACAACCTCTCCAGCCGGCTGAGCGATCTGGGCCGACGGGAGGAAGCACTCGAAGCGAGCACTGAAGCCGTAGCCATCCGACGCGAACTCGCCGCAGCACGCTCCGACGCCTTCCAACTCAACCTCGCCGCAAGCCTGAACAACCTCTCCAACCGGCTGAGCGATCTGGGCCGACGAGAGGAAGCACTCGAAGCAATCACCGAAGCCGTGGACGTCTACCGCCAGCTGACCGCCGCACGCCCCGACGCCTTCCAACCTGACCTCGCCACAAGCCTGAACAACCTCTCCATCCGACTGAGCGATCTGGGCCGACGAGAGGAAGCACTCGAAGCAATCACCGAAGCCGTGGACGTCTACCGCCAGCTGACCGCCGCACGCCCCGGCGCCTTCCAACCTGACCTCGCCGCAAGTCTGAACAACCTCTCCATCCGACTGAGCGAGCTAGGCCGACGGGAGGAAGCACTCGAAGCGAGCACTGAAGCCGTAGCCATCCGACGCGAACTCGCCGCAGCACGCCCCGACGCCTTCCAACCCAACCTCGCCTCAAGCCTGAACAACCTCTCCAAGGCCCTGAGCGAGCTGGGCCGACGAGAGGAAGCACTCGAAGCAATCACCAAAGCCGTGGACGTCTACCGCCAGCTGACCGCCGCACGCCCCGACGCCTTCCAACCCAACCTCGCCATGAGCCTGAACAACCTCTCCAACGCCCTGAGCGAGCTGGGCCGACCGGAGGAAGCACTCGAAGCAATCACTGAAGCCGTAGCCATCCGACGCGAACTCGCCGCAGCACACCCCGACGCCTTCCAACCCAACCTCGCCATGAGCCTGAACAACCTCTCCAACCGACTGGGAGATCTGGGCCGACCGGAGGAAGCACTCGAAGCAATCACTGAAGCCGTAGCCATCCGACGCGAACTCGCCGCAGCACACCCCGACGCCTTCCAACCCAAC
>NZ_JBHUYR010000019.1:49624-59135 GCF_042668605.1 Streptomyces sp. NPDC057280
AACCTCGCCTCAAGCCTGAACAACCTCTCCAACCGGCTGAGCGAGCTGGGCCGGAGCGAGGAAGCACTCGAAGCGGTGACCGAAGCCGTGGACGTCTACCGCCAGCTGACCGCAGCACACCCCGACGCCTTCCAACCTGACCTCGCCGGAAGCCTGAACAACCTCTCCAACACCCTGAGGGAGCTGGGCCGGGGCGAGGAAGCACTCGAAGCGGTGACCGAAGCCGTGGACGTCTACCGCCAGCTGACCGCAGCACACCCCGACGCCTTCCAACCCAACCTCGCCGGAAGCCTGAACAACCTCTCCAACACCCTGGGCGAGCTGGGCCGACGAGAGGAAGCACTCGAAGCAATCACCGAAGCCGTAACCATCCGACGCAAACTGTCGCTCGTGCGTCCTGCGGTCTATCAGGCCGCACTCGAACAGTCTCTCGCTGTGCTGGCCTGGCTTCAGGAGCTTGACGGTGAGTGAGGTATGTCTGCTTGGGCGGTCCTGAGGTGAGTTGGTAGTGCTTCGTTAGGTTCTGTTTCTGCCTGCTGCCGCCCCCTCACCGCAGGCAGAAACTAACGCAGCACTACCAGATGTTGCACTTTCTTACTGGTTGACGGTCGGTGTCTATGCATCTCAGAGCGGGAGTCATTCCGATGCGTTGATAGATGCCACTTAGCTGCGTCGACCACGTACCACGATGAGACCGGATGTCACCGCGAGGGACCGCGCCGCCTACGGCAATGCAGGCGTAGTGACTCCCGCTTGCCCTGACATTGATCTTGGCGGAGGTCCTCAGGTGACTCCCGATCCCCTCGCGGAACGACATCAGTGGGGACCTGCACAGCCAGTCTCCACACACGCAGCGGCCGTCCAGTAGAAGTGGACGGTCAGCATGACACAGCCCCTTCCTTGATCGTCCGAGTGGCTCTGTGAGCGCCGATCTCCCCTGCCCGGACCAAGTGGAGCCAGCCGGGGAGAAAACGGCGCCTCAGGGGCACTGACGGACTCCTGAGGGGTGCTCAGGTCAGTGCCATGTCCATGAATCGGCTGTAGTGGCCCTGTAAGGCGACGGAGATGGTGGCGGTGGGGCCGTTGCGGTGCTTGCCGACGATGACGTCGGCCTCTCCCGCGCGGGGTGACTCCTTCTCGTAGGCATCGTCGCGGTGCAGCAGGATCACCATGTCGGTGTCCTACTCGATGGCGCCGGATTCGCGCAGGTCGGACACCTGAGGTTTCTTGTCCGTGCGTTGCTCGGATCCGCGATTGAGCTGGGAGAGCGCGATGACGGGCACGCCCAGGGTCTTGGCCAGCAGCTTCAGCCCTCTCGACATGGCGGCGACTTCCTCCTGGCGGGAGGCGCCGCGCCGGCTGGCGGGGGTCATCAGCTGGAGGTCGTCGACGATAACGAGGTCCAGGCCGTCGCGGGCGGCGAGGCGGCTGCGCGGATCGCGAGCGCAGGGGACGGTTCACCTGCTCGTCACCAGCCGCTCGCGCGACAGTGATGTGATCTTCGCAGAAGACGCCACGCAGAAGACCCGTCACAAGGTGAGTGTTATCGACCAGCTGGTGCTATCTGAGGGCTGCGGCCCTGGGACCGAGTGGTTTTCTCTCCCGCCTTGCCAGCCTCAAGCGTGCCCGGGTCGACGGCTTCGCCCGGAGCGCCGACGGCGTAGGGGCCATCCGGCTCGGTGTCGCGATCATGCGGCAGGAGGAAGAAGACGCGGCGGGCGAACAGTCCGCTGTCCGGGTCGCTTGCGGAGCCGGGCTTCAGGTTGGTGTAGCCAACCATGCGTCCGTCGCGGTCGTAACGCGGCCGGCCACGTCGTGTGCTGACCTTATCCAGGGCCTGGCGGACGTAGTCGAGATTGTCAGGCTCTTCGAGCCACACCACTTCGGCTTCGTCGACGAGTTGGGCGTCCTGCAGCATCGAGCTCATGGCCGAAGACCCTCCTGATCGGCGTCGGCCGGGCGACGGCCTGTCAGCGCGGCTGGGGTGCCGCTCTCTTCCCTGAAACGTGCGGTGCAACATTCAGGGTCGGGGTTTTCATGGTACGGGCCGCTGTGGCGCGTGCTCAGGTGGCCGGAGACGCTCATGGAGCTTCGTCTCCCTCGATGTTGGCGAGGAGGGCCAGACCGGGATAGAGCTTGACGTTGTTGCTCTTGATCATTTCGGTGGGGGACGACAGGCCGATCTCCTGGCGGATGCGTCCGGCGAAGGCCCGGCTGGTGGCGGGGCGGATGCCTTCGTCCGTGCACCAGCGCAGGTAGGTCTCGTACAGGAGTTTCTGCTCGACGCGCAGGTCGGGGTCGGGGCGCCCGTCGGCACCGCGGGTGCAGCATTCGGTCAGGAAGCGCCCGACGTGGTCTTCGGTCTTCTCGTAGGCCTCGGTGGCCAGCCGGACGGAGGCCGGCCCGTGCAGAGGGTCGCGGGTGGCGAGGTAGCGGCGGGCGCCTTCGATCAGCCAGTGCAGGATGCCGGGGCCCTCGTCGCGGACGAGTTCGTGCCCAAGGTTGTCGATCTTGCGCTCGTCGGGGACCTGCCGCTCGAACGGGACCAGCCGCATGCGCCGCCAGAATGCGTGGCCGCCGGTGCCTACTTCGGGCCGGTGGTTGCCCAGGAGCCACAGCTTGTGCGTGGGGGTGAAGGTGAAGAAGTCCTGCCGCATGCGGCGGGCCGTGATCGTGTCGCCGCCGGTGAGAAGCTTGACGCGGGCCTCGTCGAACTTGTCGTTCGGTTTGAGTTCGCTGCACACCACGATGCGCCGGCCGTGCAGCTCCGTCAGTTCAGTGGAGTGCTCGGTGTATTTGCCCTTTTCCATCAGAAAGCCTGGTGGGGCGGCGTTCGCGTAATCGCCGAGGATGTGCATCATCACCTCAAGGAGCACGGACTTGCCGTTGGCGCCGGCGCCGTAGAGGAACGGCAGGACCTGGGCGCCGACGTCGCCGGTGATGGAGTAGCCGAGCAGCAGGTGCAGGAACGCGATGGTTTCGCGGCCCTTGGGGTCGTTGCCGAAGGTTTCGTCGAGGAAGCGGTACCAGCGCGGGATCGGCATTGCTTCGGGGCCGACCGTGGTGGCACGGGAGTGCATGTCGGACAGCGGGTTGGGCTTGCGCAGCTCGCCGGTGCGCAGGTCGACGACCCCGGACGGGGTGCACAGGGCGTAGATGTCGCCATCGAGCGTGTCCGGGTCCATGCTCAGTCCGGGCGCGGCCTGGGCCTGTTCCAGGAGCGCTTTCATGCCGGCGGTGGCCTGGGTGCGGCGGCGGTGTACGGCGAGTTCGCGGTCGCTGAAGCGGCCGTGGGGGTCGGTGCGTGGCATCTGCTCGGCCATGTCGCCCGCGGCCCACATGGCGCCCTTCTCGCCGCCTGTGCGCTTCCAACGGTACTGGTCCCACGCGTACCAGCCCAGCCCTTCGACGTGGCGGAACTGGTCGCCGTACATCCGGGCAAAAAGTTTGGCGTTGCCTCGGTCGGTCAGTTCGTCCGGCAGCTGGCCTGCGGCTGGCGGGGCCGTGGGGCGAGTGCCTGCGTCGGTGGCCTGCGTGGGCAGCAGGGGGTGCCCGTCTGTGCCTGGCAGGGCAAGGTGCTCGTGCATCTGCTTGGCTGCCGCCAGCGGGTCGAAACGGACCGGCTCTGTGCTGCTCATAGGCGTCCTAGGAAAAGCAACAGGCGCTGCACGCCTTCAGACAAGGCAAGGTCCCAAGCGGGAGTGTCGGCGGCGACACCGCTTCTGTCGTACTCCGCGCGCGAGAACACCGGCCCTCGTGAAGCAGGCTCCCGGCCTGTCGCAAGCTGGCGTACCACTGATGTCCTCATCGGGGCTTCGGACTTCAGCCACCGCCGGCCACGTCAGCCACCAAGAGACGGCCGGCGTCTGATTCCTGCGACTGACGGGACTGACGGGACTGAGATTTCAACATGCGGCACAGACAGTAGCGCAGTCCCCTCGACAGTCAGCACGATCGGGCTCCGTGTGTTGAAAGTTCAGTCCCGTCAGTCCCGTACTTGCACCAGAAACGATCTGCCGGGCGGGACTGGCGGGGCCAGGCTCGCCGGAGCTCGGCTCAGCCCCGCTCTCAGCCCTTGCATAAAACAGCAGGTCAGAGGACTCCACCATCCCGACTACGGGACTGACGGGACTGAACATTGCAGTTATGAGCTACATACGCATGTACAGCAGTGCACCTTTACGTGCATGCGCATACACGCGCGCCTGATGGCTATAACTGACAAGTTCAGTCCCGTCAGTCCCGTAACCACAGCAGAACAGGCCTCTGAGCTGGTGTTTTTCCTTCACGGGACTGAACGGGACTGAAGCGCAAAGCCCTCAGCCCCCCTCCAGCAGGGACAGCGGCCAAGGCATTGCTCCGCCGGCGACGGGCACTTGCTGACAGCCATCGAGTCAGCGCCCGCTCCGGTCTCACCGGGTTCTGGTCAATGAGCGCGGGAGGATGGCAGCACCGATCATCGAGGGGGCAGCATGCGGTTGACGATCGACACAGCGGTGGACACCTACGAGGAGGCGATTGCTGCTGTACAGGCTGCCTACGGCATGCGCCCCGCTATCCCGGATACTTGGCCCGATGCACCGTTGGTCGAACCGCGGCCGCCCCCGCGGGACCTCAGCGAAGACACTCTTGCCGACGGCTGGAACGAACAGCTGCTGTTCAAAATGGTTGCCGCGCTAATGCCCGGTGCACGTGCCGTACTTCGCCACATAACGGAGGCTGGTGGCAGCCTCTCCTACGACGACGTCCAGGCGCACTTCGGCGCTCACCCTGTCCTCCCGATCCCGCGCTCCCGGATTGGTGGGATGCTCACCAGTATCAAGGCCGTGCAGCGCAGGATCGGCCCGGCTGGTGCGGGTCCTCTCCTCCAGCGGGACGAACGAACCCGCCGCTACCGCATCAACGACGTTCTCGTCGGCGGGCTCATGGGGGTTTTCGCATTGGCCGATGCCCGCCCGGACCTCCTGCGCGGCGAGCCCGCCCTACCCGATGCCTGAGCAGGTCTCTAGAGGAACACCAGCGGCCGCTCCCGCTGGCGGCGGGCAACAACACCGCGGACTGCAGGTGCCATCGGGCCGGCACCTACTCGGCCTTCGCCTCAAGCACGGCACCGGAGCCCCTCTCCCTGGGCGCCTTAGTCAAGGCCGCCGGAATCCCCGTCCCGGACACCATCCCGGCGTGTCAACTCCGACTGGTGCTCCGGCCGTCCGAAGTCCGGGCTGGTGTAATCCGGGCTGGTGAAGCTCGGGCGTGGGCCGTTGTCCGGGCTGCTAAAACCGGGGCGGTCGTAGCCGAGGCGTGGCATACGGCTGGTCGGCGGTGCCGAACGGTGCAGGGCCGTTGCATCGGGGTCGGCCAAGGCGTCCCGCAGAAATGGCAGGATGCCACGTTCTAGCAGCGCCTTGCGCCAGGCTTCTCTGGCCTGCGCCACCTCCTCGCTCAACTCGCCGTAGGCCCCGTTCTCAAGAGAGGGCCTGTCGCGCAAGGCAGTAAAGAGGAGGGAGACAACCGCGACCAGGATGGCGCCCGCAGCTACAGCGCCAAACACCCAACCCATGGTGAGCATGGTCCGGGCGGACGCCGGCTCAGGGTCGAGCAGCTTCAGGATGTATCCGATGATCAGGAAGATCGCCGCAAGAGTTCCGGCGAAGACGGGTACCAGGACCATGGCGACGGCGATGCCACTCGCACCCTTGGCCTCGGCGGCCTCACCCATGCTTGCGGCAAGCCCCAGCGTGCTCGCGTCCCGCTCCGCAGAGCCGGTCCCACGGACAGCCGTCGGCTGCCAGGACGGGCGCGGTGCCCGTACGTCCGCGGCTGTTGCCACCGTTGGTGCCTGTGGACGTACGTGCAGCCCAAGCACCGTTGCCAGCAGACGGCGCCCGTAGGACATCCGGGCCCACTGACGAGGAGCAACTCCGGTACGGATCCGGCGGCCGCCTGGATGTCCAGCGCCGAGGATGGCGGCCCCGAGGCGGCGGCCCAGACCGGCCGGGGCATGGTTACCAGCGGCCACCCTGTCGGAGCGCGGGGAAGCAGACGGAGCAGAGGCGGGCGCCGAGCTCGAACTTGAGGACGAGTAGGCAATGCGCGAGGACTCGTACGAGGGCGCCGGGGGGCGGAGTTCTTCGCGAACCCGCACGTAGTGCTGGTATTCGGTGGCCGCGGCCGCCGTGATGATCGCGGTGGCGTTGAGTGCCATGGTGCGCAGCTGTTCGGGATTGAGCCGCTGTCCCACAGCGGCCAGTTCCGGGCGGTGTGGGGCGGAGCGCAGCGCCTCATCGAGGATCCGCTCGTATTCCTGGCGGTCCTCGCTGCGCAGGTGTTGCGGAACGCTGTTCACAGCCCCTCCTCCCCGAACTCCGTTCTTTGCCATCGTGGAGTGCTTCGACCGTCGCGGCTAGTTCCCGTGCCATGGGCCGGGTCTGCGGGGAAAGGGCCGTCTGCGTTTTGCGAGGGCCCCGCGGGCTGTGATCGATCTGCAGGCAGTTCGCCGGAGGCACGCTCCGGGAAAGGCATGGGCCGTGCGATGGGCGGGGGGTCTTCGGCGGCAGAGGCTGGTAACTGAACCTGGTCTGAGTGGGATGCCGAAGGCGCGGGCTGGGGCTCCGCTCGGGGCGCACCAGCCGCCGGCGCTACGACGCCTCCGGCACCTGGCGTTCCCCAGTCGGCGGCGCCATACAGACGGCCCGAAGCGCCGTCGGCTGGCTCCACCCCGGTCTCCGCGGCCGCCTCCTGCGCGCCTGCCGGCTGCCGCTCGCCCGTCACTGCCTCGTTCACCGTCTGGATGCGGATGAGTTGGGTGAGCAACACGGGCGCCGACATGCCGACGACGAGGGCGGCGTACTTACCGCTGATCTGCCCCGTGGTGCCGAACAGCACCGCGGCACCGGCTCCCATCGTGGTGTGCACGACGGCCGCGGCCAAGTCGACAGGGGCATCGAAGTATGCCTGGAACTGCGGAGCCTCTTCCTGTGTCGTCCCCGCCCTGCTCGCCTGCCGATGGGCGTTGCGATCAGCCTGCCAACACACGAACCGCGCGTACAGGTCCACGGCTCCCCGCAGCAGACCGCCCGCCGCCCCCAACAGGATTAACGTCGGGACGTCCACGTTTTCCCCCGGGTGATGGCGCTGACGCCTGGCAGCGAGCTTGTGGACACCGGTCGAGGGTAGAGCCGCGGACAAGTCGCAGGGAAGAGTCCAAGTCGGCCCGTAATTCGGGCAAACACCCTTCTCTCGAATATGTTTTCCATGCTCCTCGGCGTGGATCCCCCTCGCAGGCGACGCCGCACCGTCGTCAGATGGACGGATGGGGGCGGCTCCTGCACCGCTTCCCCGCCTTCCACTCAAGACGAGTGGGATGGCTGCCGAGGTGTCGTCGCGAGGGCCTGCTGACAGGTTCGTATTGCCTGGACGATCGACCGGGCGGGAGCCCTGGTCAACTTTCCCTCCTGTTGGCTGTCACGGGCTGTCGTGCAGTCTGCGGGTAACCCAGTGGTGGGCCTCGCGGAGGGCGGTCTCATGCTCGTCAGTGAGGTTTTGCTCGCCGGGGCAGAGGAAGGCAACTGTGCCACGGACTTCGATGATTCGATCCTCTGGGCTGTACGGATCGTCCGGCGGCTCCTCGTCAGGTCCTGGCAGGGGCGGTTCACTGAGTTCCCAGAACATGCCGTTGGCCGTCTTGTTCACTGGCCGATCATCCGGCCCCAGGTATGGCACGAAGTAGTAGAGGGCCAGTGGATGGTGCCCGGGCAGCCACTCCAGTCCGGTCTCGCCGCCTCCGTGGGGAACGACCATGCCTCGGATGTCGGGGAAGGGGGCACGGTTGAAGCGGAGCTCGCCGTTCTCCAGGAGCAGGGCGAATCGCTGCCCCGGGCTTGAGGAGTCGGCCCCGGAGACATCAACGATGCCTGGTGCCTCGGCTGTCACTGTTTCGGGCTTTTCCCCGCGTCCGGTGGCGGGCGTGTCCGCGGGAACATCGAGGTCGGTTGGGGGTTCTTCGTTTTCCTCGGGCCAAGCGTGCGTCGGCGGGTGCGCCTCATCAAGGGGGGTCTGCATCATGTCTGCCTGCCGCATGACCTTGTTGAAGAACGTCTCGGAGATGGCGGAGAAAGGCAGGTTCCACGGCAGAGCGAAGGATTTGACGTCCCAGCCATTGGCCCGGGCACGGTCCGCGTTGGTGCTGATGCGGCTGATGGTGCTGTTGGCGGCCTGCTGCTTGTTGACTCCGCCGCGCTGGTAGTAGGCCGCGGAGTCTTTGGTGGCCCGGTAGATGAAGTTGCAGACCTGGCCGAGGCTGAAGTCCGCCAGGGCGTCAGCCAATGTGGTGCGGGTTCCGTCACCCTGCTTCATCTCGAGGTGGTGCTCGGCCAGTTTCATGTCGAGGTAGGCGGAGGCGTGCGCAAGGGCGAGTTCCTCCCACAACTCGCGCCACTGTGCCAGCCACGAGCTGGGCCACGGTCCCTCCCGGAAGACTTGGTTGAGGCCGGTGAGAAGGCGTGGCGTCCGGGCCGGCAGATCTTCTTCCGGCCCGAGCAGGTAGTAGCTGACCTTGCCGAGATAGAACGAGCCGGTGGGCTGGTCGTCTTCCCATACGAAGGCGTCGCCGCGCGAGTCCTGGTGCGCCAGGATCAGAGTGCGGTTCTTTGCATGCAAGAGCCTGCGCTCGTAGTCCCAGCGGAGGCTGGCCGGCGCCCAGCGTCGCTCCTTCGGCCAGCTGTCGGTGGGGGTGGTCAGCCCCGCGTCTTCCACGGCAGGATCACTGAACAACGCATGCAGCGCGACCGCCTGGAACAGTGTCAGGTCGCCCACTTCGATCGGCGGGACGGCATGCACCGGGAAGACTTCGCTCAGGGCTTTCCGGCGTCGAGCGGACCGTTCCTGCGCTGCCTGCTTTCTGACCTGCTGCGCAATGCCCTGACAGGCAGGACACAACACGTTCCCTTGACGCACCAACTCGGCGTAGTTCGTCCTGCTCGTGGCTTCGTGCGGCTCCCCACACTCCGCACACCGCACGTTGTGCAACAGAGCGGTCGCGCCCTCTTGTACCAGCCGCTGCATGTCACGCTGCGTCAGTCCGAACTGGCTGCGAACGGCGCTCACACTCTGCGCCCATGTCTCGCCGTCTTCCGCCAGCTGCCAGTAGGCGTGAAGTGCAGCGTTTTCGTTCGGGTCGTCGGTGTGCAGTTGTAACTCGATCGCCGCCACAAGCCCCCCAAGGTGTTGCGTTCGCGGAATCGTCCCAGGATTCCACACCAGGCTGACAGTGCTTCCTGCTCTCAAGAGCAGCGTGCGCCGCCCAGCGCCGTCTTCGAACCAGGTTGCGAAGCCGGCAGACGGACTCGTACCGGCCCCACACCGACCCCAGATCGAGGCCCGGGTCCACGCAGGCCCCCATGCGTCGTCCAAGAGCCCTTGGTCACGTCCGCTGGAGTGGTGTATTGACGGCCACTCGGTGATCTCTTCTTTGAGGCTATGCGGTGAGTTCGGTGGGCAGGTCGGTGTCGTCGGT
>NZ_JBHUYR010000020.1:0-49958 GCF_042668605.1 Streptomyces sp. NPDC057280
ACCGGGAACACCCCGGTGACGCACGCCCGCGCTTCCCGCTACACCCCGGCCGTCGCGTAGAAGTGCGCGCGCACCCGCCGCAGCCACGCCTCCACGGCCGCCTCGTCGGGCTGTTCGGGCAGGGCGGGGCGGCTCTCGGCGAACGCCGACTCGTAGTGGGCGAGGAGCGGGCGCGCGGCCGTCGGGTCCGCGGCGACGCGGTCGCCGAAGTCGACGTACTCCTGCGGGTTCTCCAGGCGGATGGTGAGCCGGCCGGTGGTGTACAGCTCCAGGCCCTGGTGGCACAGCCGCTTGAGGTGACGGGCGTGCTTGGCGGTCCGGGCGTCGGCCTCGCGGCCCTCCAGACGGCGGAACTGCTGGGTGGCGTACCCGAGATAGGCGTCCCGGACGCGTTTGGCGCTCAGGAACGCGGTGCGCAGGCCGATGAGTTCGTCGCCGAGCGGGGTGCGGACCTCGTACAACTCCGGGGGCAGCCAGGCGAGTTCCATCGCGGTCGGGTTGCCGCCGAGGGCGAGCCTGCACCACTTCGCGGCCTCGTGCAGGGTCCTGTCCGGGGCGGTGCTGACGTGCGACTCCTTCGGCCGGTGCAGGCCGTGCAGGGCCTCGGTCGGCGCGGCGAACATGCCGAGGCGGTCCACGTCGGAGCCCGCGTGGGCGAGGCCGTAGGCGGTGGAACCGACGATGCCGGACAGCAGGACGTTCGGGACGGGCATGGTCGGTCACCTCTCCTCGGGGCGGGGTCGTGTGGCCTCATTCTGGTGACCTGCGAGGATGCGGTCATCAGATTTTTCGGGGCAGGGGATCCGAGGGGAGTCGGCGCGGTGCTGGTCGGGGTGGGGAAGGCGTGGCGGCGGACGGCTTGCGCGGCCGTGCTGGTGGGCGTGGTGGCGGGCTGCTCCGGGGCCGCGGAGGAGGACGCCGAGCCGTCCGCCAGCCCTTCGGTGAGCGCCTCCGGAAAAGCCGGGAAGGCCGAGAGCGCCGGCACGGTCGGCGGGGCCGGCTCCGCCTGTCTGCTGCCGGTCGGCTTCGGCCTCGCCGCCGAGTGGAAGGCGGACGCCGTCGACGGCTCGACGGCGGACGGCAGCGGCAAGGCGGGCGTCGACGCGGACATGGCGTCCCTGTTGCGCCAGGGGCCGGTCTCGCTGGTGTGCGAGATCGACGCCAAGCCCGCCGGGCACCTCGGCTTCCTCCGGGTCTTCACCGGCGAGCCGGGCGCGGAGGACGGCGACGCCCGGGCCGTGCTGGAGGCTTTCGTCGCCGCCCAGGAGGGGGCGGAGAAGGCGAAGTACAGCACGTTCGAAACGGGCGGCCTGGCCGGTGTCGAGGTCGAGTACCTCGCCACCAGCGAGCTGCTGGACCAGGCGAAGCAGGAGAGCGCCTTCGCCGTCGTCACCCCGGACGGCCCGGTCGTCGTCCACCTCGGCGGCGCGGACACCGAGGAGCACCGGGACATGCTCCCGGCGTTCGAACTGGCGGAGAGGACGCTGCACACCGTCTGAGCCGCCGAACGCGGAAAATTAATATCCGGACAAGGTGCAACCTTTCCAACAACCCGGTTGTCTCATGAGATATCAGGCACATGAATCCCGGGGGACATCATGCGACGCAACAGAACGACATGGGCCACCGTCGCCCTCATGGGTGCGGCACTCGCCGTGGCCACGGGGCCCGCACAGGCCACCACCAGCTGCCCCACCGGCTGGGGCAGCCTCGACAAGAGCCGCGCGGTCGGCACCACGGACTCGGTGACGAACGCCAGGACCGGCCACCACACCTGCTACGACCGGCTCGTCATCGACATACCCGGCGCCGACAAGGCCGAGCTCGGCTACTCCGTCCGGTACGTCAGCCAGGTCCGCCAGGACGGTTCGGGCCGCGTCATCCCGGTGGCGGGCGGAGCGGTCCTGGAAGTGCGGGTGACGGCACCCGCGTACGACATCGACACCGGCTCCCCCACCTATCCCGGCCGCGCCGGCCGCCCGCTCCCCGGCGTGGACCTCGACGGGTACCGCACCTTCCGGGACGCCCGCTTCGTCGGCAGTTTCGAAGGGGACACGCAGTTCGGCCTCGGCGTCCGCGCCCGGCTGCCGTTCCGGGTCCAGCGCGTCGACGACCGGGTCGTGGTGGACGTCGCCCACACCTGGAGGTGAACCGCTGAGGCCTACGCCCCCGTGTAGAAGGCGATCGTCGCCGCGGTCGTGGACTCGACCGTCCCGGCGTCGGCGCCCGACGCGCGGTACGCCGTGCCCCAGGCGTTGCCGGAGATCGTCGCGCACCGCTTGCCCTCGTCGGACAGCTGCCAGGCCACCGACTCCTCCTGGGTCATGGCGCCGCCCGCGAGATGCAGGCCGAGACCGAGGGACATCAGGTCCCAGCCGACTCCGGTGGCGCCCGGGCCGTACTGACCCCAGAACGCGTCCGGTACGACGGCCACGTGCTCCAGCACGAACACGGTCCGCCCGTCGCCCTCGGACGTCAGCCGCACCTCGACCTCGCTGAAGCCCGGGTCGGGCCCGAACAGCCAGCTCACCCGCAGCCGCTCCGGCGCCACGCACTCGAGGATCTCGCCGCCCGCCTGGCCCTCCAGCTGGTAGTAGCCGCCGACCTTGAAGTCCCCGCTGACCGGCAGGAACCAGCGGCTGATCCGCTCAGGAGAGGTGACCGCGTCCCAGACGTCGGCGATGTCGGCGTCGTAGGTGCGCCGCAGCAGGACGGTGCGGGCGTCGCCCGCGTCGACCTTGCGGGTGCCGACCTCCCGGTGCAGCCGCTTGATCTCCTCGACGAAGTCAGTCATCTCCGCTCGTTTCCTCTCTCAGTCTGCGCTCACGCCTGCCGCGCGCGAGCTCCGTCCCCAGCGCGTCGAGGCGCTGCTCCCAGAACCCCCGGAACCGGTCCAGCCAGGCGTCCACCTCCCGGAGGGGCTCGGCCTGGACGGCATACAGCCGTCGCGTTCCCTCGGCCCGCACGGACGCGAATCCGCTCTCCCGCAGCACCCGCAGATGCTGTGAGACGGCCGGTTGGGAGATCCCGAACTCGCTCCGGATCACCGCGCTGACCTCACCCGACGTCCGCTCACCGGTGGCGAGCAGCTCCAATATCCGGCGCCTGACCGGATCTCCCAGTACGTCGAAGGCGTGCACGGTGCCGACTATGCCACGGTCCACTTATATAAGGCAAAACTTAAGTACCAGCAGACTCCCCCGTGATCCCCAGGAGGAGCCCTTCGGCCCGCCGCTGATTCAGGCCGGGGCGCTCACGAACCGGTCCAGCGCCCGGGTCAGTTCCTCCGGTTTCTCGACCGGGAGTTCGTGACCGGCGTCGATGATGCGGACCTCGGCGTCCGGATACGCCTTCGCCATCCGCAGCATCTGCCGTACCGGCAGCTGGATGTCGTGGTAGCCGTGGACCATCAGGGTGGGGACGCTGATCTCGCCGGCCCGGTCCAGGACGTCGAAGGCGCGCATGGCGCCGTACAGCGTCATGACGACCTCGCGCGGGGTGTTCGCCGAGGCCTTCACATAGGCGCGGATCTCGTCGCGCGGATAGCCGGGGGCGAAGGCGCGCTGGATGTTGGCGGCGACGAACAGCTTGAAGGGGACCAGCGTCGAGAAGCCCATCAGCAGGCCCCTGCCCCGGCTGTAGGTCATGCGGCCGATCGAGTTCACCAGCACCAGGCGCTCGACCCGCTCGGGGTGGGCCAGCGTGATGGTCTGCGCGATCATGCCCCCCATCGAGTGGCCGACGAGGACACAGCGCTCGACGCCGAGGTGGTCGAGGAGGGCGAGGACGTCGTCGGCCAGCTCCGCGATCGTGCGCACGCCGGCCCCGCTGCTGTCGCCGTGGCCGCGCAGGTCCAGCCGTACCACCCGGCGCTTCTTCGCGAAGTGGGCGAGCTGGTGGTCCCAGCGGTGCCGGTCGGCCGTCCAGCCGTGCACGAACACCAGGGGCACGCCCTCGCCGTCGTGGGGGCCCTCGTCGTCGTACGTCAGCGCTGCGCCGTCGACTTCGAGCTGCGGCATGGCGGCCTCCCTGCGGTCCCGTGGGTTACTGACCGGTACGGTAGCCGCCCACGGGGTCGGCGTCACCGTGCCGTGGGCCACTGCGTCCCCACCGGGTCCGCCCACGCTGCGGCGCCCGGCCGGAAGAACCGTGCCGGGCGCCGCCGTGAACCGGGGTCAGCCGCCGTTCAGCCGCGCACGCAGGAGTCCCTTGCCGATCTCCGCGCCCTTGCGGCTGTCCGCCTGGGCCTTGCGGAAGAGGTCCGCGACCTCGCTGTCCTTCTCCCGTTCGGCGTCCTGGATGTACGACTCCAGGCGCAGTGCGTTGCTGAGGCATGCCTCGACGTACCAGATGAGGTTGTAGTCCTTGTCCGGCGTTCCGGTCACGCCGCCGGTCTCCGTGCTGCTGGTCATGAGGGCCTCCTCCAGCGGTTTGTCGTTCCGGGACCGGCCGGGTACCCGTTCCGCGCGGCTCAATCGGCTTCCGCACAGGTCTGTCAGCCGACGTCCCACAGGAACCGGTGCGTGTGGATGCCGAAGTAGGGGAAGGAACGGACCTCGCGGACCCCTTCGACGGCGCGAACGACGTCGTTGACGAAGTCCAGCAGGTCCCGCGGGCCCGGGGTGACGACCTCGACGAACAGATCGAAGCCACCGGAGGTGAGCACCGAGTAGACGACCTCGGCCCGGCCGGCGAGTTCGTCGGCGACGGCACGGGGGTCGCCGTCCACGCCGATGCCCAGCAGGGCCATGGCCTGCCCGCCCATGGCCATCGGGTCGGTGACCCCGACGACCTGGACGGCCTTGGAGTCCAGCAGGCGCTGCAGGCGCTGGCGGGCTGCGGACGCCGAGAGGCCGACCCTCGGGCCGAGGTCGGCGTAGGCGATACGGCCGTCGGTCTGCAGTTCGCGCAGGATGGCCCGGTCGATCTCGTCCATGCCGTCAGTCCGCCAGCTCGGTGAGGGCGGCGGCGAAGACCTCGGTGTGGGTGTCGACGTCACGCTCGGTGGTGTCGGGGCACATCAGCGCCATGTTGTGGAAGGGCGTCAGGAGGATGCCCCGGTTGGCGAGGTGGAGATGGAGGAAGTCCTCGAGCTCCTCGTCGCCGGCCGCCGCGGACTCGGTGCCGGTGCGGGGCGCGGGCGAGGCGAAGCGGTACTCGGTGCGGGCGCCGAGCCTGCTCACCGACCAGGGCAGGGCGTGGGCGTCGATGCCAGCGCGGACGCCCGCCTCGAAGCGTTCGGACAGCTTGGTCATGTGGGCGAACGCGTCGTCGGTGAGGACGTGTTCGAGGGTGGCGCGCATCGCCGCGACCGAGAGGGCGTTCCCGGCCAGGGTGCCGCCGACGCCGCCCATGTCGACGAGGTCGAGGTCGGCGCGGCCGAGCAGCCGGTCGGCGAGTTCGGCGGCCAGGCCGTAGGCGCCGGCGGGGATGCCGCCGCCGATCGCCTTGCCGACCGTGAGGAGGTCGGGCTCCAGGTCCCAGGCGGCCGTGCAGCCGCCGGGTCCGGCGGAGAGGGTGTGCGTCTCGTCGTTGATGAGCAGCGTGCCGTGACGGCGGGTCAGCTCCCGGACGCCCGCCAGGTATCCGGGCTCCGGCAGGACGATGCCGATGTTGGTGAGGGCGGGCTCCATGAGGACGGCGGCCACGTCGCCGTGGGCGAGTTCGCGCTCCAGCTGCTCCAGGTCGTTGAACTCGGCGACCCGGCTGGTGAGGGTGACGTCGCAGGGTGCGCCCACGTTGCCGGGGCGGGCCGTGCCCTCGCCGTCGGGTCCGACGACGATGAGGGACTCGTCGACGCTGCCGTGGTAGCTGTAGCTGTTCACCAGGATCTTCGGGCGGCCGGTGACGGCCCGGGCCAGCCGGATCGCCCACCGGTTGGCGTCCGTCGCGGTGAGCGAGAAGCTCCAGCGGGCCAGCCCGAAGCGGCGGGTCAGCTCGGCGCCGACCCATTCGGCGTCCTCGGTGGGCAGCATCGCGGTCGCCCCGCCGAGTTCGGCGAACCGCCGCTGGACGGCTTCGGCCACCGGGGCGGGCGAGTGTCCGGCCATGGCGCCGGTGTCGCCGAGGCAGAAGTCGACGTACTCATGGCCGTCGATGTCGGTGACCCGGGCGCCCCGGGCGCTGTCCAGGTAGCGCGGGAAGGGGCCGGCCGTCTTGTTCATCCAGGTCATCGGAACGCGCCCGAAGAGGTGCCCGGCGCGCGCGTAGGCCTCCCGGGACCGCGGACAGCGCCGCTCGGCCTCGGCCCTCTCACGAGCCAGGAGATGCTGAAGGCGGGTGCGGTCCATGGTTACCCCGGGCGGTGAGTGCCGACTGATCGACGGCAGCGTACGGCTGAAAACGTACGGATCTCAAGAGATGAGAGCTGATTCGATTGTCGTCACGATCGATTCGATCGCCGACGATGCCGCCCGCGCCCTTCGGGCGCTTTCCCGACCTGAAACGACTACAGGGGCGCGACCGGTCCCCCGTTCCGGTCGTGCCCCTGCGGCTCGATGAACTTACGTGAATGACGGCGCGGTTGTGAATCGCGTTCATGCCAGATGGGCCACCCAGGGCACTCACTTGTGCACAGGTGAGTCCGAATAGCGCGCTTTCTCACGAAGATTGACGCTCGGTCACCCGGGGAGCCGAGGCGGTGGGACGTCGCCGGTCGCCAGATGGGCGAGGACCACCTCGTACAGGTCGCTGCCGCCCGCGAGAAGCTGACGTTGCAGCACGGGTTCCGCGCTGCGCACATGGTCGCGCACGGTCTGGGCGTGCACGCCGAGGGCCTGTGCGGTCCGTTCGGAGTTCCCGCCGGCGGCGATCCAGGTGCGCAGGGTGCGGCGCAGGTCACGGGCGTCCGGGGCGAGGCGTCCGACGAGATCGTGCGCCCAGGTGCGCAGCGCGGGCCCGGACAGCACCTCCCCGAGCCCGGCGGGCGCCGCCCGTTCCGCCGCGGGGACTGCGGGCGCCGGCTCCCGGCCCACCTGGGTGTTCAGTGCCAGGTGGACGACGGCCCGGGCGGCGAGGTCGGAGAAGGACACACCGAGCAGGCCCTCGACCCGCTCCATCCGGGCGCGCACGGTGTTGCGGCTGACGCCGAGGACCTTGGCCGCGTTCACCGCGGTGAACTCCAGGCCGAGCCGTGTGGTGGCGAGGAGTTCGGCCCGGGTGTGGTGCGCCAGCGCGTCCAGGGGGCGCAGCAGGTGGGCCGCCCAGGCCTGCAAGAGAGCGGGGTCCATCAGGCGTTCGGGGTGGGTGCGCTCGGCGTAGACCGCCGCGTGGTCCGGCCGGAAGTGGGCCACCGCGAGGGCGCTGACGGCCTGTCCGTAGGCGGTGGCGGTGCGGGCGAGGCTCTGCCGGGTGCTGCCGCCCAGGAAGGTGCCGGGGCGCCGGTCGATCACGGCCCGCAGTTCACGGGCGGCGACCTCGCCGGGGGTGACGACGATGACGTGCTGGTCCATCGCCGGGCAGCTCACGACGAGGGCCCGCTCGGCGGTGACGTGCAGGCACTCGTCCAGCAGCCGGTCGCGTTCCCCGGCGGCGCTCTCGACGACGTAGACGCTGGCCGAGTCGGTGTCGAGCAGTCCCGGCCAGAGCCCGGCGGCCACCCGGCGGGCCGAGACGATGTCCTCGACCATCAGCAGCTGAAGGATCGCCAGCCGCAGATCGGCCGTGGCCCGTCGCAGCCGGTGTCCCGCCGCGGTGGACTCACGGGCCCTGAGCAGGAGTTCGACGACCTGGGCGGTGTGCGTCACCATGTCGGCGGCCCGCCGGTCGAAGGGGACGTCACGGGAGACCGCAAGCACACCCGCCGCGGCCGAGCGGGGCTGTCCCACCCTGACCAGGCGCTGGTGACGCCCCTCGCCCTCCCAGGCGGCGGAGGCGATCCGGCCCGTGACGACGTCGGTGACCAGGGCCTCGTCGAGCGGCATCGGGGTGCCGGCGAGGAGGTTCCCGGTGTCGTCCTGGAGCACGGCCGCCCCCCGCACGCCGTCCGCGAGCCAGTCCACGACCCGCCGGACGTCCCGCCCGGCCGGCCGCAGGTGCTCCAGCAGTTCCCGCGCCCACGGCACCTCGGAGTGCGCCCCGCGCACGCCGTTCTCACTGCCCGCCACGTCGCCCTTCTCCTCGTCGCTCGCGTCGGCCTCGCCCTGCCGGTCACGGGACCGTACCTCACACCCGGGCGAGGGTCTTCCCGCCCGACAGGGCGGTACGAGGGGCCGAACGCCGCTGCGAGGGACCGAACCCGGCGGCGGTGCCGTCCCCGTTCTCCTGCGCGGCGGGCACCCCGCACACGGCATAAGCTCGGCGGATGGCGAAGTACTTCGACGTGCACCCCGACAACCCGCAGCCGCGCACCGTCTCCCAGGTCGCGGACAGCATCCGGGCCGGGGCACTCATCGCGTATCCGACGGACTCCTGCTACGCGCTCGGCTGCAAGCTGGGCAGCCGGGACGGCATCGAGCGGATCCGCACGATCCGCCGGCTGGACGACCGGCACCACTTCACCCTCGTGTGCCAGGACTTCGCACAGCTGGGCCAGTTCGTACGGGTGGACAACGACGTGTTCCGGGCCATCAAGGCCTCGACGCCGGGCAGTTACACCTTCATCCTGCCGGCGACCCGGGAGGTGCCGCGCATGCTGCAGCATCCGAAGAAGAAGACGGTCGGCGTCCGCATCCCCGACCACGTGGTCACCCAGGCACTGCTGGCCGAGCTCGGCGAGCCGCTGCTGTCCAGCACCCTGCTCCTGCCGGACGAGGACGAGCCGATGACGCAGGGCTGGGAGATCAAGGACCGCCTCGACCATGTGCTGGACGCGGTGGTCGACTCGGGCGAGTGCGGCACCGAGCCGACGACCGTCATCGACTTCTCCGACGGCGAGGCGGAGATCGTACGGCGGGGAGCGGGTGACACCTCACGGTTCGAGTGAGGAGAGGCCGGGGCGAGGAGGGCCCGGGGCGAGGGGCACCGGGCACCGGGCACCGGGCGAGGGGGCCTAGCACGCCACTTGCATGGTGCGTGAAACGATATTCACGGCCCGACCCCGCCGGGCCGGCGAGCTGCTCGCCGCCACATGCACAGAGAGGCACCCCCATGACCTCCGTACAGGGAACCGCCGTGGACGTCCCCACCGCGGACGGCGTCGCCGACGCCTATCTGGCCCGCCCCGACGACGGGCTTCCCCACCCGGGCGTCCTGCTCTACCAGGACGCCTTCGGACTGCGCCCGCACCTGAGGTCGATGGCCGACCGGCTGGCCGGCGAGGGGTACACGGTCCTGGTGCCCAACGTCTTCTACCGGCACGGCCGTTCCCCCGTCTTCGACCTGCCCGAGTTCATCGACACCGACGCCCGGCCCGACCTGTGGAACGCGATCGGCCCGGTCATGCAGTCCCTCACCCCCGAGCTCGCGATGCGGGACGCCGGCTCGTACCTGGCCTGGCTGGCCGAGAGCCCGTTCGTGGCCGACGGCCCGGTGGCGCTGACCGGCTACTGCATGGGCGCCCGGCTCGTGCTGCTGACCGCGGGCACCTACCCGGACCGGGTGGCGGCCGCGGCCGGTTTCCACGGCGGCCGTCTCGCCACCGACGCCCCGGACAGCCCGCACCTGGTCGCCGATCACGTCACCGCCGAGCTGTACTTCGGGCACGCCGACGAGGACGCCTCGATGCCCCCGGAGCAGATCCGGCTCCTGGAAGAGACCCTGACCGCGGCGGGCGTCCGGCACCGCAGCGAGGTCTATCCCGGCGCGCACCACGGTTACACGCAGGCCGACACGTCGGCGTACCACCGCGAGGCTGCCGAGCGGCACTGGGCGGCGCTGCTGGACCTGCTGAAGCGGACGTTCTGAGGGAACACCCGAGGGGCGGCGCCCACGCCACAGGCGGGCGCCGCCCCGACGCATCGACGATGCGTATTCCGTCGACTTCATTGACATGCCCGCGTCGCAGCGCAACGCTGAGAGCGCTCTCAGAACAGGTACGGACCAATCCCGTCCCTCCCCCTATCCCCCACGGAGGTGGAGAGTGCTCGGACGACTCAGGCACCGACTCCTCGCCGCAGCAGGGTCGGCCGCTCTGCTCGGCACGCTGCTCACGCTCGGCTCCCCGTCCACCGCGAGCGGCGCCGTACCCGCCACGATCCCGCTCAAGGTGACGAACAACTCCGGCCGCGGCGACGCGGTCTACGTCTACAACCTCGGCACCAACCTGGCCACCGGCCAACAGGGCTGGGCGGACGCGAACGGAACGTTCCACGCCTGGCCCGCCGGCGGCAACCCGCCCACCCCCGCGCCGGACGCCTCGATAGCCGGCCCGGCGGCGGGACAGTCGAAGACGATCCGCATCCCCAAGTTCTCGGGCCGCATCTACTTCTCGTACGGCCAGAAGCTCGACTTCCGCCTCACCACCGGCGGCCTCGTGCAGCCGGCGGTGCAGAACCCGAGCGACCCGAACCGCAACATCCTCTTCAACTGGTCGGAGTACACGCTCAACGACTCGGGGCTGTGGCTCAACAGCACCCAGGTCGACATGTTCTCCGCGCCCTACGCGGTCGGCGTCCAGCGCGCCGACGGCAGCACGGTCAGCACCGGGCGCCTCAAGTCCGGTGGCTACAACGCCGTCTTCAGCGCTCTGCGCGCCCAGTCGGGCGGCTGGGGAGGCCTGGTCCAGACCCGCGCCGACGGCACGGTGCTGCGCGCCCTCTCCCCCACGTACGGCCTGGAGACCGGAGCCTTGCCGGCCTCCGTCCTCGACGACTACATCAACCGCGTCTGGCAGAAGTACGCTACGTCGACCCTCACCGTGACCCCGTTCGCCGACCAGCCGAACACGAAGTACTACGGCCGGGTCTCCGGCGGCGTCATGAACTTCACCAACGCCTCCGGCGCGGTCGTCACCAGCTTCCAGAAGCCGGACGCCAGCAGCGTCTTCGGCTGCCACAAGCTCCTCGACGCCCCGAACGACGCCGTCCGCGGCCCGATCTCGCGCACCCTGTGCGCGGGCTTCAACCGCTCGACCCTGCTGACCAACCCCAACCAGCCGGACACCTCGTCCGCGGCCTTCTACCAGGACCCGGTGACCAACCACTACGCCCGCGTCATCCACGACCGGATGGCGGACGGCAAGGCGTACGCGTTCGCCTTCGACGACGTCGGCCAGCACGAGTCCCTGGTCCACGACGGCAACCCGCTCCAGGCGTATCTGACCCTGGACCCGTTGAGCTGAGCGCCCCGGCCGTCGACCCCCCTCCTCCAACCTGCCCGACCGGGCACCAACTCGGCTGATTTGCACTAAAGTTTCCCTGTCACATCGGGGGATGGGGGTCACCAATGGACGTGTCCGGCGCCGTACCCGGCGAGCCGACACTGCCCTTCTGGGTTTCGTACGACGAGGAGTCCGACCCTGACGGCGAGGACTCGATGGGGCTCTTCGGCAACCGTCAGGAGGCGGTGCTGCGCGGCGTACCGTTGGGTGTGCTGCGCAAGAACCTCGCCGACGCCGTCGACGCCCTTCAGGGCCTCTTCGCCGAGGTCGCGGCACGGGGCGGGCCGCTTCCCCTGCGCGAGGCCCAGCTGTCCGTCCAGGTGACGGCGGCCGGCGGAGTGCAGTTCGTGGGCAGCGCGCAGGTGCAGAGCAGTCGCGGCATCGTCCTCGTGTTCCGGCAGTGACCGGGCTCCGGTCATGGGGCACCATCGCGCGCTGCTCATCGGCGCCAGCGACTACGAGATGCGTGGCGTCCAGCCGCTGCCCTTCATCCCCGGCGATCTCACCCGGCTCGGCGCGGTACTCACCGGACACGGGTTCGCCGACGTCCAGGTGCTCGCCCGGCGCCCCGGCGGCAAACAGATCTCCGCGAACTACATCAACGCGCGGGTCATCGGCTTCTTGCGCCGGGTGCGGCCTGGCGACACCGCGTTCATCCTGCTGAGCGGTCACGGAGTGCACGCCCGCGGCCAGGACTTCCTGGTGCCGGAGGACATCGACGAGGACGTGCACCCCTTCGAGTCGGGGTGCGTACCCATCGACTGGCGGCGGCACCTCGACGAGACCCCGGCCGATCATGTCGTGTTCCTCATCGACGCCTGTCGTGAGGGCATCGAACAGGACTCCATGAGCGTGGCCGGCGTCAGGGAGTGGGGGCGCCAGCAGATCAGCGCGGCGCTGCGCCGGAAGGTGGCCTACCTGTACGGCTGCTCCCCGGCCCAGCTGTCACTGTTCGTCCGCCCGCACGAACAGGTGCGGGATGGCCACGACCATGGCACGCGCCCGGGGGAATCCTTCAGCATCTTCTCGCGGTCGATCTCCGACGTGGTGGCCGCCCACCCGCACGGGCGGCCGCTCGCTCTCGCCGAGTTCCGCGACGCCGTGCAGGACCGCGTCACAGAACTGCACCGCGCCTACGGCAAGAAGGGCGACCCCCAACTGTTGCGCATCGTCTCCGATATTCCCACGCACGACTTCTTCTTCCTGCCCCGTCCCGGCACCGCTCCGCCCCCGCACCAGATCCCCTCGCCTTGGCCGGGCCGCGACACCGCGGCGATGAGCATCGTCGCGATGCCTCAGGTGGCGCCCGCCCCGTCCGCTCCCGCTTTTGGCCCTCCGCCGACCATGCCGTCGCCTCCACCGGGCGGGAGGTGGCAGTTCCGGTGGCCACGAGGCCGGCACTGGACGCGCCGCAGGAAACTGATCGCGGCCCTGACCGGGGTGTGTCTGACGGCGTTGGGCGGCGGGCTGTTCGGCATCTACCAGTGGACGCAGACCCAGTACTACGTGGGCAATGCCGGCGATCACGTGGCGTTGTACCAGGGCATCAACGACACCGTCGCTGGTATAGGCAAGGGAAGGATCGACACGGATCATCCGGAGATCGAGCTGAAGTACCTGCCTCCGTACCAACAGAAGCTCGTCCAGAACACGATCGCCGTCGACAGCCGCTCGGAGGCCCAGGCAAAAGTCAGAGAACTCGCCGTCCAGGCCTCCGCGTGCAAGAAGAACGCGCAAAACGAGGCCGCCGGGGGCACCAAGGTCACGCTGACCGAGGCGGAACAGGAGGTCGTCGCATCATGCGGAACCTCGTAACCACCGCGGAGATCAGACAGGTGCACAGTGGATACATGAACGCAGACGACAGCAACATTCTGGCCCGGGGCCGCGTGGCCACCCGGTTGCCGGCGCAGGATTTGGACCGGGCGCGGCGGTTCTACTCCGAGGTGCTCGGCCTGGAGCCGGTCGACGAGCGGCCGGGGGGTCTGCTGTACCGATGCGGCGGGACGGAGTTCGCCGTCTTCGGTTCGACGGGGGCCGCGCCCGGCACGTTCACCCAGATGGGCTGGGAGGTCGACGACCTCGACACCGTCGTCGCACAACTCCGGGAGCGGGGTGTGACGTTCGAGGAGGTCGACGTGCCGGGTCTGCGGACGAAGGACGGGATCGCCGACATCGACGGGAACTACCCGAGCAAGGGTGCCCGAGGGGAACGCGCCGCGTGGTTCCGGGACAGCGAGGGCAATCTGCTGGGCATCGGGCAACCGGTGGTGTGAGCGCGGCACCCCGTCCGGGTCGGGTCCGCCTCACGCTCCGCGCCGCACCCCGTCGGGCACGGGTCCGCCTCACCCTCCGCGCGGCACCCCGTCGGGCACGGGTCCGCCTCACCCTCCGCGCGGCACCCCGCCGGGCACGGGTCCGCCTCACTCTCCGCGCCGCAGGAATTCACGGGCCCCGCGCAGTCTCGTCCGCAGGGTGCGCTGCGTGCGTCCGCTGTCCAGGCGGACGTCCAGCGCGCCCGGGGTGTGCACGTCTGCGCGTCGTCCGGCGGGCAACCGCGCCGCGTCCAGTCCGTCCCGGGCGGCGATCAGGACGCCGAGCTCGTGGCGGCTCACCGCGTCGGGGCCGCCCAGGTGGCACACGCCCGTGTGATCGGTGGCGGCCAGCTCCAGCAGCGCGGCCGCGAGGTCGGCGACATGGACCGGGCAACGGATGACATCGGTGAACAGCACACCGTCGCGCCGTGCCCCGGCCAGCTCGTGGACGAAGTCCTCGTGCGGCGAGCCTCCGTCGCCGAGGATGAGTGAGGTGCGGGCGATGACCGCGCCGGGGGCGAGCAGCCGGATCGCCGTCTCCGCGGCGGCCTTCGCGGCACCGTACGGCGTGACCGGATCCGGCGTGGCGGACTCGTCGTAGCGGACGTCGGAGCCGGAGAACACGGCGTCACTGGAGACGTGCACCAGCCGGGAGCACGCTCCGGCCGCCACCGCCAACCGGACCGGACCGTCGGCCGTCGCGCCCCAGTCCCCTTTGCGATAAGCCGCGTTGACGACGACATCCGGCCGCACCTCCTCGACCACCGCCTCGCTCTCGCCGGCCCGCCGCAGATCCAGTGGCTGCCACCGCACCCCGGGCAGGCTCCCCGCGCGGCTGGCGAAGGTCGCCGTCACGGCATGGCCGGCAGCCGTCGCCTGCCGGGCCACCTCGCGCCCCAGGAAGCCACTGCCGCCGACGATCAGGATCCTCATGATCGGCCAGGTTAGGGCTGCGCCCCACCCCGCGTCCCAACGAGCCGGAAAACAGGGGCGACCGGTCGGCAGCCGCACTGCAGAATGCCGTCATGACCACGGAGTTCAGCGGCGTGATCGAGTGCAGACCCCTGGCCCGCATCTGGGGCGTGGAGGACGAGGACGCGGTGTGGCAGGCCGCGATCGACCTCGATCTTCTCAACACCGGCAATGCCTACGACGCCCTGGCCTGCCTCTTCGGCGTCCGCAACTCCTTCGGGTTCCGGCCGCTCGCCGAGGGACGCGGCCTGCCCGAGGACGCCTCCCGGCAACTGCGGAAGCGGTTCGCCGACTGGGGCGGGCCGGACTCAGCCTGGGGAACGACCTGGATCACCTGGGCCGAGTTGCGGACCGCCGACTGGGACGAGACCGACGGGTCGGGCAGGAAAAGCCGCCGTGCCGTCGCCGGCGCCGCGACGCACTGGGCGCCGGTGTGGGACGTGATGCGGACCCTCGGCGAAGTGCACGGGGCGGAACATGTGCGGCTGGTGGTCTGGTTCGACTGACGTCCCGGCCTGCCTCGCTCCGGCGAAAGTCGTTCATGGCTCAATTTCGCTCCCGCGTGACCGAAGTGAACACGTGGTGGTCCAGAGTCCGATGGTTACTTCCGGTAATGCTTGCTTTACGCGGTCCTTACGGCGTAGACCTTGCCCCAGCACTAGCGGTGGCTCTGGGGGGAGTTGGCGTATGGAAGGCACCGTCGACGGATTCCGCTACGGCGCGGTGACGCCGGTCGCGGCGTATGTGATGGCGTGTCTGGGCGGGGCCCTGGGGCTGCGCTGCATCGTGCGGTCGCTGCTCAACACCGAGTCGTGGAAGCCCGGTTGGCTGGCGCTCGGTGCCGCCTCGATCGGGTGCGGCATCTGGACGATGCACTTCATCGCGATGATCGGCTTCCAGGTCGAGGAGACCCGGATCCGCTACGACACGGGCCTCACCCTCCTCAGTCTGGCCGTGGCGATCGTCGTGGTCGGCGTCGGCGTGTTCATCGTCGGCTATCGCGGCGCCGGCACCGCCAATCTGGCCTTCGCGGGCATCGTCACCGGGCTCGGCGTCGCGGCCATGCACTACCTGGGCATGTACGCCATGCGCCTCAACGGCGCCATCGACTATGACGCGTTCACCGTCGTCCTCTCCGTCGTGATCGCGGTCGTCGCCGCCACCGCGGCCCTCTGGGCGGCCGTCACCATCCGTGGTTTCCTGACCAGCCTCGGCGCCAGTCTCGTCATGGGCGTGGCCGTCTCGGGCATGCACTACACGGCGATGGCCGCCGTCAGCGTCCATGTGCACGGCACGACGGGCGGTTCCTGGGCCGGCGCCTCGGCGTCCTCGCTGCTGCTGCCGATGCTGGTGGGGCCGGTCATCTTCCTCGTCCTGGCCGGTGTGGTCGTGATGTTCGACCCGCTGCTGGTGCTGGGTGACGGGGACTGGAGCCGCCCGACCGCTCGCCAGAAGCCCGTCGTGCCACCCGCCGAGGAAGCGCCCGCGCCGACGCACAGCTCCCTCTTCGAGGCCCCCGCCGTCCCCTCAAGGGCCCGCCCGCACCCGTACGACACCCCGCAGCGCGCCGGCGAGTGGTGACTGCGGCTCCGACAGCCGGCTCCAACAGCCCACCGCGCCGCGCCCGTTCACCGGCGTGAGTCCCCGCCGACCGGCCTCCCCAGGATGGTTGTTACGGTGCACCGGTGTCTGACTCCTCACGCGATACCGCCGCGGGCGCCGGCTGGGGTGCCGCCGAACGCGGCGCCTACACGCGCCTGATGCCGACCCGGGTCGAGAAGATCTCGTGGCTGGACCCCAGGATGCTGTGGGCGGCCCGCAACGGCGTCCTGGCCTCCTGGTTCGGCGACCCGACGGGCCGCACCCGCAGCCGCTGGGTCGCCCAGCGCGCCGCGGCCGGCGCCCCCGCGGACAAGGTGATCCGGCGTGACGACCCGGACCGCTTCTCCTTCATGGTCATCGGCGACACCGGCGAGGGAGACGCGCCCCAATACTCCGTCGTGCCGGGCTTCTTGAAGGTCGGTCAGGACAGCAGGTTCACCGTCCTCGCCAGCGACGTGATCTACCCGGTCGGCAGCGCCGACGACTACGGCACCAAGTTCTTCCGCCCGTACCAGGACTACCGGGCGCCCATCTACGCGATACCCGGCAACCACGACTGGTACGAGGACCTCGGCGGGTTCATGCGCGTCTTCTGCGACGACGCCCCGCCGCTCGCCCCCGAACCCGCCCCGCGCCCCCTGACCCGCGCCTGGCTGCGCTCCCTGCTCTGGCACCGCCCGCGCCGCCACGACGGCCAACGCCTGGACGAGGTGCGGAAGTTGCGGTCCGCCCCGGCCCAACAGGCCGTCCAGCCGGGCCCGTACTGGGCGATCGACGCCGGCCCGGTGCGGATCATAGGCATCGACACCGGACTGCTCGGCACCCTCGACGCCGAACAGGGCGCCTGGCTACGCGAGGTGTCCCAGGGACCGCGCCCGAAGATCCTGGTCACCGGCTCACCCCTGTACGTGGACGGCGAGCACCACCCCTGCCCCATCGACGGCGGCGGCACGGTCGACGACCTCGTCCGCGACCCCGCGCACCACTACGTCGCGGCGATAGGCGGCGACATCCACAACTACCAGCGCTACCCGGTCGACGTGGACGGCCGCACCATCCAGTACGTCGTCTCGGGCGGCGGCGGTGCCTTCATGCACGCCACCCACACCATCCCCCGGGTCGACATCGCGGGCGTCACCGAGGACACCTTCCGCTGCTATCCCCTGCGCGGCGACTCCCTGGCCTTCTACAGCAGGCTCTACGGCCGCCGGCTGCGGCTGCGCCGCTTCTTCACCCTCACAGCCGCCGAGGCGGCGGCCGTCGTCGGGGAGCGATTGCAGATCCGGCCGGGGCGCACCCCGGGACCGGAGGCCCGCATCACCCGCCGCACCCGGCTGGTCGCCGGGCTGCTGGGCACCGGCCGCCGCCCCGACAAGGCGAAGCGGTTCCGGCTTCCCGTGCGCAAGATCTACACCCAGCTGTTCTCGCCGAGCTCGGCCACCTACAGCCCGCCGTTCTTCAAGTGCTTCCTGCGCCTGGACGTCACCCCGGACTCCGTCACGCTGCGCTGCCACGCCGCGACCGGGAACCTCGCCCAGGAGCTCGACCCGCCGGTCGAGGACGAGGTCACCATCGCCCTGACCTGACGGGAACACCACGGGGCGGGCCCGAGTTGGCACAGTCGTACGACGTTGATCCATGACCCGTGGAGGGGCCCGTGCCACCCACCTCTCGTCCCCTGCGCAAGCTGGGCTTCCTCACCATCGGACTGTTCGACGAGGCCGACCCTCGCCGCGGCCACGAGTCCACGCTGGAGATCATCGAGCTGGGCGAGCGGCTCGGGTTCGACAGCGCCTGGCTGCGCCACCGGCACCTCCAGTACGGCATCTCGTCCCCGGTCGCCGTCCTGGCCGCCGCCTCGCAGCGCACCCGCCGCATCGAGCTGGGCACGGCGGTCATCCCTCTCGGCTGGGAGAACCCGCTGCGGCTGGCCGAGGACCTGGCGACGGTGGACCTGCTGTCCGGGGGCCGGGTCAACCCGGGCGTGAGCGTGGGCCCGCCGATGCACTACGACCAGGTCAAGGAGGCCCTCTACCCGGACACGGCCGACGCGGAGGACTTCTCCTACGAACGCGTCCGGCGACTGCTGGACTTCGTGCGCGGCAAGTCCGCGACCGACTTCAGCGGCGTCGAGGGCTTCGAGGTGTTCTCCGACCGGGTGCAGCCGCAGTCCCCCGGCCTCGGCAGCCGTCTCTGGTACGGCGGCGGCAGCCTCGGCTCGGCGCGCTGGGCCGGTGAGCACGGCATGAACTTCCTCACCAGCAGCGTCGTCAAGGCCGAACACCCCGAGGAGACGACAGACTTCGCCGAGATCCAGCTCTCCCACATCCGCGCCTTCCGGGCCGCCCACCCCGACGGCGACGCCGCCCGCGTCTCCCAGGGGCTCGTCGTCATCCCGACCGACTCGGCCTCACCCGCACAGCGCGCGAAGTACGAGGAGTACGCCGCCAAGCGCACCCCCCGCACCACGTCACCGCAGGGCCCGGCCCGGCTGATGTTCGCACCGGACATCGTCGGCACCTCGCAGGAGATCGCCGAGCGGCTGCACGCGCACGCCGCGTTCCGGGAGATCGACGAGGTCGCGTTCGCGCTGCCGTTCACCTTCGAGCACGAGGACTACGTCCAGATCCTCACCGACATGGCGACCCACCTGGGCCCCGCGCTCGGCTGGCAGCCGGCCGGCTGACACAGGCTCTCACCACCGCCCCACCTCGGTCCCCACGACCGCCTCCGAAGGCCTTCCGTCCACGCCCACCGGCACGTCCCCGGCCAGCATCACCCGGTGCATGGTCCGGGGAAAGCCGAGGTGGGCGTTGTCGCTCGGCGCCAGATGGATGGTGGCCCGGTTGTCCCAGAACGCCACGCTGCCGGGCTCCCAGCGGAAGCGGACCGTGTACTCGGGCCGTACCGCCTGCTCCAGCAGCATGTCCAGCAGGGCCCGGCTCTCCGCCCTGGAGACGTCGGCGAGCTGCTCGACGTAGTAGCCGTTGACGTACAGGATCCGCTCCCCCGTCTCCGGATGGACGCGGACCAGCGGATGCAGTGTGGCGACCTGGTGGTCCAGGAGATGGCGGACGTAGGCGTCGTCGCCGGGGCGGGGCTGGTAGCCGACGCCGAGCCGGTGCTCGGCGCGCAGTCCGTCCACGAACTCCCGCACGGGCGCGGAGAGTCCGGCGTAGGCGGCGGCCAGGTTGGACCAGGTGGTGTCGCCGCCGTAGGGCGGGACGGTCTCGGCGCGCAGGATCGTCGCGGCCGGCGGGTCGACACGGGCGCCGTGGTCGCAGTGCCAGCCGCGCAGCAGGGTGTGCCGGCGGCGTTGCAGCCACTCGTCGTGCTCCATGCCGAACTTGCCGCCCAGCTCCAGCCGATCGGCGGTCGTCTCGACCTCGGGGAAGTCCGGCGGCGAGGCGCTGCCCCGCTTGCGCAGCACGACCGGTTCGCCGAACCGGCGGGCGAACGCCACATGCGCCGCGTGGTCCAGCTTCTGGTCCCGGAAGAACACCACCTTCCACCGCAGTACGGCCGCACGGATCGCGGCGACCACGGTGTCGTCGAGCTCTCCGGCCAGGTCGACGCCCCTGATCTCGGCGCCGATGTGTCCGGCGACCGGTTGCACCTCGACCCCTGACACACCCTCCGCCGCCGTCGCGTCCCTGTCCGCATTCGTCGTCATGCCGAAGATCGTGTCAGCGATCACCGGCCCTGGCGACTGTGCCTGCCGAGGATCTCCTCGACCAGGTCGGACACGGATCGCCCGGTCGTGTCGACGCGGCACAGCCCGGCCGCGTCGACGGACTCGACCATCAGCTGCTGGAAGCGCCGTGCGCGGGCGAGGAACCGGTCCACGAGGTGCTGCTCCTCGGCACCTGCCTCCGCGTACCGCGCCGACGCGTGCATCCGCTCGGCCAGGACCTCGTCGTCCGCGGTGAACCAGACGGCCTCGGTGTGCGGGGCGCCGAGCGCGGCGACCCGGCTGGGCCAGAGCGCGGAGCCTTCGAGTACCAGGCCCGGCCCCTCGCCCTCGGCGTGCGTGGTGATGAGCTCCTCGATGCGCGGCCACAGCCGGGCGTAGTGGTCGAGCACCGAATCGATCAGCTCGTCGACGCCGAGGGTGCCGTAGTGCTCGGCGACATGCGGGGGCACCTCCCGGTCCGGCGTCCGCCAGGGCCGGCCCGGATGCCGGGCCAGCAGATCCGTAGGGCGGTACGTGAACCCGAGCCGCTCGGCGGCGGCCCGGGCCACGGTCGACTTGCCGGTGTGGGAGGTTCCCCCGATCAGCAGTACACGCATCGCACCGACCTTAGAGGAGCTCACACGGCGAACTCCCGGATCACGGTGTTCCGGAACACCGCCGTCCCGTCGATCGTGAACAGCGCGAGCCCGGTGTCGACCAGATACGGGAACGCCTCCGACGAGTGCACGTACCGCCCGTCATCCACGAACATCTCGACGGACGTCCGGTCGACCAGGATGCGCAGCCGGGCCGTGCGGGCGGAGCGGTCGAAGGGGCTGTGGCTCTCCTGCCACCTCCCGGAGGTGTCGGGGTTGACGGTGTTGCGGCGGTTGAGGAACGCGTAGTCGCCGTAGACGCCCGCGTCGATGTGCCGGCCCCCGTCGGCGGAGCGGCGCAGCTGGAAGCCGGCGCCGGTCAGGGACTCCCAGGTCACCTCGGTGGTCACCTCGTAGGAGATGCCCCGGTAGTCGAGGAGGCGGGTGCCGGACACCGAGAGGTCGCCGAGGTCGATCGTGCGCGAGACGTGGTCGTCCAGGGCGGCGACCGGGCGTGAGGCCAGGTAGTAGGTGCCGTTCGAGGCCCGCTTCAGGGTGATCTCGCGGACGATCGAGTCCGTCCCGTTGAAGCCGTCGCAGTCGATGGTGGGGGTCGTGTTGGCGTAGTCCCAGTTGTTCAGCCAGCCGATCGCGTAGCGGGCGTGCTGGTCGAGGGTGCCGTTCACGGCCCGCTTCTCGAAGGTGACCGCCCCGTACCAGTCCCAGCCGTGGTCGAGCCACTGCGGGTCGCTCGCGTCGGGGGTGAAGGCGGTGCCGTCGAAGGACCCGGTCCAGTAGGCGTACGTGTTGGGCAGCCCGGCCCCCTTGCCGTTGGCGCTCACGCCCAGCACCCACTTCACGGTGCCGTCCGAGGCCGTGATGCGGAACAGGTCCGGGCACTCCAGGACGCCGATGCCGTCCTTGACGAACCCGCCCGCGTACGTCCAGGACTTGAGGTCCGCCGAGTGGTAGAAGCCGACCTTGGTGTTCTCGGCGAGGGCCATCACCCAGCGGCCGCGTTCCTCGTCGCGGATCACCTTGGGGTCGCGGAAGTCGCGTACGCCGGGGTTGGGGAGCACCGGGGCGGTGCCGTGGTTGCGGAACGTGCGGCCGCCGTCGGTGGAGTAGTACAGGAACTGCTCCTGGTGGTCGGTGCCCCCGCCGGGCGACATCGTGACCAGGACGACCACCGCGCCCGCGCCGAAGCCCGCGGTGTTCTCGGTGTCGACGACCGCCGAGCCCGACCACACGTCACCGTTGACGGTGGTGTCCTTCGGGACGGCGATCCCCCGGTCGGTGAAGGAGACCAGGTCCCTGCTGGTGGCCAGCCGCCAGGCGGTGCCCGCCTCGGTGCCGGCGGTGAGGTAGTCCGGGTTGTAGAGGTAGTAGTAGTGGTACTCGCCGTCGATCCACACCGGCCGCTGGGGGTCGTTCTTCCACTGGTCAGGGACCGTGAAGTGGTAGGCGGCGCGATAACTGGCGCACGTCCCGGCCGACTTGGGCTTCGCCGCGGCCGGTGACGCCGGCAGCAGCGCACCCGCCGCACCGGCCGCCGATCCCGCGAAGAGCGCTCTTCTGGAAAGGCTGGAAAGTCTCATGGCCACAGGACTGTGCGGCCTAACACGTTAAAGGTCAAGGTTTCTAACTCGTTAAAGGTGGAGTCGTCACACCTCTTGACAGGGGCGTGGCGCGGTTCCCATCATCTGGGGCATCAACCCTGAACTAACACGAGTTAGGCCCGTTGGATGACCGACTCGCACTTCTCCCGCCGCGCACTGCTGCGGTACGGCGCCTACGGCGCGGGTGCCGCCGCGCTGGCCGGCACCGCCGCGAGCTGGGACCGGCTCACGGGAGCCGACATACCCGGCCGTGACGACGGTTCCCTCGTCGTCGCCACCCTCGGCCCGGCCTACGGCCCGGAGGCCATCCGTACGCTCACCGAGGGTTTCAAGAAGGTCCACCCCGACATCAAGCTGCGGATCAACGCGGTCCAGGCCACCGACTGGTCCGACTTCTTCGCCAAGATCCTCACCCAGATCGCGGCGGGCACCGCCCCCGACCTCGTCTACGTCGCCACCGAGGGCGTCCAGCTGTTCGCCCAGCGCCTCGGCGTCGCCCTCGACAAGTGGGTGAAGCGGGACGCGGACGAGCTGCGCGAGTACTTCGCCGACGTCCACCCCTCGCTGGTGGAGTCGATGATGTACGAGGGCAGCCTCTACCAGCTCCCCGTGGAGTTCAACGCCGCCGACATCTACCTCAACGACCAGGTCCTGAAGCGGGCCGGCGCGTCCTTCCCGGCCGCCGACTGGACCCGCGACGACTTCACCACGCTGCTGCGGGACATGAAGAAGTCCAGCGGCTCGCAGTTCACGCCGTACTTCTGGACCAACCGCCTGTGGGGCGGCGTGGTCCCGTGGCTGTTCGCCAACGACACCAACCTGCTGAGCGAGTCCAAGGCGCCGGGCGGCTCCTGGCTGTGGGACTCCTTCTACCCGGCCGCCGACCGGCAGGGCCGCGGCGGCGGCTACCGGTGGACGACCCCGCAGGCCACCCACGAGCGCGTCGAGGAGGCCTACGACTATCTGGCCTCCCTCATCCAGGAGGACCTGTGCACCCGCCCCGAGGGCGGCAACGGCCAGAACCTCATCGGCGTGTTCTCCACCGGCCGCGTCGGCGTCACCCCCGCGGGCGGCTTCTGGGCGGGCGGCCTGAACCTGGCCGGCATGAAGAACGGCAGCTTCGACGTGCAGTACTTCCCGCGCTGGCGCACCCAGCGCATGCAGTTCGGCGCCGCCGGCTACGCCCTGCTGCGCACCTCGAAACTTCAGGACGAGGCCTGGGAGTTCATCAAGTTCGCCTCCCGCAGGGACACCCTGATGCGGCTCTTCGAGACCAACCAGACCACCCCGGCCCGCCGCTCGATGCTCACCGCCGACCGCTACCGGGAGATGGGCCCCAGTCACTGGCAGGTCTTCTACGACACCCTCGACAAGTTCCCCGACACCGGCCCGATCCCCGCCCCGCCGCAGGTCGCCGAGGTCGAGCAGGTGCTGCTCAAGCACACCGGGACCGCCCTCGCCTCGCGCCGCTCGGTGGCCCCCGCGCTGCGCCGGATGCAGTCCGACCTGGAGAAGGCCATGGAGCGTGACGTATGACGAACACCCAGATACCCGCCGTACGGCCGCAGCGGCAGGTGGCCGAAGCCGCGCCCGCGCCCCGGCCGTCGGCCCGCGAGCGCGGGACCCGGCTGCTGGCCGCGCTGTTCCTGGCGCCGACCATCGTCGGCATCGTGATCTTCACGGTCGTCCCGATCGTCGGATCGATCGTGCTGAGCCTCTTCCACTGGAACGTGATCGACTCGCCCACCTTCGCCGGAGCGGCCAACTACCGCGAGATGGTGAACGATTCGACCGTTCTGGTCTCCTTCCGCAACACGCTCGTGTTCATGGTGCTCGCGGTGGCCCTCCAGC
Source organism: Streptomyces sp. NPDC057280 (assembly GCF_042668605.1). Taxonomy (NCBI): domain Bacteria; kingdom Bacillati; phylum Actinomycetota; class Actinomycetes; order Kitasatosporales; family Streptomycetaceae; genus Streptomyces; species Streptomyces sp. NPDC057280. The sequence continues at coordinate 23,886 of NZ_JBHUYR010000020.1, forward strand.
TGCTGATCGCACTCACCCTGGCCCTGGCCGTGAACGGGCGCATGCCGGTGTGGCTGCGGTCGGTGTTCCGCTCGGCGTTCTTCTTCCCGCTCATCCTGTCCGCCGCGTCGATCTCGGTGGTGATGAAGTACCTGTTCAACCAGGACTTCGGGCTCGTGAACTGGCTGCTGGGGCTGATCGGGATCGCCCCCGTGCCCTGGCTGACCTCGGAGAACTCTGCGATGGCGGCGGTCATCCTGGTCTATGTCTGGCAGCAGTTCGGCTTCTCGTTCCTGCTGTTCGTCGGCGGCCTGAACAACATCCCGAAGGAGATCCACGAGGCCGCCTCGCTCGACGGCGCGACCGGACTGCGCAAGCACCTCAGCGTCACGCTGCCGCTGCTGTCCCCGACCCTGCTGGTCGCGTCGGTGGTCGGCATCATCAACGCGCTCCAGGTCTTCGAGCAGCCCTACGTCCTGACCAACGGCGGCCCCGGTGACTCCACCCGCACCGTCGTGATGGTCATCTACGAGACCGCGTTCGAGCAGCTGCGCTTCGGTGAGGCGTCCGCGGTGGGCGTGCTGCTGTTCGTGCTCGTCATGGCGGTCACCGCCCTTCAGTTCCGGCTCAGCCGGCGTTTCGTCCACTACCAGTGAGCCGGGTGAACTCACCATGAGCCAAGCGACTTTGACCGCGAGCCGGGCACGGCACACCCTCGCACCCTGGGCCCGCGTCGCCGGCCTCGCCGTCTGCGCCCTGCTGACCCTGGGACCGGTCATCTGGACCGTCTCGACCTCGCTGCGCACCCCGGCGGAGTCCTTCGACCTGCCCCCGAAGATCATTCCGACCAGCCCGACGATCGAGTCGTACCGCGGCGTCTTCGATCAGATCGACGTGTGGCTGCTGGCCCTCAACTCGACCCTGGTGACCGCTCTGATCGCGGTCGGCCAGATGATCACGGCCGGGCTCGCGGGGTACGCGTTCGCCCGCCTGGAGTTCCGCTTCAAGAAGCCGCTGTTCGGTCTGGTCCTGGCGACCATGATGGTCCCCTTGCAGGTCACGATCGTCCCGGTGTTCCTGGTGCTCAAGTCGATGGGTCTGACCGACACGCTGCTCGGCCTGATCATTCCGGCGTTCCCGACCGCCTTCGGCACCTTCCTGATGCGGCAGTACTTCCTCGGCATGCCGAAGGACCTGGGCGAGGCGGCGATGCTGGACGGCTGCGGGCCCTGGCGGACCTTCCGCTCGGTCTACGCCCCGCTGGCCACGCCCGGCCTCGCGATCGTCGGCGTGCTCGCCTTCAACTACCACTGGAACGAGTTCTTCCGGCCGCTGATCCTGGAGACCTCCGGCCAGAACTACACCCTGCCGCTGGGCCTCGTCTCGCTCCAGGGCAACCTCGGCACCGGCTCCATCTCGGTGGTCCTCGCCGGTGTCGTGCTCTCCATGATCCCCGCCGTCGCCGTGTTCGTCGTCGGCCAGCGCCCTCTGCGCGAGGGCATCACGTCCGCAGGAGTCAACCGTTGAACGTCGACCCCGACGCCCCGCGTTTCAGGGTCCGCCCGCCCGCCAACTGGATCAACGACCCGAACGGGCCGTTCCGTTGGCGGGACCGGTACCACCTCTTCTACCAGCACAACCCCGAGGCCCCCGTCCACACGAACGTCCACTGGGGCCATGTCTCCAGCCCCGACCTCGCCCACTGGGAGCACCACCCGATCGCGCTCACCCCGACCCCCGGCGGCCCCGACGAGGCGGGCTGCTGGTCGGGCTGCATGGTCGACGACGACGGCGTGCCGACCGCCGTCTACACCGGCATCGACCGGCACCACACCGGCCTCGGCACGATCTGCCTGGCCCGTTCCGTGGTCCCCGACGACGAGACCCTCACCGACTGGAAGCCGTTGCCGACGCCCGTCGTCAGCGGCCCGCCGGAGGGCCTGGACGTCGTGATGTTCCGCGACCCGTTCGTCTTCCGCGCCGCCGGACGACGCTGGGCCCTGGTCGGTGCGGGCCACGCCGACGGCACGCCCTCGGTCCTGCTCTACGACTGCGACGACCTGGCCGACTGGCGCTTCGCGGGCGTGCTGCTGGACGGCAACGACCCGGTGGCGACGGACGTGTTCGGCGACAAGGCGGTCGGCTGGGAGTGCCCGCAGCTGTTTGCGACGCAGAGCGGAGCGTGGGTGCTGGTGGTGTCCCTGTGGGACGGCGACCCGATGAGCACCGGGTATCTGACGGGCCGTCTGGAACCCGACGGCGACGGCGGACTGACGTTCGCGGCACGCGGCGGCGGTCAACTCGACCACGGGCGTGACTTCTACGCTCCCGCCGTGCTCCAGGAGGAGGACCGGGCCCTGATGTGGGGCTGGTCGTGGGAGTCCCGAACGCAGGACGAGGTCGATCGCGCGGGCTGGGCCGGCACCCTCACCGCGCCCCGGGTCGTGGGCGCCCACCCGGACGGCACGCTGAGCGTCGTACCGGCACCGGAACTCCACCTGCTGCGCGCACCCGAGCCGTTCATCACCGCGCCGGACGGACGGACCCCGCTGCCGCGGTCGTACGACCTGACGGTCACCGCCCGCACCCGGACGACCGTGGGGCTGCTGCGGTCCGCGGACGGCGGCCCGGAACTGACCGTCGTCCTCGATCCGGACGCGGGCACGGTGACCGTGGACCGCGGCACGGGAGGCCGGGCGCCGGTCGTGGTGCGGGCGCCCGCACGGCAGGTGCGTGTTCTCGTCGACGGGTCCCTGCTCGAGGTGTTCGTCGACGACCGGGCGACGGTCACCGAACGGGTCTACCGGCGCGACGGCGACGTAGCAGAACTCACCGTGTCGGGAGCGGGGGCCACCGTCACCGGATGGGAGCAGGTCCCACCGACGCACGGCTGATCACCGGGCACGCGAGACGCCGTACCGTCGCGGGCGGCGTCTTGCCCGTGTCGATCGCGTCGAGGAGCAGCCGCGTCGCCGCCTCGCCCATCGCCCGGTGCGGCAGCGCGACCGTGGTCAGGGGCGGGGACAGATGAGCGGCCATGTGCTCCTGGTCGTCGTAGCCGACCACGGACAGGTCTTCGGGGACGGACAGCCCGAGCCGGGTCGCGGCGTGCAGGACGCCCGCCGCGACCCGGTCGTTGTAGCAGAAGATCCCGGTGGGGCGGCGGTCGGCGGGCACCCCGTCGAGCAGCTTGAGCGCGCCCTCGTGGCCGCCGGAGATCTCGCCGCCCGTCCGCACGACCCACTCCTTCGGGACGGTGATCCCCTCGGCGCGCAGGGCGTCCCGGAAGCCGCGCAGGCGTTCGACGGAGGCGATGTCGTCGAGGCCGCCGACATGGGCGATCCTGCGGTGCCCCTCGTCGAGGAGCAACCGGGCCGCCGTACGGCCTCCCGCGCGCTCGGCGGGGATGACGGCGGGCAGGGAGTCGTCCTCGGGGACGCAGTTGGCGAGCACGGAATGGGTGCGGTGCAGACCCTCCGGGACCCGGACCCGGCGCAGCGAGAAGGCCGCGTAGATGATGCCGTCCACGCGCCGGTCGAGGAGCTCGGCGACCGCCGCGTCCTCCTTGGCCGGGTCGCCGCCGGAGTCGACGGTCAGGACGAGGTGCTCGCTGTCCCAGGCCGTCTCCATGGCACCGCGCAGCAGCCGGCCCGCGAACGGCGAGGAGGCGATCTCGTCGGTCACCAGGCCGATCACGGCCGTACGGCGGCGGCGCAGGCCGCGGGCGACGGGGTCCGGGCGGTAGCCGAGCTGGGCGGCGGCCTGGCGGATGCGCTCCTGGGTGGCGGGCGAGAGGTTGCCCTCGGCGCGGCCGTTGAACACGAAGGACACCGCGGTGTGCGAGACGCCGGCGAGCCGCGCCACATCCCGTGACGTGGGGCGTTGCTTGCCCGTCGGCTGCTGTTCCTCGGTGCTGCCCATGCCGTCCGCTGTCATCGTCCCCGCCGTCCGCTTGATCACCGCTCACCCTATCCGTGACGCTGGAGGGAGGACACGGTCGAGGGAAAGGTCCGGCAGTGAGCAACCACCCGGTACACACACTCAACGACGGCACGCGCTTCCCGGCGATCGGCCTGGGCACCTGGCCCCTGGACGACGCGGACGCGGAACGGGCGGTGACCGAGGCCCTGCGCCTGGGCTACCGCCTGGTCGACACGGCGACGAATTACCGCAACGAGGCCGGAGTCGGCCTCGGCGTCGCCCGCAGCGGGGTACCGCGCGAGGAGGTCGTGGTGACCACGAAGCTCCCGGGCCGCCACCATGGCTACGAGGAGACCCTGGCCTCCTTCGAGGAGTCCCGCCGCCGGCTCGGCCTGGACTACGTCGACCTGTACCTCATCCACTGGCCGCTCCCCCGCGTCGACAAGTACGTGGACTCCTGGCGCGCCATGATCAAGCTGCGCGAGGACGGTCTCGTGCGGTCGATCGGGGTCTCCAACTTCACCTCCGAGCACATCGAGCGGCTGGAGAAGGAGACGGGCGTACTGCCGTCCGTCAACCAGATCGAGCTGCACCCGCACTTCCCGCAGGAGGAGCTGCGCGCCTTCCACGCCGCGAAGGGCATCGTCACCGAGAGCTGGAGTCCGCTCGGCCGCCGTGCCGAGCTGCAGGAAGACCCGGTGATCGCCGGCATCGCCGAGGCGCACGGGGTGACGCCGGGCCAGGTGGTCCTGCGCTGGCACACCCAGCTCGGCGCGGTACCCATCCCGAAGTCGTCCGACCCCGGGCGGCAGCGCGCGAACCTCGACGTCTTCGGCTTCGAGCTGGACCCGGACCAGCTGGCCGCGATCGCCGACCGGGAACACCGGCGGCAGGGCGGCGATCCGGAGACGCACGAGGAGTTCTGAGCGCAGGGGGTACCCGGTGCGACCACTGGTACCAGGTACTCCGTGCGCCCGTACGGAAGGAGTCGCGGATGGCTGAGCGGGACCCGCTGCGGGACTACCACGGCAAGAGGGACTTCGGCCGGACCGGTGAGCCGCGGGGGCAGCAGGCGCCCGCGGGGGACGCACCCCGGTTCGTCGTGCAGATCCATGACGCGAGCACCCTGCACTTCGACTTCCGGCTGCAGGTGGGCGACGTGCTGAAGTCCTGGTCGGTGCCCAAGGGGCCGTCCGGCGATCCCCGGGACAAGCGGCTCGCCGTGCCGACCGAGGACCATCCGCTGGAGTACGAGGAGTACGAAGGGGTGATCCCGCGGGGCGAGTACGGCGGCGGGACGGTGATCGTGTGGGACCGCGGGACCTACGAGCCGCTCAGCCACGACCGGAAGGGGCGGCCCGTCGACTTCGCTCAGTCGCTGGAACACGGGCACGCCACCTTCCGTCTGCACGGGGAGAAGCTGCGCGGCGAGTACGCGCTCACCCGGTTCCGCACCGGGAAGGACGAGTCCTGGCTCCTGGTGAAGGGCTCCGCGGATCACGCACGGCGGCAGGGCACGCCCGATCCGCGGCGCGCCCGTTCGGTCCGCTCCGGCCGGACGCTCGCCCAGGTCGCCGGGAACGGCTCATGACAGTCTGTTGAATCCGCCCCCGACTGCCCACCTATGCCTCTATGTTCGCAGCGGTAGATCGTCCGCCCGAGCACCTGGAGGCCCCGTATGCGCACCCAGCTCCGCGTCGCCACAGCCGGGACGCTGGCCCTGGTCACCGCCCTCGCCGCCGGCACCGCCGCCCACGCGACCCCGCCGGGGCCCGGGGTCACCACGAGGCTGATCGCCCAGAAGACCGTGGGCGGCACCGACTACACCCTCCGGGAGATCACGGTGCCGCCCGGCCAGGCGACCGGATGGCACTATCACGACGGCACCGTCTACGGGTACGTGAAGCAGGGCACGCTCACGCACTACCACTCCGACTGCGCCGTCGACGGCGTCTACCCGCAGGGCACCGTCGTGCGCGAGCCGGGCGGGCCGAGCGACGTCCACCTCGGGCGCAACCTCGGCGACACCCCGCTGGTCCTGGAGGTGCTGTACGTGCTGCCGCACGGCTCGCCGTTCTCCGAGGACGTGCCGAACCCGGGCTGCCCCTTCGAGTGAGGGACCCTGCCGTCAGGCCGGGGGCAGCGGCTGTTCGGCCCAGATCGTCTTGCCGGAGCCGGTCTGCCGGCTGCCCCAGCGCTGGGTGAGCTGGGCGACCAGCAGCAGGCCGCGCCCGCCCTCGTCGTAGGCGTGCGCGCGGCGCAGGTGCGGCGAGGTGGAACTGCCGTCGGAGACCTCGCAGATGAGGGTCCGGTCGCGGATCAGCCGGAGCTGGACGGGCGGTTCGCCGTACCGGATGGCGTTGGTGACGAGTTCGCTCACGACGAGTTCCGTGACGAAGGCCGCCTCGTCCAGTCCCCAGGCGGTCAGTTGCTCGGTGGCGGCCTGCCGGGCCTGGGCCACATGGGCCGGGTCGGGCGGGATGTCCCAGGTGGCGACGCGGTCGGCGCCGAGCGCCCGGGTGCGGGCCAGCAGCAGGGCCACGTCGTCGCTGGGCTCCTCCGGCAGGACGGCCTTCAGGACGGAGTCGCACAGCGCGTCGAGGGAGCTGGCGGGCGCGGTCAGGGCCCGGCACAGTTCGCTCGTCGTGTGGTCGATGTCGCGGTCGCGGTCCTCGACGAGGCCGTCGGTGTAGAGGGCGACGATCGCGCCCTCGGGGAGTTCCACCTCACCGGCCTCGAAGGGCAGGCCGCCCACGCCGAGCGGGGGTCCCGCGATCATGGGGACGCATTCCGAGGTGCCGTCCGGCAGCACGAGGGCGGGCGGCGGATGGCCGGCGGCGGCGAAGGTCAGACGCCTCGAGACGGGGTCGTAGACGGCGTAGAGACAGGTCGCGCCGAGCTCCGCCACCTCGTCGTCGCTGTCGTCGGCGGCCAGGTGGGTGACCAGGTCGTCGAGGTGGGTGAGGAGCTCGTCGGGCGGCAGGTCGACGTCGGCGAGGGTACGGACGGCCGTGCACAGGCGGCCCATCGTCGCCGAGGAGGAGATGCCGTGGCCGACCACGTCACCGACGACGAGGGCGACGCGGCCGCCGGAGAGCGGGATCACGTCGAACCAGTCGCCGCCGATGCCGGCCAGGGAGCCGGACGGGAGATAGCGGTGGGCGACCTCGACGGCGGCCTGTCCGGGCAGGCCCTTGGGCAGCAGGCTGTTCTGCAGGGCCAGCGCGGTGGTGCGCTCCCTGGCGAAGCGGCGGGCGTTGTCGATGCAGACGGCGGCCCGGCTGGCGAGTTCCTCGGCGAACACGGCGTCGTCGGGGACGTAGTCGTCGGGCTGGCCGATGCGGACGGCGACCGCCACTCCGAGCGTGGTGCCGCGCGCTCGCAGGGGCACCGCCATCATCGAGTGGGCGCCGATGCGGTGGCGCTGTCCGGCGGGGGCGCGTGCGTTGCGCTCCGCGACCCACCGGGTGAACGCGGGCTCGCCCGCCTGGCTGAGGACGGGCCGGCCTTCCCGTATCGCCCGGGCGGGCGGTGAGAACGCGGGATAGAAGTCGATCTCGCCCAGGTGGACGGCCGCTTCGGGGGTGCCCTCGGTGCAGGAGCCATGCGCGACGCGGCGCAGCGCGACCTCCGTGTCGGTCGGCTCCGGCCCTTCCTCCGCCCCGAGGACCCAGTCGAACAGGTCGACGCTGGCGAAGTCGGCGAACCGGGGCACCACGACCCCCATGAGTTCCTCCGCCGTGCGCACGAGGTCCAGGGTGGTGCCGATGGCGGCGGCCGCCTCGTTCAGCAGGGCCAGCCGCTGGCGGGCCCAGTACTGCTCGGTGTTGTCGAAGGCCGCCATGCCGGTTCCGACGATCTGGCCGTCGGCGTCCCGGACCGGCCACATCTCGGTGGTCCAGGCGTGCTCCCGGTTGGAGGACGGCGCGTGCGCGTAGCTCTCGTAGCGGGTCGGCCTGCCCGTCTCGACGACCTGCTCGAGATGCCGCAGAAATCCGCGGTTGTAGCCGACGTCCTGGACGGTGTCCATGAAGTACCGGCCCAGCAGGGTCTCGGCAGGGACCCCCATGACCTGGCAGGAAGCGTCGTTGAGCCGCAGATAGCGCTGGCCGGTGTCGAACACGGACAGCGACACGGAGGCCTGCTGGAAGGCCCGCTCCGCCAGGGAGGGCTCGCGTTCCCCGGGCGGCGCGGCGGTGATCACGTATCCGCCGGGGCCGCCGCCCTCGCCCAGCACGGGGCACGCCGTGACGTGCAGGGCGACGGACGATCCGTCGCGGTGCCGCAGGACGACGGGGCCGGCCAGTGTGGCCATGGCTTCGGGCGGCGGGTCCTCGGCGAGCAGCTCACGCACCGGCCGCCCCACGGCCTCCTCGGCCGGGTAGCCGGTCACTCGCCGGGCACCGTCGCTCCACCCCGTCACCGTGCCGCGGGCGTCGATGATCGCCACGGCGGAGGCGTGCTCCATATCGTCCAGGATGGTCCTTTTGCCACACGGCAACAACCGCGGTGGGGCCTTGGGGACCCGGGCGTCACTTCCGGGGCGGTGCGGAGGCGGGCGCCTCCCGCCCCGGTTCGGACGCGCGCGTCACTTCTGGTGGGCCCGCAACGCGGCCAGCGCCTTGTCCGCGTGGGTGTTCATCCGCAGCTCACTGCGCACGACCTCCAGCACGGTGCGGTCCTGCCCTATGACGAAGGTGACCCGCTTGGTGGGTGCCAGCGAGAAGCCGCGGGCCACGCCGAACCGCTCCCGGATGGTCCCGTCCGCGTCGGACAGCAGCGGCATGCCGAGCGAGTGGGCGCCCGCGAACTCCTGCTGGCGCTCCACGGAGTCCCCGCTGATGCCGACGGGGCGGGCGCCGGCCGCGGCGAACTCGGCGGCCAGGTCGCGGAAGTGGCAGGCCTCCGCGGTGCAGCCGGGGGTCATCGCGGCCGGGTAGAAGAACAGCACGACGGGCCCGTCCGCCAGCAGCGAGGTCAGGCTGCGGGGCGTGCCGGTCTCGTCCGGCAGCTCGAAGTCCTCGATCGTGTCACCGACCGCTATCACCTTGCTCATGCCCGGCCCTTTCCGTTGTTCGCGACGTTGCGTGCCCACAGCACGAGGGGAAGTTGCAGGGGCAGCCGTCCCAGGGCGGCGGCTTTCTGCGGGGCGGGGCGGTCGCGCCAGTCGACGGCCATCTTCACGTTGGCGGGGAAGACCCCGACGAAGAACGCGGCCGTGGCGAGCGCGGCGGTGCGCCGGGTCCGCGGCAGTGCCACCCCGGCGGCCAGCGCCAGTTCCACGGCGCCGCTGGCGTACGTCCAGGTCCGCGGCGTGCCCGGCAGGGCGCGGGGGACGAGGGCGTCGAACTGGCGGGGGTTGGCGAAGTGGGCGACGCCCGCTGTGGCCAGCAGGCCGGCGAGCAGCAGGGGTGAGCGTTGGGACCGCGGCACGGTTCCTCCTATGGGGGGTCTGCCGCGGGATATTACTGGACCGTACAAGCAGCTCGTACGGCGGCCTCTTGCCCTACGGGGAGCGCCGGTTGCGGGTCCGGGCGGGTGGCCGGAGGAGCTGCCGGAGACGTCGACAGAAGGCGCTCGTGGAGGGCCGGCCGCAGCGGTGGGCGGCGGCCTCGCGCGTTCCGGTCAGCGTTCCGGCGTCACCGGTGCCAGCCACATCCCCACGACCGCGTCCACGAGACCGGAGGCGGCCGCCTGCCAACTGGTGCGCGGGGTGGGGATGCTGTCGGCCAGGGCGCGCTCGCGCTCGGCGGAGACGTGCAGGATCAGATGGCGGGCCATCTCCCCGCGTTCGGCGCGGACTTCGACGGGAAGCTCGGGCAGACAGCGCCTGAGCCCCTCGACGATCTGCCGCATGGACGGCGAGGTGAGGGACTCCTCGACCATGATCTGGTGGAGGGCCGGGTCGGTGGCGACCTGGGCGCAGAACCGCGCATACCAGGTGGGGCTGCCGAGCGCGGCCAGGTGTTCGGGGACGGGGCGTACCAGGCAGTCCACCCAGTCCCGTACGTCCGTGGAGTCGCCGATCCCGGCCAGCAGCCGGGCGCGGATCTCCTCGATGCGCGCGGCGTGCTTGCGGATGATGGCGCGGACCAGGTCGGCCTTGGTGCCGAAGTGATAGCCGACGGCGGTGTTGTTGCCCTGTCCGGCGGCCTCGCCGACCTGGCGGTTGGAGACGGCGTAGACGCCGCGCTCGGCGAACAGCCGCTCGGCCGCCGTCAGGATCAGCTCCCGGGTCGCGCTGACCTGCTCCGCCCGTACCGCCCTGCCTGCCGCCATCGTCGCCTTCCGTTCGCCGTGCCGGCGTTCCGCCGTGCTGTCGTGCCGCGGGGGAAGCCTACGCAACGGCACGTCAGAGAGGCCTCAGCGGTCTCGCGTCCGCAGCGGGTGGCCCCCGCCCCGAGCGAGACGACGCCCGTGCGGGGCGTGCTTCCCGGCGACGACGTCCACGACCAGGGCACTCCGTGTCCGGGCGCGTCCCCGCGTCGGCCGGTTCCGGTCTGGATGATGGTCCCGAGCACCCCGACCGGAGAGCGCGATGAGCATCCCCTGGCAGCGTCATGCGGACGAGCACGCCCGCACCGTCGACGCGATGACGGCGGCCCTGCTTTTCGCGTGCGTCCTGCCCGCCGGCGAGATCCGCCTGCCGCTGCTCCCCACCGCGACCACCGTCCCCTCCGCCCCACACGCCCCCTCCGCACCGGAACCGGAAGAACGGACCCCATGACCATCCGCGTACTCCTCGCCGACGACCAGGCCCTGCTGCGGGCCACCTTCCGGATCCTCGTCGACTCCTGCCACGACATGGAGGTGGTCGGCGAGGCCGCCGACGGCGCCGAGGCCGTCCGGCTGGCCCGTACCCACCGTCCCGACCTGGTCCTGATGGACATCCGGATGCCCGGCACCGACGGCCTCGCCGCCACGTCCGCCATCTGCGCCGATCCCGAGCTGAGGGACACCCGGGTGCTGATCCTCACGACGTTCGAGATCGACGAGTACGTGGCGCGGGCGCTGCGGGCCGGGGCGAGCGGGTTCCTCGGCAAGGACGTCACGGCGGACGCGCTGCTGGCGGGCGTGCGGACGGTTGCTGCGGGCGAGTCCCTGCTGTCGCCGCTCGCCACCCGCACGGTGATCAGCCGGTTCCTCGCCGCCCCGGCCCCGGGCAGCCCGGCGGCGATGCCGGGGGACCTGGCCCCGCTCACCGCGAGGGAGCGCGAGGTGATGGCGCGGGTGGCCGAGGGGCGCTCCAACGAGGAGATCGCCGAGCTGTTGGCCGTCAGTCCGCTGACGGTGCGCACCCATGTGCACCGCGCGATGACCAAGCTGGGCGCCCGGGACCGCGCCCAACTCGTCGTCATGGCCTACCAGTCGGGGCTGGTGCAGATCGCCCCGTCCAGCTGACTCAGCCCTCGGGGAGGCCGTCCGTTCGCCTCAGCCGCCAGCCCTCGGTGCGGCCGCGATCCGCCTCAGCTCTCCGCGAGGGTGTCCAGCCACTGCTGGAGCAGCGCCGACTCCGCCGCGGTGAACGTCTTCGGCGGGGCGGCGCGCAGCCGGGCCGCGAGGGTCGCGGCGGCGACCGGGACGCCGTCCCCCGGTTCCGGTGCCGCCGAGCGGGTCAACGAGTCGATCACCGCGTCGCGCAGCCGCGTCGAGAAGCCCGGGTCCGGGTACTGCTCGGGCCGGGTGAGCAACGACAGGGCCGCGCCGACGTTGGCGGACATGATCACCTGCGTGGCGACGGCGGGCGGGACGGTGAGGCGTCCGGCCGCGGCGCAGCGTTCGAGGATCGCGTGCAGCAGGGCGTGGGCCTCGCGCGCCGCGGCGGGCGGGACGGTCAGCTCGGGCGAGTACATCAGCCGGTAGTGGTGGGGGTGGTCGAGCGCGAAGCGCATGTGGTTGTCCCAGCCGCTCCTGAGGTCGGCGACGGGGTCGTCCCCGGGCCGGGCCGCCCGCTTGGAGGCGAGGTACTGCTCGAAGCCCCGGTCCACCACGGCGGCCAGCAGTCCGGCCTTGTCGCCGAAGAGCCGGTAGAGCATCGGCGCCCCGACCCCGGCAGCCTCGCACACGGCCCGCGTCGAGACCTCGCCGGCCGGCGACTCGGCCAGCAGCTTCGCGGCGGCTTCCAGGATCTTTTCCCTCGCGTCCATGGGTGCACGGTACGCCATTCGTAGCGGTGATACGAAGGGGGAATAGCATCGCTACGATCCCGTGTTATCGTCGTTACGAAATGAACGTAGCGCCGCTAACTCATGAGGGAGCCATCATGACCACCCACACCGAACCCGGCACCGGACAGCGCGTCGCGATCGTGACCGGCGGCTCGCGCGGCATCGGACGGCAGGTCGCCCGGCAGCTCGCCGCCGACGGTTTCGCCGTCGTGGTCGGCTACGCGGGCAGCAAGGACGCGGCCGACGAGGTCGTGCGTGAGATCGAGGCCGAGGGCGGCAGCGCCTTCGCCGCCCGCGCGGACGTCGGCGACGAGACCGAGGTCGCCGCGCTGTTCGACCAGGCCGAGACGGTGTACGGCGGCGTCGACGCCGTGGTGCACGCGGCGGGCCGGATGCCGCTGGCCCCGATCGCGGAGCTGGACCTCGCCGACCTCGACGCGCTGTACCGCACGAACATCCGCGGCACGTTCGCCGTCGACCAGCAGGCCGCCCGCCGGCTCCGCCCGGGCGGGGCGCTGGTGAACGTCTCGTCCTCGGTCGTCGGCCTCGCCTTCCCCGGCTACGGCGCGTACGCCGCGAGCAAGGGCGCGGTCGAGGCGCTGACGCTGATCCTCGCGCGCGAGCTGCGCGGCCGTGACGTGACGGTCAACGCCGTGGCCCCCGGCCCGACCGCCACCGACCTCTTCCTGAACGGCAAGGACGAGGAGACGGTGGCCCGGCTGGCCGCGCAGCCCCCGCTGGAGCGGCTCGGCACCCCGCAGGACATCGCCGCCGTGGTGTCGTTCCTGACCGGCCCCGGCGGCCGCTGGGTCAACGGGCAGGTGCTGCGGGCCAACGGCGGCATCATCTGAGGCGGCGCCCCCGGCCGCCGTTCAGGCGAAACCGCCCGTCGGCGGGCGTGCCGGGGCCGGGGCCCGTCGACAACTGAGCCGTGAGCCTCCCCCTGATCCCGCCCATGCTGGCCACCCCCGGCAGCCTGCCGCCCGCCGCGCAGGACGCCCGGTGGGCCTACGAGACCAAGCAGGACGGCCAGCGCGTCGTGGCCTACCTGCCCGGGGACGGAAGCGTGACGCTGCGCGCCCGGTCGGGCGAGGACATCACCGCCGCCTACCCCGAACTGCGGTCGCTGGGCGGCGCGCTCGGCCGCCGGCCCGCCGTCCTCGACGGCGAGATCCTGGCGCTCGACGCACAGGGCCGCGCCGACTTCCAGCTGCTCCAGTCCCGGATGGGCCTGGCCCACGCACCCGCCCGGGCCGCGCGGAAGGCGGCCGAAACGCCCGTGCACCTGGTGCTGTTCGACGTGATGCACCTGGCGGACCGGCCCCTGATCACCCTCCCCTACCTCCGCAGACGCGAACAGCTTCAGGAACTCGGCCTGGACGGGCCCTTCTGGTCCACGCCGGGCGCCCTCGTCGGGCACGGCGCCCAGGCCCTGGAAGCCACGCGCGCCCACGGTCTGGAGGGCCTCGTCTGCAAGAGGCTGGACTCCGTCTACGAACCCGGGGTGCGCTCCCGCGCCTGGATCAAGATCAGGAACATGCACAGCGAGGACGTGATCGTCGGGGGCTGGCTGCCCGGCAAAGGGCGGCTCACCGGCCTGCCGGGCGCGGTCCTGGTGGGCCAGCGGGCCGCCGGGCGGCTGCGGTACGTCGGCAGCGTGGGCACGGGGTGGAGCGAAGCGGAACGGACGCACCTCGCCGGGCTGTTGAGCGCCGCCGCCACGGACACCTGCCCCTTCAGTCCGGCGCCACGGGTCGCCGGCGCCCGCTGGGTGCTGCCCCGGCTGGTCGGGGAGGTCCGCTACAGCACCCGCACCCGCGCGGGCTTGCTGCGTCAACCGTCCTGGCTGCGCCTGCGGCCGGACCTCACCCCGGAGGAGTCGGCCGCCGACCTCCCGGACGATTCCGTCTGAGATCCCGGACGCGATCCAAGCGTTCGGACGGTTGTTACCTGTGAGTTGCTTACGACCTCTTGGCGCGGACATGAAAAGCCGGGAAGCTGTCCTGGCCCGGAAGCGGAACTTCCCGGGCAGGGCAACTTCCCTCTCCCCCACAGCCGTTGGGCTGCGCCCGCGCCAAGAGGAGGACGCAGTGTCGTCGAACCGTTCCGGAACGCACCGCAAGAGATGGGCCGTCGGCGCGGCCGGCGCCGCCGCGCTGGTGCTCGCCTTCCCCAGCACCGCCCTGGCCGCCCCGCCCGCGGCGCTGCCGACCAACGCCGAGGCCGCCGAGTACACGTACCAGCCCGCCTTCGACTACGACACGGACGGCTGCTACTCCTCGACGGCGATCGGCCCCGACGGCACCGTCAACGGCGGCCTCAAGCCGACCGGTTCGCTCAGCGGCGACTGCCACGACCTCTCGGACCTGAACAACACCAACACCTACTCGCGCTACAAGTGCAACAACGGCTGGTGCGCCTACCTGTACGGCCTGTACTTCGAGAAGGACCAGGCCCTCGCGAACAGCAGCATCGGCGGCCACCGGCACGACTGGGAGCACGTCGTGATCTGGGTGCAGAACGGCACGGTCCAGTACGTGTCGACGTCCAACCACGGCTCGTTCACAGTGAGCGCCGCCTCCAGCGTCCGCTTCGAGGGCACCCACGCGAAGATCGTCTACCACAAGGACGGCATCAGCACCCACTGCTTCCGGCTCGCCGGCTTGGGCGACGAGCCGCCGGAGAACGCCAAGGGCACCTGGCAGTACCCGCCGCTGGTCGGCTGGAACGGCTACCCGTCGACGGCGATCCGCGACAAGCTCAGCGCGTACGACTTCGGCAGCGCCAACTTCGGCCTGAAGGACGCCAACTTCGCCGCGCACCTGAGCTCGGCCAAGCCCTCCGGCATCGCGTTCGACCCGAACGCCTGAGCAGCGCGGTCCTCGGGCGCGGGACCTAGGTCCCGCGCACCGCCGGGTTTCCGTCCCGCGCCCGATCACCGCACCCCCGCGTCCGGCATACCGTCCGGTCATGACCACGACCGGACACCTCGAAGAAGCCCTCGACCGCGTCCACGCCGCCGGCCCGGAGTTCGACGGCTGGCTCACGAACCACGCCCCCATGGTCGTCGAGGCCCTGGCGACGCACGGACAGGCAGGCGCGGTCCACCGCTGGCTGGACCGCTACCAGGACAGGCTGGACGACTTCCCCGACCGCTCGGAGCCGGTCACGGACGCCAACTGGGCGGAGGCGCTGGGCGATCCGCGCCGCATAGCGGACTGGACCGACTACTACGCCCGCCTGCTCGCCGAGCGGCCCTGGCGGGACGTCCTCGCGACCTGGTGGCCGCGGCTGCTGTCCGGCCTGTACGGCGGCGCCACCCACACCGTCATCCGCGTCGGCCACGCGGTACGGGCCCTGGAGGCCGCCGAGACCCCGCCCCGCATCGCGGAGTTCGCGCACGCCATGGGCTACTGGGCGGCCCGTCACCAGCCGCTCACCGGCATCACGGCGGTGCCGGGCGCGCCGACCGCCGTCGAGGCCCTGGACGCCGTACCGGCCATCGCGCCCGGCAACGTGGGCTTCCGCAAGCGCCTGGCCGCCGTGCACCAACTCCCCGTCTGGGCCGACGACGTCACCGACCCCGACACCGCCCGCGCCCGCCTCACCGAACTCGTCCGCGCCGCGACCCACCGCTACGCCACCCACGGCCACGGCGAGCCGACCATGCTGGTGCACGCGGCCACGGCCCCCAACGCCGTGCTGCGCACCCTCGATTCACTCCCCCGCGACCTGTGGGCACCGAGCCTGCACGCTGCGTGGACCGCGTCCGCGGCGGTGACCGCGATGTACGGCCCGGCCGAACCCGTCAGCTACACGCCACCGGCCCGCCTCGCCCCCGAGGAGGTCCTGGAACGCGCCCTCGCCCACGGCGACGAACACGTCATCAAGCTCGCCGACACGGCCCTGGACGTCGGCGACGAGCAGGCACTGGCGGCGGCGCTGCGCGCGGTCGAGATGAGCGATCCACTGGTCTGATCCCACCGGTACGGCACGGAACGTCCACCCGAAGGGTCTATCGTGTCCCGCATGTCCGTGCCCGAGCTGATCCGTATCGTCTCCCGCGACTCGCCCATGGCGCTGGCCCAAGTGGAGCGTGTCCGCGTCGAGTTGGGCGTCCTTCATCCAGGTGTGCGCACCGAGGTCGTGCCGGTGAGGACGACCGGTGACAAGTGGCTGGGCGACCTGTCCCAGGTGGAGGGCAAGGGGGCGTTCACCAAGGAGGTCGACGCCGCCCTGCTGGCCGGCCAGGCGGATCTCGCGGTGCACTGCGTGAAGGACGTGCCGGCCGACCGGCCGCTCCCGGCCGGCACCACGTTCGCCGCGTTCCTCAAGCGCGACGACATCCGGGACGCCCTGATCCACCCCGGCGGGCTCACCCTGGACGAACTGCCCGAGGGGACGCGGATCGGCACCTCCTCGGTACGCCGGGTCGCCCAACTCGCCGCCACCCACCCGCATCTGGAGTGCGTGCCGTTCCGGGGCAACGCCAACCGGCGGCTGGCCAAGCTGGCGGCCGGGGACGCGGACGCCCTACTGCTCGCGGTGTCCGGTCTGGAGCGCATCGGCCGCGAGGACGTGATCAGCGAGATCCTCTCCCCCGAGACGATGATGCCGCCGATCGGCGCGGGCATCCTCGCCCTGCAGTGCCGCGAGGGCGACACCGAGCTGATCGACGCGGTGAGCGGTCTTGGCGACCCCGACACGCACCGGGAGGCCACCGCGGAGCGGATGTTCCTGCACGTCCTCCAAGGGCACTGCAACAGCCCGATCGCCGGGTACGCGCGTGTGGACCACGGTGGCGAACTGTCGCTGCGGGCCTGTGTGTTCACGCCCGACGGCAAGACCCGGCTGAACGCCCACGAATGGGCGGGCCGCCTCGACCCGGCCACGCTCGGCACGTCGGTGGCCGTCGCGCTGCTGCGTCAGGGCGCCCGCGAAATCATCGACGGGATCCCGCACTGACGACCGGGGCGACGGTCAGGCGGTGCCTTCCTCGGCCTGGTCCCGCAGGAAGTTGCTGACCTGACAGGCCAGGCCCTCACGGGCCGTCCCCGGCTGCACGGCCCCTTCGAGCAGGCCGATGCCGCCCGCCCACAGCCGCCGGTCGGCCCAGTCGTCGTCGACGCGCAGCTGGATCTGCACGTCGACCTGGCTCAGCGCGGCCTCCGGCCCGGCCGCGTAGAGGATGGCGGTGGCCCGGCGCAGGGGGTAGACGTCGAAGCCCTCGATGAACTGCGAGTTGCGCCAGTCGATGAAGGCGCCCTCGCCGTCGGGACCGACCCGTACGTCGATCTGACCGTCCTCCAGATGGATCGTGGAGTGCCGGGCACCGCGGTTCTCGACCGTCACCCGCACACAGAAGTACGTGAGCCCCTCGGCGGCGTCGTCCCGTCCGCGTGGCGGCTCCGCGGCCTCCAGGCGGTGGACGCGGACACGCAGGCCGGCATGCTCGTCGTACTCCTGCCAGTCCCCGACCACGTTCGGCTCGTACACAATCCACCCTCTCCACCCTCAGAGAGCTGCTTCCTATCTGTGTGCTCAGTGCACTGTCAAATGAGCAGAATGCGCTGTGGCCAGCCCATTCACCCCCTTTGATCAGCGATCATGCCGTGCGCAGGAAGAATCCGGCCGGAGCACTCCTCGGGCCGTGCTCGGGCGTGCCGCACATCACGTCCGTGCGCAAGATCAGCGAGCGAGCCGGCCGAGCAACGAGGAGGCCGCCGCGATGCCGAGCCCGGCGGCGACGAGCAGCACCGCGAAGTCGGGGGCGAGATGCGCGGGCGTGCCGAGGAGGAGGCCGCGCAGGGCGTCCACCTGATAGCTGAGCGGGTTGACCTTGCTGACCGCCTGGAGCCAGCCCGGCATCACGGAGAGCGGGTAGAGGGCGTTGGAGCCGAAGAACAGCGGCATGGTGATGGCCTGTCCGAAACCCATCAGCCGGTCGCGGCTCAGGACGATGCCGGCGATGGTCATCGACAGGCAGGAGAAGAAGGCCGAGCCCAGGACGACGACGGCCGCGACGCCGAGCAGCTTCAGCGGGTTCCAGGTCAGGGCGACGCCGAGCACGGCGGCGATGACCACGACCACCACGGCCTGCACGAGCGACTTCACGCCGGCCGCGAAGGCCTTGCCGGTGATCAGCGCCGAGCGCGGGGTGGGGGTGACGAGGAGCTTGTTGAGGATCCCGGCGTCGCGCTCCCAGATGATCTGGATGCCGTAGAAGATGGCGATGAACATCGCGGACTGGGCGATGATCCCGGGCGCGAGGTAGTCGATGTAGGGGATGCCGTCGGTGGGGATCGCCTTGATGCGGGTGAAGGTCTGGCCGAAGATCAGCAGCCAGAGGGCCGGCTGGACCGCGCGGGTGTACAGCTCGGTGCGGTCGTGGCGCAGTTTCTGGAGCTCCACGGCGCACATCGCGCCGACCCGGGCGGGCAGCAGCCGCCAGCCCGCGCGGGGCCGGGGCGCCTGGAGCAGCAGGCCGATGCCGTCAGCCGACGCGGCCTGCGGTACGGCGGGTGCTTCGGACATCGCGGAAGTCTCCTGACTCGTCGTCGAGACCGCTGCCCGCGACCTCGCGGAAGACGTCCTCGAGGGTGGGCAGGGTGGTCGTGCCGCGGCGTGCGGCGAGGCCCTGGCGCAGTTCTGCGGGGGTGCCGAGGGCGCGGACGCGGCCGTGGTGCATGAGGCCGACCCGGTCGCAGTACTGGTCGGCCTCGTCCATGTAGTGGGTGGTGACGAGGACCGTCATGCCGGTGGCCGCGCGGACGGCGTTGATGTGGTCCCACACCCCGGTGCGGGCGATCGGGTCGAGGCCGATGGTCGGCTCGTCGAGGATCAGCAGCCGGGGCGCGCTGACCAGCGCCTGGGCGAGTTCGAGGCGGCGGACCATGCCGCCGGAGTAGGTCTTGGCGAGCCGGTCGGCGGCGTCGGTGAGGTCGACGGCGGCCAGGGCCTGTCCGACGCGCGCGGCGCGTTCGCGGCGGGGCACGTCGAAGACCCGGGCGAACAGGGCCACGTTCTCGCGGCCGGTGAGCCCCTGGTCGGCGGACAGCTGCTGCGGCACGTAGCCGAGCAGGCGTCGTACGGCCATGCGGTCCTCGGCGGCGTCGTGCCCGAAGACCCGGACCATGCCCGCCGGGACGGGCAGCAGGGTGGTGATGCAGCGGATGGCGGTGGTCTTGCCCGCGCCGTTGGGCCCGAGCAGTCCGAAGACCTCGCCCTCGGCCACGGTCAGGTCGAGTCCGTCCACGGCGCGGGTACCGCCGAAGGCGTACGCGAGCCCGGTGCACGCGACGGCGTCCGGTGTCATGGCTGCTCTCCTTCCTCAGGTGCCTCGCGTTCCTCGCGCAGGTTGTCCGCCAGTCGCCGCAGCGCCGGGACCGCCGCGACCAGCGCCTCCCGGTCCGCGTGGGCGAGCTCGGCGACCTGCCGGCGCACGAGGTCGGCACGGCGCCGGCGCCAGGCGACGAGCCGGGCCTCGGCCGCGGGGGTGGGCAGCAGCCGGGCCGCCCGCCGGTCCGCGGGGTCGGTCTCGCGGACCAGATAACCCTGCCGGGCCAGCTGGTTGACCAGCGTCGACACCGAATTGCCCGCCAGGCAGAGGTCCTTGGCGGCGTCCGAGATGCGGATGCCGGGCCGGTCCACGACGAGCCGCAGCAACTCCACCTCGGCGCCCCGCAGGTGCGGCGCGGTCATCTCCCGGCGCAGTCGGCGCCGGATCAGCCGCTGAACCCCGACGAGCGCGTCGGCCAGCTCCTCCGGAAAGGTCTCGTCCTGCACACCACCGAGGTTATCTCTGTAGCAGAGGTAATGAACCCAAGGGACGGTCAAGGCCACAAGGGACGGTCAAGGCCACGTCGAGGTCCGCGGGCGCAGAATTGTTTGGATCGGTTTGTAGCGGGAATTCGCATTTATGTGCTTCGGACCGGAGGCACGTCCGTGGGAGCCGCTTCTCGGCCCCGGCGTCCTCCGCCTGTCGTCCGCGCAGCGCTCCTCCCATGGTCTGTCCCAGCCGGCACCCGCTGAGGAGGTGCGCACGATGCCTGTCACGAGCAGGACGAAGCCGCACCCGCATGACGACGCCCCCGACACCGTCGACGATTTCGTCCGCCTGCGCGAACTGCCCGACGGCCCCGAACGCAAGGCCCTGCGCGACGAGCTGATCCGGCTCTGGCTGCCCATGGCCGAGCGGATCGCCGTCCGCTTCAAGGGCCGCGGCGAGTCCCTGGAGGACCTGTACCAGGTCGCCGCCCTCGGCCTGGTCAAGGCCGTCGACCACTACGACCCCGAGCGCGGCCACGCCTTCGAGGCGTACGCGGTCCCGACCGTCACCGGCGAGATCAAGCGCCACTTCCGCGACCACATGTGGACGCTGCACGTGCCGCGCCGGGTCCAGGATCTGCGCAACCGCGTCCGGCGCTCCGCCAAGGAGCTGTCGCAGACGATCCCGGGACGTGTCCCGACCGTCGCCGAGATCGCCGAGCACGCCCAGCTCACCGAGGACGAGGTGCGCACCGGCATGGAGGCGCTGGAGTGCTACACCGCGCTGTCGCTGGAGGCGGAGATGCCCGGCACCGACGGCTACGCCCTGGGCGACGCCCTCGGCGGCCCCGACCCCGGCTACGACGTGGTCGTCGACCGGGTGTCCGTCGCGCCCTGCCTCCTGGCCCTGCCGGAGCGCGAGCAGAACATCCTCTACCTGCGCTTCTTCCTCGGCATGACCCAGAGCAGCATCGCGGAGCAGCTCGGCATCTCGCAGATGCACGTCTCCCGGCTGCTCAGCGCCTGCTTCGCCAGACTGCGCACGGAACTGGAGTCGGAGGCACGCTGAGCGGTCACTCCGAGGGGGCCCCGGGGATCTGGGTCGGGCCGTGCCGGTCGAGAGCGGCCTCCAACTCGGCGCGGATCTCCGGGGGCATCCGTCCGTCCCGGCCCCAGATCAGAATGAGGTCGGCGACATTGCGGAGCTTGATGTTCGTCCGCTGGGAGACCTCCTTCAGGACCTCCCAGCCCTCGTCCGGGGTCACCCGGCCGAGCGCCACCATCATCCCGATCGCCTGGTCCACGACGGCGTGCGAGGCGACGGCCTCCTTCAGCTGCTCGACCTCCTCCTGCAGTGCGAAGATGCGGCTGGTCTCGTCGGAAGAGTCGCTCGATGCGGGGGTCACGGCTCCATCCTGCTCACTCGGCCGGCGCAATGCCACCGGACCTGCGACGTCGTTTCGGGCGCGCCTCGGGGGTACTCGACAGGCGCCCGGCACAGTTCCGGTTGGACACTGGAAGACAGACCGGTGGCCGCCCGGCCGGCGAGACCAGGACGCGACTGCCATGAATCACGACATGAAACTTCCCCGTGGCACGACGGATGTCGTCTCCACGCACTCCGTCTTCGGCGCACCCTGCTGGGTGAGCCTGACCAGCCGCGACCTGGAGACCACCGAGGGCTTCTACGCCGCCGTGCTGGGCTGGGAGTGGCGGCCGGCCAAGCTCGGCGACCGGTTCCGGATGGCGGTGGTGGACGACACGCCGGTCGCCGGGATCGCCGCGGTCGCCACGATGTGGCAGATGGCTGTCGCCTGGACGCCGTACTTCGCGGTGGCCAGCGCCGACGAGGTCGTGGCCCGGGCCCAGGAACGGGGCGGCACCGCCGCCGTCGGGCCGCTGTCCTTCCCGCCGGGACGGGCGGCGCTGCTGGCCGACCGGGACGGGGCGACCTTCGGGATCTGGGAGGGCGAGCTCTTCTCCGACTGGGAGAGCTGGCGGCGCGCCTCCCCCGCCTTCGTCCGACTGCACACCCGCGACGCCTTCGACGCCGCGATCTTCTACGGCGAGATCCTCGACTGGGCCGCGGACCGCCCTGGGTGCTGTGAGGTCACCTACGAGGGCGGCGAGGTCGTGCTGCGCAGCCAGGGGGAGATCGTGGCGCGGATCGAGTCGGGCGCGCTGGGTGCGGCACCCGACCCCACGATCCGCCCGCACTGGCAGGTGCACTTCGCCGTGTCGGACGTCTCCGCCTGCGCCCGCGCCGCGGAGATCCACGGCGGCAGCGTCCTGTCGAAGAGCGGCGACGAGGCGGTCCTGCGCGACCCCGACGGCGCCCAGTTCACCGTGACGTCGCGTCCCGACCGCTGACCGCAGCGCTCACCGAGGGCCGCGACAGCAGCACCAGGCTGCGCGCACGAACGGTCACCACGGACTCCGCCTTGTGCTCCACCTCGTCCGCCCCCTGGGGCTCCGCGGTGTCGATCAGCGTCGTCCAGCGTTCGCCGTACGCCGGTTCCGGCAGCCGGAAGTCGACCGGCTCCCAGTAGCTGTTCAGCAGCAGCAGGAAGGAGTCGTCGACCACCGGACGGCCGCACGAGTCCGGTTCGGCGATGGCGTCACCGTTGAGGAAGGCGCCGACGGAGTGCGCGTCGGGGCGCAGCCAGTCGCCGTCGGTCATCTCGCGCCCGTCCGGGGCGAACCACACCAGGTCGGGCAGCGGCTGGCCCGCGTAGGTGACGGTCTCGCCGCGGAAGAAGCGGCGGCGCCGCAGGACGGGGTGGGCGGCGCGCAGGGCGACGACGTACCGGGTGAAGTCGGCGAGGTCGCGCTGGTCGCCGGTCAGCCGCCAGTCGATCCAGGAGACGTCGTTGTCCTGGCAGTAGGCGTTGTTGTTGCCGCGCTGGGTGCGGCCGAGTTCGTCGCCGTGGCTGAGCATCGGGATGCCCTGGGACAGCAGCAGCGTGGCGATGAAGTTGCGCTGCTGGCGCGCGCGCAGCTCCAGGATCCTCGGATCGCGGGTCTCCCCCTCGGCGCCGCAGTTCCAGGAGCGGTTGGTGCTCTCGCCGTCGCGATTGCCCTCGCCGTTGGCCTCGTTGTGCTTGTCGTTGTACGAGACGAGGTCGCGCAGGGTGAAACCGTCGTGCGCGGTCACGAAGTTGACGCTGGCGCGCGGGCGGCGCCGGCTGCGCTGGTACAGGTCGGAGGAGCCGGTCAGCCGGGAGGCGAACTCGCCGAGCGAGCCGGGCTGGCCGCGCCAGAAGTCCCGGACCGTGTCGCGGTACTTGCCGTTCCACTCCGACCACAGCGGCGGGAAGTTGCCCACCTGGTAGCCGCCCTCGCCGACGTCCCACGGCTCGGCGATCAGCTTGACGCGGCTGATCACCGGGTCCTGCTGGATCAGGTCGAAGAACGCCGACAGCCGGTCCACCTCGTGGAACTGCCGGGCCAGCGTGGCCGCGAGGTCGAAGCGGAAGCCGTCCACATGCATCTCGGTCACCCAGTAGCGCAGTGAGTCCATGATGAGCTGCAGGACGTACGGGTGCCGCATCAGCAGGCTGTTGCCGGTGCCGGTGGTGTCGTAGTAGTGGCTCCAGTCGCCGTCCACCAGGCGGTAGTAGGAGGCGTTGTCGATGCCGCGGAAGGAGAGCGTGGGGCCTCTCTCGTTGCCCTCGGCGGTGTGGTTGTAGACGACGTCCAGGATCACTTCGAGGCCGGCCTCGTGCAGCGCCTTCACCATCGACTTGAACTCCGCGACCTGGCCGCCGCGGGAGCCGTGGGCGGCGTAGCCGTTGTGCGGGGCGAAGAAGCCGATGGTGTTGTAGCCCCAGTAGTTGGACAGCCCGCGGTCCTGCAGGACGCCGTCGTGGACGAACTGGTGGACGGGCATCAGCTCGACCGCGGTCACCCCGAGGGACGTCAGGTGCTCGACGACCGCGGGGTGGGCCAGCCCGGCGTAGGTGCCGCGGAGTTCGGCGGGGACGTCGGGGTGGGTGCGGGTCAGTCCGCGGACGTGGGTCTCGTAGATGACCGTGTCGGCGTAGGGCCGGCGGGGTGGCTGGTCCGCGCCCCAGTCGAAGGCGGGGTCCGTGACCACACCGAGCAGGGTGTGCCCGGCGCTGTCGGAGTCGGGGGCGTACAGCGAGGGGTCGTTGTCCATCTGGCCGTCCACCGCCCTGGCGTACGGGTCCAGGAGC
This sequence comes from Streptomyces sp. NPDC057280, assembly GCF_042668605.1. Lineage (NCBI taxonomy): Bacteria > Bacillati > Actinomycetota > Actinomycetes > Kitasatosporales > Streptomycetaceae > Streptomyces > Streptomyces sp. NPDC057280. The sequence goes on from NZ_JBHUYR010000020.1 coordinate 47,917, forward strand.
AGCTTCGCCGGGTCGCAGCGGTGGCCGAGTTCCGGATGCCAGGGTCCGTGCACCCGGTAGCCGTAGCGCTGCCCGGGACCGATCCCGGGCAGGTAGCAGTGCCACACGAAGCCGTCGACCTCGGCCAGCGGGACGCTGCGGTGGCTGCCGTCGTCGTCGACGAGGACCAGTTCCACGCACTCGGCGACCTCGCTGAACAGCGCGAAGTTGGTGCCCTTGCCGTCGTACGACGCTCCCAACGGGTAGGGGTGCCCGTTCCAGACGGGCACCCCTGCCGTGCGTCGGCGCTTCGCGGTCACCGGGCGTCCTCCAGGACGCCGCCCACGAGCGGTTCCTCGCGGGGCACCTGGAGCACCTCGCGCAGGCTCGGCGCGGGGGCCGTCGGCACCAGCGGGACGCGCTCGCCGGCGCGGGCGCGCTGCGAGAACCAGATGACCTTGCTGCCGGTCTCGGTGGCGCAGCAGCCCCAGCCGTCGCTCATCGCGGCGATGTGCGCCAGGCAGCTTCGAAGCTCCTGGTCCGGGCGCAGGTCGCGGTCGTTGTCACCGATCGCGGTGATCAGGTGCTGGCCGTTCCACCACATCTCGATCGACGTCTCCTTGTCGGTCGCGTGCTCGTCGATGGCCCTCAGCAGCATTTCGGCACCGCGACAGACGGGCTCGACGAGGGTGTCGAGATCCCAGTACCGGAGATGAGCGGCCAGAATGCGCTTGACCTGGCCGACCCGTTCCGGGGTGACTTCCACGTCGAGGTGGTAGTAGCAGGGCACTGCGGTCTTCATCTTCGTTCGCTCCTCACCGGCGAAGCTCCGCCTTCACCTCGCCCCTGCGGGACGAGCCCCGAACGCGCAGCGTGAGCAGTGATCGCTCCTGAGTGACCTCAAGCGTGCGGTCGCTACGCCATTCGTGCAACACGAGCAGATCGACGAACGGATCAACGGCCGGATCGCCACCCTGTGCGCAATGGTTGAAGATCCAACAAGACGCTGCGTCGTCGTACGTGCACCATGAGTGAAACCCCCCACGGAAGGTGAACCGCGCCATGCTGCTACCGGCCAAGGCCGAAGTCGCCCGGCAACTGCGGCGGTACCGGGCCTGGGAGCGCGTGATGCTCGCCTCCCCCGCCGACCGCGCGGCCCGGGCCACCTTCGAGGACTCGGGCTACACCCTCTGCGTGCTCATGGGGAAGCGCTGCGCCCGGGAGGCCGCCGACGCCGCCGAACGCTATCTGCGGATGGGTGTCGTCACCTACCTCCAGGAGCAGGACGCGCAGCTGTGTGCCACCGCCCCGGTGCACCGGGGCCCGCCGGTGGAGCTCACCCGTTCTCCCGCGGGGAGGTAGTCCCTTCCGGCGCAGCTTGGATCCCCGGCCGGGCCCCATGGCCCGGCCCTCGGCACGGCGGAGGCGAGACCCATGAGTGCGAGCGAGACCATCGGCCGTATCCCGGTACGGGACGTCCGGCCGGCCGTCGACGGCGGCCGCAGCCCGGCCAAGGCGGTCGAGGGCGAGACCTTCCGGGTGACCGCCACGGTGTTCCGCGAGGGGCATGACGCGGTCGCCGCGAACGTCGTCCTCACCGACCCCGAGGGCCGTGCGGGCCCGTGGACGCCGATGCGCGAGCTCGCCCCCGGCACCGACCGCTGGGGCGCCGACGTCACCCCCGGCTCGGTGGGCCGCTGGTCCTTCCATGTCGAGGCCTGGGGCGACCCGATCGCCACCTGGCGCCGCCACGCCGGCATCAAGATCCCCGCCGGTCTCGACATCGGCCTCGTCCTGGAGGAGGGCGGCGACCTCTACGAGCGGGCGGCCGCCGGGGTGCCCGAGGCCGCCGGGCAGGCGCTGGTGCTGGCCGCGGCGGACGCCCTGCGCGACGACTCGCTGAGCGTCTCGGCCCGGTTGGGGGCGGCGTTGACGCCGGAGGTGGACGCGGTGCTGGCCGCGCATCCACTGCGGGAGTTCGTCACCGCCTCCGACCCGCTGCCGCTGCTGGTGGAGCGGGAGCGGGCGCTGTACGGGTCCTGGTACGAGTTCTTCCCGCGCTC
>NZ_JBHUYR010000021.1:0-36513 GCF_042668605.1 Streptomyces sp. NPDC057280
CACCGCAAACCGCTCAACCTGCGCACCCGCCAAATTCACCAACCCCGCATGCGACACCACCACACCCTTCGGCCGCCCCGTCGAACCCGACGTGTGGATCACATAGGCGGCGTTGGCGGGACGCAGGGGAGCCGTGCGTTCGGCGTCGGTCACCCGGCCCGGGGCCTGGCGGGCCACCGCTGCCGTGACCTCCGGGTCGTCGAGGGCGATCGCGCGGTCCCGGACGGTCTCGGGCAGCAGGGCGCGGCCGGCCTCGGTGCACAGCACCGCGACCGGGTCGGCGTCCTCCAGGACGAGGGCGAGCCGGTCCGCCGGGTGCCCGGGGTCGAGGGGGACGAAGGCCCCGCCCGCCATCGAGACGGCGAGGAGCGCGACCACGGTGTCGGCGGAGCGTTCGGCGAGGACGGCGACCCGGCGCTCGGGGCCCACTCCCAGGGTGACCAGGTGCCGTGCCAGGCGGCCCGCCTCGTCCTGCAGTTCGGCGTAGCTGTACGTCCGCTCGTCCGAGTCCAGGGCCGGCGCGTCCGGCGTCCGGCCCACCTGTCCGGCGAGCAGTTCGGGCAGCGTCCCGGTGGGCACCTCGGGGTGGATGTCCTGCCAGTCCCGGGTGACACGGGCCAGCTCGGCGCCGGTCAGCAGTCCGAGGCGGGCCACCGGGGTGCGCGGGTCGGACGCGAAGCCCTCGAGCACCTGGTGGAGTGCGGCCAGCACCTGTTCGGCGCGGGCCCGGTCGAACAGGTCCGTGCGGTGGTCGAGTTGCAGCTCCAGCCGCTCGCCGGGGCCGACGATCAGGCCGAGCGGGTAGTGGCTGGCGTCCCTCGTGCGGCCGTCGAAGCGGACGGTGAGGGCGTCGGGGTCGGCCGGCGCCGTGTCCGCCGGGCGCGGGTAGTTCTCGTACACCACGAGGGTGTCGAACTCGGCTCCCGGCCCGGCGAGTTGCCGTATCTCGGTGAGTCCGAGGTGCTGGTGGCCCAGGAGGGCGATCTGGCGGGCCTGGAGGGTACGCAGCAGCTCGGCGACCGTCAGGGCGCCGGTCAGCTCGACGCGGACCGGCAGGGTGTTGATGAACAGGCCGATGAGGGAGTCGGCGCCCGGCAGGTCCGTGGGGCGGCCCGCGACCGTGGTGCCGAACACGACGTCCTGGCGCCCGGCCAGCCGGGCGAGGACCAGGGCCCACGCGCCCTGCACCACTGTGGCCATGGTGACCCCGTGGTCGCGGGCCAGCGTCTCCAGCGCCCGGGTCAGTTCGGCACTGCACTCGGTGACCAGCGCCTCAGGGCGCAGCGGTGCCCGGGCGGGGTCGGCCGGGGCGACCAGGGTGGGCTCGTCCGCCCCGGCCAGCTCCGCGCGCCATGCGGCCCGTGCCGCCTCCCGGTCCTGGCTGCCCAGCCAGGCCAGGTAGTCCTTGTAGGAGCGGACCGGCGGCAGTGCCCGGACCTCGCCCCCGGCCCGGTACAGCGTCGACAGCTCCTCCACCAGGATCGGCAACGACCAGCCGTCCAGCACGATGTGATGGGTCGTCATGACCAGGCGGTGCCGCCGCTCGCCGAGGCGGATCAGCAGCAGCCGCAGCAGCGGGCCCCGCTCCAGATCGAAGCCGGCCGACAGTTCCGCCTCGGACAGCCGGGCCGCCTCGGCCTCCGCCTCCCGCTGCGGCAGGGCGCTCAAGTCCGCTTCCTGCCAAGGGAGTTCCACCTGGCGGGCGACGACCTGAACGGCCTGTCCCGACCTGCGCCGGCGGAAGCCCGCCCGCAGGGCGCCGTGCCGGGCGACCAGCGCCTCCCAGGAGCGACGCAGCCGGGCGATGTCCAGCGGCCCGTCGAGGGCGAGGGCCCGCTGTCCCGCATACACGTCGGACGCCCCGTCCCCGAAGGCCGCGTGGAACAGCAGTCCCTCCTGCAGGGGCGACAGCGGCCAGATGTCTTCGATGGCGTTCCGAGTCCGGGTCATCGCGTAGATCTCCTCACAAATGGGATGGCCCAGAACGGGCGCAAGTAAGGCAAGGAAGGCAAGGAAGGCAGCAGAGATGAGAGCGACAGGGGGAGGCAGAGACGAGAGAGACAGGGGGAGACGGGCGGCGGTCCAAGCGGTCTGGACGGCCGGCGATCAGTGGTGGTCGTCGGCGAACTCGGACTCGAAGGCCTCGATCTCGTCCTGGTCGAGATCGAGCAGTGCGAAGTCGGAGGGCGTGTGACCGCCCGCCGTCGGATCGGCGGTATGGGCGGCAAGGCCTTCCAGCAGCTCCAGCCAGGCCTCGCCCAGACATTCCGCCCGGCGCTCGTCGAGCAGCGTCCGGGGCCAGCTCAGCGTGAGGGTGAGCAGCGGCCCGTCCGGGGTGTCGGCCACCACGGCGCCGGCTTCCAGGGCGTGCGCCACCGGCATGTCCGGATCCGCCGTACCGACCATGGCCGCGTCCCCGGCGGTCTGCCAGGCGCGAACGGGACCGGCGTCCGGACCGGCGGCGGCGAACCGGCCCAGGTAGTTGAAGCCGATCTCCGGCACGGGAAGCTCCGCCAGCACCCGTGCCGTGTCCGGGTTCGCCCAGCGCAGCAGACCGTGGCCCAGCCCGTCCCCGGGCACCGCCTGCACCTGTTCCTTCACCCGCTTGACCAGGGACCCGGCCGAGGCGCCGCCGACCGCCGCATCGTCCAGGTCGAGCCCTGACACTTCCAGCCGCAAGGGATGCACCGCGGTGAACCAGCCCACCGTCCGGGACACGTCCATGCCCTCGGCCAACGGTTCCCGGCCATGCGCCTCCACGTCCACCAGCAGCCCGTCGACACCGGCCTCGGGCCGCCACCGCGCCACGGCCCCGGCAAGCGTCGCCAGCAACACCTCGTGCACACCGCAGTGGAAGAGCGCCGGGGTACGCCCCACGAGAACGGCACTGACTCCGGCGGACACAGCCCACTCCCGCCGCGAGAGAACGCGCATGGTGTCCCGCCCAGGATCCACCTCACGCCCCCCGACGACCCGCCGCGCAGCAGCCCCGACGACCCGCCGTACATCGGCCCCGACGACCCGCCGCGCATCAGCCCCGACGACCCGCCGTACGTCATCCCCGGCTACTCGCCGTACGTCATCCCCGGCCAGCAACTTCACCCAGCCGCCCAACTCCGCCGTGCGCTCAGTACTCCGGGCCGCGCGCTCCAGTTGCCGCGCCCAGGAACGGAAGGAGGCCCCACCCCGCTCCAGCGCGTCCGCCGGGTCCCACCCCTCGGCCACGGCCTCGCAGGCCGCCCGCAGGTCCGGCATCAGCACCCGCCACGACACTCCGTCGACGACCAGGTGATGCGCTACGACGACCACGCGCCCCACCCGGTCCGGTCCGGCGTCCACCCACACCGCACGCACCATCACGCCCGCCAGCGGATCCAGTCCCGCGACCGCGTCCCGGGCGGCCTCCGCGGCCACGTCGTCGAGACCGTCGTCGGGCACACCGACGGCATCCACCCGCACCACCCGACCGGAGACATCCACCTCCCCGGCTTCGGGCACCACCAGCACCGGCGCCCCCTCGGGCCCATCCAGCACTCGCGGCCCCGCGACTGAACCCCGTACCGGCGCCCCCGCCGCTCCACCCCGCACCTCAGCCCGAAGCATGGCGTGCACGCCCAGCACCGCCCCCAGCCCCGCTTCCAGCACCTCGGTCCCCAGTCCGGCAGGCGCCCCCACAGCCATCCACTGCGCGAACCCCGCCCGCAACGCATCCGCGCCCAGCGACCGCATCACCGGCGTCCACGGCACCTCGCCGACCCCGCCGTCCTCGACCGCCGCCGCCCCGTCCCCGGTCTCGACCGCCACCAGCGCCAGCCGCTCCGGCGTCCGCTCCTCGAAGACCTGCCGGGGCGTCACCACCCACCCGGCCCGCCGCGCCCGGGAGGCAAGCAGCATCGACATGATCGAGTCCCCGCCCAACTCGAAGAACCCGTCGCCGACCCCGACCTTCTCCAGCCCCAACACCTCGGCGAACAGCGCACAGAACGCCTCCTCGGCAAGGGTCCCCGGCGCCCGCCCGGACCCCACCACGGCCTCCGGCACCGGCAGAGCGGCCCGATCGACCTTGCCGTTCACGGTCAGCGGGAACGCATCCAGCACGACCACAGCCGACGGCACCATGTAGTCCGGCAACCGGACAGCCGCACTCGCCCGCACGTCCTCGGCCTCTACATCCCCGACGACGTACCCGAGCAGCCGGCCATCCCGTACGACAGCCACCGCCCGCTCCACCCCCGGATGAGCGGCGAGAACGGCCTCCACCTCACCCAACTCCACCCGGAAACCACGCAGCTTCACCTGCGCATCCGCCCGCCCCACGAACTCCAACTGCCCGTCGGCAGTCCAGCGGGCCAGGTCCCCGGAGCGGTACATCCGCCCACCGCCCGCGTCGAACGGACAGGCGACGAACCGTTCCGCCGTCAGACCAGGACGGTTGACGTAACCACGGGCCAGACCGGACCCAGCGATGTACAGCTCACCCGCCACACCCACAGGAACAGGCCGCAGCGACGCATCGAGCACATAGGTGCGGACATTCCCCAGAGGCCGGCCGATCGCGGGCGGTGCGTCCTCGCCCGTGATGCCTTCGTCCAGGAGTACGGCGGTGGTGATGACGGTGGCCTCGGTGGGGCCGTAGGTGTTCCACACTCGGGCCGCTTCACGCCACTTGGCCGCCAGCCCGGCCTCCAGACGCTCAGCGCCCAGCACCCAGTTGCCGATCCCGGCAACGGCGCCCGGCTCCAGCACCCCCAACAACGACGGCACCACACTCGCCACATCAACACCGGCCGCCTCCACCATGGCCGCCAACGCCGACGCATCCCGACGCTCCTCCGCCGAAGCAATCGCCAACGTCCCCCCGGCAGCCAGCGTGACCGCCACGTCCAGCACCGCCGCATCGAAGCTGAACGACGCGAACTGCAACGCCGTGACACCAGGCCCGACCCCGAGCACCGGACGCATCACGGATGCCAGGTTGGCCACCGAGGCGTGCGCGACGGCCACACCCTTCGGCCGCCCTGTCGACCCCGACGTATAGATCACATAGGCCAGTTGGTCGGAGCCGACCTCCGGCAGCACACCGAAGTCACTCCCCACCTCATCCAGCAAAACCCCACCCGACAGACAGCCGGCCGTCTCCTCCAGGACCAGCACCACCCCGGCCCCGCTGTCCGCGACCATGAACTCAAGCCGCTCAGTGGGGTAATCGGGGTCCAGCGGCACATACGCCCCACCGGCCTTCCACACCCCCAGCACCGCCACGACCATCTCGGCCCCACGCGGCAAGCACAGCCCCACCCGGGACTCGCGACCCACACCCCGCCCCACCAGCCCACGCGCCACCGCATCCGACCACGCATCCACCTCGGCATACGACAACGCACGCCCACCCGACCACAGCGCAACCGCCCCCGGAACCTCAGCCACACGGGCGCGGAACCGCTCCACCACCGACGACGCATCGACCTCCCGTGCCGTCGCGTTCCACTCCGCCACCACCACGTCCCGCTCTGCGGCGTCCAACAGCTCCACGCCACTCAGCCGCAGCCCCGGATCGGCGGCCATCTGCTCCAGCACCCGCACCAGACGCCGAGCCATTCGCGACGCGTCCCGCAGGTCGAAGAGATCGGCGCGGTGGTCGAGGCGGATCTCCAGGCCGTCGACCGGGGTGACGCCCAGGGCCAGGGCGAAGTTGGTCGACTCGCGCAGCTCCGTGGCCGCGAGGGTGAGGCCCTCGCCGAGGGGCTGGGCGTCGAGGTCGCCGGGGTAGTTCTCGAAGGCCAGCAGGGTGTCGAAGGTCGCGCCGGGACCCGCGGCCCGCTGCACCGCGCTGAGCCCCACATGCTGGTGGTCGAGGAGCGCCGACTGCCGTGTCTGCAACTCCGCCAGGGCCTCGCCGACCGTTCGGGCCGGGTCCAGATCGACACGCACCGGCAGCGTGTTGATGAACAGGCCGAGCATCGCCTCCATGCCCGCGAGCTCCGCCGGCCGCCCGGCCACCGTCGCCCCGAACACCACCGCGGGCCGGCCCGTCAGCTGCCCCAGCACCAGCCCCCACGCCAGCTGCACCACGGTGTTCAGGGTGACGCCGGCACCCCGGGCGAGCCGCTCAAGATCGCGCACCAGTTCGACGCTCGCGCGCTCGGTGACCCTGTCCAGGACTACGGACGTCGTCGCGCTCGGCTCGGCCGGAGCGACGAGCACCGACTCCTCGACCGGCGCCAGTTCGGCTCGCCATGCCTCTAGCGCCGCCGACGTGTCCCGCTCGGCGAGCCACGCCCAGTACGGCCGCGACGACACCGGCGCAGCGAGCCCGTCCGCCCGGCCGCCGGCCGCGTAGAGAGTCCACAGCTCCCGCAACACCAGCGGCAACGACCATCCGTCCAGCACCAGATGGTGAAGCGTGACCACCATCCGCGACCGCGCGACGCCCTCCCTCGTGACGCCCTCCCGCCCGGCACCACCCTGCCCCGCGCTCTCCCGCCCGGCACCACCCTGCCCCGCGCTCTCCCGCCCGGCACCACCCTGCCCGGCACTCTCCCGCCCGGCACCCTCCAGCCCGGCACCCTCCCACCCGGCACGCTCCCGCCCCGCGCCCTCCCTGACGAGCGCCACCCGCAGCAGCGGCGGTGCCGCGAGGTCGAACCGCGCGGCCCGCTCCTCGGCGCCCACCCGTTCCGCGGCGCCGTCGTCCAGGCCCGTCACATCGACGTCCCGCCACGGCAGTTCGGCCCGTTCGACCACGATCTGCACGGGTCCCGCCGCACCCGCGACCTGCACGAACCCGGCCCGCAACGCCGCGTGCCGATCCAGCAGCGCCTGCCACGAGGCCCGCAGCCGGTCCCCGTCCACAGCACCGTCGAGCGTCAGGACCAGTTGCTCGACGTAGACGTCCACACCCTCCTCGTCGAAGAGGGAGTGGAACAGCAGCCCCTCCTGAAGCGGCGCCACGGGAAGCACGTCCACCAGCCCCGGAACCGCCGCCTCGATCTCCTCGACGCCCGCCTGGTCCAGCGCCACCAGTGGGAAGTCCGACGGCGAGTGACCGCCCGCCCCGCCCCGGACGTCCGCGACCAGCCCGGTGAGCTCGTCGGCCCACGCCTCCAGCAGTGCGCGCGCCCGCCCCGCGCCCAGCAGTCGCGCCGGGTGGGCCAGCCGCAGCTCCAGCACCGGACCGTCCGCCGTGTCGCGTACCGCTCCCAGCAGCTCTACGGCGTGCATCACCGGGGCGTCCGGAGCACTCCCCGCCCCGAATCCCTCGCCCGCCCCGACCAGCCCGAGGTACCCGCTGCCCGCGCCGGCCCGCCCCAGGTATCCGCTCCCCGTCCCGACCCGCCCCAGGTAGTTGAAGCCGACCTGCGCCGAGGGCAGGCCCGCCAACTCCCTTGCCGTGTCCGGACGGACGTACCGCAGCAGCCCGTAACCGAGCCCATCCCCGGGGACGGCCCGCACCTGCTCCTTCACCACCGCCACCGACACCCCGACGCCCGCGCTCAACCGCACCGGACGCGAGGACGTGAACCACCCGACGGTCCGCGACAGATCCTGGACGCCGTCCGACAGCGGCTCACGGCCGTGCCCCTCGACGTCCACCAGAAGCTCCCCCGCCCCGGCCCACTGACCGACCGCCCCGGCGAGGCCCGCGAGCAGCACCTCGTCCACCCCGGCATGGAACGCCACCGGCACCGCCGTCAGCAGTGCGGCCGTCACCTCCGCCGGAACGGACACCGACACCTCACGCACCGTCGCGCCGACGTCCAGGACCGGGTTCAGCGGCATGTCCGTGAGCGACAGCTGCGGCCCGTCCAGCACCGCCCGCCACGCCGCCAGCTCGGCCACCCGCTCCGGCCGCCCCGCCTGCGCCGCCAACTCCCGCGCCCACGCCCGGAACGGCACCGGAACCGGCTCCCACTCCACGGCCCGCCCCTCGGCGAGGCTCTCGTACGCGGACCACAGGTCCGGCAGCAGCACCTGCCAGGACACCGCGTCGACGACCAGATGACAGGCCACGACGACCAGCCGCCCCGCCACTTCGGCCCCCGCGTCCAGCCGCCCCGCCACCTCGGCCCCCGCGTCCAGCCACACGACCTGCACCATCACCCCGGCCACGGGGTCCAACCGCCGCACCGCGGCCGCGACCTCCGCCTCCACCGACGCCGCCAGGTCCGCACCGCCAACGCGGACACGCGCCACCAGCCCCTCGACCGGCACCACCAGCCGCTCCGGAACCACGAGCACGCCGGGCTCCGCCACCAACCGCGCCCGCAACACCTCATGCCGCTCCACCAGAGCAGCCACCGCGTTCCGCAGCGCCACCTCGTTCAGCCCGGCCGGCGCCTCCACCACCATCGACTGCACGACCTCGCGCACCCCGTCGACGCCGACCCGGTCCAGCACCTCCCGCATCACCGGCGTCAGCGGCACCTCACCCACGGCCGAGTCCACCGGCCGAACACCCTCCGCCGCCCCGCCGACCGCCCCCGCCCCCGCCCCCGCGGCCAGCCGCGCCGGCGTCCGCAACTCATGCACCTGCCGCGCACCGAAGACCAACCCCGCCCGGCGGGCCCGCGACACCAGCAGCATCGCCGTGATCGAGTCACCGCCCAGCGCGAAGAAGCTCTCCTCCGCCCCGACCCGCTCCACCCCGAGCAACTCCGCGAACAGCGCGCACAGCACCTCCTCGCCGGCGGTCACCGGCGCCCGCCCAGCCCCCGCCACGGCCTCCGGCACCGGCAGAGCGGCCCGATCGACCTTGCCGTTCACGGTCAGCGGGAACGCGTCGAGCACGACCACCACGGACGGCACCATGTACTCCGGCAACCGGGCCGCCGCATACGCCCGCACGTCGTCACCGTCCGCGCCCCCGCCGACGACGTACCCGACCAGCCGGCCATCCCGTACGACGGCCACCGCCCGCTCGACCCCCGGATGAGCGGCGAGAACGGCCTCCACCTCACCCAACTCCACCCGGAAACCACGCAGCTTCACCTGCGCATCCGCCCGCCCCACAAACTCCAACTGCCCGTCGGCAGTCCAGCGGGCCAGGTCGCCGGAGCGGTACATCCGCCCACCGTCCGCGTCGAACGGACAGGCGACGAACCGCTCCGCCGTCAGGTCCGGGCGGTTGACATACCCCCGCGCCAGACCATCCCCGGCGATATACAACTCACCGGGAACCCCCACCGGCACGGGACGGAGGAAGGCATCCAGGACGTAGGTGCGGACGTTCCCCAGCGGGCGGCCGATCGCGGGTGGCGCGTCCTCACCCGTAATGCCGTCCTCCAACAACACCGCAGTCGTGATGACGGTCGCCTCGGTCGGCCCGTAGGTGTTCCACACCCGGGCCCCCGCGCGCCACTTGGCCGCCAGCCCGGCCTCCAGACGCTCAGCGCCCAGCACCCAGTTGCCGATCCCCGGCACCGCATCCGGCTCCAGCACCCCCAACAGCGACGGCACCACACTCGCCACATCCACACCGGCCGCCTCCACCATGGCCGCCAACGCAGACGCATCCCGACGCTCCTCCGCCGAAGCGATCGCCAACGTGCCCCCGGCAGCCAGCGTGACCGCCACGTCCAGCACCGCCGCATCGAAGCTGAACGACGCGAACTGCAACGCCGTGACACCAGGCTCGACCCCGAGCACCGGACGCATCACCGACGCCAGATTCGCCACCGAGGCATGCGCCACGGCCACACCCTTCGGACGCCCCGTCGACCCCGACGTATAGATCACATAGGCCAGTTGATCGCCACCCACCTCGGGCAGCACACCGGCCTCACTCACCACCTCATCCAGCAGCACACCCGAGGCCACCCGCCCGGCCGTCACCTCCGTGACCAGCACCACCCCGGCACCGCTGTCCGCGACCATGAACTCAAGCCGCTCAGTGGGGTATTCGGGGTCCAGTGGCACGTACGCCCCACCGGCCTTCCACACCCCCAGCACCGCCACGACCATCTCGGCCCCACGCGGCAAGCACAGCCCCACCCGGGACTCGCGACCCACACCCCGCGCCACCAACCCACGCGCCACCGCATCCGACCACGCATCCACCTCGGCATACGACCACGCACGCCCACCCGACCACAGCGCAACCGCCCCCGGAGCCTCAGCCACACGGGCGCGGATCCGCTCCACCACCAAACCGGCCTCAGTCACCTCAGCCGTCGCGTTCCACTCCTCGACGACCGCCACCAGGCCCCGCTCGTCATCCCCCGCCACGCCGATCCGCCGCACCGGCGTCGCGGGCTCGCGGACCGCTCGCTCGACGAAGCCGACGAGGGAGCGATGGACGGCCCGCGTCCACGCCTGGTCGTAGAGCGCCGGGTTCGCCTCGACGGTGATCTCGATCCCCGTGGCGGTCCGGTCGACGAGCACCCCGAAGTCCTCGACGAGCCGGGTCGACACGTCCCGTGCCACGCCTCGGCAGTCGCCGAAGGCCAGTTCTCCGGCGCGCGGCAGGATGTTCACGTACGGCCCGAAGTGCCAGCGGTCGCCTTCCGGCCAGCCCAGTTCCCGGCGCAGCCGCTCCCCCCGGTACCGCTGGTGCCGGAGCAGTTCGGCGACGGCCTGGTGGGCGGTGTGGGCGAGGTCGAGCAGGTTCGCTCCGGTGGGGACCGGGAACCGCAGGGGCAGCATGTTCGCCCGGGTGACGCGGGCGCGCAGGTCGGTGTCGCTGACGCGGCCGGTCATGGGCAGGCTGAGGAGCGCCTCGGCCGCTCCGGCCATGCCGCTCACGAAGGCGCCGGCGGCGGCGAGGAGCAGCCGGGATGTCGGCAGACCGGCTCCGTCCGCGGCGGCACGCAGCGCGTCCGCGGCGTCGGGAGCGAGGGTGTCCGTCACCCGGAGCACCGACCCCGCACCGCCTCGGGAGACTGTGGACAGGCGCGCGGCCTCTGCGATTTCCGGGCGATCCGCGAAACGGTCACAGAGATAGCGTCGGTCTTCTGCGAATTCAGCCGATCCGCGATATGCCGCCTCCTCGGCGAATGTCTCGCGCAAGGAGATGTGATCGGACTCGGGAAATTCCCTGCCCGCGACGAGCGCGGAATACGTCTCGGCGACCCGGCGAGCCATGAGGGTGCACGCATATCCGTCGAGGAGCAGGTGATTGTAGCCCTGAAACCAGCAGTACCGTTCGGCATCGAGTCTGAAGAGCACGAAGGAGTGGAGCCGGTCCGCGAGCGGGTTCTCCACGGCGGCGAGTTCCTCGCGCATACGGGATTCGAGCCACGTCCGCCGGTCGTCGTCACCGCCGGCTCCGCTCCCCTCGCTCCCCTCACTCCACTCCTCGACGGGCAGCGCCCACGGCCCCGCGCCCAGCGGTACGCCCCGGACCGCCCCCGTCCCGTCCTCGCTGAAGCGCAGGCCCAGGATCTCGGTCTCCTCGACCGTCCGGTGCAGCGCGGCCTCGAAGACGGCCACGTCGAGCGCGCCCGTGATCTCGACGGCCTGCCCGACGCTGTAGCGCGCGCGGGGGCCCGCCAGGCGCTGTGCGCGCCAGATGCCCTCCTGGCTGTCGGACAGGGGAATGCCGCCGTCGATTCGCTCGCTCATGTCCGCCCCTCACCCCTCATTCCCTCTCCATGGGCATGGACTGCCCGGCGCGCCATTCCGTGGGAAACGCAAGGAAAAGAGCTTCCGCTCGGGAAGCTCCTGGGAATATCACCCCGTGGACCGAAAGGCCCGGTGAAACGTCGCCATAACCCGTTCACGACCGGGGCCGGTCAATCAGAACAATACCCAGCGAAGGGCGTCGTCGGCGTCGTCCAACCGGCCGTTCTGGTCACTTGGACGCGGTTGCCGCGCGGGTCTGCGGCCAGATCTCGTATCGCTCGCCGTCCTTGACAAGGAGCGGGAAGGAGAGTTCGACGACGAGGCCGCCGTGCGGTCCGGGGCGGGCGGAGAGGGCGGCGTCGTGGGCGGCGGCGATGGCCCGGACGATGGACAGGCCGAGGCCGTGATGGCCGTCGCCCGCGGTGCGGCTCATGCGCTGGAAGGGCTCGAAGAGCTCGTCGACGCGCTCGGCGGGGACGGCGGGCCCGGTGTTGGCGACGGTGAGGACGGCGTGCCGGCCGTGACGGCGCACGGTGACGTCGACGGTCCCGTCGGGCACGTTGTAGTAGGCGGCGTTGTGGACGAGGTTGGCGACCAGGCGTTCCAGCAGCGCGGTGTCACCGGCGACCTGGGCGGGCTCGGTGCGGTCGACGATCCGTACGCCGTGCCGCTGGTCGGGGGGCAGCTGGGTGAGCAGGACGGACTCGACGACCTCGGCGAGGTCGACGGGCTCGGTGCGGTCCATGCCCCGCTCGCTGACGGCCAGGGTGAGGAGGGACTCCAGCAGGGCGCCCTGGTGGGTGCTGATGCGCAGCAGGCGCTCGAAGTTCTCGCGGAACGAGTCGGCGGTGGCGTCGGGGTCGAGGAGACACTCCTCCAGGAGGGCGCGTTCCACGGTGAGCGGGGTGCGCAGCTCGTGGGCGGCGTTGGCGACGAACCGTTTGTGGGACTCCAGGGCGGCTTCCAGCCGGTCGAGGAGGCCGTCGACGCTGTTGGCGAGGTCGCCGATCTCGTCGCCGGGTCCCTCGACGGCGAGCCGCTCGTGGACGTTGCGGGCGGAGATGCTGCGGATGCCGGCGGTGACGGTGCGCATGGGGCGCAGCACCCGGCGGGCCAGCAGCCAGCTGAGCACGACGGAGAGGCCGGCCATGATGGCGAGGGCGATACAGGACTGCACGAGCAGGTCGTGCATCTGCGCCTCGTGCATCCGGGCGGCCTGGTCGCGCAGCTGGGCGTCGAGCGCGAACTCGGGTGGCGGGGCGTCGCCGCCCTGGCCGCCGGGCTGGATGTGGATCGTGGGCTGCCGGCCGGCTTCTCCGTTGATCTCGTACTTGACGACGCTGCTGTGGGTGGGCCGGTTGACCAGCAGATAGGTCATGCCGAGCAGGACGGCGCCGGACGCGATGAACAGCAGGCCGAAGAGGACCGCGAAGCGGACCCGTACCCGGCGCGGTGTCAGGCGCCGGGCCACGGCGCGCAGCCAGGACGCGGGGGCGGTGCGCAGGACACGGTCGCGGGCTCGGGCGAGCCGGACGAGGACGGGCGGGGCCATGTCAGACCCGGTAGCCCCGGCCGGGCACGGTCTGGATCACCGAGGCGTCGAGGAGCTTGGCGCGGAGCCGGTTGACGGTCGCCTTGACGGTGGTGGTGCCGGGGTCGGCGACCTCGTCCCACACCTTGGCGAGCAGCTCGTCGGCGGGGACGGTCCGTCCTTCGGCGCCGAGCAGATAGGCGAGCACGCCGAACTCCTTGGTGGTGAGCGGCAGTTGGGTGCCGGAGTGGCTGGCGGTGCGGCGCGCGGGGTCCAGGCGCAGGGCGCCGCGGACCAGTTCGGGCTGCCGCTCCGGGTGGGCGCGCCGGCCGAGGGCGCGGGTGCGGGCGAGGAGCTCGGGCCAGGCGAACGGCTTGGCGAGGTAGTCGTCGGCGCCGAGCCCGAGGCCCTCGACGCGGTCGGCGATGGAGGCGGCTGCGGTCAGCATGAGCACCTTGGTGCGCACGCCCTTGGCGGTGAGTTCGCCGCAGACGTCGTCGCCGTGCACGTCGGGGAGGTCACGGTCGAGGACGACGACGTCGTAGTCGACCTCCTCGACGAGGTCGAGGGCGGTCGAGCCGTCGTAGGCCGTGTCGACCGCGAGGCCCTGGCGGCGGAAGACTCTGGTGATCGAGTCCGCGAGCTCGGTGTGGTCCTCGACCACCAGTACCCTCATCATTCCCCCTACGAGACACGCGCCACGGACCCCAGGCTGCCCCACCCCCGGTCACAGCCGGGTTACCACCTTCACAGGCTGGCGTACGGCCCCTCGCGTCGCAACAACGCCCTCGGCCGGGCGTCAGATCCGGTAGCCGACGTGCGGGAGGGTCTCGATGACGGGCGGGTCGCCGAGCTTGCGGCGCAGCCGGCTGACGGTGACCTTGACCGCGTTGCTGAAGGGGTCGGCGTCCCGGTCCCAGGCCCGTTCCAGCAGCTCCTCGGCGGAGACGACGGCACCGCCGGCGGCGAGCAGCACCTCCAGGACGGCCATCTCCTTCGGCGACAGCTCCAGCCTGCGCCCGCCGCGCAGCACGGTACGGCGGGCCGGGTCGAGCTCGATGTCACCGCGGACGAGGACGGGCGGCACGGCGGGCTGGTCGCGTCTGTCCAGGGCCTGGACGCGGGCTATGAGCTCGGCGAAGGAGAAGGGCTTGGCGAGGTAGTCGTCGGCGCCGAGATCCAGACCGTCGACCCGGTCGGCGAGCGTCCCGGCGGCGGTGAGCATCAGCACCCGCGACGGACAGCCCTGCCGCACCAGCGCCCGGCAGATGTCGTCCCCGTGCACGAGCGGCAGGTCCCGGTCGAGTACGACGACGTCGTAGACCCCGCTGGCGGCCCGGCTCAGCCCCTGCTCGCCGTCGTGCGCGAGCTCGACCTCCATGGCATGCCGCCGCAGCCCCCTCGCGACACTCTCCGCGAGATCCTTGTGATCCTCCACGATCAGTACGCGCATGCCCCCACCCTGACACCCGGCAGGTCACCCAGGGGTAACAAGACGACGCGGGGGCACGTCCGTGCCCCCGCGTGCGGAGCCCCCTGTCGGATTCGAACCGACGACCTACGCATTACAAGTGCGTTGCTCTGGCCATCTGAGCTAAGGAGGCAGACGTACGGCTGTCGCGTACGCGCCCGTGCAGTGTACCCAGGTCCCGGCGGGGCCCTCTCGAAAATTTCGACGAAGTTCACATGCGCCGGACTACTGACAGATCGGGCGAACGCCAGGTAGCGTCCGCTGAAGTTCACCTGTGTGGACTACTCCACCACCTTCCTACAACGGATCGTCCGGCACGTTCCTGCCGGTAGAAGGGGGCCCTTCACCATGGCCACTGTCTCGTTCGACAAGGCGACCCGGATCTACCCGGGTTCCGAGAAGCCCGCCGTAGACGCGCTCGACATCCAGATCGAGGACGGGGAGTTCCTCGTCCTGGTCGGCCCGTCCGGCTGCGGCAAGTCCACCTCGCTCCGCATGCTGGCGGGGCTCGAGGACGTCAACGCCGGCGCCATCCGCATCGGTGACCGTGACGTCACGCACCTGCCGCCGAAGGACCGGGACATCGCCATGGTGTTCCAGAACTACGCGCTGTACCCGCACATGACGGTCGCCGACAACATGGGCTTCGCGCTCAAGATCGCCGGCGTGCCGAAGGCCGAGATCAAGCAGAAGGTCGAGGACGCGGCGAAGATCCTCGACCTCACCGAGTACCTGGGCCGCAAGCCGAAGGCGCTCTCCGGCGGTCAGCGTCAGCGTGTCGCCATGGGTCGTGCCATCGTGCGTGAGCCGCAGGTCTTCCTCATGGACGAGCCGCTGTCGAACCTCGACGCCAAGCTCCGTGTCTCGACCCGTACGCAGATCGCCTCGCTCCAGCGCCGCCTCGGCATCACCACCGTCTACGTCACCCACGACCAGGTCGAGGCCATGACGATGGGCGACCGCGTGGCGGTCCTCAAGGACGGTCTGCTCCAGCAGGTCGACACCCCGCGCAACATGTACGACCGTCCGGCGAACCTCTTCGTCGCCGGCTTCATCGGCTCCCCGGCGATGAACCTGGTCGAGGTGCCGATCACCGACGGTGGTGTGAAGTTCGGCAAGTCGGTCGTGCCGGTGGACCGTGAGGCGCTCTCCGCGGCCACGGACAAGACCGTCACCGTCGGCGTCCGCCCCGAGCACTTCGACGTGGCCGGCCCGGACGCCGAGCTGGGTCTCGCGGTCACCGTGAACGTCGTCGAGGAGCTCGGCGCCGACGCGTACGTGTACGGCACCGCGAAGGTCGGCGACGACTCCAAGGACCTCGTCGTCCGCGTCAGCGGCCGTGACGTCCCGGAGAAGGGCAGCACGCTGAACGTCGTCCCGCGCGCGGGCGAGACCCACGTGTTCTCGACGTCGACGGGCGCCCGTCTGTCGGACTGAGCAGAATCCCGGGTAAATCACCCAGGTTGACGAAGAGGGCCCCGCAGGCTGCCGCGGGGCCCTCTTCGTGCCCCCGGGACCGCGCCCAAATACCCCGGCAGACCGGGCATTTCGAGCCGTGTGCGTCAACGCCTTACCCAATTCGAGGCACCAGTTCATCCCCCGAACCGGTGACTAAATGTCGCCAAATCATCACCCCGCGCTACCCTCACACGCGTGAAGCACTCCACTAACCCACAGACGCGACGCGGCCGGGGCCCCGCCCGCCGTATCGGCCGCACGCTCGCCCTTGTCCTGCCCGTCTTCCTGGTGCTCTCCGGGACCCTCGCGGTCACCCGGGTCAACTGGACGGGGAGCCCCTCGGACTCGGTGCTCACCGCCTCCGACATCTCGGCGGCGCGTGCGAAGGCCCGTGCCCCGCAGGACGTGCTGCGTGACAAGCTCCTGACGGAGCTCCAGGAGGAGAACCCTGGCATCGCGCTGACCCACCTCCAGGAGGCCGTCAACGACCGCCCGTCGCTCGCGAAGCACTGCGCCTCGATCGCGCGGGCACTGGGCCGTGCGGCGGTGCGGGTGTACGGCCCGACGCGGGCGCAGTCGTACGCCCGCCCCGTCTGCGACACCTCCTTCGCCACGGGTGTGGCGGCCTCGCACACCTAGAGCCTGCCGAGGCCCGCTGGAAGCCGTGATTCCTCTTGTGGCGATTTACGGCTGAATAAGAAACGGTTACCGGCAGAAGCCGCGAGCGGGACGCCACGTACAGTTCGGTCATGACCGATCCGAACGCCGCGTCCCGCCCCGTTCAAGCCGTCGTCCTGGCAGGTGGCCAGGGCTCACGGCTGCGCCCCTACACCGACGACCGGCCCAAGCCGATGGTCGAGATCCCCGGCACGGGGACGCCGATCATCGGCCATCAGCTTGCCTGGCTCGCCGAGGAGGGCGTGACCGATGTGGTGGTCAGCTGCGGCCACCTCGCCGACGTCCTGCAGAAGTGGCTGGCCTCCGCCGATCTGCCGGTGAACGTGACGACCGTCGTCGAGACGGAGCCGCTGGGCCGCGGTGGCGGCCTCAAGTACGCCGCGGCGCGTCTCCCGCACCCCGACAAGCCCTGGTTCGCGACCAACGGCGACATCTGGACCCGGTTCTCGCTGCGCGAGATGGCGGACTTCCACACCGAGCGCGACGCGGTGGCGACGCTGGCGCTGGCGCGTCCGCGCATCCCGTGGGGCGCCGTGCAGACCGACGGGTTCGGTCACGTCACCGACTTCATCGAGTCCCCGCCGACGACGTACGAGATCAATGCCGGTGTCTACGTCTTCTCGCCCGAGTTCGCCGAGATGCTCCCCGAGCGCGGCGACCACGAGCGGACGACGTTCCCGCATCTGGCGCGCGAGCTGCGGCTGGCCGGGTTCCCGATCCCGCACGGGGCGTACTGGCGGGCGATCGACACGGCGAAGGACCTGACGGAGGCCGCGAAGGAGCTGGCGGCGCTGGGGCGATAGCCCCACCTGTACGGATGTCACGAAGGGCCCCGCTGCTGCGGGGCCCTTCGTCGTCGGGCCTGCGGTTCAGCCGGTGGGTTGCCCGAGGATGCCTCCCACCGGCCCGTCTACCCCAACAGGCCGCCTACCAGGCCCGGTTCACCGGAGGACGTGCCTCCCGTGTCCGTTCCTCCGCTGGAGCCGGTGCCGCCGGTGGAGCCGGTCGGTCCTGAGCTGGTGCTGGGGGCCTGCTGGGCCGGGGAGGACTGCTGGGGCGGCGCCTGGCCGGTGCCCTGGGTCTGGCTGGGCGTGCCGGCCGTGCCGGTGTCGCGGGTGGCGCCCGGGGTGGTCGCGGCGCCGGAGGGGGTGGCACCGGCCGTGGCGCCGTGGCTCGGCGACGTGGAGGCCTTGGGGCGCTTCTTGTGCTTGGCCGGGTCCTGCGGGAGCGGGGAGCCGGGGAGTTCGTTGCGCGGGGCCTCGCCGGGCCCGGGGACGACGACCCGGTCGGCGTCGCGGACGGCACCGCCGAGGAGGGAGCCGATGAGCAGCGTGAGGCCGATGACGATGGCGCTCACGAGGGCGCCGCGGCGCAGGACGTAGCGGCGCAGGTCCCAGATGTCGGAGCGGGGTCCGAGGCGACGCCAGGCACTGCCCGCGAGGCGGCCGTCGATGGAGTAGACGGGGGCGCCGGCGATGATCAGCGGGGACCAGGCGGCGAGGTAGATGATGTCGGGCGCGTCGTAGGCGGGGACGCTCTTCCAGCTGACCGTGAGGAGCAGCGCGGCGGAGAGCATCGCGCCGACGGCGGCGGCGACGCGCTGCCAGCAGCCGAGGATGGTGAGGACGCCGACGATGACCTGGAGGAAGGCGATCACCAGGCCGGAGCCGACCGGGTGGTGCAGCGCGAACTGGCGCAGCGGCTCGGCGACTTCCCAGGGGTGCAGGGTGTTGAGCCACTTGACCATGGAGCCGCGCTTGCCGCCGTCGAAGTAGACGGGGTCGCACAGCTTGCCCATGCCGGCGTAGATGGAGATGAAGCCGAGGAAGATGCGCAGCGGGAGGAGGACGACGCCGAGGTTCATGCGGCGGCCCGGGTAGTAGGCGTGCCGGGCGGGGTCGTCGCCGTGGCGCCTGCCGGGGGTGCCGGTCTGCTCGTCGACCGCTTCGGCGAACTGCTCGTCCGCGTAGGCGAGTTCCTCGTCGTAGGCGCTGCCCACCGTGCGCATGCCGGGCAGCAGTGGTTCGTGGGTGCGCTGGGCGCCGACGACGGGGGTCTCGACGGTCTGGGTCAACGCGTCGTCGTAGCCGGGGTCGTAGCCGCCGTCGACGTCGATGCGGGGGATGACCTGGGTGGCTCCGGCGTCGGCGCCCGGCTCCTCGACGGGGCGGACGCCGCCTCGCACGGCCTGGAGCAGGCGGTGGGCGCCGGTGTCGTCGGGGGCGGACTTGCCGCTCCAGACGACGGGCCGGCGGCGCGCCGCACCGGTGCCCGTGGCACCGACGGCGGGCATCCGGGCGGTGTCCTCGGTGGCGCTCAAGTGCCGGGCGATCCGCGGGGATTGGGCCGCGCGTCTCGTCGTCGCGCCCAACTGCACGCGGAAGCTGGCGTGATTGACGATGATCTGCGCCGGATCGCTCGGCACCTTCACCATGCTCAGCGCGGGAGCGTCGTCGAGTCCGGAGGCGAATCCGGAGTTGAAGCCCGACGAGCGGTCCCCCGTGGGTGTGCGGGGTGTTCTGGTGTCCACACTCATCTAACCGAGTGACGTGTGTTTAGGACACTGCTTTGACCGCCCGGATGTGTCCGGACCCCGTCAAGCTCGCACAGAACACCCCGATTACCCCGTACGGGTGAGAACGGGCACGCGTGTTCAGCCGCGGCAGGCGCCCAGAACGGCCCCGCCACCAACCACGGCGGGCGCCGCTCAAGCGCCCGTCATCAGCCCCGCCGACGCGCCGCTTCGTACAGCACGATCCCCGCCGCCACACCGGCGTTGAGCGACTCGGCGCCGCCCGGCATCGGGATGCGGACGCGGAAGTCGCAGGTTTCGCCGACGAGTCGGGACAGGCCCTTGCCCTCGCTGCCGACCACGATGACGACCGGGCCGTCGAGGACGTCCAGTTCGCCGACCTCGTGCTCGCCGTCGGCGGCGAGGCCGACGACCACGATGCCGGCCTTCTTGTAGCCCTCCAGGGCGCGCGTGAGGTTGGTGGCGCGGGCGACCGGCGTCCGGGCGGCCGTACCGGCGGACGTCTTCCAGGCACCGGCGGTCATGCCGGCCGCGCGCCGCTCGGGCACGACGACACCGTGGCCGCCGAAGGCGGAGACGGAGCGGACGACGGCGCCGAGGTTGCGCGGGTCGGTGACGCCGTCCAGCGCGACGATCAGCGGGTCCTCGCCGTCGTCGTAGGCGGCGCCGGCGAGGTCCTCGGGGTGCGCGTACTCGTACGGCGGGACCTGGAGCACGAGCCCCTGGTGGTTGAGACCGTTGGTCATGCGGTCGAGCTCGGGGCGGGGGGCCTCCATGAGGTTGATCCCGCCGCGCTCGGCCGCGAGCTGGAGCGCCTCACGCACCCGCTCGTCGTTGTCGATGAACTGCTGGACGTAGAGCGTCGTCGCGGGCACGCCCTCGCGCAGCGCCTCGACGACGGGGTTGCGCCCGACGACCATCTCGGAGGTGCCCTTGCCGCCCCGGCCGCGGGGCACGGGACGACGCGCCGCCTGCTTCGCCTTGGCGGTGGCGATGCGGTTCTTCTTGTGCTTCTTGCGCATCTCGGCGGGCGGGGTCGGGCCCTTGCCCTCGAGACCCTTGCGTCGCTGGCCGCCACTGCCGACCTGCGCGCCCTTCTTGCCGGACATGCGGCGGTTGTTGGCTGCCATGACCTACCTGTCCTACGTCGTCGAAATGTTCGTACGTCTATGAAGTGTGCCGCCCGGAAGGCCGGACGGCACAATCGATCTTCGTGACCGGGCTGGGGCTCAGCGGGGGCCGAGGCTCCAGCGGGGGCCCTGGGGGCTGTCCTCGATGGCCAGTCCGGACTGGTTGAGCTGGTCGCGGATGGCGTCCGCGGTGGCCCAGTCCTTGCGCCCACGGGCGGCCTCGCGCTGGTCGAGGACGAGGCGTACGAGGCTGTCGACCACGCCGTGCAGGTCCTCGCCGCGGTCGGTCTCGCCGGCCCAGTGCGGGTCGAGCGGGTCCAGGCCGAGGACGCCGAGCATGGCGCGGACCTCGGCGAGGCGGGCCACGGCGGCTTCCTTGTCGTCGGCCGCCAGGGCGGAGTTGCCCTGGCGGACCGTGGTGTGGACGATGGCGAGCGCCTGCGGGACGCCCAGGTCGTCGTCCATGGCCTCGGCGAAGGCGGGCGGCACCTCGGCGGACGGCTCGACATGGCCGGCCTTCTCGACGACGCGCTGCACGAAGCCCTCGATGCGGGCGAACGCCGACTCGGCCTCGCGCAGCGACTCCTCGCTGTACTCGATCATCGAGCGGTAGTGCGGGGTGCCGAGGTAGTAGCGCAGCACGATCGGGCGCCAGGCCTTGACCATCTCGCTGACCAGCACGCTGTTGCCCAGCGACTTGGACATCTTGTCGCCCGCCATGGTGACCCAGGCGTTGTGCACCCAGTACTGGGCGAAGTCGTCGCCGAAGGCCTTGGCCTGGGCGATCTCGTTCTCGTGGTGCGGGAAGATCAGGTCCAGGCCGCCGCCGTGGATGTCGAAGGCGGTGCCCAGGTACTTGTGGGCCATGGCCGAGCACTCCAGGTGCCAGCCGGGGCGCCCGCGGCCCCACGGCGTGCCCCAGGTGGGCTCGCCGGGCTTGGCGGACTTCCACATGGCGAAGTCGCGCGGGTCCCGCTTGCCGGTCTCGCCGTCGCCGGACGGCTGGAGCAGGTTGTCCAGCTCCTGCCGGGACAGCTCCAGGTAGCCGGGGAAGGAGCGCACGTCGAAGTAGACGTTGCCGTCGGCCTCGTAGGCGTGACCGCGCTCGATGAGGCCCTGCATCATCTCGACCATCTCGGTCACATGGCCGGTGGCCCGCGGCTCGTAGGTGGGCGGGAGGCAGCCGAGGGCCGCGTAGCCCTCGTTGAAAGCACGCTCGTTCTCGTACCCGATCGACCACCAGGGGCGGCCCTGTTCGGCCGCCTTGGCGATGATCTTGTCGTCGATGTCCGTGACGTTCCTGATGAACGTCACGTCATAGCCGCGGTACTCGAACCACCGGCGCATGATGTCGAAGTTGAGCCCCGACCGGATGTGCCCGATGTGCGGTGCGGCCTGCACGGTGGCACCACAGAGGTAGATCGAGACGCAGCCCGGCGTGAGCGGGGTGAAGTCACGGATCTGCCGGGCGCTGGTGTCGTACAGGCGAATAGTCACGAGACCAAGGGTAGTAGGCGATGCCTAGTGCATCGGACGGATGTGGATAACAGTCATCCTCGGGTTCATCCCCGGGTTCATCCTCAGGTTCATCCCCCGGTTCATCCTCAGGTTCGGACGACCAGTGCGGTCGCCACCGCCATCAGTCCTTCGTCCCTGCCGGGGAAGCCCAGCCCGTCCGTGGTCGCGCCCGACACCGACACCGGTGCCCCGGCCGCCTCGGACAGGATCTTCTGCGCCTCGTCCCGCCGCTTGCCGATCTTCGGGCGCGGTCCCACGACCTGTACGGCGATGTTCCCGATCCGGAACCCGGCGTCCCGCACGATCCGCGCGGCCTCCGTCAACAAGGTGATCCCGGAAGCACCCGACCACTCGGGCCGGCCGGTGCCGAAGTGCTGACCGAGGTCGCCGAGGCCCGCCGCGGAGAACAGCGCGTTGC
This sequence comes from Streptomyces sp. NPDC057280, assembly GCF_042668605.1. Taxonomy (NCBI): domain Bacteria; kingdom Bacillati; phylum Actinomycetota; class Actinomycetes; order Kitasatosporales; family Streptomycetaceae; genus Streptomyces; species Streptomyces sp. NPDC057280. The sequence goes on from NZ_JBHUYR010000021.1 coordinate 22,297, forward strand.
AGGCGGCGTGCGCGACGACGTCGGCGTCGGAGTGACCGGCCAGGCCGGGCCCCTCGCCCTCCCACTTCAGCCCGGCGCACCACAGCTCGCGGCCCTCTTCGAAGGCGTGGATGTCGGTACCGATGCCGACCTGGGGCAGCACCACGGGCGTCTCAGAACCCATCGTTGAGCCTCCTGCGGGCCAGGACCGCCTCGGCGAGCACGAGGTCGAGGGGGCGGGTCACCTTGAAGGCCTCCTCGTGCCCGGGCACGACCATGACGGTCAGGCCGAGCTGCTCGACCATGCTGGCGTCGTCGGTGACGTTGTCGGTGACGGTCTCGTGGGCGCGGACCAGGGTGGCGCGGTCGAAGCCCTGCGGAGTCTGCACCGCACGCAGCCGGGCACGCTCGGGGGTGGCGACGACCGGCTCCGGGTCACCCGCGACCGCGGCGGGCTCGACCTCCTTGACGGTGTCGGCGAGCGGCAGCGCGGGCACGACGGCCGGCGCGCCGTCCCGTACGGCCTCGATGACGGCGTCGACGGTGTCCACGGGGACCAGCGGGCGGGCCGCGTCATGGACGAGGACGATGTCGTAGTCCGGCGGCAGGGCGTCCAGGCCGAGCTTCACGGAGTCCTGGCGTTCGGCGCCGCCGGGGACGATGAGGAAGTCGGTGCGCTCGGGCAGGGCGTGCGCGTCGAGGAGGCTCTTGACCTCGGCGGCGCCGTCGGGCGGGGCCACGACCACGACGAGGGAGACCGCGCGGGAGGCGGCCATCGCGCGGACCGCGTGGATCAGCATGGGGGTGCCGTTCAGCGCGCGGAGTGCTTTGGGGGCGCCTGGACCAAGGCGTACGCCCCGGCCGGCGGCCGGGATCACGACCGCTGTGCGGGCTTCGGCACGGGCCGTCGTGGGCGAAGGGCGCGAATCGTCAGACATCGGTTCCTGTCAGGTTTGTGTGCTCGGCCAACGTGGGTACGACAGACAGCGTGCCGGGCGCGACGCCTTGACCGGACCCTTCCGTGACGCGCCGGTCGAGCCAGCTGCCCGGGCCCGGCACGCCAAGTATCGGGGCTCCAGGTGTCTCGGGAGCTCAGGTGTCGGGGGTCCCCATCCCAGTGGTCGCACCGGACGGACGCATGCGGACGTACGGTCGCGTGCGAACGTACAGCGTCCGGGCATGGACATGCCGAAGCGCCCGGCGACGGGAAAACGTCATCGGGCACCGCGGCATTATCAGAGTGCCGGCCTGGCGGCAGCGGGCGTCGTCAGGACGCGAGGACCTCGTCGAGCAGGGCCTCGGCCTTGTCCTCGTTCGTGTTCTCCGCAAGAGCGAGCTCGCTCACCAGGATCTGGCGGGCCTTGGCGAGCATGCGCTTCTCACCGGCGGAGAGTCCACGCTCGCGCTCACGACGCCACAGGTCACGCACTACTTCCGCGACCTTGATGACATCGCCGGAGGCGAGCTTCTCCAGATTTGCCTTGTAGCGACGGGACCAGTTCGTGGGCTCCTCGGCGTACGGCGCGCGCAGCACCTCGAAGACCCGGTCCAGCCCGTCCTGACCGACCACATCACGCACGCCGACGAACTCCGCATTGTCCGCTGGCACACGTACCGTCAGGTCACCCTGGGCGACCTTCAGCACCAAGTAGGTCTTGTCCACGCCTTTGATCTGGCGAGTTTCGATGGCCTCGATCAGCGCGGCCCCGTGATGGGGATAGACCACGGTGTCGCCAACCTTGAACGTCATGTGACAGGTACCCCTTCCGTGGCTATCCAGGGTAACACGGAAACTGCGCGTTCTGAATGGCGTTTTCGCAGGTCAGGGCATATCTCGGGGCTTGACAACAGCAACAGGAACGTGCTGCGGAGGGCGAGCGGAAGAAGGTATTCGCAGGTCGGAGCGGCTCTCCGGGGGAGGTGAAACGCGTACGTTACACCGATCCGGAGGGCCTCCAGGAAGGACGAACGTCCCCATATGTCTGGTTCCAGGTGTGCGACTTCCGCTACTCCGTTCGGTACCCGGAGTCGCTTCCGCGCCGATTCCGGAATTGATCACACACAATCACGCGCAATCACGAGCGCCCACCGGATCATCCCGTGATCAATTCCGTGGGCGATCGCGGAATCCTTCACGGAAGATTTGCGAGCGGTGGCACGGACTCTTATGTGAATGCCGGACGAGAACGGCGCCAATGCGACTCGGGAGTCACGGGGGAAGGGGGCGACTCGGCGCCCTCCTTCGCGCCCCGACTACCCCCTGCTGAGGGAAGCCGACCGCTTGAGGGGAGGGTCGGGTGCGGTGACGCGGGAACGGCTCGGTAACCTAAGGCCGCTGACAGACACTTAGGGCGGCTTTATGCAGTGCCCGCCCGTTCGAGTCAAGGAGTTGCCGCCGCCGTGAGCAGCAGCCTTCGACGCGGCGCCCTCGCCGCCGCCGCCATCGCGTTCTCGATCGCCTCGCTCGCCGCGTGCGGCGCCGGCAACAACGCCCAGACGCTGGAGATCAAGCCGGACAACGCGGCCACCACCGTCGGCGACATCAAGGTGCAGAACGCCCTCGTCATCACCCAGCCCGACTCCCAGTCCACCGGCCCGGCCGTGATCTCCGCGACCCTGTTCAACAGCGGCACCAGCGCGCAGACGCTGGACGCGATCACCGTGGCCGGCGTCAGCGGGCCCGCCGAGCTCTCCCCCGCCAAGGGCAAGGGCAAGCTGACCGTCCCGGCCGGCGGCTCCCTCGTCCTCGGCGGCGAGGGCAACGCCTCCGCGGTCCTGACCGGCAGCCGTGAGGGCCTGAAGGACGGTGCCGCGCAGAAGGTCACCTTCTCCTTCAGCAAGACCGGTGACGTGAGCCTGCAGGCCTTCATCGTCCCGGCCAAGAGCTACTTCGAGAAGTGGGGCCCGACCGAGCTGCCGTCGACCCCCGCGGAGACGTCCCCGTCCCCGACCGAGTCCGCCACGGGCTCGGCGACCCCGTCGGGCGAGGCGTCGGCATCGGTGTCGGCCAGCGAGAGCGCGGCCGAGTAAGCACGTCGTACGACGAAGGGCGGGACCTCACCCAGGAGGTCCCGCCCTTCGTGCGTCGTACGACGGTTTACGGCTCGAACTTGTAGCCCAGCCCCCGGACCGTCACCAGGTACCGCGGCGCCCCGGGGTCCGGCTCGATCTTCGCGCGCAGGCGCTTGACGTGGACGTCGAGGGTCTTGGTGTCGCCCACATAGTCGGCGCCCCAGACGCGGTCGATGAGCTGCATACGGGTCAGGACACGTCCCGCGTTGCGCAGGAGCATCTCGAGGAGGTCGAACTCCTTGAGGGGGAGGTCGACCTTCGAGCCGGAGACCGTGACCACGTGACGGTCCACGTCCATGCGGACCGGGCCCGCCTCCAGGGCGGCCGGGGTGACCTCCTCGGGCTCGCCGCGGCGGCGCAGTACGGCGCGGATACGCGCGACCAGCTCGCGCGAGGAGAACGGCTTGGTGACATAGTCGTCGGCTCCTATCTCCAGGCCGACAACCTTGTCGATCTCGCTGTCCTTGGCGGTCACCATGATGACCGGGACGTTGGAACGGCCGCGCAGCTGGCGGCAGACCTCGGTGCCCGGCAGGCCGGGCAGCATCAGGTCGAGGAGGACGAGGTCGGCGCCGTTGCGCTCGAACTCGTCGAGTCCGTCGGGGCCCGTGGTCGCCACTGCGACCTCGAAGCCCTCCTTGCGGAGCATGTACGACAGGGCGTCGGAGAAGGACTCCTCGTCCTCGACGACAAGCACTCGGGTCACGGAAGGACCTCCGGGGCGGGAAGCGGTTCGTACGGGGATGAGTCGGTGGGCCCGCCGGTCTCGTCGTCGAGACCGGACTGCTGTGGTGCGCGGTCGCGGGCGGCCCCCGCCTCCGGCAGTCGCAGGGTGAAGGTGGAGCCCTGACCCTCGGAGCTCCACACCGTGACCTCCCCGCCGTGCGAGGCGGCCACGTGTTTGACGATCGCGAGACCGAGGCCCGTGCCGCCCGTCTGGCGGGAGCGGGCCGGGTCGACGCGGTAGAAGCGCTCGAAGATGCGCTCCTTGTCCTTGTCGGAGATGCCGATGCCCTGGTCGGTCACGGCGATCTCGATGAGCTCTCCGCCGGGCGCGGTCACCCGGCGGGCGGCTATGCCCACCCGGGTGCGGGCCGGGGAGTAGTTCACGGCGTTCTCGACGAGGTTGCCGAGGGCGGCGGCGAGCTGGCCGCGGTTGCCCCAGATCCTCAGGTCGGCGGTACCGCCGGAGGCCATGGTGATCTGCTTGGTGCCGGCCTGGTGGCGGCAGCGGTCGATGGCCTCCGCGACGAGCTCGTCGACGCGGACGGGCTCGGCGTCCTCCAGCGGGTCGTCGTTCTGGACCCGGGAGAGGTCGATGAGCTCCTGGACCAGATTGGTGAGCCGGGTCGCCTCTATCTGCATGCGGCCCGCGAAGCGCGTCACCGCCTCGGGGTCGTCATGGGCGTCCATGACGGCCTCGGAGAGCAGGGACAGCGCGCCGACCGGCGTCTTGAGCTCATGGCTGACGTTCGCGACGAAGTCGCGCCGTACCGCCTCGATGCGGCGGGCCTCGGTGAGGTCCTCCACCAGGAGGAGGACCAGCCGGGAGCCGAGCGGCGCGACACGGGCGGAGACCGCGAGGGCCTCCCCGCGCCCGGTGCCGCGCCTGGGGAGGTCCAGTTCGACCTGTCGTATCTCCCCGTCCCGTCTGGTGTCCCGGGCCATCAGGAGCATGGGCTCGACGGCCAGCTTTCCGCCCCGGACCAGGCCGAGCGCGTACGCGGCCGAGCTGGCCTTGACGACAGAGTCGGCCTCGTCGAGGACGACCGCGGAGGAGCGCAGGACGGACAGGACGGTGTCCACGCCCGGCGGAAGCACCGGGTCGGTGTGCAGGGAGGTACGTGTGGGGCGTTTCTGCTCCCGCTCGCTGAAGCGGAACGCCAGCATGGCGATCACACCGGTGAGCACTCCGGCGATCGCTGCCGCTGCGGCGACCGCCGCGTTCACGTCCATGCATCCAGGTTAGGCACGGGATCGGTCCTGGCCACAGCCATCGGGGTGCGAGCTCGAACACTCGTCGCCCAGAGTTCACCTTGGAGCCAGGGATGGTTCATTTGGGGTGGCGGAAAACGACGCGTACAGGGCCGAACGTGGGAGCGTGGGGTTCACAGCGCCGGTCGTCCGGAGCCTTTCCAGGCTTCCCGGAGGCTGGTTCTGGCCCCCGGAACCCCCGAGGCAGACGTAAGAGAGGGACCCCTGATGCGGGACGCGTACCACGAGGAACTGGACTCGATCGGCGACGGTCTGGTGGAGATGGCCCGGCTGGTGGGGTCGGCGATCGGGCGCGCCACGACGGCCATCCTCGACTCCGACCTGAAGCTGGCCGAGAGCGTGATCGAGGCCGACCAGAAGGTCGACGACCTCCAGCACGACCTGGAGGCACGGGCCATAGCCCTGCTGGCGCGCCAGCAGCCGGTGGCAACCGATCTCCGGATCGTCGTCACATCACTCCGCATGTCCGCGGACCTGGAGCGCTCGGGCGACCTGGCCCAGCACGTCGCGAAGCTCGCCCGCCTCCGCTTCCCCGAGCGGGCGATCCCCCACGACCTGCACGCGACCATCCTGGAGATGGGCCAGCTCGCGCAGCGCCTGATGGCGAAGGCGGCGGAGGTCATCATCACCAAGGACGTCGACCTGGCGCTCCAGCTGGAGCAGGACGACGACGAGATGGACCTGCTGCACCGCACACTCTTCCAGCACCTGCTGGACGACAAGTGGAAGCACGGCATCGAGACGGCCGTCGACGTGACCCTGCTGGGCCGCTACTACGAGCGGTTCGCCGACCACGCGGTGTCGGTGGCGAAGCGGGTGGTGTACCTGGTGACGGGCGAGCACGCGGACGACCTGTCGGCGGCGGACATCCAGCCGGTGACGGGGGTCGAGGGGGCCTGACGCCGGGCGCGCAGGCGCCTGTTCGGGGCGTGCGCAAGCCTCAGTGCGCCGTTGATGCGACCTGCTGGGCGGGCATGCAATGGGCACAGGGTCTGATCCGAGGGCCGAGAGTTCAGACCCCTGCCTCGAGGAGGACCCATGGCCGACACCCCGAGCAAGACACCCGACCCCACCCAGGACCGCCGGACCGAGCAGCCCGCCGAGGTCAGAAACCTGCTCCTGATCGGCGCGTGCGGCTGCGGCTCGGGCTGCGGCTGCGGTTGCCAGTCGGGCAATCCGTGCCAGTGCGGCTGACGTAGGGCGGCGCGGTTCCGTACGACGTGAGGGCCCCGGTGCGCATGTGCGCCGGGGCCCTTGGTGTGCGGTCGCACGGGTGGGCGAGCAGGCGCAGCATGGAGGGACGGGGAGCGCCGCGAGAAGCGAGAAACGAGAGGGAGGTGTGGGGACATGGCCCGGTTCATGGACGTACACCACGGCATGGAAGGCATCACCGCCGACCAGCTGCGCGAGGCTCACCAGGCCGACCTGGCGATAGAGAAGGACGAGAAGGTCCACTTCGAGCAGGCCTGGGCGGACCCCGAGTCCGGCACGGTCTACTGCCTCTCGGAGGCCCCGTCGGCCGAGGCGGTCCAACGCATCCACGAACGCGCGGGACACAAGGCGGACGAGATCCATCCGGTGCCGTTGTCGGTCTGAGGCACGAGTCGCGGGGAACGGGCGGGGATCAACTCGCTGACACGAACGACCGCCCCCGGGCCGCGAAAATACCCCTGAGCCACGCCGTTTGCGCAGCTCAGGGGCATGATCACATTCTCTACTTCTTCTTGCCCTGGGTGTTGTCGGGGATCTTGGGGAGCTGGGTTTTAGCTGGCCAGGGGCGGTGGGCTCGGGCGCCTGGTGGTCGACGTTGGTCGTCATTGGCCACCGCCGAGCGGCCTCGGACGGCCCAGGGACGGCCCAGGTTCGCCACTCCTCAACCGGCCTCGGCGGCTGTGTCGTTGGCCTCTTGAGCCCTCTGGTGCGACCGCATCGCGGTTCGCAGAGCCTCGAGTTCGATTCGGGGAAACGGCCGGCCCCATTGGGCTTCATAGCCTTCCTCGCCCTGCTCGTACTCGATCCGGTCGAAGGCCCGGACGGTGGACCGTGCCAGTGCAGTAACGGTGTGGCGGCCTGACCAGAGAACTATCCCTGTACTTTCCGGGAGTTGGGCGTTGTCGGCCAGGACTAGACGGACATCAACCGCTGAACCGTCTCTGCGGAAGAACCACCGGTACAGCTCTGGCTCTCCGTTGAACTCGGCGCGCGTTTCCTCGTCACCGAGGACGAAGCGGGCAACGGCGTAGAGGAACTCCTCGGGCGCGTCGGTGATGTAGGAAGCGACGGCCTCTGCCTCGCCGCGATCATCCGACACCTTGACGGTGGCCCACCCGTGGCTGTCCAGCTGCCAGGTGATCGCTAGAGACGACATCTCACCTCCCCGGGGCGATGTTATGGACGTAAGCGCAGTGCTGCTGAACTCTCAGCTAAGTAACACGCTTTCCAACTGTGAGGGCGGTCCACGGGGCCTCGGCCGGGGCCGTTCACCTGCGTTCATGGATGGTCGGCTGTGGGAGCGACTACCGGCTTCAGTCTCGTCTGACCGACCGTGAACGGCGTTGAATGAGACGGAAACTGAGACGGGCGTTGCCGTTCAGCCGCTACAGGCCGCCATTGAACGGCGCGTCTGCTCGCTCGACTTCGCCCAGATACTGCTCCAGGCGGAAGCGAATCTTCTCGACGGTCCTACCATCGCGACCCGGGTACACCAGGTCTGACCAGATGACCGTCTAACCCCGGAGCCGGACCCGTGTGGTCAGCCTGCCCCGACCCTGGCTCGGGTTGCTCCTGGGGTGCCGCATCCACTGTGCGCCGCATATTCGTCGGAGAGAGCGGTCCTGCTACAGGCTGACGCCAGTTAGATCACCCATCGTCACTCGCTTCGGGCTCGCTTTCCTCGGTTGAAACAGCTTCAGGTTCTCCCTCTTCGAGGGCAGGTAGCTTCTTGGGGTCGCCCCGAAGGCCCATCAGAACGTCCCGCGTACGTCCAATCTCTTCATCGTCCGTTCCGAATTTTTCCTCAAGTGACTTTATGATGCCGAGTAGCCTTTCTTCGCAGGAGGAATGAGTCAGTCGGCCGGATATATGCAGAGTGAGCGCGAATGCCCTTTGGATGGAATGGGCCTCTCGGCTATCAGGCGGCACCCCTTCCATAAGCGCCTCTAGCCCCAAGATAGATTCATCATAATTTCCGGCGTCAGACAGTGTTCTGCACATGCATAGCAGATCCTGTCTGATTTGCCCGAATTTAGCCCAAGCGACCAGCTCATGCTTTGGAAGCTGTAGAAGCCGCTTGGTGGTTGATACTGCTTCCTCGCGGTTTTCCCTACGCTCAAGCAAGTGCATGAGGCAGTGCGCTTCGGACAGGAGACGCCGGTCCATCACTCGGTCATCCATAGCAAGCCGAACTTCAAGCACGCTGCGCATTAATGGCTCGGATTCTTCTAGCCGCCCCAGATCAACCAGTAAATCGGCATATTCATGCCGCATGGAAAGTAGCTCCTCATCCGTGACATCACGTGTCTGCTCAAGTAGCTTCAATCGCTCGCGGTATGTGTTCGCCGACTCGTCGAGGCGCCCCTGACGGATAAGATTCTGCGCTAGACAATGTCGCATAGACTCGCAGAAATGCTGCCCTTCTGTTGGAGTTGAATCCAGCGCGTCAATGATTGTTCTGTAGCAATACTCGGCTTCGGCCCAGCGCTCCTTCTTGTCCAGCCAGTGGCCCAGTTGGTGCAGGGTTTCGAGATCCGCAAGACCCGGATTTTGTGCAGAGTTTACAGATTCATAGACCTCCTCCCATTCGCTTTCCGCACGAGCCCTTCCATTTTTCTGGACGAGTATGATGCCAATCAACACGCGATGAGTGGAAAGCGTGTAGGGATGACTTTTCCCGAGGATCTCCCTACGACCTTGGAGTACTTTTCGAAGTTCTCTCTCTGCTTCCTTGAAGTTGCCCGAGTCGGCCAGGCGTTCCGCCCAATTATGATGACTCATTAATGTTTCTGGATGGAATTCTCCGAGTGTCTCCTTCTTTTGTTTATAGAGCTCTCGGAACTCCATGGCTGCCGCCGTTCCGCTTAGGCGGGCGAATGCGTATCGATGCCTAGCTGCAAGGCGTAGGGCGTGATTAGGGTCAAGTGACTCTGAAATCGCGCGAAGCGCAGTGGCGGCCTCCCCTATGGGATGCCTAAAGGCAAGATGCATGTAGGAGAAATTTCGTAGCCCTACTTGCAAAAGCGGCTCGGCGATTTCTCTCGATGGAGCCTCTGTGCTGCAGGTAATTTGCATGACGTGCGGGTAGAGGAGGCTCCACCAATGATGGTTAGCCCGGTCCTCTGGGGGCAACGCTGTTGCTAGCTCTAGTAGTTCCACTGCCGTTCTGGTGATTTTTGCCTGAGTCGTCCGATCTGTAATAGCGAGATGGTTCCTATTTGCTTCCAGTACCAGGTTGTGAACGGTTATTGCTGGCTGAGTCTCGTGACCGCCGTCTGACACCTCGATAATGTCAAGCAGGCTCAGAGTTTGGAGAGCCTCAATGATGAGCTCCAATCGATCAATGCTGAAGTCCTGCGGAAAGGCGTTGTGTCGCTTCAGGCCCTCGGAGTCCAGAATGTCCACAGGAATGGGATAAGGGGCGAAGCAGGAGAGCAGGCGCATGAATGTTCTAGCCTCCGGAAAACCTTGGGTCTCTAGGAGGTCAAGACTGATTTCCCACGTTCGGCTAATCAGGTGCCGATGCAGCTGCTCCGCGCTGCTGCGGCTAAGGGCACCGCTATTTGCGCGATCCAGGTATTCGATTCCCGCGTCGTCAAGTGCGGCTAGATAGGATGTGAAGTTCCGAACCCTTCCTTGGTCTCTTCCTCTACGCAAAAGGCCAGCGCCTCGCGTTGCTCGACTAAGCTGCGACCCGGCGAGTCGCAAAGCTAGTGGCAGCCCACCTAACCTTGCGGAAAGGTACTGGGCTTCACTCCGTGACCCTGCCTCATTGGCCAGATCTAGCAATACTTGCGCGCCGTCATCGGGCGTGAGCGGCTCAATGGCATGGAACTCTGCAGAGTTTCCCCAAATCTCTGGATCTCCGAGACGGGTGGTAACTAGTGTCAAACCGTACCGACTGGCGCGAATCCATCCGGTCCCGTCACCTGGCCGCCCGTTAGCGCTACCGATCAATTCAGGCTCATCAACTTCATCAAGGACCAGCAGCCACCGGCGCTGAGATGAATTCAGAAGCTGCCAAAGTAGATCCGGCCCATTTCCAATAGTTCCCCAAGCCTCTTCAATCTCCTCATGTTCGGCACCCAACCTTCGTGCGATTTGGCGCATTGCGCTGTCGAGGTTGTCTCCATTTGCCTTGACCCAGAATATGTCGAACCCCTGAGCCCGGGCGGCTTGCGCGGTACTCAATGCCACCGTCGTCTTTCCACATCCGCCCATTCCGTGAAGGACGACGAATTTGTCCTTAGGGGTACCGAGGTGATCGCGAAGATGGGCCAGGATAGATGATCTTCCCCTAACTTCCGGTGGGAGATTCCCTAGTGGTGGCTCAAGGGAATGAATTTGAGAGCTGGAAAGGTGAGTTTCTGCTGTCGCGCGATTGGAATGGTGACCTGAATGAGAACGCTGCCTTGGGGGATTCGGGGAGCTTTGCTCCCTCCGGCTTCGTCGGCTGTTCGCCTTTTCCGCTGCCTCTGCGTTTTTCGCACGCTCTTGCCTTCCCGCCCATACGCGGTCATAGACAAGGCCGCAGGCCTCGAGAACCTTCTTCAACGTCTGTGAACTAGAGCGTGTCTCTTTGATGGGTTGGTCAGTTGATCGGATGTGCCTGTCCGATTAGTGATCACCGATGCGATGTGGGACCGGATCGAGCCGCTGATGCCGGCGGATCCGGTCCGCGGGCGGCGATGGGCCGACCACCGACGCACTCTTGAGGCCATCGCGTGGAAGTACCGCACCAACTCGCCCTGGCGGGACCTTCCCGACGAGCTCGGCTCGTTCCAGACCGCTCACAAGCGGCTGATCAGATGGGCCGTCGACGGCACGTGGGAGACGCTCCTCGCTGCCGTCCTGGCGGCGGCGGATGCCGATGACGACATCGACTGGACGGTGTCGGTGGACTCCACAGTCGTCCGGGCCCACCAGCACGCTGCCGGAGCACTCAAAAAGGGGCCCTCGACTTCCGCGAGCCCGCCGATCACGCGCTCGGACGCTCCCGCGGCGGGCTGAGCACCAAGGTCCACCTGGCCGCAGACGGCCGTGCACGGCCCCTCGCCTTCACCGTCACCGCAGGCCAGGCAGGTGATGCACCCGCCTTCGAGACAGTGATGTCCCGCATCCGCGTGCCCCGAAGCGGACCGGGCAGGCCACGGACCCGACCTCTCCTTGTCCTGGCCGACCGCGCGTACTCATCCCGCGCTATCCGCAATCACCTGCGACGCCGGGGCATCCGTGCCGTCATCCCGCAGCCGTCCGACCAAGTCGGCCACCGCCTGCGGCGAGGCCGACTCGGCGGCCGTCCGCCCGGCTTCAACGCGGAGGCCTACAAGCAGCGCAACACCGTCGAACGGTGCATCAACCGCCTCAAACAATGGCGCGGCCTGGCCACACGAACCGACAAACTCGCGATCGCCTACCAGGGCGCACTCCACCTCGCAGGCATCCTCATCTGGACCCGACGCTGATCAAAGAGACAGAACCTAGGGGCCCTCGTACCGCTCAGGGCCTCAGAGAGGGTGCTCGCGTTCACGCCGGAGTCCTCTGCGAGATGAGCGGCAGTGCGGTAGCCCGCCGCGAACATGATCTCCCTGAGTCGCTCTGCCAGGTCTCGGACTGGTTCGGGGCTGTGCTGGTCGACAGGGTTCAGTGCTCGGCTCAAGATCTCCCCCTGCGCTTCGTAGCTCGCGAACTTCGATTATTCGGGTGCGCATGCAGGTCTCGCAATCGTTCTTCGCTCATACTTCGAGGTTGCTGTCGAAGATCCCACCAAGTGCCTACCAAGGGTCCTGTCGGCCTTCGTCAAGCGGCCGGCAGGAGGAGGAGACGGTGGAACTCATACGTACAGTTATCGAACACGTGGACGATGTATCGCTTGCTTGGAGGGCGGGCCGCGGGATCGTCTTCCTGGCGAGGCTAGGCATCCGACTGGAGCGCAGGCGGGCTGACGTGAGCCGGGGAAGGGGCGCTCAGGATGGTCTGAGCCTCCGCCGATCGACAGATGTATGCGCTGGGTGTGGCCGGGCAGCGGACGGCTGAAGCAGCCGTCGCGGGTGCTGCACTGTTACGCAAACCTGACACCGCCAAGCGGTTCGACTGTAAGTCCGCTGGCTTGGGCCCAGTCGGAGACGCATCAAAGGCCGAATCCTGAGAGTGGACGGTGCTGCCGAGAGCGCGGTGCAGGTCAAAGGCGGGTACCCGCCGTGACGCCCCGACGGTCTTGAGAACCGTGGTGGCAGCGATATCACCGTGGATACAAATCCCGCACGCACCACGTGATGAGCAGTGAGAACGGCCCCTGACCTGGGCTACCAGGTAGGGGCCGTTCGGACGTTCGGACGCTGGTGTTCCCCGACGTTCACCATGGTTCCCCGCTCGATCGGGCACGGCTGGGGCACGGTCGCCGCGAACTGTCAGTGGCCCTCGGTACTCTCCCTGTCTTGATCAACGACCTGCGGAGTTGAGATGGCGAGTTGGTTGGCGACACTACTGGCGTCTGTCATCGGTGGGATGAGCGGCGGTTTTCTGGCGCCTTGGGCCAAGGCTCGGTTTGATCGGCGTCACGAGCGACATCAGGCGTTCGATCGGGCCATCGCCGCAGTCAATGCGGGTCTGTACGCCTACACAGCTCCAACGAATGTTGACCGTAGTCAGATCGGCGACAGCACGCATGCGCAGGAGTTCATGGATCAACTTCTGACTCGGCGGATGGAACGGTTCTTCGAGGCAACCTACGGGATGCGGCAGGCGATTGCCGAGCTTGAGCCTCATTACAAGGTCATCTGGGACCCTGACGAGTTCCAGTTGACCCCGCAAGAACTAACTAACTTGGCCGATCAGCTCAAGAAGGCGAGGTAGCTGCGCTCGAACTCCCACCTACACCCACCACTCACGCCAGCTCCCATCTCGTCTGCCGTCGGCCATGGAGCGGGCGTGGTTCATGGCGTCCAGGTGGAGCGCGCCACTGTACGAACGACCTGGACGCCATGGGCCGCGTCTGCTCGGCTCTGCCTGGGTCGATGGCTGACGGGATGGGAGCTCCCCCGCGCACGCCACCATTCGGCCGGCACTCGCGAACGGCCCCCCGTTCGGAGCCTGAGCGCCCCCGCCGGAGGCTCGTTCTGACCGTGGCCGTTGTGCGTCCAGGTTCTACCCAGGGCCGTAACCCGCTTGCGGCCCCAGGGGCCAGCCCGCGCTTGGGCGGGCCCTTGAACTAGAACTAGTAGAGAAAGTTGTAACTCAGTCGGGTGTGTGGGGCTTGAAGTCGTGTGCGCAGGCTGGGAGTTCGGCGCCTTGGCGGTGGGCGAGTGGTAGGAAGATCGCTGGTCGGATAGTCCAGGTGATGCGGGTCTGGTCCTGGGTGATCGTGACCGTGCAGGGCTCGGAGCGTAAGAGGGCTTGTCGGGTTGCGATGCGGCCCTGTGAAAGCCAGGCCCACGCCACGTCGGAGGCGTCTGAGTCCAGCGCGGGGGAGATCGTGCGGAGCGTGACTGCCACCCATCTGTCCGCCTCGGGCGCCGTGTAGGCGTCGAAGGATGCCAGCAGTGCCGGCCGTTCCTCCTCCGTGAGGTCCTGGGTCCAGCACTCGCACCAGAAGCCGCGTCGGGGTCCGGTCGTCGTCAGCACGGGTGCCCTCCCATCCTGGTGTCGGTGAACAGTTCCGCGGTGACCGTGTGGCCGCCGTCGCTGTCGTGGACCACCACGCGGTGAGCGATGACGCTGACCATGCCCAGGCCCCGGCCGTGTTCCGCCTCCTGGTCCTGGTGCTCGACCTTCGGGGCCGACCCGGTGCTGCCGTCATCCGTGACCGACACCGCGACCACCTGCGCCGACACCGCCACCGCCAGATGGAAGCTGCCCGCCACCCGGCCGCTGGCCGTGTGCAGGATCGCGTTCGCGCTCAGCTCGCTCACGATCAGTTCGGCGTCCTCCGCGAGTGGCGATCCGCGCAGGATGTCGCGG
>NZ_JBHUYR010000022.1:0-8817 GCF_042668605.1 Streptomyces sp. NPDC057280
TATCGCACGGGTGATGTGGTGCGGTGGTTGGCGGATGGGCAGTTGGAGTTCTTGGGGCGTGCGGATGAGCAGGTCAAGATCCGTGGGTTCCGGGTCGAACTGGGCGAGGTCGAGGCGGTTCTGTCGGCTCACGCGGGGGTTGAGCAGGCGGTCGCGCTGGTCCGCGACGGACGGCTGATCGCGTACGTCGTAGGCGATGTGGACAGTGGCGAGCTGCGGGCGCACGCCGCCTCTCGGCTGCCCGAGTACATGGTGCCGTCGGCTGTGGTGGTGCTGGACGCGTTCCCGCTGACGGTGAACGGCAAGGTCGACCGTGCTGCTCTGCCGGTGCCGGACCTGGGTGCCGGTGCGTCTCGTGGGCCCGCGACTCCGACGGAGGAGACGCTGTGCGGGCTGTTCGCCGAGGTGCTGGGCCTGGAGCGGGTCGGCGCCGAGGAGAGCTTCATTGAGCTGGGTGGTGATTCGCTGCTGGTGATGCGGCTGATCGCCCGTGTCCGTTCGGTGCTGGAGGTGTCGGTCGGAGTCCGGGAGGTCTTCGCGGACCCGACGGTGGCGGGTATCGCACGGCTGGTAGAGGGCGCCGGGGCGTCGGTGGATGTGGTGCTGGGGCGGCGCGAGCGGCCGGAGCGGGTGCCGTTGTCCTTCGCGCAGCAGCGGATGTGGTTCCTCAACCGGATGGACGAGGCGGGAGCGTCCGCCTACAACATGCCCTTCGCCCTACGGCTGTCGGGGCGCCTGGACGCGGTGGCACTGGCTGCGGCGCTGGGTGACATCGCCGATCGGCACGAGAGCCTGCGCACGGTCTTCCCGGACGTGGAGGGAGTGCCGTATCAGGAGATCCGTGAAGGCGCCGAGGGGCGTCCGGAGCTGGTCGTCGTCGAGGCCGGCGAGCGGTGGCGGGACGTCATGCAGGACGAGTCCGGGCGTGGCTTCGATCTGGCGGTCGAACTGCCATGGCGGACCACCCTGTTGAGGGTTTCGGACGCTGAGTGGGTGCTGCTGCTGGTCGCCCATCACATCGCGACCGACGCCTGGTCGATGGGCGTCCTCGCGAACGACCTCCAGAACGCCTATCGCGCACGGCTTGCCGGGGAGGCTCCGGGGTGGACGCCGTTGCCGGTGCAGTACGCGGACTACGCGCTGTGGCAGCGTGAGGTGCTGGGGGAGTTGGAGGACCCGTCGAGTGCGGCGGCCGGTCAGATCGCCTACTGGCGGCGGGCGTTGGAGGGTGCGCCGCAGGAGACGGTGCTGCCGTTCGACCGTTCGCGTCCTGCCGTGCCGACGTTCCGTAGTGGGTCGGTGCCGGTCGGGGTGGATGCGGCGACGCATGCCCGGTTGGTGGAGCTGGCCGCGCAGGGCGGCGCGACGATGTTCATGGTCGTGCATGCCGCGTTGGCGGTGCTGCTGGCGAGGATGGGGGCAGGGGAGGACGTCTGCGTCGGTACGCCGGTCGCGGGCCGTTCCGACTCGCAGCTGGAGGATCTGGCCGGCTTCTTCGTGAACACGCTTGTCCTGCGCTCCGACTTGGCGGGGAATCCGTCCTTCCGGGATCTGCTGGCGCGGGTGCGGGAGGCCGACCTGTCGGCGTACGCGCATCAGGACGTGCCATTCGAGCGGCTCGTGGACGAGCTGAACCCGGAGCGCTCTGCCGCCCGCAACCCCTTGTTCCAGGTGATGCTGGCCCTCCAGAACGTGCCCGAGGCGCGGTGGGAGCTGGAAGGGCTGTGGGTGGAGCAGGTTCCGCCGGTGGAGGACCCCGCGGCCCGGTTCGACCTGTCGGTGGACCTCAGCGAGCGGTGGACCGATGGTGGCGCCCCTGCTGGGCTGGGGGGTGGGCTGTTGTATGCCGCCGACTTGTTTGATGAGGCGACGGTGCGTGGGCTGGCCGGGCGGCTGGTGCGGGTGCTGGAGCAGGTCGCGGCTGATCCGGAGCTGCGGTTGAGCGACCTTGATCTGCTGGACGCCTCGGAGCGGGTGGCGGTCGTCGAGGAGTGGAACGCGACGGCTGAGGTGACTGAGGCCGGTTTGGTGGTGGAGCGGTTCCGCGCCCGTGTGGCTGAGGCTCCGGGGGCGGTTGCGCTGTGGTCGGGTGGGCGTGCGTTGTCGTATGCCGAGGTGGATGCGTGGTCGGATGCGGTGGCGCGTGGGTTGGTGGCGCGGGGTGTGGGGGCGGAGTCCCGGGTGGGGCTGTGCCTGCCGCGTGGGGCCGAGATGGTCGTGGCGGTGCTGGGGGTGTGGAAGGCCGGTGGGGCGTACGTGCCGCTGGATCCCGAATATCCGTCTGAGCGGCTTGAGTTCATGGTCGCGGACAGCGGTGCCGGGGTGGTGCTGGTCACGGAGGAGACGGCCGGGCGGGTGGCCTCGGGTGTGCTGCTGGATGAGGTGGTGAGTGAGGCCGGTGTGCTGCCGGAGGTGGGTGGCGATCAACTGGCCTATGTGATCTATACGTCGGGGTCGACGGGGCGTCCGAAGGGTGTGGCCGTCGCGCATGCCTCGGTGGCGAATCTGGCGTCCGTGATGCGTCCGGTGCTCGGGGTTGAGCCTGGGGTGGTGGCGTTGCAGTTCGCGTCGTTCAGCTTCGACGCGGCGGTGCTGGACGTGGCGGTCACGCTCACCGCGGGCGGCACGTTGGCGATCGCTTCGTCCGAAGAGCGGCTCGACGCTGTTGCCCTGGCCGGGATGGTGGAGGCGGCCGGTGTGGACGTGGCGAGTGTGGTGCCCTCGCTGCTGGGTGTGCTGGAGCCGGACGCGGTGCCGGGGATCGGCAACTGGGTGCTGGGCGCCGAGCGTCTGGAGGCCGGTCTGGCCGCCAAGTGGCGGGAAAGCGCCCGGGTGTGGAACACCTACGGGCCCACCGAGGCGACCGTCATCACCACCGCCGTATTGCTGGAAGACGGCATCACGGGTGAGGACGCCCCGCCCGCCATCGGCCGCCCCCTCGGGAACGTCCGCACCTACGTCCTCGACGCCTTCCTCCGTCCCGTGCCGGCGGGGGCACCCGGTGAGCTGTATATCGCCGGCGACGGTCTGGCCCGGGGGTATGTCAACCGGCCCGATCTCACCGCGGAGCGGTTCGTGGCCTGTCCGTTCGACGCTGACGGTGGCCGGATGTACCGCACCGGGGACCTGGTCCGCTGGACGGCGGATGGTCAGTTGGAGTTCGTCGGCCGTGCCGACGAGCAGGTCAAGATCCGTGGCTTCCGGGTCGAGCTCGGCGAGGTCGAGGCCGTCCTCGCCGCCCACCCGCAGGTCGAGCAGGCCGTGGCCGTCGTACGGGATGCGCGGCTGATCGGGTACGTCGTCGGCGATACGGACGAAGACGCGGTGCGGGCACATGCGGCGACGCGGCTGCCGGACTACATGGTGCCGTCGGCTGTGGTGGTGCTGGACGCACTGCCGTTGACGGTGAACGGGAAGGTGGACCGTGCTGCTCTGCCGGTGCCCGATCTGGGTGCGGGCGCTTCCCGTGGGCCCGAGACGGAGGTCGAGGAGGCGCTCTGCGGGCTGTTCGCCGATCTGCTCGGGCTGGAGAGCGTCGGGGCGGAGGAGAGTTTCTTCGCGCTGGGCGGTGATTCGCTGCTGGTGATGCGGCTCATCGCCCGTGTGCGCTCGGTGCTGGAGGTGTCGGTCGGGGTCCGTGAGGTCTTCGCGGAGCCGACGGTCGCGGGTATCGCGCGGCTGGTCGACACCGCTGCCGGGTCGACCGGTGTGGTGCTGGGGCGGCGCGAGCGGCCGCTGCGGGTGCCGTTGTCCTTCGCGCAGCAGCGGATGTGGTTCCTCAACCGGATGGACGAGACGGGGGCGTCCGTCTACAACCTGCCGCTGGTGCTGCGGCTGAGCGGGCGGCTGGACGCGGAGGCGCTGGCTGCGGCGCTGGGTGACATCGCCGATCGGCACGAGAGCCTGCGCACGGTCTTTCCCGACGTGGACGGCGTGCCGTATCAGGAGATCCGCCAGGGCGTCGAGGGGCGTCCGGAGCTGGTGGTGGTCGAGGCCGGCGAGCGGTGGCGTGAGCTCATGTGGGACGAGATCGGCCGTGGCTTCGATGTCGGGGTCGACCTGCCGTGGCGCACCACCCTGTTGAGGGTCTCAGAGGCGGAGTGGGTGCTGCTCCTGGTGGCCCATCACATCGCGACCGACGCCTGGTCGATGGGCGTGATAGCGAGCGATCTACGGGACGCCTATCGTGCCCGTCTCGCCGGCGAGGACGTCCCGAACTGGGCGCCTCTCCCTGTCCAGTACGCGGATTACGCGCTGTGGCAGCGCGAGGTGCTCGGCGAGCTGGAGGACCCGTCGAGTGCGGGGGCGGCGCAGATCGCCTTCTGGCGGGAGGCGTTGGAAGGTGCGCCGCAGGAGACGCTGCTGCCGTTCGACCGTTCGCGTCCGGCGGTGCCGACGTTCCGTAGTGGGTCGGTGCCGGTGGACGTCGATGCGGCGACGCATGCCCGGTTGGCTGATCTGGCCGCGCGGAGCGGGGCGACCATGTTCATGGTCGTACACGCGGCGTTGGCGGTGCTGCTGGCGAGGATGGGGGCCGGGGAGGACGTCTGCGTCGGGACTCCCGTCGCTGGGCGCTCGGACTCACAGCTGGAGGATCTGGCCGGGTTCTTCGTCAACACGCTCGTTCTGCGGTCCGACGCCTCCGGTAACCCCACGTTCGCTGAGTTGTTGGCGCGGGTGCGGGAGGCCGACCTGTCGGCGTACGCGCATCAGGACGTGCCGTTCGAGCGGCTCGTCGACGAGCTGAACCCGGAGCGCTCGGCGGCCCGCAATCCGCTGTTCCAGGTGATGCTCGCGCTCCAGAACGTGCCCGAGGCGCAGTGGGACCTCGAAGGGCTGGCGGTAGAGCAGATCCCGCCGGAGATGGCTCCCGCCCGGTTCGATCTGTCGGTGGGCCTCGGTGAGCGGTGGACCGATGGTGGGGCCCCTGCTGGGTTGGAGGGTGGGCTGTTGTATGCCGCCGACTTGTTTGATGAGGCGACGGTGCGGGGGCTGGCCGGGCGGCTGGTGAGGGTGCTGGAGCAGGTCGCGGCCGATCCGGAGCTGCGGCTGAGCGACCTTGATCTGCTGGCCGCCTCGGAGCGGGCGGCGGTTGTCGAGGAGTGGAACGCCTCCGACCAGCAGGTGGACACGTCGACCGTGCTGGCGCGGTTCCGCGCCCGTGTGACCGTGGCGCCGGAGACGGTCGCGGTGTGGTCCGAGGGGCGGGGCCTGTCGTATGCCGAGGTGGATGCGCGGTCGGATGCGGTGGCGCGTGGGCTGGTGGCGCGGGGTGTGGGCCGCGAGTCCCGGGTAGGACTGTGCCTGCCACGTGGGGCGGAAGCGGTCATCGCCATGCTGGCGGTGTGGAAGGCCGGCGGGGCGTACGTGCCGCTGGACCCCGAATACCCCTCTGAGCGACTTGAGTTCATGGTCGCCGACAGCGGCGCCGAGCTGGTGGTTGTCGCGGAGGAGACGGCCGGGCGAGTGGCCGCAGGGGCTCTGCTGGATGACTTGGCGAGTGATTCCGGTGTGCTGCCCGAGGTCGGCTCCGACCAGCTGGCCTATGTGATCTATACGTCGGGTTCGACGGGGCGTCCGAAGGGCGTGGCCGTGGCGCACGCCTCCGTGGCCAACCTGGCGTCCGTGATGCGTCCGGTGCTCGGCGTTGAACCTGGTGTCACGGCGTTGCAGTTCGCGTCGTTCAGCTTCGATGCGGCGGTGCTGGATGTGGCGGTCACGCTCGCCGCGGGCGGCACGTTGGCGATCGCCTCATCCGAAGAGCGGCTGGATGCGGCGGCCCTGGCGCGCATGATCGATGCGGCCGGCGTCGACGTGGCGAGTGTGGTGCCCTCGCTGCTGGGTGTGCTGGAGCCGGACGCGGTGCCGGGGATCGGCAACTGGGTGCTGGGCGCCGAGCGTCTGGAGGCCGGTCTGGCCGCCAAGTGGCGTGAAGCGGCCCGGGTGTGGAACACCTACGGGCCCACCGAGGCGACCGTCATCACCACCGCCGTACTGCTGGATGAGGGCATTACGGGTGAGGACGCCCCGCCCGCCATCGGACGGCCCCTGGGCAATGTCCGCACCTACGTCCTGGACGCCTTCCTGCGCCCTGTCCCGGTGGGGGTGACGGGTGAGCTGTACATCGCCGGGGACGGTCTGGCCAGGGGTTACGTCAACCGCCCGGACCTGACGGCGGAACGCTTCATCGCCTGCCCGTTCGACGCGGACGGTGGCCGGATGTACCGCACCGGTGACCTGGCGCGCTGGACGCCAGACGGTCAGCTGGCCTTCGTGGGCCGTGCCGACGAGCAGGTCAAGATCCGTGGCTTCCGGGTCGAGCTCGGCGAGGTCGAAGCCGTCCTCGCCGCCCAGCCACAGGTAGAGCGGGCCCTGGCTGTCGTACGGGATGGCCGTCTGGTCGGTTACGTCGTCGGGGACGTGGACGCCGAGGACGTCCGGGCCGGTGCGGCCATCCGGCTGCCGGAGTACATGGTCCCGTCGGCGGTCGTCGTCCTGGACGCCTTCCCGCTGACCGTCAACGGCAAGATCGACCGCGCTCTCCTGCCGCTGCCGGACCTGGGGGCCGGTGCGTCTCGTGAACCTGCGACTGCGACTGAGGAGGCGTTGGCCGCTCTGTTCGCCGAGGTGCTGGGGCTGGAGCGGGTCGGCGTGGAGGAGAGTTTCTTCGAGCTGGGCGGTGATTCGCTGAAGGTGATGCGGCTGATCGCCCGTGTCCGTTCGGTGCTGGAGGTGTCGGTCGGGGTCCGTGAGGTGTTCGCGGAGCCGACGGTGGCCGCCGTTGCGCGGCTCGTCGAGAGCGCCGGCGTGTCGGCGGGTGTGGTGCTGGGGCGGCGTGAGCGGCCGGAGCGGGTGCCGCTGTCCTTCGCGCAGCAGCGGATGTGGTTCCTCAACCGGATGGACGGGGAGGGAGCTGAGGGCGCCGCCGCCTACAACCTCCCCTTCGCTCTGCGGCTGACCGGCAGCCTCGATGTCGAGGTGCTGGAGTCGGCGCTGTGGGACGTTGCCGACCGGCACGAGAGCCTGCGCACGGTCTTCCCGGACGTGGAGGGTGTGCCGTATCAGGAGATCCGCGAGGGCGCCGGGGGGCGTCCGCGGCTCCAGATCGTCGACGCCGGTGAGCGGTGGCGTGAGCTGGTGGAGGACGAGGCCGGGCGCGGCTTCGATCTGGCGGTGGAACTGCCGTGGCGGACCACGCTGTTGAAGGTTTCGGAGGCGGAGTGGGTGCTGCTGCTGGTGGCCCATCACATCGCGACCGACGCCTGGTCGATGGGCGTGCTGGCCCGTGATCTGCAGACGGCCTACCAGGCGCGGTTGAGCGGCGGGACGGAGGAGCGGGAGCTGCTGGACCTGCTCCCCGTCCAGTACGCGGATTACGCACTGTGGCAGCGCGAGGTGCTCGGCGAGCTGGACGACCCCGACAGTCAGGTGTCCGCCCAGGTCGCCTACTGGAAGCGGGAGTTGGCGGGGGCGCCGCAGGAGACCGTGCTGCCCTTCGACCGGCCGCGTCCGGCGGTGCCGTCGTTCCGTAGTGGGTCGGTGCCGGTGGACGTCGATGCGGCGACGCATGCCCGGTTGGCGGAGCTGGCCGCGCGGAGCGGGGCGACGATGTTCATGGTCGTACACGCCGCACTGGTGATGCTGCTGGCGAGGATGGGGGCCGGGGAGGACGTCTGCGTCGGGACTCCCGTCGCCGGGCGCTCGGACTCACAGCTGGAGGATCTGGCCGGGTTCTTCGTCAACACGCTCGTTCTGCGGTCCGACGCCTCCGGTAACCCCACGTTCGGTGAGTTGTTGGCGCGGGTGCGGGAGGCCGATCTGTCGGCGTTCGCGCATCAGGATGTGCCCTTCGAGCGGCTGGTCGACGAGGTGAATCCGGAGCGGTCGGCGGCCCGCAATCCGCTGTTCCAGGTGCTGCTCGCGCTTCAGAACGTGCCCGAGGCCCTCTGGGACCTCGAAGGGCTGGTCGTCGAGCAGATCCCGCCGCTGGCGGATCCGCCGGCCCGCTTCGATCTGTCCCTCTCGCTGAGCGAGCGCCGGTCGGAGGACGGGTCGGTCGATGGTCTGCGGGGCGGGATTCTCTACGCGGCCGACCTGTTCGACGAGGTGACGGTGCGTGCCTTGGCCGGGCGGCTGGTGCGGGTGCTGGAGCAGGTCGCGGCCGACCCGGAGCTGCGGCTGGGCGCCGTGGACGTGCTGGAGGCGGACGAATGGGCGACGGTCGTCGAGCGGTGGAACGGCACCGCGAGCGAAGTCGAAGCCGCGACCGTGCTGGAGCTGTTCCAGGGGTGGGTGGCGCGGACACCGGAGGCGGACGCCCTGAGCTCCGAGGACCAGAGCCTGTCCTACGCCGAACTCGACGCCCGGGCCGACGCGTTGGCGCGCGGGCTGGTGGCGCGCGGTGTGGGGCGGGAGTCCCGGATCGGCCTCTGCTTCCCGCGCGGGATCGAGGCGATCATCGCGATTCTGGCCGTGTGGAAGGCCGGCGGGGCGTATGTGCCGCTGGATCCCGCGTATCCCTCCGACCGGCTGGCCTACATGGTCGCCGACAGTGAAGCCGAACTGGTCCTGGTCGCGCCCGAAACCGCCGACCGGCTGTCGGGTGAGGTGGAGACCGTCCTGCTCGACGAGCTCGACGAGCTCGACGAACTAGACGGCGACCACCACCGGACCGTGCGCGAACTGCCGGACATCGCTCCTGACCAGCTGGCCTACATCATCTACACGTCGGGTTCGACGGGGCGGCCGAAGGGTGTGGTGGTGTCGCATGCGGGGTTGGTGAATTTGGCGGGTGCGCAGGTTGAGCGGTTTGCGGTG
>NZ_JBHUYR010000023.1:0-6358 GCF_042668605.1 Streptomyces sp. NPDC057280
CCCACGGCCTCGGCTGGTGCTTCCCCACGACTGCACCAACGAACCACCACACCGACAGTCACATGATCAACCGACTTCTGTTAGGACCTCTAAGAGGGGAGAGCAGTCGTGACGTACCCGAACGGCGCGCGAATTCGCTCAGTCCCAGCCGTTCCCGTTTTCCGAGGGAGAAGGCCAGGGTCCGGGTGAAGTAGTCCTGCAGCATCGGGGCGGTGAACGGTTCCCAGAGGGCAACCCGGTCGGCAAGCTCGCGGGACTCACTCCGCGCGAGGCCCCGCGCGGCCAGCAGACTGCGGTGCACCATACCGACCATGTCCGGCCGCTGCGCCGCTGTCTCTTTTCGTACCGCCCACACGGCCAGTACGAAAGGCAGCCCTGACCAGTGTCTCCACAGCTCACCCAGGTCGTACGTCCGAACGCCGGCAGAGACGGACGGGTTCATCGTCGCCGCCAGGGCGGCGTCCCCGGTCAGGACAGCGGCGTCGGCAGACTCCAGCATGACTTCCAGAGGCGGCCCGGTCACATACCTCGGAGTGACCCCGTAGCGCTGCTCCAACAGCAACCGGGACATCTGTGCGGTGGTGGGACTGGTCGTGGCGAGTGCGACCGTGCGGCCATTCAGCGCGCTCAGCGGCACTTTCGTGACGATCGCGCAGGACTGGATCGGCCCGTCACTTCCGACGGCGATGTCGGGCAGCATCACGAGGTCATCGCTGTGCCGCAGATACTCGACCAAGGAGATCGAGCTGACGTCCAGATCGCCGGAGAGCAACCGTCCCGTCAGCCGGTCCGGTGTGTCCTGGACAAGGTCGATGTCCAACAACGCGGTGCTCCGCGCCAACCCCCAGAACAGGGGGGTACACGTCAGAAATGCGGAGCGCCCGACCCGCGGTCGCCTCGTCGGTTGACGGATCTGACCGGAGGACGTCATGCAGATCATCTTAAGTACCGCTCTCAACGCCCCGCGGCCGTCTACTCGGAACCGGAGGATATGACACGGTACCCGCGGCCCTCTCTGTTGAGCGCCGTCCCCCTCCCCTCTCTGAGCCGCTGTCATGTCCGCCCCGTCTGCCGGGCCCGCGCCGCTGTCACGAGGTGCTCCTGGAGCCTTTCGGGCAGCGGCTTGCCCCGCGCAGCCGAGGCGACCGCCTCAGCCACCTTCCGCACGCTGGCGTCGGCCCGGCCGGCCACGGCGGCAAGGAGGCTCTTGGCTTCCCGGGGGTCGCAGGCGAAGCCGGCCATCAGCACCCCGCAGGCCATGTCGATCACTGGCTGCTCCTGCATGGCCTGCCTGAGCTGCTCTCTCTCCCGCAGCAGCTCCACGACCTGCTCCTCCCTGAGAGCGCTGCCGGAACCGGTGTCAGTTGCTGCACGCGGGTCGGCTTTGCGTGCACGGTCACGCCGATGGTGGTCCTGGGGAGGCCTCATGCCGCCCGCCTGCCCCGAGACGCCGCCCGCATACCGCCCACCAGGCAGAATCCCCCTGCCGCGCCCCAAAGCGCCCTCGCTCAGCACCTGGTGGGGACGGCATGACCGGTGAGGGCGGGCCCGCAGGCGCGCGCCCGAGGATCGAAGGTCGCCGCCGGCCAGGTCGCCGTGGTGGGACTGCGCGTCAGCCTCGCCGACGACAACGCACAGCTCATCACGGCCCGCGGCCTCGAAGAGGCGGTCCACGCGGCATCCTGACCGCCCTGGCAGGGCTGCGCGACCTGGCTAGGGACAAGCCTGACTCCTCCAGCTAAGGGGCCCCGACAAGGAGTCGGTTGATCATGTGGCTGTCGGTGTTGGCGTTCGTTGGGGTGGTGGTGGGGAAGCGGCGGCCGAGGACGTGGTTCGTCTCGGACGGACTGTGGTTGTTGATCGAGCAGTTGTCGTCCCGACCGGGTCCGAAGTCGGTGGCGGGCCGGCCGCGATTCCGGACCGGCAGACACAGTGCGGGATCCCGTTCGTGCCCGGGATCCAGCGGGAGTAGCTGCCCCAGGAGCTGGGTTCGGCTCGTGTCTGACTTGTTGGCGTCGCCTGGCGGCGTGGAACGAGGCCGGCGTGTGGAATCAGCTGCATCTGGTGCTGCTGAGGAAGTTACGGTCGGCGAAGAAGCTGGACTGGTCGCGGGCGGTGATCGACTCCTCTCACGTGCGGGCGGCCCGGCGCGGCCCAGCTGCTGCCGTTGCTGGCGGACGTCCCGGCCGTCGCCGGCGTCGTGGGCCGGCCCGGACACCGGCCCGACATGCTGTTCGGCCTGGCCCAAGAGGTCGAAGACAGCCTGGCCCACCGCGCCGCGTGAGTCAGCTTCTGAACCGCCACGATGCCCTGGCGCTGATGCTGCCTGACGCGATGCCAGGAGACAGCTTGGAAGTTGACCTCACGACTTGGGGAGTTCCCCCCGCTCGCTGATCATTCGCATCCACCCCTCAAGGGTGGCGAGGAACTCGTCGAGGTCGGAAGTGGTGTAGGAGGCTCCCTCATGGTCCCAGTCAGGGTCGAGGACGACAACGCGGAAGCCGCAGCCGTAATACCAGCCCGCGTCGATATTGATCTCCCGGGCCTGCAGGCCGCCCTTCCGCACCGCCTCCTGCTCGGTCAGCCACGGCGGTCGTGCGGTCCGTGCCCAATTCAGGTCCTCGGAGTCGTTGACCTCGACTCTTCCATCCGGCAGGCGTCGGGCCATCAACGTGTTGTAGATGACGTTCCAGCCCATGGGGACACGCAGCGGGAGCAAACCCCACTCCTCGGAAACAGCCGCGGCCAGGGGGGATTGAGGCGGAAGCCGGAAGATCGCGTCCATGTGCCGTCAGCGTAGTCAGTGGTTACGTCCTTTACACAGGTCGAGGCTCGAAGGAGACCCCAACCCGTGTCGATGTCCGAGCCCGTCGGTGCCGAGCCGCCTCCCTGACGACACGACAGGGCGAACGTGTGTCGCCAGCGCCGACCGCAGCGCGGTCATGCTGTCGTCAACCACGGGGTGGGCTCCGTACGAAGGCGGCGGGGCCTGCGTCGTCGCCAACGGCGCCCCCGACCTTCACTCCATCGAACCCGCTCACCGACGCGCTAGAGACCGCGGCCTCCGAACACACCCGGGTGGTGCTCGACACCTCCTCCAACTCCACCTTCCTGAGCATCCTGCGGAGCACCCACCGGCAGGCCGACTTACGCGTGGCCGACCCCGCCCCGCAACTGCGGCACGGCTTGGAGATGACCGGCCCCGAGACCGTCCTCGACCACGTGCGACTGTCGAAGACACCATCACCTGATCTTCAACGGCACCGCCGGCCGCCCCGGGGAGGTGAAGTGCCATACCCGGTGACCACTGTCTGCCGGACGCCGTTTGACCTTGCCACTGGCGACAGGGTTGAACGATGACGAGCATGAACAGCATCGCACCGCGCACCAGCAGGATCGTCGCCGTCACCGGAGCCGGCACCGGGATCGGCCGGGCCACTGCCCGTGCCTTCGCCGCCGAGGGCGCCCACGTGGTCGCGATCGGGCGACGAGTCGAGCGGCTCGAAGAGACCGCTGCCGGGGATGCCAGGATCACGCCGCTGGCCGCCGATATCACTGCCGAGGGCGAGCCTCATCGGATTCTCCAGGCCGTACTGGAGACACACGGTCGGCTTGACGTGCTCGTCAACAACGCCGGCATCGTACGCAGCGGCGCCCTGGGCACGCTGACGCCCGAGATGATCGAGCCTCAGCTCGCCACCAACCTCGTCGCTCCCATATTGCTGTCTCAGGCTGCGCTGCCACTCCTGGAGGCGTCGCGGGGGGTGATCGTCAATGTCAGTACCTCGGTGGGACAGCGGGCCTGGCCGGGCAGTTCGGTCTATGCGGCGACCAAGACCGCCCTGGAGCTACTGACCCGCAGCTGGGCGGTCGAACTGGCATCCCGGGGGATCCGGGTGGTGGCGGTCGCGCCCGGCGCGGTCGACACCCCTATCGGCGTCCATCAGGGTCTGACGCCGGAACGTATGGCCGCGGTGCGGAAGTGGCAGTTGACACACACCCCCCTCGGCCGGATCGGCCGCCCCGAGGACGTGGCGTGGGCGATCGTCCAACTTGCCGCCCCGGCTGCCTCGTTCGTCACCGGAGTCGTACTCCCGGTCGACGGCGGAGCGGTCGTGGCGTGATAGGAGTGGCCCGGGAGGTGGGAGGGGTGCGGATCGGTGAGCTGGCCAAGGCGACCGGGACGACCGCTCGAGCGCTGCGGCACTACGAGCAGGCCGGGCTGATCTCTTGCGAACGGGCCGCCAATGGCTACCGCGTCTACGACGAGCGGGCCGTGGTGCGAGTGGGCAACATCCGTTACCTGTTGGCCGCCGGACTCACCCTGGACGACGTGCGGGTGTTCCTGACATGCCTGGACGGCGACGTGGCTGCGGCACCGCCCTCGGACAGGGGCCTGCAGGTCGCACAGGAACGTCTGGCAGTCCTCAATGAACGGATCGCCGCCCAGACCCAGGCCCGCGACCGACTGGAAGCCGCGTTGCAACAGGCAGTCGAGAATCCGGGCGCCACGGCACCCACACCGTACTGAGGTCAGTCGATCAGCAACTCGTCAGGGGCGACACGGAGACCGTGTGACAACAGGTGCCGCGCATCGGAAATGACTGAGGTGAGCCGCGAGCGATCAAGCAGCGCCGCCGTCCGTGCTTGAATACGACCGGCTCGCAGAGTGTGCATCCTCGGTCTTCTTTGGCAGTTGGCGTCGATGACGCCTGGAGAGAGTAGGCATGGTGGAAGAGGCGAAGGTTCGGACAGGCGACGTTGTGCGGGTCACCGGAGGACCATTCGCTGGCTTCAGTGGCCCTGTCGGAACCGTCGACCTCGGTCGTGGACGTGTGCGGCTGACCGTCGACATCATGGGTGACGTGAGCACGATCGACGTGCCCTTGTCGGATGTTGTGAGGACCGACTGAACTCGTCGTTGTCACGTTCGCCTCATCGCGAGCG
This sequence comes from Streptomyces sp. NPDC057280, assembly GCF_042668605.1. Lineage (NCBI taxonomy): Bacteria > Bacillati > Actinomycetota > Actinomycetes > Kitasatosporales > Streptomycetaceae > Streptomyces > Streptomyces sp. NPDC057280. The sequence goes on from NZ_JBHUYR010000023.1 coordinate 4,948, forward strand.
GTACTGAGCACGCAACGTTCTCGGTCTCGGGAGCGAGAAGACCGCCGATGGCGAGGGCGGACCAGCCGATCGAGCGCATGCGGATGCTGGAGTGGGAGATTCATCGCCGTCCACCCAACCGATGCAGACTGACCACCCGACATCGGGGGGTGACATCAGTCCTGTGCGCCGGGGGTGTCGCCACCCCGTTTGGCGTTTCCTGGCGACCTTTCGGTCGTTGACGGGCGTATGACGGCACGGGACATGGACACAGATCCGGATGCCTGCGCACAGCTGACCAGCGCGTACCGGCTGGAAGACGAGGTATGCATCTGGTGCAGCATCCTGTTCGGCACACGCAGCACATCTACGGCCGCCGGATGCTGCCACGAACGCCCTGACGACCGGTCCGGGTGGGCGCAGTGGATGGGCCGCATCCGCATGGTCATAGGGCTGGTAGCCGTTCTGGTCATCGCCTCCGCCTTGATCATCGCGGCGACGCGCGGCGTGTGAGCCGCAGCGGGTACACGCTCCCCGGGCGATGACCGCGTTCGGGAGCAAAACGGCTGCCAAGGCGTGTATCGGATACAGCCGGGGGTGCCCGGTGCTCCCCGGGGTGGCGTTTTGCGAGGCAGTGGCATCCTTGGGCGGTGTTCTCATCCGATCACGCGGGCGCTGTGTTCTTCGATGTCGATGGCACCCTCGTCCCCGGCACGAGTTCGTCGGTCTTTCTGGCTGGCTTCCTGGGCCATCAGGAGGAGTTGGCCAAGGCCGAGGACGCCTATGCCTCCGGCGCCCTGGACAATCGGCAGGTCTCTGAACTGGATGCCGCGGGCTGGGCAGGGGTTTTCGAAGATCAGGTCTCTGGCTGGCTCGACAGGCTTCCCCTGGTCTCGGGCATCACTGAGACCGTGACCTGGTGTCGACGCAACGGGTTGGTGCCCATGCTGGCGACTCTCGCCTGGTCGCCAGTCGGCAGCTACCTGACTGATCGCTTCGGCTTCCATGGGTTCAGCGGCCCTCGGTTGGAGACAGCCGAGGGCCGGTTCACGGGCCGGGTGGCCTGTCACTTCGACGAGTACGACAAGCGGGATTGCGCTCTCGCGCAGGCGCGGGAGCTGGGGCTGGCTTCCCGCTCGTGTGCGGCCGTCGGGGACAGCCGCTCCGATCTGCCGCTGTTCGCGTCTGTCGGGTTGAGCGTGGCGTTCAATGCCTCGGCAAGAGCGCGCGAGGAGGCGACCGTCACGGTGGACGACGACGACCTGCGGGGCGTGCTTCCGGTCTTGAGCCGCCTGGTCACAGCGACTCGTTGATGGCCGCGATGACGACGGCCGCCTCTTAGAGGTCCTAACAAAGGCGTTGGACGTGGCGGTGTGTGATGAGGCAGGTGGCGATGCCGAGGAAGGCTTCGTGGATGTCGTCTCGTCTCTCC
>NZ_JBHUYR010000024.1:0-1689 GCF_042668605.1 Streptomyces sp. NPDC057280
CCCCCTTGTGGTCGGTGTACAGGTGGTGCATGGCTGTCGTCAGCTCGTGTCGTGAGATGTTGGGTTAAGTCCCGCAACGAGCGCAACCCTTGTCCTGTGTTGCCAGCATGCCCTTCGGGGTGATGGGGACTCACAGGAGACCGCCGGGGTCAACTCGGAGGAAGGTGGGGACGACGTCAAGTCATCATGCCCCTTATGTCTTGGGCTGCACACGTGCTACAATGGCAGGTACAATGAGCTGCGAAACCGTGAGGTGGAGCGAATCTCAAAAAGCCTGTCTCAGTTCGGATTGGGGTCTGCAACTCGACCCCATGAAGTCGGAGTTGCTAGTAATCGCAGATCAGCATTGCTGCGGTGAATACGTTCCCGGGCCTTGTACACACCGCCCGTCACGTCACGAAAGTCGGTAACACCCGAAGCCGGTGGCCCAACCCCTTGTGGGAGGGAGCTGTCGAAGGTGGGACCAGCGATTGGGACGAAGTCGTAACAAGGTAGCCGTACCGGAAGGTGCGGCTGGATCACCTCCTTTCTAAGGAGCACTTCTCACCAACTCCGGTTGGTCAGAGGCCAGTACATCGGCGAACGTCCGATGCTGGTTGCTCATGGGTGGAACGTTGATTATTCGGCACTCTCAGTCATCTCGGGCTGCCAGTACTGCTCTTCGGAGCGTGGAACGCTGATCACGAGTGGCGAGGGTGCCGGGCACGCTGTTGGGTGTCTGAAGTAACGGCCGCAAGGTTGTACTTCGATGCCGGCCCCAGTGAACTCGCCGAGTGTGGCGGGGTGGTGGGTGGCTGGTCGTTGTTTGAGAACTGCACAGTGGACGCGAGCATCTGTGGCCAAGTTTTTAAGGGCGCACGGTGGATGCCTTGGCACCAGGAACCGATGAAGGACGTGGGAGGCCACGATAGTCCCCGGGGAGTCGTCAACCAGGCTTTGATCCGGGGGTTTCCGAATGGGGAAACCCGGCAGTCGTCATGGGCTGTCACCCATACCTGAACACATAGGGTATGTGGAGGGAACGCGGGGAAGTGAAACATCTCAGTACCCGCAGGAAGAGAAAACAACCGTGATTCCGGGAGTAGTGGCGAGCGAAACCGGATGAGGCCAAACCGTATGCGTGTGAGACCCGGCAGGGGTTGCGCATGCGGGGTTGTGGGATCTCTCTTTCACAGTCTGCCGGCTGTGAGACGAGTCAGAAACCGTTGATGTAGGCGAAGGACATGCGAAAGGTCCGGCGTAGAGGGTAAGACCCCCGTAGTCGAAACGTCAGCGGCTCGTTTGAGAGACACCCAAGTAGCACGGGGCCCGAGAAATCCCGTGTGAATCTGGCGGGACCACCCGCTAAGCCTAAATATTCCCTGGTGACCGATAGCGGATAGTACCGTGAGGGAATGGTGAAAAGTACCCCGGGAGGGGAGTGAAATAGTACCTGAAACCGTGTGCCTACAAGCCGTGGGAGCGTCGGATGGAAGCTTGCTTCCATCTCGTGACTGCGTGCCTTTTGAAGAATGAGCCTGCGAGTTTGCGGTGTGTTGCGAGGTTAACCCGTGTGGGGAAGCCGTAGCGAAAGCGAGTCCGAACAGGGCGATTCAGTAGCGCGCTCAAGACCCGAAGCGGAGTGATCTAGCCATGGGCAGGTTGAAGCGGAGGTAAGACTTCGTGGAGGACCGAACCCACCAGGGTTGA
>NZ_JBHUYR010000025.1:0-1680 GCF_042668605.1 Streptomyces sp. NPDC057280
CGGATGGCGAAGAGCTCGCAACCGTCGTGCTCAAAACGGGCTCGACCGTCGAACGCGGAGCCGGGATGAGTGCAGACTCCCCAGTCCCGCCCCAGCTCCCCGCTCAGTGCGACCCAGAACCGGCAGCCGCCGCATTGCGCGTTGTACCAGTCGTCCCGGTATCCGGGCTGGTGAGTGGGCCTGTTCTGCTCCTGCGACCAGCGCTTGTGACAGGCGTCGTTGTGTTCGCGGTCATCACCTGTCCACCCTCGGCCGGGCACGGCGTGGTCCGCGCTCACGTCGCCGGAAGCTGGTACGACAGCACGTATGCGTCAGCCGCCATCACGGTGTCGCAGACCTCCACGGCTCGCCCCTCGGTATCGAAGGCGGTCCGGATGAGGTGGATGACGGGCACGCCGGAGGCCAGTCGGAGGGTCTTCACCTCGGCCGGCGAGGGCATCCGGGCGCGGATCTCCTCCTCGAAGTGGTCGAGGCGGTGGCCGAGTTCTTCGAGGCGGGCGTAGATGCCGCCGGGGCCGGGGTTCGGCTCGGCGATCTGGGTGCCGCGGGCGATGTCGAGTGGCAGGTAGGAGGTGGCGAACTCGACCGGCCGCCCGTCGAGGAGGTAGCGGCGGCGCCGGGCGAGGACGCGCCGTACGGAGCCGAGCCGGGTGGAGATGTCCTGGCTGGCCTTCTCTTCCTTGACCTCAAGGCTGTCGACCTGGGGGTGACTGCCGACCGTGTCGGCTTCGACGATGAAGGCGGACTTGCCCTGCTCGCGGTGGCGCCGCGCGAAGCGGTCGGAGGCGAGGCGCCGCACGGGCGGCCGGGGCCGTACGAAGACGCCCTTGCCGTGCTCTGCGTGCACGAGGCCTTCCCCCTGGAGGATGGAGAAGGAGTTTCGGACCGTCATACGGGATACCCCGTAATGCTCGACAAGCTCTGCTTCCGAGGGCAGCTTCTCGCCTTCCCTGAATCGCCCACGGTCGATGGCCTCACGCAACTGATCGGCGATCTGACGGAAGACCGCACGATCACTCGTGGGATCGAGATCACCGAGAAGGCCCGAAGAAAGAGGGCTCACGTGTACTCCTTTAGGTATCTAGACGAGTGGGCGAGTCTTGTTGCTACGGTGGAGAGCCTAGTCAGCCGAGAGGGCCGAGGAACGTGAGCATGGACCGTCCGCACTCCGTGAGCGTCGCTGGAGTGATCGTCGACGCCCAGAACCGCGCCCTCCTGATCCAGCGCCGCGACAACGGCAAGTGGGAACCCCCGGGCGGCGTCCTCGAACGCGAGGAGACCATCCCCGAGGCCCTCCAGCGCGAAGTCCTCGAAGAGACCGGCATCAAGATCGCACTTCCCGCGACCCTGACCGGCGTCTACAAGAACATGACGGGCCTGATCGTCTCCCTGGTCTTCCGCTGCCAGGCCGCCGACGGCACGCCCACCACCGGCGACGAAACCCGCGCCCTGCGCTGGGCCACCCGCGAAGAAGTCTCCGAACTCTCCGACGAGGCGTACGCGATCCGCGTCCTGGACGCACTCGACGCGACGTCCCCGCCGGCCATCCGCGCCCACGACGGCGTGAAACTCGTCTAGCCCGAACCCGCTGCACATGGCGGCCTACCAGCACGAAGGAACTTGTATGCACGAGTATACGAGTGAGACCCGGGTCTGGGGGCTCACTTGCCCAGGATTTCC
>NZ_JBHUYR010000026.1:0-1522 GCF_042668605.1 Streptomyces sp. NPDC057280
TAGTAGGTGAGTGATGGGGTGACGCAGGAAGGTAGTCCATCCCGGGCGGTGGTTGTCCCGGGGTAAGGGTGTAGGACGCAAGGTAGGCAAATCCGCCTTGCACATAGTCTGAGACCTGATGCCGAGCCGATTGTGGTGAAGTGGATGATCCTATGCTGTCGAGAAAAGCCTCTAGCGAGTTTCATGGCGGCCCGTACCCTAAACCGACTCAGGTGGTCAGGTAGAGAATACCGAGGCGTTCGGGTGAACTATGGTTAAGGAACTCGGCAAAATGCCCCCGTAACTTCGGGAGAAGGGGGGCCATCACTGGTGAGAGGACTTGCTCCTCGAGCTGGGGGTGGCCGCAGAGACCAGCGAGAAGCGACTGTTTACTAAAAACACAGGTCCGTGCGAAGCCGTAAGGCGATGTATACGGACTGACGCCTGCCCGGTGCTGGAACGTTAAGGGGACCGGTTAGTGACCTTTCGGGGTTGCGAAGCTGAGAACTTAAGCGCCAGTAAACGGCGGTGGTAACTATAACCATCCTAAGGTAGCGAAATTCCTTGTCGGGTAAGTTCCGACCTGCACGAATGGCGTAACGACTTCTCGACTGTCTCAACCATAGGCCCGGTGAAATTGCACTACGAGTAAAGATGCTCGTTTCGCGCAGCAGGACGGAAAGACCCCGGGACCTTTACTACAGTTTGATATTGGTGTTCGGTTCGGCTTGTGTAGGATAGCTGGGAGACTGTGAAGCTCGGACGCCAGTTCGGGTGGAGTCGTCGTTGAAATACCAGTCTGGTCGTGCTGGATGTCTAACCTGGGTCCGTGATCCGGATCAGGGACAGTGTCTGATGGGTAGTTTAACTGGGGCGGTTGCCTCCTAAAGGGTAACGGAGGCGCCCAAAGGTTCCCTCAGCCTGGTTGGCAATCAGGTGTTGAGTGTAAGTGCACAAGGGAGCTTGACTGTGAGACCGACGGGTCGAGCAGGGACGAAAGTCGGGACTAGTGATCCGGCGGTGGCTTGTGGAAGCGCCGTCGCTCAACGGATAAAAGGTACCCCGGGGATAACAGGCTGATCTTCCCCAAGAGTCCATATCGACGGGATGGTTTGGCACCTCGATGTCGGCTCGTCGCATCCTGGGGCTGGAGTCGGTCCCAAGGGTTGGGCTGTTCGCCCATTAAAGCGGTACGCGAGCTGGGTTTAGAACGTCGTGAGACAGTTCGGTCCCTATCCGCTGTGCGCGTAGGAGTCTTGAGAAGGGCTGTCCCTAGTACGAGAGGACCGGGACGGACGAACCTCTGGTGTGCCAGTTGTTCTGCCAAGGGCATGGCTGGTTGGCTACGTTCGGGAGGGATAACCGCTGAAAGCATCTAAGCGGGAAGCCTGCTTCGAGATGAGGACTCCCACCTCTATAAGAGGGTAAGGCTCCCAGTAGACGACTGGGTTGATAGGCCGGATCTGGAAGCACGGTAACGTGTGGAGGTGACCGGTACTAATAGGCCGAGGGCTTGTCCTCAGTTGCTCGCGTCCACTGTGTT
>NZ_JBHUYR010000027.1:0-1428 GCF_042668605.1 Streptomyces sp. NPDC057280
GGTTGCGTCCAGGGAAGTGGTGTACGGGTTCGACCTGATCCGGGGGTTTGCTCCGGCGTTGGGATGGTGCCCGCATAGATGAACGGCCACCGGCTGATCTTCGAGGTGTCGAAGCCCGAAGGAGATCAGCACGATGACCGCACCTGACAGTCTGCCCCTGCATGTCCTCGCCGAGGACAATCTCGCCGTGGCGAGTCCCGATCTGCTGCGCGCGATGGTCAAGACGTTCGCCGACGCGCTCATGTCCGCAGAGGCAGACGCGCTCTGCAACGCCGAATACGGGCAGGTCAGCGACGAGAGAGTCAATCACCGCAACGGCTATCGCCCGCGCGAGTGGGACACCAGGGCCGGCACCGTCGAACTCGCCATCCCCAAGCTCAGGTCGGGGAGTTACTTCCCGCACTGGCTCCTCGAACGACGACGCCGGGCCGAGCAGGCCCTGATCTCGGTGGTCGCCACCGCCTACCTGCTCGGAGTGTCCACCCGCCGAGTCGAGAAGCTCGCCGAGAGCCTGGGCGTCACCCAGCTGTCGAAGTCCCAGGTCAGTGCCATGGCCAAGCACCTGGACGAGCAGGTCGCCGCATTCCGCAACCGGCCTCTGGATCAGGGCCCTTACGCGTTCATCTGGGTCGATGCGCTCACCCAGAAGGTTCGCGAGGGCGGCCGCATCATCAACGTCCACGCCCTGATCGCGGTCGGCGTCAACGCCGACGGCCACCGCGAGATCCTCGGCATCGACGTCGCCACCGCCGAGGACGGCGCCGGCTGGCTCGCCTTCCTGCGCTCCTTGATCGCCCGCGGCCTGTCCGGCGTCCAACTCGTCATCTCCGACGCCCACGCCGGCCTGGTCGACGCCATCGGCGCGGTCCTGCCCGGCGCGAGCTGGCAGCGATGCCGCACGCATTACGCCCGAAATTTGCTGAGCCAGGTTCCGAAATCGGCCCAGCCCTGGGTGGCCACGCTGCTGCGGACCGTCTTCGAACAACCCGATACCGAAGCCGTCCAAGCCCAGATGCAGCACGTTCTGGACGCACTGGAGGCCAAGTTCCCCAAGGCGGCAGCCCACGTGGACAACGCCCAGCACGACCTTCTGTCATTCACCGCGTTTCCCCGCGAGATCTGGCGGCAGATCTGGTCGAACAACCCGCAGGAACGACTGAACAAGGAGATCCGCCGCCGCACCGACGTAGTCGGCATCTTCCCCGACCGCACCGCCGTCATCCGTCTGGTCGGCGCGGTGCTGGCCGAACAGAACGACGAGTGGACCGAGGCCCGCCGCTACATGGGACTCGACCTGCTCGCCAAGGCCCGCCTCCACCCGATCGAGTCAGAAACCGACGACACCGACCTGCCCACCGAACTCACCGCATAGCCTCAAAGAAGAGATCACCGAGTGGCCGTCAATACACCACTCCAGCGGACGTGACC